>DASXFS010000017.1:0-105200 GCA_036489415.1 Occallatibacter sp. | reverse complement strand
TGAAAGCCCGCCCACGTCCAGATGGAGGGCCGGGAAGATCGGGCAGCCGTACCGCATCAATGGCCAACGGCGAGTGGCACGCGCCCGGACCCACCGATCTTCTATTCCCGAAATGGCCGCGCGAGTTGTTCAACGCAATCCTTGAAGAAGAAAAGCTTCGCACCGACCGTGATGGTAGGCCGCGAACCGCATATAGCCTTCGCCATACCTACATTTGCCTCCGCCTGCTTGAAGGTGCCGACATCTATCAGATTGCCAAGAACTGCCGGACAAGCGTTGAGATGATTGAGAAATACTATGCGGCGCATTTGAAGACGCAGCTCGATGCTTCCGCTATCAACATCATGAGGCCACGGTCGAAGAAAAAGACGGTTCCCAGGAAAGGCCCCGGACGAGTGGAGGCCGTCCGTTTGGCTGAGGAAGCATAGACCAGCACTGCTCGCACTCTGATCCCCATCAACACAGCAATCCGGCGAGCCAGGATGGAACCATCCTGGCATGGTTTTGGGGGCCGGAACCGGCCCCACACCAGCCCGGAACCGGGCCAGCGTTTAGTCAGCTTGCGGCTCCCTAACTGAAGGAGGCCAACACTTCATCTGGCGAAAGAACGCTGATGTCGTTGAACCGGCGAAAGTCTTTGGCATTGAGCGTCAGCAAATTCGCAATTCCGTGCACGCGCATCGCTGCCACCATGCGAGCGTCATGGACCTGAATACCAGAGACGCCCGCCGCAACGACGATTCTGCGCCACTCTTGATGTGTTGCTTCGCTGTCGGCGGCAAAAGAGAATTTGGCTTCGATCAGAACTGCGCGTTCATCCGTCTCCGTTACTGAGAATCCGAAGCCGTTCCGATCAGCAGGTCGAGTGCAGACGTTCCAGAATTCAGCCAAGTTTTGGGATGTGTAGAAGAGGTCCGCTCCGCGCTCCCAAAGACGATCCGTGCATTGCCGAATCGTTCCATATTCGGGGCTGTCCGGCTGTACGAGGCGGAGCAAAATATTCGTGTCCACCAAGTAGGAAGAGCCGGGCATCAGGCGTGTTCACCATAGATCATTTCGCGTGAGAAGGTCTCTGTCCGCAGTTGAGGGACATTCGGCGCTTTGCTCGCAAGAGCATCCAGAAAGGCGCGAAATTCTTCTTGGCTCGCGCGTTCATGCCCTGTGCCCCTGGAAGCGATTGCTTCTTGAAGAAGCCTCTGCGCGTACAACTCCAGTGCAATGCCGCGAGCCAATGCTTCAGCGGCAAGCTGTCTTTCCATCTCCGGGTTGAGCTCGACACGGATCGTCATGGAAACCTCACGCCCCTACCTATTATCGAATGGCTCAAGGTAAAAGTCGATCCAAGGTCGATTTGCCGCACGATAATGCGGTACTGGCCAACTGCCCCCGGTCGCCGAGGATCGTCAGAATCCCTCTGTATTCTTTATGATACCGCTCATAGCGGGTCGTCGTAGGATTGAGACATGGGGCGGTTTGCTGCCAGATTCGGCGCGCATCTTGTTCGCTCGTTTAGGGAGCAGCTAGTCGGATGCGTGCTCGCGGTCCTGATACTGGTCTTCCAGTTGCGCTACGGCCTTATTCGTAAGGCTGAGGAGCAGGGTGCATGGTGGTCGATCACTTGGCCATATTTGATACTCGCTGGATTGCTGATGCTCTGGTGCGCAATCAAGACATGGTGGGAATTGCGACAAGAGGACAGCGCAAAGGCTCGGGAAACTCGGGAGTATGCCAAGGCGCAAGCTGCGCTGCTATGGACTTTTGAGGCTCAGGCGACAGAGCTTTTGCTGGCGTTAGAGCGAGTGTGGCACCATTGGCACAATGCAGGAGAAGTTCTCCTGCATCCTTTAGATGTAAACACAGCCTCGTCGTCCGAGGCTGGAGATTTACAACTTGAATTGCGCGACTTCAAGTTGACTTATGGAAAACATCTACAGCGCATCGCGCTGGATGTTCCCGCCTTTACTTCGAGAGCTCTCGTTGAAGGTTACCCATCCTCGCGGGAGTATATCGAAGTGCTCTATGAATTGCGTGAGCACCGGGAGAAGCTGGGTTCAACGGCACTTGAGTTGTATCAATCCGGCAGGCCGTTATGAGATTGAGAGACCTTAGACTCGGCGAAACAGATCGGGCAGAGTGGTCCTCAACCCTTTGGCGACTTTTTCGATGTTTATCAAAGAGACGTTGCGAACACCACGCTCAATTCCGCTGTAATACGTCCTGTGCAGCCCGCAGCGCTCTGCGGCTTCCTCCTGGTTGATCCCCTGTTCTTCGCGGATACGACGAAGTGTGCGACCAAAGCGAATGCTGATGTCGAGCGGCATCTGTGATTATGGTTAATGCGCGCATCCGATACGTACACAGCCGATGAGTCACATTGTCATTGCTTTCAATGTGTTGCCGGATTATGATGACTTGCACAGGGAATCTCTGGATTCAATTACAAGGCAGAGTTGAAAGAGGGCGTCCATGAAGTTGAGTGCGATTGCTTCGCGTTGCTTGCCTGTGGTTCTTTCCTTCACCGTCCTTCTCACTGCCTGTGGCGGAGGCGGTAGCACCAGTAGCGGAAATGGCGGTGGTGGCGGAACTACTCCGCCCAGCACTGCCAGTGAATGGACGTGGATGGGTGGTAGCAATACGGTGGGCACAAAATTTGGCGGCGCGAAGGGCGTCTATGGTTCGGTGGGGGTCGCCTCCGCGAGCAATGTTCCCGGTGGGCGTGAGTTCGCTTCAAGCTGGACAGATAGCAGCGGCAATTTCTGGCTGTTTGGCGGAATGGGATACGACGCGAACGGTACACTAGCCTTCGGTCTGAATGACCTATGGGAGTATAGTCCGACAACCAAAATGTGGACATGGGTGAGTGGCAGCAGTAGCGCACCTTCTTCCAATGGCAGCCAGCCTGGAGTGTACGGCACCGAGGGTGTTCCGGCTGCGTCGAATGTTCCGGGTGGGCGCTTCGGAGCCGTCAGTTGGATCGACACCAGCGGCAACCTTTGGCTCTTTGGTGGGAATGGCCAAGACGCACCCAATGGGTTGCTCAATGATCTCTGGGAGTTCAATTCCTCAACAAAGGAGTGGACCTGGATCAGCGGGAGCAATGTCGGAAGTGCACCAGGAGGAAACGCCGTCTACGGTACAGAAGGCGTTGCGGCTGCAGGCAACGTACCCGGTTCACGTGAGGCCTCCGCGAACTGGATTGATACAAGTGGCAACCTCTGGCTGTTTGGCGGCAGTGACCTCAATGACCTCTGGGAATTCAATCCTTCAAGCAAGGAGTGGACATGGGTCACCGGGTCAAGCTCGGTCAACGGCGTTCCCGACTGCCTGGCAGGTGTCTACGGAACCTTAGGAGTTGCCGCAGTCGGCAACACTCCGGGCGGCCGCGGTGAGACCGAGTCAAACTCGACTAGCTGGACGGACAGCAATGGCAATTTCTGGCTCTTCGGAGGGTACGACTGTCAAGGCGCGTTGAATGACCTCTGGGAATTCAGTCCCTCAACCAAAGAATGGACGTGGATTAGCGGCAGCGACACTGCGGGTGCCAGTGGCGTGTACGGCACAATGGGAACTGGCTCCACAACGAATGTTCCCGGCGCTCGAGCGAACGCCATAAGCTGGATTGATACAAGTGGCAACCTCTGGCTATTCGGCGGCGGCGGTCAATTCAATGACCTTTGGGAGTTCAACCCAGCCGCGAAAACTTGGACTTGGATGGGTGGGAGCAATACGGGTAACGCAAGCGGCGTCTATGGGACGCTCGGTTCTGTTTCGACAGCCAATGTTCCGGGCGGTCGGGAAGGGTCAGTCTCATGGAGAGACGCCAACGGGAATCTATGGCTCTTCGGCGGGCTCGGCTACGACTCGACAGGCACAGTTGGGTATCTCAACGATCTCTGGCGCTATGAGCCTTAGCTGCGTTTGGAAGCCACTCGCTTTCGAGTCGTCGTTTTACGGACCCTTTTCACTGAAGTGACTCGTGCCCCGCCTCCGAGGATGGGACCGCGTACCGTCAGTTTCCGTCGAATCTTTTTTCGGACCGGAGTGATTGTCTTTCTCTGCCCCAGTTCCCAATCGAGTGCACCGTTTCTCGTGGTTACGTTCCCCACCTGGATTATGCGCCCGCTCACCCAATGCTTCCGGCTCGACTTATGTTCGCGCTCGCGCCGATCAGGGTCATTCGTGATTCCCTGGTGGACGACCCGGTTCCCCACCATGAAAGCGTACTTGCATGTGTCCCGTGACTCCGTCATAGCGTTTTTGTCCTCTCGGTGGGCCGGTTCATTGCCGCAAAGAATTGACGGACGAGAACGCCCCTTCCCAACATTATGCCCCAGTTTTAAATTTCACATGGCGTTCCACGGGTCACGGTGCACTGGTCCGTTCGAGTTGACGGAGCGAGAAATGTCCTTGCGGTGTACTGCCGTCAGGGAGCAGGTTCCTGCCTCTGCGCTTTAGTGGTTGCCTCGATCTTCTCTTCCGGGGAAACGTGGTGCGCTGCTTTCGCAGCGGATGAATGATGACACGTCACCCCGGCTCGGGTGCTGCAAAGTTGCCGCAGGTTACTGCGCCGGGAACCTATTGAGAGCGTGGTGGTTGACGGCAAAATGGACTGCTGGTGGTTGCTGCGGGAGTAACCTGTGGCTTCCGCTCGGGGAACCTCTTGAAAACACACGGCAAGATGCTGGAACCGGCATCCCGGCGCGCTCACGCGCGTGTAGCCTTCGCTCCACCGTCCGTAAAGGCTCTCCGCTTCGCTCCGACCGCTGCGCGGCTCCCTTTGGTCGGCCTTGACTGACGGCTCCGCTGCGGCTGGTTTGCAGCTAAGAGAAGAATGTCTTCTTCTCATGTTCCACATGACAAGGGCCACGGCTCCGATCTGCGGCTGCTCTGGGGCGGGGCCAGCGGCTATCACGATACGGCGACGAAGCACGCAGCGCCAGGTTGAAGCTAGGAACCGATGAGGCAAAATCCTTGAAAACGAGTTACTCTGATAGCAACCTGGCGTTGCTGAAGGGGTAACTTGATGACTCCCCTCCCCTTAGCAAGAAAACGGCTCCGTTCGGCCCGTTGCCCGTCACGTTGCGGCACGCGGCCAGCGTGCGGCCCGAATCCAAGTCCCAATCTCCAGCACAATCGAATCGGCGGTGCGCTATGAAAGCGCCGCTGCGCACCAAGTCCATCGGCACGAAGGTGAGCGAGGAGGAGTTCGCGGCGCTCGACGCGACGGCGCGGGCGGCGGACATGACGCTGTCTGAGTGGGTGCGGGCGCTGCTGCTGTCCGCGCCGGGGGTGGAGCTTCCCGGCGACGAGGCGGCCCTCGTGGGCCGGGTGGCGCTGGCGGAGTTGCTGGCGTTGCGCACGATGCTGTTGAACCTGTTCTTCCGTGCGGCGAAGGGCGAGGCGATCCCGGAGCCGGAGATGCGGGCGCTGATCGAGCGGGCCGACGGCGCGAAGATGCAGCGGGCGCAAGAGCGTCTGGAAACGGCCCGGATGGAGGCGCGCAAGGAATCCGAAAAGGCGGAAGAGGTGGCCGGGGAGACGAAGCCATGAGCGCCCGGTGGCCGAGCCGATACCCAGAGTGGACGCTGGGCGCGCTGGGGGTGGCGGCGCTGTTGTTCTGTGCGCAGGTGTGGGTCCAGTCCGCGCGGGAGTGGAGCGAGGCCGAGCGGGTGTATCTGGGCGACTATCTGCGCAGCGGCATACGGGGCGTCTGGCCGGGTGCGCGCGGGCGGTATGTGCTCTTGAATGGGGTGACGGCCCAGGGCCAGGCGCGGCTTGTTCTGGGCGATGAAGCGGAGCGGGTGAAGGACGCGGATGGCAAGCCGGGCTACCGCCTGACGGACGAAGGAATCCGGCTGGGCTTGACGCGGCTTGAGTGGCAGGCGGCGGTGTACAACGACCGGGGCCTGCATGGTCTGTTGCGCCACTGGATATACCGGGACGGCGACCTGTGGAGCTATGCCGCGAGGCCGCTCTATGGGGCGCTGGCGCTGTTCGCTCTGGGTCTGTTCGTGACCGTGCCGAGGGACCGGGCGCGGCGGGCGATCCTGAAACATGGCCGTCGTCTGAAAGGCCCTGAGCTGGTCGCGGCGGCGGAGTTCAATACCAAGCTGGGCCGGCCGAAAAGGCTGATGCTGTACCTGCCGGATGGGGTGGCGTTCGCCAACGAAAAGATGGGCTGGAGCGACAGGCTCTTCAATAAAAACTCAAGTGGCTGGGTGCGCATCCCGTGCGAGCGGGAGGGGATGCACTTCGTTCTTGCGGGCGACTCGGGCGGGGGCAAGGCGGCGGCGATCAGGCAGATACTTGCCGAGGCGCGGGCACGCGGAGAAGCCGCCGTCGTGTACGACCCGGCGATGGAATATCTGGCGCAGTTTTATGAGCCGCAGCGCGGCGACGTGTTGTTGAATCCCTTGGACGCGCGCTGTCCTTACTGGACGCCGGGCGACGAGGTTCCGCACCCGGCAGAGGCTCTTACCTTAGCCGCATCGCTCTTGCCCGGCAGCGATCCGGCGGCGCGAAGAATCTTCGCGCATCTCGTCAATCTGAAGCCCACGCCGGAGGAGCTGGCGCAGTGGATGAGCCGTGCCGAGGAGATCGGGCAGCGGGTGCGGAATACGGAGATGCAGGCGGCGATGAGAGAGCGGGACGGGATTTTAGCCGCGCTGAAAACAGCGGCAAATGCGTTCCGGCTGCTGCCGAAAGAGGCGGAGACGGAGCGGCGCTGGAGCACGGCGGAGTGGTCGAAGACGCGCAAGGGCTGGGTGTTCCTTACGTCGAAAGCGACGACGCGGGAGCAACTGCGCCCGCTGCTCAGCCTATGGCTGGACCTGTTGGCGTTGCGGGTGATGAACGAAGGCGCGAGCACGGGAAAGAAGACGTGGTTCGTGCTCGACGAGCTGGGGAGCTTGCAACATCTGCCGCAGTTGGCCGAGGCCGTGACAGAGCGGCGCGGCTTGCATCATCCGGTGGTGTTGGGAGTTCCCAGCAAGGCACAGATCGATGCCGTGTACGGCCAGGAAACGGATGCGTTGCTGGGGCAGGCGGCGACGAGGATCTGGCTCAAGGCGAGTGAGCCGAAGATGGCGGAATGGATCTCCAGGACCATCGGCGAGGTAGAGATGGAACGGTTCCGTGCGAAGCAGGGGCGAAAGGATTTTTTCTATCCGAAGAACGCGCGGAGCCTGCGCGGAGACATTACGCGTGAGCCGCTTGTGACGGCTGCAGAGATCAGCGCGCTCGATCCGTCGGACGGGTATTTGCAACATGGAAATCTCATCGTGCGGATGCGCTTCCCACGCCTGGAGCCGGTGGAAACTGCGGAGAGGTTCGTCGAGCGCAAGCGTGCGCAAATTGCGTTGCCGGCAAAGCCGGCTGCCCAGGCAACGTCGGCAGGCGTCCAACAACAGAAGGAAGTCGCGGTCGAGGCCGCGCCGTCGAGGAAGCCGCCGAAGGCGGCGAAGGAACAGGAGCCGCAGCCCGCAGCGGTGAATGAACAGCATCCGTTCTTCGAATAATCAATGTCAGTGAAAGAAAAACTATCTACCGAAGTTAAGGTAGAGGGGTCGGCAAACGCTCCCTCTCAAAGGAGCAAGACCATGAAGAAGCAAAACGAGTACGAAATCGAGAGCAACAGCAAGCTGGAATACGTGGTGGTGCGGTGTCCGCAGGGCCATCGTCTGCGGGGCATGAAGGTCGGCGACATGAAGGTACAGCAGGAACTCGCCTGCCCGGAGTGCAAAGCGCAGTGGACTGTTCTGGCTCCGATGACGAACGGAATGGAGGCTGTGCCATAGATGATTACGCTATCGAAACCGATCAGCTCCGGCCAGGCACAGGCGTACCACAAAGAAGAGTTCGCCAATGCGCGGGAGAACTATTACACAGAGGGCGAGCGTGTGCGCGGCGAGTGGCAGGGCCAGCTTGCCGCTCGCTGGGGCCTGCACGGAGAGGTCCAGGAGCGGCAGTTCGTGCGTCTGGCCGAGGGGCAGCACCCGGAGACAGGCGAGCAGTTGGTACGGCATCAGACGGCGCGCGAGTATGTGAACGCGCAGGGTGATAAGGTACGCACGATGGAGCACCGGGCGGGATGGGATGCGACGTTCAGCGCGCCGAAGTCCGTCTCGCTGACGGCGCTTGTGGGCAGCGACGACCGCGTGCGCGAGGCCCACAGGGAGAGTGTGCGCACGGCTCTCGACGAGATGGAGAAATACGCGCAGGCGCGCATCGGTGGCAACGTCCCGGCGCAGACGACGGGCCAATGGGCCGTCGCCAAGTTCGAGCACGACAGCAGCAGGCCCGTCAATGGCTACGCCGCGCCGCAGTTGCACACGCACGCGGTCGTGTTCAACGTGACCGAAACGGCGGACGGCCAGACACGCGCGTTGCAGCCGCAGGAGCTTTACAAGACGCAGCAGTACGCGACGGCGGTGTACCGCTCGGAGCTTGCGGCGCAGTTGCAACGGCTGGGCTACGAGATCGAGCGCGGCGAGCATGGACAGCCGGAGATCAAGGGCTACACGCGCGAGTATCTGGAGGCATCGAGTCCACGGCGTCAACAGATCGAGGAGCACATGGAGACGGCGGGCGTGCGTGGGGCTGGCGCCGCGCAGATCGCGGCGCATCAGACGCGGGATGCGAAGCAGCCGCTCTCGCACGAAGAAGTGCGCGAGCAGCATCAGAGACTCGCTGCTCAACACGGTCATCAGTCGCAGCACGTTGTCAGAGAGGCGGCGCGGCAGCCCGGTGTGGAGCTGAAGCCGGAGCAGTCGGGAGTCGCCGCGCACGAGGGCGTGAGCTATGCCCGCGAGCGCGGCATGGAGCGCGAGGCTGTGGCCGATGAAAGAACGCTGATGCGCGATGCGCTCAAGCACACGATGGGCAAGGCGCGGTTGCCGGAGGTGCGCGCCGAGTTCGAGCGGCGTGTGCAGTCGCATAATCTGATCGAAGTGGAGCGCAGGCCAGGTCTCCCAGGCCGCGCGTTCACGACAGGCGAAATGCAGGGTTACGAGCGCGAGCTGATCGAGCGGATGAAGCTGGGCCAGGGCACACGCGAGGTGCTGGCAGACGGCAACGTACGCGAGCACGTGATGCGGGAGCACGCACATTTGAGCGCGGGCCAACGGCACGCGGTAGAAGATGTGTTGACAAGCCGCGACCGCATGATGGCTCTTGAAGGCGTGGCCGGGGGCGGAAAAACGACTTCCTTAGCGGCTGTCCGTGAAGGGGCCGAGCGTGCGGGCTATCAAGTGGAAGGACTCGCGCCGACATCGCGGGCCGCACAAAAGCTCGCCGAAGCGGGCATCGAGACTCAAACGCTGCAAAGGCATCTTGCACGCGGCGAACAGCAAGACGACGGACACAAGCGGCTCTATGTGGTTGATGAATCGAGCATGGCGAGCACGAAGCAGATTCACACGTTTGTTGAGCGGCTGAGAGAAAACGACCGCGTGCTATTCGTAGGCGACGTGCGGCAGCATGAGGCGGTCGAAGCAGGACGGCCCTATGCGCAATTGCAGGAAGCGGGAATGCGCACGGCCAGACTGGATGAGATCATTCGTCAGAAAGACCCGGCGCTCAAAGAGGCCGTGGAACAGCTTGCGCGCGGCGAAGTGCGCGAGGCCATCGGTAATCTATCGAACCAGGGCCGCGTGCATGAAATCGGCGACCGGCAGGAACGCATCAGCGAAATCGCCCGCGAGTACGTGTGCTCGCCGGAGCGGACGCTGGTTGTTTCGCCGGACAATGCCTCACGCCGCGAGATCAACGAGGCCATCCGTCGCACGATGCAGAACGAGGGCAAGGTCAGCAATAAAGAGCAGCGCGTGCATGTGCTCTACGCACGGCAGGACGTGACGGGTGCAGACCGGCAGCACGCGCAGAACTACGAGCGCGGCGACGTACTACGCTACTCGAAAGGTAGCAAGCCTCTCGGCATCGAGCCGGGAGAATATGCGCGTGTGTCGCACGTAGACCGCGAAAGTAACACGCTCGCAGTGAAGCGGCACGGCGGAGAAGAGCTGAGCTACGATCCGCGCCGCTTGCAGGGTGTGACGGTCTACCGCGACAGTGAGCGCAAGTTCGCGCAGGGCGACCGAGTGCAACTCACGGCCCCGTACCATGAACAGAAACTCGCTAACCGCGAACTGGCGACCGTCGAGCGGATCGACGGTCAGGGCAATCTGAAACTCCGCACGGACTCGGGGCGCGAGGTCGAGTTCAACGCGAGGCAGCATCCGCATCTCGATTACGGTTACGCGGTGACGAGCCACAGCAGCCAGGGCCAGACCGCCGACCGCGTGTTGATTCACGTGGACACGGAGCAGGCTCCCGGCGAACTTGTGAACAGCCGCATGGCCTATGTGTCGGTGTCGCGCGCTCAGTTTGACGTGCAGATGTACACGAACGACGCGAAGACGCTGGGATACGAGTTGGGCCGCGACCTCTCGCACCCGACCGCCATCCAGCAAGAGCAAGGAGCAGCACAGAAAATCGAGCCACAATCCGTGGGCATGGAAATTTCCCACGGCCTGAGCGTTGGATAAGCGAGACGCTGCCGTGGGTAATGGTGTTGTTTCCGGATTGGCGACCCCACACCAAGAACGAAAGTTCCGGATTGCATGGCACCGATCAACGGCTTATTGATTGCTACTTTTTGGGCGCTTGCAGGTTAATAACTGTGCCCGTAACGGCCTTGCAGTCATCTAGCGAGTAATCCCACTTTTCTCCTGTCGCCACTTGGGTGACAGCCACTTCAGCAGGGAGTTGAAAACTCTGGATGGTCTGATAGCGGTAAACGAAGATGGCGTCCCATGAGGTTCCTGCCTCCGTCCCCGACCCGGTCCTCACCGATTGAATAAGGTAGCCGTTTGGCCCGGTTGTGAACTCGGTTGCGAAATGCTGCGGTAGCGGAAGTTCGCTTATCACGCTAGTCATTCGCATATCGGGAAGAAGATTGAGAGTGGTGGAGATATTCGCCCCTTTCATCACTACCTTAAATCCTGTCTCTACGGGTTGGAACGTGAATATTGTCGGCTTTATGGGGAGGATGACATTTGTTGCAAAGGGTAGCCAAGCATTCAGCCCAGAGGAAACCATTGCCTGAAGGGCAGCTTCCAGATCGGAAGCGTGAGGCGTCCCGGCTAGGTCTGTTGCCCTCGGAATCTCAGAAACGACTGCTCCCGTCCGGTCTACAAAAACTCGATGTGGGAGCGGCTGAAGACGATTCACCGTTGCAAGAGCGGCGGGAGGAACTGTTCCCAGCGCGTCGATGAAATGCCTCTTCCAATCGAATTGCACTGAACAATCGAACGACACGAGTTCACGAGCAAGAGGTGCATCATAGAGGGCGCGAGCTTTCGACAGCATTGCGTCGTTCAAGTCTGTTGACTGCGACAGGGCCGGAAGACACGCAAAAAGCGAAATGAGCAATAAGCGCAAATGACGCATACCCAATGTTAACCTCAGCAGGCGTTGCCGATTTAGCTCTCAGAATAGGTTACTGATGTGTCATCGGCCACTCGGAACTAACGCACTTTCCGGGGACTCTGCATTCCGTCGCCGAGCTACTCGCGAGTGATTTGCTCTATGATCTTTCGTAATTCGGGGCTCTGGACTTCATTAAGCAATTCACTTGGCGAGCGCTTGCTCCTTCTCTTCCAAAACTGCCACCAGCGCGGTTGAAGCGTCGCTCCGGTTTCCGACGCGACGACTTCGGCGAGAC
This sequence comes from Occallatibacter sp., assembly GCA_036489415.1. Classification (GTDB taxonomy): domain Bacteria; phylum Acidobacteriota; class Terriglobia; order Terriglobales; family Acidobacteriaceae; genus Telmatobacter. Next base: position 93,478 of record DASXFS010000017.1, on the reverse strand, counting down.
TCATTTTGCCTTTCCACATCTCTGTCAATTCTGCCCAGGCGCGTTGAGACATCGGCCCGAGAAGATATTCGAAAGCCGTTGATCCGCACTTTCGATGGGAGGCCACGTTCTGAACCGTCTCCAAAAACCCGACAACGGCTGCATGCCTTTCCTCATCTGGACCGGTGGCGATCAGGCGTTCCGCCAGCTCGAATGCAGGGCGGATGTCCTCGGTGTGTCCGGCCTCGAACGAATCGACAACATAACTCGCAAGTTCGGCCATCAATCGTGAATCCGACGTCTCATACTCAGGTGAAGAGGACAAGGCCGTCCCGAGCGACGGGTAGGCACTCTTAATCTCGGTTAGGATTCGCGACATATCGCAAGATGATAGCAGGGTTCATAGCAACTGTGGCATGCCTCCCGAGAGTTCCGGGCGAGTCACCGGCTACACTTTCATAACCGGCTGGTTATGTACGTATGGGCGTCCATCCGACCGGAACCCACTTTCTGACCTTGTGTCAGCCTAAGAAGTGTCACAATCGTGGGCTCTGCGAGTGAGGTGGATATTACAATCGCAGGCAGGATAATCACTGAGGATTGGGGAATGCCGATGCGAATTCTTCTCAGTTTCATACTAGGACTCCCGATTATCTTTGCCGCGAGACAATGTTTAGCTTCGTCCGTTGAGTGGGAGACGGTCCATCCAGGCTTTCGGGTCACAGGTCTCACAACTAATGAGGGTGAATTGTGGGTCTGTGGATCAGGGGGCGCAATAGTCTCCTCTAACGATGGAAGGCATTGGGAAATTCGACATTCACATGAAGCCACCGGCCCGCTACTACTTGGGATCGGCTTCACAAACGCCAAGTTTGGCTATGTCTACGGAGTCGGGGGTACGGTTCTCACCACTGAGGATGGCGGGACGATATGGACGGATCATTCAGTAGAGAGCGGCACAATACTTGCTGCAGCTTTTTCTGCTCCTTACTTTGGCATCGTTCGCACGAGAGAGAAACTGCTGTTCTTCAATGGAACTGCAATACCCCGCGAAGTACCGAATCAAGATGGCATCCTGAATCGGTTTGCCTATGTTTCCGGCGTTGCATCTTTGAACAATGAGGAGTTTGGCGCTCTAGTCAGAGAAGGGGAATTCTCCGAAGGAGGATTCTTGACTACCACTGACGGCGGAGCGACGTGGACGTTCTACGATCCACCAAGCGCGGGGATTCGTAGCTTTCTTTCTATCCACGGCTCCTATTGGGCAGTGGGGCACGAAGTAGTTAATGGAAGTGGTATTCCGTTGGCCATTTCGTCACCTGACGGGCGGAAATGGGAAAGGACGAAGAACAACATACACGCGTGCCACTGGGAAGTCTGTCGGGCCTGCAACGTAAGTGGTTGCATTGCTTCCTCGACACTCGTCCTCGATCCATTCCACGAAGACACATCATTTGCATTGATACCTGAAGGGAAATTAACAACACGCTGGGCGCAGATTCCCGGAACTGTCTGTACATTGAATTTCGGATTGCAGTGTGTTGCGGCGGGTGCTCCAAGGGACGTAGAGGCGCAACCCACAGCGCCTGCGCCGGAGCCAGACGAGCCTTATAGGCTCGGAACACGCCCTAAGGTCGTAATGGGGTTGGTGTGCATTGAATGCGCAATCGACCGCTCATTGGCTGGAGACGAGGGGTCTCCCTCGGTTCGCGCAGATTTGGTCATAGGAACAGATGGCACAGTGAAGTCTTCCACCATCAAGGGTGCACCAAAAGCGTTGAGGCAGATCGTTCAGGAGCAGGTCGATGACTGGCTATTCGAACCGGCGAAACACGATGGGAAACCGGCTGAAGTAGCTATCACTATAACTTTCACCGCAGCAGTGCCACGAAAAATGAAGTAGTCAGCATCTGATTCCGGGCGTATCACGGGCAATCCGGGAATTGCACTACTACCCCGTCGTCGAGTTTATGACCCGCTGCGGTACAATCTTTATTATGGCGGGTTGGCGGAACTGGCAGACGCAGAGGTCTCAAAAACCTCCGAGAGCAATCTCATATCGGTTCGATTCCGATACCCGCCACCATCTGGCGTCTTCCCCAAAAATCAAGGCGAAGGATTCCCCAGGGTGATCAGTCGGGGCCAAGGCTGATTCTTGTAAAAAAAGGTCGAAATTTACACATTTTCTTCCACAGTTCCTAGCGTCTCATAGCTATGTTAATGAAATATAGATAGTTACTGGCAGACGTAGCGGACTCAAAATCCGCCGATCGCAAGGTCGTGGGGGTTCGACCCCCCCTCCCGGCACCATAAAATGAAGAATTTAAGCTGAATTGCCCTCTCGAAATCGGAGAGGCCAAAATCGTTTGGTGGCTGTTTTGGTGACTGTTCGTTCCATCAGGAGCATACGATGGTTAAGAACTGACCAAAAATTCCTCCCGTGCTGAGTCAAGCTGCTGTGGTGCGATGTCCCTTACCAGTCCGCCCGCGAGCCTCTCATAGAATTGTCCATGACGGTCTGAATGCGCTTCCACGACGTTGACCTGCCGCAGGTGGTGATTGACGCACAGAAACGAGGTGAGTTCGTTCTGTTCGCCGGCGCAGGGGTGTCGATGGACGCACCCTCCAGCTACCCGAACTTCCGCAACCTAGCTACGGAACTTGGAGGTATGGCGTACCCGATCGCTGACCATGAGTTGATCGACCGTTACCTGGGTCGTTTGGTCGAAAACGGAATCCCGGTTCACGATCGCGTCAAAAGCCGGCTGTCCGATCCGCTTTCCCATCCGAACCATCTTCACGAATCCATTGTTCGGCTCTTTCACAGGGCAGAAGCCATCCGGATCGTCACGACAAACTTCGACGATCACTTTCGCGGCGCCTCTCTCAATGTGTATGGCGCGGCGCCGGAAATCTATCATGCCCCAGCGCTTCCTCTCGGCGACGACTTCAAGGGCATCGTGCATCTTCACGGTTCGGTTCTGGACGACGCAAAGAAGCTTGTGCTGACCGATGCGGATTTTGGCCGCGCCTACCTGACGCAGGGATGGGCGCGGCGCTTCGTACAGCAGTTGTTCTCGAAATTCGTCGTCTTGTTTGTTGGCTACAGTCATCAAGACCTTCCGCTGCTTTATCTCGCCCGTGGTATCTCGGCTGCGGAGGACGGGCCAGGACGGCACGCGCTAACGTCGCCGACGGCTGACACGTTCTGGTTGAACCTAGGCATCAAGCCGGTGCACTACCCGGTTTGTGTTCCCCCGCTTGCTCCTCATGGAGCCTTGGACGACTGCCTCGCCAAGTGGGCGGAAATTGCCAATCTCGGTTCTCTTGGGACTGAGGCCAGGATTAAGGGTCTCGTTACCGCGGATCGTCCGCTCAGCCTCGAAGACGAAGACTTCCTGAAGCAATCTTTGCTCGACATCAGCACTTTGCGGTACTTCACGCGGCACGCCGAAGATCCGCGTTGGCTGGAGTGGGTCTCGGAGCTTCCCGAGTTCAGTGCAATCTTCGTTCTTGGCGCAATGCTGAATGAGCGATCTGCGGAGCTTGGGCTCTGGTTTGCCGAACGGTTTGCGATCCCTCACTTTGCTGTTGCGCTCGATCTTGTTCGCCGCAAAAACCAAACGCTCTCCCCGTCCCTGTGGCATGTTGTGGCTCAAGGAATCCACCGGCACACTACTGCCGGCGACCCTCTGCGGTTTTGGGTGCCGATTTTGCTGGAGACGATGCCAGCAAACGCCCATTCAGATTTTCTGGCCTACATGATCGGCGATTGCACTGTGCCCGCCGATCTACACACAATTCTTCAACTCTTCCGCAAGCTGAGTGCACCGAGGCTCAAGCTCAAGCGTAGGTTTTTTCCGCCGGAGGACGGCAAGGCCGCTGTGCCGGACGCAGAGGTTGTGCTGACTGGCCACGACCACTGCATGAGTCACGCCTACCGGACGAAGATCCATCCCCACCTCGATGTCTTTGCCAAGGGAGTGGCTCTCATTGTGACTGTGACGTTCGAAGAGGCGAACGCCTTGCTTCTGATGTACGGTAAAGTTGGCCCAAAGTGGGACCCGATCAGCCTTTCGCGAGGTTCTGTTTCCTCCCGGACGCAGGACTTCTTACACAATGGGTTCTCGGTCTTGATCGACGTGGGAGCCGACGTTCTCCAATGGGCCAACGAGCACCAACCGAAGTTCGCATCGAGTCTGATTGGGCAGTGGATCGAGTCCAACTCGCTCATTCTGCAGCGCCTCGCGATCAGCGGGATGACGGGACACCCGTCACTGACTCCGGATGAAAAGCTCACTTGGGCCATTTCGAACCGCTTGGTCGAAAACGTCAGTCTCAAGAACGAGACCTTCGCGTTGTTGGCTGCTGTGTACGGCGGTAGCAGCGAGCAGGTCCGTGCGGAGCTACTGGCGCAGGCAGAAGCGGCCATGAAGTCAGAGGGAGAAGACTACGAACGCTATGAGTTCTTCAACCTGCTTTCCTGGCTCCATACCCACGCGCCAGACTGCACGCTAGTTGCGGAAAAGCTGAAGCCGATTCAGCAACGACATCCGCAATGGAAGATGCGCGAGCATCCGGACTTCAACTCGTGGATTAGTGGCGGTGCAGTACAGGCCGAGCCCGACAGTCCCATTCCCGCATCGCAAATTGTCGAGATGAATCTCGAAGCGCTTCTTGCGGAGAACAGTCGCCTCGCCGACGTCAAGGACATTTTCGGTGGCCCCCTCAAAGGTGGATTCCTGCAAGAGATTGCCCGAACGGGTGCTGGGAACTTTGCCTGGTCGGAAGGAATCGCTCGCGAGGCATTGGAGCGCGCCAACGTTCCTGCCGAGATCTGGTCAGCGCTGCTTCGAGGATGGTCTTCCACCCATACTCTCGAACAATGGACAACAGTGCTTCAGATACTGGTGCGTTTGGAACCGGTCTATGGAAGCGTGCTATATGAAGTCGCATCGCTGTTGAAGGGATCTGTCGATGACAAGAGCGGAAACCTGCCTCGCTCTTTGCTTGGGGACACTCTCGCAATTGCAAATTCCGTATGGAGCTGCTGTACTCAACATGAAAATCCTTTGCCGGAGACCTCTGGCGAATGGGTTAATGTCGCGATCAACCGTACCAGCGGATCTCTAATGGACTTCTATTTCGATGCGCTGAGATTTGTCTGGCAGACTCTTGAGCAGGAACAACAGGTAATTCAATCCATAGTGGATGCTATTAGGGAGACAATCGAAGGAGAATCGTCGGCCTCCGAGATCGCGCGGATACTTGTCCCTTCCCGTGTGCTTTTGTTCGCAGGGATAGCACCGAATTGGTATCGAGAGCACGTATTGCCCTTACTGTCAGCACCCGCGTCACCCCGATCTTCAGAACAGAGCTGGGATGGATACTTGGTTTGGGGGAGTTGGTCGCAAGAGATCCTTCCAGGCTTGTTGCCCGCCTATTTAATTCATCTACCCGACATCACGACGGGCACAGATGAGCGGTCGCGTATGTTCTGTGGTCATTTGGCTAGCATCGCAATTTTTGGCGCTATCGATCCAATCGACAATGGTTGGCTTGATATGTTCCTTACCAGGTCGTCTCAACGGGACCGTCTGAATTGGGTAGGAGCGGTGACACAGGCCTTACGCGAAGCGAATGAGCAAGCAAGGGAATCTGCGTGGAATCGCTGGCTCCTTTCCTATCTGCAGCGCCGAGCTCAAGCCAACCCCGTTCCTCTGAATCCAGAGGAAGCTGGTGCGATGTGTGAATGGCCTCTCGTTCTCAAGTCGCACTATTCAGATATTGTGGGACTCTTGCTAGCTGGTGCCACACCAAGGGTGAAGGGGAAGATGTTCTACTACCGACTTCATGAGGAGGATGTACTCGGCGAGGCTCCCGCGCTCACTGCTCGATTCCTGACAGCTCTTCTTACGCAAGAGGACGGAACTGACCTCTGGGAGTGGGATCAGATTCATCAAATGGTTGCGCATCTGATTGAGTTGAACCCCGCTGAGCCAGCGTTACATCCGCTCTGCGAAGAGTTAGGAAGGCTAGGTTCACCGCGAGCTCTCGAGTTCCAGGATCAGCTTCGTTGAGAAGCAGAAGTCTGGTGAGATGCCTCTGCGCACGGATCGGGTCCAACGATCTCGCGGCGAGTTCCTGGATTCCTTTGATTGACGTTCCTATCAGGCTGCCAAGGTTCCTCATGAGACTTGGAGCCTACGGAGTGTTTCAACCGCGCAGATAGCCCCGACCGGCTGCTCCTCGTGCTTGAAGTAGGCGAATACCTCGCCCTCGGATCGCCGGCCGCGCAAGGTATTCTCAAGCACATCGAGCTGCGCCGCAGAGTATCCACTCTTTCGCAACCGATAGCACGTGAAGGGAGCGGTCACAACATCTGGCGTCACCAGATCTTCGCTCTCGGCAACGCAGAGCGCGACACGATGACGCCGCAGCACGACATACACTTCGTCGCAGAACCATGTGCTGTGTCGAAACTCGAAGGCCATCCGCAACCCATTCGGATTCACATCCGCCAGGCTCGCATTTACCAGGCCCGCATCCGCCAGAAAGGCGTCGAGGCGAACCACGTCAACCTTGAAATTTGGCGGAAGCTGGAAGAGAACTACCCCCATGCGCCCACCAGCCACGACCGGTGCAAGCGCATGCGACAACGCGGCGAGTGCGTCTGAACAGTTTTTCAGTCGAAGGAAGTGAGTGATCTGCTGTGGCGCTTTGAAAGAAAACCGAAAGCCCGCGCCGCTTGCAGCCAGCCAGTTCGTCAGCATGCTCTCGGTCGGCAACTGACGGAATGTGTAATTCACTTCAACCGAGTTCAGCTGAGTTGCGTAGTATTCCAGAAACTTCTTTTGAGCAAGTGCCTGAGGATAGAATCCGGGCTTCCAGCTCGAATACGCCCAACCGGAAGTGCCAATGTAGGCTCGCGACATACCGCGATCAGCAGCCTTTTCTGGAGATATTCGCGTCTTCGCAGCCACGAGGAGCACCCACAGTTTCCGTCTGTGAAAAAGAAGCCCCGCCAAAGCGGCCCGACTCGATCGGGGCAACCAAGAGATCGAACATCAAGATCCCTCAGCCATCCGTAATTCAGAATCGACAGGCTATCACAAACCTCAAAAATACCGTGAATTCCATCGATTCCACGGTTCGGCCGGATCGCCGGACTACTCCCGGATGCGCCAAAAATATTCGTCCGTCCCAAGTTCTACTTTTCTTCGTATTCTTTCGCCTTGAGCATTAAACTGATCCCTGCGGTGCAATAGTAGGGAAGATGAGGCTGAGAATGGCGAAGGACAGCTCGACAGTGGATTCGTCCGACGAAACAATCCCCAACGAACCGGCGGTGGAAACGTCCGGGGCCGAGTCGCCCGTGGACGGAATGATGGCCGAGGAACGGCGCACCCAGATTCTGCAGATCGTGCGCAGCACCGGTCGTGTAAAAGTCAACGTACTCGCCCGGCGGTTCAACACCTCGGCCGTCACCATCCGCAACGACCTGAATGAATTGCATCAGCGCGGGCTGGTGCTGCGCTCGCATGGCGGGGCCGTGCTCCCGGATAAAATTCTGCGCGAATCGCCTGTCTACGAGCGCCTGAAGGCCTACTCCGGCGAGAAGCAGCGCATCGGCGCCATGGCAGCCTCTCTCATCCACGATGGCGAAACCATCATCCTCGATTCGGGCACCACCACGCTGGAAATCGCCCGGCAGTTGAAGAAGATGCAGGGGCTGCAGGTCATCACCAACGGCGTGAACATCGCCGCCGAGCTGTTGGACGCGCGCGATGTGCAGGTTTTCATCGTCGGAGGCACCGTACGTGGAGAATCCGCCTCCATCAGTGGACGCTTCACTGAAGAAATGTTCGATCAGTTTTCGGCGGACAAGTTGTTTCTCAGCGGAGCTGGATGCGATCTGGATTTTGGCGTAAGCGGCGCAAATCTGGAAGAGACCATGGTGAATCGGGCCATGCTTCGCATTTCGCGCGAAATCATCCTCGTAGCCGACTCCAGCAAGTTTTCCAGGCGCAGCATGACGCGCATTGCGCCCTTCGCCGAAATCGACACCGTCATCAGCGACATCAGCCTCGACGAAGAGATCCAGGTGAAACTGCGCGCCCTGGGCTGCAATCTGATTCTGGTCTAACCCGTATTGTCGAAAGCGGCGACCCTGCACCTTTGATGAGCCCTGCTGCCCGTCGCCATTGCATGAGCCCGGCCGCGCAAATTTCCATCAGTTCATCTTCATCAGGTGCCGCGTCGGAGCCCCATCGATCGCCGCGCTTGCAGCCGCCGAACGGGTGCTCTGGCCGTTTGCGTTCACCGACCTGACAAAGTACTCCACCGTTCCCGTGGCAGTCGCAGGCTCGGTAAACTCCGGCCGCGTCAACCCCGACGCAATAATATGCGCGGTTCCCCCCAGAGCTCTCTCCACGGTATACGTTGTAGCCGCCGGCACCGGCTTCCATGTCACCTCGACCAGCCGCCCCTCGGTTGTGGCTTGAACGTCAGCCGGTGCAGATGGAGCGGGCCCGTTGGGCAGCAAGCCATAAACGCACAACTGCCCCGTCCCAACATTCGCCGTGCCAAAGCTGGCCAGATAAACCTTCCCATTCGCGATTGTCGGCGGCGCCATCTTTGAGTAGTTATTGCAGTCATCGCGGCTCGGGTTCTCGAGCGAATTCCAAAGCTCGTGATTGATATCGTCGGCGTCATAGGCGTGCAGAATGCCTGGGCGAGACTCATTCCACGAGTCGCCCGTGGCATGAATGGCAGCCCATAAAATCCCGTCCTTGCCGCCATTTGCCGAGAGCGAAAGCATCGCCCCAGGATGGCCATCGTTCTTATCCGGCCGAATCATGAATGGCGTCTCATCGAACTTGTTGCCCACAAGCCGGTAAGCGCGCGCCCGGTCCCGCTGCCCCCAAAGGTACAGCACATCGCCGTTCTTCGCGCTCTTCCAATACACCATGCTATGCAAATGAGAACTGGTCGCAGGAAAATGCTGCACTGCGTGCTCATCCCCTAAATGCCCAAAATCTTCCGTGTCGATCCCATACAGCACGCCCTCTTTGCCGCCTCCAATCACCAGATGCCTTCCCGAAATCAAAACGGCTCCCGAGGAGTTCAGGTCATTGTCGTCCTTATCCAGTTGAAAGTGATTGGTGGGCGTAAACCAGTCCAGCAGATGCAACTGCGGATCGAGCTTGATAAAGCTCTCGCTGAACTGCGTCGTGCCATTCCAACTGCCATTTCCGGTGATGAAGTAAATGTTGCCCTTCTTATCCACTGATGGCGCCTGGCCAGACTGCCAGATGCTCGCTTCCTCTCCACCGGGCGAAGTATTGAACACGCCAACCTGCTTCAACGAAGCATCGTTGTAGCTCAGCAGAAATCCGTGGTAAGGCTCCTTGTCGCAATGCGAGGCATAGCCAATAAGGACATGGCCCCCGGTAAGCACAAGCGCCGGACGCTGGTTTTGCATCAGCGGGTCAAAGCCAGGAGCCTCGATGGTGGCCGGACTGTTGGGCAGGTCAGCTCCCGTGGCAAGGTCCAGCGCATGAAGACGCTGCGAGAAGCCGCCGCCGGCCTTGCTCAGCGCCACCACATACAGCGTGGTCTTTTGGGCATTGATCACCGGCGTACCGATGATTCCCATATTGCCATTAATGTCGGTGCAGCCAAAGTCCGCATCGTTCAGGTTCGCCGGAGTCCCAAAGTTCACATGCCAGATAGGCGCGGTTGCGGTCGCGTCATTGGCGTCGAACGCATACACGCTATTGTTGACCGTGGTCACATACACCACATCGTGCCAGCCGCCCGCTATCTTTAGGTTGGTCACCAGCAACGGCTGGCTATAGACCTGATCGTCCACCACCCGCTTGAAAAGCATGCCAAACTGCGCGGCGTTGACATTGGCGGGTGTGAGCACTGCCTCTTTTAAGTTGGCTCCCGTGCGCTCTAAATCATTGTGGTTCGTCAACACATCAACCTGGGCCAAAGCCGCAATCGGCAGCGTCAGGCAGAACAGGCAAATTGCAGCGCGCGTTATGCCATGCGCCTCGGTCAAGCGGTTCATCCCTCTATGCCCCATCTCCAATTGAATGGAAGAGCCTTGCCAAACTCGCTAGATGCGTACGAAAACCTTGTTGCGATACATCCAATAGAGCATAAGCCAGTAGACGCCCAGCGTGAGAGCGCCCAGAACTGTCGGCTCTACCGTCTGTCCCAGGATGTTCAGTGCCGACGCTCCTAGATTGATGCGGAAACTGCTCTCAACAAACTCTTCGCACCAATGAGCGATCAAGTACGCAGCGATGGAGTTCATGCCCACCACAACCAGCGGAAACGCGATGCTGCGATGCTTCTTGATCTCGATGACCCATGAAAAGGCGGCCAGAAAGAGGAAGCAAACCCCACCGCTGAATAGCGTCCACGCCGGCGTCCAGATGCGCTTGACGATCGGGCAGATTCCGGTGAAGTGAAGAAGCAGGCCGGCGGCAACCAATGCAACTGCCGCGAGCAGGAATTTCCGCATGGGAATGTTTGGAGCCGCGGCAAGAGACCAACGGCCCGCCACAACTCCCAGCAGCATGGTGCCCAGCGTCGGAATAAAGCTCAGCGTCAGATATCCGCCGCCGTTGAACAGGAAAGGACTTGTCCGGGGAAACAGGTTCAGGAACCAGACATCGAACGCCTGCCCCAGGTTGCTGTTCATATTCCAGTGCGCCGCGAACCCCGTCAACAAATGCTGGTGCCAGTTGTCCGCTACGCCCACCGCAGCCCAGTTAAAATTCGCGCCCGGCGCAGGATAGAGCGCCCACGCCAGCCAGTAGGCGAAAAGAATCCCTCCAAACGCGGTCCACTGCCAACGCGGACGCACGTATACCAGCAGAAAAGCAAAAGTGTAACCGAGGCCAATCTGGGTCAGCGTGTCCTCAAACGTGAAATAAGTGATCGGGGCGCTGGCGGACCGCAGAAAGATCCCCAGCGCCACCAGCAGAAAACTGCGCCAGATGGTGTGGCCAAGCATGCGCTGAAAAGAGGAGCCTTTCTTCTGCCGGCTTCTCACCGAGTAGGGGAGCGCCACACCCACCAGAAATGTGAAGGATGGCTGAATAGTATCGTGCAGGCTCATGCCAACCCATTGCACGTGGGACTGGTTATAGGCCAAAATCCTCCAAATGAAATTGCCCGGGAAAGAAGCGGCAACGTGGGCAAACTGAAGCACTTCCCCCATCATCAGCAGCATAACCAGGCCACGGTAAGCATCCACCGCGATATTCCGTTGCATCTTCTGTTCCACGCTGGCCATCGTTTCGCTCATTCGCAAATCCTCCATGCAGGCTTTTTCCCCTCATTTGCAACCCAATGCAAGAAAGACCCTTTGTCTTTCGTAAGTCGTCGTTTCGTTTCTTTTCTGATTGTCGGATACGAGACTAATGGGGTTTGACCTTCGCTGTAAACATCTATTTTCAGGATTTGTTACCCTTCGGCTGCCAGACGGAGACGCCTCAATTCGCTGTGCTGGCCTTAACGCGCTGTATCACGATCTCCCTATGGCAGCATTGGCGCCTGGGGTCCGCACTAAGTTATTGATAATTAAAATCTAAAAATTGCGATGCTCTCCATGCCCAACCTCAGTAGGAAATTAGCCGGCTCATCCATTCGGTTTTGCAGAAAATATCCCGCCTCCGCTGTACCATGGCTCATGGACCCTGAAAGAGGAAACCCATGCCGGCCGTTGCAAAATGCGGCGCAAGGGCCGTCTTCGGTCCATATTTCACCCGGAATACCCACCCCCTCCCCCTGATTACACCAATTTTGGAGGACGCACTGTCGCCTCTTAGAGATCGATAACTCGCTGTTAATAAGCAGCTTACATGAACTCGCAAGCAGGCCTCTTATTAACGGAGTAGTTAACAGAAATGGTCAAAAAGCTGCCTTTTGGGGCGTCAAATCCCGCGCTTTATCGACGATTGCGGGTGGAAAATGGGGCGCGGAAGAGACCTCAATCCCTGAAATCAGGGAAATACCCTCACCTCGGCCGAGTGTCAAGAAAGTCTTGACAGGGTCGCTTTGATCCCCTAATCTCGTCTGCGAGCCCAGAATTTGCGATTGCTTGCGAAAGTTCCGAGTGGTTTCGCATTAGCAATGTCCTACAAACAACGGCTCAGTGCGGCAACAGGGCACAGCACGAGCGCCATACCGCTCACCTTTGCAATTCCCATGGACGCACAGCTCCTGAAGAGCAGGTCTGCAAAACGCAGAACAGAGGATGAATCGATGAATTCCGACGAACAAAGCCTTGGATTGGGGCGCTGGAGCCGGCGCAAGTTTGTACAGATGGGCGCGGCAAGCGCGGTGAGCCTGAGCGCGATGAGCCTGGCGCAAGCCAATGCAGAAGAAGCCGCGGCCAGCACGCAGGGGTCGATGATCGACGTTCCTTTTGATAAGCGCAATCCGCGTGTTGCATTCATTGGCACCGGCGGACGCGGAACCAACCTGCTGGAGAATCTGCTCGCCGCCGACGGACAGGTCGTCGCGATTTGCGATCTCGTCCAGGATCATGCCGACCGCGCCGCATCTCTGGTCGTCAAGGCAGGCCAGGCCAAACCGCCGCTCTATACCGATGGGCCTTATGCCTTTGAAACCATGCTGGGCAGAAATGACATTGACTTGGTTCTCGTCGCCACACCTTGGAGCTGGCATGCGGAAATGGCAATCGCCGCCATGAAACACGGCAAGGATGTGTGCATTGAAGTCCCCGGAGTGGTCACGCTCGATGAATGCTGGAAAATCGTCAAGACTTCCGAGGAAACCCGCAAGCACTGCATGATGCTGGAAAACTGCTGCTACGGATACAACGAAACCCTCATCCTGCGCATGGTGCATGACGGCAAGTTTGGCGATCTTATCTATGGCGAAGGAGCTTACATTCACGACCTTCGCGAAGAATTGTTTTCCGATCACGGTGAGGGCCTGTGGCGCCGGGCAGAGCACACGAAACGCGACGGCAACCTTTATCCCAGCCACGGGCTTGGACCTGTTGCGAACTATATGAGCATGCAGCGCGGCGACCGTTTCGCCTATCTCGTCTCCATGAGCACGCCCCAGCTTGGTCTCGATGCATACCGCAAAGATCACCTCCAGTCCGGGGATCCGCGCATGGAAGAGCGTTACGTAACCGGAGACATGAACACTTCGCTGATCAAGACCGCGAAGGGCCTCACCATCACGGTCAAGAACGCCACCACCACGCCCCACCCTTACAACCGCATCAACCAGATTGCCGGAACCAAAGGTCTCTTTGAAGACTACCCGCCGCGTATCTACCTTGACGGCCAAAACAAAGATGAGTCGTACATATCGCTCGACTCGTGGAAGCAGTACGCTCATCCGCTTTGGCAAAAGGAAGGCGAGCTGGCCGCGAAAATCGGAGGCCATGGCGGCATGGATTACCTCATGCTCTACCGCTTGCTGCAATGCGTGCGCGAGGGTCTTCCGCCGGACATGGATGTATACGATGCAGCTTCCTGGTCCGCGGTCGGACCGCTCAGCGTTACTTCAGTGAGCCGCGGCAGCGCGCCAATCGAGTTCCCTGACTTTACTCAATCTCGATGGATGCAGCGCAACGTCTCAGCCATTGCTACGCAAGGCTAACTTCCTCCGGCAACAACGGACGCGAGCGGCCGTACAGATGCAAGCAGGCGTCAGCCTCACTGCAGACTATTGAGGGCGACGATCTTCCCAGGGGCAGCAAGCGCAGCAAAAGTATCGATGTCGAAATATCGGTAAAGGTCCAGGCAAAAAAGCTCCGGAGCGGAACGAAACGGTACGGGCGTATCGATCAGGTAGGCCAGGCTCTTCATGCCATTCCTATTCACCACCGCGGAGAAGTCTTCCGGCGCGATCGCGGCAGCCGTCAACGCAATCACCTGATTGCGTATGCCATCTGTCTCCACCCTTACCGGTTGCCCCGTAGTGGAACGAAGCCAGCCTGCGACAGCGACTAACTGCGCTGCTTCCAGACCCAGCGGACGGGCGCCGCTGCTATCTGTCAGCAGTTCCCAGGCTACGCGATTGGGTAACTGGTCCCCATTGAAGAATAGATCGAGCGCCAACACCTGTTCTCCGCGGTCCACATGCGGAGCCACCATATCTGTGGCAGCTTTGTAGCCCTTGTCATCTAGTACGATCGTCGCCGGCGCGTTTTCCGGAGCGGCTTCTTCGCGAAACAATATGCCGTTAGCACTGAGTTCGTTGGAGAAATCAAAACGATAAGTCAAGGTGCGAAAATCGAAGGCCCGGCCGTTATCCACTCGCAAAGCCCGCGCAATGGATACCGGTGTAAAGCGGATCACGGACTCCAACTTCTCCCGCTCTGTCTTTGCCCACCCCCGGCGAGTTTCACTGTCAGCCGGCGCTGGTTCGTGATGAATCTGCTGCGCCAGTTTTTTCGCCAGGGCAACGAAGGTTAGGTTATCGGCTGGCACGCCAATCGCAAGCTCCTGCGGTGTCCGAATCTCATCGTCGCTATAGATCTCGCCATCCAATATTGGCAATTTGAAATGAGCACTGAAGAAGCGGTAAGCCTGGTTGCGATTATCCAACTGATAGTTATGTGTCCCCGGATAGAGATTCTCGCTCCATGCCAGGTTATCGCCAGCTCCATATAACTGGAAAAACGGCTTCACCTGGTCATATAAGTAGGGCTTCACCATTGGCGCTCGAAAACAACAACTATCGGTGGCGTTATGGATCTCCATCGTGGGACGCGGTGCCCGCAGAGCAAGCAACTCCGGATAGTCTTCCCCTTGCATCAAATCCGGCGCGTCTTCTTCGATTTCGTCCGTATCCACCGGATGAGTCATATTCGACTCACGCGAACCAATCCCCGCCACCTCCACCGCAACCGCAAAGCGCGGGTCGAGAGCGCTCAGCATCACCGTCTGCCATCCGCCTCCGGAAAGTCCCGTCACCCCAATCCGAGTTGTATCCACCTGCGGCAAGCTACTCAGGTAATCCAACCCGCGCCGCATGGAAAGATAAAAGATTCCCAGCGCGTTAGAGCCCACAAGGTTCAACTGGGAAGCGAAATCGTGCGCGTTCTCCGGATTCGTGAGCTCGCCAAAGCCAATAAACTCCACGTCAAGCGCGATGATGCCACGCTTGGCGAAGTTGATGCAGCGTTTCTGCTCATACTCAACATCGATCCCGTCGGGTTCGTGTCCCAGCAGATTGAGAATGGCGGGTACACGGCCAGTAATTTTTGCCGGCTCATACAACAGCGCGGTCGAACGGAAGCCCGGCACAACCTCGAAACGCAATTTGTGGATCCTGTATCCGTGGCTGGTCTCAATAATGCCCACTTCCTCGAATTGCGGAGCAGCATCGATCCATTCGCGCGGCCAGCCGTGATAGGCAATGTCATTGAGAACGTGTTGACGCACCCGTTCCTCTTCGGCGCTCCAGGCCGTGGGCGTTGTGACGGCCGGCAGTGGAGGAATCCGCTTCAGCAAGAATTCCTGTAGCTGGTACTCCCTCCATGGAACGTCCCGGGATGGTGTCGCCAGAGACTCCTCCACGTATGGCTTGCTCACCTGCGCATGTCCGGAAGTTATCCCCATCCAGAACAGGCAGGGTAAGTATCCGACAGCCAGCAGCCGGCTCCTAAGGCTCTCTTGTATGCTCGGTCTTCTTCTCGCTCGTCGGCAGCCCATCCATTCCTCCCGCATATTCAATGCTTGTTTCGCTTGCGAAATATCTGGCAAGCAATCTCCGCGTATCTCAGACTAACGCGCAATGACAACTCGATCTTGCTCCAAAATCGAGAGGGTACATGAACCCTGTAAGCCGCGTCGCCGCAAGCTTACAGTATCCATGTACCCTGCTCAAGCTAAAGGTTAGTTAGAACTTGAGTTTCAAAGCCACCTGCAGAATACGAGGGTCTCCGGCAGAACTGATCTGTCCAAAATTGCTGTCTTGAAGTCCGGCATCCGGAGCACCGAAATTCACGTTGTTGAAGGCGTTGTAGAATTCCGCTCGAAACTCGTACGAAACGCGCTCGCCTACTTTCCCGTTCTTCAGTAGTGCGAGGTCGGTGGTGAAAAGGCTCGGCCCAAACATAGAATTCTTTCCGATGTTTCCGTAAGTGCCGATTTGATTCGGAACAAAATCAGCGGTGTTAAACCATTCATTGATCAAATCCGAATGGGAGCGCTTGGAACTCAGCTTGGTATCTGAAATGTTGGCCACCGTGATGTCTGGCCGGTCATTACCCATCCCGCTGAAGGAATTATCATCTTCTGCGAATGGGGTATACGGAAAGCCTGATTGCCAGTTTGTGATATAGCTCAGGTTCCATCCATTCACCGCCTGGTCCGCGATGCCTTTGACTGGAATGCGAGGAATGGCATAATTTCCGGACAATCTGAAGACCTTGCCATCGTCTCCGGCGTCTGGGCCGTAGTCGAGAGAGCGGCCACAACCGCAGGTATTGATGCCGCCGATTCCAAACAGATACTCCTGTCCATTCGGACCGTAGTCATTCAGTGCTTGCGACCACGTAAAGTTCGTTTGGAATGAGAGGCCATAGGTCAATCGCTTCTCCACTTCAAACTGGCCTGCATTGTAATTGCTGTTCACTCCGGAATTGATCGAACCGATAAACCCGAAGTTAGGATAGAGGCGGCGTTGTTGAATATTATTCTCGGTTGACTGACCCGGAATATAGACCGAAGGGTTCAGTTGCAGCAATCCCGATTCCTGATCTCCAGTACCGCCAAGGTGAGCGCCATGATTTCCCGCATATTCAAGTCGCATGAACCAATCAGAGGCAAATTCGTGCTCGAAGGTCAGGTTATACGTCAGGATCTGCGGAAGCCGGAAATGCCGGTCGAATATCTGCGTAAAGGAAATGTCCTGAGGAAAGGTTGCCGTTGCACCAGGATCGACAGGTCCGAACGACGCTGGAAAAGGATCTGCCACGCCCGCAGCGGAGTAAGGATTCGTGAAATTCGTGTTCGTGATATTCACGATAGGCGCGAAGGGGGGAATGCCGACGACGTCTTCAAACGCCACGCCGTTGGGTGGTTGGTAATAATACCCCGCGCCGCCGCGAATGCTGGTCTTGGCGTCGGATGTCAGTTGATAGGCAAAGCCCACGCGTGGCCCAATATTACTCAAGTTGTTGTAGATCGAGGATGTAGGACACCCCGCATCATGATCGCTTCCGCCGAAGATCAGACCTTGCGGCGAATTAGGATAGCGTGTCGATTGCGCTCCCGGTACGAAACATCCCACGCGTCCATCGCTATCCGTGTAAGGAAAGAATGGATCCCAGCGAATTCCGGCACTCACAGTGAGCCGCGGGGTCGCATGCCAGTTGTCCTGAAAGAAGGCGCTCCAGTCGTTTCCGCTGAAGTTGAGATACAGGCCGCCTGCCTGGGTAAAGCTGGATGCGGCTCCAAGCAGAAAATCAGAAAGGTTGTTTCCACTCAGATCGCCGCCAAAGCTATAGTTGCCATCGGCCTGATAGCTATTGCCCATGGGCATGTGCAGGTGTTCCCATTCGCCGCCGACCTGTATCTCGTTATTTCCTTTAATGAAGGTAGCAATTTCGCGGTCGGAAATGTCGCTGTGATTCCACGTTCCCGGCGAAGGCTGATCGCCTACCGTAAATGCTCCCGAGACATCGACGTTCAATGTTGCGGGAAAATTAGTGGGTTGCGGAATGTTTGCGCCTGCCTGCGCAATGTTGAAGGGAGCCGGTGACTCAGTCACTCCCGATTTGCTTGTCCATCCAAAGTAACTATTGAGAAGCACAGTCGGCGAAATCGTGTAGATATCGACGACACTAACGTTCTTCAACCCCTGACTTTGCGGATCTTCACCATTACCCTCAAGGATGTTGCTGGTCGGGGGAAGAATGATTGGTACTGTGTACTTGAGTTGGAAATAGTGCCCGCTCAGGTGATGCTTGCCGAGATTGTAGTCAATCTTGGCAAGGTACTCATCGGTGTTCTGGATGGACGGTGCGCCGTTGTAAGTCAGGTAGTTCGGCCCCATCTGCGGAGCATTGGGAAGAGGAATGTACTTCATCAAATAGAGCGCCGTTGGATCGAAGGCCGCCGGGTTGATCTGGTTGTTGTTGTTGAACTGATAGGGCGAAAGCGCGTTCGGGTTGGCAAGCACAGTGCCGGGGAGAAGTGACGAGAAGTCTCCGTTACGCTCTGCCTGGGTTGGCACCTGTGAACTCAGGCCGTTGGCTGAGGTGTTTTGACGCGTGCCTTGATAGGATCCGAAATAAAACAGCTTGCCCTTCAGGATCGGTCCGCCAATGGTTCCTCCAAATTGGTTCTGCTTCAGCGGATCCGGAGAGCTGGCGAAATAGTTCTTGGCATCCATTGCATAATTGCGCAGATATTCAAATACATCGCCGTGAATCTTATCGGTTCCGGATTTGGTCACGACATTGGCCACCCCGCCAGTGGCGTTTCCATAGGCGGCGCTCATGTTATCGGTCTGCACGTTGAATTCCTGCAGAGCGTCAGGACTTGGGAAAGGCAGATTGGTATTGATATACATATCGTTGAAATCCACGCCATCCAGCAAGTAATAGACGCCGTTGGAGCCGCCGCCATTGACTTTGGCATATTGCTCGCCCGGCAGGACGCCGCCTTCACAATTGGCGCCGCAGTTCTGCCCGGAAACATCGACCGCGCCGGGGACCAGAAAGACCAACTGTTGCGCTTCGCGGCCATTCATCGGCATGCTCTCCATGCTCTTCTCGTCGATAACCTGCGAGACGGCCGCATCGTCAGTGGTGACCCGATTGGCGCTTCCTTCCACCGTGACCTGCTGGGTGATCGCGCCAATTGCCAAGGTGACCTTCAGGCTGGCCGCCTGTCCGACCTCCAATCCGATGCCTTTTTGCACATAGGTGCTGAAACCAGCCATTTCAGCCGTCAATTGGTAGCTGCCAACCGGGAGGCTGGGAAACAGGAATTCTCCGGCGGCTCCTGATTTGACTGCCT
Source organism: Occallatibacter sp. (assembly GCA_036489415.1). Taxonomy (GTDB): domain Bacteria; phylum Acidobacteriota; class Terriglobia; order Terriglobales; family Acidobacteriaceae; genus Telmatobacter. The sequence continues at coordinate 74,462 of DASXFS010000017.1, read as the reverse complement.
GCTTATATCCTGTTCCGGCCTGCTCCACGGTCACCATCGCCCCAGGGACCGCCGCACCAGTGTTGTCCTCTACCGTGCCGCTCAGTCGCGCGGTGGTGTACTGGGCAAGTGCTGTCGTTGCCCACATGACGACTAAGAGTAACGATGAGAAAAGAAAAAGGGGCTTGCATCGTATGCGGTTGAGGAATCGGTCTCCCGTATTCTTGCGTTCTTCAATTGGTCTCATTTGCGCTGTCCTCCACACTGGTAGAAATACTCTATGCACGGTGATCTGCCACTGATAATTGTTGTTTATTTTTGAACCGCAGCAGTCAAGGTTTCGTTTGCTATCGAATTATGATGGTTTTACCGTTCATTGTGCCCATTTGTCAAGTGAAAAGTTCGTTTGGCCGTAATGTGGAAGGTTTTGTCAGAGTCGAGCTGGAACCGCCGGCGGGGCTGGTCTTGGACAGAAAAGAGCGCCCTCGCTGCGGCTCTGAGGCCGACATCCCACGCCTCTTACCTCGGCCTTTCAGGGTGGTCTCCGACAGCGTCCCTCGCGGTGAATCTAAAGTCTGCAGCCTTCAATAAAAACGCAGAATAACTCGCGAGAGCGTTGACTCAGGAAGCGCCATTGCGCGCCTTTGCAGATATTCTGAGTGCGTTCTCACGGTAGATCTTTTTGAGCACACCGTCGAGTAGACCAAGCCCATAGAAAGGCCAGACATAATCAGAGTATTCCTCGTTGTAGTAGTGCTCATCCAACGTTTCCAGCGTTCGAAACATGGAGCGAAGCTCGCCGGTAGTATAGGTAAAATCAGTTCCGAACACGAGCCGATCCCGGTACTTCTCATCGCTTTGCCCTGACCACTCCCTAGACAAAGCCATGGCAGACAAAGCAACGATCTTTCTGTATATTTCGTTTTATTACGTTCAGTGCGGTATTCGCGTCCAACCAAACCAGCGGAGAAATTAAAAACGTGTCTTTGGGATCAAACACACTTCGAAGGCCCGCAATGACCCAGACGACAGCCCGCGATGTGCGCAGACTCATCCGCCCACTCCAGGGCGACTTGAAGCGGTTGCTGCGGCAATTGGTCCGGACAAACAGCGTGGCCGTCCCGCCCGGCGGAGATGAAACGCCCGCGCAGCAGGTGCTACAGAGTTTCTTCCACGACCACGGGGTGCGCGCGCAACTCTATGCCACGGAGTTCATCGAGAGATCGGGAAATCCGCTGGTCAGGAAGAACCGGTCCTATCGCGGACGAAAGAACCTCACCACCAGGTTCAGCGGAACGGGCCGCGGGAAGAGCCTGCTGCTCAATGCCCATATGGATACGGTCCCGGCAGGGAAAACCCCATGGTCCCGGTCGCCCTGGTCCGGAGCCTATCAAGGCGGCCGCGTTCACGGCCTGGGCTCGTTCGATATGAAGGGCGGCCTGGTGGCCAATGCTGCCGTGATCTGCGCTCTGAAAAAGGCCGGTATCCGGACCGGGGGAGACATCCTTTTCGAGTCGGTGGTGGATGAGGAGTGGGGCGGAGGCGGCGGGACCATCGCCGCGCGTATCCGTGATGGCGGCGCCGATGCCTGCGTCATTCCGGAGGGGACGCAGCTCGATATCTACCGAGCCACCAGGGGCGGATTTGTGGTTGACCTGTCCGTGGATGCCGGAGATCCTTCCGCCTATTTCTCAGATGCCGAAGTGGTGAGCCCCGTGGTTCCCTTCGGCCGCCTTCTGAGATGGGTCGAGACCTGCACGAAGAAGCGCGCCAGGATCAGGTCCCGGGGCGCATACGCCGCTTTCTCCGACCCTGTGCCCGTACAGTTGCTGGCGATGCAGGCAAATCAGCTCGATCCGGAAATTCCGTTGAGCGTGCCTTCCCGGGCGACGATGCGCGTGTACTTTCAATTCCTGCCCGAAGAAGATGTCGCCGCAGTGATCCACGGTATCCAGGATTCGCTGAAGCAATTTGAGGCGAACGATCCGTTCTTCCGCAAGTATCCCATTCAGTGGACGCCTCTAAATGGATCGCCGCTTCTGGGCCACGAACTGCCTGCGGATCATGCCTGGACCCGCTGCATGACCGAGAGCGCCGCCACGGTGCTTGAGCGGAAGCCGGCGGTTACAGCAGCGCCCTATCCATGCGATGCCGGTCTGATGCAACGTGACTTCGGCATTCCCACGCTCCTCTTCGGCCCCCGTGGCGCAGGCGCGCACAATCCGGATGAGTACGTCGAATTCGACTCCGTTCTACGCACTGCGGAGGTATTGCTGGCCGCCGCGCTGACTTGGACCAACGGATAATTGAGCCTGATCGCACCGACAACTGAAACCACGCGCTTCACGTTGTCATCGCACGCGCAGCATCGGCTTATGTGGTGAAGCTGTAGCGCGCTGCAGCCCGGGTGCAATCAGAACAGGCTCAGCGGTCGCCTATGCTTGGAGAGCCCTCTCTTCTGGCTGCGGTTCTCTAAGAACCTGTATAAAAACTCGCAGTTTTGAAAGGGCACGGCTTTAGCCGTGCCGAGGAAGCAGAAAATGGGGACGCGGCTTTAGAGCGAAACCAGAGTTGGTGTGCCCTGTTGAGTTTCGTGCAGGGTCGCCGCTCTCTCATGGCCGCATCGACTTGAACACTGTGACTTCTGGGTACAGTCACTCTGGTTTCGCTTTAGCCGCCGAAGGAATGCAAAGAGCTGAAAATACATTCCCTCGGGGGCTAAAGCCCAAAATCCAATTTGCCATTAAGCGGCGCGGCTAAAGCCGCGCCCTTTCAAAGCAGTTGAATCCACCCAGAATCGAGTTTTTATACAGGTTCTCTATGAGAATCCTGAAAATCCCGCTCATTCGCCACGCACAAACCCACATGCCTCTGAATAGCGCGCAAGAGATTCCCGGACCTTGTGATGAATGATCGCGATTGGATTATTTTGGATCTCCCTTGCCCGAATCGCCTCTGCCTGTCGGGGAACATATTGCGCAACCAGCGGCAGCGGTGCCGGAGACGCTTCCAGGTTCTCTATCAAGCGGGTAAGCGCTTTGGATATCTCGACGTTGGGCCAATAGTAGCGAATGCGATCGCTCAGGCTATACGCCCTCGCGAAGCGTACCTGGCTCTCATCGCCGTGGTAGTAGGCCTTCCAATTCTCAGGATGTTCCACCATCACCCTTTCAATGGTGGCGCGAATCCCCGAACGCCGTTCACCGGCAATCCATTCTTCCTCCATGCGAGCCAAAGCAAAGATTGCTTCCCGCAACATGAACGTCAACTCCGGGCCTACTTTCAAAATGCCAAAATGGCCGCTAACAAGTTGCCGTAGAGACTCTGCCGTTTGATAGTCGGTTGAATGAGCCTCGAAGACGATGCCCTTTTGTTGAAGAATGGATTGAATCAAGTCCACAGCTTTTGCCGGCATGTAGTCCGCAACGGTCTCATTGCCAAACTCCACGCCCGGTTGCACTACAACCCCAACGATCCGCTCCCACGCTGAGGACAGATTCCTTCGCGAAAATGCCCGATAATGTACGTCCAGCGTTTCTTTGAGACTTGCAGTCGAAGTGACTTCAATCTCCATCTCCTCCTGCGCTCCGCCGGGAGTTGGCACCTCGGTTCCGATCACATAGACTGGCTTGCCCGAGCCCGCAGGCGCTGCCGCCTCGGCAATCTCGCATAGTCTCGCCGCGCGCTCTGCAATCTCCTCATTCGCGAGCACGGGCGGATCATCGCCGCACCTCATGCTCGCATCCAGATGGATCTTGTTGAATCCCGCTCCCGCATAAGCATTGACCATCGCGCAAGCCTTTTCCATCGCAACTTCCGCGGACTGTGCGCGCCACGGATTCGGCCCTAAGTGATCTCCGCCTAGAATCAGCCTCTCCGTTGCAAAATTGCCTTCTTTGGCGACGGCGTGTACATAATCACGGAACTGTGCCGGCGTCTGGCCGGTATAGCCGCCCTCCTGATTCACCTGATTACAGGTGGCCTCAATCAGCAGCGGGCTTCCATCCTCTTTCGCCTGTGCGAATGCTGCCTCCAGCACCAGACGATTCGCCGAGCACACCGAGTAGATACCCCGCCTTTTGCCTGCACGGTTTTCCTTGAGCAGGCCACACATCTCGTCTACCGCGGAATGCACCGCTGCCGGCTCTTCAACCTTTGATGTCTTATCCGATCCTTGCAAAATCTCCTCCATTGATTCAGGTCCATGTGCGCCAGCACACCGCGGCTGCGCTCGACGGCATAACTCCGGCGGACAATCACACGGCGAGTTTGAACGCCACGTTTCTCGCTCAGCTTAGAGCACGAGAGTATTTTCCCGCCAGTGCCGTTCAAAAAAACTCCCGCGATACGCGGAATCGCTAAATGCTTCTGTCCCGCCGGAGCGCGTGACGGATAAGCCTCCCGTCAGATTTCCGTAGGCCACACAAGTCTCCAGGTCAGCCTTGCGCACCCACTGATGCAAAAACCCCGCGTCGAAAGTATCCCCCGCACCAATTGAATCGGTGACATCCACTTGGAGCGAACGTACCTCGATCCTGCGCCCCTCAGTGTAGGCAGATGCCCCGCGCGCTCCGCGCTTCACAACCAGCAGCGGTACCTTGGCTGCGACATGCTCCGCGGCGGCTTCTACTTTTGCGATCTTGGCCAACTCATCCTCGGTGCAAAGCAGAACATCGACAAGTGGCAGCACATCTTCGAGCACTCCGCCCCACGCGTCTTCCGGGTCGTCGTTGGTATCCAGGGAAGTGGTTAGCCCGCGCCGCTTCATTTCCTTGAATAACCCCGGAATATTCGGTGACAGCTTACGATGCAAAAAGAGCGATGACAGGTGGAAATGCTTGGCTGTCGCCAGATAGTCAAGGTCCAGATCCTCGATTCCCATTTCAAACATCGCGCCAGGATATGTAAGGATGCGGCGCGTCGTGGTGAGCGGGAGAATCAGGGTAATCCCAGTGTTGCTGCCGGATGCGGACCTGACCACACGGTCAACCTCGACGCCCGCTTCCCTCAGCCGCCGGCAGCACATCTCTCCCATCGCATCGCAACCGACGCGGGAACTGAAGGTGACCTTACTACCCAGGAGCGACAGATTGTGTGCCAGAATAGCCGAAGAGCTTCCGAGAGTCAGGGTAAATCCGCTGGCTAGAAGCTCGCGCTCTTCTGGCAGTTCCTGCGGCACGCCATAAAGAATCAAGTCAGGATTAAGTTCTCCCACAATTGCGACGTCTGGTTGTGCCTTGGCGCCTTCGTGCATGTTGGTATTCACTAATTCGGCTACGCCCATATTCTCCATCAATCTGGTGCGGTACAGTCATCGTTCATCGCGCCCGCTTACCGACTGAGCTGAACGCCTTTGCCCTGCTTCAGCGATAAAGGGTTGAATTGCCATTGCGGGGCGCTCGAATCAAGACGCCATTACCTCACTCCGGGCGCTTCTTCTCGGCCGGGATAAATCGTGTTGCGATGTAACCGGATATCTGGACCTTAACATCCTTGGAATTCACCGTTGCATCGAGCCCCGTCGCGGTTACATGCACGTAGTATTCACCCGCGCGCGTATAGGTATGATGAACCTTCACACCATCCGTAGCCGATCCATCGCCGAAGTCCCAGTGATACGTGAGCACAGGCGTTTCGTTGGGCGACACCTCGCCGCTGAAGGTCAGAGTCTCTCCAGCTTTGCCTGCGGTTGCCGATTGCACCTCAAATGCAGGCGGAGCCGCGGGCATGGCTTTGTCGATCAGCTTCAACATGCGAACAGAATGCGCCGGCTGAACCAGATTGATCGTATTCGCAGAATAGGTGCAGCAGCTTTGATCACCGAACACCTCCGTGATCTGGTAGTCGCCTGTCTCCTTCAACCCAAGACTAGTCAGATTGATCGTGCGCTTCAACTCACCCTCGGTCCAATTGAAGATAGTAAGGATAGACTGGCGCTTGTCTTCCTTCAACAGAAAGATGCTGGGCTGCAGATCGCTCGTTGCGTAGGTCATCAGATCGGTGGGTGTGGATGAACGGCCGAGATGTGCCATGTCCAGGAGATCCGCATTCTTTACCAGCGACAGCCGTTCCTGCGACGCTCCCAGGGTTGGCAGATCGTCTCCAAGTTCAAACATGCCCCCCGCCATGGCCGCCAGAGCGATTGAAACCTTTGCCTCCTCCAGACTGAGTTGATGCCGTCCTCCGTGCCATGACTGATCGTCGACGGTCTGCGTGGATACGGTGAATGCGTCCGGGTCGGCAACAAAGAAATTGCGATTCATGTAGTAACGCGCTGCGATACCGGAAGCTGCGTCTCTTGAAGCTCCAAATGTGTGTCCCGTGTCTTGAGAGATGCGCCCTGTGTCCACAATTCCAACCGGGTTCAGCATCGGACTGCCGTCCTTGTCCAGAACAACGTCTTCGCCAACAGTGCTGCGGATGATCTTCAAGCCTATCCGTTGCGCTTCCAAGGCAGTCGTGTTCGGACGATAGTAAGCGCCTTCCACAGCCGAGTCGTCCATAAAGTCCATCTTGATAAAACGGACGCCCCAGTTATACAGCGTGCTATATGTCTGCTTCAGGTAGTCCTGGGCGCCAGGATTGGTTGTGTCCAGCACATACAACTGATCGGTATGATCGGTCACATTGCCAATATGGATAAGCTGGCCAGCGGCATTGTGCAATAACCAGTCCTTATGATGCTCATATACCCACGCGCGGTCCGATACTTCAAAGGGCGCCGTCCACACCCCAAAGGTCAGGCCGTTATGGCGCACCACGTCTCCAACATAGCCAAGTCCGCGAGGAAACAAATTTACGTCGGGCGTTGAATATTCGCCCCGTGCGTACTGGTATCCCTCATCAATCTGATAGTAGGTATATCCAAGCTGCTTTAGATTTTCCGCCAGCCACTGCGCATTGGTAATCGCCGCTCCCTGGTTGAGCCCGAAGTAATAAGCGGTCCAGCTCCACCACCCCATTGGGCTCGGAGTATCAACTCGAGCTTTATGCAGCAGCTTGATTGCGCGGCCATATTGCTCCAGTTGAGAGTGATAGTCAGCACCCACGGCAAACATCAGCCGCTCAGACGACAAGCTGTCCCCGGAGTTGACCGGCAAGCTGAGACTTACCTGCTCCGCGGCCGGAGAATGCCGAAGCGATTCCTGCTTCATAATCTCCGTCGTACCCGTGGCCACGGCTTCATAGGAAACAATTTGCGTGTCTGCGCCTGTCGATTGCTCTTTCAGATGGAATATGGTCAACAATCGGTCTGACGTGAGCGCGCCAATGAACAAGCTTTGCCCGCTTTCGCGGTTATAGATAAGCTGGCTTCCGAATGCACGGTGCATTCCCTTCGGACCGTCACTCAGGTCACGAATCGCAAGTTGGGGCCGGTCCTCGCTATAGCTATCGGACAGAATCCGGTCGGCGGAAACCGGACCATTCAGGCTGATGACCGGCGCATCCGTTACATGAACACTCCGGATCGCCTGTACTGTGATCGCGCGCCCCGTAGTATTGAGCACCTTGACTTCAAGATCGCCCCACGCTTGATCGTTGTAGAGACGAAGCGTACAGACCAGATCCGGCTTCCCCGGAAGCCCTGTATGTGTCACGGTCAGCATCGACCCTGATCCGAATTCGTCATGAAACTCAGACTTAGCCGTTTTGTGTTGCGGATATGCGAATGATCGCAAGACCTCCGAATCGGCATCGGCCTCAACATCGGAACGCATCACTGTACCGGGAATGCCAGCCTGCTTGATTGAGTAGGACCCGTCTGAATTGATTTCCGCGGACAGGTTTTTCCCTTGGATCGACCCTAACTCGCGCATCTCGCCGTGGGTCGTCGCCTGGTCGGATTGGCTTGCAAATGCTGGGCTTCCAAAGGCGACCGCGCCGGCAGCGAGAATCGCGCACATAGTCCACTTACACCATTGCTCCACGTAAACTCCTTTGTTATCTGCCGCATGCATCGCACGGGGTACCTTTTACGGGCCGGTCCCGTTCGGCCCTGTCCGGACCGTTTCATACGCGAGCGTCTCATTCACTTATGTTTTGCGGGAAGGCGTAAGCCTACCTGCCCTCGCTGGTAACGACTTGCCGAACTTTGAGGGGTCGGCCCGATCCGGATCAGGCTATGCGTACGACCAGATTGAACTGCTGCGATTGCTTTCGAATAAGGAAAGTCGAAGACAAACGAAACTCGCAGGTATGTTTCGTAATATTATGCAGGAGGCGCTTTCATGTCAATAATAAACTTCCCGGGGATGTTAAGGCATCGATGGAGAGCGGGCTGTCGCGGTCACGGCTGCCGCCTAAAAAGGCCTACAGGATTCCGGTGCACGACGCTTTCAGGTTCTTTTTCCGATCCCTAAAAAAACGAAAGGCTTGACGGTTACGTACTGCGAATATATTCTTTCGTAGGGCTTCATATTAGATCAATTAGCGGCGAGAACAATCTTCCGCGAATGGGAGTTGCCCCCAACTAGGGAATGGAGTTTAGATGTCACAAGATCACAGAGAGCATGCGGGGGCTGGCCTTCCCATCACGTCCCAATACGCCTTGCCGGAAATCCTCCGTCAGCCTCTACTTTGGCCGGTCACATTCGAAAGCGTACGTTCCGCGTCGGAGCGTATGCAGTTGACAGCCAAGATTCAACAAGCTCGTGTCCTGCTTACCGGGGCCGGAACGTCCGCCTACGCAGCAACTGCCGTAGCTTCGGCGTGGCCCCGGGCATGCGCCGTTCCCACTACTGACCTGCTGGTCGATGCGGAACGATACCTGTTGGATGTGGACGTAGTGATCTCCCTGGCCCGATCCGGCGATAGTCCGGAGAGTGCCGCTGTTGTAGAACGCGTTCGCGCCCTCCGGCCTGACATTCTGCAGTTCGCGATCGTCTGCAATGAAGACGGCGCGTTATCTCACTCCAGTCTCGACGGGGTTATTAGCCTTGACCCGCGCACCAATGACCAGAGCCTGGTGATGACCGGTTCGTTTTCCAATCTGGTGCTGGCCGGGCTGGTTCTGGCCCAGGCGGATTCGGTCGCGGCCACGGTGGACGAGTTGAGCGCACGTGCGACCGCCTTGTTGCCCGACATAGATCTCGCCTGCCGGCGCGTAGCGGATCGCACTCATGACCGGATCGTGATTCTGTCCTCATCGCCCCTGCTTGGTTGGGCGCGTGAAGCCGGTCTCAAGACACTAGAGATGACGGCCGGCCACTTTCCCGTCGTCACCGAGACGCATCTGGGGCTGCGCCATGGCCCTATGTCTTTCGTTCAATCTGACACGCTTGTCCTGTGTCTGTTATCGAGCGACGCAGTACGCCGCCGTTATGAAGAAGATCTGATCGATGAGCTTCGCGCGAAAAAGATCGGCTACCTGGTCGGCATCGTAGACCCGGACGGCTCGAAAGGTTTGTTCGACGAGATCATTCCTGCCGTAGCTCCACAGGCGAATGACGCCCTGCGCACGCCCTATGAGATCTTGGGGCCGCAGTTGATTGGGTATCACCTGAGTCTGCGGATTGGATTGAACCCCGATAACCCAAGTCCCAACGGTGTAATCAATCGGGTCGTTCAGGGCGTTAAGATTTATCCGGCATATCCATTGGACGCCGTAACTTCGAGTCACTAACTCATTGTCTCCGCGCCAGGATGCCATACGAACCAGAGGCCTTAGCGCATAGCGCAGTTACGGATTCTCGTGATCAAAAGGTGTCTCCCGAGGATCGGGTTATTGTCTCTGCACTTGAGTGTTGCCATTCCGGAAGCATTCTGGTTTCTCAATAAGCTGCAATACAAACGAATGGCACACAACGAAGACTATGGAAGGAACAGGGAGTCTTATGGCAAATGAGCCGATTTCCGGAACCGATCGTAGAACATTCATTAAGCAGGCCACAGGCACAATGCTCGCGGCAGGCATGAGCGCCAAATCCTATGCGCGTGTTCTCGGAGCCAACGATCGCATTCGCATAGGCCAACTCGGTTGCGGCGATCGCAGTGAGGGGCATGTCCACATGGTCTCCCTCGCGGCGAAGCAAATGCCGGTGGAAGTGGTTGCAGTCTGCGACATCTGGACTCTGGCGCGAGAGCATCGTGCCGCCCAGGTAAAGCGCGCCTTCAACCAGGAGCCGCAAAGCTTTAAGTACTCTGAAGAGATGTTGGCGCTGAAGGACCTCGATGGCGTGATGATCGCCACCGGCGATTTCCAACACGCCAAGTTGTGTGCCGAGGTGGTGCGTGCGGGAAAAGATTGCTACGTCGAGAAGCCTTTTGCCAACGTGCTCTCCGAGGCTATTGAGACACGCGACCTGGTGAAGCAGTCAAAACAAATTGTGCAGATGGGTACGCAACACCGCAGCCAACCCTATCCTCTCGCGGTGCGGGACATCATTCGTTCCGGGCGAATCGGCAACATTGTCCATATCGAGCAGGAATGGAATGTCAACGAGGAGCGATGGAGATTCACTCCCATGGACACCGGCATCAACAAGGAAAGGCTGATGGACATCCACATGGAGTGGAAGCAGTGGCTCTATGGCCAACCCTCACAGCTTCGAGAAGAAGACACGGACTGGAAGCGGTGGCTTCTGGGGAAGCCGGATCGTCCATTCGATCCTCACGTATATCTCGAATTCAGGCTCTATAAGGATTTCTCCTCGGGAATCTTCGACCAGTGGCTCAGCCACGGCTCCGACCTGGTCCATCTTTGGACCGATGAGGCCTATCCGGAGAGCGTAGTTGCCAATGGCGGCATCTTCACCTGGAAAGATGGACGGCAAAATCCTGATACCTGCGTTACGGCCGTCGTCTACCCAAAAGGATTTCTCTATACCTACAAGACCATCTTCGGCAACAGCTATCGGAGCTTTTCCAGAATTCAGGGACGCGACGGCACCATCGAAAATTATGGCGGCGAGGGAGCCTCACTGTTTTCAGTCACCCGCGAAGGGGGCAGGCAGGAATACGATCCGTACGACGGCGGACCGGTCTATACAAAACTCCCCATCGTGGGGCCCCCGCAATTCGGCGAGGAGATTGTGCATGTTCCGGGAGCGCCTGCGCCCAACTCACTCGGCCCGGACGACGACGACGTAGGTCATCTGGTTAACTGGCTGCAATCGATGCAGAAGCGCACACAGCCGAACGCCACGGTCGATCATGGCTTCTCGCATGCGCTGGTGTGCATCATGGCGGCTCAATCCTACTGGAGCGGCAAAAAACTGTACTGGGATTCGCATAACGAGCAGATCGTCGATCATCCGGTCGGAGACAGCGCCGCCTGAGAAAAAGTTGACGGAACAGTGGCGCGTTTCAGATTTTGTATGCTGTCACTTGGCTGCTGGGCGGCATCTTTCTTGACTCCGTAGGAATACGTCTCGCGCTGGCTGTCGTCTTTCGGTCCGTCATCAACATCCTTACTGGTTTAGCCTCATCCGTCATGCGAACAAGCTATCGCGCTCGTGTTGCTTGCGGCTAATCTTCACAATTCGCTCTGCTTTGCACGGGCGCCGCGCCAGTACAAGATGAGACCCAGCAAAACCGAAGCGGCCGTGCCTGCAACCAGCTTGAGTTCAAAGGCCAGCTTGTCAGAGGAATCGCCTGGCGGCACCAGGGACACAACAATGCCGATGAGCACGACAAGAAAGCCCAGACCGCCGGAAAGCCAGACGCCGGTGATCCCGCCTGGCACAAGGATCGCGTGCGGATTGTCTTTGCGATCTTTGCGGCGGGCCAGTTTGATGACAGCCGCAAACATGTAAAGAAACGGAATGAAGTAGAGAATGATTGCGGCGTCAATGAGAAATTGATAGGCGCCGCGCGTGGTTTCATTGATCTGGCTGGCGAGCAGAATGGCGCCGGAGACGATCGCCTGCACGAGAATGGAGATGTAGGGCGTCTTCCAGCGCGGATGAATTTTACCGAAGGCTGCGGGCAGATAGCGGTCGATGCCTACAACAAACGGCACGCGCGCAATGCCGGCCACCGTGCTGCCCACCCCGCCCGCGTTGCCCACAGTGACGAGGACGGCGGCGAGTATGCCGAGAAAGCCCACGCGCAGCGCGACAGACCCAATGGTGATGGCGTGAAAGACGCCGCTTTGCGGATCGAGGTTGGCGGCAGGCACCAGCGAGAGGACTGCGAAGGTGCCCGCAATGTACATTAAGGCGATAAGCGCGCCGGCGCCAAAGACCGCGCGCGGCAGCGTCCGGCGCGGATTGCGCACCTCTTCGCTCATGGCGGAGACGAGCTCCAGTCCCGTAAATGCGAAGGCGATCTGCGACCAGAAATTGACCGTATCCCAGTTCCATGCGGGCATCATGTTTGAGACGGTAAAGTGGGTCGCCGAACCGTAGCGCAAGCAAACGATGACCGCGATACCCACCAGCATAAGCAGGGGTAGATAGGTGCCGACTCCTCCGGCATTCTGCAGCCACTTACCGATATTGAGCCCGACGATGTTGAGCACCACGGAGACCAGCAGCAGGCCGAGAGAGACAGCGACCAGAAATGTACGGTCCTGCGCGAGCTGTGCGCCGCGTCCGCCCATGATGTAGGCGCTCATGGAAGCGCTGGCCAGAAGCAACCCGGGAAAATAGAAGACGGTGTAGATCCAGTACGTCCATCCGGCGACAAAGCCATGAAATGGGCCGAAGGCTTCGCGAGACCAGACGTAGAGTCCGCCCTCTTCAGGAAATCGCGACGAGAGCTCGTTGATGACCAGCGCGCCGGGGACAAAGAAGAAGACGGCCGCCAGAACCCACAGACTGATGGAAGAGGTGCCATTGTGGCCCGCGGCGGCGATCCAGCGTGGGCCAAGCACGGTAGCGATGTTGAACAACAGCACATCCCAAAAGCCCATGGTTTTGCGCAACTGGGATTTGGAATCAAGTGACGAGGGCGCTGCAGTTGTCATGAAGTCCCCTGGGGTTCGGGAAACACCTCGAACCTCATTGGGGAATCATAAGGCACCGAGTATGGCCTCAGCTCCATCCTGAGACGCCGGTTGAAAAAACAACGAGCGCGCTCTGCGTGAGTTCCCTAGCGGGCGCCATCGGCTGGCATAAGTGCCGTGCCAAGCTGGTTCTGTCCTTGCCTATCCGTGGTGGCGATGGTGGTGATGATGACGGTGGTGGTGATGGTGGTATGCCGCTGCCACCATCTGCGCCTGTGACGCAACCGGAGCCGCGCAGCAGAGGACAACGATAAGCCCAAGCAAAAGCTTTTTCATGCCTGGATAGACGACGATTCCTCTGGCCGGATTACCAAACCCCACGAGCCAATTCGAGCACGCAAACAGGCGCTCACGGCCATCCTGCTTCCGATCTTGATCCTGCGCCACTCCTTGCGGTTCGGGCCTTACCTTTTGGGAGCATCCTGCGCCGGAGCTTGAGGAGTGCTTTGTCCGTCGCTCCGCGCAGCCTGCCGAGCCAGCTTTTCGGCGTGCTTGCGCTTATAGTGACGCGCGATGTCGGGCCAGAACTCGATCACTTCGGCGCCCGCGATCCCCTCGACAGACACAGTCAGCCCGTCACTGATCGTGTCGCCCACCGTGCGTTCGGAAGCCGGGTAATACGCACGGGCAATGGCCGCGCCGATCAAGTTGCCCCCCACGTTGGCGTAGTTCGGACCCCATCCGCCGTTGTCGCGTCTGCACCAAACCGTGCTGGATGCTGCCCACAAAAGGCGCTTCATGGTGCTGCCCGTGCCCTTCTGAAAGTAGCGCGGGTCTTCATGCAGCAGGACGGGCAATACCGCATTTCCAAAAAAATTGCCGATGAAAGCATCGGAATAAGCAGCGCCATAGCGCTTGGCGTAGCCCTGCGCGCCCTGTCCCCATTCGGGGTAGCTGTCGTCTGCCTGGCCAATGCCCGAGACCACGCCGGCCAGCAGAAAGGGCCACGGGTCGGTGGCGCTTTTGAAGAAAAGCTGGAACTTCTGCCCTGGAGAAAGCGGAAGGGCGTTCTGGTTGCTGGTGGTGTTGAACGTGGCCATGACGCCCATGACCCGCTGGTGTTCCTGCTGCTTCAACTGCTCGGCGGCTGTGTCGTGCTGGCCTTTTTCTGTGCCCGACTGCTGGACGGGTGTTTGCGAGCTCGAACTACCCTGAGCTGCGGGAGCCTGTGCCGGGTTGGTCTGGCTTTGCGCGGCTGGTGCTTGTTGTGCCGGTGCCTGCTGTGCTGGAGTTTGTTGGTCCTGAGGCAGATCGGTGGCCGATACAATCTGCGGTTGAGGCGTTTCAGGCAGAGAAACAGAAGGTGCAACGGCGACGTTGACTTCAGCCTGCTGTGAAACAAGCAGACAAGGCACCGCCAGAAGGGCGACACAAGACAGGAATATTCCAAAACCAGGACGAAAAGCTGAATACATTTTTCACCAATGATTGATTCCGTAGCCCGGGGCTCGATCGACCTTATGGGGGTCAGAGGTAGCCTGATTCAAAACCGATGCTCAGCCGGTCTGAAATCCATAGAGCGCAACTCTAAGAATAAATGATTGTTGCCCGCAAATTACCGCCCAGCGTGGCCCGCGCGGATTGCATTGGCACAAATCTCCTCCTAGTTAGACGCGATCAGACGGACTCAGGACACAGAAATTCCGGTCCTCCGCCCTTCACTGACGGAATTGGCTGGAGCCTGAGGATTCCCGAGGGGGCGTTGCGATAGGCAACCCAGTTGCGAATTTTCGAGATCGTCGGCGAAAACCAACTACTACCTAGCCCTCCGATCGTCATACCGCAAAGTCGATAAATCCCCGCTGTGGGTCGGTGGAAACGAGCTTGGCGGTCACCTTGTCGCCCACATCGAGTCCCTTGCCGCCCTGAACCACCATGCCATCGGCGTGGGGATTGAGCGTGCGGACAAAGGTACCGTGCTTGTTGACGCCGGTAACAATGGCCGGGAAGCTCTGGCCGATGCGCGCGTGCAGTACGACCGCGGCGATGCGCTTCTGCATGTCGCGCTCCACCTTGCGCGCATTGTCTTCCATCAACGTGCAGTGGACGGCGATGACGTTGAGATCGTCGGCGGAGTAAGGCTGCGCGGCCTTGGCAAATAGCGCCTTGAGCAGCCGCTGCGTGACCACATCCGGGAAGCGGCGATTGGGCGCGGTGGAGTGGGTGTAGTCCTGCACGGCGAGACCGAAGTGCCCCGGCGAGGGCTCGTTGGGCTTGACCAGGACGTATTCCCCGGGCCCCATCAGCTTGATGACGGTGAGGGATAAATCGGGAAAGTGAACGGGATCCTTATGCTTCTGAGCGAGGAGAAAGTCATTGAGAGCCTTCGAGTCCGGCGCGGCAGGCAGCGTCGTGCCCAGCCCCTGCGCCACTTCGACAATGCGATCCCAGCGCTTGGGGACGCGGACGATGCGGCGAATGGAAGCGACGCCGGCATCCTCGAGAGTGCGGGCAATGACTCCATTGGCCGCCACCATGAACTCCTCAATGAGCGAGGTGGCGCGGTTCTTGTTTTGGCTCACGATATCGACCGCCTGATCGGCCAGCATCACGGGGCGGGTTTCCACGGTTTCAAGATCGAGCGCGCCGTGCTGGAAGCGTCCACCCACCATGCGCTGAGCCGCGGTGTCCTGCAGTTTGAACTGGGCGGCAAGGTCGGCGCTGGCGGTAACCTTGGCCGGAGCGGGGCCTGAACCATCGAGCCACGCGCCCACGCCGTTGTACGCCAGTTGGGCGTGATTGCGGACCAGTGCGCGATAGGCCTTGCCATCGCTGGCTGTCCCCGCCTGGTCTACAGAAAATTCAATGACCAATGCAACGCGGTCCTCGTTCTCGTTGAGCGAGGTCATGCCCTCGGAGAGCTCGGCGGGGAACATGGGAAAGACTTTAACCCCGGTATAGACAGATGTGGTTTCGCTTTTGGCGTGGCCGTCGAGCACGGTGCCCAGTCCCACGCGCGCGTCCACGTCGGCCACGCCGACGAGCACGCGAATGCGGCCATCAGGTAACTGCTCGGCCCACTCGATCTGATCGAGGTCCTTGGATGTGTCGTTGTCAATGGAAGACCAGAGGAGGCTGCGCAGATCCTGCGCACCGGCTGCGGCGGGCTGCTCAGGGTGAGCTTGAATCGCGGCTAGCTGGGTGCCCGCAGCGGCGGGGAAATCGGGCTGGAAGCCATGTTCGATCATGGACGCGTGAGCGGCCGCGACGAGATTGAAATGCACAGGCAGACTGGAATGCATGAAGAATCTGGCTCCTTGACTGGGACAAGCCAGCCTACCATGCCAACCGCTGTTCGCGACGCGGCAGACTCCTTGCGATGACTGACGCTACTTCGCGGCCCTTGCGATCTGGCAGTCCTAGATTTGTGACTTCGACTTGCGACTTCGATTTGGCGGCAGGGACGCAACCAGGAAGGTTCACTGGCCGGAACGATTGCAAACGCTGGTGCAGGAATGAGATCGCATGACCGGCACCCCTTGGGCAAAGAACCCATTCCCTTTTTGCCGCTCGCGTTGGCCGCCCATCCGGGTCCAACCATTATCATGGAAATGGACGGTTGCAATTCGTCTGTTGTCAGCGTGGACCGCGCCGCGGTTCTTTCAGACAGACGACAGGCATTGTTGAAGACCGTCCGAGTAGGAGTTCATGTTGCGTATGGCGCGTTTTTTAGCTTGCTTTTCTGCATTCCTTATCCCCTGCTGCATTGCTGTCGCTCAAACCCCGGCTCCTCCTGCAGTCCCCGTTCCGGCCGACGTAACCTCAGCGGCAAGCCCGGAGATTCGGGAATTCCAGAAGATTGAGGACTCGTGGTCAACTGCCGTCAACGACCGCGATCAGTACGGGCTCGAACTGGTTCTATCCCCGCTGTTCGTTGATGTCTCGGCCTCCGGCGACATCACCACGCGCAACCAGCAGGTAGCCCTGGTGATCTCAGGAGAGGACAAGACCGTCCATCTCGATCAGCGTGTCGTCACAGTGCGTATGCTGGGTGACATCGCCGTAGCCAACGGGACCTATGCTCTGCACCACAAAGCGGGTGCGGCCGAGGCCAACGAAAAGGGCATCTTCACCCATGTGTTCGAGCGCTCCCACGGCGGCTGGCTATGCATCAACTCGCAGCGCACCTTGTTGCGCGAGGACTCGACCGCCAAACAGCAGAAGAAGCAATCCAGCGCCGAGCTTCCCTTCCACATTCCGCTCTTCTCCAAGAGCGACAAGGGCCCTCAGTAGAGGGTCAGCGGGAATCGGCCGAGCCAGGATCGGGCGTGCCAGGAGTTCACCGCAACTCAGACTCGAGAGCTCGCTCTAACTCGCCAGCCGTTTTGCGCCCTGTATCCGGATCGAAACATGGACCAGCCCAAGCGCCGCCGGCGTCACACCGGGGATGCGGCTGGCCTGACCAATGGTGATGGGCCGAACCCGCTCGAGGGTTTCAAGCATCTCGCGAGATAGCCCGCTGATGGCGCTGTACTCGATCCAATCGGGAATCTTGACAGACTCGGCTGCTTTCAACTTTTCGATGGACTTTTTCTGCTGCTCCAGATAACCGGCGAACTTGATTTCTGTTTCGACAGCGCGCGCCTCGTTGCGCAAGACCGCGGTCAGCGTAGTCCCAGTTCGAGCATTATGATCCGGATTCGAAGCCAGTGCAGCGGAAAGATCCGCAAGCAGCGGCTCCTGCGCCAGCGAGGCGCGCATTGCGCCCAGCACCGGCTCAATGGTGACTTCAGGCCGCTTGAGCAGTTGCGCCCAGGTAAGCCCGGCGGTTGCAGGCAGCGCGGCGAATCCCGCGGCGGCGAGGCCCTCGCTGTCAACCTTGCCCGTTGTCAGCAGCTTGCCGAGCGCCGCCATGCGCGCCTGCTTCTGCTCGTATTCGGCCCAGGCTTCATCGTTGATGAGGCCCAGCCGGCGGCCATAGGGCGTGAGCCGGCGGTCCGCGTTGTCAATGCGCAGGTGAAGGCGGAACTCGGCTCGCGAGGTAAACATGCGATACGGCTCGTTGGTGCCCTTGGAAATGAGGTCGTCGATCAGGATGCCGGTGTAGCCCTCCGTCCGATCCATAGTGAAAGGCGGCTCACCCTTGAGCCACAACGCCGCGTTGATGCCGGCCATGATGCCCTGGCAGGCAGCCTCTTCGTAACCGCTTGTACCGTTGATCTGGCCGGCCAGGTAGAGCCCGTCCATGCTTTTCACGCGCAGGGTGCGGTCCAGCTCCGTGGCGTCGACCGAGTCATACTCGATGGCATAGCCGGGTCGAAGCATCTCTGCCTCGTCAAGGCCCGGAATGGAGCGGACTATCTGCCACTGAACCTCCATGGGCAGCGACGTGGACATACCGTTGACGTAGATCTCGTGCGTGTTCAGCCCTTCCGGTTCGAGAAAGAACTGATGCTGAATCTTGTCGGGGAATTTGACGATCTTGTCTTCGATCGATGGGCAATAGCGCGGGCCAATGCCCTCAATCTGACCCGAGTACATGGCGGAGCGGTTGACGTTTTCACGAATGATGCGCAGCGTCTCAGGAGTAGTGAAGGCAATATGGCAACTGATCTGCGGCTGGACTATTTTCTTGGTCCTGAAGCTGAAGGGCGTGGGATCCGCGTCTCCGGGCTGCTCTTCAAACGCATCCCACTTGATCGTCCGGCCATCCAGACGCGGAGGCGTGCCGGTCTTGAGCCGGCAAGTCCTCAGTCCCAGAGCTCGCAGCGCTTCACCCAACAGGACGCTGGCGGGTTCGCCGCTGCGGCCGGCGGGATAGCGCTCCTCGCCGCAGTGAATGAGGCCGTTCAAAAAAGTTCCAGTCGTAATGATCGTGGCGCCGGCAAGCAGACGGCGCCCATCCCTCAACTTCAGCCCCAGCACGCGGCGGCGCGACCGAGCGGCGTCTTCGATCACCAAATCCACCACTTCCGCCTGGCGGATATGCAGATCGGGCTGTGCCTCCAGCACCTCGCGCATCTTCACGCGGTAGAGTTGCTTGTCGCACTGCGCGCGCGGACTCCAGACCGCCGGTCCTCGCGAAGTATTCAGCAAGCGGAACTGAATGCCCACGGCATCGGCCACCGTGCCCATAATGCCGCCCAGCGCGTCCACCTCGCGCACCAGGTGCCCTTTGGCCACGCCGCCGATGGCCGGATTGCAGCTCATCTGCGCAATCAGGTCCAGGTTCATGGCGATGAGGGCAGTCTTGAGGCCCATGCGCGCGGCGGCCATGGCAGCCTCGCATCCAGCGTGCCCCGCGCCAACCACGGCGACATCGTATTGTTCGGTAAAGGCCATCTGAGACTATTCTACGGATTCTGACGCAGACTTGGTGCAACGCGCCGAAATCTGGTAGTGGGCTACTTTGATTTGTCTTGAACTTGGTTGCTGTTTTGGCTTCTGCGTCCGGAGAGCTGGCCGAGGACGTAGCCGACTATGCCGCTGAGGATTGCGCCCGCGAGATTGCTCTCTAGCCGTCCGGCAAGGCTTAGAACGGCGGTCGCTGCAATTACTCCCATCACGGTTACAGTCCTGAAAAACCCCGGGCTTGCCAGAATTTCATGGACGCTCTCTTCCCGCTTGGTGACGGACCACCAAAAGGCACCCCAACAAACCAGGAGTCCCGCTGTTGCGAGGATGGACAACCAGAGAATGTATTGTGGATCAAGCGGAACTACGTTGGCTGTTTGGCTCGGCACCATTTACGCCGCCCTTTCTGACTCTCGTTCGTAGGACTCCCAAAGGGCTACGAGGTCTGAGACTTCCCAAAGACGTTCCGTTACGCCTGCGGCCATTGCAGGGCTCATGCGCAGAGTGCGGTGAATCTTGATGAAGTTGTACGCGAAGTAGTTTAGCGCAACGGCAGCAGCGTGGTTCTGGACCTTGCGGCTGAATCCATTGGAAAGCCGGGTATATCTGCGCATATTGGTCCGAACGGTCCAATTCTGGCGTTCCGCAAAGCTGGTGCTGATGTGCTTGGGATCGGGGTTTCCGGCGATCCTTATAACCTCCGAACTGATGATCTTGCCGGGGCTATAACGAACGTCGCGGTCCCGATCTTGCCCGTAAACCTTAATCATCTGCGAGAAATCTACATCTGCTCCGAAAGCATATTCAACAGCCTCTAGGTATGCCTTGTGACCGTCGCTTGTGAGTTGAACTCGATTGTTCAATCGCACGGCTAGATCGCTCATGAATGCGTGTTCTGATTGCTAGCCACGGTCGCCCAGGTACCAGCATGGAACGATCTTAGTATCTGCATCGATTGCGACCCAAAGCCAGATGTTTCCTGCACCTTCATGCTTCGCCGCAATCTCCTTCGTCACGTTCTTATCCTTTGCATAAATGAAGGCCCACAACTCATCGACTTGAATCCGTTGCGAGTTGAGATTGCGGAATGCTTCGTCTTGAAAGCGCAAGCAAACTTCACCGACTTCAACGAGCGCCCGCATCACCGTTTTCTTTGCAGCACCGGTAACTCGCACCGTTGAGCGAATGGAACATCCTTCAATTAGGCAGTTGATGATTTGTGCGCGCGTTGCTGCGTTTAAGCGGTTCATGAGATAAATCATACCATAGCGCTTTAGCATGTCAATAGCTAAAATAAAGGATCTTACCGATTTTTCTATAGATCCTAGTACGTAGAGATGATAGGCCCAATCAGGAGGCCCTAGAAAATAAAAGCATGGGCGCAGCAAAAAGTTGCGAATTCGCTTGCACTGTTTTTGGAATTTGATGGTATAAAAGAAGATGAGCGAGTGACCCAGCCTAAGTTTTCCGGCTGAAACTGGGCCACCCGTCGGGAAGAGAGGGTGAGCATCGCCTATGAGGGCCGCCTGAACCGTGATGGGGTAGGAGAAATCCTGCCCCTACGCGCTTCACTCTCTTTCAACTTTGTATCACAGAAAGCCCCGTAAAGAAAGGGGGAAATGTGCCATGCCCAATGATTCCAAATTTATTGACTACTCAGTAATACTGGCCGATTTGTATGCAAAGCGGGCCGGAATCGATGCTGCTATTCAAGGCGTGATAGCTGCATCGGGAAGCTACATCCATACTGAGTCAAATAGTGGGTCGTCCTCCTTCTCGCCAAGTGGAAACGGAGATCGCCAGCCTACAGAGTTGCCGCGTGGCGCATTTCTCGGTAAGAGTTTGCCCGCTGCGGTAAAACTCTATTTGTCCGCCGTGATGAAGAAGCAAACCATCAAAGAAATCACGGTTGCCCTTCGTGACGGAGGCGTGGAAACGACCTCACCCAACTTTGAGAATGTGATTACCGGCTGCCTAAACCGTATGAAAACCAACGGCGAGATTCTGCGGTTTAAAGATGGTTGGGGCTTGCCGGAGTTCTACCCTGAACATCTTCGACGTAGCCTTTCGCAGGCTGGGGCGACAAAGTCGAAGATCCCAGGCAAAAAGGCAACAAAGAAAGCCAAAAAGCCCTCTAAGCCGGCAAAGGTAAACCCATCACCGAAGCCCGAATCAACTGATGGGCTAGCTCAAAAAATCGGAGCTTTCCTAAACACGTCGGCCGGAATATTTTTTACGCCTCAAGAAATTGCGAGTGCGATTCCTGGTGCGAAGTCAAATGTGGTTTCTCTCATGATGGGCCGATTGATTAAGAAGCCAGGATTCGAGAAAAGCGCGGAAGGAAAGTACCGCGCTGACTTCAGCAATGTGCGAGAGATGCCGAAGGCTGTTTAACCTTCGGCATTCTTTGCCTTGGCCCAGCGTACCTTCGCAGCATCGGAAGCGACTTGGCTCCGCTGTTCGGGAGTCATAGTTACAAGTCTGCGCTTGCCGCCGATTTTCCCGCCTCTACTTCCCATTTGCGCCATTACACGGGAAATTGCCTGGGGGACGGTCTTCTTGGGCTCAGTGTGAGCCACAAACGGCCTATCCTCGGTCGTCTGGCGGACAAGAAAGTTCGCCACTTGGTTTATATCTACGGGCCTCTTGGTGCTAGTGCGCTTTGGCATATCTCAAGTATGTCACCCAAAAGCGCCGAACGCATACCTGATTTCAAAGTAGCCCACTACCCGAAATCTGCGCTTCACGCCGCTTGCAACTCCAGCAGAATCGCCGCCCCGCTCGGTTCCAGATTCACGGCGGAGGCACGCCCATTGTGGTCACGCAGGATGGTGGCACAGAGGCTCAACCCCAGTCCGGCCGTTTCGCCGGCGGCTTGGGCCGGAACGAACGGGTCGAAGGCGCGGTCTGGATGAAGGAATCCGGGGCCGGAATGGGCAATGAGAATCTGCACCAGGTTTCCTTCCGCCGTGGCCTCCATGCGAACTGTCTTCACTCCTTCACTGGCAGCGCCAGGCGGCTGGTTTTCGACGACCTCAAGGGCAAACTGCAGGCAGTGGAGCACGGCCTGGCGCAACTGCTGCGCATGACAAAGAACCCTGGGTAGGCCGGGAGCGACGCTGAGGCGGAACTCAATCGAGCGGCGCAGAAACTCCGAGCGGTGAAGTTGCTCCAGGTCCGTCAACATCTCGGCCACTGAAACGGCGGTGAACTGGCCGGTTTGAGGACGCGAGATACGGGTCAGGCTCTCCAGCGTATCGCGCATCCGCCGGGCTTCGGTCAGGATGGCCTCAATGCCTTTGCGTTCCTGGGGATCGAGAAAAGACGTTTCTTCCAGCAACGACGCGTAGCCTAAAACGACAGTGAGCGGATTATTCAAATGCTGCGTGACGTTGGCGGCCAACTGTCCTAGTCCGGCAAACTTCTCCGAGTCGATCAACTTTTCAAGCATCAGCGTCTGGCTGCGCGTCGCTTGCAAGCGTGCAGTGAGCATTTCGATGGGCAGCAGATCGTCCGCGCGCAGGGGTTCCTGGCGGCGGACGGCAAGGCCGCGTTCCCCGGCACTGGCCGAGGCATCGCGCATGCCAGCCAGCAAGAGCGCGCCTTCCGTAACCGAACGGCCAGCCATGGGGACGGCTAGCACCGAGGTGAAGCGCAAACGCTTGAGGTCGTCACCAGGACGAAGCCAGGGATCCAGATCGAGCGCGAGCGTATGGCTGCGCTCAACGGCCGACGGCGTGGAGTCCGGCGCTAGGAACCGCTCTACCGGAATTCGCGCAGCGAGTTCATCGAGTGCTGAGACGATGGCCGGATCCAGGCCGGAAGCTCCAGCAAGCCGGTAGCTTCCCCCAGACTGAAGCAGCAGCGCCGCCTGGGCAAAGCGGCTGTGCGTGGTAACGGTCTCGCAGATTTCAGTACCCTGCCGGTCGAAGTCCTCTACCCGGCGGCGGGAGAGGATGAGATTGGTATAGGCCTGCAATTCAAGCCGGGCCCTGCGTTCCCGCTCCTGACCCTTCTGGTTTATGGCCAGTTGGTCCTCAAGCGCCAGCAGAATCAGCCCCACCGCGGCCACCACTTTCCCCAACACCACCACCCGCGTCAAATTGGCGTCGACCGCCGGATTCTGGCCAATGGAGGGCAAAATCTCCAGAATGAACAACGACCAGACCGAAAATCCAATCACACTGAGAACCACGCCCGGCGAAAACCGCCGGAAGACAGAGATCAGAAGTGCCGCCGTCATGAAGTGATTGGCGCATTCGACAAAACCCAACGGCCATGACCCTCCTACCGCAAAGCAGATCCACAAACCGGCGCAACCGCAGACGACACAGATTGAAACGCCAAGCCACTTCCGCAAACTGCCCTGGGCGACTGCCCAGAAGAAACCGGCCACCAAAGACAAAGCGCCAAGCAATGGAAATATCCAAAACAACGGTCCGGTAGGAGCAACGCCGTGATAAACGCCCTCGATCAGGATGGAATAAACGACGAGGGGAACGGTGTAGGGAATGACATAGAGAATATGTATCCGCCCAACGCGAAAGCGCAGCGGAGAGAGAGAGGCAAGAAACACAGTGGCGCTGATCTGGATGGAAGTTTGGCCTACCGCCGTCAGCCAGGGATGACCGCCGCCGGAGAAAGGCCAGATCCACAGCCTGTACGAAAAGACCATGCGGACCATGGCGAACACGAACCCCAAAAACCAGAGCAGCGTCCGCGTATCGCGAAAGCGGAAATAGATATATCCAAACGCAGGCAGCAGCAACGCAGTCAGGATCAGAGCCGGCGCCTGGTAGTAGTCGGGCATGGAGGGGGTCCTTCTCCTTCAATCTTCCTGGTAATGCCGGCCATTGGCTTGACTTTTGCCTGCGCCAACCGGGTATGCTTCGCATTGAAGGGTGAACCGGCAACCGGACCCCCCGGACGCAAGCAGAACATGGCCAGCCATGGATCGTCCAGGTAATCGTTTAGCTTGCGGAAGGCAAAGGTTGCGCGCCTTCCATGGGTTGCCTACGCTCCGATTGTGGACCCACCCGGCAGCCGAGTCCATGCGTCTAACGTTGTAGAAGCAAAAGTCCTTGCGAAAGAATAAACGGCTCACGCGGCGCCTCGCGGTGCAAGTGATTGGCATATCGGTAGAAGGAGAGGAACCAGGGTGCGAAACGGATGGTGGACGACAATGGTGGTGGTCGTTGGATGCACGCTGGCTGCCGCTGCGCAGAATCAAGATACCTTTACGCCCATGGCGCTGGATTCAGGCTTCGGCCGTATGGACCTGACCCCGCCCGCGGTTGCGCCGGAGCAGATCATCAAGGAGTTCGCCGCCAAGGAGAGTGAATTCCAGCAGGCGCTGAACCACTATACCTACCGGCGCACCGCCAAGGTCGAGACCATCGACGACGACAACAAGGTAGACGGGGAATACTACGAAGTGGACGATGTGATCTTCGACCCCACCGGGGCGCGCACCGAGAAGGTGGTCTTCGCGCCGCAGAACACGCTGACGCGCTTAATGATTGCTCCGTCCGACCTCCAGGACATTCAGCATGGATACCCTTTTGTGCTGACCACGCAAGCAGTCGGTGAGTATGACGTGAAATATGTGGGCCGGCAAAAGGTAGACGAGGTGGACTGCTATGTCTTCGACGTGAGCCCCAAAGTCATTGAGAAGAAGAAGCGCTACCTGCTGGGGCGCATCTGGGTGGACCAGACCGACCTGCAGATTGTGGTCACCAACGGGCGCATGGTTCCCGACGACACCCGCAAAGGCAGCGAAGACCTGCATCCGCCCTTCATGACCTGGCGGCAGCAGGTGGACGGGCACTACTGGTTCCCGGTGTACACCAAGGGCGAAGGTATTCTGCACTTTTCCGGTGGCAACGGCTACCTGGCGTCTGACGTACATATTCGCGAAATCGTAAAGTACGCCGACTACAAGCGCTTCGGCTCGACGACTACGATTATTTACGACGGCCAGGACATTTCGGCGCCGGCCAAGCAGCCTGAACCCAAGCCGAAACAATAGCTGCCAACACCCATCTTCTAGAGAAGATGAGTTTTTTCGCAGCCTGTAAAGCTCCGAGGGAAGCTCTGTTTATATCATCATCGGCTGTCTCTGCGCGGCGCAAGACGCTCTCCCTCAACGCACCAATGAGCGCTGAGGTTTCTTAGAGCGCCGCGAGTGCTTCCGCCTGGCTGGGGAACAGGCCGGCATATTTGGTGATGCCCACCATGGTGAACACTTTGACAAAGTGCGCCGACAGGCCGAAGGCGTAAACTTTCTGCTCGGCGTTTGAGGCTTCGATCAGCAGTTGGATGACCAGCGCGATGCCGCTCGAATTGATGTAATCCACCTTGGTGAAGTCCAACAGGACCAGCTTAGTTGTGGCCTTGGGCAACGCCTGGTAAGCGCCGAGAACCGCGTCCTTGGAGGTGCTGGCTATGTCCCCCTCAAAACGGAGGACGGTCACCGGGTGTCCGGCAGGGGATGTGAGCTGGTCAACATGCGACTTGGTTTCGCTCTGCACGATCGATGATCTCCGTATCTTCTTGTTTGGCTAATTTTGATCTTTGTCCAGCCGGATAACCAGGCGGACATAACTGCTTTTGCCGTCGGACCCAGCCACCCATTCGGCCTCGTCGACCAGTGCCTGAATCAGAAACATGCCCATGCCCCGCGCGTCTTCTTCGCCGTGCATCTTGCGATCGATATCCGGCTTGGTGGGTTGCTTTTTCATGCCGGTGCCGTCGTCGATCACTTTGACTTCGAGGGAGTCTTCGCCGGCCGAAAGCACAACACCTACCGACAATTTCTCATTAAGCCGGTTACCGTGCTCGATTGCGTTGATGCAGGCTTCGGCTACAGCCGTCTTCAGGTCTTCCACGCGGTCTTCGCGGAAGCCCATCAGCTTGGCCACGGATGCGGCCGTGCTCATGGCCACCTTTTCAAAACCCATCCGCGAAGGCAGCCGGACTTCCACATTCGTGGTTTTTCTCTCGCTCATGCCGGCATCTCCGGGTTACTCCTCCGCCGGCACAGCGCCAGTGCGGTCATGTCGTCTGACTGGGGACCGCCAGAGGAGAACTCTTCCAGGGTTGTCCACAATGCATCGAGAATACCATCAGCTTTCTGCGCCGGGCACTTAGAAAATTCATCTAAAAGACGTTCCGGCCCAAATTCCTCATCCCCCTTGAAAACCTCGGTGAGCCCGTCGGTATAGAAAAGCAGCCGCGTCCCTGGAGTAAAACCGTGCCTTTCGGTGCTGTACTGCATCCCTGGAAGCAGCCCCAGCGGCGTTCCGGCCGCGTCAAACTGGTGCGGCCGCTCTCCGGGTTCGACCAGGAATCCCGGATTATGGCCCGCATTCACCACCTCGACCTCGCCCAGCTCGGGATGAAGCCTGAGGAAGATGGCCGTGACATAGCGCCGCCGCGCTTCTTCGCCTTCGGCCCAGTGGTGCTGATTCATCCGCGTGGCCAACTCGTCGAGGGGCATGCCGGTGACCGCCATGGCCCGGAAAGCAGAGCGGAAGCTGCTGGCCATGATGGCCGAAGCCAAGCCCTTGCCGGCCACGTCGGCGACGGCGATGAGAAGGCTGCCATCGGGCTGCTCCACGATGTCTAGATAGTCGCCGCCCACTTCGTAGCAGGTAACGGAGCGAAAGCCCAACGAATAGCCGGCAATATCCGGCAGCATCTGGGGCAGCAGCGAGCGTTGAATCTGGCGCGCGGCGTCCATGTCCTGCTGCACGCGTGCAAAGGCGATGTTGCGCTTGTGATTGCGGGCGTTTTCAAGGGCCACGGCAGCTTGCAAGGCAAGGCCTTCAAGGAAATCCGATTCGTAAAGGGTGAGCTCGCGATCACCGGGCGTAGCCACGATCAGCTCGGTCATGCGCTTGCCGTCGCGATCATTCAAGGGGAAGCGAAGCACATTGCCGGAGTCGTCTGCAGGCTCCTCGCCGTAAGCGAGACCTGTCCCCGTGAATGCGGCGCCGGCCATCTCCAGCTCCCGCACCACAATCCGCAGCACCTGCTCCAGAACATCTTCTTCGCGCGTGGTCGCATGAACCTGCCTCGAAGCCTCGAGCAGCGCCTGCAAACGCGCCACCTGCTGTTGCAGGTCGATAGTCTCGCCATTCCCCGGGATTTGCACCCCAGTCGCCATTGGGTCCTCCGTGGAATCCCACTCTACCATGGCGGCGTTCTCAACTGCACAGAGCGCCGCTTTGCGGCGGACGTGCAGAGGATCAGGCCAGCACGAGGGCCGGGCCCGGTTGGGAGACGGTAGCGGATTCGCCGGCCGCGAGCCGGGTCAGGGTCAGGACGGTGATGTCGTCGTCCTGGCCGAAGTCCATGGCAGCCTGGGCGATGGCTTGCGCGCCGGAACTGCTGATTTGGAGCGTGCGATCGAACCCGAACAGCTCCCCCGATGCATTGCGGGCCTCGACGACGCCATCTGACAGGAAGGCGAGGGTCTCGCCGGGCACGAGCTGGAAATGGCTCTCCTCGTAGGCGGCTTCGGTGTGGATGCCGAGCGGCAGTCCGGCCGCAACGGGCACCTCGGCTCCGTTGCGATATGGAGACAAGTGCCCGGCATTGGCGATGGTGACTGCGCAGTCCTGCCCGATGCGCGCCACGCAGCAGGTCACGAAGCCGCCGCGCAACTGGCCCACGAGCCCACGGTTCAAGGCGGTCAGAATGCGGGCAGCGGGAAGTGCAGGCATGGTCCGGAGTGCGCCGACGATAGAAGACACGGTCATCGCTGCGCGCAGCCCTTTGCCGCTTACATCGCCCACGACAACCAGGAGGCTGCCGTCCGGTTCAGGAAGGACGCGGAAGAAGTCTCCACCGACATGCTTGGCGGGAGCATAGACGCTCTCGACCTTGAAGCCGGGAACATCTAGGGCTGGAGCGACGAGCTGCTCCTGCACCTCGCGGGCGGCCTCGAACTCGACGCGCAGCTCATCCCTGGCGCGCCATGCCTGCCAGGCTCGATGCATCAGCATAATGGAGAGGGCAATGACAGCGATCAAGGACGCAATGTTGAAAAGATCCAAATATCCGTAGTGGACGCTGGCGCGAAAACCGCTCAGCATCGAAGCCACGGGAATGAGCGCCATGGCTGCGGCAATCAGGCGGTTCTGTTTCCTGAAAAGGATCACCCAAAGATTGGCGGCAATCGTGACCAGATTGAAGGTTTGGAGCGCCACAATATAGACCTTCAACGACCAGAAAACAGCGAGTGAAGGATTCGACGCCATGTATGCGATGAGTTCCGACAGATTGAAGATCACCATGGAAGCCTGCGCGAACCGCTTGACGCCGATGCCCCGCAGTCCGTTCATCGTCCAGATAAACTCGACGGTAATGGCCATTCCCGGGAATTGCAGCAGCACTTCAAGTGGGAAATAAACGCGCCAGGGAACCCTCAGGAACCTGACATCGACAAGCTCGAAAAAGAGATTGAACAGCGGATAGGTAAGCAGGAGCACTCCGCAAAGCAGCAGTTCTTTTTGGCCGGACAAGCGCCAGAGGACAAGAACTGCAACCGCAATGAGGAGCACAAGCGCGTTGAGCGCCATCCCCGGCACATTTTCCAGCAAGACGTCGATATTGTGGGCATCCGTGGCCAGGCGCAGCGTGCGGCCCTGATCGATCTCGAATGTTGGGCCGTCGAATCCGCCAGGCGTTCGAGAAAACGGCAGATACCACACTCGAAATGCCACTGTTGCGGTTTCGCCTGGCGCCGTCAGCCCGGCGGGCAGTTCAAAGACCGTGGTCCTTGGGAAGTCGTCTACCTGAACGTGAGGCGGAAAACTGCCGGTTTGGCCCACCAGGGCGCCATTCACAAAGATATTGTCAGCCGTCATGCCGACGGGACTGAGGATGCGGATGGCCAGAGGACCCGCGGCATCACTCCGCACCCCCACTTGCACCCGGACCCAAACAAATCCATCGGATTGGAATGGCGGCATGGGCCACTGGCCCTGCTGCGCGATGGGCCACGCGCTGTTGTCGAAGCTGGGATCGGACCAGCGCGGCCCTGAGGCCGGCTGGTCGCCGAAATGGTAACGAACGGGTGCGGCCGTTTGCCCGGACAAGAATCGGGGCGCGCAAGCAGCCAACAAAATCAGAGGCGCAATGGAGAGCTTGCGCAGGATGCAGGGAAGCATGAAAACAGCATACTCACTTTGAGCGGGAACTCGATTGGAATGTCGAGAAGGGCGAACAGCAGCCGTCCGACCTGAATCACGCCACAAGGTTCTACAGTTCTCAGCGGCTCTCGACCGGGTGGCACTCGATCAGCGAAGATGCGCCTGTCGCAATAACGCCTGCAACGCTGAAGCCAGCAGATCCAAGCAATCTGCGGAAATCCGCTTCGCTGCGATCGCGGCCGCCAATTACAAGCATCAACAAGTCCCCGAGACCGGAGGGTTGCTCGCTGGAATCAATCAGGCTCTCCACCAGCAGCAGCGTGCCGTCCGCACGGATAGCGCGCCGCACGTTCCCAAGGATTCGAGCGGCATCCTTGTCCGCCCAGTCGTGAATCACGCCCTTCATGATGTAGGCGTCAGCGCCTTCGGGAATGCTGTCGAAGAAGCTGCCGCCCACGATCTGGGTGCGCGTGGCAACCTCACTCCCCAAAACCTCGGGCGCTCCGGCCACTGCAGTGGGCAAATCGAAGAGAACCCCCTCGAGCTTCGGCGTGGCTGCAAGAATATCGCGCAAGAGGGCGCCTTGACCGCCTCCCACGTCCACCAGCCGCCTGAAGCGCGAGAAATCGTAGGTCTTGAGCAGTGCCGGGCTGGTGAACGCAACTCCCTGAGTCATCACACGATCAAAAAGTGCGGCGTCTTCAGGATGAGCGGCAAGGTACTCGAAGAAGCTCTGCCCGAAGACTCGTTCGAACGCCGGCTCGCCGGTGCGCACGGACTCCGCAAGCTCTCCCAATGGACGCCACAGAAAAGGCGCGGTCAGAAACATGCCGCTATCTCGCTGCGACTGGGGATGGTCCGTGCGTAGAACCTCGGCAAGAGACGTATTTCTGTAACTGCCCTCTGCTGTGCGTTCAAACAAGGCGAGACTGGTGAGCGCGCGCAACAACCGCTCCAGCATTGCCGGATGCGCGCCGCAGCTTGACGCCAGTTCCGCAATCGTCTTTGGCCCTGCTGCAAGCAGGTCGGGAATGCCCAGCTTGATGGCCGCATACATCGCCTGCGCGGCAATGACGCCGGGAAATATGTATTCGAGCGGGTTGGCCGGCATTCTCAACGTCCCCCTGTCCCGTTGACGATCTTATTCCCGAGGCTTCTTCGACTCAAAGCGGGGATTCCAATTCGCTTGGTCCATCGGGCATCAGCCCTGCACTACTTTCCGGATGTCTTTGGTCTCCAGAACCCGCTTCTCGTAACCGCGCTTGGCCACTGCCAGCATCGCCTGGCCAATCTCTCGCGTCGTCAACACTTGCTTCGGCAGCACCCAGCGCAGCACAGGCAGCAGCGGTCCGAGGACTTTATAAAAGACGCGGTACGACGGCGTCTTCGATTGAATGCCGTCCATGGGCTCAATAAACCCAGGCCGGAACATGTACGCACTGAGCGGCAGCTTGAGCAGCGCGTTCTCCGTCCGCCCTTTGACGCGCGCCCACATCGCTCGGCCTTTTTCCGAGCTGTCCGTTCCCGAGCCCGATACGTAGATGAACGTCATGCCTGGATTGACGCAGCTCAGCGCCTGGGCAGCCGCAAGCGTGAAGCCGTAGGTCACGCGGGTGTAGCCTGCCTCGTTCATTCCGTTCGAGGTTACGCCCAGGCAGAAAAAACAGGCATTGAAGTCGGCCAGCGCTGCCTCCATGCCCGCGTAACTCTCCATGTCTTTATGCACGATCTCGTGCAGCTTTGAAGTCTGCGCTCCAGTCGCGGTTCGCCCGATGGTCACGGCAAGCTCCACATCCGGGTCGTGCAGACATGCGCGCAGCACACCCTGGCCGACCATGCCCGTTGCGCCGTAGATCAGCACCTTCATCGCGGTTCCCTCGGCATCGTAGCCCCCTTGTCGCTTTGCCCATTCGCGGCGGGCACAATCACAGCTTATCGCTTATTGCGGGCTGGACCCTAGACCGCGCCGGAATGATGGATACTCGTGGTGTGCGCAGTGCAACGTTGATGGCGATGATTGGAATGGCTCTCGCGGGAGCTGGTTTTTGCCAGCCGCAGGCCGCGCCCACCTGGGCAGCCGCCGTGACTCACGCTGCGCGTATGGCTCCGCAGGCGCGCATCGTTGTGCTCGATATTGCGACGGGGCGCCTGCTGGCCGCCAGTCATCTAACTGACGCTGCCCGCACACTGGCCGCGCCGGGGTCCACACTCAAGCCGATCGTTCTTTACAGCCTCGTTGCTTCCGGACGCTGGAATCCGTCGCGCCGCATCGCCTGCACGCGCCGGCTTCGCATCGCAGGCCGCTCGCTCAGCTGCTCCCATCCGCCCGCCGGCCCTATGGACGCACGAGAAGCGCTGGCCTGGTCCTGCAACACTTACTTCGCTACCGTTGGCGCTACGCTTGCGCCCGGCGAGCTCCGCCGATTGCTTGCGCCCACGGGCCTGCTTGCGCAAACCGGCCTCGCTCCCGCAGAGGCAACCGCCACTTTTCGCGATCCCCGCACCCCCGAAGAATCCAGCCTGGCTCTGCTCGGCGTCGACGGCATCCTGGTCACACCTCTCGAACTCGCCTCAGCCTATCGCTGGCTAGCCCTCCAGTTGGCCGCCCATCCGGATTCGGACGCGTCACAAACGATTCAGGCGGGACTGACCGATTCAGCCAGCTTCGGCATTGCCGCTTCGGCTTCGCTGGGCGGGGTTGCTGTCGAAGGGAAGACCGGCACGGCCAACGTGGGCCCTGGAACCCCATCGCACGGCTGGTTTGCCGGCCTCGCCCCGGCAGGGGAGCCGAGCGCCGTTGTGACCATATACCTTCCCGCGGGCCACGGAGCCAACGCTGCCCAGGTTGCCGCAGAACTGCTGGGGCGCTCGCCGCTCAGGCAGACTCTCAGGCCCCCGCTCAAGCAGGCTCGCCCATGAAAAGCCGTTTGGCCGTTTTGTTGTTGACCATTCTCGCCAGCGCGGCTCCGGCTCAATCTCCCAAAGCTGCGCCGCGTGCTGCCGCGACCCTGCGTGTTGGCCTTTGGACTTTGTGGCACGATCGAGAGATCACCGTTGCGCGCGCGCCCGGGTCCGCCGCCACTCTCCGTTTTTGCGCGAGCTGCGCCGCCGTTCCGCTGGCGCGTTCCACAGAAATTCGCGCCGTCCATGCGAACCTTTCCCTCCCCGGCAATCGGCAGGCCACCTCGATCATGCTGACTGGTTCCCTAGTTGTCATGGCCCATGGCGAATCTCTCACGCTCCATAACCCCCTTCGCATTTCCGCGTGCAACGGCGAGCTCATCCTTGTCGTGACACTGCCGGTCGAGACCTACGTGGAACGCGTGGTGGCCAGCGAGAGCGGCGCCGCCGACAGCCCTGAGTCTCTCAAGGCTCTGGCCATCGTGGTGCGGTCCTTTGCCCTGCATCAGGCCCACGGTCACTCCGATTACGACCTCTGCGATTCCACTCACTGCCAGCTTCTTCGCTGGAAAGAAACGTCCGCGCGTGGCGCTCAACAATCGCCGGGCGCTTCATCGGCTCCGCGGCGTTCTGCGGAAAGCGTGGGAACCGGCCAAGCTCAGTCCACCGGAGTTGATCCTTCCCGCCTGGCGACTGCTCACGCCGCCGCGCTTGCCACGGGCGGGGAAACCCTCTGGTATCGCGGCCAGCGTGCCGCAGCCTGGTTCCACCAGAACTGCGGCGGTCAGACTGCCTCGCCGCAGGAGGTTTGGCCGCAGCCGGGCCAGGGCAGAGTGGTGCAGCAAAAGCAGATGCCCTGGCTCGTCTCCCGCGCGGACCCCTACTGCACCCTCAGGGGCGCGCGCGAGTGGTCGGCCAGCGTTTCTTTATCCGATCTCACTGCTGCGCTTGCCGCAGGCGGTCTGGTCCGTCCGGGATGGAAGACGCTCACCGTCGCGCGCCGCGGCGAATCGGGCCGTGCCGTTACGCTACTGATCGGTTCCACTGCAATCTCCGCCGAAGACTTCCGCCTCGCAGTCGGCAGGGTGCTGGGCTGGAACAAAATCCTCAGCACCTGGTTTGAAGTTTCACCGCAACACGCAGGCGAAGACGATCTGTTTCTCTTTCATGGCCGCGGTTCGGGCCACGGCGTGGGCCTTTGCCAGGCGGGGGCCGCAGCCATGTCCACCCTTGGGCGCGATTCGAGCCAGATTCTTGGCCAGTATTTTCCTGGCGCAACGGTTGCCGATGAAGCTTCTGGTCTTGCCTGGCAAACCGTACGGGCGCAGACTTTCGTGCTTCAGACACTGGCCGCTGACGACGCTGCGTATCTGCCTCAAATCAGCAAGGCGCTGGCCGAAGCCGAAGCCCGTTCCGGCTTGCAACCCCCCGCGCTCATCACTGTCCGTGCCTTTCGCTCGACTCCAGCCTTTCGCGATGCCACGCTGGCTCCGGGATGGGTCGCTGCCTTTACCGAGGGCAGCTGGATCGCGACTCAGCCACTCGCGACGCTCGCTGCGCGCCAACTCCTCGTCCCCACTTTGCGCCACGAATTTTTGCACGCGCTTATCGAAGCCCAGGCTGCACCGAGCACGTCCTTATGGCTTCGCGAGGGCCTGGTTGAAGTTTGGTCGGATGCGCAGCCCAGCGGCAATCGCGGCGCAAAGCTCAGCGGTTCGCCGCCAATCCTCAAGCTCGACGAAACGGATCGCGGCCTAACCCACGCGGCAACCGAGGCTCAATCGGAGGCCGCGCATCAGGCCGCTGCCGGGTATGCGCAGCGCCTCCTTGACCGCTATGGCCGCGCCCAGGTGCTTGCGTGGCTGCGCGCGGGGCTGCCTGCAAGCGCCCTCCCCGCCGTGCGCTGAGCCGTATCTGAACTGTGTGCTGAGGCATCCGCATTCGCCGCGCTTGCGACCCCTGCTCATTGCTCCTTCACTCATTTATCCTTGCCCTGATTTATCCTTCCATTGATGCGTCAGACGCTGTCCGTAGCCATGATTGCCATGAACGAGGAGGCGAACCTGCCCCCGACGCTCGAGTCTGTGCGCTGGGCCGACGAAATTATCGTCGTCGATTCGGGTTCCAAAGACCGCACCCTCGAAATCGCGCAATCGTTCGGCGCGAAAACCAGCTACCACGCTTTCGGCGGCCATGGCGAGCAGAAGAATGTCGCGCTGGATCTCTGTACCTGCGACTGGATCCTGCTCCTCGACGCCGATGAGGTGATCAGCCCCGCCCTGCAGGACGAGATCCGCCAGCTCCTGGCCTGTCCGGATGGCCGCGAGCCGGAATTCAGCGCTTACTGGATTCCCCGCCTCAACCTCTATTACGGGCGCTGGATTCGTCACGGCGGCTTTTATCCGGACCACAAGCTGAGGCTTTTTCGCCGCGGGTCGGCCCGGCTCAGCGAGGGCGTCGGCCCGCACTCGACGCCGCAGTTCACGGGTCAAAGGGGCAAGCTCAAAGGCGACATGCTCCACTACGCCTACCCCACAATGGGCATTTATCTGGAACACATGAACCGCTATAGCTCAGAGATTGCCCGGCTGCTCGCGGCCAAGGGGCGGACGAGCAGATCCTGGCCGGCGTTTCTGTGGAATGCGGTTGCGAATCCCACTGCAACGTTTCTCTATAACTACTTTTTCCGTTTGGGTTTTCTCGACGGTCGCGAAGGATTGATTCTGCATATCAACCATTCTGTTTATATCCACTGGAAATTCATTAAGGCGTGGCGGATCGGTCAGGGCAAAGAGTAAGGCGCTGCGGACCGCAATATTCTCTTGACTTCGGTTCCCAACTCACGTGTGGTGGTCGTCAGGCGGAGGAACGTCCGCTCTTGCTTTCAGGCCGCGGTTGGGCGGGCCGGCGTGAACGGGGACGGCGACCAGAGCCTCTTCGGAGGGCGGATTTTGCTTCGATGCGAAAAGCGTGGCCCACCAAGCGAGGAGCAGGACCCAACTGGTCATGGCAAGCAGGTAAGCCGCGGTCAGCTTTAAGCCCGCGCTCCACACTTGCGCCGAGACGGAACCGGCCGGCGGCTTGGCAAAGAGGTGGCCAGGGAGCCACACGCCGGCGAGCGAAGCCAGTGTCACTCCTAGCCACCAGCGCCAGTTCCAGAGAACGTGGAAGATCCTGCGCCACGGCAAGCGCCAGCCCCACTGCGCAGAGGCTGCTGCGTAGGGAATCAGCTTGGCCGGGACAATCACCCAGCGCAGGACCCACTCGATGGCGGTGAGCCCGGTTTGGATGTGCTGGTAGGTGAACATGGAAGCGCGGGTATGTACGCCTGACTTCGAGTTCAGGTAGCCCGCCCAGAGCGGAATTTGGTCGTCGCACCAATCGAGGAGGGCCCAGACAGCGGCGCCCACGGCGATCCAAACCAGAAGCGTGACCGCGCCCCAGACGAGCTTCACGCGGCGTCCATCGTCCTGGGCAAACGCGCGCACGGTGCCGGCCTGCAACTCGAGAGCCGCAATGGCCAGCAGGAGCGGGAGCAGGAGGCTGAGCGATACTTGCCAGGTATGCTTATCGGGCAGGCGCGTCCAGGCAAGGCCGAGGAGCAGCAAAACGAGCGTGAGGATGAACTGTGCGGCAACCCAGGCCTTGTGCAGGCGCAAACGATGAAGCAGGTCTTGCATGTAGGTCACGGCTGCACCTCCAGGGTTGCTGGGTCGCTGGTCGCACTCACTTTCGGCTGATACATGGGTCCAGCCTGCGCCGGGCTAATGGCAAACTTGCCCGGGTTCACCACCTTCAGTAGATAAACATACTCCCGGCGGCCATTGAACTCCGTGTTGAAGAACGCAGCCCGGTCGTCGTGAAACTCCTTGCGCGTAAACCAGTCAGCCCACCAGTCGGGCTTGTTGTTCACCGCGTAGAGCTCGGCGTGCTCCAGGAATTCTGTGCCTGCTGGAATGGGGTCCTCCGCCAGTAGATATTTCCAGTCCGAGCCGTTCACCGCCAGCTTGACGGCCACAACATCGCCCACATGCACCGGGCCTTTGAGCGGGACCAGGTCATAGGTAATGGGATCGCTTGGCTTGGGCTGGTTCTTCTGGAGCACGTAGTAATCGCGGGTGATGTTGAGCGCCACTTGCCCTTGCTGCGACAGGCTCTTGTCCGCGGAGTACCACGCGCTCTTCGCCGACCAGTAGGTAATGCCGTTGCCGCTCTTGCTGATGGTGATCACTCCGCTTGCGCCGGCCTGCGCGGCCGCGACATCGATCTTCCACGGCGGCGCAAATCCATCGCCTGCGCCGAAATGTCTCCGGCCGGCGCTGACCCCGTTGACCAGCACCTCCACATCGGAGGTGTTATTAAGTTCTCCACTCAGGGATAGGTAATCGGTCAGACCCTCGATCACCATGGCTGTTTGTTTGGTCGATTCCCAATAATCGCCGCTGCGATGGCCGGCCAGCCATATCGCTGCCTTGGGCAGCAGCGAGCTGGCGCTAGACTGCCGCACCAGCAGCTTGAGCGCCAGGGCCGTGGTTTCGGCGGAAGTGTCATCCCAGTACTCCAGCAGCCCATCGTAGCTTCCTGCCCAGTAGGCATCCGTGCCGGTGGTCTTGGCCTTCTTTTCGAGCATTCCCGCTGCTTCCCTGGCTCGGCTGTCGCCCGCCGCGTCCAGCGCCAATCCAACCAGCGCCAGGCCCTCGTCGCTTAGCTTCTCGCGGCTTGTCCAGGCCTGGTCCAGCGTCTCCTTCGGCGCTCCGCCTGTGGCAGCCAGGGCAAAGGCCGCATAGGCGTGCAGGTCCGGAATCATCTCAGGATGCTGGGCCAGCACGGCCTCAAGCCAGGAGCGCCCGCGATTCAGACGGCTCTCATCCACCTTGTAGCCTGCGCTCCGCGCCTGACCCAGGCCGCTCACCACATAGGCCGTCATGAACACGCGGCTTGGATCGTCCGGCCACCATCCCCAGCCGCCATCGTCGTGCTGGAAGCTATACAGGCGGTCAAGCCCGGCGCGCACCATGAGGTTCAATGTGGCCGGGTCGATGGGCGGCTTCAGGTGCAGTTTGTTGACGGCCTGGGCCACAATCACGTCGGGCAGGAAGCTGGACATGGTCTGTTCCGTGCATCCCCAGGGATAGGTGGTGAGATAGTCGAGCGCATCAAACACTGTGCCGGCTACGCTGGGCGCGACGGTAATGGTCAGCTTGCGTGCGCCCGGGTCTGAGCCCGGCGGATAGCTGTAGCGCCACTCGTTCTGCCCAGGGCCGGAAAACACCGCGCCCGATCCGGCGGACCGCTGCTTCACCCCAAATGGCTCGACGGGCAGAGTCATCTCGAGTGCGTCCGACTCTTCATTGGTCAAAGCCTTGGCCGTGAGCACGGCGCTGCCGAGGCCGCGGGCCTTGACTCGCCAGTCCACAAAGCTTTCGCCCCTAGCCGGAATATTCACGATTTGCTGCTGGCCCCCGATCACTTCCAACCCTTGCACATCCAGGGCAAAGGTCACGTCTTTGGCAGTCTCCAGGTAGTTGTGCGCAATCACGCGCAGCGTGGCCTCATCGCCCTGGCGGAAGAACCGCGGCGCGGCCAGCCGCACAATCAGGTTCTTGCGCACCAGCACGCGCGTCACAACTCCGCCGGCTTTGCCGTCGTCGGTCATGGCGCGGATGGTCGTCCGCCAGGTAGTCAGCGCGTCAGGGAAGTTGAACTCCACTTTCGCGTGGCCATCGGGTCCGGTATGCACGTTGGGGTTCCAGTACGCCGTATCCGGAAACGCCTTGCGTACCTTGGGAACGACAAGGTCCGACCCCGGCTTTACCTGCGCCAGCCGCGGATGGTAGAGGCCGCTCGAAAGCTGGGCCAGCAGCGGGCTCTTCAAACCCGCCTGACCTGAGAAATAAAACTCGAACGAGCTTTGCGGATCGAGGGCGATGTTCCGTTTTGGATAGAACGCAGCCACGATGTTTCCGCTCTCGTCCGGCCGCACCTGGTAGAGCGCCTCGTCCACCTCGCCAAAGCTCAGGTCTGCTTCGACCGGCTTGCCGTTTGAATCCACTGCGAACACGTCGAAGCTGCCCTGTTCGCCAGGCAGATATTTCGCGTTGCTGGGTGTGGCTGTGATGGTCAGCGTGCGCTCTACCAGCGGCACTTTGAGGCTCTTTTGAGCGGTAATCAACTGGTTGTCATGGACAATGACCGCGCTGACGACCAGATTGGGTTGCGCTCGTTGCGTAATCGGCACATCGAAGGCGAAGCTCTCGCCTGTCGCATGAAGCAGTTGACGCGACTGCACGCTGTCGCCTTCGGCCGTCACCACCGCCCACGATTCTTTGAGGCCGGTAACCAGCAGCAGATGGGCCACGTCGCCCACCTGGTAGCTTTTCTTGTCGGCGACAATCTGGGCTTGCGTGTTCTGGTTGGACCACTCGCCTCCGCTGTTCCATATCCAGACGAAGGTGCGGCCGAAGACCGTGCGTTTTTCCGGCGTCTGGGCGCTGGCGGTCACCGCAAAAGCACCGCTCCCGGTTACCGGCAGATCCACCAGCGCCGTCCCGTCCGCCGCTGTTTGCGCATCGCGGCTGGTTATGGGCGTCTCGGTTTGCTCGTGGGTGGTGGAGTCCCACTTCTCAAGATTCACGGCGATATGCACCGGCGTCTGCACAGGTTTGCCGTCGTAGTCCTGCGCTGTGACTTTGACGCGGACCGGGTCGCCCGTCTTGAAGACATAACTGGTGGGCTCGGCGCTCACGCGGAAGGAACCATACGTGGCTAATACAGTCGAGTGTCCGCTGACCTCACGCTCGCCCGCGTCGGTCACGCGCGCTTCGATGCGGTAGTCCTGATCTTCATGCTTGCCGTTGACCGCAGCCGGGATTTGGATGGTCAGACGGCCGTTGGCGTCGAGCACGCCGGCTTGCTCCTGCTGCTCGATGGCGCCGTAGGTGTCATCGGAGTCACCAGCGCCGGAGTCGTCAGCCGCGTCAGCGTCCGCACCGGCATCGTCTTCGTCCTCATCCCACCAGTAGTGCGTGGAAGTGTGGACTACGTATTTCACCTTCGCGTTGGCGACCGGCTCGCCGAAGAAGTAGCGCGCCTCGATGATTGCTTGAATCTGATTGCCCTGAAGCACGCGCGCGGCAGTTGGCTTGACAGTGACCTGGTACTCGGGCTTCTTGTACTCCTCGACGTAGAAGCTGCCGTTACCCATCATTCCCTGGTTTCCGTTGTCGATACGAAGATCGATGTTGTAGTAGCCGAGACCGGCATCGGGGGCCAGCGTGAAGTCCGCGGTGACAGTTCCGTGGGGCGAGACGCTGAGTTCCTGTTGCAGCACCACTTTGCTGTCGGCGTCGGTCACTTTCAGCTTCAGCATTTTCACGTCCGACAAAAGGACGGTGTCGTTGATCTCCTTGCGCAGGATGGCCTTGATGTGGACCGTGTGACCGGGGCGGTAGACAGGGCGATCGGTGTAGATATAGGCCTTCAAATCGGCCAGTGGCTCTGCGGCGAAGTTGTAGCCCCACGGCGTTACCAGCGCCGCATCGCCGCCGTGACGGGCGAGTATCCACACGTTCTCCGGTTCCGTGCTCCCAGCCGAATTCTGCTCGTTGGCCGTGTCGCTCCCATTCTCCGGGCCGTTCATTGCCAGCGTGGCCAGGCCATCGCTCCCGGTCACCGCTTGCGATTGCTGCTTGCCGTTGGCCCACAGCGCAACATCCGTCTTCTCGATCGGCGCGCCTGTCTTGCGGTCGGCTACATAGAGATTGGCATGGCCGTTACTGGTGCGCTCCACCAGGGCGATGCTCGTAACGATGGCCACGGTGTAGGCCTTGTATGTCCCATCCGTCGCTTCGATCAGGTAGACGCCCGCGGCGAGTCCGTCGATGGGCAACTGCTGCGTTTCGCTGACCAGCGCCGGCGGCGTCTCCAGCTTCCATCGCGCCACAAGCTGGCTCTGGTTCAGCAACGGAATCTGCGCAAACTGCGCCGCGCCCACCACGCGGCTGCGTTTGCCCAGTTTGGCCTGCCGCTCGCGAAAGCTGTCGCGTGCTTCGTCTGTGAACTGGCCGCGAAAGAACCGCCGTACCCGCCACCACAGATCCGCCTTGAAGTCGTGCAGTCGCTCAATCCACGTGCGCTCGTCAATCTGTTCGCTGGGCGACTGGCTCTGCGCTCCAAAGCTATGCAGGTCCTTGAGCCCGGCAAAGAACTTTTCCGCATCGCGCACTTTATAAACGCGAAACTCCAGCTCCGGCACATTGCGCGCCAGCAACTCCACCTTCACGCTTTCGCCCGGCGCAAAAGTCCGCGTGGTCGAGAGCGAAAATGAGCGCGGCGCATCCTTGGCCGCCGCGGGCAACACGAAGGCGCAGGCAAGCAGAAGCGGCGACACAACCAAACCCAGCGGCTTAACGAACCTCATGAAGTTCCTCGCAGAATATTCCATCGATATACGCCCAGAAAGTTGGGATTGCCGGCCACGGGCCGCCATTGCGGCTGCGGATGATCGAGCAGCTCGGCGATGGCCACGCGGCGCAGCTCACCGGCTTTGCCGTGATCGGTGCCGGTGTCATAAACCACCGCTGCCTGTCCGTCGATGCGCGTCACAATCATCGAGTGCCAGGGCGAAGACTGCCCGAACTGCCGGTAGAACAGCAGGTCTCCCGGCTTGGCCTGGCGCATATCCCGGCTCA
Organism: Occallatibacter sp.; assembly: GCA_036489415.1. Lineage (GTDB taxonomy): Bacteria > Acidobacteriota > Terriglobia > Terriglobales > Acidobacteriaceae > Telmatobacter. The sequence continues at coordinate 33,495 of DASXFS010000017.1, read as the reverse complement.
CGAAGTAGGCATTCCGTTCAACCAGCGTGCGGGCATCGGCAAATTGCGCAAAGGCTCCGTTGGTTACGTCCGCAGGCTCAAAGCTGCCTGGCTGCACACGAAACAGCCCTGTGCCCAGCGGCGTCTCCGGGTAGCGCCAGGCGCGAATCTCGCCGGGTAGCGCGGCAACTTCAGTTCTCGTGGCGGCGAACCAGGTGTCGTCATGCTGCTTGAGCGCTTCGCGGTATGCGTAGCGCAGCAGGCTGGCGCAATCGGTGATCTCGGCTGGAACCTCCGCGCGCGGCCGAATCGCCTGGTAGTTTGCAATCTCAGTAAACCACTGGCGGAATGCGGCCTGATCTGCTGGATCGGTGAGCCGCAAAAAATCCGGCGTTCCATCGCCAAAGCGATCTGTCCAGGGTCGTCCGGCCCAATTCGTGCTGTGATCCAGGCTGGCGGCGTGAACGGCCGGCAGCGCACCAGAAGGCGCGATTGCCGCTCCGCGGAAGCGATGCCGCCCATGCCCATGCGCAAAAATAAACAGCCGCAAGAACAGAAGGAGGATGGCAAGCGCCACAATGCCTGCCAGAATCAGGCGTTGTGGGCGCGGTTTTGCTTGAGAACTCACAGGGAGATCGATACGAAGTGAGACCCATCTTACAGCGAACCGCAAAGAACAACTGTCTTATTCTTCGGCGGATTTTCCGGCAGCGTGGATTTCCGCTTGCCAGATATAAAAGGCCCACCGGCTTGCGCCGAAGGGCCTTTTTTGCATCGACGATGAGCCTAAGCCGTGATGGTGCGCGTCGGCTTGGAGCCCCACAGGCCGTAGTAGGCAATGTAGAGATAGCAGAACACGGGAATCACGAAGGAATTCTGAATGCCGACCCGGTCCGCCAGCGCGCCGATCAGCGGTGGAATCACCGCTCCGCCTACAACAGCGGTCATGATCAGTCCCGAGCCCTTGCTGGTCATCGGTCCCAAGCCGGCAATGGCCAACGTAAAGATGTTCGGGAACATAATCGAGTTGAAAAACCCGCAGAGCACCAGGCTATAGATGGCAGCCTGCCCGCTCGTAAACATGGACACCAGTAACATGGCTGTGGCCGCAAAACCAAAAATACCGAGCAGCTTTCCCGACTTGACCTTCGTCAGAATCCACGACCCAAGCAGACGCCCCACGAGTGCGCCGACCCAATAGAGGGAGACGAGAATGGCGGCAATTTCCACGTTGGTCCAGGGACCGAGCCACCCCGTAACAAATTCGCCAAACCCGCCGAGCGACTGAAAGAAAGACGCAACCTTTCCGCTATCCAGTCCTTGTGACAGGAAGTAATTGACGCCGATCGAGGCCAAACCCACTTCCACACCCACATAAAGGAAGATGCCGACGGCTCCCAGCACCGTATGTTTGTAGCTCCAGATGCTGCGGCTCAACAGAGGGTCGCCCTCTTTGCCGGGGCGGAAAGCCTGGGTTTGAGCGACCGGGGGCAGATGCGAAAACGCCACAGCAAGGCCCAGAATCAGCAAACCGGCAGCGATGAAGATATAAGGTCCGCGTACCGTGTGGGCAATGGTAGCCGGGGAAGAAAGTTTGGCAGGATCGGTAAGGATGAAATGGCCGGCAATCAAGGGAGCAATGGCTCCGCCGAGCGAGTTGAGAGCCTGCGCCAGCGTAAGCCGCACGGGGGCGCTATGCTCGGGTCCAAGAATCGAAACATAAGGGTTTGCCGAAGTCTGCAATGCGGTGACGCCTGCCCCTACCACGAAGACAGCAGTGAGGAACAAAGGGAAGCTGACCAGCTTGGCAGCGGGCACAAATAGCAGGCAGCCCACCACCTGGATGAACAGCGAGACGACCATGGTCTTCTTGTAGCCGATCATCTCAATCAGTTTCGAGGTCGGCGAGGAGAAGACAAAGTAGGCCAGGAAGAAGGCCGACTCGGCCAGCATGGCCCATGCGTAGGGAAGCGTGAAGATCGCCCGTAGATGCGGCACCAGCGCCATGTTCAGGTTGGTAATGAACCCGAAGATGAAAAACAGGGCGGTCACCGTGATGAAGGGGACAAGATACCCGGGTGACGTGAGCGCCGACGATTGCTTGCTTTGTGCTGCCATGTTCAGTTGATCCCCGCTTCCTCTAAAAAGTTACGCCCGGTAAGAACTTATGCCCGCATTCCGGGCTCACAGGCCGACTATCCCGACTCTTTAGCAGCCGGCTTACCGTTACCTGGCATCCCGGCTTTGGCTGCACACAACACTATATGGAAAACCCCTTGGTGGGGAAGTGTAGCTGCGTATCGCGTGGCTGACAATGGATTGAACGCCCAAACGGGAAGGCTACCGCGCCAAGCCCGGTTCCGATATCCTCAATAGACAATGAGGAGATGCGCGTGGCCACTGCGACATTGAGCGGAGCCAGGTTGAAGAAGGTTCTGGCCGCTCTTGAAGAAAACTGGCAAGCCGAGGTGGAGGCCTACCACACCTACCTGGCCCTGGCTGAGCGGGATACGGAGCCTGTGCGCGCCCAGGTTCTGCGCCACTTGGCGGCGGCAGAGTGGGAACACGCGGAGCTGTGGCATGGGAGGATTGTCGAGCTGGGAGGAACCGAGCCTGTCTACCGCGGCAAGCCCGGCGGCGAGGCCGACTCGCTGGCCAACCGCGCCGGCGGCGTGCGCATGGCGCTCAGGCGACTCGAAATTGAAGAGAGCCGGCATATTGCAACCTATGGCGAGCAGCTCAAGGCCTTGGGCGACGAGGGTTCGATCGCCATCCTCGATCACGTGATTGAAGACGAGAAGGACCACTACCGCGAGCTTGGGTCGCTGTTGCGCGGCCACTACGCGCCTTCCGCCGGCGCGCCGAAGATTGACCCCAAGGCGGTCCTCGCAGAGCTGCTGGCCAAACGCAACCGGGGACGCAAGCAACCGGGCGCATGGATTGGCGATGCGATTTATGGGGTCAACGACGGGCTGGGAGCTATCTTCGGGATTGTTTCCGGCGTATCGGGCGCAACTGCCGGAGACAGCAAATATGTGCTGTTGGCAGGGCTCTCGGGCATGATTGCCTCGGCACTGAGCATGGGTTCAGGCGCGTATCTGGCGGCAAAAAGTGAGCGCGAAATTTACCAGGCTGAGGTTGCTCGCGAACGCGACGCCATCCGCATGAACAGTCCGGAAGCGCGCGAGCTGCTCTCGCTCTACTACCAGGTCAAAGGCCTGCCCGAAGCAGACGCTCTCCACATGGTGAATCACATCGCCAGTGACCCGGAGCAGTTGCTGCGCGCGCTGACCAGCGAGCGGCTTGGAGCGTCAGAGGAAGCTCTCAGTAACCCGTTGGTCTCGGCCAGCTCCGGCGCGCTTTCAACGGCCATCGGCGCCGCCATCCCCATCATCCCCTTCTTCTTTCTCAGCGGTCTGGATGCGGTGATTGCGGCCGCGATTGTTTCGTTGGCGGCTCACTTCGCAGTGGGCGCGGCCAAGAGCCTCATCACCGTTCGCTCCTGGTGGTCTTCCGGCTTTGAGATGACCGTGGTCGGCGCGGTGGAAGGCGCTGTAACGTACGGTATCGGCATTCTTCTGGGCAAGGGCGGCGTGTGAGCCGGAAACCCTGGACCTTCGACAGGCAATTGTTCGCCCGTTCGCAATTTCGATTCAGGCAGTTCGAATGAATACAATGATCTCGGCCTTTGCCGCCGGGAGAATTCGTTGCTAAAAAATGCGCTCTGCCTTCTTGCCTTTGCCTCAACGCTCCTGCCCCTCTCAACCGCATTCGCGCAGCCCGCTTCTGCCGCAGTCGCGCCTGTCGTGCAGATTGTCGAAGAGCACGCAGTCACCATGAAGACCCGCGACGGGGTCACACTGCGTGCGGACATCTATCGCCCCGCGGCAGACGGCAAGTACCCCACGCTGCTGCAACGAACGCCATACAACAAGGACAATGAGGCGGAGTTTGCGCGCAAGGCGGCGGCACGCGGCTATCTGGTTGTCGTTCAGGATGTACGCGGGCGCTACACATCGGACGGCGAATGGTACACCTTCAAACACGAGTCCAACGACGGATACGACGCGGTGGAGTGGGCCGCCGCGCTGCCCAACTCCAACGGCAAGGTGGGCATGTTCGGCGGGTCGTATGTGGGCGCTACGCAGATGCTGGCCGCAATCGCGCATCCTCCGCATCTGGCGGGCATTTGCCCGGTGGTAACGGCCAGCAACTACCACGAAAACTGGACCTACCAGGGCGGCGCCTTCGAGCAGTGGTTCGATGAGTCCTGGACATCGGGGTTGGCACAGGACACGCTGAATCGGCTGATCAAGGACAGAACCAATGCGCGGGTGGGGGATACAGTTCTGCCGCTTAATCAGTACCCGGTCTTCAACATCGCCCCACCTCAGGACGCGGCGGCTTTGACCGGAGTTCTAGCTCCTTACTTTCTTGACTGGCTGGCGCACCCCACATACGACGACTATTGGAAGCAGTGGTCGATCGAGGAGAACTACCAGAACATCCAGGTGCCGGCGCTGACCGTCTCTGCCTGGTACGACCTCTTTCAGGGCGGGTCGCTGCGCAACTACCTGGGGATGAAAGAGCACGGGGGCACGGAGGCGGCGCGCAAGGGCCAGAGGCTTCTGATCGCCATTGGCGGCCACTCCGGCAGCGGACGCAAGATTGGCGCAGTCGATTTCGGTCCGGCCGCCGCGGAGTTTGACGAGGACAACGTGACGCTGGACTGGTACGACTACCTGTTTAAGGGCAAGCAGAATGAGTTTGCCACCAGCAAGCCGGTCAGGATTTTTGTGATGGGCAAGAATGAATGGCGGGATGAAGAAAGCTGGCCGCTGGAACGCGCCAAGACGACGCGGTATTTGCTGCAGTCGGGCGGCAAGGCGAACAGCGCTGCGGGCGACGGGACGCTGGCGACCGCTGCAGTCGGCGCTGCTGCGGCAGACACTTATGTCTATGACCCAGCCAATCCTGTTCCGACGGTGGGCGGACCGCTATGCTGCGATAGCGAGCATCTGGCGCCGGGGCCGCAGGATCAAAAAGACGTAGAAGCACGGCAGGATGTGCTGGTGTATTCCACGCCGCCGCTTGCTGCCGACCTGGAAGTGACCGGACCAGTGACGCTGGACCTGTTTGCGAAATCCTCCGCCGTAGACACGGACTTTACGGCCAAGCTGGTGGACGTGGGTCCGGATGGGTTTGCGCGGAATTTGACAGAAGGAATTTTGCGCGCCAAATTTCGCGAGTCCACCAAAGGCGAGCCGAAGCTGCTTGTGCCCGGGCAGGTCTACGAGTACAAGATCGATCTCTGGTCAACGAGCAACGTGTTCCTCAAGGGGCACAGAATTCGGCTTGAGGTCAGCAGCAGCAACTTCCCGCGGTTCGACCGCAATTTGAATACCGGGAAGGATGCAAGCACCGACGGCACGATGGTGACGGCGACGAACACGGTGCTGCATGACACGGCGCATCCGAGCACGCTGATTTTGCCGGTGGTCCCACGATAGTATCGCGCGGAAATCGCAGGAACTGGCCGACTCAGCGATCGCCTATTCGCTGGCCGGCGATCAGCTCTTGCGCCGCTCCGCGGCCCAGGCGAATGCAGTCGGGAATGCCGATGCCATCGTAGGCATTTCCGGCCAGTTTGAGGCCGGGTAGTGCAGACACGCGCTCAGCAACGCGCTTGGCGCGCGCCTGGTGACCAACGGCGTATTGAGCCATGGCGCGACGCCAGCGCGAGACTTGCGTGTGTTCCGGCTCGGCATCGATGCCGAGTATCTCTTTGAACTCGCGGCGAACGATTGCCACCAGAGCTTCGTCCTGTTCGGCAAGCAGGGCCTCGTTTTTCACGCCACCCAGAAACGCCCGCAGCACAGCCTTGCCCGGCGGCGTGCGGCCCAGAAATTTGCGATGAAGAAACGTGCAAGCCAGCATCGCCCGCCCTTCGCTGGCCGGGGCCAGGAATCCGAAGCCATCGGGCAGTTGGCGGAGGCCAGCTTCGTCGTAGAGTAGGTTGACCGTAATCGAAGAGGAGTAAGGGATGGCGCTCAGCTCCTCGCCCAGAGCTGCATCCAGCCCACCCAACAGCACACCCGCGGCCCAGGCCGGAGAGGCCACAACCACCGAATCGTATGTGTCCTTGAAGCCGCCGGCAGTCACCTTCCAGCCACTGGTGACCTTCTCAAGCGCTATCACCGGCGTTCCCACGCGCACCCATTCCGGATTCAGATTTGCCTCGATCGCGTCCACCAGCTGCTGCAGTCCACCGCGCAGCGTGGTAAAGATCGGCCTCGGCGTCGGGCGGCTGTTTCCATTTACGTTGCCGTTCGATGCACCGTTCATCCTCGAAGCCTCGCTGACGCGCATCTTGCGGCGTGCGGCCAACATGCCTCGCGTCAGGGAGCCGTACTCGCTCTCCATTTCGACCAGCCGCGGCAATACGGTACGCACACTGAGTTGTGCTGCGTCTCCGCCATAGATTCCGCTCAGCAACGGATCAGCAAGACGATCGACGGCCTCGGCGCCAAAATGCCGTTCGACAAACGTGGCGACAGCCTCGTCCTCCTCACCGCTTGGCCGTGGTGGATGCAGCAATTCCATTCCCATTTTCAACTTTGTGGACCAACTGAACAGGCGCGTCGTGGCAGTGGGGATAAGCTTGGTGGGCACCAGAAACATGAGGCCATCGGGCAGCTCGACCAGCCGATTCTTGACCAGAATGTAAGTTTTGCGTGCGGCATCGTTGGAAGGAACCAGATCAGCGCCGAGACCCAGTTCGCGGCATAGTTCGGCCGCGGCGGCCTTTTCGGTCAGGAAGGAATCGGGGCCGCGCTCGAGCACGGCCCCGTTTACGATCTCCGAGGCCATTGAGCCGCCCAGCCGCTGGCGCGCCTCAAACAGCGTGTACTCGACAGTCGCCCCCGCGGCGCGGGCCTTTTCCAGCTCATAGGCAGCCGCCAGGCCGGCGATGCCTCCGCCAACGATCGCTGTCTTCATGCTTGGGCCCCACACCATCTTAGATCAGTCGCCACCGCGACGCATTGTCCCATTGAGACGCGGTCCAGTTATGATTTGCCGGGCTTTCGCGGACTAACCCGCCTCCGCGCCTTGGTTGTCATGCAGGCTTCTCCGCCGCACAGTGCTGCGGTAATACCCTTGCCCTCGGTGATGGTGAAGATGCGGTCCTCGGCGGGAATTTTCACTGTCTCTTTTGCGCCCGATGGCCAGTGTATCTCCGCCGTGCCGGCGTCTTTGGCATCGCCCAGCCCAAAGTGGAGACGCCGGTCGTTGGCTGAAATATAGCTGCCGCTCGCCAGCACGTCCTGTCGCTGCCGCATTCCGTTGGCGCTCAGGTAGACCGTGGCGCAAGTGGCGTCGCGCGGGCTCTTCGGGCCGCCCACAAGCGCCAGCTCAACCCAATGGTGATGGTCCGGATTCACGTTCCGCAGAAGCACGGGCGGCCCATCGACGGGGTTGATGATCACATCGATCTTGCCGTCGTTGAACAGGTCTCCGAAAGCCGCTCCCCGCGCCGGAATCACATCCGCCAGTCCGGTACCCTTTACCGGCGGAACGTATTCGAACTTCCGCCCTTTTCCGCTCGCCTCGGGAACGTTGTGAAATAGAAGCGGACGCTCGGCGAAGGTCGTGCCCCAATCGTGCTGGTCCACCTGTGGGTAGACGTGCCCGTTCACCATCAACAGATCGAGCCAGCCGTCGTTGTCGAAATCAAGAAACCCGTCGCCCCACCCCACAAACGGAATCGTCGTCTGCGCAATACCCGCCTTGTAGCTCACGTCGGTAAAGTTCGCGTCGCCGTCGTTGTGGTAAAGCACCTTGTAGTCGTCCCCGAAGTCGGATACAAAAAAATCCATCAGACCGTTGTTCTCGTAGTCGCCCGCGGCAATCCCCATAGAGGCGATCTCGCGTCCATCCTTGTTGAGCGCCAACCCTGACACGTAGCTCTGGTCGTCGAAGGTGCCGTTTCCTTTATTGATATAAAGAAAGTTCGGCTCCGAGTCATTCCCCACCACCAGGTCCGGACGGCCGTTCCCACTCAGCGACGCAAAGATCGCCGTAAACCCGTAATAGTTCTCCTTGTCCTCGACGCCCGCCTTTACCGTTACGTCGGTAAACGTGCCGTTGCCGTTGTTGTGGAAGAGGTGGTCGGGCTCGCCCTTCAACCCTCGCGGTCCGCAGTTCACCTCCGCGCCGCGATACTGGCAGAAGGCGTAGCCCACTGCCTTGGTCCCGGCAATAGGCAGGTTGTCGCGGTCGAAATGGACGTAACCGGTTACATACAAATCCAGACGCCCGTCGCCGTCGTAGTCACCCCACGCCGAGCCGGGCGACCAATTGCCCAGCGCCACGCCGGCCTTTTCGGCCACATCGGTAAAGGTTCCATCGTGGTTGTTGTGATAGAGCCGGTTCTTGCCGTAGTTGCCCACGTAGATGTCGGGCCAGCCGTCGTTGTCGTAGTCGGCCACGCTCACGCCATAGCCCCAGCGGTCGTTCGTCACGCCGGCCTTTTCGGCCACATCGGTAAAGGTTCCGTCGTGGTTGTTGTGGAACAGCGCCGCATGAGGCGGTGGTTCCTTGCCATCGAGCGCGGCAAAGGTCGAGCCGTTCACCAGGTAAATGTCCAGCCAGCCATCGTTGTCGTAGTCGATGAGGCCAACGCCGGAGCCGTTGGTTTCCACAATGAACTTCTTGTCCGGAGCACCCATCTTGTGGACCCAGCCGGAAAGTCCCGCCTGCTTGGTAACGTCCTGGAATACGACCGTTCCGGAGTCCACGAATCCGCCCGCGGTGATGGGCCGCTTCTGTTCGTCGTACACCGGAGCCGCGCCCACGCCTCCGGCGATGCCGCCCCCTCCGCTCTGAGCGGCCGGGGCTTGCTGAGGCGCTGCTTGCGTTCCTGCCACTGAAGCGGACGCAGCCTCCAAAGCGGATTTAGCCGGCGCGCGCACGACTGCCTCGGCCATAAGAACGCTGGAAACAGGGCTACTTACGCTGCTCTGCCGTTGCGCCGGGAGCGGGCTGCAATTGCCCGGTATGGATAGAAGCGCAATCAGGACGCCGGAGAAAAACCCACGAAAACGCAACAGCAACGGAAGCCCCCCACGGGTTGAAGTGTACCGTAATGGGCGCTTGCTCTGTCGGCCGCGCATGTAGCTCAATTGCGAACAGCGCACGAGATTTGCTGCATCGTATTGTCAGGAGATATTCAGGCAACGGAGGAGGATGCCCTTGAGCAGGCAAGCAACCGAAACGCAGTCCCCTACCGTACACGATCATTTCGGCCGGTTCGCGGCCTCGGCCTCAGCCTGGTTGGGCTCAACATGGGCCTTTGTGATCGCTGGCCTGGTAATCGCCACGTAGGCTGCAACCGGCCCGATCTTTCATTTCTCCGACCGTTGGGCGGAAGTCATCAGCGCAGGCACGGCTCTGATGACGTTTCTCATGGTCTTCCTTATCCAGAACACGCAGAATCGCGATGCGCGCGCGATCAACCTGAAGTTGAATGAACTGATCCGCGCCATGGATAGCGCCCGCAATCAGATGATCGATATTGAAAGATTAATCGATCAGGAGCTTGACGAAATGCAGGCGACGTACGAGAAAGTGAAAGCTGCCTGGACCCAGCGTCAGGCAGCGGTTTCTCGCAATCCTGCTGAGAAATGATGGCAGTTATCGAAATTCCTTGCTTCGAGATACATCGGCTCTGAAACCGCCACAGAGTCTCTAGATAACTATCTCGGTGAAGCGGATGTCCCCTCGTGTAGGCCAACTCAACGGCTGCTGTCTTTGGCGTTGAAAGGGATTTACAGGAACTATCTATGTTTTGCAAAAAATAGAATGTTTGGGCCTGAATGATGATGCAGGTCTTCCCCACCAACCTGGACATCAAAGCCGAGCGCTTTCACATAGTCAAGCAGCCCATTTCTAGTCAGCCAATAACTGGTTGGTGCGCTGCCACCGCAGAACCCTCGCGCTTTAACAGAAAATAGATAGTTCTGTTTGTATACCTCGACGCTCTTACCTTCGACCGTTTGCACACTTGGCTTGGGATCGAATCGAGGCGTGGATCCAATGATTTTGTGGTTATAGTAATGTGTCCAGACGCCAAAGGCATCAGTCGCCTGGGCGATGTCATGAAGCAGCTTCGCGGGCTCAAGCATGTGGTAGAGCACGCCGATCGCAAGGACAAAGTCGAAAGCGCCGGGACGCGTTTGTTTGAGATATGGGCGAAAATCGCCGTAGAGAAATTCGGCCTTCAGCCGCAATGCGTTCTTTACGATAAGGCATTTCAAGAACGCTCGCTGATTGGCCTCGATGGCAGTAACATCTGCACCGGCGCGCTCAAGCATGGTCGTGTGGCCGGCTTCCAGCGGTCCGAGTTCAAGAACGCGCTTGCCCTGAAAAGAACCTACCTGCGCTTCAAGCCATTTGATGCGGGCATCTTCAAAGAGTTCTGACTTTCCAGTCTCAAATCCGGGTACGGCGGAACTCCACTCGTTCTTGAAAATTGTGAACGGTGTGGCAGGTGATGGAATTTCGCGTGAGTAGACGTCGCGAATCTGCGGAGTTTGGCCTATGAACTGTCCCACGTGCTGAAGAAGAGGTCGAACGAGCGGAACTGTGCCCGCAGCATGCATCATCGCCGCCCGAACTGTTTTCCTAATGTTGCCGATTTGAATATCCTCCGTCTCCAGCGCGACATGCAGAAGGTCCCTCTTCTCAAGAGAGATTTGGCCCGATTATATCAACCAGGCCTGAGGTTCTATCTCATGCATCCTAGAAAGATGATCTGTTGTTTTTCCTTGATTAAAAGACGCAAATCCACTTCGACAGACGCAACGGATATTGTGGAACCAAAGCCGTAGGAAGTCTAATATGAAATTCGCCAAGGAGGGAGGCTCAAACGATCGTCAGCATTCACAAATGGTTGCTTTGTGTCCTCGCTGTGCCCATGGTTTCGTTTGCTCAGAGTATCGCCGACGGCTCCACGGGCAGCCAGTTGTCTACGCAGCCTTCGGGGATGGCAGTTTCAGTCAATCTCCCCAATTTTCAGAAGATCAATGGCGTCATCCAGGCCGACCAGTACCCCGGAGCGGACATGTGCGTCAAGATCCAGGCGGCAGAGGCGGCATCGAGCGGGCAGATGATCGACGCCACGCATTTTCAGGGAATACAATCCTGCAGCGTTGATCCTTTCGTAAAACTTGCCTCTAATCAGACGATTCGGTTTGGGCAGGTGACCGTGAATTCTATGGTTTCGTGGAATTTATCCAGTATCGCGAACGGCGTCTCCGTAATCGGTGCGGGAAACGGCCAGACACTTTTTCATTACATAGGCTCATCCATCGCCAGCTTCGTAAACATTACCGGGCAGCCGGGCGGATCGTTTGGCGACAACCTGGAAGAGTTCAGTATTCTGGGAAACAACAATGCCACCAACGGGCTCTATATTTATGGCACGCACCATAACCTACTGAAACACCTTGGCTGCTGGGGTTTTACAAATTGCCTTACCAGCACAGCGTCTATCCTGAACACGTGGGTCAAGCCGGTGGTTTCAATCGCCGATGCGGGGTGGCTGTGGGGATATTCCTCACCTTCCAACTACGCGCCGCATACCGGGCTCTATCTTTCCGGCGACAATGTTCCCGGACAAGGGATTATCCAGTCGACAGCGGCGACCATCGTCGATGCGGATATTGAGAACGTGAGCGGATGCGGGATTGACCTGGTTTCAGCGGCGACGACAACCATTACTTCGGGTACAAGCGAAGGCAATGGAACGGGTCTCTGTATCGCCGCCGGATCGAACAACAATACGGTCATTGGGTTGGACATGGAATCCAATACCGTGCAGGACCTAAACGACGCCGGAAACAGCAATCACTATCTAGACGTAATCGCCATCTCGAACGGCCAGAATGCGATGCAGTTTACTGCAAATGCGAGCGACTGGAAGATCGATGGAGGAACAATCACCAAGGTTCTGAACAGTGCAGTCTATCCTGCGTGGGTCGGGTACCAGGGTGCGAAGGTTTCCTGCCAGTCCGGTTTCGTTTGCAGCTCATCTTCTGGGATTATTTCGGTCACTACGGCGTCCTCCGGCAATGTTGCGGCCGACCTGTTTCAGGGAGTGTGGGCTGCGGCGGCCCCATCGCCGAGAATATGCACTTTGCAGGAGGTAGACTCGAACTCAGTGCAGATCGGAATTCACCAGGATCCCACAAATGTCAGCGGCAAGTTTTTCCAGGCTGCTGTTCGCACTGCTGCCTCGCCAAGCACCACATATAAATTTGCATACCTTTGCCAGCCGTGAATTGGGCCAACCACGAACCCCATAGCGCCTCGCGTCGTGTCCGAGTATACTGTCGGGAAGGCAGTGTGTACGCAGCTTTGGTTGAGGGTGCCGCCTTGAAGTGAGGTGCGTCTTCCGCAGGGACTCCGGTTCACTGACGTTCGACGTTCCGCCATCGGAGACTTCCCGTTGGCGCGCTGTGGCTCGCGTGCTTCGAAGTCCCATGGATGCCCTGAGTTGTGCCCTCCTTCCTGCATCCTGCAGTCTCTGCGGCTCCTCTTTGCCGCAGCTTTCTTCTGTGCCAATTTGCGCTGTTTGCTGGAGCGAGTTTCCTCTCCAGACCGGCCCCGCCTGCGCCCGTTGCGGCGACACCCTGGATACGCCAGCGGCGGCTTCTAGTCTTGCAGTGGGTGGTTCTGTTTGCAGGGCCTGCCGCCTTGCCCCACCGCCTTTTATCCGCGCAGTGGCTTTCGGGCTCTACCAGAACCGTATGAGAACCGCCATCCACGCCCTCAAATACGACCGTCTGCATCCCGCTGCCCGCAGATTGGGACGAATGCTGGCCCAGGCCATTGCCCAGTTAGCCAGCGAAGCCCCCGCAGAGATGCTGGTAATTCCCGTTCCGCTGCATCGGTCCAAGCACTCACAACGGGGCTTCAACCAGGCTCGGGCGCTGGCCGAACATGCGCTCAGCTTTCTGCGCAAATCCCATCCGCACTGGCAGCTCAGGCTCGCATCCAGCACTCTGATGCGCCTGCGCGCCACGGAAAGCCAGGCAGGCCTCACGCCGCGTGGGCGACGGCTCAATGTGCGCGGAGCGTTTACCGTATCCGACCCGGGTACCGTCGCCTCAAAACACATCCTGCTTTTGGATGACATCTTCACCACGGGCGCAACCGCCCGCGCCGCGGCACAAACCCTGATTCGAGCCGGAGCGGCCTCGGTGTGGGTCGCGACGCTAGCCAGGGCGCGCCGCATCAACCCAGTACACCGCGGCTCCGGCTTTCAAAACGCAAATGAACCTACCGGCATCACCGGCAACGCGCCGGCCAAAGACGAACGACAGGCAAGCGTCCATTCATCGCACCGCCAACCATCTTTTTGACGAGGGGTAAAAGGATGTCGCTGGGAAAAGCTATGATTCATGCCCGCAAGCAAAAGTCCATCGCCAAGGCCGCGGCCTATGCCGGTGACTACGCGGCTGTGCAGCCGATCCACATGCTGCAGATGCCGGTGCTGGTGCTCAACGCGTCCTATGAGCCCATCAACATTTGCGGCGCGCGCCGCGCCCTCGTGCTGGTGCTCAAAGGCATTGCGCGCACCGAGGAGGAGCACGGGCTGATGCTCCACGCGCAGCGCAGCCGCATCGCCATGCCCTCCGTCATTCGGCTGCTTGAGTACCGCCGCATCCCTCACCAGACCCGCGCTCTGTCGCGCAAAAATATCCTGCTGCGCGACCGCAACTCCTGCCAGTACTGTGGCGTGGTGTTGCCTTCAGGCGAACTGACTCTGGACCACGTCATTCCCCGTTCCCGCGGCGGCAACTCCACGTGGGAAAACCTGGTCGCATGCTGTCACGCCTGCAACCGTCGCAAGGGCAACCGCATGCTCCACGAGTTGGACGATATGATCCTGATGCGCGACCCGCGTCCCTTCTCGCTTCACACCAGCCGCCAGATCATGCGGATGCTTGGCCGAGGTGACGATCGCTGGCGGAAGTATCTGTTCTATTGACAATGAGGAAAATCGCGCTCGTTTCAACTGCGATCCAGATTAAAAAGAATATTGAATGAAAACAAGTCGGTTGTTATTCAAAGCTTTGTCTCCGCACCTGTGCAATCATGCGGAGGGAGGGCTTGCCGCTTGTTCACCAACGCCATCGTGCGCATTCCTGGAAGGAACTTTGCCGCCGGGCTGACTACGGTGAATCTTGGAACTCCGTCGTTGGAGCGCGTTCTTGAACAGCACCAGCGCTATTGCCAGGCTCTCATCGAATGCGGCGTGGCTCTCACCAAGCTCAACGCCGATCTCCGCTTTCCCGACTCAACCTTCGTCGAGGACACAGCCATTCTCACCGCACGCGGCGCCATCCTCACCCGCCCAGGTGCAGCAAGCCGTGAGGGCGAAGTCGATGCGATTCGTCCCACGATTCTTAACTTCTTTCCATCCGCGCTCACTATCGAAGCGCCCGGCACCGTTGACGGCGGTGACATTTGCGAAGTGGAGAATCACTTCTTCATCGGCATCTCGCACCGCACCAACCAGGAGGGAGCGCGGCAACTCGCCGCTCACCTCGCTAACCTGGGTTATACCTCGTCGGTAGTAAACGTGCGGCCGATGGCAACGATCCTTCACCTCAAAAGCGGCATTTCTTATATCGGAGACAACACACTGATGGTGATGGACGAGATGGTGGATATCCCACAGTGTGGAGACTTCGAACTGATCCGCGTCTGCCCGCAAGAGGGCTACGCGGCCAATTGCGTCCGCGTCAACGATCATGTTCTGGTGCCGGATGGGTTTCCGAAACTTGCTGCCGACCTCTGCGCGCGCGGATTCAGCCCGCTGGCGCTTGAAATGTCAGAGTTTCAAAAGATGGACGGCGGCCTGAGCTGCCTCTCGCTGCGTTTTTAGAGGGCGCAATCGATCCCAGGTTTTGGGATACCCGCCGTCGCTGCAACTTTCCGCACCCAACTCTTCTCTTCCGGCATCCATCCAAACATACGCACCTGTTCCGGTGTGTGAAAACTTCGCTTTCCCCTGGCTCGAACCGCTTGTCCTCTTCTGCACACCGACGGGCCAAACCTCACAGGTACAATTTCAATCGAAGGAGATTTCCAAAAATGGCCTACGAACTTCCACCACTTCCTTACGACTATGCCGCGCTTGAGCCTTTTATTGATGCGGAGACTATGAAGCTGCACCATGACAAGCACCACCAGGCTTACATCAACAATCTCAACGCCGCGCTGGCCAAGCACCCTGACCTGGCCTCAAAGTCCGTTGACGATCTGATCCGCGGCCTGGCCGATGTCCCTGAAGACATTCGCGGCGCCGTCCGCAACAATGGCGGAGGTCACTCCAACCACACCGCATTCTGGAACCTGATGGGCCCGGCGAACTCGGCCGGCGTGGGCGGCGCGCCCTCCGGCGCCATCGCCGACCAGATCTCCGCCGACTTCGGCGACTTTGAAGCCTTCAAGAAGACCTTCAACGAGACCACGGCCAAGCAGTTCGGTTCCGGCTGGGGATGGCTCACTTTCGCGGGTGGCAAGTTGCAAATCACCACCACGCCCAACCAGGACTCGCCCCTCAGTCAGGGCCACTATCCCATCCTCGGGAACGACGTCTGGGAGCACGCCTACTACCTCAAATACCAGAATCGCCGCCCTGACTATCTGGCGGCCTGGTGGAATGTCGTCAACTGGAATGAAGTCAACAAGCGCTTCGCTGTGGCCAAAGGGTAAGGAGTAATAATCGATGGTCGGTTCTTAGCCTTCAGTTCAGCGGTCAACGCTGGCTGAACCCGTTGAGAACCGACCACTTGCTTTTTGCGTCTAATTAACTGTGACAACCAAGACCCGTATGCGCGATTTCGCCTTCCTGCTCCTTCTGGCTTCGCCGCTCATGGCCCCACTCCATGCAATGGCCCAGTCGGGAAGTTTCACCATTGCTCAGCACGGCAAGCCCGTTGGCGACGCCACCGTCACTTTTGCCGCTGATGCCAAGGGCTATAACACTACCTCAGTCGTTCATGTGGCCATGCAGGGCCTTAATTACGCGCTCTCCAAAACCGAGCGACTCTCCACGGCCAACCATCTTCGCCACGTCCAGCTCAGCGCCACGGTCAACAACTCTGCGGTCAACCTCACCGCCGCGCCGGACGCTGCGCAATTCCTGCTCAACGTCTCCGCCAACGGCCGCAGCACCACCACGCGCCTTGCCCTCCATCCCGCCGCTGTCTTCCTGCCCGACTTCGACCCCGGCGCGCTCGACACGCTGCTGGCCCTGGCCGTCACCCACAATAATCGCAACCTCTGGGCCATTCTTCCCAAGCAATCCGGCGCGCAGGACGGCTCCATCGTCCCCGTCCAGCTCGCCACCTATGCGGACGAGAATGGAACGCTCAATGGCAAACCCGTCGCTGTGCATCATCTCGTGGCCACCATCGCCGGCGCCCGCTCCGACCTCTTTTCCGGCCCTGAGAACCAGCTCCTTCAGGCTGAGCTTCCCCAGCAGGGCTTCGCCCTGGTCCGCAAAGGATTTGTCTTGACCCCGCCCGCGAAAGCCGGCGCGCCGCCGGTTCAACCGCAGGCCGCTCTCCAAACACCCCAACCTCCAGCCCAGCAATAACAAGGTGTGCTCTGCGGCGGAGATGACCGCTAACTTGTCAGCTTGCTGTCTGTTCTGACCCCTTAAACGCTCTTTCCCGCCGCCACCCCGGAAGCCCAAGCCCACTGGAAGTTGAACCCTCCCAGCCAGCCCGTGACATCCACCGCTTCCCCAATAAAAAAGAGCCCAGGCACCGCCCGCGCCTCCATCGTCCGCGAATGCAGGCCATCCGTATCCACGCCGCCGGCCGTCACCTCTGCCTTTTCAAACCCCTCGGTGCCTGAAGGATGCAGCTTCCACCCATGCAGTCTTCTCTCAAGAGCTTCCAATGCGCCATTCCCCCAACCCTCCGGCGGGCCTGTTTCCGCCAGAAACGCAGCCAGCCGCTGCGGCAAAACCTGCCTGAGCGCCTGCTTGAGCGCCGCCGCATCCCGTCGTGACCGCGGCTCCATCAGCCCGCTCAGCACGTCAACATTCGGCGCAAGATCGAAAACCAGTTCGTCTCCCGGCCGCCAATAAGAAGAAGCCTGCAACACGGCGGGGCCGCTCAGGCCTCGATGCGTTACCAGCATCTTCTCCCTGAACCGAGTTGCGCCCTTCACCTGTCCGCTCAAAGCCACCACATCCGCCGCCACGCCCGCCAATTCCGTCCACCGCGCCTCATCCCCGCCCAGCAACAGCGGCACCAGCCCCGGCTTTGGCGTCACTACAGCCAGTCCAAATTGGCGAGCGAGTTCGTAGCCCAGCCCCGTAGCCCCCATTTTCTCGATCGACAGCCCTCCGGTGGCCACCACCACGGCGCCGGCCTCAAACTCACCGCTCGAGCAGGTAACCCGAAGCCCTCCGCCCGTCCCGCGTTCGACGGCAATCCCACGCGCATTCAGCACCAGTTCCACGCCGCCCAGCGCGCACTCGGCCAGCAGCATCTCCAGAATCGCCCGCGACGACCCATCGCAGAACAGTTGTCCCAGTGTCTTCTCGTGCCACGGGATCCTATACCGCTCGACGAGCGCAAGAAAATCCCGCGGCCCATAGCCCGCCAGCGCAGACTTGGCAAAATGCCTGTTTCCCGAAATAAAATTCTGCGGCCCACAGTGCAGGTTCGTAAAATTGCACCGCCCGCCGCCGGAAATGAGAATTTTTCGCCCCGGTTGTCCGCCGTGTTCAAGCAGCGCCACGCTTCGCCCCCGCTGCCCGGCTGTCGCCGCGCACATCAACCCCGCCGCGCCCGCGCCCAAAACCACCACATCGAATTGGCGCAAGCCGGCTGGCATAAGAGTCCCGTTCAGAATAACCATCGCTCCCGGCTTCCAGCGGCATTCCCCGTGTGGCCGACCGCGTGACCGGCAACTTCAATGTGAGAAAATTGTCTCTATACGCAAGGATCGGAAAGGCCAGCGGCGGCCGATGCGCGCCGTTCTATTGAGCACCGTTCGCGCCGGAGATCACAATCGACACTATCACCGCGCAGGTCTTGCTTATCGTCTTCGTCGCCACGCTGATTCGCTCGGTATTTGGTTTTGGCGAGGCGCTGGTAGCGGTGCCGCTGCTCGCCTTTTGCATTCCGCTGCGGACGGCCGCTCCACTGGCTGTGCTGATTTCCATCACCATTGCTGCCGTAGTCGTCGTGCAGGACTGGAACAAGATTCATCTGCGCAGCTCGAGCTGGCTGGTGCTGTCCACGCTTCCCGGCATCCCGCTCGGCCTGTTGCTGCTCACCAGCAGCCATGGCAGCCTGGTGAAGGCAGTGCTGGCCGTGCTCATCATGAGCTTTTCCTGCTACTCCTTAATTGGCCGCGCGCCGCTCAAACTGGAGCACGACAGCCGGGGATGGCTTCTCCTCTGCGGCTTCTGTGCCGGCGTCCTGGGCGGAGCCTACGGTATGAATGGGCCGCCGCTGGTCATCTACGGGTCCATGCGGCGCTGGTCCGCACAGCATTTCCGCGCCACCCTACAAGCCTATTTCCTGCCCGCCAGCATCATCGGCATGGCTTGCTATTGGATGGCAGGCCTGTGGACTCCCGCCGTCACGCACTACTATCTGCTCTCATTGCCGGTCACGCTGCCCGCCGTGTTCCTGGGCCGATTCGTCAATCATCGCCTTCGGGGAGACGCCTTTACGAAGTATGTTTACGTCGGCCTGGGAGCCATCGGAACCATCTTGCTCATCCAGGCAATCGCGGGCCGCGGGTAAGAGCATCTCCGCAAGGCGGTGATAGGCCCCATGGTTCTAATAACTTCCCGCCTCACTACACTGCATTTGAAACGCTTCAACTTGTGCTTATCTTCCAGCGCAAAATAAGAGCCACCCTTTCCTTCGCCCACGACGGATTCCCCTCAACCTTTCGGATGTAGACAAACCTCACACAAAACGCTCAGAATCCTTAGTTAAGCTAAATTCCCCCCGTCCGCGAGGTCAAACATTGATGCGTCTTTCTTGGGTTCGAGCCATCCTCTGCTCGTCTGCCGCCGTCCTCGCGCTGTTCTTTGTTTCCGGCGACAGCTTGGGATATGCGCAGATCCCATCGGCTTCCCAGCCGCCAGTTCCCGCAGGCGAAGCGCAATCCTCCGCGCAGCAGGGAGGGTCCGCCACAGCCGGCGTCTTCGCCCCGGTCCTCGATTCGGAAAACCGGCCCATCACCGCCGGCGGGTTCGTTAAGACCGGCCCTGTCGTTTTCAAGGACATTTCCGTACAAGCGGGCCTCACCAAGTGGACGCACAAGATGGGCACGCCAGAGAAGCCTTACATCCTTGAGACCATTGGCTCCGGCGTGGCTCTGCTCGATTACGACCACGACGGCTGGCTCGACATCTACATCGTCAACGGCTCCACATACGACGCGCTCGACGGCAAGGCGACGCCGCCCCACGCGGCGCTCTTCCACAACAACCACGACGGAACCTTTACCGACGTGGCTGAACAAGCCGGTGTCACCAACGACCGCTGGGGCTTCGGCGTGGCCGTGGGTGACTACGACAACGACGGATGGCCCGACCTTTACGTGGCCAACTACGGCAAGAATCGCCTCTACCACAACAACCACGACGGAACGTTTACCGATGTGGCCGAAGCCGCCGGCGTCACGCTCGGCAACTGGTCCACCGGTCCCAGCTTTGGCGACTACGACGGGGACGGACGACTCGATCTTTTCGTGCCGGGCTACATCCATTGGGACATGAACAATCTGCCGCTGTCAGGAACTAAGGCGGTCGGCTTTGCAAATTGCCAGTTTCGCGGCGCGCAAACCATGTGCGGTCCGCGCGGGCTTCCCGGCGAACCTGACCACTTGTTCCACAACAACGGCGACGGCACATTCACCGATGTAAGTGTGAAGGCGGGAGTCAGTGACAAGCGCCATTACTACGGCTTCTCTTCCACCTTTGTGGACATCGACAACGACGGCAAGGTCGACCTGCTGGTTACAGATGACTCTTCGCCTAACTATCTCTATCTGAACAAAGGCGACGGAACGTTTCAGGACGCTAGCTTCTACTCCGGCTTTGCGCTCAACCAGGACGCCCGCGAAACGGCTGGAATGGGCCTGGCCGTGGGCGACTACATGAACAATGGCCACGTGGATCTCTACACCACAACTTTTTCTGACGATTACAAAACTCTCTACCGTAATGACGGCGAGGGCAACTTCGTCGATATAACTCCGCAGATGGGCATTGCCGAGGCAACCTATCCGTTTCTAAGTTGGGGCACACAGTTTTTTGACTATGACAACGACGGCTGGAAAGACCTCATGTTTGTCAGCGGGCATGTCTATCCCCAGGTAGACAAGCACGACTGGGGCACCTCGTTTGCCGAGCGGCCTTTGCTCTTCCATAATGTTGACCACGGAAAGAAATTTGAAGTGATGCCGGCCGTGGAAGGCACCGGCCTGGCCGACGTGATTCCCGCCCGCGGCGCCGCTTTCGGCGACCTGTTCAACGACGGCAAAATCGACGTGGTAATCAACTGCCTTGACCACACTCCAGTGCTTTTGCGCAACGTCCACGATGACCACAACCACTGGGTGGGATTGCTGCTCATCGGCGGACCCAAGAGCCCGCGCGATGCCGTCGGATCGACTGTCTATCTTACCGCTGGGGGAATGCGTCAGCGGGGCGACGTGATGAGCGGAGGCAGCTTTGAATCGTCCAACGATTTCCGCCTCCACTTCGGCCTCGGCGAAACCACTACGGTAGATAAGGTTGAAATTCGCTGGCCAGACGGCGTAAAGGAGACTGTCAACCTTCCCAGTGTTGACCGTTACTTTGCCGTTGAAGAAGGCAAAGGCCTCGTGCCCAGTGTCTATGACACAATCGCCGCGGCCCAGGCCCACGGCAAATCCGCCGCTGCACAAAAAGGGAAGTGAAAGCGAACGGATGAGAAAGTTTGCCTGTTTATCGTGTCTGTTTGCTGGCGCCCTGGTGGCTTGGCCTTGGATCACGCTTGTTCGTGCTCAACAAGGCCGAACTCAACAAGGCAATGAACAACAGTCCAGCGCTCAGGCGCAGCCTGATGCGGCAGCGCTCACCCCTCCGCCCGCTTACACGCCTCGACCCAAAGGCGCACCTCCGGTCGAAGACACGCCTGCGCAGCGGGAAGCCACAGCCCGGTGGAAAGCCAAAGCCGAACAGGCGACCGATGCTGACCGCAAAGCGCATAACTTGCTGGTAACCCCAACCTATAACTTCCACTACGGACCGAAAAATCCTTTCACCCCGGGGAACATCGCGGTCCAGGGCGATGGCTTCATCCAGCCCGGAGCATTCCCTTCGGCGGAGTACTGCGGCACATGCCACCAGCAAGCTTACGCGGAGTGGCGTCAGGCGCTCCATTCGAACGCTTTCCGCACTCCTTTCTATCGCGCCAGTGTTAATATCCTCATCCGCGACAAAACGCGCGGCATCGCATTCACCCGCCACTGCGACAGTTGCCACAACCCCATCGGCGTGCTCAGCGGCGCGGTGACAGAAGACTCGAAAGTAGACCGCGCCCGCTTCGACGATGATGGCGTCACCTGCACCACCTGTCACTCCGTGCTCAGCCTTGATTCAACCAATGGCAATGGCGGGTTCCAGATGGGCGTGCCTTCAGCCATTGTCGATGAGAACGGAAACCGCATTCCGGGCGAGGTTCCCTTCGATATGATTCTTCGCCATCCCGAGCGCCACTCCAAGGCGGTTATGCACGACTTTATGCGCACGCCGGAGTTTTGCGCCGCTTGCCACAAAGCCAACCTGCCCGCCACGCTCAACGACTACAAGTTTATTCGCGCCTTCACCACTTATGACGAGTGGCAGCAATCCAAATTTTCGCAACGCAACCCGCTCAACTTTTACAACGCTGACTTCACTACCTGCCAGGGATGCCACATGAAGCGCGACAAGCCAACCTTGCCTGAATATGGCGCAAAGAACGGCACATTTGCATCGCATCGCTGGCTGGCCGGCAACACTGCCGTCCCGTTCTATTACGGATTCGACGAGCAGTTGAAGAAGACCATCGAGTTTCTGCGCACAGGAAATTATTTGAACGTGGATATTTTTGCGCTCAAGAAAGCTGGCATCGACAAGCTCATTGCGCCGTTGGGAAGAGTGGCCTATCAGCTCGCTCCCAGCGATGTGGTTACGGCATATGTCGTCATCCAGAACAAGAACATCGGCCACTCGCTGATCCCCGAAGTGCGCGACCTCTATGAGGCCTGGGTTGAATTCAAGGTGACGGACGCGAACGGCAAGGAAATCTATCACAGCGGCTTTCTCAAGCCAGACGGCATGTTAGATCCGCGCGCCCACAGTTTTACCAACCGCCCCGTCGCTGAAAACGGGGATTTTGCCGACAACCACAAGGTCTGGACGATTCACTCTGTTGCTTACGACAACACCGTCCAGGCAGGCCGTTCAACGCTGGTGCGTTACCAGTTCCGCATGCCCGCCAATGTTGGTGACTCTGTAACTGTTACAGCAAAAGTGAACTACCGGCATCTGCGCCAGAGTTACCTCAACAACGTCCTGGGTGCGGATCATCCCGCCTATCCGATCGTCGAGTTGGCCTCGCGCACCCGTGTCCTCAGGATCGGCGAAAACAAACCGGAACCGGCTGACCCTGCCGACAATCCTGACTGGATGCGCTGGAATAATCTCGGCATCGCTCTGCTTGACCAGCTTCAGTACGCCGAATCCGTCCAGGCTTTCCACGAGGTGGTGAAGCTGCGGCCTAACTACGCTGACGGCTACACCAATATCGGCCTCACCGAAATCGTGTGGGAGAAGTACGGGTCCGCGCGCATGGCCATTCGCAGAGCGCTCTCTATGGAACCCAACAGTGCGCGCGCAATCTACTACGATGGTTTGCTGCAGCGGCGTGCCGGCAATACAGAGAAGGAGATAGCCGACTTCCGCAAGGTTGTTGAAATGTTTCCGGAGTCGCGCGATGCGCGGCGCGAACTGGGCATCAGCTATTACCAGAAGAACGATAACCAGGCCGCGCTGGAACAATTCCAGGCCTTGCAGAAAATCGACCCCGATGATGTGAGCGCTCACTACAACCTGTCTATCCTTTACAAGCGCATGGGCAAGCCCGAGGAAGCCGCGGAGCAGCAAGCCATGTTTGTCGATAAGAAAGTGGATCCCGGCGCTCCCACCTATTCGCTGAACTATCTCCGCGTCCACCCTGAGATAGCCAACGAAAGCGTTCCGTGGCACGTCCATTCCGATCTCGTTCACGATGCAGCAGGCCCGCAAAATGGGAAATAACTCAAAGGCCAAAATGAGAACCGCGCTCGCACTCCGCCCTGTGCTGTTGTTTCTTGCCTTGCTGGGCTTTGCCGCTAATTGCCAGGCAGAAAACAATTGCCCCTGGCTCAACGAAGCAACGGCAGGGGGCCTGCTGGGCGGCGATGCGGTGGGCGAGTTCGCCGCGGCTTCAGTCGGGCAACCCGCCGTTTGCACCTTTACGCAGACAGGCGCTAGTTTCACCCGTACGCTGCGCATCACGGTGGAGCAGACGCCGGACACGCATGTGCGCCTCGAGTCCGCCGCCCAGGCCTGCGGAAAAGATGCAGTCTCCCTGCGGGCGATCGGCAATGAAGCCTCAAT
This sequence comes from Occallatibacter sp., assembly GCA_036489415.1. Classification (GTDB taxonomy): domain Bacteria; phylum Acidobacteriota; class Terriglobia; order Terriglobales; family Acidobacteriaceae; genus Telmatobacter. The sequence continues at coordinate 9,773 of DASXFS010000017.1, read as the reverse complement.
GTGTACGCTGGAAAGCCGCAACCCCGGCCTGAGCGAACTGGTCGTGGGCAGGGTGCGCGATCATCTCTTCACCATCACGGTCGCCACCACGCTCAAAAACGATCCCATTCTCACGCGAGAAACAATGAAGGACAAAGCCAACACCGCCGCCGAGCAGGTTGCCGGCAATCTGTTCTGATCCCGTTTCCTAAAACCGCTCCCGCACCAGCCTCAACGCCTCCTGGGCGGTCGTGATCGTCCCTTCCAGTTGCGCGTCTTCCACCGCGCGCAGCATCTGCTTGAACTCCGGCCCCGGCGCATACCCCGCTGCAATCAGCTCGCGTCCCGTGATCAGCGGCGTGGGCCGCACCGTCTCCTCCGGCATCTCAAGCCACCGCTCCCGAACAAACTCCCAGTGATCCAGATTCCCGCTGCCCGCCAGGCAATCCATCCGGTGCAGCGCCAGATGCTCGTCAAACCCTGGGAGCCTGAAAAACCGCTTCAGCGTGGAAGCCTTCATCCGCTGCGCATCCGCAAAGCGCATGTGGTTTTCCACCAGCGCCAGCACCTGCCGCGTCTCCTCGTTCGAGAACCGGAATCGTCTCAAAATCTCCGCCGCCATGGCCACCCCCACCTCCACGTGGCCGTCAAACCGAATGCGGTCCGGCGCGCGCCGAAACGTGGGCGGCTTGCCCACATCATGCAGCAGCGCTCCCCACGCCAGCGTCATGCTGCATCCTTCGTCCAACTGGCCCAGCAGCCCCAGCGTATGCACCCACACATCGCCCTCGGGATGGTATTGCGCCGGCTGCTCCACGCCCTTCATTCGCGCAATCTCCGGCAGCACTTCGGCCAGCAGTCCGGTCTCGTCCAAGAGTTCAAATGCTCTGCGCGCGCGTCCTTCGGTCAGCATCTTCGTCAGCTCATCCCGTACCCGCTCCCGGCTCACCGCCGCAATGCGCCCGGCCAGCCCCCGCATAGCAGCAGCCGTCTTAGCCTCCAGCTCAAATCCAAACCGCGCCGCAAACCTTACCCCCCGCAGCATGCGCAGGCGGTCTTCTTCAAACCGCTCTTCCGCTCTACCAATTGCCCGGACAACGCCGGCCTCCAGATCCGGAAGGCCGCCTACATAATCGATCACTGCCGTGCGCAGCTTCGCCGGGTCTGCGACCTGCTCAGCATCCAGCAACAACCCATTGATAGTGAAATCCCTGCGCCGCACGTCTTCCTCAGCACTGGTCGTATAGCGCACCGCATCCGGATGCCGCCCATCCGAATACGCTCCATCGGAACGAAACGTCGCCACCTCCGTTGCTCCATACCGTGGCTCCGCCAACTCTTCTCCTGCCGCGCCAGCGGCGTCTGCCCCACCGCAGGTGGCCACAAGCACCACTCCAAAATGCGCACCTACCGCAAACGTTCTCTCAAACAGCCCCAGCACCACATCCGGCGTGGCGCTCGTTGCCACGTCAAAATCCTTTGGCACGCGCCCCAGCAGCAGATCGCGCACGCAGCCTCCGGCCAGATACGCCTCGCACCCGGCCGCGCGCAGCCTCTCAACCACCTCCAGCGCCGCTTCAAACTGTCCCGTTCCCGTCAACATGGCTGTTTTCATTCTCTCTCTTCCGCGTCGGCGGCAAGCAAACTCGCCAAACCGCAACCCGGTAAACTAAACAGATGAGCCACGGCCTGATCCTCGCGATCGAATCCTCCTGCGACGAGACCGCCGCAGCCGTTGTCCAGCGCGGCTCCCACACCCTCAGCTCTGTCGTAGCTTCGCAAATCGCTACGCACGCCCGCTATGGCGGAGTGGTCCCCGAGCTGGCTAGCCGCGAGCATCTCCGCGCCATCGTCCCCGTCGTCCGCGCTGCCCTGATGCAAGCCGGCATCCAGCCCGCCGACCTCGACGCCATCGCAGTCACCAGCGGTCCCGGACTCGCCGGCGCGCTTCTGGTGGGAATCACCTACGCCAAAGCCCTCGCCTTCGCCGCCAACCTGCCCCTCATCGCCGTCAACCATCTTGAAGGCCACATCCACGCCGTCCTGCTTAACGAACGCGAATCGGCCAGCAGTGAATCTGTGGGCAAGCATGAAGCTCATCCGCCTTCCACAGATGCCGACCCAGCCCTGGCCTTGGTCGTCTCCGGCGGCCACACCCATCTTTATCTGGCCCGCCCCACCGCCAACTCCTGGCAATACACTCTCGTCGGTCGCACCCTCGACGACGCCGCCGGCGAAGCCTATGACAAAGTCGCCAAGCTCCTCGGCCTTGGCTATCCCGGCGGACCCTGGATCGACGTCCTGGCCCAATTCGGCAACCCGCACGCCGTGCCGTTCACCTTTTCGCAAATCAAGACCAAGCTCCACCTCGCCGGCAAGGCGCCACGCACAAAAGCCGCCAAAACCGCGCCCATCGCCAACCTCGACCCCCATTCCCTCTTCTCGTTCTCAGGAATCAAGACGGCTGTCCTGCGCTACGTAGAACTCCACAACCTTCGCGAAGAATCCCAAGCCCGCGCCGCCCACTTGTTCGCCCCAGATGTGGATTCCGAGACCTCGGAATCGGCGAGTCCCAATCGCTCCAAACCGCCCACCACCCAAGCCGAAGCTCTCAACCTCTGTCCCCAACCTGCTCTGGATTTGATCGCCAGCTTCCAGCACGCTGTCGTAGGCGACTTGATGAAGAAAACCTTCGCCGCCGCCGAATCCCTCGGCGCTCGCCGCATCCTGGTCACCGGCGGAGTCGCCGCCAACCGCGAACTCCGCGCCCGTTTCATCGCCGAAGCCGCCCGCCGCAGCCTGAGCGTCTCATTCCCCACACTAGCCCTATCCACCGACAACGCAGCCATGATCGCCGCTGCCGCGTGGCCCCGCTTTCTGGCGCAGGACTTCGCGCCCCCTGAGCTTTCCGCCGATCCTTCGCTCGCTCTCGGCGCCTGACGCACTCGCTTCTCCGCGTCTGCGAGTCCGGCAGCCCACCTGTCGCAAACACTCCAATCCCCTGAGCAAAGAATGTTTTCCCAGTTTTTTGGGATGACAGCGCAGCATCCATTCGTGTTCACTATTGTCCACAGAGGTCCGATCATGAACAAGCCCGTCATCTTTCTCCGCACTGCCTCCGTGCTTACCCTGATCCACGCAATCTTGCACACCATCGGCGGCGTCTTCGGCGACGTGGCTCCGGGCCCTGCGTCCATCGCAGTTGCCGCCATGAAAGCCAACCATTTCCCCGCCATGGGCGAAATGCGCACCTTTTGGGAGTTCTACCGCGGCATGGGCCTCTGCGTCTCGTTGTTTCTCACTGCGGAGGCGGTCGTGTTTTGGCAGCTTGGCCAGCTCGCGAAAAGCGGTGCTCGGCGCCTGCGGCCCGTTCTCATCACGTTTCTCATAGCGTACGCAATCCTCGCCGCGAACTCGTATACCTACTTCTTTCTTGCGCCAGTCGTCACGGAGCTCCTCATTGCGGCCTGCCTGGGCGTGGCCATCGTCACCGCCCGCAGAGGAGTTCCAGCACGGGCCAGTATGGCCAGCCAATAAATCACTGGCGCATAATCGCTGAGCACCATACTTCAACGTCAGGGAGCCTATGATGCGCATCTTCGGCAATATCTTGGGCGGTCTGTTGATCGCCGTCGGCGTCATCTGGATCCTGCAGGGCGTCAACATCCTTCCTGGCAGCTTTATGACCGGGCAAATCGCCTGGGCTTGGCGCGGCGCATTCGCCGCAGTCATCGGCATCCTGCTCGTGTGGTTCGTCAACCGCAAGCGTCACTGAATTCCCTTATGCCCTGACCTCTGCCTGCTGATCTCTGATACCTGAGCCGCCCCCTCGGCTTGTTACAATCGGTAAGTCCAAGAGCAGCAGCCTATCAGCCCGTTTATGAGCCAGCCGTCCACCCCGCAACCCATGACAGTTCGCCTCTTCAACACCCTTACTGGAGAAGTCGATCCGCTCGTTCCCATGGACGGACAGGCACTGCGCATGTACGCCTGCGGGCCTACGGTTTACGACTACGGCCACATTGGCAACTTCCGTACTTTCTTGCAGATAGACATCCTGCGCCGCTTCCTGCTGCTCGCCGGAATTCGCGTCCAGCACGTCATGAACATCACGGACGTCGACGACAAAATCATCCGCAATGCAGCGGCTCAGCACATGCCCATCGGCGAATACACCGCCAGTTTTGAACGGGCCTTCTTTGAGGATTTGGAATCCCTTCGCGTCCAGAAGCCCGAAATCATCGCCCGCGCTACGGAGCATATTCCGCGCATGGTTGAGCTGGTCCAGAAACTGGCAGCAGCCGGCGCGGCCTACCAGACGGAAGATGGCTCCTGGTACTTTCGCCTGGCCGCGTTCCCTGAGTATGGCAAGCTGAGCAAAAAGGACTTGAGCGGCATGGAAGACGGCGCGCGGGTCGACGTGGACGAATACGAGAAGGATTCGGCTCGCGACTTTGCCCTCTGGAAGGCCGCCAAGCCAGGCGAAACTTCCTGGGACACTGCCATTGGCCGCGGCCGTCCCGGCTGGCACATCGAATGCTCGGCGATGGCCATGGAGTATCTGGGCGAGAGCTTTGACCTGCACGCAGGCGGCGAAGACCTGATGTTTCCGCACCACGAAAACGAGATTGCGCAGAGCGAATCTGTGACTCATAAGCCCTTTGCCCGCCATTGGATGCACGTCCGCTTTCTGCTCGTGGACGGCCGCAAGATGTCCAAGAGCGAGGGCAACTTCTTTACCCTGCGCGACCTGCTGCTGAAGGGTTACAAAGCCTCGGCCATTCGTCTTGCGCTGGTCTCGGTGCCCTATCGCCACCAGCTCAACTTCACCTTTGACGGCCTGACGGAGGCCACCAATGCGATTGAGCGCCTGCGCACTTTTTCGCAACGACTTACCCAGGCTGACCTGGCCCCCGGCGCCAATCCCGCGCTCCAGGCCGCCGCTCAAGCCGCGCAGGCAGGCTACCTGGCCGCATTGGCCAACGACTTGAACACGGCAGAAGCCCGCGCCCCCATCTTCGACCTGATCCGCGCCACCAATACCGCCATCGACCACGGCCAGCTTCTGGCCGATGACCGGGACGCCATTCTAGCCGTTCTGGCCAGTTTTGACGCTGTCTTCGATGTAATTGAGGACCGCGACGCCGAGCCCACGCGCCACGCCCTGGAGTGGGCCGCGGAAGCCGGCCGGTTGGCCGACGTAGCGCCCGAACTGCTTGCTCGTCAGTCACTTACCGACGAGGCCATTGACGCCCTGGTGGCCGAACGCACCCAGGCCAAGCGGCAGCGTAACTTTGCCCGCGCCGACCAGATTCGCAAGGAACTGACCGAGAAGGGCGTGGTGATCGAAGACTCGAAAGACGGCGTTCTCTGGAAGAGAAAGTAGTTTTCCCTCTATACTCATCCGACGAAGCAGGAGATCGATCCCATGGAAGCCAATGAAGTCCAGGAGCTGAAAGAATACGCGGAGCAAGGCGGTGAATCGGCCATGCGCCCGGTCGCCTTTACCATGAGCGTGGTTGCCGTGCTGGTGGCCATTACAACTGTACTCGGCCATCGCACCCACACCGAGGCCATTCTCGACCAGAACAGAGCCACCGATCAGTGGAATTTCTATCAGGCAAAGAAGATTCGCTCCAACGACACGCAGTTGGCCGCCGATCTGCTCAGCGTAGTCACCATCACCGATAAGGCCGCCGCAGCCAAGATCGCCAAGTCCTACGCCGATCACCAGGCCAAATGGACCGACGACCTGAAGCAAGAGCAGGAGAAAGCCGAATCCCTCGAAACCACCGTCGAGCAGGCCGAGGTCCGCGCCAACCGCTTCGACCTTTCCGAAGCGCTTCTCGAAATCGGCCTTGTGATTAGCTCAGTCACTCTTCTCACCCGCGCCAAAGCATATTGGTACCTGGGCATGGTCTTTTCGCTGGCCGGCATTGCCTCGGCGCTTACGGTGATCTTTCTCAAATAACTGGCTCAAGCAGCGAGTTCAAGCGGCGGTCCCGTCTTGGCGCCCGCTGGCCCAAAAACGTGCCGCCACGCTCCCATGCTGCGCCGATCTGCGTAAGGAATCTGTACAGAAGATATGAAGATGGTCTATCCTCAGTTCAACGGGACTTTTCATGCACATGCGCGCTTCGAATGCGAACCTGCTTGCACCGGCCATCAGGCGCTGGTCGCGGTCCCGCGAGCGCAGCATCTGCCCGCGCCGCCATCTGCGCGTGCTGCCCACCCGCACACGACCTAGCCTCTTCGGCGGCGATTAATACCAGGCTGCCGAAGACCCTCGTTCGTCTGTTCGGACCCATCCGATATGCGGAAATAGATACGCGGAAACGGGTTCGCGGAAATAGATGATCCCCCACGACTGGGATCCGGGGCCGCGCCGCATTCATTCGTGATTCCATGCATGGCCGCACAACCGAATCTGCCGAGGAGACAAGATTATGAACAAGCAAGAGCTTTACGCGCAGTACGGGCCAAAACTTCGCTGTCCCCTGCCCGGCCCCAAGGCCAGGGCAGCCGTCGAAGCGGACGGACGGCTGATTTCACCCAGTTATACCCGCTCTTATCCGCTGGTGGCCAGGCGCGGTCGCGGAGTTCGCGTGGAAGACGTGGACGGCAACGAGTTCCTCGATTTCGCCGCCGGCATTGCCGTGACATCGACCGGCCATTGCCATCCTGAAGTTGTCGCGGCCATCCAGAAGCAGGCCGCGGAGCTGATTCACATCTCCGGAACGGATTTCTTCCACAAACCTTTGACCGATCTGGCCGAGCGCCTTTCTGCCGTGGCGCCCATGCCCGGGCCACACAAGTTCTTTTACGGAAACTCCGGCGCTGAAGCCGTGGAGTGCGCTCTCAAGCTGGCCCGTTATCACACCGGCCGCCAGAACGTGATTGCTTTCCTTGGCGCGTTCCACGGCCGCACCATGGGCGCGCTCTCGCTCACCGGCTCCAAGCCCCAGCAGAAGCGCCGCTTCGGGCCGATGCTGCCCGGAGTAACGCACATCCGCTATCCCTATGCCTATCGCGGCTGCAGCGGTGGCCCGCAGGAGGAAGAAGCCTTCAGCCTGGGCTGCGCGCGCTACATCGAAGAAAAATTGTTCAAGTCCATTCTGCCCCCCGAAGAAGTGGCCGCGATCTTCGTCGAGCCGATCCAGGGCGAAGGCGGCTACGTGGTTGCGCCCGACAATTTTCTGCGCGAGCTGCGCGCCATCTGCAATCGCCACGGCATTCTTCTCGTTGCCGACGAGGTGCAATCGGGCGCGGGCCGCACGGGCAAGTGGTGGGCTATTGAACACTCCGGCATAGAGCCAGATATCGTCTGCATGGCCAAGGGCATTGCCAGCGGTATGCCGCTGGGCGTCTGCATGAGCCGCGCGGAAATCATGGATTGGGTGCCGGGTTCACACGCCTCCACCTTCGGCGGAAACCCTATTTCGATTGCAGCGGCGCTGGCCACGATCGATGTTCTGGAACGCGAAGGCATCGACAACGCAGCCAACGTCGGCGAGTTCATCCTCGAACGCCTGCGCGGCTGGAAGCACTCACACCCGCTGGTGGGCGACGTGCGCGGGCGCGGCCTGATGATCGGCATCGAACTCGTGCTCGACAAGACCACGCGTGAGCCGGCAACGGCCTTGCGCAATCGCGTCGAGACCATCGCATTCGAAAAAGGCCTGATGATTCTCGGCTGCGGAGAAACCTCACTGCGGCTCTGCCCTCCACTGATCGTCAGCAAAGAGGAAGCTGCCGTCGCCCTCGACATTCTGGAAGAATCGCTGAGCCAGGTGGAGAAGGAACACGAGCAAACGCGGGCGTTGGAGGCCGTAACCGCATAAGGCCCTTTAGGCCTGAGCAAACGTTCGATCCCTTAAAGTTGAACACAGATGCGGTCCGGCGCTTGCGTGATGCGGCGGGCCGCATTTGCAGCTTTGGCCTTGGTGAACGAGAATGGAGTGCCATGGGATGGCTGGAGCAGAAGCGGATCGATTTGCTGGAGCGCACGCTCGGAGCCATGAAGTGGGCGGCTCGCCGCGGCAACGGTTCAGCTCGCCGGCCTGCCCATTTGACCACCGGAATCGACGGCGAAGATGCCGCCTTCTTTTATCTCGGCCGCAAAGGATACGTCGTGGTGGCGCGCCGTTGGTCGTCTCATTACCAGCGAGGAGATCTCGACCTGATCGCATGGCAGGGTCCGCTGCTCTGCTTTATTGAAGTGAAGACGCGCACCGCCCATGACATGGCCGCCGCTGAAGTGTCAGTGGACACGCAGAAGCGCAACATCCTGCGCAAGCTGGCTCGGCATTACGTGCGCCAGTTGCCCATGAAAACTGCGCCACCCGTCCGGTTCGACATTTTGAGCGTCTACCTTGTGCCGGGTAAGGAAAAGGAATTCGTGCATTTTGAAGGAGCATTCGGCTGGAGCGAGCGGCGCGAATGGGACGCTTGGAATGACTGACCATCGCCCTCATGCATGAGCCTGTCACGCAACGACATTTTTCTATCCCTGCGTGTCCTCAAACTCCTCATGCCATGCCATCTGGATGGCCTCAAGCCGGCCCTCGTTGGACTTTGCCGGATCGTCGGAGAATCCTTCCAGCTCCGTTACATACTTGTGCAGGTCGGTGAAGCGCACCGTCAAAGGGTCAACGTCAGGAAACTTCTCTTGCAACTGAATGCCGATCTCTTCGGCGTCTGTCCATAGAATTTCGCGCGGCACTTTTCGCTCCTTACTCGTTCTCGAGCATTTTGATCAAGTCTTGCTCGCCGTCGAGCAGATAGAAAGCAACAAAGGTCATGGGTTCAGTCTTCGATGCGTTGCGAAAACTGGCAATCACTTTCCCAGCTGGCTCGTGAAAAGCCGATCCCGCGGACAGCAGTTGCGCCGCTTCGCCTTCAATCTGATATTCCGCCGTTCCCTCGACAATGTAGCCCACCACGGTGCAGGGATGCAGATGCCTGCCCGTCTCCTGTCCCGGCTCGAAATGAATCTCACGCACATCCACGGAAGATACGTTGCGGCTCCCCGTGATGGCTTTCATCAGTTGCTTGCGCTCGATGGCCCGCACACTCATGCCTGTCCTCCCGGCAACAGAAAGCCGCGACTTACTTGCTCTCCGCCAATATCAGCGGCTTGCCTTCGGAAACATAGTTGCGGTTCCACTTCGGAATCTCGACTACGTACTCGCCGGGCTTGGTGATTACCGCCTGGCAGCCCAGGCGCGACTCCAACTGCTGGTCCGCAGCCATGTCCATGCGGTCAATCTCATCGTCGTCTGCCTCGCTGATGCCCGTCTGGTCCTTGATCCACAGGTGGCAGGTGGTGCAGGCGCAAACGCCTCCGCAGGCGTGGTCGAGAAAGATGTTGAAGTTCTCCGCCACGTCGAGAAACGACATCGGCTTGCCGTGATGCTCGTAAGGCATGGTGCCAAACTCGAACTCGACCGTCTTGCCTTCCGGCTGAAACGTCACACGCACCAGCTTGTCAGCGGGAATGTTTTTCTGGTTTGCTTCGCTCATAAATTCCGTCCTTACCTGCACTCTTGCCGGTCTGCTAACCTTGCCGGCTCTGCAAACAACGCTAACTCCGTTTTCACTTGAACTCCGCGCGCGCCATGGGATGAGGCGCGGTCACTGCCTCTCCCAGATCCTCATCGGCGGCGTCCATGGTCTTGCCTCGAATGGCACTGCTCACGGCCGCGTCCATCATCAACTCGGCGAAGCGCCGCGTGGCCTGATCGAGCTCGAGCGTGGCATCGCGAATGGCCTTGGCGTCTTCGCCCAGCTTCTCG
>DASXFS010000010.1:0-131671 GCA_036489415.1 Occallatibacter sp. | reverse complement strand
CTGGTGCGGTCGCGTGTGAGCGTTCCGTTTCCCTGGGCGCGCTCTGCGATTGTCTGCTTTACCAATTATAACAGCGCACAGCCCCGCTCGATAGAGCCTGCCGATGCCGGCGCCGGTTGGATTGCGCGCTATGCATGGAGCAGCCGCAAAGATCAGAATGGAGCCCGCCGCCCCAGCGATTATCACAAGATACTCAAGAAGCGGCTGATGCTGCTCGAGGTTCGTCTGCATGAACGCTTCGGCGTGTTTGAGGCGCGGGGCTACGTGGATACGGGGCCCGTGGTTGAGCGCTCTCTGGCCACGGCCGCTGGCCTCGGCTGGACAGGGAAGAACACTTGCTTGATCCATCCCAAACTCGGCTCCTATGGTTTTCTTGCCGTGCTCATCACTTCCATGGAGACGCAGCCCGAATCGTCGCCTCTCACCGTTCCGGACCGCTGCGGAACCTGCCGCCGTTGCCTCGACGCATGTCCCACCGGCGCGCTCACTGCCCCTTACCAAATGGACGCCACGCGCTGCATCTCCTATCTCACTATCGAACACCGCGGACCGATTGACGAAAGTTTGACGGAAGGGATGGGCCGCCAGGTCTTCGGCTGCGACATCTGCCAGGATGTCTGTCCGTGGAACCGAAAAGCGCCGATCAGTGCCGACTCCGATCAGCAAGCGCGTGCCGAGCTTGTCAATCCATCGCTCGATTGGTTGGCCCAGTTAGATGAGGCGCAATTTGAGCAGCTCTTCAATGGCTCACCAGTGCGCCGCGCTGGCTTTCATGGGCTGCGCCGCAACGTCGCCGTCGCCATGGGCAACAGTGGCCTGGCGCGTTTTGTCCCATGGCTCGATCAGTGGACAGAAGCCGCGGATCAGGGCCTGCGCACTGCGGCGCAATGGGCGCTCGGCCGGCTGCGAACTAAGGCAAATCCGCCACGCTCGCCCAATCAATCCTGAGGTTGCGGGCAGGCTCTCCAGAGCCAGTTACCTCCGCGGCCCTCAATTCATGCACGCAAAAACGCCGTCGCTGAGTCTATCCTTGTAGCAACACTAATCCCGTCGCATTTCCGCCTGTTAGGAGCAGCAAGTGGCTGAGGTCTTGGATACTGCCAGAGAGAGCAAAGCTGCCGTCACGCAGAGCATGGCTGAGCCGGCGTCCCACAGCAAGTGGTACCACTGGCGCAAAGACGGCAAGGCTCTCATCGCCTACCTGCTTGACAGTGAGGTGCATACGTTTGCCTTCAGTGTCGCGGCCAACGCCATCATCTCTTTTATCCCTTTTATTGTTCTGCTCTACACGCTCTCCCGCGTGGTCTTTCATTCGCAGGCCATGGTCGATGTGGTCAGCGACATGGTGGTTTACTTTCTGCCCTCAACCGCCAAGACAGGCTTCCTCACCTATAGCCTTGAAGCTGTGGTTCCGCGCCACGGCGTGCAGGTGCTCTCGCTGGTCATGATTCTTGTCTCCTGCACGGGAATCTTTCTGCCTCTTGAAGTGGCGCTCAACCAGGCTTGGGGCGTCACCCGGAGCCGCAACTATCTCGCCAACCAGGTCGTCGCGTTCGGCCTCGCATTGCTCATGCTTACCCTGGCATTGACCAGCATTCTGGTCAATGCGGGCGCGCAAGGTCTGCTCACGGCCGTCTTTTTTCATCACACCGATAACTTCTTCTTTAAAGGCATCGGCGAGGTGTGGCTGGCGTTGTCCACTGGCATCGCGGCGATCGTTTTTTTCTTTTCGATTTACTGGATTCTACCCAACCGCAAGGTCCCCTGGCGTCCGGTTCTGCGCACGTCGATTGTGACCGGAATCGTCTGGCTGCTGGCCAAGATGGTGTTCGTGGCCGTGCTGCCGCATCTCGATTTAAAGGCACTCTACGGCCCATTCTATGTGTCGGTCGGCCTGCTGTTCTGGGCCTATGTTTCGGGACTCATTCTCTTCGCCGGAGCGCAGTTCAGTGTAGCGCGATGGGGCGACAAGAAGAGCTGAAGCAAGCTCGTCAAGGCCGGCGTGTTCAGGGCGCCTTGAATGCCTTCACCGCAATCGCGTTCGGTGCGCGGCCCGTGGGCAGGATCGTGAACAGCGACCGCGTTGCCGTGCGCACCACCGCAATGTCCGCCGAGCGGTTATCGACCACCAGCATCAAGTAGCCGGAGTTAGAAAAAGCCAGTGCAGCCGGACCGTCCCCCACGTGGATGGACGGATAAAGACGCTTGCCGTCGTCGATCGAATAGGCGGTCACAAATTGCGAGCGGAAGTTGGCCACGTAGAGCAGCGAATTGTCGCGTGAAACCAGCCCGCGCACAGGCCCGTCGCCGATCAGGTACGCACCACCAACGTCGTCCGTACTCGTCACCACTTCGCTGATCGAGTTGCTGGCCGAGTTGGACACAAACAACTCGCCGCCGTCGGGCTTCAGAGCCAGTTGCGTCGGCGCGCGCCCCACGTCCAGCAGCGACTCCAGCCGGTCCGGCAGGGGCGGATTGGCTTTGGCATTGGCCAGCCCAATGGCCATTACCTGGTGCCCGCCTGCGCAGGCGACAAACGCTTTCGACGAGTCGGGAAGAAGGACGATGTCCGCCGCGCCGGGGCAGCCAGCGAAGACGGAGCGGACAGTGCCCGTAGCGGCATCGATCACGCTCACCGAGTTGCCGCGCCGGTTGGCCACCACCAGCGTCTTGCCGTCGGGCGTAATGCGTGCCGCCACCGGCTCTTCGCCCGTGCCGATCTGCGCAATTTCCTGCCGCGCCTTGAGATCGACAACAGAGATCGAGTTTGACCCCGAGTTGGCCACGTAAGCCAGCGTCCCGTCCGCGTTCAGATCGATCGACACCGGCTTGCGATGGAGGGCTATCGTCGCGGCAACTGTGTTCTTCTGCGTATCGATCACCGAGATCGAGCCTTGCCCGCTCTCGATGCCCGAGTTCACGACGTAGACGTCGTCACGCGCGGGGCTGGCGATCACGGCCACGGGATCCTGTCCGACGCGAATCTCCCGGTCAATGCGGATGTTGACCACGTCGAGCACAGTTACCGTGCCGCTGTCGCCGTTGGTCACATAGGCGAATTCGCGATAGCCGGGCGGATATTGCGGGAAGTCCTGCTTGCGGCAGCCGGCCAACAGCAGCGCCACAGCAGCGAGCGCCGCTAAACCAACAGCACCGCGTCCATAAGCGCATGGTAATCCGCATGTGTGGGGCGAACCCGTCATGCGCTCAATCCGCAGTTGCGGCCACATGGATGCCGCGCGGCAGCCGCCGGGCCACCACGGGGGCAATCTGTTCAATCTCATTCATCATGCGCGCAAACTGCTCGGGAAAGATCGACTGCGGCCCATCGGAGAGCGCCTTTTCGGGATGGTTATGCACTTCCACCAGGATTCCATCGCAGCCTGTGGCTACAGCAGCCCGCGCCATCGGCAGTACGCTATCTCGCTTGCCCGTGCCGTGGCTGGGGTCGACGAGAATAGGCAGGTGGCTGAGCCGCTGCACCGCCGGAACAATGCTCAGGTCAAGCGTGTTGCGCGTGTGGTCGGCAAAGGTGCGCACGCCGCGCTCGCACAGAATCACCTGGTAATTACCCTCGCTCATAATGTACTCAGCCGACATGAGGAACTCTTCGAGCGTGGCCGAGAGTCCGCGCTTCAGCAGCACCGGCTTGCGCAGCTTGCCGGCCTTCTTGAGCAGCGAATAATTCTGCATGTTGCGCGCGCCAATCTGGATCACGTCCGCCCATTCGGCCACCAGTTCAAGCGTCTCGTTGTCGATAGCCTCGGTAATGATGCGCAGCCCATAGCGCTCGCGAATCTCGGCCATGATGCGCAGCGCTTCAACGCCAAGCCCCTGAAAGGCATAGGGCGAGGTGCGCGGCTTGTATGCGCCGCCGCGGAAAAACTGCGCTCCGGATGCGGCAACCTTTTCGGCGATTTCAAAAGCCTGCTCGCGGCTTTCAATGGAGCAGGGCCCGGCGACAATGGCCAGGTCCGCGCCGCCGATGGAGGCGTCGGTGCCCGGAAACTGGATGATGGTGTCTTCTTCTTTTACGTCGCGGCTGGCCAGTTTGTAGGCCTTCGAGACGCGAATGACCTCAGCCACGCCGGAGAGGTCCTCAATGCTTCCCCGCTCCACTTCGCCCTGGTTGCCGGTGATGCCGATGGCGGTGCGCTGGGCTCCGGGCAGCGGATGGGCGCGAAAGCCCAACTGCTCAATGTATTCGCAAACCGCCTGGATTTGTTCAGGCGTGGCCTGCGTTTTCATGACAACTAACATGACTGGCCCCTCGAACCATCAGTCTATCGTTTAGAAAGGCGAAGGGCAATTGTTTCAGAGGGGCAAGCGAGCAGCGCAATGCGGCGCGGGCTGATGGGGATTTCTCGGGAAGGGAAGCGATCGTGCGTTCGGATCAAGGTCGCAGCGGAAAAAGCACGCTGCCAAGCGAATCCCGGTTACAGGCTTGCCTTAGAAGTTGGAACCCGCACCACTCAACGATGGGCCGAGATCTGCCAGATGTTCCATGTTTGATTTGCAGGCTCTCACAATCGTCATATTCCTGGCCATGGCAATCGTCTTTTCGCCGGAGGTCTGCACTGCGCCTCGAACTCCGGTGCGAATCCAGTAAGGCGTCTCGCCGTGGCGCCATGCGTCGGCGGACAAGTAAAAGGAAAGGCCGTTTGCCATGCCTTCCAACTGCAGGCGGGCGCTGGTTGCGTTGCTACGCACAAAAACTCCGCCGTTGGCAGAGAGTGACCGTAAGCGTGGGCCGAGTTCGGCCGATGCCTGGCGGGCGATTGAGTCAACCTGTGCAGACGCTGTCTGCATCAGCGCGTCGCCGGTGCTCAAAGATGAACCGTGTGCAACCGATTGGCTGCTGTTACCAGGTGCCTGGACGAGCGATGTGCCCAGGATCGCCAGCGCGCCGATACCGAAACATCCGCAAATGAACTTTGTCAGAGTGAGCATTTGGTTTCCTCACCAACGTGCGAGCAAGGCGAATGATTGATCAAAACGAAGCCCCGAACGATGCGAACTAGTCGTCGAGTTCGTCGGCAGCTTCCGCGCCGGACTTCGCGGCAACGATCGCGGGAGCAATTACCATTCCGATAAAACAAAGAGCAATCAACAGATCATGCATCGCGCCATCTCCTCGTGGAACCCCAGGGAGCCCGTCCACATTTGCATCATCGGCGTGGTTAGAAAAAACTTAAATAGCACAAAGACGGTGTCCTTCAAGCGACTGGTGCTATGCCCATACCACCTTTGGGGTATAGCGGCCCGATTTCGCAGCGCCAGGGCAGTTGGTGAACCGCGCGCGCAGCCATTCTAAGTCTTGATAAATATCAGAATCAAATAGATTTATTGGAAAACTAGGTTTTCTTCAACGAGGGTTGCGCCGAGTGCGTTTCGCGTCGCGTTTTTGCGCACGCCACTTCAGCCCCAGCCAAGTCAGGTAGCCCAGTTGAATGACCCATGCGGCAACGTAAGCCGCGACGGTGAACTGGTGGTCGATTACCGTGTTTGCATCCATGGTTTCCTCCCAGACTTATCAGGTTGCTCGCTTCAGGCGTTCAGAGCGTCTTGTGCGTCGCGTTCTGCAAATTTCTGGCGCTGGCGCTCCACGCGGTAGCGCAGGACAAGGATCAGCACGCCCCATGCCAGCCATGCTGCCATATTCCAAAGCAAGGCTTTCACCATCGCCGGAGCCATGCCGGAGCCCTCGCTGCCGCCGAAAACCGGGGCAGGATGCTGCGTGCGCCACCAGCGGTTGGACATGTAAACAATGGGCACGTCGAGCGCGCCGAAGATGCCCAGGACCGCGGCCAGGGTCTGCATCTGCGACCCGGCTATGAATCGCCGCAGCAGCAGGTAGCTGACGTAAATGAGCCACAGAATGAGCGTCGTGGTCAGTCGTGCATCCCAGGTCCACCAGATGCCCCAGGCGCGGCGCGCCCAGATTGGTCCGGTGACCAGGACAACGGTGCAGAACACGACGCCCACTTCCGCCCCGGCCAGCGCCCAGGCGTCCGCGACCTGCGCCCTGCCAGGATGGCTGCGCCGGAAGGCCAGAAAGCCAATGCACCCGGCCAGCGAGATGGCAAAAAACAGAAAGGCCACCGTCGCCGAGGGCACGTGATAAAAGATGATGCGGTAAATCTCACCCTGCATCGCGTCGACAGGAGCGACGTAAATGGCCTGGTAGAAAGCCCAGGCCAGAAGGGCGAGCGTGATGGCCGCGTAGATGCCGATTGCGAGTTTCTTCATGAGAGTCCTGCTGGACCCTTCCAGTTTACGACGGCGCTGACGTGCGAGTCTCAACCGTGGGTTGTAGGCTCCCTACTCCGCGTGCAGCACCACATCGAACAGCAACAGGCTGATGGTCGTGAAAATAATGTCGTAGCCGACCAGTAGCTTGATCCACAGCGCCGGATCGCTGTCGCCCATGAGAATGGAGCCCGTAGCCAGCACCATGGCCAGCAGCGCCGGCATGAAGATCGGGAACAGAATCAGCGGCAGCAGCAGTTCGCGGTTGCGGCTGCGGATCGAGAGCGCTGCAAAGAAGGTTCCATTGGCCACCAGGGCCCACGTGCCCAGCGGCAGCACCAGCGCCAACTGCCAAGCCTGGCCCTGAATATGCAGGTTATAAAACACCAGAAAGACCGGCGCCAGAATCAACTGGATGATCGAGACAAACAGAAAGTTGGCCAGAACCTTGGCCAGAAACATATCCGCGCCGGGCGTGGGGGCCATGCGCTGGGCGTCCAGCACCTGATGGCGAATCTCCCGCGCCCAGGCCTGGTTGAGCGCGCTCACTGAAGCGAACATGGTAGCCACGCACAGCACGCCGCCAGAGATTTGTTGCGAAACGGCGCCGCGTGGGTCGAAGGAGAGCGAAAAAAGCACCACCACCAGCAGCGCGAAAAACAGCATCGAGTTGACCGCCTCGCGCGAGCGCCATTCAATGCGCAGGTCCTTCACCAGGTGGGTCCACAGAGCGCGCGTCATTGAGATTGGCCTTCCGTGGATGAGGGCGCAGCGTCCCTGGGGACATCTTTGGTCAGGTCAGCCGTCTGCACTTCCACTCCCAATTCCTGGGCGGCGCGCAAATAGTCATCCGGCGCGAGAATCAATTGCGTTCCTCGCGCACCGGCCGACACGCTGATCTTGTCGAACAGCACAGCCGTCTCATCGATGTAAACCGGGTACGGTTTGCGTGCGCCGAACAGCGTGACCCCGCCGCGAATATAGCCGGTAAGCGGCTGCACGTCTTTGAGCGGAGCCATCTCCGCCTTGCGCAATCCTGCCGCGCGCGCCAGCTTCTTGAAATCGAGTTCGGCGTCGCCGGGGATCACCGCGAAGCGATAGACATTAGGCCCGCCCGTCACCAGCAGCGTTTTAAATACCTGCTCCGCCGGCATACCGATCTTTTTGGCCACGGTAATTGCGCTCAGGTCTTCAGGGTCAACCTCATATTCACGCAGCTCGAATGGGATGCCGAGAGACTCGAGGAAACGTGCGCCGTTGGTCTTCATAAGGTAGGTCTCCCGGGTTCAAACGAAGCCACGCGGCCGGCGCTGAGAGCCAGCACCCAGTCGGCGATGGGCGCGGCCAGGTCACGCTGGTGGGTTGTAATCACAATGGTCCGGTTGCCCTGGCGAAAGCCGGCCAGCAGCTCCACCATCTGCCGCGCGCTTTCCATGTCCATATTGGAGAATGGCTCGTCGAGCAGCAACAGCTCGGGAACCGGCAGCAAAACTCGCGCCAGCGACGTGCGCTGCCGCATGCCCTGCGAATACTGCCCAAGCGTTCGTGTCAGCTCCGGGTCCAGGCCCACCTGCCGCAGCGCGTCGGCGGGTGACAAATTCCGTCGGCCGGGGTAAAGCGTGCTGAAGTAGCGCAGATTCTCCACGGCCGTCAGTTCGTCGTAGAGCATGGGAGCGTGGCTCATGTATCCAATGCGGGCGCGCTCGTCGTGCGGGTCAAGCGAGCCAAACACTTTCACAGTGCCGAAACTTGGCCGCAGCAGCCCGGCCAGAATGCGTAGCAGGGTCGATTTTCCCGCCCCATTTTCGCCGACCAGCACATAGCAGCGCCCAGGTTCCAGGTCCACCGTCACCTGCCGCAGGGCCGCAAACGATCCGAATAATTTGGAGACGCCAGCCAGACTGGCACAAACAGGGCTCGCACAGACGGGGCTGGCACAAACCGGGCGTGCGCCAGTCGGCGAATCGGCTTGCGGCGCAGTCATCCTCAGGCGGCCGGTTTAGCCGCGCCAGCGGTTGCAGCCGACGCAGCGGATTTAGCGGCTGCCGGCGAAGCAGCTTTGCCGCCCGGCTGATTCGGCCCGGCAGGCGCGTACTTGCTGGCGCATTTGGCCTGCAACACAGAGGCGTGGAACACGCCGTCGCGGCCATACGATCCCTGAGCCAGTGCCTGCGCGTCATCTTTGAACGTGTCCGGTGGCGGCTCCGAGCCCTTGTAAGCCACCTTGAGCAGGTGTCCCGATTGTGCCTTGGGCGAGTGGCTCTCAAACTCGTTGAGCACAAAGTTGACGTTCGTGCCGTTTTGCTCAATCGAGCCCGGCACCACGAACCCCTCCACCCGCAACTGGTTGTGGTAGGCCTTGTCGCCCATGCCGCCAAGCTCGGCAATGGTCACGTAGTAGCTCTTGTTTGCCGCATAGCCGGTGAAAGCCAGCCAGGCAACGGTGCCAACGATCACGGCCGTCGCAATCCCGATCCGCAAAGTGTTTCCAGAGATCTTCATAGTCAACCTTTAACGATACGAGGCTAACCTGCCGGGGTCAACCAGCCTATGACTTAGATCACTTGGAATGCAGTTTTGCCGGTATGCAAGGCGCTATGCGCAAACGGATGGGCGGTAGAACGGTTTTTCACCCCAAAGAGGTAAGAAAGCGAGCTCAGAACCCGTCTCTGTGCAATCGCCCGCGCAGAATGCAGGCCACGACCTGCGGCGTGAGGATCACGGCCACAAACCACGCGCCAATCAGAAAATCAACCAAAAGCCGCACTCCGTCACGCCGCGGCTTGCCTGGCGCTTGGGTGCGCACTTGCCGCTCGCGGATCAATCTTGAGGAAGGGTACTGAGAAGGCACTGAATTACGGAATAGCTATTCAGTGGGAACAGCATGGTCCCTTGGTGTGAAGCCCGTTGCTTGCCCAGATGGAATCGAGCCAGACGGAATCGAGTCGGATGCTTTGGGCGGAGGGTCTTGTGATCTCGGACCGGGACCGGCGCTTGGCGGTGCAAGCAGGGTAGCGTGCAGTCAATAAAGCCTAAGCAGTGAGCCCGCGTGTAACCGAAGCACGTCGCGAAACGGAGAAAGCGAACCTACGCGTCGTCTTCGATTTCGCGCTGCGGCAAAGACGCTACGATCGCCGGGCAGGCAACCATGGCCACAAATGCGAGAGCAACCAGAATATCGTGCATCTTGAGACTCCTTCAGCCCGATTCTCAATCGGAGCCCGGTCCCTATGAGACGTCAGAAAGCGAGTCCCAGGTAACACTTCATCGTCTTCAGAATAAGTAATCGATGAAGTATTACCAATCTACGCTTCCCGTTTAAGAATTCAAGTGAAAAATGGCTGATTATCAGCCATTCACCTCAACAGAAGGTGGTAATCACCCTCCCCCAAAAGTTGTAGGGATCGACCAAACATACAGCTTTGGTAAGAAGTCACATTACTCAAGTAATCAAATCAGATGTCGAAATGGTCAGACGGGCCGTGGGAAACTCCCGAGGCGCGGACCGCCGCTGGTTCAGCTCACAGATTTCCCATTT
The DNA here is from genome assembly GCA_036489415.1 of Occallatibacter sp. Taxonomy (GTDB): domain Bacteria; phylum Acidobacteriota; class Terriglobia; order Terriglobales; family Acidobacteriaceae; genus Telmatobacter. The sequence goes on along the minus strand of DASXFS010000010.1, from coordinate 121,884 downwards.
GTCCTAGCCGATTTCTGTTGGCAACAGGGATGCGGTGGACTAGACTGCGAGGCCTAACGGTATTTGTCCGCAGGCAATGGGCAGCCCGGATTGCGATGCTCGGCCTCCCCTTGCATGCGAAAGTTGAACTGTTTTCCGCTTCGCGGCGGCAGCCAGCAGGACACCTTGCGCCCGTCCTGCCGTTCACTTCCCTTACCGGTCCCGCGCCGTTTCCCCCAACCAGGCCTCAGCAAGCGAGGTGCCCCATGATCCCATCGGTAAAGTCCGTTCCGAGCGAGCGGTCATCCCTGCGTTTTTGCCTTTTCCATTTTCCGCTGATTCTGGTGTGCGTTCTGCTCCCTGCGTCGGTGTGGGCGCAGCAGAGCACGTCAAGCTATAACTTTGGCTCGCAAGCGATCGGAGCGCCCGCAACGCAGTCACTCACGCTGACAATTCCGTCGAGCGCGACGCTTGGTGGCATCGCTGTTTCAACGCAGGGAGCCGCGAATCTGGACTTTACCAACAGCAGCAGCGGCAGCTGCACGGTGGGAACCGCCTACGCGGCCAGCGCGACCTGCACGGTAAGCGTGACGTTTAAGCCGAGGCTGGCGGGGACGCGGTACGGGGCGGTGGTGCTCAGCGATGACTCCGGGAATGTGCTTGCGATGGACTACCTGCAGGGGTCGGGGACGGGCGCGCAGGTGAACTTCCTACCCGGAACGCAAAGCGCCGTAGGCAGCGGCTTCGCTGATGGGACAGAATCGATGACGGTGGATGGGAGCGGAAACCTCTATATCACCGATAGCAACGGCAGCCGGGTGCTGAAAGAGACCTGGACGGGGACCGGCTACACGCAAAGCACGTTCCTGAGTGGCACGAACGTGCTATCTCCGGTTGCAGTGGATGGGGCCGGCAATCTCTACATGGCTAACTCCAACACCAGCCAGTTCCAAAAATGGACCTGGACGGGGAGCGCGTACGTTCAGACCACGATAGGCAGCGGCTTGTATGGGCCCACTGACGCCGCGGTGGATGGCGCCGGCAATGTCTATATAGCCGATGCATACAATGGCCGAGTGTTGATGGAGACTCTGTCGGCGGGCACCTATGCCCAGTCCGTCATCCTCACCTGCGGAGTCTACGGCCAACATTATTGCCCGTCCTCGGTCGCGGTGGATGGAATCGGCAACGTCTATGTAACGGGTTGGCAAAGCAGCTCGAATTTCGACGCCACCAAGATATTGAAGATGACTCCGTCCGCAGGCGGCTATACCCAGAGCATGATCGGCAGCGGCATGCAATGGGCTGGCCCCGTCGTGGTGGACGGAAGCGGCAACCTCTTTGTGAATAGTAACGAGACTAACCAGATACTCATGGAGACGCCCTCCGCAGGCAGCTATATCCAGAGCACGGTGGCCACCAGCGGGCTGGATTACGCTTGGACTATCGCTGTGGACGGGAGCGGCAACCTCTATATCGCCAATAATGGCGCTAACAATGCTTTTAAAGTGGATCTCGCGGATGCGCCGAGCTTGAGTTTTGCGTCGACGCCGGAGGGCTCGACAAGCAGCGACAGCCCGCAGACCGTGCAAATCGAGAATGTCGGAACCGCTGCGCTTAACTTCACGGCACTCAGTTACCCGGCAGACTTTCCCGAGGCCGACGGCGACTCTAGTGCTTGCACCAGCTCGACCAACTTGAGCCCTGGGCTGGTGTGCGACCTGCCCATCGAGTTCACACCCGAGAATGGCGGACCGCTGAGCGAGGACGTGACGCTGACGGACAACGCGCTGAATGTGGCCGGCGCGCAGCAGTCAATTGCCGTGAGCGGCCTGAGCTTGTCACCGACGACGGCCACGCATTTTTCGGTCACGACCACGGCCACGGTGGTTGCCGGCACACCTTTTAGCATTACGGTTACGGCGCTGAATAGCTCAAACTCGACCGCGACCACCTACAACGGCACGGTGAGCTTCACAAGTTCCGATCCCAATTTCGTGAATCCGGGTCCGCTGACACTTTCAAGCGGCGTAGGCCAGGCGACTATGACTCTTGGAACGGTAGGGACGCAGACCATTACAGCCACGGACACGACGACATCTTCCTTGACAGGTTCGGGGAGTTTCTCGGTCGCCGCTGCGCCGCCACCGCCGGCCGTGATCTACGCCGGTACGTCCGCGAATCAGAACTTTGGCTCGGTGGCGATTGGTTCGACCAGCGCGGCGACCACATTCAACTTCTCCATCGCCGCCGGGACGACGGTGGGCAGCATCGGCGTGGTGACACAGGGCACTCCCAACCTGGACTTTGCCAGCGCGGTGGGCAGCACCTGCGCGGCAACGACCTACGCCTCAACCACAACCTGCGCCGTCGACGTGGCGTTCAAGCCTCGGTTCGCAGACGTGCGCAAGGGTGCGGTGGTGTTCTATTCGGCTGCCAATAATACTGGCAGTCAACTGGGCAGCGTGCCGATCTATGGAGTTGGAACCGGACCGCAGATCGCCTATGGCCCAGGTGCGGTGGTGAATGTTCTTTCCGAAATCGGAGATGCATCGCTGCTGCCAAATGGTACGGCTGAGGACAGTGCGGGCGATCTGTTCATCTCGGATCTCAACGGCAATGGCGTGGTAGAGGTGCCGGCCGGCGGCCACACATGGACGGAAATCTACCCGGCGGCGAATGGCGTACAGCTTAATTATCCGGCAGGCATGGCTGTGGATGGAGCGGGAAACCTGTTCATCGCGAGTGCGGGCGACGCCAGTGTACTGGAGGTGCCGGCAGGGGGCGGCGCCGCGATTGCTATCGAGCCAGTGGTGAACGGGACTGGGCTGTATGAGCCCGCCGGCGTGGCGGTTGACGTCGTAGGTGACCTGTTTATCGGGGACTTCGGCAACAACCGCGTGGTGGAGGTGCCAGCCGGCAACGTTGCGCCGATTCTCATCAACCCCACGGTGGCTGGCAATGCGCTAAATCTCCCCGCAGGTATGGCGTTGGACGAAGCAGGCGATCTGTTCATCGCGGACGACGGCAACAGCCGGGTGGTGGAGGTGCCGGCCGGCGGCGGCGCGGCCACCGCCATCGCCCCCACAGTGGGCGGCCTGGGGCTCAGTAGCCCCACACAAGTGGCTGTGGACGGGGCGGGCGATCTATTCATCGCCGACCACGGCAACAACCGGGTGGTGGAGGTGCCGGCCGGCGGCGGCGCGGCCACCGCCACGCAGCTGGCAGGGCAGGGTCAACTCAATTGGATGACGCTAGACGACGCGGGTGACCAGTTCATTTCGGCCTCCCCTTTTTTAGGTCAGGCAGGTCTGGTCGAGGTGTTGCGTTCGCAGCCTCCCGCATTGAGCTTCCCAACGCCGACAAATGTCGGTACCACCGACACTACTGACGGAACGCAGACGGTGCAGGTTCAGAACATCGGCAACGCGGCGCTGACTCTAATGGCGCTCAGCTATCCGGCGGACTTTCCCGAGGCCAATGGCGATGCGAACGCCTGCACAGGCTCGACCAGCTTGAGCGCGGGGCAGCAGTGCGACGTGCCGATCGAGTTCACCCCCGAGACTGGCGGACCGCTGGGCGAGAGCGTGACGCTGACGGACAACGCCCTGAACGTGGCCGGCGCGCAGCAGTCGATTGCAATGATCGGCCTGGGCGTGTCGCCGACGTCGGCCTCGCATTTTTCGATCACCACGACGACTGCGGTGTATGCTGGGGCACCTTTCAGCATCACGGTCACTGCGTTGACTGGCTCAAACCAGACCGCGACCACCTACGACGGCACAGTAAGCTTCACCAGTTCCGATCCCGGCTTCGTGAATCCGGGCCCGCTGGCGCTTTCAAGCGGCGTGGGCCAGGCGACGGTGACTCTTGAGACGGTTGGGACGCAGACCATTACAGCCACGGACACGATAACATCTTCCTTGACAGGTTCGGGGAGCTTCTCGGTCGCCGCGGCCCCACCGCAGCTCAACTCGATTGTCATCACGCCTTCGTCTTCCTTCGCCACTTTGCCAGGCGCAAGCCAGCAGTTTACGGCCACGGGAAGCTACAGCGGCGGTTCGACCCGGAACCTGACCTCGCTGGTAAGCTGGAGTTCCAACAACCCCACGGCCGTCACCATCGGCGCATCCGGACTGGCAACCGCCCAGGCGGCGGGCGCGGCCACGATCACTGCCAGCCTGGATGGCGTGACCTCCAACGCGGTGACGTTGACAGTCGATTCGGCGGCACAGGCTTCCATCGCCGTCTCCAGCGGCTCCGGGCAGTCGGCCTACGAGGCTGGGGCATTTGCCAATCCACTTGTGGCAGTGGTGAAGGACACGAGCGGCAACGCCGTCCAGGGCGTTGCCGTCACCTTTACCGCGCCCTCCAGCGGCGCCGGCGCGTCCTTCTCCAACGGCGCCGGCGCCATTACGATAGCCACCGACGGTAACGGTCTTGCGACCGAGCCGGTTGTGGCCAACGGAACAGCGGGCAACTATAGCGTCACGGCAACTGTGGCGGGAATTTCAGGATCTGTCAGCTTCAGCCTGACCAACATGGCCGGGCCCGCCTATCCCGTCTATTCCGTGACCACGCTGGTTGACGATGCGGTCAGCTCGGGGACAAATTGTACTGACCCGACATTCAAAGTCACCTCTTGCAGCCTGCGCGACGCCATCACGGCGGCCAATGCGCTTCCGCAGACTACGCTCACCCCAGTGACGGCTTTGATGATGCCCACCATCATCTTTGCCAGTTCGCTGAATCTGAGCGCTGAATCCCCCGGCAACTACAACATCACTAACGGCGGCACGCTGACCATTAGTGCGAACATGAATATCGTGGGTCCGGGCGCGAATCTGCTCACCCTCAACGGCGCGGGGAATCAGATCTTGAATATCAGCGGCGGCACCGTCTTCCTCTCCGGGCTGTCGCTCGTCGATGGTGGAACTCCAACTAGTCAAGACCCATACGGCAACGGCGGCAACGGCGACGGCGGCGGTATCTACAACAACGGCACATTGGCGGTGACGAACAGCACCTTCAGCGGCAATAGCGCGAGCGGTGGCAACGGCAACGACGGCGGCGACCCGGAGATGGGCGCCTACGGCGGCAACGGCTCCGGCGGCGGCATCTACAACAACGGCACACTGACGGTGACGAACAGCACCTTCACCGGCAATAGCGCGAACGGCGGCAGCGGCTACGGCGACGCCGGCGGCGGCAGCGGCAGCGGCGGCGGCATCGAAAATGGCGGCACATTGACGGTGACGAACAGCACCTTCAGCGGCAATAGCACGACCGGCGGCGTCGGCGGCGGCGGCAGTGACGGTGACGGTGACATCGGCTACAACGGCGGCGGTGGCAGCGGCGGCGGCATCTCCAATGGCAGTACACTGACGGTGACGAACAGCACCTTCAGCGGCAATAGCGCGACCGGTGGCAGCGGTGGCTTTGGTTACAACGGTGGTGGCTCCAACGGCGACGGCAGCGGCGGCGGCATCGAAAATGGCGACACATTGACGGTGGCGGACAGCACCTTCAGCGGCAATAGCGCGAACGGCGGCGTCGGCGGCAGCCTCGCCGGCGGCAACGCCTACGGCGGCGGCATCTCCAATGGCGGTACATTGACGGTGACGAACGGCATCTTAAGCGGCAACAGCGCGAACGGCGGCGGCAGCTACGTCAATGGTGTCGGCTACGGCGCTGGCATCTATAACAATCTTCACGCCAACGCCGACAGCAACGTCTTCTTCAACAATCTGACCAGTGGCTCGGAAGACGACTGCAACGGCTGCAGCACGAACACCAACGCGGTGAGCGGCAATCCGCTGCTGGCCGCGCTGGGCAACTACGGCGGCGCGACGCAGACCATGCTTCCGCAGCCGGGATCGGCGGCGATCTGCGCGGGCGCGGTGGGCGACATTCCCGTTGGAGTGAGCACCGATCAGCGCGGCTTTGCACGCACCAACTCGACCTACGAGGATGGCACGGCGTGTGTGGACGCGGGCGCGGTGCAGACTAATTATGCGATGGCCTTCACCACCGAGCCGCCGGCGATTGTGCTGAGGGGTCAGGCGATCTCACCCGCACCGGCTGTTGCGCTGACCGAAAGCGGCGCGGCTGCCACCGCAGTCACCAGCAGCGTGGCGATGACCGACAGCGACTCGTTGCTGAGCGGAACCACAACGGCGAGCTTCTTGTCCGGCGCGGCCACGTTCAGCAACCTTCTCGTCACCTCGGTCACCGGCAGCGACAAGCTGATCGCCACTCTGGCGCTGAATCCCACTATCAATCTGACGGCGCAGTCAACTGCCTTCCAGGCCCAGACCGTCATACCCGCCGAGCTAACCAGCCCCACGCCGGGAACTGTACTTGCCGGTTCCAGCGTAACATTTACCTGGACTGCCGGGACCGGCGCCACCGGCTACGGCCTCTGGCTGGGTCTCAACGGCGCGGGCTCAAGCGACCTGTATAACTCAGGCATTACGACGGCCACTTCCGTCAGCGCGAACAGCCTGCCAACGAGGGGGGCGACGATCTACGCCCGGTTGTTTTGGGAGGCGGGCGGAGTCTGGTATCACACCGACTACACCTATACCGAAGCCACGGGCGTTCTCGCGACGATGATGTCTCCCACACCAGGCAGCACGCTTGGGACTTCCGATGTGATGTTCACCTGGACGGCGGGTACGGGAGTTACGCATTATGGCCTTTGGCTGGGCATCAACGGGCCAGGCTCGAGTGACCTGTATGCCTCGGGTTCTCTCACCACCACTTCCACAACCGTGCCAAGTCTCCCGGCAAGACGGGCGACGATCTACGCGCGGCTCTACTCCGAGATCGACGGCGTCTTTGAGCCGACCGACTATACCTACACCGAAACCACAGGCGTGCTTGCAACGATGACCACTCCCACACCGGCCAGCACGCTCGGAACTTCCAACGTGACGTTCACGTGGACCGCGGGCACGGGAGTTACGCATTACGGCCTGTGGCTGGGCATCAGCGGGCCAGGCTCAAGCGACCTGTATGCCTCGGGCACTCTCACCACCACTTCAACAACTGTGCCAAGTCTCCCGGCAAAAGGGGCGACAATCTACGCACGGCTCTACTCAGAGGTCAACGGCGTCTTTGAGCCGACCGACTACACGTACACGGAACAGTAGCCCGCGCTGTTTTCCGAGCCGCCGATAATTTTACGGCGCCGTCTCCAGCGTGTGTGCCGCCCGGTCCAGCGCCTGCGTCAGCACGGTCAACTGCTGAGCTGCGCGGGGCGCGTCCTTGGCGTCGATGGCCTCGTTCACGCCCGGAATCACCACCGCCGCATAGCCGGTGTATTCGCCCGGAGCATAAATGGTGTGCCGGTACCAGGGGCGATTGGGCAGTCCGGCATCGGACACTAGGTCGGTCTCCGTTTCGCGCAAAGCCTCGTTCAATTTGCCCAGGTCGCCTGTCGCCGCCTCCTGCAGGCCATGCGCTTTCTCCGCTGCTGCCACAAAGCGCGCTGCTGCTGCTTCCGCCACGGCAAAATCCAGCCCGTTCAAACCTTCATCCGACGCCTTGCGCTGAGCCGCGGCAATATAGGAATCGATGGCCTTGGCGTAGGTCACATAGTCGTAAGGCAGCACGTCGGCGTCGGCCATGCGCAAGGCTTCCAGGCCAAACACGCGCGCCATCTCCTGCAGATACACAAAGTGCGGATCGGCATTATGTACGTACCACGCGTAGTCGTCGAAGGTGGAATGATACACCCCATACGGGCCGCCGGAACCGATGTCGGTCGAAGGCACGCCAATGTGCTGCAGGAAAGGCGTGAAATCGGAGCCGGAGCCCAGGTCGCCCACATGCACCTCTTCGTTTGCCGGCGGCGCATTCGATGCGCGATGCTCATTGCCTTCCTCGCGTTCATTTCTCCATTGGTCATAGACTGAGGCGCCGAGCGGGCTGGAAACGGAGCGGGTCAGCTCGCGGATGAACTGCTTGAGAGACGGCACGGCGGCCGCAGAGAAATCAGGCCCGGCCACAGCCACATCTACATTGAAGTAGGCCACCGCGTTCTCCAGCATCTTGGCGTGCTGTTCCACCCATTCGGTTGAGCCAATCAGGCCTTCTTCTTCAGCATCCCAACTGCAAAAAACCATGGTGCGTTTGGGCCGCCATCCCTGCTTGAGCAGCACGCCGATGCCATGCACCGATTCCAGCATGGACGCGGTGCCGCTCGAGGGGTCCACAGCGCCATACACCCACGCGTCGCGATGATTGCCGGCCACGACCCAGTCGTCGGGATATTCAGTGCCCTTCACTTTGCCGATCACATCCCAGATGATGCGGCGCTCGTAGTCCTGCTGCGAGACCAGATGCACCGTCACGCCGCCTGGCCCAACGTGGTAGCGGAAGGGCAGCGCCCCCTGCCAGCCTTGCGGAACGCCTGGGCCTTTGAGAGCTTCAAGAATCGGCGCGGCATCGTGATAGCTGATGGGGATGGAGATGATATGCGGCTGGTTGCCTTCCGGCGAAACGCGCGCGGAGTCCGGCAGATCCAGCGTCGAAGCCACGCCCGGCGTCTCCGGGTCGCCGGGATATTTGAAGAGGAATTGTACTGACCCGCGCTGCACGCCCGTCGCGGGCCGCCACGGGCCAAGTGGCCACGGATCGCCTTTGTAATAGCCATCGTCCTGCGGATCAGAGTAGATGAGCACGCCCGCCGCGCCTCGCTGCTGGGCAATGTAGACCTTCACACCGCGAAAGTTACCGCCGTAGCGGACCAGAACAATTTTGCCGTGCAGGTCAACATGCTGCGCGGCGAGCTGATCGAAGTCTTCCAGCCGCCCGTAGTTGGCGTATATCACCTCGCCCGTCACATCGCCCGAGCCCGAGGACCCGTTGAAAGGCATCACCACGCGCGGATCGTCATCTCCTGGGTCGCCCTCCACGTGCTCGCGCGTGGGCCCGCTGATGAGCAGCTTGCCGCTCCCGTCGAAGGCCTCCATGCGCACCACCTTGGGCCAGTTCAGCAGCACCCGGTAGGGCACAATCTCCGTATCCAGGCCTGCTGCGCGAAACTTCTCGGCCACGTACTCGGCCGTCGCGTGGTCCTCGGGCGTAGCGGCCAGATGAGGCACGGCGGTCAGCGTCTTCAGGTGTTCGCCGGCCAGCTTGGCGTCCGGCACGGCAAGAAACTCCTGCTCAATTTTCGATTCGGTGGCAAAGTTGCTATAACCGAAGACGGCCGCTGCTGCCGATTGTGCCGCAAGCACGGCCGGAGCCAGCGCAGGAAGAGCCAGCCAGACAAGCAGAGTGCGCAGAGTCATTCGTGGGTCCCTTTAGAAGAGAATGTGATCGAAGTTCCCATCAAGCAAGAAATAGCCGAAATTCCCGCAATCGCAATTCGGACCGCAAGGCCGGAGCTGCCACGCAAACGGGAATCAAGCAAAGCTTACAACACACGCCAAAGGCCGCTTGATCCAAGCGCCAATAGCCAGTTGAATTCAGCGCCGTACGGTCGCGCTGCCAAGAGGCCGCATGACTGTGTGTGAACCAAAAAATGCGAGCCGGGTAACAGGCCGTCAACTCGCTGTAGCTTCCCTATGTAACCGCAACAGGCTGTGCGCAGTGAGCACAACGCCGGGCGGCAAGTGGAATATCGCTCAGGCATTCGGGGCAGGTCTTGGTCGAGGGCGGCGCTGGCGGCGCCGGCTTCTTGACCCGCGCCAGCAGTGCGTTCAACGGCAATACAACGCCGAAGTACACCACGCTGGCCACGATCAGGAACGAAAAGATCGCGTTGAAAAAGTTTCCGACTTTGATGTGCCCACTGCCGATGTTGAGAATCACACCGCTGAAGTCGGGCTTGCCCACCACGGCGGCGATCAAGGGGTTCAGCACATCGCCAACCAGGGACGTGACGATGCCGCTAAAGGCCGCGCCGATAATCACGGCCACAGCCAGGTCCACTACATTTCCACGCAGAATAAAGTCCCGAAAGCCTTTCAACATTTTCGTTCCTCCACTTATCGCCCCTTTTTCGTTTGCCTTTGAGAATCGCGGGGGATGCGATCAGTCAGTTCCGGATCATCTTACACGGGAAAAATTGAATTAAGCTACACTGGCGCGGAATTTGACGGCATCGTTAAGAATGTTTCTGTGTACGCATTACTCGGCGTAAACCCAAAGAAAAATCGCCAGCGCCAGAATCATCAGCTCGGAGTAGAGCAGGATGAGCACCCCGGCGTGGTAAAAGCTCCATTTGCGGCTCAGGCAGCGCGCCGTTTCCACCATGCCCCAGGCCGCCGCCGCAACCGGCACAAGCTGCCAGGGTGAAGCGTGCAGATGACGGGCGTCGGGAAACCCGGACAGGCGCATGCTTGCCGCGAGCGCGCCGAGCGAGAGAACAATTCCGCGCAGCAGCGAGCGTTGTCGCAACCGGAAAGGGTGAGGGCGGGGAAGCACCACACTCTTACTGTAGACCTGAGCGCTTACTTTGCCGCCAGTTCCATCTCACGCAGCGAATCCGCATACGGCGCGCGCAGCACGCCGCGCTCGGTAAAGATCGCCGTCACATACTTCGCTGGAGTCATATCGAAGGCCGGATTGCAAATGCCCACGCCATGCGGCGTCAGTTGCTTGCCGCCATGATGCGTCACTTCCACCGCAGAGCGCTCCTCGATGGGAATCGCGTCGCCCGTAGCGCAAGCCAGATCGATCGTTGACCACGGCGCCGCGCAATAGAACGGAATGCCGTGCTCCTTGGCCAGGATGGCCACGTTGTACGTGCCGATCTTGTTGGCGAAATCGCCGTTGGCGGCGATGCGGTCCGCGCCCACCACGACGGCCTGGATCTTGCCGGCACGCATCAGGCTGGCGGCCATGTTGTCGCAGATCACGGTGGTCGGAATGCCGTCCGCCATTAGTTCCCAGGCGGTCAGCCGCGCCCCCTGCAAGAACGGCCGAGTCTCGTCGGCATAAACATGAATGCGCTTGCCCCGCTCCACGGCGGAGCGGATCACGCCCAGCGCGGTTCCATAGCCGCAAGTTGCCAGCGCACCGGCATTGCAGTGGGTCAGCACGCCGCCTTCTTCCGGCAGCAAAGCACCGCCGAATGCGCCCATCGCCTTGCAGGCGGCAATGTCTTCCTCATACATGGCGTGCGCTTCGGTCAGGATTTTTTCCTTGATTTGCGGCAGAGTTGCGCCGGAAGCCAGCAGGCCTGCGAACAGCCGCTTCATGCGGTCAATGGCCCAAAACAGATTCACCGCCGTGGGACGCGTCCCGGCCAGCCGCGCGCAGATGCGCTCAAACTCCGGCGCGAACGCGGCAACCGTTGCAGCCTTCGTCTGCTGAGCGCCCAGCGCAATGCCATAAGCGGCAGACACGCCGATGGCCGGCGCGCCGCGCACCACCATGGTCACAATCACCTCGGCCACCTGCTCATAGCTGGTAGCGAGTACATAGCTTTCCTCAAGAGGAAGCTTCGTCTGATCGATAAAACGTACGCCGTCCGGCGTCCAGGTAAGGGTAGGAATCATGCTTCCCCAGTTTATCGCGGATAGGCTGGGAAGGTCTGCTGCATGCAATGCTGTAAACCTTTTCATATTTCGCTGGACGTACCTCCGCCCTCCTGCGTACAGTGGTCTGGTTGCTTCTCCGCGCTGCCCGCATTTTGCCTTAAGCAAACGTCTTTACCTTGAAGGAGCCGCTTGTGCTGAACCTCACCGTCGTCGATTGGCTGATCATGCTGCTCTACTTCGTCTTTGTGCTGGGCATCGGCTTCGCCCTCAAGCGCTACATGAAGACGAGCAAGGACTTCTTTCAGGCCGGCCGCGCCCTGCCCGCCTGGATTTGCGGACTGGCCTTCATCAGCGCCAACCTGGGCGCGCAGGAAGTGATCGGCATGGGCGCATCCGGCGCCAAATACGGCCTGGAGACGGCCCACTTCTACGGCATCGGCGCCATTCCCGCCATGATCTTTGTCGGCATCTTCATGATGCCCTTCTACTACGGGTCCAAAGCTCGCAGCGTGCCCGAATTTCTCCGCATGAGGTTCGATGAAAAGACCCGCGCCCTCAATGCCTGCTCCTTCGCCGTGATGACCGTCTTCAGCTCCGGCATTTCCATGTACGCCATGGCGCGCCTCATCCAGGCACTGCATGTTTTCGATGGACTGTTCTATGCCATGGGCTGGCCGCAACACAATATTTTTACTTTCTCCATCGTGCTCTCGGCTGTGATCGTGCTCGCATACATCTTTCTCGGCGGACTCACCAGCGCCATTTACAACGAGGTGCTGCAATTCTTCCTCATCATTGCCGGCTTTCTGCCCCTGGTGCTGCTGGGCCTCAGAAACATCGGCGGCTGGTCGGGCTTGAAAGCTTCGGTCCCCGCGGCCTACATGCACGAGTGGCATGGCGTGGCCCACGCTTCCACCAACCCCATGGGGATTGAGATCATCGGCCTGGGCATGGGACTGGGATTCGTGCTCGGCTCCGGCTACTGGTGTACTGATTTTCTGGTCATCCAAACCGCCATGGCGTCAAAGAACATGGAGTCGGCGCGCCGTGTTCCTTTGATCGCCGCCGTGCCCAAAATCTTCTTTCCCTTCCTGGTGATTCTTCCGGGCCTTCTGGCCATCGGCCTGCCCACGCCGCACACCACCACCGTCGAGCACAACGTCAACGGCATGATCGTGCGCGATACCACCGTCGTGCCGCAAAATGTTGAAGAAGGCCGCGGCCTGGTTCCGGCCAAGATCAATCCCGTCACCGGCAAGCCCATGTACACCGCCAGCGGTCAGCCGCTGCTCGACTACGACATGGCCACGCCCAACATGCTGCTGCATTTTTTCCCCACCGGCATTCTCGGCCTCGGCCTCACCGCGCTGCTGGCCAGCTTCATGAGCGGCATGGCCGGCAACGTCACTGCCTTTAATACGGTTTTCACCTACGACCTTTACCAGTCCTACATCCACAAAGGCGGCACCGACCGGCATTACATGGCCGTCGGTCGATGGGCGACTGTCGGCGGAATTCTGCTGTCCATCGCCACAGCCTACGCCGCCATCAACTTCAACAACATCATGGACACGCTGCAACTGGTGTTCAGCTTCGTGAATGCGCCTCTGTTCGCCACCTTCCTGCTGGGCATGTTCTGGAAGCGCGCCACAGGCCATGGCGCATTCGCCGGACTCATCGCCGGCACCGGCGCCGCCATGCTGCACCACGGGCTCACTTTGCCCATTGAAGCGCTGCCCGGCATCCACGGCGGATGGATCGCCGTGCTGCACCATTATCCCAGCGACATGGCGCAGAACTTCTGGACCGCCATCTTCGCCTTCGGAGCCAACTTCCTGGTCACCGTCGTCGTGAGCCTGGCCACCAAGGCCCGGCCGGAGTCAGAACTCGTCGGCCTGGTCCACTCGCTCACACCCAAACCGCCTCGTGCGCATAACGTTTGGTGGAAGAGTCCTGAAGCTCTGGCCGCCGCCGTGCTGCTGATGGCCGTTGCCCTGAACATTTTCTTTTACTGAGGATTTTCCCCCGCATTCGCCGCCGCAGGATCGGAGCAAACCATGAGTCTCGATTTACGCATTCCAATGGGATTGATGTTCACGCTGGTCGGCATGATCCTGACGGCTTTTGGTCTGGCCACCAGGGGCAGCGCCATCTACGCCGCAAGCCTGGGCATCAACGCCAATTTCTGGTGGGGCCTGGTGCTGCTGGTCTTCGGTATTTCCATGCTGCTGCTCGGCCGCCGCAGCCAGAAGCGGCTGGCCAAGCTCCCGCCGGAACCCGTCGACGAAACCCGCTCGCGGCTCGGTCACTAAAAAAAACTGCCAGCCAACAGCGGCCCGTGGAAGTGGTCCCAGAACCATTCCTGCAACCAGGGGGAAATCAGCATTTCCGGCCCCTCCAAATCGAACCGCAAGCACTTCAATCCGGGAAAGTTATCCGCAATTCACTGTCTCTTGAGACTTTCCTGATGCCTCCGCACGTAAACTTTAAGGTAGATGAAGCGAAGAACCATCGAACATTACGAGATTTTCCGCAAGCTGGGCGCCGGTGGCAGCGGCGTAGTCTACCTGGCCAATGACTCGCTGCTGCAGCGTCCCGTGGTGCTCAAAATTCTGCGCACCGGCCTTCTATCGGCCCAGCAGATGCGGACCACCGTTCTGCGCGAAGCTCGCCTCGCCTCGGCCATCGAGCACCCCAACGTCTGCGCCATCTATGAGGTAGGCGAAAGCGGCGACGAAGGCTACATCGTCATGCAGTATGTCCCCGGCCAATCGCTCGACCGGTTGATCACGCACGGGCCGGCCAGCCTGCAACTGGTGCTCTCGGTCGGCATCCAGATTGCCGACGGCCTGCAGGCCGCACATCATCTGGGCATCTTCCACCGCGACCTGAAGCCGCAGAATGTGATGCTCACCGACGGCGGCCTGGTGAAGATCCTCGACTTCGGCCTGGCCCGCCGCCTGCCTCCTGGCGACGCCGGCTTCGACCCCTCCAAACCCGCGCTCGCCAAGGACGCTTCCCTTGCCGCCACTTACACCGCGCGCGGCGGCACCATCCGCTATATGGCCCCGGAACAGTTTGTCACCGGCCAATCCAGCGTGCAGTCGGACGTATGGGCACTGGGCGTGATTCTTTATGAGCTGGCCAGCGGCCGCCATCCTTTTTCCCGGCCCGACGCCGAGGACTTTCAAGCCATCCGCGCCATCCAGTTTTCCGATCCTGAAGAGCTGAGCAAAATTATTCCGGACATCTCGCCGGAACTGAAGAGCGTGATCGCCAGTTGCCTGGAAAAGAATCCCGGCGCGCGCTTCGCCTCAGCCGCCGAAGTCCGCGAGGCGCTCAAAACCATCATGAAGGCGCTGCGGATCGAGACCGGCATCATTCCCGGAGACGCGGCTGCCAATCTGCCCACCACCGGTCCGGAAGCCGAGAAGCGCAACACCGGCTTTCTCTCCATGCTGGCCGAGCGGTTTCGCGAGTCGGCCGTGGACCGCGCGCCGCAAAATTCGCTCGTCGTGTTGCCGTTTACCAACCTCGGTGCAACCGAGGTGGCCCCGCTCTACGGTTTTGCCCTGGCCGACGCAATTGCCGCGCGCCTCGCGCGCATTCCGGCCCTTGTCGTTCGACCCTCAAGCACGCTGATGCCCTTGCCCATCGCCAAAATGGACCCGCTCTCTGTCGGCCAAAAGCTGCTGGTGTCGTTCGTGCTCGCCGGCAATTTCCTCCGCTCCGCCGAGGGTTTCGACCTGAACTGGCAACTGCTCGACGTAGCCTCGCAAAGCGTCCGCTCCGGCGGAGCCATCCGCGTCTCCTCGCTGGACCTGATCGCCGTGCAGACCGAAATTTCCAACGAAGTGTTTGCGGCGCTTCACGGCCTTTCCGCCGGCGACCAGATCGACGCGCCGCGCCCTGGCTCGCGTGATGCCTCGCTTCCGGGTCCGGTCAGCGAAGAGTATCTCCAGGCCCGCGCGCTGCTCAGCTCATTCATGGTGCGCACCGGTTCGCGCGCCGATCTCGACCGCGCTCACACGCTGTTTTCGCGCGTCACCGCAACCGATCCCGAATTTGCCGCCGGATGGAGCGGCCTGGGCATCGCCGAGTTGCAATACGTGCGCCACGGCTTCGGCGGCCAGATCCACGTCATGCACTCCCGGCGCGCCTTTGATGAGGCTCTGCGTCTCGATCCTGCTTCCACCGAGGCCAATCTCTACCGCATTTACATGCTGCTCTCGCGCGGCGAAAAGGAGTCTGCCCGTCACGGCATTGCCAACCTGCTCTCCGGCGCGGCCAACGATTGGAATGTCCACATGGTTGCCGGCCTGGCGCTGCGCGGCGACGGCATGTACGACGAAGCGCTGCATCAGTTCAGCCACGCGCTCAAGCTCAATCCGGCCAGCGCGCCCATCCTCTATAACCACCGCGCCCGCGTCTATCACTACCAGAATCAGATCGAGTTGGCCGGCGACGAGCTCGCCAAGGGCTTGGCTCTCGAGCCGCGCCATCCGCTACTGCGCACCTCCGCCGGCTATCAGCAGATGCGCCTCGGCAACCTCAACGCGGCCATCGAAATCTTAGAAGGCGTCATTCGCGACGACGGCTCGCTGCGCATCGCCGTGCCCACGCTAGCTCTGTGCTATGTGCAGGCCGGCCAGCGCGAGCGCGCCGCGGCGCTGCTCAAGGACGACACCCTGGCTGCAGCCGAAGCCGACAGCGAAATGGCCTACCGGCTGGCCAGTTACTTCGCCGTCGAAGGTGATTCGAGCGAAGCTCTCCACTGGCTGCGCCGCGCCATCTATCTCGGCAACGAAAATTATCCCTGGTTCCAGATCAATCCCGCGTGGAACAACCTCCGCACCAACGCCGACTTCGAGCGCCTCCTCGAAGACCTGAAGCGCGGCTTCCGCAAAAACCAGAAAACCTGGAAGCGTCTGCTCGAACAGGTGCCGCCGGACAGCGAGTAACGGCGGCCGAGGTCGTGCCAGACCCGGTAAATGGACTGTATTCCAGTGCGATAGAATTTCAACGAACCTGCGCTGAAATGGAGACTCCCGCTCATGCATCGTTTGCGCGCCGCCCATGTCTTTCCCGTGCTGTTCGCTCTCGCTTCATTAGCGTCCATCCATGCCGCAACGGCTCAGCACGCGCCCAGTCTCTCCGCGCATAGCCCCAAAGAAGTCGTGGTCGCCTACAACGCGGATAGCCCAATCTCCACGGCCATCGCCAGGGATTACGCGAGCAAGCGGAACGTATCCAATCTCATCGCCCTCCACTGCATCGATTCAGCCGTGAGCACCAAGAATGAAACCATTCTGCTGGCCGATTACAACCGCCAGATCGCGCTGCCCATCAGCCGATTTCTTGCCCATCACAAAGCAATCAACTTCACCGTTTTGACCAAGGGCGTGCCCATCCGCCTTGACGGCGGCGTGACCGGCTCCCGTGACGAAGGCACCACCGGCAACCTGCAAGCTTCCGTTGATAGTTACCTGGCGGCGATCGATTACCCCTCCATCGCAGGCGCGGTGAAGATCAAGATTCACGGCTCGGGTGCGGACGGGTTTTCCTGGCTCAACCGCTACTGGAAAGCGACTGCGCCCTTTACCCACGCGGCTTTCGGCGGCTATCTCGTTACGCGCCTCGACGGCTACACGCAGGCCGATGCCATGGCCCTCGTCACGCGCGCCATGACTGCGCAGGCAAATGGAGATTCGCGAGCAGACGGAAATGGAAAAATCCTGCTCGACGTGCAGCCCGGCTTCGGAATCGGCGATAAGACTGTGCAGCCCCTGACCGTCACCGGCGACATTCCCGACGAGTCGAACTATGGATCGTGGAACGCTGACATGGTTCGCGCCGCCGATCTACTGCGTCCCGCTGCGATTCCCGTTGAACTCGATTTGAGCCCAACGTTTGTAGGGAACCGGTGGAACCTGCTGGGTTATTTCTCCTGGGGAAGCAATGACCAGAAGTATTCGAACGAAGCCTATGAGTCGCTCACCTTCGCGCCCGGCTCCATCGGCGACACCGCCGTATCCACCAGCGCCCGAACCTTCCTGCCCACCACCGGAGGCCAGTCGCTGATTGCCGATTTGATCGCTCACGGCATTACCGGCGTGAAAGGCTACACCAATGAACCGCTGCTGCAGGCGGTTGCTTCTCCATCCGTCGCCGCGGACCGCTACTTCATTTCCGGAATGAATCTGGCAGAGAGTTTTTACGCGGCCTCGCGGTTTGTAGGCTGGGAAGATGTGGTCATCGGCGATCCGCTATGCACGTTTTCTTCCTCTGCAACCCGCTCGAAGAAACCCGTGAAAGCGCCTGCCGCCCGCAAACCGTAAGCGCAGGATGAAATGTGCAAATCTCTCCATGCAGCCATCTAAATAAGAGTTGGCTGCGATTCGGCGGTCTCGTATGATTTTGTATGCGCCAGGAGGGCTCCGGTGATGAGCGTCCGTTTTCCCAATGAGTCGGCTGAGTACAGGGCGGCTCGCCAACAGTTGCTGCAAGAAGAGATTGCGCTGCGGCGCGCGATGGAGGCAGTTGCCGTGTCGCGGCGGAAGCTGCCGTCTGGCGGGCTGATTCCGGAAGATTATCTGTTCGATGGGATCGGCGCGGGTGGAGCGGTGGTGAAGGTCAAGCTGTCGGAGCTGTTTGCGCCGGGCAAGGATTCGCTGGTGATTTACAACTTCATGTTTCCTCGCATGCCGCAGGATGAACGGCCGGGACCGAGTGAGGGCTTGCTGGCGATGCTGAAGCGCGAGGATGGGCCCTGTCCTTCCTGCACGGCGTTTCTCGATTCGCTGGATCGAACAGCGAAGCACCTGGAGGCGGGCGGGTTGAATTTTGCGGTGATTGCGAAGGCTCCCGTCGAGCGGTTGGCTGCATTCGCCAACGACCGCGGCTGGCGTAATTTGCGGCTGCTGTCTGCGGCGGGCAATGACTTCAAGCGCGATTATCTTTGCGAAACGGCAGAGGGGATGCAGTTGCCGTTGACCGCCGTGTTTCATCGCGATGGCGGGGAAATTCGGCATTTCTGGAGCACGGAGATGATCTTTGCCGAGGGCGATCCGGGGCAGGATCCGCGGCATAACGGCACCTTGGAACAGATCTGGAATATCTTCGACCTGACTCCGGAGGGACGGCCCGCAAGCTGGCATGAGCAGTTGAGCTACGATTGCTGCTCGCCGCATGCGCAGCATCCCGGAGATGGGTTTGCTTCGATTGCGCCGGCGCGCACTTAGGGTTCAACTGCACAAGACGGAGCCTGCTGAGAAGCTAGAGCATTGTCGTAGTCAGTGAATTGTGAAGCTGGCGAGCAGGTGCTCGGAAAACTGGATCATTGTCCGGGTCCGCGTCCCCTCCCATCCTTTCGCAGTTTCATCGCGAAAGGATGGGAGGGGACGCCCGAATTCAAGTGGCTTTGCAGAGCGTACGCCAGCCGCCTGCCGAGCAAAATTACTTCTTCTTGCTCTTCTTCTTCCCTGCAGCCCTCTTAGCGGCTTTCTTTCCTGCACTCTTCTTCCCGGCCTTCTTGTCAGCTTTTTTATCGGCTTTCTTTCCGGCCTTTTTCGCAGCGGTCTTCTTCACAACCTTCTTTGCCACGGTCTTTGCCTTGGTTGGCTTCTTCTTCTTTTTCTTCTTGGTCGGTGCGGGCGTTGGCGTTGGTGCTGGAACTGGAGCAGGCGTGGGCGTCGCTACTGCCGGTGCAAGCAGCGGAATCAGCGTGCCAGCAATCGGCGACCCCAGGCCGGTGCAGGCGTCCCATCCCGGCCCGGCGGAAAATCCCCCGTTATTGCCCTGCGTAATATCGTTGAACGCCGCAGTCGCTTTGGCCGCATAGATGGCCGGCTGAATGAATCCCACCTGCGTCCCGAGCTGCTGGTTGGCCACAGCCACCAGGCCCGCCCACAGCGGAGCCACCGCGCTGGTGCCGCCGATTACCGTCGTCTCGCCGTCCACACGGATGGTGTAACCCGAGTTGGGGTCCGCGTCTCCAGACACGTCCGGCACGCCTCGGCCGCCCGTGCTCGCTGTAGGCGCGGGAACATTCGCGTTCGCCTGCCAACTGGGCAGCGGAAACACATTGCTCACGCCGCCGCCGGTCGCGCCGTCGTTGATGGCCAGCTCGTTCCACACCACTTCAGAAACAATCGTCGATCCGTTTGCATCCAGCTTGGTGCCTCCGCAAGCCAGCACGTGCGGACTCGACGCGGGGAAATCGACATTATTCCCGGTCCCTCCATCTGTCGAGCCGTTGTCCCCGGCTGCCACGGTGATGGTCACGCCCAGCACCGCCGCCGACTGGCATGCCGCGTCCAGCGCTGTCATCGCCTGCGTGGTCCAGCTCGACTCCGGTCCGCCCCAACTGATCGAAATCACGCTCGGCTTGTTGGTCGTGTCATGCACTGCCGTGGTGATGGCGTCCGTGAATCCCTGGTCCGTGTTGGGCGTAAAGTAAACCACGATCTTCGCCCCCGGCGCTACGCTCGCGGCCACTTCAATGTCCAGCATCACCTCGGCGTCAGCGCTCGAGGCCGTAGTCGGCGCGTTCTTGCCTTTGTCCACGCTCACCGCCGTAATGGCCGGCGCCGTCAGATTCAGCGTCTGGAAGTAAGCCGTCAGGTCCGCCTGGCGATAGCCTCCGCCCAGCTCGATGATGCCGATCGTCTGTCCCACGCCGCTGGCCCCGGTCGGCCACTGATACGCCTGGGCCACTTGCGGCGGCGTGTAACTCGTCGGCGCAGCAGCGGCAGCAGCCCGCAGACCGGCATCAGCCGGCGCATGCTTCACGCGAAAGTGCGGCTTGGCCTGTGGCCGGTTGTCCAGGCCCAGCACCGCTACCACCACGCCAGTCAACGCAGCCGGCAGTCGAATTGCGCCCTCGCGCACCCGATACTCCACGCCCTCGATGATCTTCTGCTCAAGCGCCACGCCGAAGGCCTTCTGGATGTCGTCCGCCGTGCCCGTCAGTTGCACCGTCCGTCTTAGCGCTGCTGTCGGATCGTCTTCCACCTTCAGATGAAATTCCTTCGCAAAAGCCTTCACCGCGCTTAACGCGCCTGGATCTGCCGTATGGTGTTTCTTATACTCTGCCCGGCTCATGCGCACCGGACCGTTCGCCCGTCCGCCGCGCTGGTTGATCTTCAGCGGCTCTTTCCTCTTCACGATTAAAGAAACGGTAACTTTCGCCTTGGCCGGCGTAGCTTTTACGTGGACCGCGTTCTCAGCGGCTGCCTTGTCGCTTCCCTTCAACACAACGCGCGCCTGCTCCGCAAAGCGCGGAGTCTTAACCTTGGGGGACTTTGCCATAACTCGCCTCTTTCTCGTCCTGGCCGAGTCGGTTTCCTTTTTTAAAGAGCCAAGGACATGATGAGTTGGAATCATAATCTAATTTGTGTTCATCGTGTGCAGAGAAATCGAAGAATCGGATGGTAAATTTGCAGAACTGGATTTAGGTAGTCGTACGGGCGTCGAGTGATCGCTCCGCTCAACCCTCGCCCGCGCGCTGAATCGCTGTATCGACTACTGATTGAAACTCTGCCGAACCCAACCCAAATCAACCGAACCTTAACAATTCCAGCTCTCTCTACCCGCTACCATAAGCAGGACTCAGAGACCGCAAGGAGCAGCTTCGGGGAAGCGGCCACGACACCTTATGGCCGCGCCAAAACCGATCTCTGATCTCTGTTCCCTGATCTCTGCTTTTATTTCAAGTAAGCGCGCACCAGATCGATCAAATCCTCAGCCAGTTCCGGGGCAATCTGTTCCTTGGCTCCGTCCACCAGGTGAAACCGGATATGCGTTTCCAGCACCTCGCCCATCAGCCCGTTTACCCCGCCGCGCACTGCTGCCAGCAGCATCAGTTGTCCGCCGCAATCCTCATCGGCCGTCAGCGACCGTTCCACCGCATCCAGTTGCCCGCGCAGCTTGCGCACCCTCTGCAGCAGTTTTACCTTTTCCCGCTCCTGGTGAGACATGACGCCCCCTGTTGACAATACCTACCCCCGGTATGGTATCTACGAAGTGGGGGTATAGTTTTCCAGTCCATTCTATGCCCGCTTACCCGCACCCAGCATCTCATCCCCAAGGCTCTGTCATGATCATCGCTTTCGGTCACCGCCCCAACTCGCCCCGCCCGTCCGCCTGGCTTGCGACCGATCGCGCGGCCAGTCGCGAGCACCTCGGGCGACTGGCCTGGCTGGCCTGCGCGGGCGGACTTTTGTTTGCCGCGGCCTTCTTGCCGGCACAGACGCCGGCCAGCCTTCCGTCCCCGCCCGCGCCGCAGGATACACAGCAGGACGCGTCCGTCACCGCCATGTTTCCCCGCTCGGACAAAAGCTCCTGGTGGCTCACCGGACAGGCCAACATCATCTTTCAGGGCCGCCTGCCGTTTCACTCCCTCTACCAGGGCGCCAACAGCTTCCGCAACTCGGCCGAATACAAGACCTCCATGGTCGGCACTCTCTACACCGCCTGGCGGCCTACGCACTCCATCCGCTACAACAACGATCTGATCTTCGACATCGAAGCCGCCGAAGGCCGCGGCCTGAGCCAGGCTCTCGGTCTGGCCGGATTTACCAACCTCGATGTGGTGCGCAATCCCTATCTGGGCAAGGCTCCCTATATCGCCCGCTACCAGATTCACCAGGTCTTTGGCCTCACCAGCCAGACCATCCAGCAGGAGCGGGGATTTTTCGCCGTTGCTCCCGCCGTCCCCGTGCGCCGCATCGAGTTCCGCCTTGGCAAACTCACCCTCCCCGATTTCTTTGACGTCAACGGCCCTGGCACCGACAGCCATCTGCAGTTCATGAACTGGACCGTGGACAACAACGGCGCATGGGACTACGCCGCCGACACGCGCGGATACACGGTCGGTGGCATGGCCGAGTACGACGACCGCAGTTGGTCCGTCCGTTACGGACTCTTCGCCATGCCCACCGTGGCCAATGGCATCGACATGGACTGGGCCTTCAGCCGCGCGCATGCGCAGAACGGCGAGTTTGAGCTCCGCCGCGGCGTCGTTCCCAAACGCAAAGGCGCCCAGCGAATCCTGTTCTACGCCAACCGCGCGCACATGGGCACGTATCGTGAAGCCGTCGAAGATTTCCTCAATGGCTCCGACACCGCAAATTACGGCATCGCGGTTCCCTCCATCCTGCTTCACGAGCACTTCAGCGCGCTCAAATACGGCCTCGGCTATAACACCGAGCAAGAGGTCACAGACAATCTGCGCGTCTTTGGCCGCTTCGGCTGGAACGAAGGCCAGCATGAGTCCTTCGCCTATACCGAAGTGGATCAGACGGTGGAACTGGGCGCCGACTACACAGGAGCGCGCTGGCATCGCCCCATCGACAAGGCTGGCCTAGCCGTTGTCTCCAACGCCATCAAAGCCGATCACCAGGAGTATTTAAAGCTGGGCGGCCTGGGCTTTCTGCTCGGCGACGGCAACCTGAATTACGGCCGCGAAAACATCGTCGAGAGTTATTACACCTGGCACTTCTGGCGTGGGCTCAGTTATTCGGTCGACCTGCAGCACATTAGTCATCCGGGCTACAACCGCGACCGCGGCCCGGCGTGGGTTGGCTCAGTGCGAGCGCACGTCGATTTTTGAAAATTGGAATTCGCTGGGCGAGGGAAAATCTGGCGCTGAAGGGGGAGACAATTCCCCTCCAGCACCAAGTTTAGGAAGGTCACACGAGTGTTGCAGTAACCGGAAGCCGCTTTCGCGAGTTCCCGGATCTTGATAGCCCTTGGAACTGATTGCGTTGGCCGGCACAGGCTAAAGCTCGTGCCCTGCGGGCAAATTTGAATGGTCCGGGTCGTTTCCCAGGGCGTTAGGGCATAACCACATATGACGCCTACCCCTTATACGTGGTTATGCTCTGGCGGGTTTCAAATATACGTATATCGAGCAGCGCATAATTTGTAAATGTTTTCGGGCCAAATAAACAGAACTATCCTGATATTGATACTTTCAGCACCAATCCTCGGCACAAAGCCCTATTTGCCTGGGTCGGCCGTCTGGCCTTGACCGCTCGGCTGCGGCGGCAACGCGACAATGACTTCGTTGGGCTTGGCGTAGTGCAGCTTCTCCCGCGCTTCGTGTTCAATCGCGTCGGGGTCAGACTTAAGCTCATCCACATGCTGTTGCAGTTGAGTGTTTTCCTGCTGCAGCTTGTCGATCTCCTTCTGCAACTGCTGGTCTTCCGCTCGCTTCTGGTGCCACACCGTCAGGCCGTTTTTGCCGTTCACCACGTGACCCATCAGCAGCAGGGCCAGGCACACAATCACTCCTGTGCCCGCTGGCCGCCACATCCGCAGGGTAAACGCCACTGCGCGCTTGCTCAAGGGAACGCCAACCGTCTTGGCCTCTGTCTTCTCAACTTCCACTGTTTCGTCCGTCACGCCGCCTCAATCCACTTTGAAAAGCACAGCACAAGCCTCACCTTTCAGTCCCTAGTCCCTAAATCCCTAGTCCCTCAAACATCTACCGCAGCACAAACGCCTCTGCCGCCGCTTTCAGCGCTTCCATATCCTGCTCGCCGCGCGCTTCCGTATAGGCCCGCACCACCGGTTCTGTACCGCTCAGCCGGTAGCAGACCCACGACCCGTCTTCCAGAATCAGCTTCAGCCCGTCCGTGCGCACCACCGCGCTGACCTTGCGCCCGCTCAGCTCCGTCGGATCAACCTTCAACTTCTCAGTGAACGCGGTCTTCAGCTCCGGGGTCAAGCGGAAGTTCTCCCGAACGGGATAGAAGGAACCAACCTTGGCAAACAGCTCCTTCAGTTGCTCGCCCAGGCTTTTGCCGCGTGTGGCCACCATCTCCGCCACCAGCAGCCCGGCAATCACGCCGTCCTTCTCCGGAACGTGCCCGCGAATCGTCAACCCGGCCGACTCCTCGCCGCCAATGGCGATCTTGTCCGCAATAATCAACTCGCCAATGTACTTGAACCCGACAGGCGTCTCGAAAAGCGGAACCTTGTGGTAATCAGCCAGCGCGTTGATCAGATTGGTGGTCGCCACGCTCTTGGCCACGCCGTTCTTCCATCCGCGCGTCTCCACCAGGTAGTCGAACAGCAGCGCAATCACATAATTCGGCTGGATGAAACTGCCGTCCGCGTCCACGATTCCGAAGCGGTCCGCATCGCCATCCGTGGCAATACCCAGCGCTGCGCCAATTTCTTTCATCTTCGCCTTGCAATCGCCCAGCAGGTGGTCGTCCGGCTCCGGCGCATGCCCGCCGAACAGCACATCGCGGAAATCGTGAACCGTCTCCACACCCACGCCCGCCCCGCACAGCAGGTCCGAGCTGTACCCGCGTCCCGCGCCCCAGAACGGATCGTAGACCACCTTGATCCCCGACTTGGCAATCGCCTTCAGATCCACCAGATCTTCCAGCCGCTTCAGAAACGCGGGCTTCACGTCGGCCGTCTCAAAGCCGCCCTCGGGAGCTTTCCCGTTGGGAATGTTCCCGCCGTCGCCCAGCCCGGCAATCGCCGCCTCAATCTGTTTGGTCACCTCCGGCAGCGCCGGAGCCCCATCGTGCGTCGAAAACTTAATGCCGTTATACTCCGGCGGATTGTGCGAAGCGGTAAAGTTGATCGCCCCGGAAGTCTTCATCGCTCGCACCGCATAAGCGATCGCCGGCGTCGGCGCGGCCTCTGGAATCACGATCGGCGTAACCCCGGCCCCAGCCAGCACCTTCGCGGCAATGTCCACAAACGTCTCGCCGAGAAAGCGCGGGTCGCGTCCCACCAGCACCCGGTGCGGCTCTGGCTGCGTCTTCACATAGGCGGCAATCCCCGCCACCGCCAGCCGGATATTGGCCACCGTAAACTCGTCCGCCACAATCGCCCTCCATCCGGAGGTGCCAAACTTGATCGCTGTCGTCATCCCTTGTCTCCAGTTCGCTTCCGCCCGTGCGGATCGCAAAGATCATACTGCCTCACTCAGATGCCGTCGGCAAGCGGTCGGACCTGTCGATCGTGGACGAGGCCATTTGACCGCCATTTTCAAAGCACCTAAAATTCCCCAACTGTAGGCCACGGAGTGTCGAATGCGTCGCTGTATCTTTTTCCTCCTGATTCTGAGCCTGGCGCTGCCGGCATTTTCTGAAGCGCACAGAGCCGCGGAGCAGGTTACGGTCCCCCAGTTGGAGCAGACCCTGGCCGCAACCGCCGGCAAGTCCGATAAGCAGGTGGCGCAGCAGCTCTCCGAGCTTGTGTTAACTGAGCGGCTCAGCGAATCCCGGCGCGCGCGCCTTCAGGCTGCTCTGCCCGGTCCGGAATCCCGCCAGGCATTGATGACGCTGACGGATGCATCGGAATTCCTCGACCTGCCGGAGACCGACATCCCTACCACGCCCGTGCCCAGCCATGCAGAGCAAATTGCTCTGCTCTCTCAGGCCAGGGGTTATGTCATGAAGACCATTCTCAAGCTGCCGAACTTTTTTGCCACGCGCGAGACGGTAAATTTTGAAGGCACGCCGGGCGTGCCCCAGGGCAATGCCTTGCATCCCCCAAAATTCGAGCCCATGCATGAGGTGAATCGGTCCAGCGTGACGGTTCTCTACCGCGACAACCGGGAGATGGTGGTCAAGGGGAAGAAACAGGAAGCCTCCAACAAAGAGATGAGGACCATGGGAGAGTTTGGTCCGATCCTTGTCACCATCTTGAATGACGCGGCCAAGGGCCGGGTCACCTGGAGCCACTGGGAGCAGGGCGCGGCTGGGCCGATGGCGGTCTTTCGCTATGCCATCCCCGTGCAGGTGTCGCATTACCTGGTGGCCTCATCCGGCATCGGGCAGCCGCTCCACCACGATCCCGCCTACCATGGGGAGATTGCGCTCAACCCCGCCGACGGATCGATCCTGCGCCTGACGGCGATAGCCGAGCCGCAAGCGGACGATCCAGTCAGCACCGCCGACCTGCTGGTGGACTACGGGCCCGTGAAAATCGGCGGAGTCCCGTATATTTGCCCCACAAAAAGCGTCGCTTTCTCCGTGGTGCGGATGGTGATTCAAGAGCTTGACTTCGACACCGGAGCCGTCACCGGAACGTCTCTTGGTCCCTCGCGGACCTACCTGAACGAAGTGCTCTTCACGCAGTACCACCTGTTTCGCGCCGAAACCCGCATCCTCACCGGCAGCAACCAGGAGCCAGACGCGGTCACTCCCGCCAACCCACCCAAATAAGCAATCGCCCTGGCCGTACGGCTGCTGAAAAACACTCATTCCGTCGATTCACCGGCACGGGGAGCTTCACAGGCTGCTGAAAAACGCACTCCGGCGGGAATTCGTAAGGGCTTTGTATCAGGGCATGACTTTAGTCGTGCCGCAGGTGCCGCATCATCGATGTGGGCTTCAGCCCCTGCGGTACGCTCGTCGCGATGCTGGCTCGCGAACTGGAGTCTTTCGGCCACGGAGCGGAGCATGTCGAAAGAATTCAGCCCGTCAACAGGCTCTCGGCATTGCGGCGTGGGTCGCGCTCGACTTCCCCGCCATCCAGCCCCAGGAACTCCTGAAACACGTCGTTAGAAAGCAGCCGCCCCTGCGCGGTTAACCGAATCGTTCCGCCGTCCCGCTCCAATAATCCGGTCTCCGCCAATCTCCCAACCACATCCATTGCGCGCGCCAGCTTTTCCGCTCCAAACTCCCGCTCAATCGCGCCAATCTCGACTCCGCAATTCAGCCGCAGCCCCAGGAACCACGCCTCTTCGAACTGTCGTGCCGGAGACAGCCACGTCGTCTCCACCGGTCCCGGCCCAGCAAGAAAATCCCCCAACTCGCTCGTCGTCGTCGATCGCAGCACATAGCCGGATTCCAAAGAGTCTGCCTCATGCAATGATTCCCGCAGCATCGACGAAGCATCCAGTCCCAGCCCTAGATAAGGCCGCCGCTGCCAGTAGCGCAAGTTGTGCCGCGACGCAAAACCCGGCCTGCAGAAGTTCGAAATCTCGTACTGCGCCAGTCCAGTCTGTCCCAGCCGCTCAATGGCCCGCGTATACATCTGCGCCATCGCATCGTCCGTGGGAACCAGCTCCGCATAGTACCGCGCCCCGCCTGCAAGCATCTCGCGACCCAGCCGCGAATCCTCATCCACCTCCAGCATGTACACGCTGGCGTGGGGAACGCCCGCATCCATCAGCGCCGTCAGCGATTCCTCCCACGAAGCCAAAGTCTGTCCGGCCAGCCCGGCAATCAGGTCCACGTTGAGGTTGGCAATCCCTGCCCGGCGCAGCCGCCGCAGATCTTCTTCCACAATCGCCCGGCCATGCAGCCGCCCGCTCACCTGCGCCTCGCGATCGATAAACGACTGCACGCCCAGGCTCACGCGATTCACGCCCACGGCAAGAAACGCGCCAAGCGTCTCATCCGCAATCTGCCACGGCGCGCACTCAACGGTGATCTCCGCATCCGGCTCGAAGTCGAACCGCGCGCGCATTGCCGCAAACAGCCGCTCAAGCAGCTCCGGCGCCAGCAGGCTAGGCGTTCCTCCGCCCAGGTAAACCGTGTCCACCGCGCGCGGCAGCTCCAGGCCCATCCGCGCCGCCCATTCCGCTGCAGCCGCCAGGTCTTCAATCAGCCGGTCCACATAGCGCGCATGTTCGCTCGCCGGATACACTCCCGACGCGAAGTTGCAATAAGTACACTTCGAGCGACAGAAGGGAATCGAAAGGTAAAGACCGAGCGCATTGTCTCCGTAAGCCGCCATCAACGATATTGTTTCACGCAGCAATGGGAAAGCACGGCTCTGCGCTATCTTTGCGCGCTGCGCTGGCCAAGCCGGTTTCTCCGCCATGTAAGAATTGAAGCAAGGAGACCCGCGCTTGAAAGCCTGGCCTGTCCTGGGTATTGTCTTCATCCAATCCATTCTGCTGTTGGCCCATTGGTTCCTTTATTACACCTGGATTTCTTTCTCAGGCCACTCGGGCCCGGCAACCGGCCTTGTGCTGCGCGATTCGCTGCTGGTGCTGGCCTGCAGTTTTGTGGTCGCCGCCCTACTCGGCTTCTACTTTTCCAGCCTGCTGGTCACCGCTCTCTACCGCATAGCCGCGGTCTGGCTGGGCTTTCTGAATTACCTCTTTTTCGGGGCCATCTTCAGTTGGTTCGCTTGGTGGGTGCTGGAGTTGAGCCGGCTTGATTCGGATGCCGCACGGCACCGCCCGCTGATCGGCTGGGTCTTTCTAGGGTTGTCGGTTGCAGTTGGCGTGTACGGCCTGGTCAATGCCGGCATAGTGCGCATCCGCCGCATCTCCATCCATCTCGCAGGGCTGCCGGATTCCTGGCGCGGCCGTCGAGCGCTCGTGGCCAGTGATCTGCATTTAGGCCACGTCAACGGGCTCGGATTCAGTCGACGCATCGCCGCTCTCGCCGCTCGCCTGCAGCCGGACATTATCTTTCTTCCCGGCGATTTCTTCGACGGCGCCAAAGTCGATCCCCACCGCCTGGCCGCGCCTTTCAAGCAGCTTTCCCCACCCTTCGGCATCTATTTCGCCACCGGGAATCACGACGAATTCGGCGACACGCGCCACTTTCTCGCCGCCCTCACCCACGCCGGCATCCGTGTCCTAATCAATGAAAAAGTCGTCATCGACGGCCTCCAGATCCTCGGCGTGCCTTATCACGACACCACGTTGCCCATCCGCCTCCGTGCCACGCTGGAGGCCCTGCAACACGACCGATCGAGCGCCAGCATTCTGCTCAATCACGTCCCCAACCGCCTGCCCATCGTTGAAGCGGCCGGCATCAGTCTGCAGCTTTCCGGCCATACCCACGGCGGACAAATCTTTCCCTTCACCTGGCTCACCCAACGCATCTTCGGCAAGTTCACTTATGGCTTGAACTCCTTCGGCGCGCTCCAGGTCTACACCTCTTACGGCGCCGGAACCTGGGGCCCTCCCATGCGCGTAGGCACAACTCCCGAAGTCGTCTTGCTCACATTCGAGTAGCTTCGTGTTAAAATGTAGACACGTTGCTACATGGGAGCCGCATCATGGCCATTACCACCTTTTCCAGCCGCGAATTCAATCAGGACACTGGCCGCGCAAAGAAAGCCGCCCGTAAAGGCCCCGTGTTCATCACCGATCGCGGACGCCCCGCCCACGTACTGCTGTCCATCCGGGACTATCAAAAGATCACAAAGAAGCGTGAGAACATTCTCGACATGCTCGCGATGCCTGGAGCGGGAGACTTCGACTTTGAACCGCCCCGTCTGGGAGACGAGCCGGTTCGCCCTGCGGATTTCTCCTAAATGTACCTTCTTGACACTAATGTGTTGTCAGAGATGCGCAAGGTTTCGCGAACCGGGTCATCGAGCGCCAGGCCATCAAGTCTCAAAATAGACCGCAACGTCGAGCGCTGGGTAAGCAGTGTCTCCGCCCTTGATCTTCACTTGTCCATGGTTTCCATTCTTGAGTTGGAACGCGGTTTTCATCTCCTGCACAGAAGAGACCCTGCACAGGCTGAAGTCATTCGCTCATGGGTGCGCACAAGGGTACTGCCCAGCTTTGACGGTCGCATCCTTGCAGTCGATCTAGCCATAGCGCAGTGCTGTGCCGCTCTTCAGATTCCGAACCCCATCGAATATCGCGATTCCCTCATTGCCGCCACCGCGCTCGTTCATGGCATGACCGTAGTCACCCGCAATGTCGCCCATTTCAAACCCACAGGCGTCGCGCTCCTCAACCCCTGGGGAGATTGACTGTTTTTTCCCAAGCGCTTTCCTCGTATAAACTTGGTCTTCGATCTAAAAGAGGACGCATCATGCCGCTTCCGAGCAAACGCTTTCTTGCCCTCGTTGCAACTGCCATCCTGATCAGCTTCGCCTCAGCCGGCGCGCAAAACCAACAGCCCGCCTCCGCCGGTCCCGATCTCAATTTCCCCACCGTCCTTTACGGCGCCGCCTACTACAACGAGTACATGCCCCAGGACATGCCCGGCGGCCAAGCCGCCCGCCTCGACAAAGACGTCGCCCTCATGAAAGCCGCCGGCCTCAACGTCGTGCGCATGGGCGAGTCCACCTGGAGCCTATGGGAGCCGGAAGACGGCCACTTTGAATACGCGTGGATGGACCGCGTCGTTGACGCCATGGGCAAGGCCGGCATCAAGGTCATCCTCGGCACGCCCACTTACTCCATTCCCGCATGGATGGCCCATCAGCACCCGGAGATTCTCGCCGACCGTATCCCCTCCGGACCGTTCGGCGGAAAGCCGATTGCGAGCGCCTATGGCCTTCGGCAGAACATGGATACGGATTCGCCCGCGTACAGGTTTTACGCCGAGCGGCTCATTCGCCACATTGTCGCTCACTACAAGGACAACCCCACTGTGATCGGTTGGCAGCTCGACAATGAAACTTCCAGTTACGATGCCGCCAATCCCGATGTCTTCATCGGCTTCCAGCATTACCTGGAGAAAAAATTCGGCACGCCCGAGGCGCTCTCGAAGGCCTGGTTCCTCAACTACTGGGGCGAGAATCTGCACACCTGGGAAGACCTGCCCAAGCGCGACGGAACCATTTCCACCGGTTACAAGCTGGAGTGGACGCGCTGGAGCCAGATGCGCGTGACGGATTTTCTCCACTGGCAGGCGGCGCTGGTGCGGGAGTGCGCCGGCCCCACCCAGTTCATCACCACCGACTACGGAGGCATGATGCGCCGTGACGTGAACGAAGAGGCGGTCGCCAGCGCGCTCGATATCGTCGCAGTCAATATCTATCACGGCACGCAAGACCATTACGATGGCTCCTTCCAGGCCTTGCAGACTGATTTCTCCCGCTCCTTGCGCCACTCGAACTTTCTTGTCACCGAGACCAACGCGCAGACCATCGGCTGGACCTCCGGCGGCCAGTATCCGCCGTATGACGGCCAGTTGCGCCAGGATGTCTACACGTATCTGGCCGACGGCGCCAACATG
Source organism: Occallatibacter sp. (assembly GCA_036489415.1). Taxonomy (GTDB): domain Bacteria; phylum Acidobacteriota; class Terriglobia; order Terriglobales; family Acidobacteriaceae; genus Telmatobacter. Next base: position 90,494 of record DASXFS010000010.1, on the reverse strand, counting down.
GTGGAGTATTGGCATTGGGCCTCCATTGCCGCCAATCAGGAGACCTACTGGAAAGGCATTCTCTCGCACGACCTGGAGCCAAACCGCGAGTACGCCGAAGTGAGCCGCACCGCGCACGAACTCCAGAAGATCGGCCCGCAGCTCGTCGGTCTTCAGATTCACAACCAGATCGCCATCCTCTGGAGCCGCGACTCGGCCAATGCCATCAGCTTTATGCCCTATGGCGGCGGCGTGCCGGCAAGAAGCTGGACGGGAGAACCCGACGGCTACGCCTCGCTCGTGCAGCAGATGCACCACTCTCTCTATGACTTGAATGTGGGCGCGGACTTTGTCTTTCCCGAGACGCAGGACTTCTCGCAATACAAGCTGCTGATTGTTCCTGCGCTCTACATCTCCGATGACGCGCTGCTGCAACGGATTTCGGACTATGTGAAAAACGGCGGCCACGTAGTGATGACGTTCAAGAGCGGATTCGCCAATGAGAACTCCGCCGTTCGCTGGGTGCGCGCGCCGGGCCCGCTGCGCGAAGCAGCCGGCTTCAGTTACCAGGAATTTTCCAGCCTCGAACATCCGCTCGCCTTGAAAGACGATCCCTTTCACGCCGGCGCGGACAATAAGGTCTCTTACTGGGCAGAGTTCCTCATGCCCGAGCACGCCAAAGCTCTCGCCTATTACGACCATCCATTCTTCGGCAAGTGGCCGGCCATCACAGAGAATGAATTCGGTTCCGGCACGCTGCTCTATGAGGGCACATATCTCTCTGACAAGCTGCAAACATCAGTGCTCAAGAGCGTTCTCGATCGAGCCGGCCTCACCGGCGCCGACCAGCAGGTGCCCGCCGCGGTCCATGTGCAGCACGGCGTCAATCGGCTCGGCAAGCGGCTCCACTATTACTTCAACTACTCCAGCGCCAATGTTCAGCTAACTTACGCCTACGCCTCCGGCACAAATCTGCTTGATGGAAAACCCGTAACCCACGCGGCTGCCCTAACGCTCGCGCCGTGGGATGTGGCTATCGTCGAAGAGCAATAACGTTTTCCGTGAGACACATGCTTGCGCGTGCTTGGGAAAAAAGGCTCTAACTCGCCCCAGTTGATGTTCCCGGCAAACCATCGCTCTGAAATTGTTGATAACTCAACTCAAAAACCTGTCCGCCCGACTCGCTCTGTTTTGCAGAATATATCCCTCCGTTGCCGCACAATAGCTTAGGACAGGCAAAGAGGAACCCATGCCGCTCCGGAGAATTGCCCATGCTCGCAATGCCGCATCAAGATCGTCGGGTCAAAATATCAGGAACTCCCCGGCCCGTACCACCCGGCATGGCCCACCCCCCCCTTAACCGGTAGTAACCACTTGTTGACCTAACAGTTAACAGGGCCTGATGAACCAGACCGGCGCGGTTTCAGACTAGGCTCCTGCGGCTTTTTTCGTGTCACGCCGTCGGCGCGCGCATCGCCACCAGAGCTTCGGAGAGATCCGTAGCCAGCGTTTGCTGCACTTCGTCAGAGAGCTTTTCTTCGCGGCGCGTCAAGTAGAAAACGTCGATGGCGGTTTCGCCTTCGGTGTCGATCAAGGCAACCTTGATGTCACACTGGTGTGCGCTGAGCGAGAGGGCGATCTGACGCAGCAACCCCGGAACGTCCTGGGAGATGACCTGCAACAGAGTCGAGTGAGTGGAGGATTCCGAATCGAACTGCAGCCGTGTAGCGACTTCGACCTTGAGGTTGGAGGGATGGTTGAGGTGACGCCGCGCTTCCAGCAGTTGCTGCACAGACACCTTTTGCGCCACCACATCATGAAGGTTGACCACGAAGCGGTCCTTCTCGCTTGGGTTCAGCTCCAGGGTGTGAAACGTGTCGGTAAAGTGGAAGCTGTCGACAATCACGCCGGCTTCGTTTGAGAATGCGCCGGCTTTTACGATGTTCATGCCCCACGCGGCCAGGGTTCCGGCCACGTCGGCAAACAGGCGCGTGCGGTCGCGCGTAATCACGGTCAGGTCGAAGAGCTGGCGATTGGGTCTCAGGTCAAGCTGCACCGGATCCTTTGCCAGATTGAGCGCCATCTGGAAGTGGTTGCGGATCTGTTCCGGCAGCCGGGTTTGCAGGTAGCGCTGCGGCAGCCCTTCAAGGAATTGTCCCAGCGCCTCATATTGGACCGCGGGAACCATCGACCGGAGCCGGTTGAGCAACGTCGGGTCGATAGCCGCGTGGTAGCGGACCTCATCCACAGACCGGTCCATGAAGTTGGCCGTGGACATATAGAACTGCCACAGGTTCTCAGCCTTCCACGGCGTCAGCGCGTCCGGGTTGACCGCCTTGATGTCGGCAAAGGTCATCAGGGTGAGCATCTTCAGCAGTTGCGGATTGCCGATCTTCTCTGAGAAGCCGCGCACGTTTTCCGGATCGAAGATGTCGCGGCGCAGCGCGTTTGACATCTCCAGATGCAGGCGAATCAGCTTGAGAATCGATTCGCGCTCTTCGGCGTCGAAATCCAGCCGCGCCAGGAACGCATCGGCGAGCTCCACGCTCTGTCCGGCGTGTTCGCCCGTGCGCCGGGCCTTGCCGGTGTCGTGCAGCAGCAGCGCCAGCAGGAACAAATCCAGCCGGTCAATCTCCGGCAGCAGTTGCGCCAGCCGCTGTTCGTAGTCGTGCGTCGGCGTGCGCAGTCCATGCACGTTGTCGATGGTCAAAAACGTGTGCTCGTCCACGGTATAGCGGTGATAGCTGTCGCGAATCACCAGCGCGTCAATGCCGTGGAATTCGGGGATCAGCATTTCCAGAACGCCCAGCGCGTGCATGGTTCTCAGTGCGTGGGCCGCGTGGGGTCCGAGCAGCACCTCGCGCAGCGCGTTCCACAGGTAAGGACCCTCGGGAATGTGAATCGCAAGCGCGGGCAGGGCGTCTGTGATGCGGTCTTCGGCGGCTTGCGAAAGGGTGTAGCCGTGCGTGGCCATCAGTGAGAAGATGCGCAGAATAGCGGCGGTATCGTTGAACTGCGCGCCGGGGATAATATCGATGCGGCCTTGGTCAAGCAGGAAGTCGGTTCCGGCAATCGGACTGCGCCGGCGTCGGAACTGGCGATAGAAGCTGACCGGCGCGGGCAGGTGTTCCATCAGCAGCGCCGCGCGGCGATAGATGATGCGCGCGTGGCGATAGTAGGTCCGCATCCAGTAGCTGGGGTCCGCAGTGCCGCGGGTTTCCAGGCCAATCGAGTTCGCCGCGGCCTCATCCTGAGACTGCCAATCGAGCGTGTTGTCGTCGCGGCCATGGCGGAAGTGGAGAAAACAGCGCGCCGCAGCCAGAAAGTCGAAGGCCGCCTCGGCATCGCCGCGTGCGCTCTGGAACACACCGCCGCGCTGTCGCGGCCATTCCTTGGTTTCCTTCAGGTGAAACAGCAGGGCAAACCAGACCGCCAGGTGATAGTCGCGCAGTCCGCCCGGACACTCCTTCAGATTGGGTTCCAGGTGAAAGATCGTGTTGCCGTACTTGGCGTGCCGCGCGCGGGCAATCTCGCCCAGCTTCTGGGTGATGGTGTTCCACTCGCTCAGCACCAGGCCAGGCAATACAGTCTGGTGCAACTGCTGGTAAAGCGGAAACTGCCCAGCCAGAAAGCGGCGGTCAAGTGTCGCCAGGGTGAACTCCAGGTTATCCGGGTCGAATTTGCCGGCTTCCTTGACCGTGCGGGAACTGGGGCTGGCCCTAAGGCCGACGTCCCACATCCCCTGGATGATCGATCGAACCGCTTCCTTGGACTGCTCCTCGGTCTTTTCGTCGGCAAAAGCGAACAGCACATCGATGTCGGAGTAGGGAAACAGATCCTTGCGGCCGTACCCACCTAAGGCTAGAAGCGACACGTTCAGCGCGGGTTGCCCGGCAAAGGCCCGGCGCCACATTTCAATCAGGATCCGGTCCACCACGGCCGAGCGGCGGCGAATGGCTGCCGTGCCGTCTCCGGTGCGCTCGCAGGTCTGGCGCACAAGCACCATCTCCCGCGTATACTGCTCCCGAAGATCGTCAACCGCCAAGGCGACTGGATTCATGAGTTTTTGTGCTTGCCCTGCCGAAGCAAGAAGGAATTGTTAACAGAATAAGCGATTTTTCTGCCGATGTGGAATTTTGGTCTTCGATGGAAGTAACTGGCGGCGCAGGTGTGCCCGAATGTTGAGCTGGGAGCCAAACCACCGGCTGCCTATGACAAGATCTCACAAACGGCAGATAATCTCCTGGGCATGGCCAGGAAAGCGGCTATCGAGACGTCCTGACTCCCGCTACGCGCTGGATATTTCGAGTGCCACGGTCAAATCAGGCCGGGAACCCAGCTTCTTTGCGCGATTCGACCTTAGATCGCCGTTTCCCCGCGTTCGTCGTTGCGGATGCGAATGGCCTCGTCGATGCGGCTGACAAAGATTTTTCCGTCGCCGATACGCCCCGTGCGCGCGGCTCCAATAATCGCCTGGATGACCTTTTCTTTCAAGTCGTCCACTACCACCAGTTCGATTTTGACCTTGGGCAGAAGGTCCACGGTATATTCGCGTCCGCGATAGAACTCGGTGTGGCCCTTCTGGCGGCCATGACCGCGGGCCTCCAGAATGGTCATGCCTTCTATGCCTGCTTCCAGCAGCGCATCCTTCACGGCGTCCAGCTTGGAAGGCTGGAGTATGGCTTCAATCTTGAGCATGTTCAAAATGCCTCGCTTGACAGCGTAACAGGCGGAACCGGTGATTGTGCGATCCCGCCGAATCTTTTCAAAGAACCCCGAAGCCTTTCAGGGAACCAAGCCCCAAGGCCGGCGCTAGGCCATCCGGGAATCAGGAGTTCAAGTCGTAGCCTTCCTCGTTGTGCTGCGAAAGGTCGAGGCCCGCGGCCTCGTCTTCCTGGGAAACGCGCAGCCCCATTGTCTTGTCCACCACGAACAACAGAACCAGCGTTCCAACGATCGAAATGCCCCAGGCAATGGCCACGCCGGCAAACTGGTTGAGCAACTGGCCCCAGTGACCATCCAGCGCGCCCGTCGCAATGAGGTTTCCGGCCGCATCTTTGCCGAAGGCCGGGTTGATCAGGCGGTTGGCAAACAGGCCCGTCAGTAGAGCGCCCAGCGTTCCACCGGCCCCATGCACGCCAAAGGCATCCAGCGAGTCGTCATAACCGAAGAAGCTCTTCACCACAAAGACCATGAAGAAGCAGAAGAGGCCGGCCATGAAGCCAATGGCCAGCGCAGACATGGGCTGAACGAAGCCGGAGGCGGGCGTGATGGCCACCAGCCCGGCAACCGCGCCGGAAATCGCGCCCAGCGCCGTGGGTTTGCCATTGTGAATCCACTCCGCGATCGACCAGCCGATGGCCGCCGCCGCAGCGGCAAAGTGGGTGTTGACAAAGGCGCTGGTGGCCAGCGAACTCGCACCCAGAGCGCTGCCCGCATTGAAGCCGAACCAGCCCACCCACAGCAAACAGGCGCCGATGAAGCTCAGCACCATCGAGTGCGGCGGCATGTTGGTGTGTGGATAGCCGAAACGCTTGCCAAGATAGATGCAAGCGACCAGCGCCGAAACGCCCGAAGTCACATGGACGACCGTGCCTCCCGCGAAATCGAGCGAAGGGAAACGCCCGGCCGTCGAATTGAGAAAACCGCCCACACCCCAGACCATGTGAGCCATGGGGCTATAAACAAGCAGCGACCAAAGGGAAAGAAAGACCGCCATCGAGCTGAACTTCACGCGCTCGGCAAAGGCGCCCGTGATCAGGGCCGGCGTGATGATGGCGAACATGAGCTGATAGATCATGTAGGTCTGTTCCGGAATGGTAGGTGCGTAATCGGGATTGGGAGCCAAGCCCACGCCGCGCAGGAACACGTGTTCAAAGCCGCCAATGAAGCTATTCCCGTGGCCAAAGGCGAGGGAATAACCCACCAGCGCCCAGATCACGGTCACCAGCGCCATCATGGCGAAGCTCTGCATCATGGTGCCGAGGATGTTCTTTCTGCGCACCAGGCCGCCATAAAACAGGGCTAACCCGGGGCCGGTCATCAGCAGGACCAGCGCCGCCGAGGCCAGCATCCACGCATTGTCCCCTGCGGATTGGGCGCTGCGGACGGCCTGCTCAAGGGCCGCGACCTGGGCTGCAGCGGGCTGGGCTTGCACCGCACTGGTCTGCGCCACTGAAGGCGATGAGGCTGGTGCCTGCGGGAAGACAATCGTCGGAGATCCCAGCAAGGCAAACAGAAGCAACAGTTTGAACGTACAACTTCGCATTTTCTTTCCGCTCCGGAAAATGGCGGTCACGCGTGGAGTGCGCGGACAAGAAACAACTTGAGGCTTTTGCTGGTTTGCCGCCGACCCATTGGGATTCAACACTGCTCGCCGGTCAAAAGGACGTTGATATGATCTTGACCTGGTTCGGATTAACCCCAGGAAAAACTAGAAGGGAACTAGGAAGAATATCGCACACAGGCGCTTTTTTCGAGGGCCGGTGCGGGGTTCGTTCAATTCAGCTCAATTCATCACGCAAAACCTCAATCGTTCTCGATCAGACCGGTCGGCAGCCATCGATACTGAAGGCATTTCTTGCCGGCCGGGAACGAAAACGGCCAACTCCCGGCGAGGCAAATGGAGGTATAGTAAAGAAATGACGGGCACGCCGGAGCGGGACCATTATCTTTTCGGAGCGCTGGAGAGCAGTGCAAACAATCGCGTCAAGCTGAAGGAAGTGAGTTACGGCTATGAAGAGCCGGAGGGCGTTTTTCTCACGTCGCTGGACTTCGCCGTCAACTGGATACGCAAGAACTCCGTTTGGCCCATGACCTTTGGTTTGGCCTGTTGCGCCATCGAGATGATGTCCATGGGCGCGTCGCGGTATGACATTGCGCGCTTCGGGGCCGAGGTCTTCCGCCCCTCGCCGCGCCAGTCGGACCTCATGGTCGTGGCCGGACGGGTCTCGAACAAAATGGCCCCAGTCATCCGCCGCCTCTACGATCAAATGCCGGAGCCAAAATGGGTAATCTCCATGGGTGCCTGTGCCACTTCCGGCGGCGTCTTCAATAACTATGCCCTCCTTCAGGGAGTCAACCAGGTGGTTCCCGTGGATGTGTATGTCCCGGGATGTCCCCCGCGGCCGGAGCAACTCTTGTACGCCATCACGCTTCTACAAGAGAAGATCCAGCGCGAGCCGCGCAGTCTTCTGAAGACCCTGAATGCAGGCTGAGCCGGACATGCAATTTGGCAGACATCGCGAGAAATGGTTACCTAGGTAATGTTCCCCGCCTTTTGGCCGTTGAATAACTGGATACTGCATGTCATTGAAAAAGATGTTCCGCCGGAATTCAGCTATGGTACGTTTAATAGTGCTGTAGGAATACCTTTCGATTCGTTTATTAACGCGAAATCGGGCTAGTCTGAGCCAATTTTTGAGCTCGCGAATCAGCTTTCATTTACTGACCGTTCAGGTCTATTGCGGAGGAAAACGCATGTACTCTCGTGTTTTGAAGTCTATGAGCTGGGTTATCGCCTTGGCTTTTGCGGCTGCTATGCCCCTTGCCCTCTCGGCACAGGATTCAGCCAAACCGGCCACGGCCGCTGCGGATGATTCCCCATCAAAATGGGACATCTTTGCAGGATACAGTTATCTCGCCCCGCACGGTACGGTGGGAACAACGGATGTGCTGACGGCCAAGAGCGTGAACTATGGCGCAATCCTCAGCGTTGCCCGGTACTTCAATAAGTATGTAGGCTTGCAACTCGAAGCCGATGAACACATCAACAATGAAGCCGCTCCTCCGTCCACCGGTGACGGCTCCACCTGGTCGAATGACGATTTCTCCGGCGGCGGCGGCGGCTTGATCTTCCGTTTCCCATCGGCCGACGTGACGCCCTTCGTTCATGCGCTGGTGGGTCTTGAGTACGCCGGAACCGTGCACTCGCCCGATGACACATTCGGCGCGGTTTTGACGGCAGGCGGCGGCATGGACTACGCCACGCCCTTTCTCAATCATCATCTCGCCATCCGAATTTTTCAGGCCGACTACCAATACACCCACGAGAACTGGCCTAGCGGACGCGGCAACTTCAACATGGCGCGCCTGAGTGCGGGTTTTGTGTATCACGTCGGCACCATTGCGCCCCCGCCGCCCGTGACCTTGGCCTGCTCGGCAAGCCCAGCTTCAGTTTTCCCCGGCGATCCGGTCACGGTGACCGCAACGGCTGGAGCGCTCGATCCTAAGCTCAATGTCGTCTATTCGTGGAGCGGAGACGGAGTGACCGGCAACGGCGCCAATGCGACCGTCGCCACCGGTTCGCTGGCTGCAGGCAGCTACACAGTCAAGGGCACCGTAAAGGAAGGTAAGGCCGGCAAGGAAGGCCTGAAGCCGGGAGAGACGGCGGATTGCTCGGCCAGCTTCACGGTCAAGGCATACGAGCCGCCAACCATTAGTTGCACGGCCGATCCCACCACCATCAAGCCGGGTGAGTCCAGCACCATCACCTCCACGGGCTTGAGCCCGCAGAACCGTCCCCTCACCTACAGCTACTCGGCATCGGCCGGCACAGTAACCGGTAGCGGCACCTCGGCAACGTTCTCGTCCGCCGGCGCGCCAACCGGTGCGGTCGGAATCACCTGCAATGTGTCCGATGACAAGGGTCAAACGGCAACCGCCAACACCACGGTGACCATTACGGCTCCGTATGTTGCTCCGGCGCCCCATACCCAGGCGTTGTGCTCGATCACCTTCACCAAGGACAAGGCTCGTCCGACGCGCGTGGACAACGAAGCCAAGGCCTGCCTCGATGAAGTCGCCCTCGACCTGCAACGGCAGGCGGATTCCAAGGCTGTGGTCGTAGGCGAATCGGATGCCAAGGAAAAGGCCAGAACCGAACGGGAAGAAAAGTCCGCCAAGCGGCACAGGCATCTGAAGGTCGAGGATGATGCCGCGCAGCGCGCAGTCAACACCAAGGAGTATCTGGTGACCGAAAAGGGCATTGATGCTTCCCGCATCAGCGTCGCCACCGGCACCACCGATGGCCAGACTGTGGAAGACTACCTGGTACCGGCAGGCGCAACCTTCACGGCTGACGTCAACGGAACCACCCCGGTGGATGAGACGATGGTGAAGGCGCAGGTGCGCAAGCCCTTGGGCGAACGGCACCACGCTCACCACAAGAAGAACCCTATCGTCGGCAACCCCGGCGCCAAGCCGCCTCAATAAGGGCAGGCCGTCCGGCCCGCGGAGGCCGTGTGAACCGAATCCTCAAGCCTTGCCGTCACCATGGCAAGGCTTGAGGATGAAAAGAGGCTGAGCGATTCCTCCAGTAACCCTTAGAGGCTGACCGGTAAGCCGGTCGGCCTCTTCAATTTTGTAAAGCCAAATTTATTCTCATTTGTATTGGCACTCGGGGAGCTTATTGTTTGAATGAGCCGTATGCGGATTTGTCTTGAATCTCTCTGCCGGCGCGCAGGCTTGGCGCGGGCCATTTCTCTGCCGGTCATTTCTCTGTGGTCCATTCCTTTTCTGCTAATCGCGCTTGCTACAAGCAGGCTCCCGGCCCAGGCCGCATGGACCACCGTCGGACCGGCCGGCGGCGATGCACGCGCCTTTGCCGCGGTGCCCGGCCAGCCGAACCACCTCTACCTCGGCACCACCGACAGTTGGATCTACGAGTCGCTCGATCGAGGCGCAACGTGGCGTCGGTTGGCGAAGCTGGACCAGGCGGATGACCTTGTCCTGGACAACATCGTCGTAGACGAGTCGAATCCCACCACCATCTACACCGCTGCCTGGCGGATCGATCAGCCAGGCGGAGGATTATGGATCAGCCGCGACGGGGGCAAGAACTGGAAGATTGTCGAAGGGCTGCGCGGGCAGTCGATCCTTGCTTTTGTGCAGGCGCCATCCAACCCCAAAATGCTCTTTGCGGGCACCCTCGAGGGGATTTTTCGCTCGACGGACGCCGGCCTGTCCTGGGCGCTGATCAGCCCGGCGGGAAGCAAGGAGATTCACGAGGTCGAATCGCTGGCCGTGGACCCGAAGGACCCGGACATCGTTTATGCAGGCACCTGGCATTTACCCTGGAAGACCTCCGACGGGGGCAAGAACTGGAAGAACATTAAGCAGGGTGTGATTGAAGACTCCGACGTATTTTCCATTATTGTCGACCCCGTCAAGCCCAGCACTGTTTTCCTGAGCGCGTGCAGTGGCATCTACAAAAGCGAGAACGCGGGCAACCTGTTTCACAAGATCAAGGGCATTCCCACCGACGCGCGCAGAACCCGCGTTCTCATGCAGGACCCCACTAATAGGGAGGTTGTTTACGCCGGTACGACCGAGGGGCTCTACAAGACCACGGACGGCGGCAGAATCTTCAAGCCGATGACCGGTTCCGATGTCATTGTGAACGACGTTTTCGTGGACCCGGCCGACCCCAACCATGTGTTGCTGGCGACCGATCGCGGCGGCGTGCTGACCAGCAGCGACGCGGGAACAACCTTTACGGCTTCAAACCAGGGCTTTTCCGAGCGCAAGGTGGATGCGCTGTTGGTGGATCATGCGGACCCGGAGCGCCTCTATGCCGGGGTGGTCAACGACAAGAACCTGGGCGGCGTGTTCGTTTCCGTCAATGGCGGCGCTGCCTGGCAGCAGATCGGCGACGGCCTGGAAGGGCGCGATGTCTTTGCCCTGGCCCAGGCGCACGACGGCACGGTCGTGGCCGGCACGAGTCACGGTATCTTCGCTCTGGACCAGAACTCGGCAGCCGGGGTCTCGCCGCATTGGGAGCCGAGAAACATCGTTGCAAACACTTTGGTGAAGGCTGCAACGGAGACCCTGAAAGGCAAGCGCATCAATATCGAAAAGAAGGTCAAGGCGCCGGTGATCGAGCTGGATAGCCGGGTCAACGCGCTTGATCTCAGCGGCGACCGGTGGCTGGCCTCCACCAGCTTCGGGCTGCTCACCAGCAAGGATCAGGGCGCAAGCTGGCAAGGCGGCCTGGTGATGGATTCCGGCGAATACCTGTCGGTTGCCTCGCACGGCGCAACCATGGCGGCGGCGCGATCCGACGGTGTGGTTGTTTCTACGGACGCCGGGTTGACCTGGTCGCCCATGCAGGTGCCGTCCATGCTCACGCGCATTCATCGCGTGGCCTTTTCTCCGGACGGAACGCTCTGGCTGGGTGCGCGCGAAGGGGTTTACTTCACCCACGACCTTGGCCACACATGGCTGTGGTTCCAGCGGCTTCCATTCCGCGATGTGGACGATCTATCCTACGACGCCACGCTCGGCAAGGTCCTGGTCTGTTCACGGTCGAGCGACCAGATTTATGCTATCGATCCCAAAACCTCCACTTGGAAGTGGTGGCAAACCGGTTATCGGATTGGGCTTATCCGCGCTGCCGGAAAACAGATGGTGGCAGCGTCTCTTTACAACGGCGTGCTGGTTGAGCCGCAGGCAGGCGGAGTCGAGACCGGGCAGAGATGAGTGGTTAAAGATGAATTGCCACCCCGAATAACAACCTCTGCGTAGTTTCTGTATCATCTTCATATGCAGACTGAGATCGCGGAATCCCGAACCACTGTCGTCTTTCGGAGCCACGCGTTTCAAACTCACGACCCCCGGCTTGAGCCCATCGCCGCCAAGGTGCTGGCCGACGAGCGGCTCGACTTCCACGATGGGCTGGCACTCTATGGTTCCTCCGACGTGCTGGCCGTGGGTTGGCTGGCCAACCATGTGCGCGAGCGTCTCCATGGAGACGTGACCTACTTCAACGTCAATCGCCACATCAATCCAACCAACGTGTGCGTGGCGGCCTGCAAGCTGTGCGCCTTTGGGCGCAAAAAGGGCGACCCGGTCGGCTACACCATGGCGCTTGAGGAAGCCTGGGAAACGGCAGCCTCCGGCTACTCGGAAGCGGTGACGGAATTCCACATCGTCGGCGGACTGCACCCCGACCTGCCGTTTGAATACTTTCTCGATCTCGTGAGCGGCTTGAAGCTGCGGTTTCCCAAGGTACACATCAAGGCCTTCACCATGGTGGAAGTAGCCTACTTGGCCCGGCGCGCCAAGCTCACCATCGAGCAGACGCTGCTCAAGCTGCGCGAGGCGGGCGTGGACTCCATGCCTGGCGGCGGCGCGGAAATCTTTTCCGCACGCGTCCGTTCCATCATCTGCGACCACAAGATCGACGGCGACGAGTGGCTCTCCACGGCGCGGCTGGCCCACAAGCTGGGCTTCAAGTCCAATGCCACTATGTTGTACGGCCACATCGAGAACGACGAAGACCGCGTGGATCATTTGCTTAAGCTGCGCGCCGTGCAGGACGAGACGGGCGGCTTCCAGACCTTCATTCCGCTGGCATTTCATCCCGAAAACACGCCGCTCGATCACCTGCCCGTGACCACCGGATTGACAGACATCCGGCAGATTGCCGTGAGCCGGTTGCTGCTCGACAACTTCCCACACATCAAGGCTTACTGGCAGATGCTGACGCCTAAGATTGCGCAGATCGCGCTGCGCTTTGGCGCGGACGACCTGGACGGCACCGTCATCGAGGAGAAGATCTACCACGACGCCGGCGCCACCACCCCGCAGGGCATGACGCGCAAAGATCTGTGCCGCCTAATCACCGAGGCCGGCCGCGTGCCCGTGGAGCGCGACACGCTTTACCACGCCGTGACGCGCACAGAAGACAGCTTTACGGTGGCTGTGTAGGCCGGATGTAAGAGAGGACGCCCGCGATGGATTTTGGCCCCGCCGCAGTCTTGGGTCTTTGCATCGGCTTCCTCTGGGGCATCGGCTGCTCGCTGGCCATACTCTACTCGATCTATCTGGGCGGCTATCGCAAGGCGGTCGAAGACTCTCTTCTGCCGGAGAAGTCAAAACGCTGGCGCGAGACGCTCAAGAGGATTGAGGAGCGGCGGGCGCAGACGGCGGCGAACTCCGCGGGCAAGTAATCGGTTGGAGCACGCTGACGTTTCAAGCACAACGGTAGAACACTGGCCTCTACTTCCGATTGAGCTCTCTCTTTTGCGCCCCTTTTCGGTTCAAAATCACCCAACAAGCGGCGAATAATGATCCAAAACAGGGCTTTTTTGACCATTTCTGATTACCATTATGCCAACACGCGTCTTCCGATGATTTCCTGTAAATTATTGATATTGCAACCGCTATCGATTTCTTCGAAGCGAAAATAGGTGCCAAAAGTGGGTGTGATCGAGGGGAGGGGGTGGGTCTTTCAGCGGCCATACGGACCGGAACGCCCCGAAATTCAGTTGGCGACGGTTAGTCATAGAGTGATTATGCGCGGATGAGAGGTATTTTTATGCAAAGCTGATCTGCATGCGCAAAGCAAGCCCTGAGCTCAGAAAGCACGAGACCTTTTTCGTCGCGAATATTCGATAGGTACATTGGCGATCATGCGCAAACTGATGGCGCTATCGCCTTATCTCTAAGACTCGGGAGACTGCTACCTATCAGGCACTGGGCGGACTCGACCGGGTTCAGATAGGTCCTGGCGTTGTATAGTGATGCCACCGGCCCATTACCGAGTTCTTCCCAGGTCAAGTCATGGCACGAACGATCCGCCTGCTCCTCGTTGGCATGTTGCTGCCCGTCGGCATCACGGTGAACGGCCAGCGTATCCAGCCCGCCCAAAATCCTCAGCCCTCGCCGAATACCGCTGAAATCACCCTCGGACAGGCGGCCGCGCCGCTCTTTGGGCCGTGGAAGTTCACCGTGGGTGACTCGCCCATTGACCCTAAAACCGGCAAGCCGCTGTGGGCCGAGCCGGATTTTGACGACTCGAAGTGGGAGACGGTGGACCTGACGCCGAAGGACGGGAACATTGACCCAGTCGGCGGGCTCTCCGGCTATGTGGCTGGCTGGACGGCCAAGGGCCACCCCGGATACTTTGGCTACGCTTGGTACCGCATCCGGGTGCGGGTGCGGGCGCGGCCAGGCCAGCAACTGGCGCTGGCGGGGCCGGCTGACGTGGACGATGCCTATCAGTTTTTCAGCAACGGAGCGCCGGCAGGCAACTTCGGCGACTTCAAGGGCAAAGAGCCCGTCGTCTACGACACCCAGCCCAAAATGTTCCCGCTGGTAAAACCGGGCAGCAACGGCGCTGGAACCGGGCCAACTGGGATTGGGCGGGACAAGACGAACTCGGACGTGACCGAGTCAGCCGAGAACACACAGGTCCTGGCCTTCCGGCTGTGGATGGAACCTTCTACCCTGGCCAACCAACCGGATGCGGGCGGCATGCACTCGGCTCCGGTGCTGGGCGAGGCCGGCGCGGTGGCTGCGGGTTACCAGATGCACTGGCTGGAACTGATTCGCTCCAACGCATCGAATGCAGCCCAGGCTCTACTGTTTGGCCTGCTGGCCGTGGTCGCCTTCACCCTCATCCTGTTTGACCGCTCCGACCGCGTCTACCTGTGGATGGGAGCTCTGTTCCTGCTCTTTGCTGTCATTAACGCCCTCATTGTCATTGGATCCTTAACGGAACTTCAGAGCGCTCCCATCAATAGTCTGCTCACAGATTGTCTTGGGATCCCGCTTAGCTATGCGGCATGGGTCATGGTGTGGCGGGTATGGTTCGGGCAGCAGCACCCGGCATGGCTGCCCCGGCTCACCGTCGCGCTTGCACTGGCGTTGATGGTCTCATCCACTCTGGGTGAAGAGGTCTTTTTCGGCCTGGTGCCGCATGCTGTTGCTCTTCATTTCGTGACCGTCAGTCTGGTCCTCCGGCTGCTGTGCTTCGCTCTGCTGTTGTGGGTTGTCGCCGAAGGCATTCGCCGGCAGGGCCTGGAGGGCTGGCTGGTTTTGCCTGTCGTCGTGCTACACGGGGTCGGGACTTTCACGCCCGAACTCGGCCTTCTTCATATCCGCCTGTTTTGGTTCCCATTCGGCTTCCGGGTCAGCCTTGGCGCAATCGCGAATCTGCTGGTGGCGGTGGTCATCGCCCTGCTGCTGCTGCGGCGGCTGCTCAACTCCGTGAAGCGCCAGCGGCTGATGGCGTTGGATGTGAAGCAGGCGCAGGAGGTGCAGCAGGTGATTCTGCCCGAGCCGCGGCTTGTGCTTAAGGGGCTGACCATCGAGAGCGAGTACCGGCCGGCCCGCGAGGTGGGCGGGGATTTCTTCCAGATCGTTCCGCACACCACCGACGGCTCTGTGCTGATTGTGGCCGGCGACGTGACCGGCAAGGGCCTCAAGGCGGGCATGCTGGTGGCGCTTCTGGTGGGGGCGATCCGTACAGAGGAGAAACACAGTACCGATCCTGCTGTCCTGCTCCGCGCCCTCAATCACCGCCTGCTGGGACGCGCCGACGCCCAGGCAACTTGCGTGGCCTTGCGTATCGAGGCGGATGGCAGCACGGCCATGGCCAACGCCGGGCACGTTGCCCCGTATCTGAATGGCGACGAGCTGCCCATGGAAGGCGCACTTCCGCTGGGCATGATTGAGGGAGCCGAGCCTTCGATGATGCAGTTCCAACTGAACCCTGGCGACCGGCTGACGCTGATGTCGGACGGCATTGCAGAGGCTACAGATGCGAATGGCCGTCTGTTCGGATTTGAGCGAGTGAATGAACTGCTGCGGACGGCCCGCTCCGCAGCCGGAATCGCCGAAGCCGCGCAGGCCTTCGGCCAGGAAGACGACATCAGCGTGATTTCGGTAACGCGGGCGCCGGTAGCCGAACCCGCATTGGTGTGAACACACTCACATGCCTGAATGCAGAACAGACCTTGTCCATTCAACCCTTGCGTCAACGGTTGCGAACAGGCCTGTGCGCTCATCAAGGTTCCTGGTCATTCGCCCGGAACCGTGGGACCAGTCTTCTCTACGCTCGATGAGCGCATTGGCCATTTGGCTTGAATTGTCAATTATGTGAGCTGCGGGCAGGCGATTGGGTGATGTATGCGGGGTCGCCTTTCGTCCGTATTGTGCCCAGTCCACACTCTCGATGTTGGATTTCTCCCCTTGCACTTCGACACCAACTTCTATACGCTCTTGTGTAGAAGCAGAAGGGTTGAGCGTTTATGAATGACGAACGGCTGGAACTTCCCCAAGGCACACTGGACCTCCTAATTCTGAAAGCACTGGCGCTGGAGACGCTCCACGGCTGGGCGATTTCCGAGCGCCTGCAGCAAATCTCGCGGGAGGCGTTGCAAGTCCAGCAGGGCTCGCTCTATCCCGCCCTGCACAGGCTGGAACGTCGCGGGTGGGTCAAGGCCCACTGGGCCATCAGCGAGAACAACCGGCGCGCCAAGTATTACGAGCTGACTCGCCAGGGCCGGAAGCAACTTGATGTGGAAACGCTGGCCTGGCGCAAACTGGCGGCAGCGGTGGGCCATGTCCTCGATATGGCTTGAAGGGAGACCGATATGCTGAGCGACTTGCTTTACAGGCTTCGCGCCGTCTTTCACCGCAAGGCGGTGGACGTCGAGCTCGATGAGGAATTGCGCTTTCACCTGGACCGGGAAGCGGAGAAGTATCGTCAGATGGGCGCGTCCGAGGAAGATGCAGTACGCCGCGCAAGAATGGTGCTTGGAGGCCCGGAGCAGGTCAGGCAGCAATGCCGCGAAGCACGCGGTACAAAGCTGCTTGAGGATTTGATTCAGGATTTGCGATATGGAGTGCGGATGCTCAAAAGGAGTCCCCGCACAACGGTCATGATTGTCCTGTCGCTGGCAATTGGAATCGGCGCAAACACCGCCATCTTCAGCGTAACCAGCACGCTGCTTCTGAAGCCGTTGCCTTACGCGAATGCGGATCGCCTTGCAATCCTCTGGCTGCGATCGCCGGGAATTGGAATTCCCCAGGACTGGCCGTCGCTGGGCCAATATCACGACATCAAGACACAAAACCATGTCTTCGACGATGAGGCCGTCCTGTACGGACGAGACTACATCCTTACCGGGCTTTCGAAGGCCATGAAGATAGACGGAATCGCGGCGTCTTCAAGCTTGCTCCCCATGCTCGGCGTCAAGCCTTTGCTTGGCCGCGTCTTTCTGCCGGAGGAAGACACTCCTGGAAAGCCACAAACGGTGATGCTGACCTATGCATTGTGGAAACAGGAGTTCGGTGGCGACCCAAATATCGTTGGGCGCAGCATCATGCTCGACGGAGTGTCGCGTACAGTCATCGGCGTGTTACCTCGGGACTTCAAGCTGAACCACGAAGTGGTGCCCACCGTCGGTGGCATCGACAAGCCAGAACTCTTTCTGCCGCTCCCGTTAGATGCAAAAGATGAACAGGATTACGGCTCCGAAAATTTCAATATCCTTGCCCGGCTCAAGCCCGGCGTAACCGCTCGCCAGGCGCAGGCAGACATCGACATCATTGCTGCGCGGCTGCGGGTGGAAAAGCATCGCGATCCATCCTTCACCATTAGCGTTGTTCCTCTGCTTGACCAGGTAGTTGGCAACGTGCGAACAGCGGTCCTGATCATGTTCGGAGCGGTCTCGCTGGTCCTGTTGATCGCATGCACCAATGTGGCCAACCTGCTGCTCTCTCGCGCCACCGTGCGACAGAAGGAGATCGCCATGCGCACTGCCCTGGGCGCGGGAAGAAAGCGGGTGGTGATGCAGCTTTTGACCGAAAGCGTTCTGCTCGGCTTGCTGGGCGGCGCGGCGGGGCTGGCAATTGCCGCGGGCTGCCTGTTCGCGGTGCGCCAGATGCATCCCGGAAACATTCCACGACTGGATGAGCTCGGAATGGACTTCCACGTTTTGCTTTTCACCATCGCGATTTCCGTCCTTACTGGAATCGTGTTTGGCCTGGCACCCGCCTTTCGCGCTTCGCACATCGACCTCAATACCGCACTAAAAGCGGGCGGAAGAGGCACGGTAAGTAGCGGACTGAGTGTGAAGCGCGACAAGCTGCGCGGAGCATTGGTGATTGCCGAGCTTGCAGTTTCTCTCACTTTATTGACCGGCGCCGGTCTTCTTGTTCGCAGCTTTGTGCGCCTGGTGAATGTGCCGCCGGGATTCAACCCGGACCACGTGATCTCAATGGAAGTGGCCTCCTACGGCCCAAAATATAGTCTGGATGCGCAAAGATTTCAGTTTTACCAGGACCTTGCCCAACGCGTGCTGAGCGTGCCGGGAGTTACTAGCCAAGGGGCGATTTCCGCGCTCCCGCTTACTCCTTCCGTGGGGTGGGGAGGAATGCAAATTGAGGGATACGTACCGCCTCCGAACCAACCCGAGTTGCAAGTCGACGTTCGCACTGCCACGCCCGACTATTTCACAACCATGGAGACTCCTCTCACACGCGGTCGGCTGTTTTCCAGCAGTGACACCGACAAATCGCAGCCTGTCGTTCTTGTGGATCAGAAGATGGCGGACCGATTCTGGCCGCAGGGCGACGCGGTGGGAAAGCGTATCCGTCGAAATGATAAGTCGCCTTGGCTTACCATCGCAGGCGTAGTCGGCGTCGTCAAACAATACGGCCTCGACACCGATACGCGCATGGTCGTCTATTACCCACGCTCGCAGCATCCCGGAGGCTACATGTTCGTAGTTGCCCGCACCAGCGGCGACCCGGCAAGCGTGGCGGATGCCATCGTCCAACAGGTGCGGGCCATCGATCCCGATGTACCCGTTTACGACATTGCAACGATGCAGCAGCGGGTTCACGAATCGGTAGCCCGGCAGCGGTTTGCCATGACCATGCTCGGCGCGTTTGCTTTTTTTGCCATGATCCTCGCAGCCGTTGGGGTCTACGGCGTGATGTCCTTCCTGGTAACCCAGGGAACTCCGGACATTGCCATCCGCATGGCGTTGGGCGCGCAGCGCAACAGCATCCTTTCCCTGGTGTTTCGACAGGGAATGGCTCTGGCGTCAATAGGAGTCGTCACGGGGCTGATCGGCGCCTACAGTCTGACGCGGCTCATGGGCGGCTTGCTCTTCGGGGTGAGCGCAAGAGACCCGCTCACATTTGAGGGAGTTACAGCTCTGCTGACGGTGGTGGCGCTTTCAGCCTGTTATTTTCCTGCGCGCCGGGCGATGCGCGTGGACCCGATGGTCGCGTTGAGGGAAGAATAGCGGCCGCGAACTTTCGAGACGCCGCTCTAGAGTTTTTCCGCTACGCTTTTGGCCTGGGTGAAGAGGTAGAGATAGTCGGGGCCGCCGGCTTTGGAGTCGGTGCCGCTCATGTTGAATCCGCCGAAGGGGTGCGCACCGACCATGGCGCCGGTGCATTTGCGGTTGAGGTAAAGATTGCCGACGTGGAACTCGCGGGCTGCGTGGTCGAGACGGTCGCGGTCGGCGGTGTAGATGGCGCCGGTGAGGCCATACTCGGTGTTGTTGGCGACGGCGAGGCCTTGCTCGTAACTCTCCACTTTGATGAGCGCGAGGACGGGGCCAAAGATTTCTTCCTGGGCGAGCACGGCGGTGGGAGCGATGTCGGCAAAGACGGTGGGCTGGAGATAGTAGCCGCCGTTGGCGGTCTGGGGTGCGCTGCCGCCGGCGACGAGACGGCCTTCCTTCTTGCCGGTATCTATATAGGCGAGCATGGAATCGAGCGCGGCCTTGTTGACGACGGGGCCGAGATTGGAGTTGGTGGTGGGATCGCCAACAGTGAGCTTGGCTACTTTTTCGCGTACGCGTTCGACAAAAATGTCATACAACGGGGCTTCAATAATGGCGCGGGAGCAGGCGGAACATTTTTGCCCGCTGAAGCCGAAGGCCGAGGCTACGACGCCATCGACGGCGGCATCGAGATCGGCATCGGCACAGACGAGGATGGAGTCTTTGCCGCCCATTTCAAGGATGGTCCGCTTGATCCAGATTTGTCCGGGTTTGGGCTTGGCGGCGCGCTCGTGAATGTCGAGGCCGACGGCTTTGGAGCCGGTGAAGGCGATGAAGCGGGTCTTGGGGTGCTCGACAATGGCGTTGCCGAAGGTGGCGCCGGAGCCGGGGCAGAAGTTGACCACGCCGGGAGGGATTCCGGCCTCCTCAAGGACTTCAACGAATTTGGCGGCGATGGTGGGCGAGTCGCTGGAGGGCTTGAGGATGACGGTGTTGCCGGTGACGACGGCGGCGGCGGTCATGCCGGCCATGATGGCGAAGGGGAAGTTCCAGGGGGGAATGACGGCACCGACGCCGAGGGGAATGTAGAGGAGGCGGTTGCGCTCGCCGGGGTACTGGATGGGGGTGGTGGCGGCGGCCAGGCGCAGGGCTTCGCGGGCATAGAACTCAAGGAAATCAATGGTTTCGCCAACGTCGGCGTCGGCCTCGGCCCAGTTCTTGCCGACCTCATAGGTGAGCCAGGCGCAGAACTCGAAGTGACGGCTGCGAATGATTTGGGCCGCGTTGAGCAGCAGAGAAGCTCTTTCGTCTGTGGGGGTTCTGCTCCAGGATTCAAACGCGGTGAGGGCCGCGGACATGGCCTCTTCGGCGTGTTCGGCTCCGGCTTTCTGGTGGATGCCGACGAGCTGCGCGGGGCGCGCGGGATTGAACGAGCGGATTTTGCCTTCGGTCTTGAGGCTGCGGCCACCGACGATCAGGTCATACTCGCGGCCAAGCTGGCTGGCGACCTGGTCGAGCGCGGCCTGCATGGCGCGGGTATTTTCAGGGGTTTTGAAGTCGACGAAGGGCTCGTTGGCGAAGACGCCCTGGGGCGTGCGCGGCTGAATCTGGGTGGAAAGCGATACGGTAGCCATAACCCCTCTAGTGTAGTCGGAAACGGAGCGGGTTAGCGAGTTGGAAAGTCAACGCGCCGGTAGCGAGACAGGCGAGCCGGAGGTAGAATGCCGCTATAGTTTGCTCGCGATACCCAGTGAGGAATGCACATGAACGCTCTGGCACAGGATCTCCGCTTTGCCCTGCGGCAACTGCGCAAGGCTCCCGGCTTCACGCTTACTGTTGTGCTCACGCTGGCGCTGGGCATTGGGGCTACCACGGCCATTTTCTCGCTGGTGGAAGGGATCCTTTTGCGGCCGTTGCCGTTCCATGATCCGGACCGCCTGGTTGTGCTGGGGGACCACGTGGGCAGAAGCAGGGGCCTGGGTGTGACGGCGCGGGAGATTGGCGTCTACTCGGACGCGTCCAGCGCGTTCGCCTCGATCGGCGGCTACGCGGACGCGGGCTTTGAGCTTTCCGGCGGAGCCAGACCGGAAGAGGTGAGCGCGGCCCGCATGACGGCCGGCGTGTTTGCCACGCTGGGCGTGGAGCCCATGCTTGGCCGTGTTTTTACCGCGCAGGAAGACCAGGCGCACGAGCCGCTGGCGGTGATCAGCTATGCGCTATGGATGAATCGTTTCCACCGCGACCCGCATGTGCTGGGCAAGTCCATTGACCTGGACCGCAAGTCGTACTCGATCATCGGCGTGATGCCGCGCATCTTTGAGTTCCCATTGCAAAGCGGACAACTGGACCGGACCTTGCTATGGGTTCCCATGAGCCTGACGGCGGATGAGCTTGGGGACGCGGATGCTGGCGACTGGCGCTTCCAACTGGTGGGCCGCTTGAAGAACGGCGTCGCTCTCTCGCAGGCCGCGCAGGATGCCGATCGCGTGGCGCGGCAGGTGATGAGCAACTTCCCTGCCAGTATGTCCGCGATCCACATTACAGGGGACGTGGCGCTGCTGAAGGAGCACGCGGTGGGAGACGTGCGTCCGCTGCTGCGCACGCTGTTTGTGGCTGTGGCCGTTGTGCTGCTGATTGCGTGCATGAATGTGGCCGGCCTGCTGCTGGTTCGGGCCATCCGGCAACGGCGCGAATATGCGGTGCGGCTGGCGCTGGGCGCGGGTTCAAGCGTTCTTATTCGCGAAGCTGTTATTGAGGGACTGCTGCTGAGCGTGGGCGGCGGCCTGCTGGGCCTGGCGTTTGCCGCAACCGCGATCCGCACGGCGCTGCATATGCTGCCGGAGTCCATGCCACGCGTTGACTCCATCTCGATGGACGGGGGCGTGGTGGCATTCGCGCTTCTGGTCTCGGTTGCGACGGGCGCGCTGTGCAGCGTGGCGCCGGCCTTTGCGGCGTTGCGGACCAATCTCATAGAGAGCTTGAAGGAGGGCGCTCGAACCGGCACCGGCACGGCGAGCCATGCGTGGCTGCGGTCGGCGCTGGTGGTGGCGGAGATCGCCATCGCCCTGGTGCTGCTGACGGTATCCGGGGCATTTCTGCGCAGCTTTGAGAAGATGCGCGCAGTGGACCCAGGGTTCCGTCCGGACCACGTGCTGGTGGCCGGGTACCAGCTTCCGGTGGAGCAGTACACCACTTACGCCTCTGCCTATGCGTTCAACCAGGCGGTTGTGGATCGATTGTCTGCCAAGCCTGGAATCGTTGCCGTGGGCGTCACCAGCGTTCTGCCCGCAAGCGGCATGTGGGCCGCTGCCGCGTACACCATTGAGGACGTGCCGGCAAGCCGCTGGAAGCTGCAATTCGCCAACTTCGCCACGATCCAAGGCGACTACTTCCACGCCATGGGCATTCAACTGCTGGATGGCCGAACCTTTACCGCGAACGACCGCGCCAACACAACGCTGGTGGTGATGGTGAATGAAACGATGGCAAAACATTGCTGGCCCGGTCAACGCGTAATTGGGAAACGAATGCACCTGGGCAACCCGAAAAAGGGACTGCCGTGGGCGACAGTGGTGGGCGTGGTGGCGGATACCAAGCCCGGCCCTCGCGACGAACCGAACACTGACCAGTGGTATTTTCCAGTCGGACAGCCTGCCATTCTCTACGGAACTGAGGACGCGAAAAATCTCATCCGCGCGGCGGGCGGCTATATTGCATTCCGTTCAGCGCTGCCTGCGGAGCAGATGGCGGAAACGCTGCGCTCGACTGTGGCGGGGATCGATCCGGTACTTGCCTTGCAGCATGTGCAGCCGATGAGCGACGTGATCTCCGACGTGGAAGCGCCGCGACGCTTCAACACCGATCTCATTACCGCATTCGCCATGGGCGCGCTGCTGCTGGCCGTCACTGGCATCTACGCGGTGGTGGCCTTCTCGGTCTCGCTGCGCACGCAGGAGATCGCCATTCGCATGGCGCTGGGCGCACAGCGCAGCCGCATTGCGCGGCTGGTGCTCATCTCCAGCGCGAAGATGGCGCTGATGGGCTGCGGGCTGGGCGTACTGGGCTCGCTGGCGGTCTCGCGGCTGATCGGCTCGTTCCTTTTCAACGTGAGCGCTACGGACCCACTGATTTATTTGGCAGCGGGCGTGACCATGATGCTGATGACGCTGCTGGCCTCGGCGCTGCCGGCACGGCGCGCCGCTTCCGCCGATCCGCTGGATGCCTTACGGGCGAATTGAAAAAGCCTGCTTCAAAACCGCCTCGCAAACTTGGGTAGTGGGTCAGTCTGAAATTCTGTATGGTTGCGCAGTTCGTGCCAAGCGGTAAAATTGGTTTATGCCCAAGCGTCCAATCAAGGACCGCGATTTCGCCGTCAATGCCCTGCGAGTTGTAGAGCAGGCCATCGGGGAGCACATGGACGGAACGCCGCTCGAAGATAGCGACCTAATCCAAGCCCCCAAAAACATACAGCCCACCACAGCCAAGAGAGGCCATGCTCGGGCTGCGGCTCTCACACCCCAAAGACGTTCCACTATTGCGGCTAAGGCCGCCCAAGTCCGTTGGGGCTCGCAAGTCGATTCCTCTAAATCACATCCTCAAAAGTGACCCCATAAATCGCTGGACAATAATAGCTAATTGGGGTCATTTCTAAGGCCTGTAATATCCCGAGTTCGGCTAGTTTTTTGAGATCGGCTCGTGCAGTTGGGTAGGATACGTAAAATTCAGTACTGTATTGAGTAACCCCAATAACCGGACTTTTGAATAGCCTATCCACTAAATTCGAAAGCCTAACACTCCCCGCCTTTAGCCTTCCGTGAAAATCGCGGTGCAGAGCTAAAAGTTTTTCGCATCTCCGTTCCGTGTCGATTGACTGAGCGATTACTCCTTCTAGGCAAAATCGAATCCATGACTCCCAATCGCCCGTGGTACTCACATTGAGTAGTAGGTCCATATACTCATCTTTCCTTCTCTCAAAAAATGCGCTCATGTAAAGCCATTGACTACTCAGATTGCTCCATTCGGCGATCATAAAAGAAAGCAATAGTCGCCCTACACGACCGTTGCCGTCTCTGAATGGGTGGATGGTCTCGAATTGGTAATGAGCGAGAAAAGCTCGCACTAAAGGATCAAAATTGTCTGAATTATGAAGGTAGCCTTCGAATGCGTTGAGTGCTTCGATGAGATGCTCTGGGGGTGGGGGAACGAACCTTGCGGGCCAGCCAATTTGATTCTGAATTTTGCGAAATTCTCCGGGTGTCTGTTCTGCCCCGCGGACTCCCTCTAAGAGCACTTTATGAAGTTCCCTTATCAAGCGTAACGACAATGGGAGATCACTTCTACCTTCAAGCCTAGAGCGTAGCGCTTGCCTGTAGTTGTAAACCTCTCTAAACGCGTTGTTCGGATCATTCGGAGATGTAGGATAGCGCGGATCAGCTTCGAACAGTATCTGTTGGGGCGGGTCTGTAATCGTACCCTCCAGTTTCGAGGATAATTGTGCCTCTCTGCGCTGAAGCGGCTGCAACAAGATGTCAGGATTTGGCAAATGTTTGCCGGTGCCATCAAGGCTCGCCAACGCGCACCGAGCTTCGAGCAGCAAGTTCCATAATTCCTGCGGCCACGCCCATTTAGGCGGAAGCGGATCGGGAACAAATGCCACCGTAACATTCGGGGGTGTCTTTGGAATCTTAATCAGCTTTCCGGGCGAATTAGGCGAAAAAATCTTCGGGTCCATGTCTTTAAACTATCGTTGTCCATTAAAGAAATCAAGCAAATATTTTAATAAATGCTTGACTATTAAACAGTAAACAAGCATAATGGTCAATATGAACAGATTGAGCACATCTCAACAAGTCCAGGTGGTTAAATGCCTTTGTGAAGGCATGAGTATTCGCAGCACGGTCAGAATCACCGGCGCGGCAAAGAATACCGTGGCTAAGCTGCTTTGCGAGATGGGTTGCGTTTGCGCTGACTTCCATCATCGCGCGGTGCGTAATCTGACAGTCCAGCGTCTGCAATGCGATGAGATTTGGAGTTTCGTTGGAGCGAAGAAAAAGAACGTCACCCCGGAACAGGAACAAGAGGGATGGGGAGACGTTTGGACCTGGACAGCCATTGATGCCGACACGAAGCTCTGCGTGACCTACCATGTGGGAGATCGCGGCAAGCATTCAGCGTTTGCATTCATGGAAGACTGTGCGAATCGAATCAAGGGTCGTTTGCAGATCACTACAGACGCGCACAAGCCCTATCTGGCCGCGGTCGAGAGAGCTTTCGGCGGTGATGCTGATTATGCCCAACTGCATAAGATTTACGGCGCTCCTGAGCCTACAGAAGCGCGGTATAGCCCGGCAACGTGCATTGGCTGCGAATCCAAGACAGTGAGCGGCATACCTGATCCCAAGCATGTCAGCACATCGTTCGTGGAACGCCAGAACCTGACAATGCGCATGTCGATGCGTAGGTTTACACGGCTAACGAATGGCTTCTCAAAGAAGGTGGAGAACCACGGTCATGCAGTCGCTCTCTATTTCGCGTTCTATAACTTTTGCAGAGTCCACCAAACGTTGCGCATCACGCCAGCGATGGAAGCGGGATTGACTGACCACGTTTGGAGCGTAGAAGAACTGGTGGCATTGATGCCGGAACCACAAGGGAAAAAACGTGGTCCGTACAAGAAAAGAACAAACGTATAACTGTATAATTTTGGACACTATGATTCAGCGCGTTTACCTTCTTCGCTGCCCAAATCATGAGTGCGGCGATACCATTGTGCTCCCGCCTCAAAGCCGTCTAGGAAGATTTGCATATCCACAATGTCAGCCCACGGGCGAGTGGCCAATAGACTATCGATGCCGTGAGTGCGGCCTTGTGTCCAGATTTCAGGTTGAATCAATCCACTTGGAAAGCGTCGAAGCACAGGACCAAAGTCCACTGTACGTTTTTGAATTTTCCAGTGACCACATGCGCGCCGAAAGGTCCCACTGGCTTTATGCCAAATTGCCGCCCAAGAGCGTTTCCGAGCAGGAATTGATTGAACACTTTCTAATTCCAACAGGGACTTGGAAAGAAGAGTACGGCGCGCCTCGGTTTGAGCGGACATATCCGATTTAATCCTTTCTCAATTCAAACTGACCCACTACCCAAACTTGCCGAAAGTCGACTTTTTCAGGATCGTCTAGTATATTGGGGAAATACTGATATGACTTGTTGTCTACCCACCTGTCGATAAAGTTCTACCGCTCCATGCGGGCCAGGGACCCAAGGTTCCAATCCATCCAGCTTCCAAAACTTAATGGAGAATCCAAAAGTGCAAAGAGCTCTCTCTGCTGGCGTGTCTGATATGACTTGTTGTCTACCCACCTGTCGATAAAGTTCTGGCGCCCCATGCGGGCCAGGGGCCTAAGGTCCCAACCCATCGAGCTTGCAAAATTCAGTGGAGAATCCAAAAGTGCAAAAAGCTCTTTATGCTGTTGTGTCTGATATGACTTGTTGTCTACCCACCTGTCGATAAAGTTCCGCGCCCCACGCGGGTCAGGGGTCTAAGGTCCCGACCTATCGAGCTTCCCAAAATTCAAAGGAGAATGCAAAGTGCAAAAAGCTCTTTATGCAGTTGTGTCTGTTTCTCTGCGCCGGCTACCGCTATCGATCTCTACTGTGCTCTTTTTGTTTGTTATCGCGGCCCGACTGCCTTTGGCCGCACAGGACGACATCACCACGCGAAACGCGACATCCGGGCCCAATGGCGTATACATCACCGGGCCAGCCTCGAACCCGTTGAGTTTCCTGAATGGCACGGCCGGGCGTACTACCGCCAACCCGGCGCCGTACGACTTTCACGACTTTGCTCCGGCGACTTACCTTGACGAAAAGCTGCCCAATTGGGTCGATGTGCAGGCCGAGGAGCGGTTCCGGTATGAGGGGTACGACAATTCAAGCCTCAAGGCGGGCGCCAACGACTCCTACCTGTTGAACCGCTTCCGGTTCCAGGTGGATCTGCATACGGCCAGTTGGCTGCGGGTGACGGCGCAGGTGCAGGACGCCCGCGCGGGATTCCAAAATTCGCCGATCGGGCCGCCAAACACGGTTCGCTGGGACTTGAAACTGGCTTACGCCGAGATCGGCGCGCCCGAGCAGCACTGGTTCAGCTTGCGCGTCGGCCGGCAGCTTATCAACTACAACAACACCATCATCGCCGACTCCCAATGGCGCAACCAGGGCCGATCCTACGATGCGGCGGTGGTGAACCTGAACGCGAAGCGCGAGCACCTGGGCATCTTCGCCGCCTCGGTTGTGGTGCCGCAGGCCTATGGCGTGAGCCCGCATCAGGAAGGCAACAACATCTACGGAGCCTACGGCCGCATCGATGACCTGGCGCCGCACTCGAGCCTTGAGCCGTTCTTCCTGTGGCGCGTGCAGCCGGCAGAGGTTGTGGAACCTGCCATAAGCAAGACTACCGGTAAGGAAGACGAGAAGGTTGGTGGTTTGCGCTTCAAGGCGCAAGCCCACTCGGCGCTCGATTACGGGGGCGAGCTGATCTTTGAAGGCGGCAAGGTGGGACCGGAAGGCATCCACGCCTGGGCGACGCAGGGAGGCGCGGCATATCGGTTCCTCGATGTAGCGGCCAAGCCGCGCTTCTTTACTCAGTACGACTACGCCTCGGGCAACAGCGATCCGGCGCAGAACGGAAGGCACACCACCTTCGACACGATCTACCCGACAGCCCACGACCGCCTTGGCGTCGCTGACCTGTTTGGCTGGCAAAACATTGAGTCGGTGCGCGCGGGAACCACCGTTGAGCCCCACCGGCGGCTGACTTTCACCGTGCAAGGGCTGGATTTTTGGGCGGCTTCGGCGCTGGACTCGATCTACAACACTTCGGGCAGTTCGATCGTGTACAACAAGACCGCCCACGGCCGCCATGTGGGCGCGGAAATCGATAGCTACTCCTGGTATGAACTCAATCGGCACTTCAACGTGGGCGGCGGCGTCGCTTACTTCGGCGGCGGCCAGTTCCTATCGAATGTGACAACCAGCCACTCTTACCCGTACTACTACTTTGCGCTGAACTTCAAAGACAACGGAAAGAGGTAGCCAACGCCGGTACTGGAACTTCGGGACGAGACTGGTGTGGTGGACCATCGCGCGGTTCGCATCCAGCCTTGTCCGCTTTGCAAACGGCCTGCTGGGAAGCAGGCCGTTTGCGAGGAGCTGCGCGACTCGTTGTGCGTCGCTATGACTTGGGCGGGGGGACTTTTTTGCCGGCCTTGCGGGCCTTCGACAAGCCGATGGCGATGGCCTGTTTGCGACTGGTAACTTTCTTCCCGCTGCGCCCACTCTTGAGCTGGCCTTTCTTCATAGCCTTCATTTCTGTTTCGACATTCTTCTGCGACGCAGGCGAATATTTACGGGTGGACTTCTTTTTGGCTGAAGTTTCCTTCGCCGATGAGCTTTTCTTCGTTGCCTTGGTCGTTGCCATCTGTCTCCTCCATAGGTCTCTGATGGCGACGGCTTGGCGGCTGTTGCTTTGAGAGGCGCTTGAAGAGGAACCCTGAACGGCAATAAAGAGCTGGAGACGGTGGATTATCCCGGTGGCTTTATGAAGTCCCAGACCTCAGAGTCGAGGCTTGGCAGTCCTTCGCCACGACACGACTGGGTCGAAGGTGGAGACATCCAAGCCTGTGCTTGCTGCGCTTACGGCGTCTCGGTGAGGGCTTCGGTGCGCTTGCTCATTTTGGCGGTGCGCTCGATTTTGTCCCAGTTGAAGGGCTTGCCGTCGATGGCGCGCATGACGGTCTTGAACAGAACGATGGAGAAGACCTGGCGGTAAGCGAAACGCTGCAGCCAGATGTGGAACAGGAGCCATCCATCGCCTTTGTTGGCGGGGTGACGGCGCTCGAGCGAGAAGGCTACGGTCGAGGTGACGAAATCAATGAGCAGGAAGCCGAGGAAGAAGACCAGCAACTTCTCGAAGCTGGCCGCGGAGGCGGCTTCAGGGTGGTAGTGGCGATCGATAAGGTAGTTGGCGATGCCGTAGAGGAACATCAGGTCAATGAAAGGCGAGACCAGCGGCAGGAACATCTGGAAGATGAGAATGTTGGGCAGCGCGAACAGGCCCATGGCCTTGTTCCGCGTGAACGCGGCGCGATGTTTCCATACGGCCTGCAGCGTTCCGAACGACCAGCGGAAGCGTTGCCGCATGAGGCCCTTGGCACCGACGGGCGCTTCAGTAAATGCCAGCGAGCGGTCTTCGTAGTCGACGCGGAAGCCTTGTTCGAGCAGGTTCATGGTGAGGTCGGCATCTTCAGCAACGGTGTTGATGGGATAGCCACCGGCGGTTTTGACGGGCGCGGTGCGCCATGCGCCGATGGCGCCGGGAACGACGGTGACAACGTGGAACACATCCAGGGCGCGGCGCTCGAAGTTCTGGCTGGTGATGTATTCGAGAGCTTGCCAGCGCGTCCACAGGTTGACGCGGTTGCCGACCTTGGCGTTGCCGGCCATGGCGCCGATGCGGGGGTCCTCGAAGTGGGGAATCAACTTGGAGATGGCGTCGGTGGCGATGACGGTATCGGCGTCGATGCCGACATAGACCTCCTCCGTCATGCGATCGAGAGCGAAATTGAGCGCGGCAGCTTTGCCCCCGTTGGGCTTGGAGAACACCTGGACGTGGCCGACGGCGATCTCATTGGCATAGGCTTCACGCGCCACTTCGGCGGTGCGGTCGAGCGAGCCGTCGTCGATGACGATGATGCGGAGATTTTTGTAATCGGAATTGAGGACGGAGCGGATGGTGCGGACGATAACCGTCTCTTCATTGAAGGCAGGAATGAGAACAGCGACGCGCGGGTTGAAGCCGGGCGAGGCCTTGCCATGGGGCTTGCGCAGGCGGTCGATGACGGCCAGCAGGCCGATGAGCAGAAGGCGCGCGCCCATCAGGACGTCGCCGACGAAAAAGACGTAGACGATGAAGTTGCCGACGATCTGGACGCCGGAAAAAGCCACGGAGTCCGGCAGCGCGCGGAGGTACTGACGGAACGTGAGCTTGGGCATGACCTCGGCGGTGGTCTTGCCCATCAGGGCCGAGACCGGAACAATTTTGTAGCCGTGGGCGCGAAGAGCGTCAATGAGGACGGGCAGAGCGGCCACGGTGGCGGAGCGGTTGCCGCCGCCATCGTGCATGAGGATGATCGAGCCGCGAAACTGAGGCTTGGTCTTCATGAGCTGCAAAAAGTCGAGAACCGATTGCGTGATTTGCTGTGGCGACTTGCGAGGATGCTCGTTCCAGTCGTCGGTGTCGATCTTGTTGCCGATGACGATGTAGCCCATGTTCTGGATGGGCACGACCGGGGCGGCCTGATCGTCGGTCTCGGGCTCCTCGTCGATGTCGTAGGGCGGACGGAAGTAAAGAGGCTGGACGCCGAGTTTGCTGGCGAACAGACGCTCCGTCAGTTGAACCTGCAGATCCAGTTGGTGCGGCGAGATTTCGCTGATGTCGGGATGCGTGTAGGTGTGGTTGCCGATCTCGTTGCCTTCGCGGGCCAGGCGCTGCATGAGTCCGATGTTCTCGGCGGCTTCCATGCCGATGAGCATGAAAGTGCCCTTGACGTTTTTCGCTTTCAGGATGTCGAGGATTTTGGGCGTCCACGTGGGGTCGGGTCCGTCGTCGAAGGAAATGGCTACTTCGTTGGGGTGGTAGCCGTAGTACTCGACGGTATAGGAGCGTGGATAAACGTCCATGTGCTCATCGACGATGAGCTTCTTGCGCGGGTCTTTCTCCTGGGTATCGATGGTGACGGTGCGCTTGCCGGGCTGGGGCAAGCCGGTAACGCGCATGATGTCGCCTTCGCCCTCGATGTCGATGTCATGGCCGGGCTGGACGGAGTTGAGAGCCTGGAGCGATTCCGGGGCGCTGGGCTTGTCCCAGATGCTCCACAGGGAGTTGTCTTCCATGCCCAGACGCCAGAGAGCAAATGTTGAAATACCAAGCTGGCGCGCGCCGCGCATCTCGTTGAGCATGGTGACGCCATCGAGGAACCAGACCACGTGGCGCCGGTTGGTGTCTTCGTCGATGTACTCGTAGTGGGGATTGAGAGAATCGTCGTCGAGGTCGAGGTCGGCGTCGGCGTCGGAGGCGCGCTGCCAGGCTTCGGAGACATGCAGATCCTCTGTATTGAGCACTTGCGGCTTGGGAATCTTGCGGTGGCTCCCTTTCCGGGGAGCGGTAGGGATGGAAAGGGTCCAGTCGTAGCCGTAGTTGCCGACGGCGCAGATGATTTTTTCCTTGGGGACGATTTTGAGCACGCGGGTCAGGTTGCCGATGAACCAGTCCTGGCTGGCGATGGGACCGGGATCGCTGGTGGTCTGGTGCTCGTCGTAGTTCATCAGGATGATGCCATCGGAATTGGCGGCGATTTGCTTGAGATCATTGTCGGGTGTGGCGATCGCGGTGTTGACGTAGAGGCGAAGGTTGCGGGGATGCAGGTCGCCGTAGAGCTCTTTGATGAATGTGAGATAGGCGGGCGTGGCATCGTCAGAAAGGCTCTCAAAATCGAGCGACAGTCCGCGATAGACCGGATATGCATTGAAAAACTGGACAATCTGCCGGCGCAGGGCGGCGCGCTTGGCGTCGTCCTGGAGCAGAGTGCCGAGGCTCGCGTCCCAGGTCGTGTTTTGGGCGTTGTAGTTGTTGAGGTGGGGGAAGACTTCCGTGTCTTCTCTGGCAGCCTGGATAACACGCTTGACCTTGTCGCCATCGTCGGGGTCATGGACCGTTGCGCCTTCAATCACCGGATACTCGCGGTGGGTATCGTTGTTGGTGGCCATCAGCGTTCCCGTCGGCGCTGTGACGCGAAGCCACTGCGGAAAGAGCAGATCGATCTGATGGATGTGCTCTTTCAAGGAGGAATAGCTGGACGGGTCGTCCTGAACGTAATAGGCGGCTCGCAGACCTTCACCGGAGTTGAAGGGAATCTCAGAAGGTTTGCGGCCGGTTTTGCGGCGCGCGGGGCGAGCGCTCCGGGTGCCGCGCAGCAGCGGTTCCGGCAGCGCCTTGAAGTTGTGCTTGGGTGTGGGCAGCAACAGTTCTGGAAGATGCTGAGAACGAAGGACATTGAACATGAATCCGACCAGAACCAGGGTGAAGAGCACCGCAGCCACGTCGAAAACACGGCGAAGACGCTTCCAACGTTTGCGCTGGGGGTCGAAAAAAATCTGACGATCGGGCATGGACGGCTTCAATCTTCCTAACTGCTTCAGTCTGCACTAACTATTGGGCGAAAACCGTGCCAACGGCTTACGCTATACATTACGAATCGTATGGAACCTGGAACGGAGAGTCAATTGACGGCGCCAGGCCGATGGATGAGGCGGTTGAGCGTGACGCTGGCTTTGGCGAGCGGTGCGTTCATGCGTGTTTTGATGCTGAAAGCCCTTCCGCAGGTCACAGGCGACACCCTGCTCTATGGAAACATGGCCAAGAACCTGCTGCTGCATGGGCGCTACGCCATCACAGACGGTAGCGGCGTGGCGCAGGAGACACTCATCCGGCTGCCCGGCTACCCCTTGTTTCTGGCGCTTTGTTTTCGGCTGTTCGGGGTGGATAACTACAAGGCGGTGAGTTACATCCAGATTGCGATGGAGCTGGCCGGGTGTGTGCTGCTGGCGGCGTTTGTGCGGCGCATCGCCTCAGAAAAAGCCGCCCACTGGACGCTATGGCTGGCGGCGCTGTGCCCCTTCACGGCGGCTTACGCCGTGGCACCGCTCACCGAGACGCCCACCTTGTTCTGCATTGCACTGGCGCTGTGGGCACTGGCCAGATTTCACGCCCGGCCGGCGTGGGGTGGGGCGTTGGTCTTTACATTCGCAATCGTTTTTGCGGCGCTGCTCAGACCGGACGGAGCGCTGGTGGGCGTGGCCCTGACGCCGGCGCTGTTGCTGGGCTTACGACGCGCTCCAATCGCAGGAAGACGGCTCAGACGCATTGCTGCGGTTTGCTTCCTGTGGGCAATTTTGCCGTTTGGGATATGGACAGCGCGGAACTGGCGGGTCTTCCATGTGTTTGAGCCGCTGGCTCCGCGTTACGCCACCGACCCCGGCGAGGCCACCAATCCGGGCTGGCAGCGGTGGATGAAAACCTGGTGCCTGGATTTTGTTTCTACCTACGACATTTACTGGAACGTGCCCGGCGGGCCGATCGATTTGAGCAAACTGCCCAGCCGCGCGTTCGACTCGGCGGCCCAGCGTGCGGAGACGGCATCCATCGTCGCTGCATACGACGACAACGGGCAGGACCTTTCCGCGGAACTCGACCAGCGGTTTGCGCAACTCGCCGGGGAGCGGGTCAGGGCGCATCCGCTGCGCTACTACCTTTGGCTCCCGCTGGGCCGGATGGCGGACATGTGGCTCAGGCCGCGCGTGGAAAACCTGAACATCGACCTGGACTGGTGGGTATATAGCCACCACAATGCGGAGACACGCTTCAGTTGGGAATACGCGGGGCTGAATGCGGCTTACCTGCTGTTGGCCTTGGCTGGACTGTACTTTCGACCACGCTATTGGCAGTGGATGGTGCTTTACTTTGTGATGCGCAGCGCTCTGCTGACGACGATCGAGGCGCCGGAGGCGCGCTACACGCTGGAGTGTTTTCCCATGGTGTTTGCGCTGGCGGGGGTTGGGATTTGTGAGGGGTACAGGAAGATTGTGAATGCGTTTGCGAGGCGTGAGAGTGCGCATCCCACCCTTCCGCGATAAAGCTGCGGAAGGATGGGGTATCCGCACAGATTTCGGTAAGGCTGGCAATGGGCTACCAGGCGAGGAGTCCGTCTCCTGAGGATGAGGAGAGAAATGTGACCGGCGCGTCGGAGGGATGCGGGTTGTCTCCGAAACATTGAATGGATTCCGGGCCGGCGGCGCGCGCCCGTTGCAGCGCCTGTTCCGCCTCGCGCAGCACCACCACCGGGGAACGGCCCTGGCTGGAAGCGATGCCGAAACAGGCGGAGAGACGGATCGATTCGCCGGCCACGCGAAAGGGCACGCTGAATACATCCATGCGAATGCGCTCGGCGAGCATCACGGCGTTGACGGTGCTGCAGCCCGGCAGGCCGAGCAGAAACTCATCCATGCCGGGGCGGCCAAGAATGTCGTAGCTGCGCAGCAGGCGGGTGATGCGGGCAGCAGCCCGACAGAGCAGATCGTCACAGGCATCGTTGCCCAGCCGCGAGTTCCAGTGGCCGAAGTCGTCGATGTCGAGCAGCAACAGGCTCAGAGAACTGTTCATGCGCTGCACCCGGTCGGTCTCGCGGAAAAGCATGGTGAGGGTGGTTTCGCGATTGTAGACGCCGGTCAACCGATCCAACTGCGCATGGAGCATGTGCGCTTCGCGGAGAATCTCAAGCTCGCGCCCATTGTGTCGATTGCGGAGAAGCATCTCGATGCGCAGGCGCCAGTAAGGTATTTCGGCTGTGCGCAGTATGAGGTCGTCGATTACGCCTTCAGCGAGCCGGTCGATCCAGTTTTGTGTCACAGTGTCCGAAATCAGGACAATCGCCAGGCGGTTGGCGTTGTCGCCGGCGCGCGCGGCGGCGAGGACACGTTCGATGGTCATGCGCGGGTCCAAATTCGTGCGCGGGCTCAGGCCGGGAAGAGACGTGTCGAGCAGCGCCAGCGACAGGACGCGGGGCGCAGCGATCGCGTCCAAGGCGGCTTCAAGAGAGAGGACGATTTCAACCTGGGCTCCGGAAGCAACGAGCGCCGGTTCGAGCGCGGCCAGCAGGGCTGGGTCGGGCGAAGCAAGCAGGAAGATCGGGGGATTGCCGGGCACGCTGGCAACCTCGCTGCTGGTTGCATCGGCGGAGATTAGGAAATGTTTAGAGATTGGGCGCAAATTCTAAAGGTTTATTCATTCCCTTTTTGCCGGCGCCGTGGTGACCGAAGGAATGTCTGCCGTTCTTCAGAATCGAGAACGGCAGATAAGGGATTATGGATGCGGAAACGGCTCAGTCGATGAATTCGACCTGGGGCGCGATGGGGATGATGCCGCGCTCGTGGCCCAGGTCGAGCAGCTTGCGGATGGCTTCGCGGCCATCGGGGCCGTAATCGAGCGTGCGGTCGTTCACATACATGCTGACGAAGCGGTTGGCCAGGCGCGCGTCCAGGTCGCGGGCAAATTGCATGGCGTATTCCAGAGCCTGTTCGCGATGATCGAGCCCGTGCTGAATGCTGTCGCGCACGGCCTTGGTGACGATGCGCATGGAATCCGCACCCAGCGAGCGGCGAATGGCGTTGCCGCCCAGGGGCAGCACCAGGCCGGTGGTATCGCGCCACCAGACGCCCAGGTCGAGCACTTTATGGAGGCCGCTGGATGAGTAGGTGAGCTGGCCCTCATGGATGATGAGGCCGGCGTCCACGTTGCCGGCGAGAATCTCGGGAATGATGCGATCGAAGGGGATGGTGACGGTTTCGAGCGCGGGGTTGAAGATCTTAAGCGCCAGATAGGCAGTGGTCAGCGTGCCGGGAACGGCGATCTTGATCTTGCCCAGATCTTCGGTGGTGAGCGGCTTGAGGGAGACGATCATGGGGCCGTAGCCCTCGCCCACGCTGCCGCCGCAGCCCATCAGCGCGTACTTGTCCTGCAGATAAGGGTAGGCGTGGAAGCTGATGGCGGTTACGTCGTAGAAAGCCTCTTCGCGGGCCTTGCGGTTGAGGGTCTCAATGTCGCAGAGCGTATGGGTAAAACGGTAGCCGGGGACGCGTACCTTATTGGTTGCGAGGCCGTAAAACATGAACGCATCGTCGGAGTCTGGACTGTGCGCTATTGAAATATCGAGTAAGGGTGGTGCGGCAATTCCGGATGTCTGTGTACTCACGGTTAGCAAGAATCCTTTCGGGGGAAACAAGTCGGGGCAGAAACAACTGCAATTTAGATGCGGACCATGAGCGAATCGGCTAGCCGGCGAATCGTCTGGTCCGCTAAGCGTCAGGACGGCTAAGCATCGCGGCGGCGCAGGCGGACCCACCCGGCGGCCAGCGCGGCGGCAGCAGCAACTTTGAGCGCATCACCCGGCAGGAAAGGCAAAACGGCCAGGGTGAAGACTGAATGCGCCGAGACGCGGGTGAGGACGCACAACCAAAGTGCGCCGCTAGCCAGGATGAGGAGATCGCCGGCAGCAGCCGCGAGAAGGGCTGAGGTGAAGCCGCGGCCGGTCCGGCGAACTAGAAAAGCAATCAGGGCGGCGGCCAGCGGATAGGCCAACAGATAACCGCCGGTGGGGCCGATAAGATGAGCCAGTCCCGAGATGGCCGGGGTGGGCGCGAAGACGGGCAGGCCCAGCGCGCCTTCCACAAGGTAAGCGCCAAACGTGGCCGCGGCCAGGCGCGGGCTGAGCAGCAGGCCGAGCACCAGAACGGCAAAGGGCGCCAGCGAAAGCGGCACGGGGGTGAAATAAAGGGGCAGCGAGACGTGGGCGCAAACGGCCGCGAAGATGCTGCCGGCGAGAACGATACCGGCGGGGCGCAGCCAGACGGAGGCACGCGTGGCCGGGGTGACGACGGAAAGATCAGCCGTGGGGCTCAACCGGGTTGAAAGTTCTTTGCTCACTGGAATTCCTTCAGAGTTCAATTTCCTGGTCGATCTCGTCGGCCGGGTTAAAGGCTGCCGCGTCAAAAGCCGCGTTGTCAGCCTTGTTGCGAGTGGGGCCAGCGTCCGGATTGCTATGCAGCCGTGAGCGCTGGAGCCAGATGTGGTGCGCCACGCCTGCGGCAGCCACAAGCAGGGCCGCAAGAGAGACGAGAAAGCCAATCATCAACCAGCGCATGGCACCAAACTAGCCAAGAATACCAGACGGGGAGCGAAAGAAGCGTGTGTTTCAGGGCCGACGCAGACTGGATTGCAGCCATTCAAGATAGGGGTGGCCGACCCCCTCAACGCCCAGAACCAGGAACTCCGGAGTCTGGTAGGTGTGGAGATGGTGGAGGCGGGTTTCAAGCGCGGCAAGCTGTTCCGGGCCGGTTTTGAGAAGCAGTATGGTTTCCGTCGAGGACTCGACCTTGCCTTGCCAGTGGTAGATGGACTGGACGGCGGGAATGAGCGTGGCGCAGGCCGCCAGACGCTCCTCGACAAGTGTGTGAGCAAGTTGGCCAGCTTCGTCCGGGCTGGCGCAGGTGGTGAGGACGAGACGAACTGGCGGCGCGGATTCTGGCATGGGAGCCTCTTCAGTCGCTGTACCTATGTGGACTGCGCCGAAAGCGTCTGGCAGACGCTGAACGTTCACCGGCTTCGAGATCGAGAACGGGGTCAGTGCGGCTGTTCTTCCGTATTCTTTGGCATCATGTGCAACGCTTTGCCAACGTTCCGGGCTGCGGTGCCAAGAGCATGCCGGGTATTGTCGAAGCTGTTGTGCAGTGCGCCTCCCGTTGAACCATTTGCGGTAGAGATGGCTTGCCCGGTCGAGTTACCAGCCAACGAAATGGCTGCTGTGGTGTTCCGGCCGCTCTCGGCAATAGCCTGCTCAGTAACACTGCTTGTTGCGATCACACCCTGTGCGGGATGACGCCCGGCGTTGAACCACGCGATGTCGGTGTCCGGAAGCTGATTCAAGCGTGCCACCGGAGCGCTGGGGAAATTCGAGGTTGACATCTTGGCCATCAGCGGCCACGCACTCGATGAGATGAAGAGCGAGCCGTTCATCGGGTGGCTCGGTTCTCCCAGATTGATCAGAGCCGTAGGTTGAAGTGGGACCATGTTTTCGCACCGGTCTGCGCCGCAGCCTCGCTGACATAGCGTTTCATTCAGGTAAGAAGCGTGCTTGCCCGGCGAGATCCAAACGGTAGCTCCGTGATCCTCCGCATGTAGCGTCGCGGCGCGCGCAATCTGGCTTACATCACAGACCGTGTTCTCATGAGCCGCCGCGTACCAGTAGAGAGCTTTCCATGTTGCCGTGGGGAGGTCTGCGCCCGAGGCACGAACAAGAACTGCCACGTGCTCCGTATCGAGAGGATGCCCATGGCTTCCGCAATCCTTTCGCCACAAGTGGTAGTAATGAATCTCGGCGACCATGGAATGATCGGTGGTGTCTTTGGCCCGGAATACCTGACCGTAGATGGTTCCGTTGTCCGCTTCAACCTCTGGCGTCTCCATGTCGGGCTTAAATTCGGCCGGACTGACGGAGCAATCGTGCTCCGCCATCATGAATTTGGGCTCGAACTGGCGCAGCAACTGCTGTTCCAATGCATCGCTCAGTCCGTCGTGATCGGAATCGACGTGGACTGGTGTCTGCACCGTCGGCTGCTGCGCCCGAAGAGGCATAGCAGCCAATAAAATGCTTATCGTCCCCCAAAGCAGCGCTTCTTTGCCAACCGATCGAATCGTCATCCTGTGCCCGCTCCCACTGGTTTTCCGCCGGCGATAGATCGGCTCGAAGCCCTGCGGTAATGATAAGCGCGCTTCTCGTGACCGGCGGTGCGAAAGTCAGGAATTGCCGAACTAACAAGAAGTTGGCCCGCAGCGTGGCCCTGGCACGCGGCGGAGTGTTGCTTTCGTTCATGGTAGGCGAGAGTGCAGGAAATTGCCGAATGATACGGACCGGGCAGATACCTGACAGATTGAGCCGGGATATTGCTGACATTCAACCGCTTCCATCCCAGCGATTGTTGGAGAAAGAGTAACTGATGGTTGCCGGTAATCCAACCGGAACAGGAGCAACGCGCCTTGTTTTGTGAGCATCTAACACCAACAGGAGTTCTGAATGAAAAAGCTGCACACTGTTTTAGCGCTCGCGATCCTTTCCACAAGCCTTATGGGCGGCGTTGCCGTTGCCCAAGACCATCACGACAACCACACCTACGTCCAGCACAAGGAATGGAAGAAAGGTGCAGCAATCAAACACGAAGACTGGGATCGTGGCGATAAAGTAGATTACCGCCAAAATCACTTGAGCGCTCCGCCGCGCGGCTATGAGTGGCGCATGGTTGATGGCAACTACGTTCTGGCGAACAGCTCGACGTTTCAGATCCGCACCGTTGTCCGCATACCGTAAACCTACCTTCGCGCACTGACCTCGGCCGCCGGGTAATTTGAACCGGCGGCCTTTGATTTGTGATTTGCCATCAAGGCGGGCGCGCCTTCGTAGCCATTCTTGCTTACTTTGATTATTTGTCAACCGCATGGAGATTTTAGCTGCGCACTGGTGTTTTAAGACTTGGCTGGAGAAGGCAAGGCGCCGAGTTGGCCCATCAGGCCTAAAGTATCCATGATGATGCGGGTGTCCTTAATTCGGCCGCCCTCCAGGCGGTCGATGACAACGCCCCAAACGCGAACAGGACGTCCTGTTGCGGGAATGCCGAGAAATTCACCGTTGTGGGTGCCCGTCCATTCGAAGCGGCTGGCGACTTTATCGTGTTCTGCGATCTGTTCCTGGATGGAGAAGACGATATCCGGAAAGCCCGCACGCATGGCACGAAGGATGTCTTTCAGACCGTCGAGTCCGGGACCCTGCCCAGGCAATGGAACCTGCTCGATCACGTCTTCCCATACATATTGCGCTGCCGCTTCGAGGTTCCCCCGTGTGATCACTTCGTCCACAAAGCCGCGAACGATTGTGGCATTGTCCGGCGCCATTCTTTTCTCCTCTCGATCTTCAACCCAGGATTATAGTCATGAGACGTCCTGCTGGAGCTCTGACTGCGGTTTCTCATCTTCAGTATGGTAATCCAGCATGCCAGTGCTCAAAGTAGGTTGGCAGACCGTCCGATTTCGGACACTAGTTTGCGGAATCGCACACATGCGGCGCACTTTAGGAGTGAATCATGGAGGTTAAACTTTCTGCGAATCAGCGGAGTAGATAATGCGTTCGAACGGCCCGTAAAATGCGTATAAGAATTGACAGGGTTTTTTTGTGCGTTGGAGGATTTGGATGAAGCAGCTGGTTCAGGATGTGCGGTTTGCGCTTCGGCAACTGACGAAGACGCCGGGATTCACAATGACGGTGCTGCTGACTCTCGCTCTTGGAATCGGGGCCAATGCGGCGATCTTTACGCTGGTGAACGCCATCCTCTTGCGCAACCTTCCGGTGACGGACCCCAAGTCGCTGGTGCGCATTGGGGACACGGATGATTGCTGCGTCAATGGCGGCTGGAACGACAACGGCGACTATTCGCTGTTCTCCACAGACACCTATTACATGTTCAAGAAGAACCTGCCGGAGTTCGAAGAACTGGCAGCCATGGAATCGGGCTACGCCTGGAGGCCGCTGACCGTGCGCCGTGCGAGCGGCCAGACCCAGGCCAAGTCGGTGATGGGCACCTTTGTTTCTGGCAACTACTTCCGCGTGTTTGGCCTCTCGTCCGCCGCTGGCCGTTTCTTCGCGGATTCGGACGATCAGAAGGGAGCGCCGATCACAGCTGTCATGAGCTTCGACGCCTGGCAGCAGGATTATGCCGGCGATCCGTCCGTGGTTGGCAGCACTTTCTATGTGAATACGAAACCGGTCACGATTATCGGCATTGCACCCAAGGGCTTCTACGGAGACAGGCTCGATACCAATCCGCCCAAATACTATCTGCCGATGCAGGCGATGGATGCCGTGATTGGCGCGCCGTATTTCAACGATCGCGAAGTGGAGTGGGCCTATATCATTGGTCGCGTCAAGTCGGGAACTTCGCAGTCCTTGCTTCAGGCCAAGGTCAGCACATTGCTGAAACAGCAGTTCTCTGACTTCAAGATGTTCAAGACCGAGCGAGCCAAAACGTACCTGGCCCGGACGCATGTGATTCTGACTCCGGGGGGCGGCGGCATTCAGAACATGCAGGATGACTACAAGGACCACCTCAAGCTGCTCACCTGGATTGCGGCTCTGGTGCTGCTGGTGGCCTGCGCCAATATTGCCAATCTGCTTCTGGTCCGTGGCATGAGCCGCCGCGCAGAGCTTTCCATCCGCTCCGCGCTTGGCGCACGGCGCGCGCGGATCGTGCGACAGATGCTTACCGAGAGTGTCGTCCTGGCCGGAATGGGAGGCCTGCTTGGCCTCATCGTATCTTTCCTCGCGGCGCGAGCTCTGCTTATGCTCGCCTTTCCTGCCCAGCACAACATGCCGGTCAATGCCATGCCTTCATGGCTGGTCATCGGTTTTGCCTTTGGGTTGTCGCTTGTCACCGGCATCCTCTTCGGCATTGCCCCCGCGCTCATGGCTCTGCGCGTGCAGCCGATTGAAGCGCTGCGCGCGAATGCCCGCACCACCGCGCAGGGAGCGTCCTTCGTGCAGAGGG
The DNA here is from genome assembly GCA_036489415.1 of Occallatibacter sp. GTDB lineage: Bacteria > Acidobacteriota > Terriglobia > Terriglobales > Acidobacteriaceae > Telmatobacter. The sequence goes on along the minus strand of DASXFS010000010.1, from coordinate 49,230 downwards.
CGCTGGTTGTGTTGCAGGCGGCGCTTTCGCTTGTGCTGCTTGTTGTTGCAGGACTTTTTGTGCAGAGCCTGAATAAGGCGCAAAGCACAGACATGAAGCTCGACGCCACCAACCGCTACATCGTCCACATCAATCCACAGGCGGCGGGATACAAGACGACCGAAGTGGAAGCTCTCTACCGCACCATCGAAGACCGCTTCCACGCGCTGCCCGGAGTGGTGAAGGTGGGGCTGTCTACTTATACGCCCATGGAGGAAAACAACTGGGGCACTGGCGTGAAAATCCAGGGCGAAAACGACCTGCACAAGGGTGCTTCCTGGGTGAAAGCGACGCCGGAATACTTTGACTCCGTGGGTACGCACGTGGTGATGGGCCGAGGGTTTACTTCGCAGGATGTGCTGGGCGCGCCGCCGGTCGCCGTCGTGAATCAGGAGTTCGTCAAGCAGTTTTTCGGAACGCGCAATCCCATCGGCCATCGTTTTGGCTACGGTGAGCCTGGGAAGGACGGCAACTATGAGATCGTCGGCGTTGTCGAGAACACGACCTACACAAGCGTCTACTGGAAAGACCACGCCATGTATTTTGTTCCGTTGACGCAACGCCCGGCGGTAACTGATCCGGACGATACCATCGACAAAGACATGTCCATGTACGCTGGAGCGATTGTTGTGCAGACAGGCCGCCCTGTGAGCGGATTTGAAAAGCTCGCCGGCGACACGCTGGCCAACATCAATCCAAATTTGACGATTGTGAAATTCCAGACCTTTCAGCAGCAGATTGACGACCGCTTCGTTGAGGAGCGCCTGATTGCGCGGCTTACGTCTTTGTTTGGACTCCTGGCCCTGCTGTTGGCTGCCATCGGGATGTACGGTGTGACGGCGTACACAGTGGTGCGGCGGACGCCGGAGATCGGCATCCGCATGGCGCTGGGCGCGGCACGCGGACGGGTAGTCGGAATGGTGATGCGGGGTGCGCTGTTGCAGACCGTCGTAGGGTTGGCGATTGGCGTGCCTGCGTCGATGCTGTGCGTGCGGTTTGTTAAATCGCAACTGTATGACATTGCACACGTGGATACGGTGGTGATGGCAGGAGCAATTGGTGTCCTGGTTGCGGCTGCGTTGGTGGCTGGGATCATTCCGGCGCGAAGAGCGGCGTCCATCGATCCGGTGAGGGCGTTGCGCGTCGAGTAGCCGGAGCGTGGGCGCTGCGAAGCGCGCGCGCGGAGCCTTTGATGTCCCTTTATTGGCGGACCACTGCGCCGTTTTTCATGACGAAGCTCACGCGTTCTACGGCGGTGATGTCGTCGAGTGGATTGCCCGGGACGGCGACTACGTCAGCAAAATAACCTGGTTTGAGCTGGCCGATCTGGTCTGCCCATCCTAAGAGCCTTGCGCCTTCAATCATGTCGGCTTGCAGTACCGCCAGAGGCTTCATGCCGTAGCGCACCATTAACTCCATCTCTTTGGCTTGCGTGCCGTGCGGGAACGGGCCAACGTCAGTGCCTACGGCGAAAGGAATGCCGGCGGCTACCTGCTTTTTGAATTCGGCAATTTTGTAATTGAGCAGTGCCTGCTCCCGCGCCGCGACGGCAGGGGATTCCGCGTGCTGCGCGAAGTATTCAAAGATGGTGAAGGTAGGCACGGCGGGGATGTGCTTCTCACGCATCAGGCGCATCGTCTCTTCGCTCAATTGCGTGGCGTGGTCGATGGAAGCGACGCCGGCCTGCGCGGCGTAGAGTGTGCCGGGCTCGCCCATCGCGTGGACGCCGACGGTGGTGCCAAGGCGGTGCGCTTCTTCGACGGCGGCGGTGAGCTGCGCGGCGGTGTATTGATAGGGCGTGTGCAGCACTCCATCAATCATGCGGTCCGGGCCGGTCTGGTAGATTTTGGCGAAGTCGGAGCCTTCTTTGTGCTGCTCGCGCATGACTTCGACGATCTGCCCGGCGGAGTTAGCGTAGTCGGCGTTGGAGAGCACATGCTGCGCGGGATTGTAGTGGTTGGCATCTTCGTGGCCGCCGAGAATATCAATGGCGTTGCCGCTGATGCGCATGCGCGGCCCTAGAATCAAACCCTGATTGATGGCGTCGCGGATGGCCGTATCGGCTGAGCCGGCGCCTTCGGTGCCCATGTCGCGCTCGGCGGTAAAGCCGCCCATGAGGTCGGCTTTGGCGGCCTGCTCGGCGAGGATGACGCGCCAGGGAACGGACTCTTCCACGGTCTGCAAATCTTCCGCGCCGGGATGCAGGAACAGATGCACATGCGCGTCGATCAGGCCGGGGAGCAGCGTGGTGTCGCCAAGGTCGATGATTTTGGCGCCCTGCGGATGATCGACCGATGTGCCGACGGCGTGGATGCGGTCGCCTTCGACGAGAATCTCACCGGGCTGGAGCAACGTGCCCGTATCGACCTGGAGCAGACGCGCGGCATGGAGAACGATGGGAGCCGCGCTCGACTGCGCCTGTCCCGCTTGTGTCTGGGTGGAAACAACGCATGGGTAGACGCAGGCTGCGAGCGCGCAGATGCGGAATACTGAACGAAGGCGCAGGCAAAGATTCGGCATGGATACGACTATGCCGCATCCGATTCAGGTTGTCGATGGGAGATTTTCGAATTTTTTGGAAGCGATGGGAGAGGGGTGAGAGGGAGTGCCGCGTTCGGCCGCTCAATTTGGTAATTGATCGGTCGCCTCGCCGCGATGATCGGCAACCACCGGCAGAAGAATCGTAAAGGCCGCGCCATGTGCGTTCGCATTTCCGTTCTGCTGCCGAACCTGGATGCTGCCTCCGTGTCTGTCGACGATACCCTTGGTCACCCAGAGGCCCAGCCCGGTGCCGACATCCTGCTTGGTGGTGAAAAACGGCTCAAAGATGCGGTCGTTGTATTCGGCCGGGATTCCGGGGCCGTCATCTTCCACGACAACTTGAATCGTCTGGCCGCCATCGCCTTCAACGCATTGCAAGTGGACGGTAATGGTTCCTTCAAGGCCGACCGCATCAGCGGCATTGGAGATGAGATTGGAGATTGCCTGCTTGAGCTCTCCGGGTACGCCGCGGAAGGGCGGGCAGTTTTCAAACTGGCGCTGAATTGTGATGTTCTTAGCGTGAAACTTGTGCGAATAGAGATTGAAGATGGACTCGATAAGCGCCGCCAGGTCAATCTGTTCCGACACGCTGGAGTCGCGATAAAAGCCGAGTGTCTGGCGGGTAATGTGAGCTACCCGCTCCAGTTCCTGTTCCACCACCGTGAGCTGACGCACGATGGAGGCAGGCGCGTCAGGGTTGATTTTGGCCACGTAGACCAGGTTGAAAATAGCCTCAAGAGGATTATTGATTTCGTGCGCAACGGTGGCGGAGAGACGCGCAGCGGAGGCCAGCTTTTCAGTCTTGCGCAGCACCTCCTGCGATTTGCGTTCGTGGGTGACGTCGCGAAACACCAGCACCACCCCTTGCAGTTGCTGGCGGTCGTTGCGGATGGGCGCGGCGCTGTCTTCAATGGGGATCAACCTTCCATCGACATGCTGCAGAACCGTATGGTTTGCGAGGCCCACTACGATGCCCAGTTCCATTACTTTGGTGACGGGATTCTCGGCAGCCTTGTGCGTGTGCTCATTGAAGATGGGGAAGACGTCCTGAATGGCTTTGCCTCTGACATCGGCCAGCTTCGCGCCGGTGAGCGCCTCGGCCACCGGGTTCAGGAACGTGACTTTCCCTTGCGGATCGGCTGCGATTACTGCGTCGCCAATGCTGGTGAGGGTGACCCGGAACCACTCCTCGCTCGCGCGCAACTCCAGCGCGTATTTTTCGCGCATCGCGATCTGGCGCAGGATGTAATAGGCCAGCAGTACAAGGCCCACGGCCGCCAGCAGGCTGGTCAGATAAATGCTCGCAACAGTTTTTTGAATGCTCTTGTCATAGCGAGCAATTCTTTCCGACTCGACGATTGCCTCTTCCTGCTGCATCTGAACGATGAGCAGCCGGGTGCCGTCCATGTAATGCAGGCCGGCGTCGGACACGACAAGATGCTTTGCCTGGTCGAATTTGCCGGCGCGGTAGAGCGCAATGGTCTGCGCGAGCTCATCCAGCTTTTGCTGAGTCAGGCTGCGGAGCTGGGGAATATACGCCTGCTGGCGGGGATTCTCCATGGTCAAAGCGGCCAGAGTGTCGATGTGGGTCTGCACCTGAGCGATGGAGGCATTGTACGGAGCGAGGTATCTTGGATCGCCGGTATATAGGTAGCCGCGCTGACCGGTCTCGGCGTCGATCAGGAGGGATTCAATTTTGGCCAGCTCGTACAGGACCTGGCGCGTGCGGCTGACACGGTACTGATCTTCCGTTTGGTAACGAAGCTCACGCCGGGTGATGAACGCATTGGCGATGAGAAGCGCCAGGAGAAGTCCAAAGCCGGTGATGACGCTCAAACGTTTGTAGGCGGTTTGCATAGGGTAACAACTGGGGTTCGCGTAATCGTAAAGCACCCCACTCCAAGCCAAGCGGGTGCGCATAAAGCTTTGGAAAAGACAGGTTGGTTCCGGGTATGACCCCTGAGGGGGTTCTTTGGCCCAGCCCCCGAGCACACAGAAGGGCCAACCGGGAAGCCTGCACAACGATCCTAATTTCAGCCAAGCCCCGCGTCAAGGCTGCGGCGAGACAGGTAGTGTCGCAGTTTGGATTTCCACTCACAACCCAAAGTGGACCTGGCGCGTCGGCGTAGTCCGTCGGGCGAGTGGCGCGATTAAGCAGGAACGTACGTCAACCGAATCACGTCCTCGACGATTAGATCACTGGCCACCAGGCGGAGCCGCGGCCGGGGGCCGGCGAAGAATGGCTTTCCGCGACCAAGCACGACGGGATGGAGGTAGAGTCGATACTCATCGATAAGACCGGTCTCGGTCAGGCTTTGAGCCAGGGCTGGTCCGGCAACTTCAATCTCGCCAGCCAGCTCAGCCTTTAGGCTCCGTATCACCGCCTCGACGTCATCCGCGACAAGCGTGGCGTTGGGGCCAACTGACTTGAGCGAGCGCGACACAACCCACTTCGGCTGGCTTCGCCACACCGCCGCGTAGTCGTGTTCGTGCGCCTCCCAGTCCGGCTGGTCTTCGTCCCAATATCGCATGACCTCGTACATGCGGCGACCGTATACCATGCCCGTCAGGCTGCGTACCTGTTCGATGAAGTGACGGAAGAGCGCGAGCGAAGGCCCAAATTTCGTGTGGTCGACGTAGCCATCCAGTGACTGGTTCAATCCGTAGACAAGTTTCGCCATGTTGCAAACCTCCTTCCCAGGTTCTTCAGAATAGCTTGAGCCAGTGTCGCGCGGAGGTGAGGTCGAACACTATTTGCGTGCCACATTGTTGGTGTGACCCATACCCGCTCAGGCTAATACGCGGCGATTCCGGTAAGATGCTGGCCGAGGATCAGGGCGTGAATGTCATGGGTGCCCTCGTAGGTCTTCACGGATTCCAGGTTCATCATGTGGCGCATGATGGGGTAATCCTCCGTAATTCCATTCGCGCCCAGGATGTCGCGGGCCATGCGGGCGGTTTCGAGAGCCATCCACACGTTGTTGCGCTTGGCCATGGAGATGTGCTGATGGCCCACCTTGCCGGCATCTTTGAGTCGGCCCACGTGGAGCGAGAGCAGTTGGGCTTTCGAGATTTCAGAGGCCATCCAGACGAGCTTCTCCTGGATGAGCTGGTGGCCGGCGATGGGCTGGCCGTGAAACTGCTTGCGGGCTTTGGCGTACTGCAGCGCCGTGTCGTAGCAGGACATGGCTGCGCCAATGGCGCCCCAGCCAATGCCATAGCGGGCCTGATTGAGGCACATAAGCGGGCTCTTGAGGCCGCCGGTCAGCGGCAGCAAATTTGTAACGGGGATATGGACATCCTGGAGCGACAGGCCGCTGGTGACTGAGGCGCGCAGGCTCCACTTGCCATGGACATCCAGCGCGCGAAAGCCGGGGCGATCGGTTTCGACGAGGAAGCCGCGGACCTTCTGGTCTTCGTCTTCGACTTTGGCCCAGATGACGGCGACATCGGCGATGGAGCCGGAGGTGATCCACATTTTCTCGCCGTTGAGGATGTATTCGTCGCCGGATTTGCGGGCGGCGGTGGTCATGCCTCCGGGGTTCGATCCGAAGCCGGGCTCGGTGAGGCCGAAGCAGCCTAGTTTTTCACCCGTGGCCAGCGCGGGGAGCCAGTTATTCTTCTGCTCGTCCGAGCCAAAGGCGTAGATGGGATACATGACCAGCGCCGACTGCACGCTGACGAAGCTGCGCAGGCCGCTGTCGCCGCGCTCAAGTTCCTGCGTCACCAGGCCGTATTCGACGTTGGACATGCCGGCGCAGCCGTAACCCTCGAGGCTGGCACCGAAGAAGCCGAGCTGGCCCATGAGGGGAACGAGTTCGCGCGGGAAACGGCCCTCGCGGAAGCATTCTTCGATGATGGGGACGACGTTGTCTTCGACGAAGTCGCGGGCCGTGCGGCGGACGAGCAGTTCGTCTTCGGAAAGGCCGGCGTCGAGGTTAAGAAAGTCGAAGTTCTGGAACTTGAAACCCATGATTGCACCTGTGCGCCGCAATGGATGATATTGGCCACGAAAGTATCTTCGCGGGCTATCGCGGACGGAGTCAAGACTTCAGCTATAGAAGGTCAATTCTGGCATAGGGTAATGTTTGCGGTTGCGCGTCCAGAGAGCGCCCTGGTGCTGCAGGGCTGTGGCAGCAATGAGAGCATCGCCAATTTTCAGATTGTGGCTCTTGCTGAATTGGCGGAGGAGCGCGCCGGCCAACTGCCCGATAGCGTATTCAACCGGGACGCAGGTGAGATGGGTGAAGAAGCGCGAAGTCGCCTCACGTTCGCTCGGACGCGCCCCAGCCCACACCTCAGCCGCACTTACGGGAGAAAAGAGGATGAGTGTTTCGGTGCTTGCCAGAGCTTCCCATTGCGAAAAAATAGCTTGATCCCGGGAGCGAAGGATCTCGACCACTACATCGGAATCCAGGAGAACCTTCATTCGATTCCTAACCGTTCAAGCCGGTCATCATTGCGCAGATTGCGAATGTAAGTCTCCGTGTCCTCCATGTCCGTGCGATCTTTCCAGAGCCCGACAATGCCCATCATGGCGGCGCGCCGTTCTTCTAGATTGCCCATGTATCGATCACGAGCGGCTATCCGGACCAGTTCCGAGATGGAGGTCCGGCGTAGAAGGGCCTGAGCGTGCAGGGCAGCCCAGAGATCGTCATCGAGATAGAGCTGGGTACGCTTCATGATGTATAGCATACATCATGCCGGCAAAGATCGGAAAATTGCTACTCCAGAAACTCACGCACGAACTTGTTATCGCTGCGGACGAGTTCGTGGACCGAACCGTTGAAGATGAGGCGGCCTTCTTCGAGCATGAGGAAGGTGGTGTTGGGATCGGTTTCGCCTTTTGGCAAGGGGGCCATGCGTCCCAGCTCCGGGTCGAAGCGGTGGGTGCAGAGGGTGAAGGCGTCCTGCAGGCGATGCGTGACCAGGATGGACGGCTTGCGATAGACGTCGCGCTCCTTCACGATGAGTTCGATAATGGTGGTCGAGGTGATGGGATCGAGGCCGCCGGTCGGCGAGTCGTAGAGGATCAGCTCAGGTTGGTGGATAAGGGCGCGGGCGATGGCGACGCGGCGTCTCATGCCTCCGGAAAGGCTGTCGGGAAAGAGGGAAAATGTCTGGTCGAGTTCGACAAATGTCAGGGCCTCATGGACGCGGGCGTCGATTTCATCGTCCGGGACGCGCTCCTGGATCAGCTGATAGGCGACATTGTCGCGGACGGTGAGCGAGTCGAAGAGCGCGCCCTCCTGAAAGACCATGCCGGTGCGGATGCGGAGGGGGAAAAGCTGCTCCTCGCTCATGGCGGTGATGTCCTCGCCGAACAACTCGACGCTGCCCGTGTCAGGCCGGAGCAGCCCGTTGATCAGCTTGAGCAGGACGCTCTTGCCCACTCCGGCGGGGCCGAGCAGGACACGCGTTTCTCCCGGCGCAATGGAGAAGCTCACGTCCTCAAGAACAGGCGGCCCGTCAAAGGCGATGGAGACATGGCTAAACAGGACGACCGGCGCAGGCTCGGCCGATGTCGCCGCTGCCTGGTTCGCAAAAGCGGAAGCGGGCCTGACCGGATCGAGCTTGACCGGATCGGGCTGGGCGGTTTCGGGCGTCTCCATCATATTGGCGGGAACAGCGTGAGCAGCACCTGTGTGAGCAGGAAGTCGGCGAAGATAATGATGACCGAGGAGAACACAACGGCGTCAATAGTGGAGCGGCCTACGCCTTCGGTGCCGCCGGTGGTCTTCATTCCGTAAAAGCAGCCGAGCGAGGCGATGATGAAGCCCGAGACGAGCGGCTTGACCAGGCCCTGGATGATGTCGGGATAGCGAAGGTGCTCCCAGGCCATGGAAAAGTACTGGGTGCCGTTCTGGTGGTTCATGAAAACGGTCACGAATCCGCCGCCCATGATGCCGAATGCGTCGGCCAGAATGGTGAGAAAGAAGAGCATGGAGATGCAGGCAAAGAGGCGCGGCGTCACTAGTTTGCGCATGGGATCCACGCCCAGTGCGCGCATGGCGTCGATCTGCTCGGTCACGACCATGGAACCAAGCTCGCTGGCCATCGAGGAAGCGTTGCGGCCGGCGACCATGATGCCGGTCAGAACGGGGCCCAGTTCGCGGATCATGGTGAGGGAAACGAAACGGCCGGTGACGGCGGTCGCGCCGAACTCTGACAGCGTGGCCGCCGATTGCAGGGCCAGCACGCCGCCGGTGAAGAAGCCGGACAACAGGACAATGGCCGTCGAGCCGACGCCGATGATGTTGCATTGGATTAAAAAATCCGTCCAGTAGCGTGGAGGACGGAATAGATTTAAGACAGCCCGCTGCGCGAACAGGGAGTAGTCCTGCACGGCGCTCACAATGTTCTTGGCGGTTCTTTCGATCGCTTCGATGGCCATGGGGTCTGCTGCGCGGTGAAATAAGGGCTTAGCTGTTCCTGCACAAGCTGCTGCAAGGACAGGATAGCGCATGAGGTGCTGCGCTGGCGGCCAGGAAATTGCCGGGCAGGGCGGCTGGGGCACGTCAATGAGAAGAATTTTCTTGGCCTATGTGCAAAGAATCCATAGCGGCGAAGGGAAGAAGTTCTTTTTCTCCCTGATGTTTCAAGAGGTTGCCGAAAGGCCCTCCGGATGCATCGAACCATTAAGGCAGATTTACCGTCTTCGCATCATTGTCTTCATATCGCTATCTCTTACTACCGTCTCCGTACCACGCAAGGGGGAATTGACATGCAATTTTTCCGCATGCGGCTGATTCTTGCTCTCATCATCGGCATCACGCTGGTTTCATTGGCTTCGACCTATTTCGACGTTCTTGCGCATAAGCATTTTCTGCGGAAGGAGTTGGAGCATAGAAGCGCATGGCTGGGCGCGAGCCTGAAGCCGGAGATGGAGCAGGCGGTGGCCAGCGGCCGCGTAGACGCAATCGACGGGGTGATCCAGCGGATGCACAACCTTGGGGAGATGCTGGGTCTTGCCGTCTATACGCCCGGAGGGAGGCTGTTGGCAGCGGCCGGTCCGGAGGAGGTGCTCAGGGCGCTACCGCCGAGCCGGGTGGAGACATCGATCCGGAGAAACGAGGAGGTGACATCTTTCGGGCATAGCGGAGACTGGGAGTGGCTGGAAGATGCGTTTCCGCTCCAGGAGACCGGCCAACTGAACGGCGTGCTGGTGATAGTGGAAGATGCGCGCTTCATTCGCGCGGAAGGCAACGCCGTCTGGCAGCGAAGCTTTTGGCGGATTGTCGCTTTCGTGCTGCTGATCGTCGCGGTCACGCTGTTGATGGTTCGCTGGTTTCTAATGCGGCCCATGATCCGGGTTGCGGAACGGCTGCGGCTGTTGCGCATGGGTCACGAAGAGAAAGATACGCATGAGAGCATCGCGGAACTGAGTCTGTTTACGCCTCTGGCTCGCGAGGTGCAGACCATGGCTGAGAGCCTGATCGAGGCGCGCGCCGTTGCCCAGGCTGAAGCAAGGCTGCGCGATGCCGGCGAGCATGTGTGGACCGCCGAACGGCTGGCCGTGCATGTGCGGGAGCGCTTCGGCTCCAGTCGCATTTTTGTGGTTTCAAACCGCGAGCCTTACATGCATCTGCGGCGCGGCGGGGAGACGGTTTGCGTTGTGCCTCCCAGCGGACTCGTCACGGCCATTGAGCCCGTGTTGCGTGCCTGCGATGGCGTGTGGGTGGCGCATGGTAATGGCAGTGAAGATCCAGTGGTGGTGGACGAGTTTGACCGGCTGCGCGTGCCGCCGGACGATCCCCGATATACGCTCAGGCGCGTCTGGCTTTCGAGCGAAGAGGAATCCGGCTATTACGATGGATTTTCAAACGAGGGAATATGGCCGCTGTGCCATATTGCGCATACACGGCCCATCTTTCGCGCTTCTGACTGGGAGTGCTACCAGCGGGTGAACCAGAAGTTTGCCGACGCGCTGGTGGAGGAGATGGAAGGCTGCGAGAGCCCAATCGTTTTTGTGCAGGATTACCACTTTGCCCTGTTGCCGCGCCTGATCAAAGCGGCTCGGCCCGATGCGCGCGTGGCCATCTTCTGGCATATTCCCTGGCCCAACCCGGAGTCGTTCGGCATATTTCCCTGGCAGGCGGAGTTGATTGACGGCCTGCTTGGCGCGGACCTGATCGGATTTCATATCGCCCTGCATTGCGATAATTTTTTGGCGACGGTGGACCGCGTTGTGGAAGCGCGCACCGACCGGGAACACATGACCGCCCGCCGCCATGGGCATTTGACGGCTGTGCGCCCCTACCCGGTGAGCGTCGCGCTCGATGGGCTCAAGAGAAACGAAGCTCGTTTCAGCCGCAATGGAATGGACTCCGGATCCAAGGCATTTACGCGCCAGCTTCTGCTGGATGAATTTGATGTCCGTTGCGAGACGCTGGCATTGGGCGTCGACCGGCTCGACTACACCAAGGGTATTGTCGAGCGCCTGGTGGCCATTGAGCAGTTGCTTGAAGATCACCCCTGGCACAGGGAGCGGCTGACGATGGTGCAGATTGCAGCGCCCAGCCGGACCCGCATCCCCAGCTACGTTGAGCTGCGCCGTCAGGTTGAGGAGACCGCAGAGCGCATCAATCAGCGATTCCAAACGGCGCATTGGAAGCCGATCATGCTGATCGAGCGCCAGTGCAGCCACGAAGAGGTCGATCGCTGGTATCGCGCCGCGGACCTGTGCCTGGTGACTTCGCTGCACGATGGCATGAACCTGGTGGCCAAGGAGTATCTGGCCGCGCGCGACGATGAGGATGGCGTGCTGGTGCTCAGCAAGTTCACCGGCGCGGCGATTGAGTTGAGAGATGCGCTCCTGGTCAATCCTTACGACACCAAGAGCGTGGCAGAGGCCATTCACCAGGGCCTGGAGATGAGCCGCGCGGAGCGCCGCACCCGCGTGCAGCGCATGCGGCAGCATTTGATGGATCACAATATCTATCGCTGGGCAGCAAATATTCTCGGCGACCTGCGCGAGTTGCGGATTGAGAGCCCGCAGCAAGATGCGGACCGCGGCCCGGCTGGCCCCACGGTTGTTTCGGCGACGGATGGAACGCATCGTAAACTAGCTTAGAGAGAGAGGTCGCGTTGAGGCCGGAGGCCGCAGAAAAGCTGGATACATTTTTCAGAACGTTCGTGAATGGAGCAACGCCACTTTTGCTGCTGGACTACGACGGAACGCTGGCGCCCTTCCGGGTTAACCGGTTCGAGGCGCGACCGTGGGCAGGCGCGCGGGCGCTTCTCGAGCGCATCCAACGGCAAGGCAAAACACGCATGGTGGTCATCACTGGACGGCCCGCCGGAGAGATTGCACCGCTGCTTGGGCTTGATTCGCCACTTGAAGTATGGGGTCTGCACGGCGCCGAGCATCTCTTCCCGGATGGCCGCAGGGAGTTGGAAGCCGCCGCGCCCTCGACCCAGCAAAAGCTGGACGAGCTGCGCGAACGATTGCGGCGCGACAGCCTGGGCGGCCTGTTTGAAGACAAGCCAAACGCAGTAGTGATGCACTGGCGCGGCGCTCCACCGGGCAAAGCAAAGGCAATTGAGAAGAGAACGCGGCAGCTTTTTGAGCCACTGGCGCAGATCGACAGCTTGAATCTGCTCGAATTTGAAGCGGGGCTCGAATTGCGCGTGGGCCGCGACAAGGGTGGTGCTGTCGAGGCGATTGTGGAAGAGGTTGGTTCGGCAGGTCCCGTCGCGTATCTAGGCGACGATCTGACGGATGAATCCGCGTTTCGCGCTGTCAACGCAGTGAATGGCGCGCACTTGAGCGTGCTCATGCGGCACAAGTGGCGTGAAACAGATGCGGATATCTGGCTCAAGCCGCCGGATGAGTTGAGGGAGTTTCTGAGCAAATGGCTAAAGGCTAGCGGCTAAAAGCTAGTAGCCGCTCTTTTACTCCCGGCCTTTTTTGCGTATCTCGATGTTCAGGCGCTTGATCTTCTGGTTGAGCGTGGAGAGCGGGATGCGGAACTGCTCGGCGGCGTCGGTCTGGTTCCAGTTGCAGCGCTCGAGCTTCTCGATGATGATGCGGCGCTCGATGTCTTCGAGAATGTCGAACAGCGATGCGTTGGGGTTGTGCTCGAGCAGGGCGTCCTGGAAGCTGCGGCCGGTGATGTGACCGGGTAGCAGGTCGGAGCCGATGATGGGGCCGCTCGAAAGCACGACACCGCGCTCGATGGAGTTTTCCAACTCGCGCACATTGCCGGGCCACTCATAATCGACCAGCGCGCGTAGCGCATCCGCGGAGAGCTTGCGCGGTGCCAGGCCGTTCTCGTTGGCGTAGAACTCAAGGAAGTGGTTGGTGAGCAGGGGAATATCTTCGCGGCGCGAGCGCAGGGGCGGCAGATCGACGGTGATGACGTTGAGGCGATAGAACAGATCTTCGCGGAATCGGCCATCGCGCACCGCTTGGCGCAGGTCGATGTTGGTGGCGGCAATGATGCGCACGTCCACCTGAATCTCCTGAATGCCGCCCAGGTGCATGAAGCGGCGATCTTGCAGGACGCGCAGAATCTTGGCCTGCGTGTCCATGCCCATGGTGGCGATTTCGTCGAGGAAAAGCGTGCCACCGTTGGCGACTTCAAACAAGCCCTTTTTCGAAGCGATGGCGGAGGTGAACGCACCTTTGACGTGGCCGAACAGCGTGGATTCGAGTAGCTCGGAGGGCATGGCGCCGGTGTTGATGGGAACGAACGGCTTGTCCTTGCGCGGCGAGTTGGCGTGGATGGCTTTCGCGATGAGCTCCTTGCCGGTGCCGCTTTCGCCCTGGATCAAAACCGTGGAGCGGCTGGGCGCGACCTGAGCCACCAGGTCGAAAACCCGCAGCATAATTTCGCTCTTGCCCACAATGTTGACGAAGTTGTAGCGCTGCTTGAGGGTGCGCTTGAGCTGCAGGTTTTCTTCTTCAGCCTTATGGCGTGCGACGGCGGAGCGGATGTCGGCCAGCAGCTTTTCGTTGTCCCATGGCTTCTGAACAAAGTTTTCCGCGCCAGCGCGCACCGCTTCGACGACGTTGTCCACCGTGCCGTAGGCGGTAATCATGATGACAGGCAGCTCAGGCTGGCGCTCTTTAATTTGCGGTAGTAGTTCCAGGCCACTCTGACCGGGCAGAGCCAAATCCAGCAGCACCAGGTCGAAGTTTTCCAGTTCCAGAACGCGCAGCCCCTGCTCGCCGTCATTCGCCATTCGGATCGAGTACCCCTCGAGCGACAGCAACACTTCAAGCGACTCGCGGATGGCTGCCTCGTCGTCGATCACCAGGATGCTGGCGCCGGCGGAGTTGTCTTTGGCGGCTGGGGCAAAGACGGGCAGATTCAAAGGAGCATCGACCTCAGGCATGTACTGAATTCCTCAACAGGGGAAACTCTAGATGAAACGTTGTGCCGGAGCCGATGGCGCTCTCCACATGAATCTTGCCGGCATGTTCCTGGATGATGCCATAGGAAACCGAAAGGCCAAGGCCGGTGCCGCGCCGGTCTCCCGGTTTGGGCGTGGTCTTGGTAGTAAAGAAGGGATCGTAGATGCGCTTCAGGTGCTCGGGTGCGATTCCGGCGCCGGAGTCCGTGATCACCGCCTCGACGTGTCCGTTGACCAGCGTGGCCACGCGCAGCCGGCCGCCCTCGGGCATGGCCTCCTTGGCGTTCAATAAAAGATTGAGAAAAACCTGTTGCAACTTGCCGGGATTGCCGCTGATGGAGGGCAGCTCCTCGATCAGTTCCAGATCGACGCTGATCTGCGCCGTCTTGAACTGGTGCTCAAGCAGAGACAGCGTGTCGCGAATGACCTGGTTCAGGTTGGTGTCGCGGAATTCGGTGGTCGATGTTCGAGAGAAATTGAGCAACCCATTGGCAATCTCAGCGGCGCGGAAGCTCTGCTGCGTGATCTTGTCCAGCACCGGGCCCAGGCGCTGGTCGCCCTTCAGTTGCTTTGAGAGCATTTGCGCATAGGAGGAGATGACGGCCAGCGGCGTGTTGATTTCATGGGCCACGCCGGCGGCCAAAAGTCCGATGGAGCTGAGCTTGTCCGCCTGCGCCAGTTGCGACTCGAGCGATACCCGCTCCGTGATGTCGTCGACCAGAATGATGCGGCCCACGGAAACGAAATCGCGCGACAGCAGTGGCGCGACGGCGATGTTGGCGGTGCGCTGCTCGCCGGCACGCGTGGTCAGCCGGAACTTGTAGAGATGATGTACACCCTGCTCGTTGCGGAAGCTGTCAATAGCATCCACAAAGTCAGAGGGGAACACGGCGCTAAGCGCTTGCCCGATGGCTTCAGCCCGGCTGAAGGCGTACATGGCTTCCATCTGCGCGTTCCAGCTCTCGATGCGGTCGTCGAGATCGAGGGCCAGAATGCCCACGTTGATGGATTCGACGATATTTTCATTAAACTCCTTCAGTCGCTCGAACTCGCCGATCTTGGCTTCCAGGCGCGCGTAGAGGCTGGCATTCTGGAGGGCAATTCCGATGTAGCTTGCCAGCGACTCAAGCAGCTCGACGTCTTCGCTCGACAGGAAGTCGCCGCCGATGGTGCGGCCCAGGCCGATGACCGCGATGGTGCGCGTGGCAGCGCCGTCCTGCACGCGGCAGGGCAGATAGTAGTTCAGGTCGAGCAGCGCGGCAGTCCGCTGCTGATCCGCGGGCAAGTGCAGCGCGTATTGTGCGTTCTCAAGGAAGATATGCGAGTGGTCTTTGGCCTGGTCGAAGTCGAGGAACCCCAGGGCGAGCGGACTCTGCGCGGATGACGCGGATCGTCCGGCCAATCCCACTTCGGCACGGTCGTTGGCGACGCTGACTTCAGCCGGCAGGCCATGGGCCGCGGCCAGCCGTAGACGGCCCGAATCCTGGACCAGAAAAATGGCCACGCGCGCTACCAGTAGCGTACGCGGCAAACGCTCGACGATCGACGCGAGCAGAGCCTCAAGGTCCGTCTCCGAACTCAGGCCGCGGCCGAACTCCACCAGCGCCTTGCGATAGTCGTAGCGATGGCGATCGAAGACCCGGTCTACCCAGCCCTGAATTCTGCGCTTGAGGGGATCGAAGATGGCGGCGGTGCCCAGAATGGCGATGACCAGGCCCCACTCGCGCACCGCCTCCGGCATGGCGTTGTGGACCACGACCGAGATCAGCGCAACCACGCCGAAGTAGGCGCCCACCAACAGGACGCTGGCCAGCGTGTAGGCCACGCCCCGCTTGAAGATCAGGTCGGTGTCCATGAGCCGGTAGCGGACAATAGCCCAACTGAAGGTAAGGGGCAGAAACACGAGCGACAGGCCGGCCAGATCAGTGAGCAGGCGCGGCGGGTGCATGTCGAGCAGGAAAGGAACGGCGGAAAACAGCGTGAAGGGCAACACCGCCAGCAACGTGCCGCGGGTAACCCACTTCAACTGCTGCCGCAGCAGGGGCGTATTCGCCCGGCTGTAGCTGCGCAGGAACAGAAGCGCGGCCAGCACGTAGAAGGCGACATCATAGCCAGTGGCGATCTGTTCGAGCCGGTGCTTGAGCAACCCCGTGGCCTGCCAGTAGCGGAACGCGTAGAGCCACAGGCCGAGCAGCCCCGCGCCGGGGGCGTAGATCAGCGGCAACAACCAGCGGCGGCGGATGTTCTTGAAGCGCTCTTCGGGGAAACTGAGCGCGAAATGCAGGAATAGCGCGGGCTGCAGCGACTCCGCGATCACATTGAGCCAGAAGACGGTCCAGTCCAGCCCGTTCAGTTCGCCGGTATATTTCAGCGTACACAGAGCGAATGAAACCAGGCAGAACAGGTAAAAATGGGTGGCGCGCGCCGCCGTCCAGCGACGGAAGAGCACGTAAATGCCGATGGCCAGATAAATCAATCCAATGACGCGCTGCGCCTGCGCCAGTCCCCGGTCCAGGGGCTCTGGAATCACCTCGAGCGGCGTATCCAGCGGGATGCCGGCGCGGGTGATGGCATAGCTCGCCTTGCCGTAAATCCCGGTACGGTAAAGAACCCGCTCCAGATCAGACAATTGGACGATGGAAGTGCGAGGAAGAGGCTCTTTGGGCCGGATCTCCGTACGCTGGGGCAGATTCGCCGAAAGAGGCTTGTTGCCGGTCAGCAGATCCTGCGTCTGCATGTCGGAACGTTGAACCGAATCGGGGCGTTGAACGGGGAGGTCGGGCACCACTTCAGCGCCTGTCAGCAGGTCGCCCTCCTGAATTCCCGCGCGTTGGCCGGGGCTATTGGGAAGCACTTTTGTGGCTTCCAGGCCCCCTTGCACCTCTCGCCACCAGACGCCGTCGTCGGGCTGCTGGAACTGCGCCTCCTGGCGGAAGTTCAAGATCGCAAGCAGAATAAGGCCAGCCGTGGCTAGGGCCAGCACAGTCGCCTGCAAGCGGTTGAAGAGGCTTGTTTCCATGGGGGACACTCTAAATCGATAGGGTTTGTTGCACGTGAGTTGCCATGTGGACGAAATGCGGCAGCCGTTGTGGGACGAACTCCAATCATTTGAGATTACGCAAGATAAGGACGTCGGGTTCCGTGAATTGTCAACAGAATTGGGAGGAAATTCTCCAGAGAATATAAAAAACAGTAGATAGTATACGTGGAATAGGATCTATCTATGGAAAGCAGTATGCGCTTGAAGGGAGACAGGTTAGGGTGAAAAACAGGGCAAATAGGAAAGCGAGACCGGTGATAGAGAAACGCTGCTGCGGCTGACGGATAGTCAGCTATTTCTGGCCGTAGGTGGCTTTAGGCCCGTGTTTGCGCTGGTAGTGGTGTTCGGAAACGTACAGTGGAATTCCGAAATCGGACGGTGGAAAAAAAACGGCTTCGTTACGAAGCAGAACGCTGCGAAAGGCCAGGCGAGAGATGTACTCGAGAACGTCGGCGTGTTCGACGGCCTCAGCCGGTGATTTTCCCCAGGCGAAGGGCGCATGACCGGCGACGAGAACGCCGGGCACGGCAACTGGGTCGAGGCCCTCGGCACGGAAACGGCGGACGATCACGGCACCGGTGTTGCGCACGTACCCCTCTGCAACCTCTTGGGCAGTGAGTGGCTCAGTGACGGGAACCGGCCCGTGGAAATAGTCGGCGTGGGTGGTGCCAAGGCAAGGGATGGGACGGCAGGCCTGCGCCCAGGAGGTAGCAAACTCCGAGTGGGTGTGGACGACGCCGCCGATTGCAGGGAATTCGCGGTAGAGGTATGTGTGTGTATCCAGGTCGCTTGAGGGGCGCAGCGAGCCTTCGACGATTTCCCCGTCGAGGTTGGCTACGACCAGATCGCCGGGCGTAAGCGAGGCATAATCGATGCCGCTGGGCTTGATGACCACAAGCGGTTCGGCGCCGGAGCGATCGATTCCGCTGGCGTTGCCGAAAGTGTGGGGCGCCAGGCCGCGGCGGGCGATCTCCTGGTTGGCGCGGAGAACTTGTTGGCGAAGCGCGGCGAGCAACATGGGGTCTTCCTTGGCTTCCCGTCGGGTGGTAAGCGTTTACCAAAACCAGTGTACCGCAATAACAATGCCGGAAGGCACTCACCAACTCCTTTGAGGGGTCCGTGAAAGAGCAAGCGCGGGTGGATTAAAATTGGGCACGCTGGATGAGCGGGAGGTTGCAATGGTGTCGCGAAATATGAATCGGCGGAATTTTGTAAAGGGTGCTGCGATGATTCCGCTGGCAGCTGCTAGCGGTTCGCTTGCCGCAACCTCGTTGGGCTTTGGCGGGAAGCAGACGAGCACAGAGTCATGGGCGGCACAGGGCGAGCTAGGCTCGCGGTACGAGTTGACGCTGCATCGCGTGTTAGATGGCGATTCACCTGCGTACACGGATGACTTTTTGCTGGCCGATGTGCGGCCGGAAGCGGTGCGGCGATTTACCGACTACAGCGGCGACTTGTCCGGGCGCTACATTGGCGCGCTGGCGACGGCGTCGATTGTGTATGGCCAGACTTTTCCGGGCCTGGACGCATTGGTGAAGAAGGTCATCGCGCTCCAGAAGCCGGACGGATACTTTGGCAGCACGTTTCACTATGACAGGCCCACAGATGAGGATCTGGCTCTGCTCTGGGGCAATGGGCGGTTGCTGGTGGGATTGCTGGAGTATTACCGGCTGAAGCCTTCTCAACCGGTACTTACGGCGTGCCGGCGGCTGGGAGACTGGCTGGTGCGCATTGGGCCGTTGATGCTTTCCGACCAGATTCGCGCTGCGTTTGGCGCGCAGCATTTTGCGTCGAGCTACATCTGCTGGATGCAGCAGACGGAGGGGCTGGCGAACCTGTATGTGGTGACGAAGGACGAGCGCTACCGGAAGCTGGGTGAGCAGATTGCCGCGGTGATCGAGCGGCGGCCGGGAGACCATGTGCATGGCTACCTGACGAGCTTGCGCGGGGTGATGGGTCTGTATGAGGCCACCGGCGATGGGCAGTTTCTGACGCAATGCGAAGCGGCGTGGCAAGAGATCACGCGATCGAAAGATGCGCTGATTACGGGTGGCGTGCCTGAGGGCTGGAGCCCGAACAATCATCGCACCGAGGGTTGCGCGGAAGCGGACTGGGCGCGGTTGAATCTGACGCTGTGGAGCGCGACCGGCAAACGCACGTATCTGGAAACAGCGGAGCGCACAGTATTCAATGAGCTGGCCTTCAACCAGTTTGCGACCGGGGATTTCGGGCATCGCGTGTATACGGATACGGGGTTTGCCGGAAGTGGTGCAGCGCGGGCGTGGTGGTGCTGTACGCTGCATGGGTTGCGCGCATTTCCGGCGATTCACGTGAGCGTGTTTCGCGCGACCAAGGAAGGCTTGTGGTACGACCTGCCGATGGATGGACGCATCGAGACGGGAACGCTTGCGGCGAATGCGGAGTCGTCGCTTGGTGAGAACGGTACGGTGCGCATCACGATTACATCGGCGGGCACTGGGCCTGGGTCGGTTTTCATTCGCAAGCCGCAATGGGCGGCGGCGACCGATGTCCATGTCAGAGGGAATGCGCGGCAGTATGAGGCGGGCGGTGGGTATGTGGGTATTGAAAAAGTGTGGACCGCCGGCGAAGTGATCGAGCTGAACTATGCCATGAACCTGCGGACATACCAAACCGGTGAAGAGCGGTCGGCGTATTTTTACGGACCGTGGCTGCTGGGCGCCTCGGCCGCGGACAATCTTGCGTACTTCAACGAACTGACGGTGCAGAATCGGCTGGACCGCGGCAAGGAAAAACCGGGGTCGGCGAACGAGCAGATGAAACGGCCGTTCCGTGTGCCGATTGGGTCGACGATGGTTCCGTACGTTCCTGCGGAGTTTCCCGATCAGCCGGGGACGGTTGCGCTGCGTGCTGTTTCTGAACAGACGGGGATGGATACGGCTGGGTGGGAGTTGAAATTCCTGGGACTGGCGACCGGCTAGCGTGGTGTCCCAGTAGCGCATGTGTCAACGCATGGGTTTCGGACGGCGTCGCATTGACGCCGCCCGCCACGGATCGCTTGCGCGGCTGAGGGGGCGGCCGAATCTTGGGACTTATCCATTCCCCACCCCTCCCTAACAGAATGAAGGGTTCTTTCAGGCCGCATCACGATTGAACGAGAAATGTCGCTAGGGCTGTAAACTTGCATCCGGTGCGGGCGTCTACATGGGTGATGGCAGCCGGCACTGCATTGGAAGCGATGACGATGGCTACGGCACCAGATGCCGCCGCAGGGGAGTTTTCCCGTGTGGTGGAGCGGCACCGGCCGCAGATCTTTCGATTTCTGCTGGCGTCGACGCGCGACGTGGATCTGGCCGAGACGCTGACGCAGGAGTGTTTCCTGAAAGCGCACCGAAATTGGGCCAGCTTTCGGGGCGAGTCGAGCGCGATGACTTGGCTGATGCGGATCGCGATCAACCTGCAGAAGGACCACTGGCGCAACCGGCGGATGCAGTTCTGGCGGACGACGCGGACCAACTCAGTGGACCTGGACGAGGCCAGCGAATGGCTGCCGAGCGGGGAAAGCTCAGTGGAGCAGCAACTGCTGGCTCGGGAGCGCGTGGGCCAGGTGTGGGCGGCGGTGAAGGGATTGAGCGAGCGGCAGAGGACGGTGTTCCTGCTGCGCTATGTGGAAGAGCAGGAACTGAGTGAGATTGCCGGAGCAACGGGATTGAGCGAGGGCACGGTGAAGGCGCACCTTTCGCGGGCTGTGGCTAGGGTGCGGCTGGAACTGGGAGGGAAACGATAATGTCGGAATTCAAAGACAGGTTCAAGAATGAGGCGAGCGGGTTGAAAGAGCGGGCAGAGATGCGGGCCGTGAGTGCCGAAGATGTGGAACTGGAACAGACGCTGAAGAATTTCAAGAGCAGCGTTCATGCGTGGAGCGATGCGGCCTATAACCGGCCGCGCATGATGACGCGCGAGGTCCGTGTGCGCAGTTGGCGGCTGGCGGTGGGCTGGGCGCTGGGATGCGTGTTGGTGGCCGGAAGCGTGAGCGGCGGATTGTTCGAGCGGCAGCACCGCCTGGAAATGGCGCGGCTTGCGGCCCAGCAGCGGGCGGCGGAGCAGCAGAAGCAGCTTCGTGAGCAGCAGGCAGCGACGGTATCGGATGAGGTTTTACTGGCCGGGGTGGACAGCGATGTTTCGCGCGAGGTTCCAAGCGCGATGGAACCGCTGGCCCAGATGATGGCCGACGATGGGACTAAGTAAGCGGGCGGAAGCTGGACAACTGTGAAACCGGGGGACCCTCCGATTGGAGGGGAAGGAGAAAAGGAATGAAGGGCACTTTGGCGGGAAAGTTGTGCATGGCGGTAGCGAGCGTATTGCTGGCGGGAACAGCATTCGCACAAGGGCCCGGCGGCGGACCGGGATCGGGTTTTGGAGAGCATCGGCCACCAATGGAGCGGGCCTTGGGCGACCATGGGCGCTGGTGGAACAATCCCAAGGTTGTGGAGCGGCTGAAGCTGACCGACGATCAGCGCAAGGCCATGGACGGCATTCTGCTGGAGCATCGCGAGAAACTGATTGACCTGCGCGGGGCTTTGGAGAAGTCAGAGTTGCAGATGGAACCGCTGATGAAAGAGGACCAGCCGAACGAGAGCGCGATTTTGGCGCAGATCGACAAGACTGCGCAGGCGCGCGCGGAACTGGAGAAAGCCAATGCGCGATTCCTGCTGGCGATTCGCAGCAAGCTGACGGCAGACCAGTGGAAACAGATGCAGGCCGAGAGAGCCAACCGCATGCGCGGCGACTGGAACAAGGACGGGCGCGGACTCGGCGGGCCGGACTCGGGACCGGGCTCAGGGCCAGGCGGGCAGGGGCGGCAGAACTGGCAGCATCGTGGACAGACGCCTCCGAATGGACAGGCTCCGCCTCCGCCGGCAGGACCTCAGGGCATGCTGGATGGCGGTCCAGGGCCGGGCAATGCGCCGTCGCCGGCAGAGGGTTTGGGCGCAGCGCAGTAGCCAAGGAGTTCGCGGCACAGGTTTCAGACAGGTTTACAGGCAGAGAGCAAATACGGTTGAACGACAAGACCGATGGCGGCAGGGGGCGATCCTCTTGCCGCCGATTTTTTTTGCGGCGAGAATTCAGGATCGGACCGTCCGTATTCGCTTCGGCTGCATCGGATCGAGACAATGCGGTGGAGCACACCGAAACAGCAAATGGAGCGGATTTGGACAGCGATTGGAGCGGATCGATACAGAGAGTGCAGCAATGCAAAACAACTTGCGCCAGAGCGCGACAGAAAGGCTTTGCAAGCCTTCTTAAAAGTATGACTAAAGTTATTCTCCGCCGCACCGATGAAGTGGGTGGATGCAGAAACGCCTCTCCGGAACTTAGGGAGGGCCTGGCGGAAGGGAAATACGCCGCGGGCAGAGGCTAGCTGAGCATCCTGAAAAGGAGTGACGCCATGGGGCTCGGAGTCTTAAACAATCTTTCGGCAATCTACGCAGAGAACAACCTGAACAACACGAACAACAGCTTGCAGACGGTGTTGCAGCAGTTGTCGTCGGGGTCCAAGATCAACTCTGGAGCCGATGATGCCGCCGGCCTCTCGCTGGTGAACGGACTGGAAGCGAACCAGACGGCGCTTTCGCAGTCAGAGACGAACGCGACGGAAGGCGTTGGCCTGCTCGATGTGGCGGACGGCGCGCTGTCGCAGGTGACCAACCTGCTGAATCGCGCCATCACGCTGGCTACGGAGTCCTCGAACGGCACGCTGAACAGCACGCAGGAAGCCGCGGCCAACCAGGAGTACCAGTCGATACTCTCGGAAATCAACAACATTGGCTCGACCACGACCTATAACCAGGAGCAGGTGTTTGCCGGCAATACGATTGCGATTTATACCGGCGACTCTTCAACGGCTGGCTCTTCAATCGATGACTTGTACATTCGACCGCTCTCCTCGTCCAACGTGGGTGACTCGGCGGGGGCCATTGCGTACAGCAGCGGCGCCAATAACGTGTTCCTGGACCTGTCCAGCGACGGCACCAATGCGGCGGTAAGCGACAGCCTGAGCGGAACGGCGACCACCATTGACGTGAGCTATCTGACCAAGGGATCGGGCGGCTCGGCGGTGACGGCCACAGCGGCCATCACGGTGGGTGCGGGCACCACCTATGCCAATACCGCGCAGGGGCTGATCAACGCCATTAACAATGCAGGCCTCGGACTGAACGCGACCTTTACCACGGCCGGGCAGGCGGGAACGGCGGCTGTGAGCACAGCTCTGGCGGCCAATGCAACCACGGCTGGCACCGGCAACGACACGGGCATTGAGATCTCCGGCACCGGCCTGGGCACGGGCACCAACGGGACGGGGGTGGTGGGCGCGTTGTCGGTAGGTGCGGATACGGATGTGCTGGCGGGGACGATGACGATTGTCGGCTCTGACGGAAAAAGCCACACCATCACGCTGGGCGAAGCTGATTCGACCGACAC
The DNA here is from genome assembly GCA_036489415.1 of Occallatibacter sp. Taxonomy (GTDB): domain Bacteria; phylum Acidobacteriota; class Terriglobia; order Terriglobales; family Acidobacteriaceae; genus Telmatobacter. The sequence continues at coordinate 25,790 of DASXFS010000010.1, read as the reverse complement.
GCTGGCCAACCTGGCGGCGACCATCAACACGGACTCTTATGGCGTGACGGCGTCGTTGACCAACGGTGGCACCACCATGACACTGACCACGGATGATTCGGCTGTGACGGTGTCAGGTTCAGAGATCACGGATACCACGGCGCCCGCGCCTGCTATTCTCCCAAACCTTGCCAGCCTGGCTGGTACGCTCTCGGTCACCGCTAGCGGCGATCTGTTGGGCGGCACGCTCACCGTTACAGACACGACCGGTGGAACTCACACTGTAACCCTGGGCACGCCAGGCTCGACCGACACGCTGGCGGATCTGGCGAACTACCTGAACGTGACCAACGCCGGTTGGGGCATCACGGCCACGGTCACCGGCGGCACGGCTATGACCTTCGCCGGAACTGGCCTCGATAACGTAACCGGCACCGGCCTCACCGACACAGCGGTTCCCGTTACCACTGACACAGCCCTGACCAGCGTGCCAACCGCCGACACGCCCTACTACGCGCAGGTGGGCACGTTTACGGTGGCGGCCGGCACGGATGCCTTGAGCGGCACGCTGCAGATCGGCCAGAACACCATTACGCTGGGCGCGGCAGGCTCGACGGCCACAATCGGCGAGCTGGCCACCTACATCAACGACGGCAGCTTCGGGGTCAAGGCCACGTTGAATCCCGCGGGAACAGGAATCGCCTTTACCTCGGCGAACTCTTCGATGACTTTCGGCGGCGCGCCGATGGATGGCGCCACGGCGGACCCTGTGGTCACCACAGCGAATGCGTCTTATTCGGAGTACTACAGCGTCGGCATCAGCGGGTCGGTGACGGATTCAAGCACCGGAGGCGGGACTGCAGCGACCGGATTGACGGTAGATACGAACGGCACGGGCGGCACGGCGACGATCAGCTACTCCGATGGAGCCGGCGTGGACCTGGCCAGTACCGACCTGACCTCGCAGTCGGATTCGGAGACGGCGCTGATCGACATCAACGACGCCATCAGCGCGGCTGCGGCTCTGGATGGCTATGTGGGCGGGCAGATCAACACGCTGGACGCAATCAGCCAGGTGATGAGCACGCAGCAGGAGAACGTCGTCTCGGCGCAGAATGCGGTGCAGGCCACGGATTATGCGTCGGCCACTTCGAACATGTCGAAGTACGAGATTTTGAGCCAGACGGGTATTGCGGCGCTGGCGCAGGCCAACAGCGTGCAACAGGAAGTGACCAAGCTGTTGCAATAATCCGGGTCGATGCAGACAGGCAGGTTTTCAACGAAACGCAGCACTGCAATAACTTCAAGATAACCCAGGGACGGGCGGCGGCAAAGGCGAAACCTTTGCCGCCCATTTTTTGCGTCCGAAAGGTCAGGGAAGACCGGAAAATGATGGAATCACGGTCGCGTAGCGGTGCGCGCGACGGAATGTTTTTGACGGGCGGCCTTGGCGCGGCGGATTGCATCTCATCTACCATCGACTCCCCACGGAGGGCTCGAAGGTGGGCGCGGAAACCGTGCCCCGCACGTAATCGACGAGGTGACCCAATGAAATCCGATGGCCCCCTGATTCTCGCTGTCCTGTTTCTGGCCGGCGGGCTGACAATCATCTTTACTTACGGAGTTGGCACGGCGGCCTTTAATGCCGCCTATCCTTTCTCAGCCGCGAACTTGCAGATGTCCATCGCGACCACCGGTCCGGCGGCGATCGGCGGTTTGGCGCTGACGGCGGTGGGCCTGTTGCTCATGGTCTGGGCGCTGGTGAGTGCGATCATTGGACAATTCATGGTTTTGGGAACGGATCGAGGCCGGGCTGACCGTATGGAGCGCAGGGAGCAGAAGCGGCTGGACCGGGAAGAGCGGCTGTTGGAGCGGGAGGAGCAGCAGAAGACCTCTTTCCTCAAGCTCTAAAGGCTAGCCTGCTCAACAGACGCCCGCCGTTATGGAGCTAAACGGGTGTTATTGATCCGACCCATAGATACTGATCTGCCTGCCCCATTCGTATTTTTCTCCACCTCAGCACACAAAGTTCGTGCGCTGGGGACCACGGTTTGGCGAAAGGGTGGGAACCCCTCGGCTAATCAGGGGCTGGATCAATAAGGATTTAAATTGCGTTAGCGCGCGAGCTTGCGGGCAGACTCCTGTTGAGTCTGCCCGTTGTTTTTGGAGGCTATTTGGACAGGTCTTGCTTGCCGGTGATGGTGAAGGCGGCTTCGGATTTCGATTGCGCTTCCTGAGGCTGAGCGCCGGCGAGGACCAGAGTGTATTTGCCGGGAAGAATGGAGCGATTACCTCGATCGTCTACGCTCGACAGGGTGCGCGGGTCGATGGTGATGTCGACGTCCCTGCTTTGGCCGGCGGGGATGGTGACGCGCTCGAAGCCGGCGAGAGAGTGAATGGGCCCGCCTTTTTGCGGAGTCTTGAGATAGGCTTCGACCACTTCATCGCCGTTGACCGCGCCGGAGTTGGTGACGGTAACGGTTGCGGTCAAGGGATCGCCGGCTTTGAGTGTGTCGGCAGACAGCTTGACCGGGCCGTAGGTGAATTGGGTGTAGCTGAGGCCGTAGCCGAAGCCCCACAGCGGCTTGCCCTTAAAATAGCGGTAGGTTCGACTTCCTGTCGCGTCATGGAAGTTGTAGTCCGTGAAAGCCGGCAGGCCATCGAGCGAGCTGTAGAAGGTGACCGGCAGACGGCCGGCGGGGTTATTGAGTCCAGCCAAGGTCCGCGCAATCGCGTCCCCGCCATCCACTCCGGGATACCAGGCTTCGAGAATTGCCTGGGCATGCTCATTGGCCCAGTTGAGGGCGACGGCACTGCCGCTTTGCAGCACCACCACCAGCGGCTTACCGGTGGCGGCCAGAGCTTCAAGCAGATTTTTCTGCGCCGCGGGCAGGTCCAGGCTGGTGCGGTCGCCGCCGTTAAAGCCGTCGATCTTGATGTTCATCTCCTCGCCTTCAAGTTGCGGCGAGAGACCTACGAAAGCTACGACGACGTCGGCCTGTTTAGCCTGCGCCACTGCTTCATCGAGCTGCGCCTGAGCAGGCGCTTCCCACTTGAGGGTAAGGCCGCCGCCGGAACGATCGCCGGAGTGGGAATACTCCAGCCGAAAGTCGTGGGGTTTGGTGTCGGTGAAATCGATGGGGATGGATGGAACCTTGGGGAACTGCATGATGGGCGGCGCGGTCGGTGAGGCTCCTGGCGCGGCTTTGAAGTTGCCCATGGCCGACAGGTCGGCCTCCTGGCGCAGGCTGCCCTGGGAGACGACTTTGCCGTCGAGGATGAAGCGGTAGGACTCTTTAGGCGAGTAAGGGAAGCTGTCGCCGGATTCGAGGGTGAAGACATAATGGCCGGGAGCGGGTACGGCGAGCTTGCCACTCCAGCGGACGGAGTAGTCGTTCGTTTCGATCTGCGGCACGGGGTGGGCGTTTTCCCAGTCGGTCTGGACGGCGGGCTGGAGGGTGGTGGCGACGGGCCGGCCGGTCCAGTCGGGCGTGGCGAAAAATTCCACCTTGAGGCCGATGCTCGGTCCGAAGGCGGTGCGTGGAACGGGAACGCCCACGCCGGCGGCCAGTGTGGCGCCCTGCGCATACAGGATAGGCGACCTGCCGAAGCGGTCAATCATGCCATCGAGCGGTGTAATCGGGTAAAGTGGCGTGCCCACATAATTGCCGAGGATGGAGGGCAGCAAATCTGCCGTAGGGCCGATGACGGCGATATGTCCGATGCCCCCCTTGAGCGGGAGAACGCCGGAATTCTTGAGCAGGACAATGCTCTCTTCCGCAGCCTTCAGAGAGGTTTGGCGGTTGCGAGGGGAAGCCGCTTCTCCGAATGGAATCCTGTCCAGCTGCCCTTGCGGATTAAAGAGCCCGAGCTTGAAGCGGGCGGTGTAAAGCCGCTCGGCAGCTTGCGTCACGAGATCTTCAGTCACCAGGCCTTGATGCACGGCGTCGGCTAGGGTGTTGAAGCCGGGCGTCCAGATGCTGCAGGAGAGATCGGTTCCGGCCTGCAAAGACAGAGCGGCGGAGTGCGTGATGTCGGGGGTCTTCTTGTGACCCTGGTTCACATCCACAATTGCGCCGCAGTCTGAGACGACGAAGCCCTTGAAGCCCCATGCATCGCGTAGGTGATCTTTGAGAAGCATCTTGTTGGTGCAGGCCGGCCACTCATCGATGGAGTTGTACGCGCACATGACGGATTGCACATGGCCTTCCGTGACAGTGGCGCGGAAGGCGGGCAGATAGGTCTCTTCCAGGTCGCGCGGGCTTACATCGACATTGAAGCCGTGACGCAGAGGCTCCGGGCCGGAATGCACCGCGAAGTGCTTGCTGGTGGCCACGGCGCGCAGGTGGTCAGGATCACTGCCCTGGACGCCGATGACGAAAGCCACGCCCATCCTCGCCGTCAGAAACGGGTCTTCGCCGTAGGTCTCCTGGCCCCGGCCCCAGCGGGGATCGCGAAAGATATTGATGTTAGGCGACCAGAAGGTCAGTCCATAAAAAATGCGGTGGTTGCCTTCGCGCTGGGCCTGGTTGTACTTGGCGCGCGCCTCCTGAGAGACGACGTTGCCCATCGCGTTGACGATAGCCGGGTCCCACGTGGCGCCCATGCCGATGGCCTGGGGAAAGACGGTGGCGTAACCGGCGCGGGCCACGCCGTGCAGTGCTTCGTTCCAGGTCTGGTAGTCGGGGATGCCGAGGCGGGGAATGGCGGTGGCCCAATCTTCAAGCTGAGAGACTTTCTCGTCCAGCGTCATGCGGCCTACCAGATCGTGGGCGCGCTCGGCGGCGGGAAGTTTGGTGTCGAGCCAGGGGTCCTGCTGCGCGGGCAGCGCGAGGGGTGCAAGAGCGAGGGCAAGGGCGAGCGAGAGCCAGGAACGAGACAGCATGGGTTAAATCCTCCGAGAGCGGCGCTCAAAAAGCAAAGGCGCGGTCACTGGACTGCACAATTTCATTAGCGCTTATTTGCGAGTTGAAAATGCTCTAGGAACTCTACAGGGTGAAGGGCCCGTTTGGCTAGATTTATCGCTTTACTAGAGCAGTTTTTCGACTGGCGATGGCCGAGCTTCCGGGTCGGATTTCAAAAACCTTGTCTGGCCCCGCTATGGGCCGTGGCCTTGGCGGCCGCTTCCATGCCGGGGAGAATGGCGCACAGGCTCTCAAACTCCGGGTGGCCGTGCAGGGTTTTGAGGCGCGGATCGGCAAGCGTCTGGAAGAACCAGGGACAGCGGTCGTTGTCGGCGGTGCGTAGTTCTGCGAGCGCGGCATCGACATCGCCCAGGGCAAGATAGGCGGCGGGGGTAAATGACTTGAGCACAAAGCGCTCGCGGCTGAGCCACTGCAGGCGTTCGAGCAGGCTGCGAGCCTCGGCTGTGCGGCCGGCAGCGGCCAGGGCGCCGGCATGGACGGCGGCGGCGAGATCGAAGTACGGCTGACGGTGGACGATGTCCTGCGCAAGCTCAACGGCTCGCGACGTATCTCCGTTGAAGGCGAGGATGGCGGACCCGTAAAGACAAGCCGCCTCATGGCCGGGAAAGAGCAGAAGAGCCTGCTTCACCTGCGCGACGCTCTCGGCGGCCTGGCCATCGAGATGCAGCGCCCAGGCCAGGCGCGCGTTCAGCCAGGGGGAAAACGGGTCAAGTTCGATGGCTGCGCGGAGCAGGGCAATGGCTTCAGGATGCCGCTGGCGGCTGAGGGCGAACAGGACGCGCGCGCGAGTCGTCCAGGGATCGTGAGGCAGGTGGGACGAAAGCTCAAACGCCCACAGGGCGCCGGCAAGATCGCGCTCGAAATGGAAACTGATCCAGGCTAGAGCCGGCAGCGCGGATTCAGCGTTGATGGGAAAAAGGGGGATGGAGTCCGCCGTGCGGCGCGCCAGGTTCGCGGCCAGCGCCGGAGGCATGAACCCAAACAAGACTTGGGTAACACAGATGCGTATGAGGTCGACTTTGGCGTCAACCAGCGAGGGGTCAAGCTCGATGGCGCGGGTCAGATGCTGCAGACCATCCTGCATGCGGTGACGCTCAAGCGATTGCCACTCGTGGCGGCCACGCAGGAAAAATTCGTAAGCTTCGCGGCGCAAGGGAGTGACATCGTCTTCTGTGGGCTCCTCGGCAACTGCGGAGATGGACAGGGATTCCGCATCTGGTTCAAGCGGAGAAGAGCTTTCCAGGGGCGATCCACCGCGAACAGGCTCAGCCTGAGGGCTCAATTGCTGGAACTGTTTATCGCCGCTCTGATGAGAATAGTGAAGAGGGCGGGAATCCAGAGGCCAGTGCTCCAGGTGGAAGTCTAGGCGGCCGGTCAGGTCAGATTCCAGCCCGGCGACTTTGTGCCGTTCGACGAGCAGGTCCTCGACCCAGATCTGTACGCCGTCGGCGACGCGGATCATCTCGAGGCGGAGGCGGAAATGGGAGGTGAAGGCGCGCAGCGTTCCAGCCAGCACCAGGTCGGCATGGAGAGATTCGCCAATCTGCTGAGAGGTGAGTCCGCGCTGGGCGAGGGTGAAAACCGAGTCGCGGGCAAGAATGGAGGCCAGCGGCCGTTGCGCGTTGCTCAGGCGCGCCATGGTCTCTTCGGCCACGGCCGTGCCCAGATGCTCAGGAACGCCAATCCCCGCGGTAAAAGGCGGAATCGCCAGCCGCGGAAGAACGCGGTCGATGGACGCGTGCCAGGGGCGCACCTGGACAAAGAGGCGATAGCCGCGCTTATAGACGGTCTGGATGCAGTTGTCCGGATGCAGCCGCGCTCGCAGCGAGGAGAGGCATCGGGGAACCGAGTCCGCCGTGACATGCACATCGCCCCACAGAGCCAGTTTGAGTTGAAGGGGTGTAACGATTTGACCGGCGTGAGCCAGCAGCAGACGAAGAGCCGCCAATTCCCTGGGCGGCAAGTGAAGCTGCGATTCTCCGCGCCGGAGCGAGCCGTCGGCATCGAGCCGCAAGCCTGCGAAACAGAGGGAAGCTTCATGGCCTCCGTTGCCGGGCTTCAAGTCTGGAGAGCCAGGCGAGCCTGGTAACGGTCGATACATCCGGTCCAACGCTGTACCTCGAAGTTGCTGTCAATATGCTGCTCAAGTCAGGCCGTTCGCGCACGGCGAAAGGCCGATTCCAACGGGGGCTGCCTGGGACGCCTGTACTGGACAATCTGGAGAAAGAGAGTGAACAGCATTCCCCACAAAAAGCCGACTTCTCAACGTTGTCAATCTCTTTGCGGCAACGCCATTATCCGCTGCCCGCAGAGGGACGGGGAAGCATTTTTGTGGAGTTTTGCCAGCTAAAAAGTAATGAAAAGTGGTTACTTTTTTACTATTAAGTAAACATAAGTTTAAACGCAAAACCTCGCTGATTCCATAGGTTTATAGGAGAATGGGGGGCTTTTTTGCAGGGTAAGCCGTCGCAAGCGCGTGCGGCGGCTCGCCAACGGCGCAATGATTTCTCCCTGGCGCGGTTGATTTGATGAGGGAAGCGGACAGAGCGAGCAGGGTTCCGCGAACGGAGACGTAAGCTCGGGCGGGTAATCCGGAGAGAAACAAATTGGTAATCAGCAGGAGAGTAAGATCAGCGGAACTTAGGAAAGGAATCGGGGATCGGACACTTTCAGGTTCCGGTCCCCAACGTTTCAATCCCCGGATTGGCGGGTTCAGGGGCGAGTGAGGGTGACGCCGAGGCCGGTGGTGAGAATGACGTCGTTGTCGAGAGTGCCAGTCGGCGGGAACGATGTGTAGTTGTCACTGACGGTGGTGACCCAGCTGAAAATCTTTGCCAGCTGGGTGCTGAAGGTGGAGTTGGCGGTGAACTGATACTGGCTCATGTCGGTCAGGTCGGGATAAATATTGGCCTGCTCGGTGAACAGGCTGTTGGCGCCCAGCTTACGGCTGTATACCTCGCCGAAATCGAGGGCCGGGAAGCTGTTCGTGATGGCCGGCGTAAAAGGCGTGGTGAGCGTAGCTGCCACAGGCGAATAGTTTTCGTGGGTCCAAACGAGGCCGCCGAGGATATCGAGAGTCTGCTTGGCATTGTTGCTGGCGTGCCAGCCGCCGCCGCCGCCCACGATCGAGCGCAGGTCCAGGTCCTGGAGAGCGTCGGACAGGAAGTCGCCGCTGACAAAGACGAAGACCTTGGGATTGAGATTGTGATCGTAGCGAGCGCCCCCGCCGGTGGTATTGGCGCTGGTGGAGGGGATGGCATTGGCGTTATTGCTGTAGAGGGTATTTGCGTAAAGTGAAGTCTTATCTGTCGGCGTGGTGCGGACGGCGGTAAACCCGGCGCCGAAGGTAGCGGTGTCAGCGTTTCCATGGGCCAGGGCGAGCGAGACATTGGCTGCGGCAGCCCAGGCGTGGGCCCAGTTCGGATGCAGCGACGCTTCATAGGCCTGCTGGTCGGCGGGGTTGCGCAGCACCGTGACAGCGGCGGGGTCCAGCGTGGAGGGCCCCGAAGGAGTGGTGACGACCAGACCGGCGTCGGTGCGCTCGATGGCGGTGATCGTCAGCTTTCCTTTCGATGTGGGCAAAACCATGGGTTGAGCCGTGGTGACACTGGTGACCTGATCCCAGGAGATGGCAATGGGATCGGAATAGGCGGGCTTGAAGGTGAGCTTGCCACCGTCCAGCTTGACCACGGTACCGGTGAGTTTGTCGCCGTTCTTGAGTACAACGGTATCGGCGTGGAGCGACGCTGCAGCCGCAACGATGAGAAGCGCGGATGCCAGAACGCGAAGAGTGAAGCGCAGGAAGAAATGCAGAGACATGGGGAAATGTGCTCCTTGGGGGAATCGGTAAAGTCAGGCCCGGCCGGGCATACGCCAGCCATGTTTTTAGCTCTTTCTTATGGTAACTCGGAGCCACGCAAGAAGTTGCGAAAAACGGGAAAGGAAGAATTTCAGGAATCTTTCAGGATTGGAAACGCCGGAAGCCGCCAGAATGATTTTGAGCCTGTTTCAAGGCTGGAGAGGAAATGAATAATGGGTAAAGCTGTTTCGTACGCGCAATGGTCGCTCGCGCCCTACTGCATCGGGACCAAACTGCGTTCCCTGCGGACACAGAAGCGGCTGACGCTTGCGCGGCTGGCTGAGGAGACTGGACTCTCAACGGCTCTGCTCTCCAAACTGGAGACCGACAGGATGGTTCCGACGCTGCCCACGCTGGCGACGATCAGCCGGGCCTACGGCGTGGGGATGAGCTACTTTTTCAATGAGCCCGCGCGGCACACGCTTTCGATTACGCGCAAGGCGCACCTTGAGGGGTATGAACGAGGGATGGAGCAGGCACGCATTATGTCCTTGAATGCGGCAGGAGAAAGTGCGCCGCTGACCGCTCCGTCGGCGGGGGCGGGTCGAAGGGAATCGAGACCAGCCACTGCGGCTGCTCAGACCGGTCGCCCCGGTCCTCGGCTGGCCGCGCAGTTGATCGAGTTTCCGGCCGGCGGCGCCGCCACTACTTCAGATTGCTTTCATGCGACGACCGGCCTGGTCTATGTGCTGGAGGGCTGCCTGCAATTGGACTCAGGCGGGCTGCACGAGTTGCTGCAGGCAGGCGATTGCGCATACATGGAGAGCGATATGGCCCTGGCCTGGAGCGCGACCGGCAAGAGCCGGTGCCGCGTGCTGGCGGTGTTGCCCGGGAGCACGGAGCAATGAGCCGCTGAGGGACCGCCAACACCGGACAAACAAAAAGCTGAAGACCGCGATCTGCGGCCTTCAGCGGTGACGCGGGAGACAAGCCCGGAAAGTTAGGCAGCCTGAGCCGGGGCTACGATGGCCGCGCTGTTTCTGGACTTCCAGAATGCTAAACCGGCAAGGAGCAGGATGCCCGTCGCGAAGAGAAGCCACGAGGACGGTTCTGGAGTCAGTGTGATGTATTGAAAGCCGCCGAGATAGTCCTCATAATTTCCGGTGGACGAAACACCCACTTCATAGAGACCATTGCCCACGGACCAGACATTGACCTCGTCCGAGCCGACTGTAAAGAGCGGACCGCCCCAGGTATCGAACAGCGTCGCCGAAGGATAGTAGACCAGGTTGGAATACCACCAGGAACCATCCGCCGAGGTGAGGTACCCACCGGTAGGCGTGCCATATCCGGGGACCAGGCCCCCGATGGCGGCAGAGTTGATGCCGAGGGCGCTATCGGTAAATGTTCCCGAGATCGATGCGATCTGATACATGTCCGCCGCAACCTGGGTGCCGAGCGTGATGGTGCCCGCCACGGAAATATCGCCGTTGGTCAAACTGAAGTTGAACGAGTCAGCCTTGGCGGCTGGTGAAATCGCAAGGGCCGTTGCCAATGCGAATACGACGGAAAAGGTCTTCTTCATAAGTCCCCCAAAATTTGCGCGCGTACAAGTTATGCTTTGAAGACCTTTTCCGGAAGGCGGGAAAGACATGGGCGCATTTACCTCATCCTGACCGCCGCCCAAACCGAGGTGCTTCAAATAACTCACGCGAATCCCGCTGAAAATTCCCGCACACTCGGCGCGGCAGCGATGCTCTTTGGATCGGGCCAATTCCGGCTCTGCATGAACGCAGTGCAGATCCAAGCGCAGGCGTGGTCCAGTTACGTAAGGCAAAGGTATATCTATTGCACAATCTGCGCCATGGCACTTATTGGGGTGGTGAATGGCTCTTCGGGTATAGTTACTAGCTTAAATAGAAATGACTTAGACGATGTTACTAGCTGGGTTATAGGATTCGGGGCATGATTACCGGCGGGTCATTGGATGAGCTTGGATGGAAACAAATAGATGTGAGCGTGGGATGGTTCCGATGCCGTTGTAAAGCGCGGGAAAAAACTGAGGGCACGCATTGCGTGCCCTCAGTCGCGGGGAGACGTTGCAAGATGAGTTAGGCCGCCTTCACGAACGTAGGATAGCTCGTGGCGTTTCTGGACTTCCAAAACACAATGCTGGCCAGCAACAGGAAACCTGTGCCGAGCAGGAACAGTGAAGAGGGTTCCGGGGTGGGTGTGATGCTGGCGGTGATGGGATCGCCGCCCTCGCCGACTGCCGGGTTATATGCCCATTGTCCGTCTTGCCAATCATTCCAGTAGAAGGTGCCGTCGACTTCCCAGATATTGACGACGCCGCCATCGGCAAGCTGGAACAGCAGCCCGTAGTCGTCCAGGGGAGCTCCGGTGTTGCTGATGAGGTCGTCGTAGTTGTAGTTGTAACCTGCGCCGGCGGTGTAAGTGGAGTATCCGGGCTCGCTCGGGTTGGTGATGATGGTCGCGCTCGCCGAATTGATGGTGAAGGTTCCACCGGTGACGTTGAACAGGTTGCCGCCGATCACGGTGCCGGTGAGAACACCGCTGCCGGTAAAGCCGGCGCCGCTCACGCTGAAATCGAACGAGTCAGCCTTGGCGGTTGGTAAGAACGCAAGGGCCGTTGCCAATGCGACAGTAATGAAAGCGATCTTTTTCATAGTCTCCCCCAAAAAATTCCTCCGCATGAATCTCCGCACACCAGGTGCGACTGCGGGGTCGATTTGGAACTGGCTCGGGCCGGTTCTGACTGAAAGCTGTACAGGACCCAAAGGCCGAAAGCTCCAATAGCGTGAATTCAATGTAGGGGTATACGAGAAGCTAAACCATAGCTCTTTCTAGTGTTAGGGCGAGGCACACGGGGGACTGTTCACTGCTGTAGGTACCCATCGGTCATATTACCAATGGGCGAAATGGGCGAAAACCGGCTTCCAGCACGGAAATAACTGCGGGCCGGGCCGTGTTTTCGACTCCGAAACGCTGACAGCATGGACTTTAGATCATTCGGGTCGGGGGCGGCGGCCTAGAATCTTTCGTAGTGACCCGCCCGCGGGGCAAGCAACCTGGAAGGAGTTTAAAAAGCGTAATGTGTCTGCGAATTTGGCCTTGAGGGCGCTTGCGACAATCGCCCGGGGGAGCCAAGTGCTGTCCAGATAGAAGCGCGCCGAGGTCCAGAGCTTCTATTGAACTAGAGAGCGAACCGTGCCTACCAGCGGCCCGTCGAGCCGGAAAGGAGAGTGTCGGAGGAGCGGCAATGGTATCGCTTCCACCTCAATAGCCATGCGATTTTAGCGGATTTTGTGATGCAGGTTTACCGCTGGCGTGCCCGGTGTGTAGGATGGTTCTGATTTCGAGGGACAACCAGACCATGCGACCCAACTTCAACCTGATGAAGGCCACGCTGACCGGCGCTCTGGGCGGACTGCTTTTCGGCTTCGATACGGTGGTGATCTCCGGCGCAATCGATGCGCTGGTGAAGCTCTACGGCCTGAGCGACTACGGCAAAGGCTGGACGGTGGCCATTGCGCTGATCGGCACGGTGGTGGGCGCGCTGGGCGCGGGAGTGGTGGGGCAGAAACTGGGCGGGCGCGAGACGCTGCGGCTCACGGCGATCTTGTATGTGATTTCGGCCATCGGCAGCGCGCTGGCCTGGAGCTGGCCATCGCTCATGGTCTTTCGCCTGATCGGCGGGTTGGGCATCGGCGCGTCGTCAGTTCTTGGGCCGGTTTACATTGCGGAGCTGTCTCCGGCCAAGTGGCGGGGGCGCCTGGTGGGCGCATTCCAGTTCAACGTGGTCTTTGGCATCCTCGTCGCCTACACGTCCAATTACGTCATTCGCACCATGCATCTGGGTGCCACCGAGTGGCGCTGGCAGGTGGGCGTGGCGGCCGTCCCAGCCATCGGCTTCCTGGTGCTGCTGTTTGGCATTCCTCGCAGTCCGCGCTGGTCGGCTTCCAAGAATCGCATTGATGAAGCACTGGAAGTGCTGAAGCTCATGGGTGAGCCGGACCCTCAGGGCGAGCTGGCCGACATTCGCAGCGCGCTGGCCGAAGAGCACGCCACGGCCCATGAGCCGGTCTTCCGCTGGAAGTATCGCTATCCGTTATTTCTGGCCATTTCCATCGGCGCGTTCAACCAGTTGGCGGGCATCAACGCAATTCTCTATTACCTGAACAGCATTTTTATGGCTGCGGGATTCAGCCAGATTTCCGGCGATCAGCAGGCCATTGCCATCGGCGCAACCAACCTGATCTTCACCATCGTGGGCATGGCGCTGATTGACAAACTGGGGCGCAAAACGCTGCTGCTGGTTGGCGCCGCGGGCACGGCGACCTGCCTGGCAGGCGTGGCGTGGATCTTTACGACGAACTCGCATCCGGGGGCGCTGGTGTGGCTGCTGATTACCTACATCGCGTTCTTTGCGCTGTCGCAAGGCGCGGTGATCTGGGTGTATATCGGCGAGGTGTTTCCGAATGCTGTTCGGTCCAAGGGCCAGGGCGTGGGCAATGGTAGTCACTGGATTATGAACACGCTGATTGCTTTGGAATTTCCGGTGCTGGCAACGCGCATGGGCCGCGGCGCGCCGTTTGTGTTTTTCGCGGTGATGACAGCGGTGCAGTTTGTGGTGGTGCTGTTTACCTATCCGGAGACCAAGGGACAGACGCTGGAAGCATTGCAGCGCAGGCTGGTGAAGGCAGATTAGTCGCTCGCGACAGCAATCGCATCTCGAAACTCGAAGAGCGCGTTCTATATAATTTGAAGGGATCGGCGCGGGTTGAGGTGCGCCGGTTTGAGGTTGCGCCCGCCTCAGGTTGCGCCTGCGAGGTTCAAAACGATGGAGCAGACAGCGGTTTCCAAGGCCAGGCACGCGGAAAACACGGCAAAGGATCAACGCGCCCGGCAAGCTGAGAGGCAGTCGCCGCTCGAGCTGTTCAACTCCGCTGAGGCGAATGCGCTGCGTGCGGAGATTATCCGCACCGGACGCAAGCTGTGGGACCGGCAATATGTAGACGGTAACGGCGGCAACATCAGCGCGAGGCTGGGCGCGGAGTTTGTGCTCTGCACGCCGACAATGCTGAGCAAGGCCGACCTGGAGGTTGCAGATATTTGCCTCTCCGATCTGAGCGGCAAGATTCTCGCCGGAGACCGGACGCTGACCAGCGAACTGCTTCTGCATCTGGAGATCTACAAGGCCAACCCCAAGGCCAAAGCTGTGGTGCATTGCCACCCGCCGTATGCGACTGCGTTTGCGATGATCGGGAAGGCGCCGCCGAACGGGCTGATTCCTGAGTACGAGGTATTTATTGGGCCTGCGGCCGTAGCGCCCTATGAGACGCCGGGTACGCAGGCGTTTGCCGAGACAGTCCTGCCGTTTGTGCATGAGCACAATACCATCCTGCTCCAGAATCATGGGATGGTTTGCTGGGCGGATACGGTCACCCACGCCGAGTGGCTGTGCGAGATCCTGGATACGTATTGCAAGACATATCTAATCGCCAAACAGATCGGCGAACCGCTGGGCGTGATTCCCGACGACAAGATCGACGATATTCTGCGGCGCAAGCAGTGGATGGGATGGCCAGATGCGCGCATGGCCCGCATTGGCGGGGACCCGCGCGGCGGCGATGCGAAGAATACGGCGGAGATTGTGGAACTGGTGAAGCGCGTCACGGGCCGTATGGAGAGGCAGTCGTAGGCCTGCATCCATTTCGTAAAAGCGAAAAGAAAAGCGAAACTATGCTACACTGGGTTTGCGCTCAGTGATTTGGCCGTGAGCAGCGGATTGCCTTCAATCAAGGCAAGTTTGCCTGGCACAGATTTTCCCCCGAAGCCCCTCGAGCGTTTACCCATCAGTCTCCCACCCGGAGATTTCGCATTGGACTTTTGATACGGTCTGAAGCGAGGGTTCGAGCTTCCTTGCCTCCTTGAATGGACTGGCGAATTGGTTTGGCTCGAATGCAACCGGGGAATAAAAGGAGCGGGTAGCCGGCCGGCGATGCGCCGCCTGGCGTACTAGTGGCGTGTGGCAGCTCCGGGCCTCCGGCGTTCTTCTGTTGAACGCGGATGGCCAGTCCCAGGGACGTTTTCGGTTCTCCCTTACGCATATCGAATAGCAGGCTCGCGCCTGAAGTGTATGCGCGCGCCTCATGACAGGTTCCGATTGCAGGCCGCGGATGAACCCGCCGCTCGCGGAACACAACAGGATAGAAGAACATTTTGACCACTCAGTTTTCGCAGTTTTCTCTTTCGGCCGCTCTGATGGCGCGGCTCAACGCAAACAAATTCGAAACCCCCACGCCGGTGCAGGCTGCCTGCATTCCGCCCGCGCTTGAAGGCCGCGATGTGCTGGCAACGGCACAGACCGGAACCGGCAAGACGCTCGGCTTTCTTATCCCGATTGTGGAGCAGATGCAGAAGGCGGACACACGCGGCGCGCAGGCGCTGATTCTGCTGCCCACGCGCGAGCTGGCCATGCAGGTGGAGAAGGCGTTTCGCGCCATTCGCACCAGCCCCGCGCAGACCGTTGCTCTCGTGGTCGGCGGCCTCGCTGAGGGCTCGCAGCTTGAGGCCATCCGTCGCGGCGCGCGGCTGATCGTTGCCACACCTGGACGGTTGGAAGACTTTCTCAAGCGCAAGCTGGTTCGCCTGGATGCGGTGAAGATGCTGGTGCTTGACGAAGTGGATCGCATGCTCGATATGGGCTTTCAGCCGGCCATTGCGCGCATCGCGGGCATGGTGCCGGAGACGCGGCAAACGCTGTGCTACTCCGCCACGCTTGAGGGCGCGGTCAAGGATGTGGCGCGCAAGTATCTCAACAATCCGGCGCGCATTGAGATTGGTTCAGTCTTGAAGCCGGCCGACAACGTTGAGTTGCGCACCTTTGAGGTCGAGCCGGACAAGAAGCAGGAATTGCTCGAGCATCTGCTCGATGCGGAACAAGGCAGCTTTCTGGTTTTTGTGCGCACCAAGCATGGAGCGGATCGCGTGGCGCGGCGGCTGGCCAAGTCCGGCCACTCGGCCACGCAGATTCACGGCGACCGCACGCAGTCGCAGCGCAACGCCGCACTGCGCAGCTTCTCTGAAGGACGTCATCGCGTGCTCGTTGCGACCGATGTTGCCGCTCGCGGCATTGACGTGGCCAATGTGGCGCACGTGATCAACTTCGATCTGCCCAAGGTTGCGGAAGACTTCGTGCATCGCGTAGGCCGCACCGGCCGCGCCTCGGCGCATGGTGTGGCTTCAACGTTTGCCGGCCCTTCCGAGCGTGGCGATCTGCGCAAGATCGAACGCACGCTTTCGATTCAGATGAAGCGGTTCCGCGTACGATCTGCGGAAATGACGGCGGCATAAACCACCTGCGCCGAGCCGCGTAAGAGCGATTGTAGTCTCCAGCTCTACAGCAGCGGGCATTTCACACTGAGCTCAGCTTCATTGCGTTTGGGGTGAAATGTCCGCTCTTTTTATTCTCTTGTGGGCGCGATGAGACGCGGTGGTAACGCAGCTCAAGATTGCGGTTCATCGCTTCAGCTTTCCACAACCGTCGTGCCGCCATTTGCGGCAGATTGACCAGAAAATCTTCCTGTCGCGTAGAGATACCAGGCGAGCCATGCAGGCGGGGTCCATAGAAAGTAGGGCGTTGTGATCTGGGTTCCCGCGAACAACTCAAGGAGCGCAGCCCCGGCGATGACGGCCAACGGCCAGATGGAGCGGCGCGCGTCCAGCGCGCTGTAGAGGCCTGCCAGAACGGCGGGCAGCAGCATCGATTCGTCAGTGAACCAGCCAAAAGGTGTGCAAACCGAGCCCACGAGCAAGAGCAGCAGGCCGTGATCCATCCAGTTCCAGCGGGCGCGGCGGTTCCAGAAGTAGGCGAGCGCCCACAGGCAGGCTGCGGCGGTGGGAGCAAACTGGAGCCACACGGCATGGCGATCGACGAGAAAACGGAAGGCTACGCTGAGGGTGGGCACGGCCTCATTCAGCGCTCCGCCGGCATGCATCATCTGCGAGTATTGCGCCCAGGCATTCTTATCGAGCGCGTAAGAGAGCGCGCAACTGGCCAACAGGGCAGCGGCGAGACCGCCCAGGACGCGGTAGGTCCTGTTGGTGATGGACCATAAAAGCAGCGCTGCGCCGAAGGCGAAAAACAGGTGTGGCTTCAGCGAGCAGAGTAGCAGGGCCGCTCCAGCAAGAAAAGGCCGCGTGCGGTGAAAATAAAGAAAGAGCACCACGCCGAGCAGGAGAAAGATGCCAAATTGCCCGGCCTCGAAGCAGGCCAGCGCCGGGGCAAACAGGTAGCCGAAGAGGTGGTAGCGATTGTCCGGTCGCCCGTGGAGAAACCAGATGAGCAGAATTGCGAGGGAGAGCCCACCTATGAGAACAAGCAGCCAGAGAATCAAGGCGGTTTTTGCGCTGAACAGCCCGAGCGGCAAGGCAATAAAGAAAGCCACGGGCGGGTTGCGCATCATGAGCAGAGGTTCGGCTGGATCGCGACCCGCGTCCAGTTCCAGGTTTCTTGCCGCCTGAAAGTCATAGGGATTGGCGCCGTGTACGAGCAACTGCCCGGCGGCCCAGTAGGAGATGAAATCTCGCCTGGCGGCGTTCTTGTTGCTTAGTCCAACGACAAACATGGAGACCACGAAACAAAGACCGGCAACCACGATGGAGGCGGCGGCAAAGACGCGCAATGGCTTTTTCACGGCTGCTCTCTCTTTCCGGTAGAAGACTCGCAAAGGCTTGTTTACAGGCTGAACGGGACTGACGTTGACGCTCTTGGAGCGACGAGGGTGCGTTTTTAGTTCGTCTTACTGTATCAAGAGGGAACCGATTCTCCAAGACGGCGGCTATGGCTCGCTGCGTTGCGAAGTTCAGGCGGGGACCGGCTCGAAGCAGCCGGAGTTTGTATGATAGTTCGTTGACTTATGAAGGTGATCATGCGAACTCTGCGGATATTGCTGTCGGTTGTGTTTCTGTTCCTCATCCTTCCTCGTGCTTTTGCGCAACGTGTCTTTGCGCCATCGGCTGCAGCGGAGCGGACTCCATTGCTCGTCGCGGCTGCGCCGATGACCGATGCGGAAAAAGCTGTGATGGCTGACGCGGTGCGCGCGGAGACGCTGCACGCATGGGAAGGCTACAAGAAATATGCATGGGGACACGACGAGCTGCACCCGCTGAGCAAAAAGCCATTCGACTGGTACGGGCATACGCTGCTGATGACGCCTATCGACGCCTTGGATACGCTGACGTTGATGGGACTGAAGCCCCAGGCCGATGAGGCGCGGGAGTTGATCGATACCAAGCTGAATCTGGATCAGGACATCTACGTCAAGGATTTTGAAATCACAATCCGGCTGCTGGGCGCGTTGCTTTCAAACTATGAAATTACGGGTGACAAGCGCCTGCTGGAACTGGCCGACGAACTAGGCCGCCGCATGTTGCCCATGTTCAACTCGCCCACGGGCATGCCGTATGAGTATGTGAATCTGCATACGGGTGCGGTGCGCGGCCCCAAGAGCAACCCGGCGGAGATTGGCACGCTGCTGATCGAGTACGGCACGCTGGCGCGGCTCACCGGCAAGCAGGAGTATTACGACAAAGCCAAGCGCGCGGTAGTGGAGTTGTATAAGCGCCAATCGAAGATTGGGCTGGTCGGTTCGGAGATCGATGTGGAGACGGGTACGTGGTCTGACCCGACTGCGGGCATCATGGGCGGCATCGATTCCTACTATGAGTATCTGTTGAAGGCGTCGATTCTATTCGGGGACAAAGACTGCGAACGCATGTGGCTGGATAGCCAGAAGGCGATTGAGAAGTACCTGGCCGACCGGCGTCCGGATGGGCTGTGGTATGGCTACGCGGATATGAATACCGGCGCGCGGACACATACCTTCTACGGCGCGCTCGACGCATTTTTCCCTGCTGTGTTGGTGCTTGCCGGGGATGCGAAGCAGGCTGCGGATCTGCAGGAATCAAGCTACCGCATGTGGACGCTGGCTGGAGTTGAGCCGGACCAGATTGACTACGCCAAGATGCAGATCACAGCCCCGAACTATGAGTTGCGCCCGGAAATTATCGAGTCGAATTACTATCTCTACCACGCCACGCACGACCCAAAATATCTGGCGATGGGGAAAACCTATTTTGATTCGCTGGTGAAGTATTGCCGGACGGATGAGGGTTACGCGGCGCTCTCCGATGTGCGCACCAAAAAGAAGAAAGACTCGATGGAGAGCTTCTTTTTCGCCGAGACGCTGAAATATCTTTACCTGCTCTACGCGCCGGAGTCCACGCTGCCATTCGATTCAGTCATCTTCAACACCGAGGCTCACCCCATGAAGCGTAGCCTCGGTCTGAAGTAGCGCGGCCACTACATCGCGGCAGCGCGCTTGCGATAGGCATCGATGCTCATACGGACCAGCTCCCAACTTAATTGCAGAGTAACGATGACCGCGACGATCAACAGTCCGCGATGGATGTTCAGGTTGATCGCGCTGACGGCCGCGCCATATTGCATCTGGTCGAACGCCGGATGCCGAAGCATCACAATCGCGCCATTCGGCGCGGTTACCAAGATCAACAGAGGAACCAGACCGAACAGCTTGAACACGAAATGCATGACCGGCTGCGGTTGCTGCCATCTTCCCTGCCGCAGATTTTCCACCCGCCATCCCAACTGAAGCACGTTCAGCGCCACAATGCACCAGAAGAATTGAATCAGAACCGGTGCCAGCGCGTAGGGCGAAGACTGCAGATAATAGGCCCCTGGCCCCATCAGCAGGTACGGATAGTGGGGTATAAGCAGCAGCCACGCCAGGCAGAGGAAGCTGAACACAGCCTCGATTACGGCCTGGGCAAAGCTGCGCGGCCTCTTTCCGCAACGAAGCGTTGCCGCGA
Source organism: Occallatibacter sp. (assembly GCA_036489415.1). Classification (GTDB taxonomy): domain Bacteria; phylum Acidobacteriota; class Terriglobia; order Terriglobales; family Acidobacteriaceae; genus Telmatobacter. Next base: position 6,173 of record DASXFS010000010.1, on the reverse strand, counting down.
GCGGCGGCAATCCGGCAGGCGACCATGCGGAAGAAGGCGCCGCCATCTTCGGAATGCACATATATCCACGCGCAATAGCGTATTCGAGCGCCGCAAAGGCCAGGGTGATCCAGGCTCCCGTGATCAGCAGGGCATACGGCAGGTGCAGCAGCGCCTCAAGCGCTGCCGTGCCGGTAGGATTCTTCTCGGCGAAAATTTGCACCACGCTCACCGCGCAGTAAAGGAGGGTGACCCACATGCACACTACTCCTAACACGTAGCGATAAGTGGGGAATAGTGCCGGTCCAATCAGGTACTGCTGTGGCTGGTAGCCGGCGGCAACCTGGATTGGTGAACCCAGTTGCTTGATCTAGTCTTCGGCTTCGGCCTGGGTGAGCGGACGGCCCAGCGCTTCTTCTTTTTCTTCGAGCTGCGATTCGAGGTTGGCCCGCAGTTCGGCGAGAATGTCATCCTGCCGCTGCCACGGCAGGTGCTTCTTTACGGCTTCGAGGTAACGGTCGAGAAATTCCATGGCGTGTTCCTTGCTTCTTAAAGATTGGTTGTGGTTTCAAGAGTTGCGGCGATGGACGCGTTGATGGCGTGCCATTCAGTGAGCAACTGGGTAAAGATCTGCTCGCCGTCCGGTGTCAGGCGATAGAAGCGCTTGTTGCGCTTTTCTTCCTCGCGCCACTGGCTGGCCAGCAGGCCCTGCGCTTCCAGCCGGCGCAGCAACGGATAGAGCGTGCTTTCGTCGATCACCAGACCGTCGTCGGCCAGGGCCTTGCGCAGGGTGTAGCCGTAGCGCTCCTGGCGTAGCTGAGCCAGCACGGCCAGGGTCAGGCAGCCGCGGCGGAGTTCGAGGCGAAGGTTTTCGAAGAGGTTTTCAGTCAAAGTCATGCTGTGCCTCGTACACTGTACTTCAACTACTGTGTCATATACAGTGTACGACGTCAAGTGATTTTGTAAAGATTTTGTCCGTACCACGATGCGCTAATTTCTGAGGAGCTTGCGAGTTCTGTTCGATATATCCTTTTCTCCTTGACAGCTTAGGAGAGTGTACGTAGATTCCTAATCAACTTAGGGATGTTTTGGAAGGCGGTTTCTTTGACGGATCAAGCTCAGCTTCTTCCAGGCACTTTGGACCTGCTGATTTTGCGGGCGGTGTCGCTTGGGCCCCTGCATGGCTACGGCATTCTGCTACGCATCGGGCAGATTTCCGGCAATGCCCTGTTGATTGAGCAGGGTGCGCTCTATCCGGGGCTCTTTCGCCTTGTCCGTCAAGGGCTGCTCAAGGCGAGCTGGGGCACTTCAGAGAACAATCGCCGTGCCAAGTTTTACGAGTTGACCGTAGTCGGCCGCAAGCGCCTGCAAGATGAAACCGACAGTTGGAACCGGCTGGCAGGCGCCATTGCCGCCGCACTTTCACGGCAACCGGAGGAAGCATGAAGATCGTCGACTCGCTTCGTTTCCGTATGGCTGCGCTCTTCCATCGCGACCAAATGCGCGCCGAGATGGAAGAGGAACTTCGCTCGCACATGGAGCACCGCGCCGACGATTTGATGCACTCAGGCCTGGATCGCTCTGAGGCGGAAAGACGGGCGCGCGTCGAGTTTGGCGGCCGCGAGAAGTACAAAGAGGAATGCCATGACGCGGCGGGCGGCAATTTGATCGAGACGCTGCTGCAGGATCTGCGTTATAGCGTGCGCGTATTGCGCAAGACGCCCGGCTTCCTCATCGCGGCGGTCTTAACGCTGGCCCTGGCCATCGGCGCCAATGCCGTGGTCTTCAGTCTGCTCAACGCGCTTGTTCTCCGTCCGCTGAATGTTCCGCAGGCAGGGAGCCTGTACCAGGTCGAAGGCGCGAAGGGGCGAGGCCCGTCCCAGTCGTACCCCGACTACATCGATCTGCGTAACCGGAATCGAAGTTTCGATGGACTGGTTGCTTACGAAATGGCTCCGGCAGGCCTCGACACTGGTGGAAGTCCGTCTTCGATCTGGCTGTATGAGGCAAGTGGAAACTATTTTGACGAACTGGGCATTCAACCTTATCTTGGCCGATTCTTCCACAGCTCCGATGAGCATGGCGCCAACAGCGCTCCCTATATTGTGCTCAGCTACGCGTACTGGCAGAGCCATTTTCAGGACGATTTCAGCGTTGTGGGGCGCACGGTTCAATTGAACAAGAACGCCTACACCATCCTCGGCGTGGCGCCGCCACAGTTCCGTGGGACCGAGTTGTTTTTTGCTCCCGACATTTGGGCGCCGCTGGTGAACGAGCCGCAGATTGAGGGATCGAACGACCTCACGTCACGCGGCGCCCGGGGAATGTGGCTGGTGGGGCATCTGAAAGCCGGAGTTACTCCCGTACACGCTACCGCGGACCTCAATTCCATCGCCGCATCGCTGGCTAGGACATATCCCAAGGAAGACGAAGGCATCGGATTTACCCTGACTCGTCCAGGCCTTTTGGGAGACATGCTTGGTGGTCCGGTTCATGCGTTTGTGGCCGGATTGATGTTGCTGTCCGGGCTGATTCTGCTGGCGGCCTGCGCCAACCTGGGCAGCCTGTTTTCCGCTCGCGCCGCGGACCGTTCGCGGGAGGTCGCATTGCGGCTGGCGCTCGGGTCCAGTCACGTCCGGATTTTGCGCCAACTGCTGACCGAGGCGATCCTGGTTTCGCTGGGCGGCGCGGTGCTGGGCGTGGCCGGAGCCGTGGTGCTGCTGCGCTGGCTGAGTGCGTGGCAGCCGGCTCCGGATATGCCTATCAATCTGCAGGTCAATCCGGATGCTCGCACCTACATCGTGGCCCTGCTGCTGGCGTTGGTCAGCGCGCTGCTCTTCGGCATGGTGCCGGTGCGGCAGGTCATGAAAGTCGATCCTTATCTGAGCATCAAAGTCGGCGCAACGTCAGGGGTGGTAGGGCGGCGCGTGACGCTGCGCGACCTGCTGCTCGCCTTGCAGATCGCGGTCTGCGCCATGCTGGTGACCGCATCGCTGGTTGCGGTGCGGGGCATGGTACGGTCGCTGCACAGCAATTTCGGCTTTGTGCCGCAGAATGCCATCCAGGTAAACACTGATCTGGATATGGGCGGATACAAGGGCGATCAGGTGCCGGCGACGCAGCGGCGTATCCTGGACGCGATCGCGAACGTCCCAGGGGTGACCGCGGCAGGATATGCAAGCCGGGTTCCACTGAATATTGGCTGGAGCGAAAACACTGTCTTTCTAGACAGCGCGACGGATTACAGGTTGTCCAATGCGGCCATGGAAGCCATGGAGTACGGGGTTTCGCCGGGATATTTTCAGGCTGCGGCAACAACGCTGCTGCGCGGCAGGGATTTCACATGGAACGACGGCAAAGACGCGCCCAGGGTCGCGGTGGTGAACCAGGAATTTGCGCGCAAGATGTTCGGCTCCGACACAAAAGCCATTGGCAGCTCGTTCAAGATATGGTCGGGGACGCGGGTGCAGGTGGTAGGCGTGGTCGAAGACGGTAAGTACAAGACGCTAACCGAAGACCCGCAACCGGCCATGTTTCTTTCAGTCCTGCAATCGCCATCCAGTTGGACCTGGCTGGTCGTGCGGTCGAACCGCAGCCCGCAAGAACTGGCCCCGGCGCTGGAACGGACGCTGCGCGGACTGGACACCGGGTTGCCTTTCACGATCAACACCTGGGAGAAAGAACTGGGCATCGCGCTGTTTGCCTCGCGCGTGGCGACCGTGGCGCTGGGCGTGCTTGGCGGCATGGGCGCGATGCTGGCCATCACCGGCATCTTTGGAATGGCTGCTTACTCGGTGAGCAAACGGCTGCGTGAGCTGGGCATTCGCATGGCGCTCGGTGCGCAGCGCAGAGAAGTGCTGATGGCCGCGCTGGGACGGCCGTTGAAGCTGTTGGCCTTTGGCTCGGCTGTGGGACTGCTACTGGGATTGTTGGCGACGCGAGTGCTGGCGCATATCGTGTATCAGGCCAATCCGCGCGATCCGCTGGTGCTGGGTGGGGTGGTGGCGGCTATGGGGCTGCTAGGGCTGCTGGCCACATGGGTTCCGGCGCAGCGGGCGCTGTCAGTGAATCCGTTGCTGCTGCTGCGGGAAGAATGACCGACCCATCTAGAATAGGGCGATGGAGATCAAACGCATCGGCTCGCAACCTTCCGGCAAAGGCCCGGCAGACTGGTTTACAGGCACCGTCCGCATCGACCCGCTTTTTCAAGCGCCGGACCCGGCGCTGGTGGCCGGCGCCAGCGTGACATTTGAGCCGGGGGCGCGCACCGCGTGGCATACGCATCCGCTGGGGCAGACGCTGATTGTGACGGCAGGCTGCGGCTGGGCCCAGCGCGAGGGCGGCGCGATCGAAGAGATCCACTCCGGCGATGTGGTGTGGTTTGCGCCCGGAGAGAAACACTGGCACGGCGCCACGCCGTCCACGGCCATGACGCACATCGCCATTCAGGAACGATTGGACGGCAAGGTCGTCGATTGGCTGGAGCACGTCAGCGACGAGCAGTACAAACGATAAAGCCGAGCGACGAATTCGAGGAGTGGATCGGTTGAACCGACAGAGCGCATTGGGCTGAGGTGAGCTGCCAATTACCGGTTCGTCGATTATGCAGCGATCAGTGATGAGAAGGGCGTTTTTCAATGCCGATCCTGATTTTCGGGCGCAAATAGAGCTCAATGAGTGCGCTGGTCTGAATTCGCGAGTTGAGACAGGCCGGCCGCCTTCGCCGTGGCCTCACTCCCAGTTCTTCATCTTTGGCCACCGCGTCTGGAGATTTTCATGGAGGCCCCTGCAGATGAAAACCGGCCCACGCTCATACGGCTCCACATACGGATTTGTATCCTGTGAAAATTCCACTACCGAGTCGAAGTTGTTTTCGAGCGTCCTGCGGCTTTCGCCAAACACGATCATCACGCTGCCCGTATACGTGCGCGGTCCCCAGAAGAAGTAGTTCTGGTGACCGCTGATGGCCTCCGGCACATCCGGCCGGTACACGTTCACCGCGCTCGCGTCGCCATAGTTTTCCGTGTAGATCACGGCCTGTGCGCGTTCCGCCTGCGGCAGCGAGTACCAGGCAGCGGCCAGCAAGTCCGCCTTCTGCCGCCAATCCAGCATGTCGGCAAAGTACTGCGGGAGCGGTGCGGTGGTGCCATTCTCCGTTTTCGGAGGCTGCACATGCAGCCGCTGCTGGTATGCAAGACTTTTTGCCGGGGGCAGTACCGGGAGAATGATTGGCAACAGAATCGCAATGAAAAGCACGTTCATCGCCACGTAAACGGGCGTGAGCCCCCACCGCAACCAGGTCTTGCGGAAGAGAAGATCCCGGGCGGCCGCCCCCGCCGCAAAATAGAGCGGATAAATGGCCGCCAGGTAATAGTCCTTGGCGTGCAGAGTCATCATCAGGGGCAGATACAGCAGATAGGTCACGCCCAGGTAGCGGAACGCTCGCGCCGCCCGGCTGAAGACCAGCCACAGAATGCCTCCCACCCACAACGGCGCCATCAGAGGACCGAAGACCATCATCTGGTTCAGCACAAACCCTAGGGGGCCCAAACGAACGTTCTTGCCGTTGATTTGATCGTTGTGCAGCAGCTCGAGCGTTGCCCAGTGGTGGTGCATCTCCCACAGCAGATTGGGCAGAATCAGCACGACCAGAAGCGCGAGGCCGATCGGGAACCATTTCGAAGCCAGTAACTTTCTCTGGCTGGTCATTAGCAGCGCCGCCAGCAGACAAGTGAGGAAGAAAACCTCGTTCCACTTGTTTTCGAGGCCCAGGCCGGCCGCCACGCCCAGAACCAACCACCACAACGCCACTGTACGGCCACTGCGAATGCCGCGACCGGCCAGTCGTGCCAGCTCGATTGTCGCCAGCGCCACCGTCATCCAGAAGAGCGGCTCAAAGGTGCTCGTCGAAAAGCTCGAACCGGTCCCCATCGCCATGGGCGCCAGCAGAATCCCCGTCATTGCCAGCGCTTGCGCCCAGCGCGAAGCGCCCATCCGCCATGCCAGCAGCCCCGTCATCGCAACTTCCGCGGCGCCCGCCAGCGAGGCAAAGATCCGGAACAGGGCCAGCGATTGCAAGCCAAACAGCAACTCCGAAATGCGCGCGACCAAAGGAATGACGGGCGGCTGATCCACATACCCCCAGGCCAGATGCCGGCCGCACACGATGAAATACAACTCGTCACGAAAAATGC
>DASXFS010000057.1:0-59519 GCA_036489415.1 Occallatibacter sp. | reverse complement strand
CGCTGCTCAACCGCATCGCCCTCAACCTGCTCAAACAGGAAACAACTTTCAAACGCGGCACCAGGAGCAAACGGCTCAAGGCCGCCCGGAACCAACCCTACCTGCTCAAATTACTGGGTATTTGATATGCGTCGGCCCTGCTCACTGCCACCGACCCTCTCACAATGCGCCGATGCGCTCAGCCCGTTACCATATTGGGATATGGCCTCGTTGAAAGAGCTCCTCAAGCCGCTCGCCGAAGACGGCGCCGCTCTCACCCGTGAGCAGGCGGCCGACGTTCTGACGGAAATTCTCACGGGGAACGTACCCGATGTAGAAATCGCCGCCCTCGTCACCGTCCTCGCCACGCGTGGAGAACAGGCTCCTGAACTGGCGGGTTTTGTCGAGGTCATGCGCCAGCGTGCCCTGCCCGTTCCGCTCACAACCGAAGAGCGCGACACGCTGGTCGACATCGTCGGCACCGGCGGCGGCGGACCGCTCACATTCAATATCTCTTCCGGCGCGGCTCTCATCGCAGCAGCCGCCGGCGCCAAAGTTGCCAAGCACGGCAACCGCGCTGTCACCTCCCGCTGCGGCGCGGCAGACGTTCTTGAAGCCCTCGGCATCCCCATCGAGCTCTCGCCTGAACTGGCTGCGGAGTGCCTCCGCCAGACCGGCTTCATGTTCCTCTATGCGCCTCTCTACCACCCCGCCATGAAGGCCCTCGGACCGCTCCGCCGCGCTCTCGGCTTCCGCACCATCTTCAATCTCTGCGGGCCGCTCACCAACCCCGCCGGAGCACGCAACCAGGTCATCGGCGTGCTGGCGCCCAGCCGCGTCCTGCTCGTCGGCCGCACGCTCGCAGCCTTGGGAGCCAAGCGCGCCTTCGTCGTTCACGGCACCGATGGAATCGACGAGCTCACCACTACCGGCGAATCCATCGTCGCCCGCATTGAAGAAGCGGAAACCGGGCCGCCCACCCTGAAGGCCGCTCGCGTCACCCCGGAGATGGCCGGCCTCGCCCGCACCACGCTTGACCAGTTCACCGGCGGCGATGTCGAAACCAACGCCTCGCATCTCTACGACGTCATCACTGGCATTCCCGGCGCCCGCCGCGACGTCGTCCTTCTGAATGCCGCAGCCGCCCTGGTCGCCGCCGGCCTTGCCTTCGATCTCAAAGAAGGCGTAATCATGGGCACCGAAGCCATTGATTCCGGCGAGGCCGCCGCCACTCTAGCCAAGCTCCGCCAGTTCGGCGAAAAACATGCTCCCCTCAAACAAGAAGGTAGATAAATCGAAGGAAAGTGAGGCAAAAGCGAAGTAAGGCCGTCTAGAAATCCTAGGTGGTATATACTCTGGTATATACCACCGTCCGGAGGTCACCCATGAGCGCAATTAGTCCCAAGCCCCAACCTCCGGCCCAGTCTCCCCCATCCACTGCGCCCAAAATCGCCAGGCTCTTCAAAAACGGCCGCAGCCAGGCCGTCCGCTTACCGAAGGAATTCCGCTTTGAAGGTGAGAAAGTTGCAATCCGCCGCAATCCCACCACTGGCGAGGTGATCCTCTCTTCCATTGCAGACCGACAGAGTACATCGTGGAAGAACCGCTTTACCGTCTGGGATGCTTTGGGTTCTCCCGAGGACGACGTGCTGGAGCGTGACCAGAGTCCGGCAATCGAGCGGGACTTCTTCTAAATGTCTGTCCGGTATTTACTCGACACGAATATCGTCAGCTACTTCGTGCGCGGCAACTATCCGGCGGTCCGAGATCGCCTCGTGCGTATCCCATCGGAATCGCTAGCCATCTCTGCTGTCACCGAAGCGGAGTTGCGATACTGGGTGCTCTGCCGTCCGGACAGTCTCCGCACCCGCGTAGGAGTCGAGGATGTGCTCGCTCGCATCCCAAGCCTTCCATGGGAGACTCGCGCAGCGCAGAGCTTTGCCGATAGTCGGGATGCTTTGAAGCGTAAAGGACGAGTGTTGAGCACTGCGGACCTCATGATCGCCGCCCACGCCCAGTCCTTCAACCTCACCCTCGTCACTCATGACAGCGCCTTCGCCTTCGTCGACGGCCTCAAAACCGAAGACTGGACCATAGCCTGAACGGCTGGCTTCGTTCTTATGCACCTGTGTTAAGCTTCACCTGCAAATTCAGGAGGCAATATAATGTCATGTTTTAGGAAGTCGATCGCTTGGTGCGTGTTCGGCGTTGTCCTCACAGGGGTTTCCAGCGCTCAGACTATCCAGATCAATCGCGACAATAAGACCGTCGCCATTAGCACCACCGATGAGGCCACAGCAACAGCCGACATCGCCGCAATTACGATTGGTTTTGAGATTTACAATCCCGATGCGCAAACGGCCACTGCTGACGGTGAAAAACTATCGCACGCGATCTTATCGGCTCTTCATAAAGCGGGGGTCGAAGACAAAGCGATTGAGGGTTCTGGCCAAGGTGTCGAGCGCAACAAGGACTTCGATGAGAAGGAAAAGCCTGAGCAACGTGGAAAGGAACAGTTCATCTTCCTACAGACTTGGGAAGTAAGTGTTCCTCCGCAGCTTGCTGCAGAGGCGATCGTGTTGCCATAGCTGCTGGCGCCAACAAGAGCGGAGCGATTGATTGGAGGCTCGCAGACCGGAAGTCGCTACAAGCCAAAGCCGCCGAAAACGCTTTAGTGAAAGCTCGCGCTGTCGCCAATCAAATGGCTGAAGGTCTGCATGTGAAGCTGGGCTCATTGATCTATGCCAGCAACCAAACGCCCAATGCAAACCTGTACTTCATGCCTCGGTCGAAGGGTCTCGTGTTGAACACTGAGTCCGCGTCAATGTCCCAAGTTGTCCTCGCTGCTCCACCGCTCGAAATTCGTCCTCAAACAATCCGCGAAGAAGCGACCGTCTACGCGGTCTTTGCAATAGAATAGCCTTGGGCCATCACACTAAACCACCCCCGCCCCACCCGCCAGCCGCCGCGCCAGCAGCCACGAAACCAGTGAGAGCCCCAGCGCCAGGGCAACCCAGCCTGCCTGTTCCAACGGCAGCACCACGGCTGTTGGCACATGCGGCGCGGATAGCGAAATCTGCTTCATCGCCGGGATGCCCATCCGCACCAATTCCACACCACCCGACCCAAACACGCCGGCAGCAAGCACAATTCCCGGCAGCGCCCGCTTCCACGGGAACGGAATCGGCGCGGGCATCCTCGCCTCATGCTCCACTTTCTCCATCACGGCTGACAGGAATCCTGAAGACGGCACAATCGCCTCGTCCGACGCCAGAATTCGATCCAGTGCGCTCAACTCCATCGCGTCGATTTCCTTCTTGGTCCAATCCATGTTCAAACCTCTTTTCCCGTATCGCGGGCAATCTCATCCGCTGTCGTCTCTGGGTGCTCCATCCTTCGCGTCTTTTGCGAAGGATGGGAGTCGAATTCTCCCTCCAACCCCGGAAACCGTCTTCGCAGCAGCTCCCGCGCTCTCGAAAGCCTCGCCTTCAACGTTCCCTCCGGCAGCCTCATGGTCCGCGCCGCAGCAGCCACATCCATCTCGTGGAAATAAAACAGCACCACCGGCTCCCGGTAGCGAACTGGAAGCGCTAGCACCGCACGCCTTACCGCTTCGGAGATTCTCTTTTTCTCCAGCTCCGAGTCTTGCTCAGCCGGCATCGAGCGCTCCGCAATTTCATCCATCGGCACATTCACTGTCGGAAACCGCTTCAGCTCCGTCCGAAACACATTCGCCGCCAGCGCAAACAGCCATGTAGAAAAGTTCCCCTCGCGCCGCCATCCGCCCAGCCCGCGCCACGCGCGAACAAAAGCCTCCTGCGCCAGTTCCTCGGCGCGTCCGCGGTCGCGGCAGTAGCGCCAGGCCATGTTCACCAGTGGACCCTGCCAACGCCGCACAATCCCCTCGAACGCCTGCACCTCGCCAGCCAGCACCCGCTCCACATCCGCCAGGTCCTGGACCGCGTTGGTCGCAGTCACGCTCTTAAGGTCCGCGCCACTGGGGCTTTCTTTCAACACCGGCTCTCTCCATGCGGTGAGACCAGCAACCTGCGAGCCCGGTTGCATTTTCTTCGATGAAAGATTCTCCCAAAAAATTGCAACCGCATTTCGCTCGCTCCTGTCCCACCAAACGCAAGGGACAAAACCCCGGCAAAAGATTCAGGAGGATTCTATGACACACTTCGTACTTTCGCTTTTCAACGACAACGATGTATTCGGCAGCTTCGGTCTGTGGGCATTTCTGTCGGTCGGCGCCGTGGCGCTGTTCGCGGTCTTCATTCCGCTCGTCACCTTTATCAGCAGCCGCAAGGAGGAGCGCGAGGCCTTCTACAAGGCAGAGACTATCCGCCGCGTCGCCGAGGCGCCTCCTGGCAGTTCCATGGCCGCCATCGAATTCATGCGCGAGCAGAACCGCATCAGCCGGATCAAAGCCCGCGAAGGCCTCAAGATCGGCGGCCTGATCAACATCGGTGTCGGCATCGCCCTGGTCATTTTCCTGCGCGCGCTCATCGGCATGAATATTGCTCTTTGCGGTTTGATTCCAGCCCTGATCGGCGTGGCCATGCTGGTTTATGTTTTCGCGCTGGCAGGGCCCTTGGAATAGGCGAAAGGAATAGACGGCCAGTGGAGCAGGCGGAAGTAGAAAATACCTGTCGCTGTCGTGCCAGTATGGGTCACTACGCCCTATAGCCCCTTTGACTGGTACCACTGTCTTCTGCGTCCCAGCCGTATGCCGCGGTCGATGGCCACGGCCAGCAGCGCGAAGATCATGCACAGGTCCAGCCGCGCCTCGTGCAGAAAACTCAACACCCCATAGTGGGACAGCTTCATCAACGCAAACGGCCCAAAAGGTCGGCCGAGCAGAATCGGAACCTTGGTGGTCACAAGCGCTGTCGCCATCACGACCAGCAGCGTCAGCGCGGCTTCTCCGGCAAAAAGACCCAGCACGATCGCCAACCCGCCCGCAATTTCAACCACGCCCACCACGGGCGCCAACACATGCGCATACGGCAAGCCGATCGCCGCAAACCGCCCCGCGCCCAGCTCAGAGGGATGGATGAACTTCAAAATCCCTTCCGTCACAAACACCACTCCCACGATCACGCGAATCAGAATTATGGGAAGACTGCGGCGCATTGTTTCCTTTCGGCGCCGGACCCCTCTGGAATTGCATTCCGCAACGCCAGAATGGCCGGCCGTTGAGCCAGATATGCATCGAGCATAGCGCACAGCCCAAATCGCAATGCCGCAAATTGGAGCAGACTCAAAGCATTTGCGCTACTCGGCCTTTTTCGGGAAGCACGCAGCCCGAAAAAGGTCCCATCCGGTCCGCGTAAATCAGCTTTCTCGGCTTTTCGCTGCTGCCCGATTCTCGCTACCTACTGTCCAGTTGCTGCTCTATCCTTGCCTCGAGCTTCCTGGGAGCGGTCGAAGAACCGAACCGTCCCACCACCTTCCCCTGCCGGTCGACGAGAAACTTGGTGAAGTTCCACCGGATGCGTCCGCCATCCAGAATTCCCAGCAGCCCCGGCCGGCTCCGCTTCAGAAATTGATACAGCGGATGCGCCGTGCGGCCGTTCACGTCGATCTTGGCAAACAGGGGAAAACTCACCCCGTAATTCCTTTCGCAGAACGCGCCAATCTCGTCCGCCGACCCCGGCTCCTGCCGTCCAAACTGGTTGCACGGAAATCCCAGCACCGCAAAGCCGCGCTCCTTATAGGCCCGGTAGAGCGCTTCCAGCCCCGCGTACTGAGGCGTGAACCCGCATTTACTGGCTGTGTTCACAATCAACAGCACACGACCCCGGTAGGTTTCCAGGCCCACCAGCGTTCCATCCAGCAACGGCGCGGAAAACTCGTAGATGGTCCCTCTCGGTCCTGCCATCCAACCAAAACCTCTCTCCACAGAGGATGCCATGTGCTTCCCACCTGCGTCTAAGAGGGATGCCGCGCAATCCGGAAGGGGATGCTGCCACGCCCCAACCCGCCTGCGTCCGGTAGACTGTGGGTTAGGCCCCAGTCCGAAGGCGTTTTGCCCGGCAGGGAAATTAAGGGAAAGATTCGGGTTCCGGGCCGTTCGATGGGCCCGTGGTTTGGGCGGAGCCGTCGCGGTCAAATATAATCAATCTTTCTTCGATGCAGGGATGCAGGATCAGATTTTTTCAGCAGTGAGGGTGTCGATATTCTTCCCGTGAAGCCGAACCAGAAGGCGAACTATGGCCCGCACCAGAACTTGTGCTCAGCGCAGGGCTCCAGCCCAGTGAAGGTCAAGCACGCTTCCATCTCCCGCGTTGCGCACACTCCCAGCCGTCTGGCGCGCATCACCCGTTTTTTGGGGCCCGCGCTTGCTTTCGGGCTCGCGCTGCTCGTCACCGCCGGCGATGCCCTGGCCCAGCCGTCCCAGACCATCGATTCCATCCGCGTGATCGGCAACCGGCGCATCCCCAAGGAAACCATCCTGGCGCGCCTCTTCACCCATCCCGGCGATCAGTTTGACCCCATCTCCATCGAGCGCGATTTCAACTCGCTATGGAACACCGGGTACTTTGAAAACCTGCGCATCGAACGCGAAGACACAGAGAAGGGCATCATCCTCGACGTCTTCGTCAAGGAAAAACCCACGATTCGCGAGATCAATTACAAGGGTCTTAACGCCGTCTCAGTTTCCGACGTCCTTGACCGCTTCAAGAAGGAAAAGGTGGGCCTCTCTGTTGAGAGCCAGTACGATCCGGCCAAGATTCTGCACGCCACCACAGTGCTCAAGGAAATCCTCTCCGAGCACGGCCACCAGTTTGCTGTCGTCAAGCTCGACATCAAGGACATTCCTCCGGCTTCCGTGCAGGTGAACTTCAACATCAAGGAAGGCCCAACCGTGAAGGTGGGCAACATCAAGTTCACCGGCAATCAGCACCTCAGCGGCCTGGTTCTGCGCCGCGCCATGAAGAACCTCAAGCCCATCGGCATTCCTTATTCCATCTTCTTTGAGGATCTGTTCCCGCAAACCTTCGACGCCTCCAAGCTCGAGGAAGACACCGAGCGCGTCCGCCTGGCCTACCGCGACAAGGGCTATGCGAACGCCGCCATCGAGGAACCCAAGACGCAGATTCGCGACGAAGGCGGCCTCAACTGGTTCACTTTCCGCCCCAACAAGGGCAAGCGGATCGACATCCTCATGCCCGTTGAAGAAGGTGGGCGCTACCGTCTCGGAACCATCACCTTCACCGGCAACAAGGCCGTCTCCAACACCAGGGCCCTGCGCGCTACCTTCGCCCTGAAAGATGGCGATTGGTTCAATGCCACCCTCATCCAGAAGGGCCTGGAGAATCTCAAGAAGGCCTACGGGCAGTTGGGCTACATCAACTTCGCAGCCATCCCCAAGCCCACCTACGACGATCAAAAGAAAACCGTCTCCTTCGACATCGACATCGACGAAGGCAAGGTCTTCTACGTCTCCCGCATCGAGTTCCAGGGCAACACCATCACCCGCGACAAGGTCATTCGCCGCGAACTGCTGCTCGACGAAGGGTCCGTCTACAACTCCCAACTGTGGGAGTACAGCCTGCTGCGCCTCAATCAGTTGGAGTACTTCAATCCCCTGAAGGTGGACGAGGACTCCGAAGCCCATCAGGACGCCGAGGCCGGCACCGTCGACCTGCTGCTCAAAGTCAAGGAGAAGGGCAAGAACTCCATCGGCCTCAATGGCGGCGTCAGCGGTCTGTCCGGCGCATTCCTCGGCGTCAACTACCAGACCAACAACTTCCTCGGCCTGGGAGAAACCCTCACCCTGCAAGGCAACCTGGGCAACGTCAGCCGCCAGTTCATGTTCGGCTTCTCGCAGCCTTATCTGCGCAACCGCCCGCTCAACCTGGGCTTCCAGCTCTTCAACACCAAGCAGGACTTCAACGCCGCCAAGAGCTACCAGACCACCACTGGAGCATCGCCCAATCTAACCTCGGCGCAGCAATCGCTCACGCAGAATTACAACCAGGCGTCCACCGGCCTCAATTTCTCTCTCAGCTATCCGCTCAAGCGCCACGCCTTCCAGCGCATTGGCATGACCTACTCGCTCAACAGGTCGAACATCACCGCCTTCTCCACCGCCTCGCAGACCTTTTTCCAGACCATCAGCTTCCGGTCCGGCATTCAGGGCTCGAACGCCCTGGCGGGCATTGTCAACAGCTCCGCATCCTTCACTTACATTTACAACACCATCAATAACCCCGTTCGCCCGCGCACCGGCAAGGAATTCACAGCCGCCTTCCAGGTGGCCGGCATCGGCGGCAACGTGCGTTACATCACCCCGGCCGTGGCCTACAAGCGCTTCATGTCCATGCATTACCTCACGCCGTCGGCCAACGGGCGCAACGTTCTCGGCATGCGCGCGCAGTTAAGCTATGTGCAGGGTTTCGGCGGCGACGTGGCCCCGCCCAACAACCGCTTCTACACCGGCGGTGAAGGCGATATTCGCGGCTTCGATATCCGCGGGGCCACGCCTTACGGGTATGTGCCCAACCGCGTCAGCGTGCAGCTTACCAATCCTGACGGCACCTGCGTACCGCGCGATCCCACCAATCCGCAGTTGAACCAGTGCCTCACGGTCCCGCTGCCGGTCTACGGCATCGCCTCCATCGGCGGCGACACCAGCCTTACCACCAACGTCGATTACCGCATTCCCATTGCCGGCCCGGTCATGCTCTCCTTCTTCGACGACTTCGGCATCGACACCGCCCTCAACAAGGGCCAGTTGAGGCAGAGTCCCGAAGGCTTCGCCTCGCTCACGGCGCCTCTCTATGGCTGCCCGGTCTTCAATAACGGCGCTTGCCAAGGCGGCATCCCCGGCTCCCAGGTCGGCTTCCAGGAGAATATCCGCCCCATCTCCGGAACCAACTTTGTGCCGCGCATGTCTCTGGGCAGTGAGATTTCGGTCATCATGCCCATCATCAACGCGCCAGTCCGCATCTACTACGCCTATAACCCGCTCCGCCTGTATGAGACCCCCTATTGCAACTCGGTTCTCATCGGCAACAACAAGGGTAGCTGCTCGGCCGAGCTGATTACCCGCGACCTGTTCCCGCCCGGAGGCGCAGGCGACTACACCTATCAGGAATCTCTCCAGGCCTACGGCTCCCGCTACCTGTTCCGCGAGCCCAGAAAGACCTTCCGCCTGACCGTTTCAACGACGTTCTAATCGCGCCGGGTTAAAAGGAAAAGGCCGTCCGTAACCATCGGACGGCCTTTTTGCTTTTCCCGCGCAATCAGAGGATAAACTATACCGATGCCTCAGGATCAGGAACCCGGTAACGACAACCCTGTTCCGGGAGCGGCACCCATTCGACCGGAAAACCGGCTCTTCTATCCGGCGCTCGATGGCATGCGCGCTATCGCCTTCCTGATGGTCTTCGGTCAGCACTATCTCCATATCCCATGGGGATGGACCGGGGTCGATCTTTTCTTCGTTCTCTCGGGCTTCCTGATCACCGGAATTCTGTTCGATTCCCGCAACGATGCACACCGCGTACGCAATTTCTACGTTCGCCGCACCCTGCGTATTTTCCCTCTCTACTACGGAGTCATGCTGGCGTTGGTGTTGCTGGAGCCCTTTGTTCACTGGCAGTGGAACTGGCATTGGATTGCGTGGCCGGCCTACGTCGGCAACTTCGCCCGTTTCATCCATCCGTATCTTCCGGGTGCGCCGCTGCAAAGGCTCGCCGACTTTCAACCCACCACGGGTGGGCCGCCAGGGCGCGTGCCGTTCTACCTTGGCCATTTCTGGTCGCTGTGCGTTGAAGAGCAGTTTTACCTCATATGGCCGTGGCTGGTGTTCTCAATACGCAACCGGCGCACGCTGGCATGGGTCTGTGCCGCAACCGTGCCCGTCTGCCTCGCCATGCGGCTCGCAGGGCAACACGTGCTGCCCCCATGGATGCTGGACAACGAAGTGCTCTACCGCGCAACGCCTTTCCGGCTCGATGCGCTGCTCATCGGCGGCTTGGTCGCGCTCCTGTTGCGCGGCCCGCGCGGCCGGAACCTCCTGCGGGCCGCGCGCATCGGCTTTCCAATCGCCATGGGCGCCATGGTGCTTTGGGTGCTGTTCAGCCCCACCGGTCATCTCTGGCACCACCCATATCTGTATCCGAACTGGAAGTTCACCTGGGGTTTGAGCGCCGTCGACCTGCTTTCTGCCCTCCTTATTCTGGAGGCCATCCAACCGCACACAGTCGTATTCAAAGTACTCTGCATTCGTCCACTGCGCTGGATTGGCCGCATCAGTTACGGCGCGTATGTGCTGCACGACATTCCGCACCCGCTCTATGCGGCCTGCGCGCAAAGAGGCGTCTCCCTGTTTGCGGTCCACTTTCACATGAGCCGCGTGGCGATCGGTGCGGAGGCGATGCTCGCATCTGCGATTCTCGGGCTGGCGTGCACACTCATGCTCGCGTGGCTCAGCTACCGTTTCTTTGAGAGCCCCTTTCTCAATCTTAAGGAGCGCTGGACCCTTCGCGCCGGCGTTGGACGCTGATGCTTCCCCTGCTCCGTTCACATCCTGAACCTGTAGTGGCGCGCTTTTTCCTCAGGCTCACATCCAGCGCTATGGCGCCAAAATTTACCCGCACCCGCTTTACCTCCTCAACCCCGCACCCCTATAATCCATGCAGTTCCTGCTGATGTGTCCGATCGCGTCTTTTTCCCGCTCTGCCCAACGTCCGGCGCCGAGTCCCGTCAAAAGACAGTAGGGTTTCTCAGGGGGCACGCGTTCGGTGCCGCGCCTCAAGCGCGGACCGCCAATCAGGAATTCCGAAGGAGTTTTGCATTCAAATGAAGCGTTCCATAGCTCTTGTTCTCACGCTGGCCTCGGGCTTTGCCCTGAGCGCCGCCGCTCAAACTTCGCCAGCGTCCGCCGCGGCGCCGGCCGGTCCTGCCAAAGTGGCCGTCATCGCCTTCCAGGCGGCCGTAGGCCAGACCAACGAATTCCAACGCGACTTTGCCGATCTGCAAAAGAAGTACGAACCAAAGCGTGCACAGCTCAAGACCCAGGCCGATGAGATCGACGGCCTGGAAAAGCAATTGCAGTCCCAGGGCGCCAGTCTCAGCGAAGCAGCGCGCGCCAGCCAGACCAAGACCATCGACGAAAAGAAGAAGCAGGCTCAACGCTTTGCTGAAGACGCGCAGACCGATCTCACCCAGGAGATGAACGAGGTCTACAGCAAGGTGGCCACCAAGGTCTTCGACGTCCTGAGCACGTATTCCAAGCAGCAGGGATACACCCTGGTGCTGGACGGCACGCAAAACCAGCAGCAGGCTCCCGTGGTTCTCTACGCAAGCCCCAGCACAGACATCAGCAAGGCCATTGTGGAGGCCTATAACGTCAAGTCGGGCGTGCCCGCTCCCCCGCCCCAGGCTGAAGGCGTTCCGTCGGCACCCCGGCCCGCACCCAAGGCGCCCGCAGCCCACTAAGGCATATCGGGCACGGACAAAACCGGACCCAATAGCGGCATAGCGAGAAAGGCCCCGCATCGCGGGGCTTTTCTGTTTCCATCCAACGCCGCCGTAAGCCCTTGCATCCGCGCGTCGCCGCTCCATCCGCTGCCCGCGCCGATTGACGCTCCGCTTGCCGCCCTCCTATAATCCAGACTGTTCCGTTTACGTCTCCGTTCGCGTTTTTCCTCATCTTCGCTCCCTCCGGTTTGTCGCTGGGTTGGTAAAGGACCGTGAGGTTACTCCAGAGGGCAGGAGACAGGAACCGCCGGTGTGCTCTCGCCTCTTTGCGTATGGGCAGCCGCCAATGAAAAATTCGCCGCAGGAACTTGAAGGAGTTTTCCATTCCCATGAAGCGTTCTCTTGTACTCGCCACTTTGCTGGCCTCGGGCTTTGCCCTGGGTGCAGCCGCACAGACACAGCCCGCCGCCGCAGCAGCACCTGCCGCACCAACCAAAATTGCCGTCATCGCGTTCCAGGCAGCCGTGGCCCAGACCAATGAGGGACAGCGCAACTTCGCCGACCTGCAGAAGAAATATCTGCCCCAGGAAAACAAGCTGAAGGCACAGAGCGATGAGATCGACACCCTGACCAAGCAGTTGCAGACCCAGGGCGCAAGTTTGAGTGACGCTGCCCGCGCCTCACAGGCCCAGACTATCGACGAAAAGAAGAAGAAGCTCGATCGCGATGCCGAGGATCTACGCAGCGAAGGCGGCCAGGAAGCCCAGGACATGTACAGCACCCTTGCCTCCAAGGTCTATGACGTTCTGTCAACCTACGCCGAGCAGCACGGCTACACGCTGGTTCTCGACGTCTCTCAGCAGCAGCAGAATCCGGTGCTCTTCGCCCTTCCCTCGACCGACATCACCAAGCCGGTCATCGAAGCCTACAACCTCAAGTCGGGCATCCCCGCTCCACCGCCCGCGGCAGCCGGTTCCAGCGTCCCGTCGGCTCCCCGCCCGGCAGCCAAAACTCCCGCCGCCCACTAAAATCATGTTCTTCCGCGACGCACAAAGGCCCCGGTTTCCGGGGCCTTTTTCCTGTCCGCAATCCATCCCTCAGCAGGCCGGCAAATTCTCCGGTTTCGCCTGAAAATAAATTTGCAATACACTCACCTTAACCTGTGGAAAAAAATGTGGATCATTTGCCGCGATTTCCAGAATAAATTCCTTTTTCTTCTCTTGCCATTCTGGGCTTCTTTCTGTTACACAACATAAGCCCTTATTTATCAATATAAATTCAAGGCGTGAACTCCCCGCTCAAAAGCCCGCTTCGCGCCGCAGTTTCGGCTCCCCGTTTGAACGCTTTCCACAATCGGACATGAATGCCAGATGACCGAAGTATCCGCTTAGTTACTGTTTTCTAATCACTTCTGCTGATCTTCGCCTACCCGCAATACCGCCAGAAATGCCTCCTGCGGAATATCTACTTTCCCAATCCGCTTCATCCGCTTCTTGCCTTCCTTCTGCTTTTCCAGCAACTTGCGCTTGCGTGAAATATCCCCGCCATAGCACTTGGCCAAAACGTTCTTGCGCAGCGCCGCCACCGTCTCCCGCGCAATGATCTTGGCCCCGATCGCCGCCTGGATGGCCACCTCGAACTGCTGCCGTGGAATCAGCTCCCGCATCTTCGAAACCAGCAGCTTGCCGCGCTCGTAGGCAAAGTCCTTGTGTACGATAATCGACAGCGCGTCCACCGGTTCACCTGAAACCAGAATGTCCATCTTCACCATCGGCGATTCCCATTCGCCGGCCAGTTGATAATCCAGCGACGCATACCCACGTGAGATCGACTTCAGCCGGTCATAGAAGTCGAGCACGATTTCATTGAGCGGAAGTTCGTACGTCAGCATCACCCGCGTCGGCGTCACATATTCAAAGTTCAATTGCTTGCCGCGCTTTTCTTCCACCAGCTTCAGAATTCCGCCCACATATTCTTCGTTGGTCAGAATCTTCGCCGTGATCACCGGTTCGCGAATCTCATCGATGTTGGTCGGCTCCGGCCAGCGCGAAGGATTGTCCACTTCGAGCACTGTGCCGTCCGTCAGCTTGATGTGGTAGCGCACGCCGGGCGCCGTCGTAATCAGATCCAGTTCGTACTCGCGCTCGAGCCGCTCCTGAATAATCTCCATGTGCAGCAGTCCCAGAAATCCGCAGCGAAATCCAAACCCCAGCGCCACTGAGCTCTCCGGCTCAAAGAAGAACGAAGAATCGTTCAGCCGCAATTTTTCGAGGGCATCGCGCAGCAGCGTGTGCTCGTGCGAGTCCACCGTGTAGAGCCCCGCAAACACCATCGGCTTGATGTCTTCAAACCCCGGCAACTGCGCCGCTGCCGGCCGCGCCTCTTCCGTCACGGTATCGCCAATCTTGGTGTCGCCAACGTTCTTGATGGTGGCCGCGAAAAATCCCACCTCACCCGCCGTCAGTTGGCCAATCTCCACGGGCTTGGGCATAAGCACGCCCATGGACTCCACTTCAAACGACTTCCCGTTCGACATGAGCCGAATCCGCTGCCCTTTGCGCATCGTCCCTTGCATTACGCGCACTAGAACAATCACGCCCCGGTACGCATCGAACCACGAGTCGAAGATCAGCGCCTGCAGCGGCGCATTCGGGTCGCCCGTCGGCGGCGGCAGCCGGTGCACAATCGCCTCCAGCACCTCCGCCACGCCCACGCCTGTCTTCGCGCTCACCGGAATCGCGTCCGTCGCATCCAGGCCCACGGCCTTTTCAATCGCTTCCTGCGTGCGCAGAATATCCGCCGACGGCAGATCGATCTTGTTGATCACCGTAATAATTTCCAGGCCGTGATTGATGGCCAGGTACGCATTGGCCAGCGTTTGCGCTTCCACGCCCTGGCTTGCATCCACCACCAGCAGCGCGCCCTCGCACGAAGCCAGCGACCGCGAAACTTCGTAGCTGAAGTCCACATGTCCCGGCGTGTCGATCAGATTTAATTGATACGTGACGCCATCCTGCGCCTTGTACATCATGCGCACCGCGTGGGCCTTGATGGTGATGCCGCGCTCCCGCTCCAGATCCATGTCGTCCAGAATCTGCGCCTGCATGTCGCGCCCCGACACGGAGCCGGTCAGTTCCAGAAGACGGTCGCTCAGCGTCGACTTTCCATGGTCGATGTGGGCAATAATGGCGAAGTTGCGAAGCAGGCGTGCGTCCATAGGTGGGGGTCGAAAACGGAGGCCGTTCCGCGCGCTCATGCACGCCCGTCGCGGCAGTGACTCCAGGTCATAGCTTATCATCGGCATAGTGTCCTTTGTGGCCCGTTCCTCCAGTTGGGCGGCGCTTGGGGCGTCGCAATCATTCATGCAAATACGTTCCTACCGCTATCGTCTTCTCGGCTTCTCGCTGCTTGCCCTTTCGCTGGCCGGATGCACGCCTTCGCAACCGGTCAAAGTCAGTGCCGGCTCACAGCCCCAGTCCACAGCGCCGCCCTTGCCACTTACGCCTCAGACCCAGCAAGCCGCGTCGCCTCCGCAACCCACACAGCCCTCTGGCCGCCAGCAGCATGTGCGTCAGCTCATCCAACAGGTCGAGCAGGCCTACGCCCAAGGCCAGGCCGCCTACAAAAAAGGCGACCTCGTCACCGCCAAAGTTGATTTCGATCATGCCGTCGATCTCATGCTCACAAGCGGCCTCGACATCAAGGCCGATTCCCAGTTGCAGGATGAGTTCGACCGCATTGTCGACGGCGTCAACTCTCTCGAAATGGAATCTCTCAAGCAGGGCAACGGCTTCGTCCCCAAAGAGGAGCCAACGCCCGCCGATGTAGCCAGCGACGTCACCTTTGAGGTCGATCCCAACATCGTCGCCAAGGCCAAGGCCGATCTGGCCACCACCAAGTCCGATCTGCCTCTCGTGGTGAACGACTACGTCGCCGCCTACATCAACTTTTTCGCCAACACCCAGCGCGGCCACAACACGCTGCTCCACTCCTTCCAGCGCGCGGGCCGTTACAAGGCCATGATTCAGCGCGTCATGGCTGAAGAAGGTGTGCCGCAGGATCTCATCTATCTCGCCGTGGCCGAGTCCGGCTTCAATCCCCGCGCCGTCAACGCCAGATCCCGCGCCGGAGGCATGTGGCAGTTCATGCCCAACGACAAGTTCTACGGCCTGGCCCGCAATGAATACGTCGATGAGCGCTTCGATCCGGAAAAATCCACCCGCGCCTACGCCCGCTACATGAAGTTCATCTACGACCAGCTCGGCGACTGGTATCTGGCCATGGCCGCCTACGATCACGGCACCGGCAACATCCAGCACGCCGTGCAGCGCACTGGTTACGCCGATTTCTGGGAGCTCTACAAGCGCAACAATCTGCCCGGCGAAACCAAGAACTACGTTCCGGAAATCCTCGCCGCCATCATCATCGCCAACAACCCTTCGCAATATGGCTTTGACGATGTCACCCTCGACCCGCCCCTGCTCACCGACACCGTCACCATCAACTACTCCGTCGATCTGCGTCTGGTTTCCGACATCGTGGACGCTCCGGTCGATGAGCTCACTGCACTCAATCCCAGCATGCTGCGCATGGTCACGCCGCCGGATGCGTCCTTCGATCTACACCTGCCCGCCGGCACGGCCACGCTCTATGAGCAGCGCATCGCCAGCGTGCCTGAGGCTAAACGCACCGCATGGCGCTATCATCACGTGGCCGGAGACGACACGCTCGCCTCCGTCGCGCATGAGTTCCACGTCTCCGAGTCCGAGCTGGCAGACGCCAATCAGCTCCAGTCCACTGACAGTCTCCAGGGTGTTGAAGCCCTCGTGGTTCCCACCGCTCCGCCCGCAGCCAGCACGCGCATGTTGCTTTACATTGCGCGCCGGGGCGATACGCTGGTCACTATCGCAGACCGCTTCGGGGTCTCTCTCACGCAGTTGCGCCGCTGGAACAGAATGAGCGGCGTCAAGGTTGAGCCAGGCCGCCGACTTCATGTGGCCGAGCCTGTCGGCGCACTTCGCTCTTCCTCGCGTAGTCATCGCCGCACAACACCTGCCGCGGCCGGCAAAGCTCTGCAAGCCGCGTCAACAAAGGGTTCCACGCACAAAGCCACCACGCCCTCATCCCACAAAAAATCTGCGCGCGCCGCCTCTGCCGCTACCAAAAATGCGCCACCGAGCGCGAAGAAAAAGCACTCAAGCAAAACCTCCGCGCACAAAAAATCTTCCTCACAATAGCGAAAACTGCGTCCGCACCACATTAAGTACTTGTGTTTTGATAGCCTTTGCGTGCAAGCTATTGATACAATCGCTTCCGCGAGCAGAGCGAGTGTGTCCGTGTCGCGAAGAGCGAAACCAATTCAACGTCAGCGGCTGCCGCTGGAGGCAATGGGATGGATGAAGTGTTCAGGATGTACTCGATGAGTGACGGCAACCTTTTTGGGGAGCCTCAGGAACTGGACCCCGATCACGACAACTTTGACGACGAAGACGAAGAAGTTGAAACCTCCAGCGTGCTTACTTCCTCTGATGACGATGAAGGCATCGTAGAAGAGGTCGTGGTTATAGTTGTTGACGAACCCGAAGCGAAGCCGGCAAAGAAAGCTCCCGCGAAAAAGGCTCCCGCGAAGAAGGCAGCAAAGAAAGCCGTCGCGAAAAAGGCGGCAAAGAAGGCTCCGGTAAAGAAAGCCGCGAAGAAGGCAGCGAAAAAGATTGTGGCCAAAAAGGCCGCGAAGAAGTCCGCCGTAAAATCCGCTGGCGCCAAGGGCGGAAAGACCAAAGCCAAGAAGGCTGTGGCCAGTAAGCGCGCCGGCAAACCCACCAAACGAGGTAAAACGTTGGCAGTTAAGAAAGCAGCAAAGAAGGCGCCCGCCAAGAAGGCAGCAGCTAAGAAAGCTGTTGCAAAGAAGGCTCCGGCGAAGAAGGCAGCAGCCAAGAAGGCTCCAGCTAAGAAGGCAGCAAAGAAGACCGCTGCGAAGAAAGCAACCAAGAAGTAGTTTCACCAGGCAACGTAAGGCAAGCAAAAGAGCCCGGCTCATCGCCGGGCTTTTTTGCGCCCGAAAATAAAATCTCAACAGCTTTGTAAGGACATGGCCTCACCCGTGCCGCCAGCCCATCGGCTTTGTAACAGGGCGTGACTTCAGCCATGCCGCAAACACCATTAAGGGCACGCGGGCTTTCAGCTCCTGAGGGAAATCCGCCAATCCAGGAAGCGAATCTTTGTGTCTAGAAAATTTGAGGAGACAAAAGGGAATTCCCGTTTTGTTTGGCTCCTGGGAAGGCCATAAAGCCGCAAGGTTTTCACTAGAGTCGCGTGGTTACTTTTTCTCGACCCTGGCCTCCGCTAGTTTCACCGCCCTTGCGAGTGCGTCGGCAGCCTTTACCTTCACGTCCGGTTCCACACCAACCCCTTCCCAGTCGGCGCTGCTGAAGGGGTTGATTGCCTTCTCTTCGGGAATACCGATCCCGAAGTGATCGTCGATCCGGTGGAAGACGCCCGCGTGGGCCCCGCCGCGGGTAGTCTCCCCAACCAACGTGGCTCGCTTTAGCATCTTCAAGTCGTAGCTGAACTGTTCCGCGCCTGACCACGTCGCGCCTGAGGTCAACACATACACTGGCTTATCTGCCAGTTCGCTTCCAGCGACAGGAGACCTCGTCCAAGAGTCGACCGTGGGAGCTCCTCTCGGTCCGTACATATACTCCGGACGATCGAATAAATAGCTGGCGATTAGTGACACCGAATCCGGAAAGCCGCCCGTGTTATCGCGCAAATCAAAGATGATGACATTCGCTCGGTTCAACGAGGCCATCGCAGCTTTCATTGCTGAACCGCAGACAGAAGTATCGGGAAAAAAGTCGAGCTTTAGATAGCCAATGTCATGCGGCAGGATAACGGCCTTTCTAATCATGCAATTTTGCTGCAGCATCGCATTGCGAAAGCGCTCCATACCATCGGCTGTCTGCACCGGTGCCCCCTCTGGTAGAGGCCTCTCGCTGTATTCCACGACCAGATGCATGTCATGACTTGCGTCTCTCATTTGCCTGGTCAACAGATCGGCAAAAGCCGCGCCGTCCTTTGCCGCATCGTCGTCGCCGCGTTTCTCGTGCGCCAGCAGCGCATCTGCCGTTTGTTGCGCAGTTTCCCGATCAAAGTAGTGCTGTCTCAAATTGGCAGCGGCTCCGCTGATCACCCGTTGCCTTTCCACAGCGTTGATGTTAGAGTCCTGGGCTGCGGAAGCGAGTCCGTCCCTCTGTGCATTTGCTGGCTCAGGCGTCCTACAAAATGCCGCGAAGCTGAAAAGGCCGATAGCCAGGGCGGAAATGTTCTTGGATATTGGACGCATGGATCCTCCGTGCTCCTTCTGATTGAAAAGCAACCCGTCATCTTCGGTCACACGGAGGTCTTAGCGCGACGCCTGTTGTGGCTGTACGCATAGTGGATGCGTGCCATACGGAAAAGACACCGGGTGGCCGAGTAGGATGATGTCTCGCCGAATCATCTCTTGTCCGTAGGGCGTGCCATCTACATCTGCCTTTGATAAGTAGGCCGTCTGCAAGGCGCTGCATGGGGCAACATACAACAATGCATCGGCCTGATCAGCAAGGGTGAGTGGTATGGCTGGCGCATGGCCCCCTGAAATGACAGGTTGTGCCGGAAGCGCTCCAACCCAATCTCCAGAAAGTGGCACAATGACGGGGGCCGGCCAGGAGTCGAAGCGCTTATCTACATCTCCGCGGTTGTCGATCGTATTCGTTCCGAAGACGACGAGATAAGGTTTTGCGCCAGCAGCGCGAAGATCTCTCTCGATATTGCCAGGGCCAAGGTGCGCTCTGTCGATTGACACGACGCGATGCTGTTGCGCCGCAAGCTCGAACTGCAGAGCCTGATCGTGTCCACGAAGAAAGTGCCCGGCTCCCATGATGAGCAACGCATGGTGGCGCTTTGCCAGTACTCCGTCTTTCACTACCTGCGTATACCACCGCTCCCGCTCGGTTTCGTATGGAGCCAGATCAGCGGAGTTCTTGATCTTGCTCCAATCGCCCGGAGGGCTCCCCATTAGCAACCGAATGCCGCGCTTGCCGGGATGTTCCATGTTGGCCTCGCGCACTGCTTTGTAGAGCCATCCATATACGGGAGAGACAGGTTCAGCGTCCGCCACCATGTTGCGCCATGCCTTCTGAACCTCATCGAATGGGACATCCTCGCCGGCAACATAGCGATCGACAGTCTTCTGATAGAGTGCATTTCCAAATTCCACAACGATGTCGTCTACGTGATCGGAGAATCCCGGCGTTTTTACTAGTTGACAGAGCCACTCGTACTCCTGTTCGCTATCGTGGACTTCACCAAACATCACGATGTCATGCGTCTGAAACAAGCGAATCATTGCGCTGGAGGCATTCTCCAGTTGCGGTTGTCCTGAGGGAATCAGACTCTGATTGCGGTCTTTGAGGGAATTCGAGTTTCCACTTGAGATCGTAAGATCTGTTGTCTGACCATTCACCAGCACATTCCCGTTTATGAGAAAACTTCGCCACATTATATTTTCCGAAATAGTCTTGGACGGTTTGGATAACGCCACCAGATGTGAAGAATGTTCATTCAGATTCTGCGTTTGAATGCGAGCAACTCGACCCTGTTCACTGGCCCCTTTCTTGCTCCCTGATCCCAGTGCTGGCGTTTCCGGCTTTGATGCGGTCGCGGCTGCGGCCGGCCAAGGTCGTGGCTGTTGCTTAAGTGCTCCCGCCGAGGCGGACTCGGTGGCCTCCTGGGCGTCGCTTACAGCCGTATCGGATGTTGTGGCTCGATTGAGATGCTCAAGTACCGATTCGATCGGGGACATCCGTCCATTCGAACCAGAGATGGGCAGGTAAGCGATCGGCCGGCTCAGCACAAATCCAAAAGCCGCAATCGCGGTCAGCGACACGGCGCCACCGACGAGGATCGATCCGCGCCGTAGTGGTTCCTTGTCCAGAACCTTGAAGGACGGAATGCCATCGGGGTTGGGAGAAAGCGACATTGCCTCTGTCGCCACATACGAGTTCCGGTACGCCTGCGGTAGCCCGACTAAGAGGTCCGTCACGAGGTCCCACCAGAGACAGACTCGTTTGAAGCCCGTCTCATCGTGGAGACGATCCCGAATTAGTTGCAGAGCCTCGCCCTCGTATTTCTTACGGAAGGTTGAAGGATATATACGAAGCAAGCGGGTATACATCTTCTCAGACATAATCCCCCCTCAGAATTTTTCTGATTCGCGCGACGCGCAAAACGTCGGCCATCTTCTCGGCCTCCGAACGCGCTACCTTGCGGCCGGCAGCGGTCAACCGATAGTAACGGCGGCGCTCCTGGTGTGCTTCGGTATCGTCAGGCCGGTCAATCTCCTCGATCAATTCCCCTTCGAGGAGCGCCTGAATGGAACCATACAAAGTTCCAGGCCCGAGGCGAAGGCGTCCACCAGTCTGCTCCTCGACCTGCCGCATGATTGCGTATCCATGCAGGTCGCCATCAGCGAGAGCAAGCATGATCTGGAATGCAACGGAGGGTAATGGATCAAGTTTTCGTTTTGGCATTGTTCCTCGATGATCGATATATCGATAAACGACTGTACCCTTACCCCATTCATTTTGTCAACGAAGATTTGCCTGATGATGCGGCGCGCCCCTAACGGGCATCGGCATGGTTCGTTCAAAGTAGTTGTGCTAAAGGGCCGAATCGCTCATTGAAACCACCCCACGCCGAGCCAGCCGAATAGGCCTTAACAAATGCTCGTCTCCTAGGACCGCGCCTGTCTGCGGCTGCCGCCAAATTTCGGCGTGCATCTCCGTCACGCCTGCGCTTCCCCCATCAACTGGCGAAAATGCCAGCGCTGATGCTCCAGATAATCCTCAATCGAAAACCGCAGCGTAACCGGCGCATCGTCTCCCACCACGCACACCGCGCCCAGGCGGTCTTCCGGAATACGGTCCACCACGGCGGCTAGAATCTCGTGCTCGGCCTGCCACCAGCGCAGCAGCGTTTCCCAATCCTGCTCGGCGTAACCGTGCGCAGCGACCCAAGCGTCCTGCCCATACTGCGGACCCGTATAGCGCCCATCCTCAGCCGCGCGCACAAACCGTTGCCGGTTGTTGGTTGCAGAATCCAGCAGGTGGCCCACAATCTGTTTGTGCGTCCAGCCGCCTACGCGCCACGGCGTATCCGCAAGCTCCGGATTCAACCCCAGCAGCTTCACCTGTAGAACGCTTAGTTCCCGCCGAAATTCCTGCGCTATCTCCGTCGCCATGGCATCTCTCCTTCAGGTTTTTCGTTCGGTCCAAAAAACGTAAGTTGTTTGTTTCGATGGACTCAATGCGGAAATTTTTGGACTAATCTTTTTGTTTTGTTTGGTATGCGGCCAAAACGGCAAAAGGGGGTGGAGGGTACCCTCTGTTGCCTGTTTTTGGGTGGTTTGTTTCCAAGAGATATTGTGCGCCGGATGGACTTAATAATCTGCAAATGGAAGCCATTTTTCCCCTCGCAACCCACAAAAAGTCCCGGAAAGCGCAGGCTCTCCGGGGCTATCGCTTGCCTGAAGGGAGCTCTAGCTGGCCAGAATCCACGGCCAGGGATCGTGTTTCAAGCCAACATGGCGAGAAGCAGATCCTTCGACTCCGCTGAAGAACGCTTCGCTCAGGATGACAACGTAGTTACGGCACGAAATTAGAGACGGGATGCTAGCTGGCGGGAATTGCCGCCAGAACCTCGCCGGAGTGAATCTTCGGGTCAACCTTCGTCCACACCTTCACAATCTTGCCATCCGGATTGATCAGGAACGTGTTCCGGTTGGCAATGGTCATGGGGCCGTAGTGGCCCAGTGAGCCGTACTGATCGACCACTTTGTGCGCCGGGTCAGCCAGCAGGCGGAAGGTCAGGCCTTCTTTGGTGCAGAACTGCTTGTGGCTGTCGGGAGTGTCTACGCTGACGCCCACGATTACCGCATTCTTAGCTTCAAACTGCGACAGGTCGCGCTGGAAATTGTGCGCCTCGATTGTGCAGCCCGTCGTGCCGTCCTTGGGATAGAAGTAGAGCACCACCCACTTGCCCTTGAAGCTATCCAGGGAAATTTGTGACCCATCCTGCGACGGCAGAGTGAAATCCGGCGCCGTTTGCCCCACCGTGGGCATGGGCTCATCGGCCGCATGAACCGTCACGTAAGCAACCGACAGCGCAAGAGCCGCGGCCAAAACGAAAAATAATGGTTTTCTCACAAGGACCCTCCTTTTGTGTTGGACGGAGAACGATTGGAGCGAGACTCTTAAAATCTCGCGCACCTAATCATCCGCGCGCCGACCCCACAATGGCAATGCCCGCCGCGCCGGCCCGCTCGAGCAGCGCCTCGCGGTCAAACAGCAGCGTGCGCCCGGCTTCGACGGAAAGACAGGTCGCCCCGGCACGGATCATGGTCTCCACCGTCCGCATCCCGATGACCGGCACATCGAAACGCATGTCCTGCTTCGGCTTGGCCACTTTAACGACTGTCAGTTTGCGCGCAAGTGTTGACGTCTCTCCAACGTCTTCGCCGCTCCCCTGCAGTGACCGCATCAGCTCGCCGGCACGCTCAATCGCCGCGTCTGTCCCTTCCATCGCCTCCACGGCCACGCAAGCCTGCGCCGCCACCACTACTGTCTGCCCAATGTCGAAGCCGGAGACGGCGCGCGCCACGCCCAGGCCGTACTCAATGTTTTTTTGCTCGTTCTCATCCGGCGCGCGCTTTGTGAGGACGCCCTCGGTAGCCAGCAGCGGCTCAAGGAATGCCGTGGAGCTGATCAGCTCAATGCCTTCATCGCCCAGCACCTTGGCCACCGCGCCGAGCAGCATGTCCGTATTGCGCGTGCGCAGATTCAAGAGCAGCTTGGCCAGCCGCCAGTCTGGCCGGATGCTGGAAAAAATCTGCTTGTGCTTCACCTGCCCGGCCATCACGGCTTTCGTCACGCCTTGCTTATGGAAAACCTCTATCAGGCGCGACAACTCGCCCAGAGACATCCAATGGACTGTGATGAGCGGGTCGGCCTCGGCGCGGCGGTCAATCTCCGCGTCCGTCTCCTCGCGAATGGCCGCAACGGCAACCGCCAGCCCCTGCGCCCGCGCCGCGTCAAGAAGAAGGAATGGAAATCGTCCATTGCCGGCTATGAGACCGAGCTTCATGTCTACTTGATAACCCCGCGTGCGCTGCGCTCGATGAAGCCCACCAGCAGGGCCACGTCCTCGCTCTCCAGTTCACGCATCTTCTCAAGAGCCTGCGTCGTGTTCAGCTTGGACACCAGCAGCAGCCGGAACGCCTTCTGCAACGCCTTGATCCGTTCCGGGCTGAATCCACGCCGCTCCAGGCCCACGCTGTTCACGCCGAAGGCCTTGTTCTCGCGGCGCGCGGAGGTCTTTGAAAACGGCAGCACATCCTGCGTCACAATTGTGCCGCCGCCAATGAACGCATACTTGCCCACCGTGCAATGCTGATGCACCGGGCTGAATGCGCCCACAGTCGCGTAGTCCTCAATAACCACATGCCCAGCCAGCGTGGCTGCGTTGGCCAGAATGCAGTGGTTGCCTACCAGGCTGTCGTGGCCAATGTGTACGCCGGCCATCAGCAGATTGCCTGAGCCCAGCCGCGTAAGCCCGCCGCCGCCCACCGTTCCACGGCTGACGGTTACGTTCTCGCGAATCGTGTTGCCATCGCCAATCTCGGTCGCCGTCGGCTCGCCGCCATACTTCAAATCTTGCGGCGATACACCCACCGCGCAGAAGGGATGAAACGTATTGCGCGCTCCGATCCGCGTCCGCCCATCAAGCACTACGTGCGAAATCAGCACGCATTCTTCGCTCAGGACCACATGAGGCCCAATGGTTGAAAACGGCCCAACCGTGCAGGACTCGGGAACCTGAGCTCCGGCCGCAATCACAGCACTGGGATGAACGCTCACTCCGCTGTCTCCGCAGGTGCAGGCTCCGTCTTTTGTGGAAGAGCCGGTTCCGTGTCGGACGTCTTAGCCTCCATGTCCCGCGGCACAATCATGCAGGTCAGGGTCGCCTCGCATGTCATCCTGCCGTCGACATACGCCTTGCCCGCCATGCGGCCGGCACGGGTGCGGAAGCTCAACACATCTACCTCAATCCGCAACTGGTCGCCGGGCACTACCTGGCGGCGAAACTTTGCATTGTCGATGCCGGTGAATACCGCCAGCTTCTTTTCCCGGTCGGGCAGCTCGCTCAGCATCAGGATGGCGCCGGCCTGCGCCATTGCCTCAATCACCAGCACACCCGGCATGATGGGCGCGCCGGGAAAGTGCCCCTGAAAATGCGGTTCATTGATGCTGACGTTTTTGAGCGCCACAACGCGCTTCAGGCGCTCAAACTCAACCACGCGGTCAATGAGTAAAAAGGGATAGCGATGCGGCAGGAAACCCAGGATCTCCTGGATGTCGAAGGTCATTCTCTGGCTCCAGACTGCAAGCGGGCAAGCCGCTTCGTACACGTCTGGATTATAACCAAGCCGCTGCTCGCCCAGCCCCAGGCGGCGCCTTACGCAATTTCCCGAAGTGAAGCGGCTGCCTGCATCTGCCGCGCGCCTGTAAAGCTAAATCCGAGCCTTCGCTGCGGCCACTCTTTCAGGAACTCGGCAAACTCTTCGGCGGGCACTGGGCGCTGAAACAAGTATCCCTGGCCGGCGTCGCAGCCAATCTGCCGCATGACCTCAAGCTCGCCCTGCTCCTCAATGCCTTCGGCCACTGTCCGCAGCTTCAACTGCCGCGCCATGGCCACAATTGTCTGGCACAGCGACCGCATCCCCGGCGAGTGATCGATGCCGCGAATAAAACACTGGTCAATCTTCATCGTGTCCAGCGGCAGATGCTTCAGCACGTTGAATCCCGTATACCGCGTCCCGAAGTCGTCGATTGCCACGCGCACCCCGATGGCTTTCAACTGCTGCATCCGGGCCGTAAACAGTTCTTCATCTTCGAAGGCCAGAGATTCGGTCATCTCCAGTTCCAATTCCGCCGTTCCCATGGGAATCTCGTCCATGATCTTTCGCACCGAGCGCGCAAAGTCGTCTGAGCGCACGTTGGCGGCCGAGGCGTTCACCGCCATGCTCGGCAGGCAAAGGCCCAGCTCGCGCCAGCGCTGCGTCTGCTCAAGCGCGGTGCACAAGGCCAATTCAAAGATGCCCTGAATCAGGTCTGACCGTTCCGCTATCGGGATAAATTCGGCCGGCGTCACCGCGCCCCACTCCGGATGCTTCCAGCGAATCAGCGCTTCCGCGCCAAGAATCTCCCCGGTTGCCAGATCTACCTTGGGCTGGTACGCTAGCGTGAACTGGCCCTGCTCCAGCCCTTTGCGCATCTCTATTTCCAGCGCATGGTCGCGCACGATCAGGCTGTTCATCCCCGCATGGAAAGCCACTACCACCTGGCTCTTCACATGCCCGGCCCGCATCGACGCCAGGCTGGCAAAGCGGACCAGATCTTCCACCGAATCCGTGTCCACAGGGAAGAAGGCCACGCCGGCCGCAACCTCCGGCCGCGTCTCCAGACCTCTGCTCCGCACCGGCGTAAGCGCGTCTACGATGGCCTGAATCCGCCGCCGCCCGACTCTGTCGTGTTTGGAGGCTTCCAGGGCCACGACAAAGCTGCGTCCACCGACCCGGCCCAGCAGCGTCTCACCGTCCACCACGGACCGCAGCGTTCCCGCAACACGCCGCGCCAGAGCCTCCGCGCCCGTCCATCCCCAAAGGGAAAACTCCCGCCGCAGGTTGACCAGATCGATCCACAGCAGCGCCACCTCGCGGCCGGCCCTGTTCCTCAGCATTCCTGCAAGCGCATCCTGGATTGCCAGGTGGTTCAATAATCCGGTTTGAATGTCGAAACGCTGGGTGTAGGAAAGGATCTGACGATCGAGTTCGTTCTCAATGTCATTGCCCTGCAGACGCTGCAGCACGGCAGCCGAATCGATTGCCTTCACAAGGGCAGTGTGCTCGGCTACTGCGCGCGTGGCCGCACCATGAGCATCCTCACCCCTGTGTGCGAAGCTTTCCAGGGCGTCGATTGGACCATGGAGTCGCATCTTCAGTAACCTCTCCCAAGGCACTCTCGGGTGAATCCAATAGAATTTTCTACTCGAACAGGCCGATAAATTTCCATCTCCATCTGGCCTAGGTGTCTGAAGAAGTCTCTTTAGTTTGTACCGCTTTTTATGCTTTCAAAGCAATCTATTAACATTCTATTGAAGTGCAACTTAAGTGGTAATCCGGTGGAAAATGAACCTCTGCGGACAATCCGTTTCAGGCAGATCATTTCGGCCGCGAAAGGCTTCTTTTTCTCGCCGGTATCATTCGAGGTTACCTGGGTGAAGATAAATCGAATTTCCTATAAGTACCAAAGAAGCGTTATTTTTTGATCTTCTTCTCCGCCGCTTCCACGCTCCAGAAATCCGCGGGAAGATCCTGGTTATATTTCACATGCACAAGGTAGTACTGCCGGATTTCGTCGTCGTTCTTATATCGCGAGATCGTGAACGGCGTTGGGAAGCCGTCCATGGTGTGGTAGTCGTCGTACTCCTCGGCGTCTGTATTCTTGTCCTTATAGAGCGGATCGCGCCATTGGAACGTTCGCCGCAGCGGCAGGTGGGTCTGCGTATCCGTCTGGATGGTTACCGAATCGTTGTCCGCGGAGATCAACGTGACCTGATCGGCCAGGTGCCGCTCCGCCAGCCGCTGGCCCTCATACATCAGAATGGTTCTGGGATCGTTGAGCCAGGTCTTGACCACGGTCTCAATGGAATGGTCACGCCGGCGCAGATAGTCGTCCACCTGATCCTGCGGCAGCGGCGCCCTGCCTCTGTAGGTCACTTCCTCGCCTGTGCGCCCCACATAAAACTGCACCACGTCGCGATGCTTGCTGTACTCGATGCGGTCGTGATCCGGCGCCTGGTGAAACTCGAAATACTCCGTCGTTCCCACATCGGGCCGCCCATGGAAGAACGCCGCAACCTGCCCGTCCCGCTCCACGTTCTTCATGTTCAGCCACCGCTGACCCCCTAGCGCCTGCACCATTGCATCAAGCACAGCCCGCGCCTGCTTGGCGTTCTTCGCGGCCTCATCATCCGCAGTCTGCGTGGATGTCGCCGGCGCTTCGGTCTGCGTCTGCATCGCATGAGGGCACGCCAGAATTGCCGCTGCCAGAACGACCGCCAAAACTCTACCCATTGGCTTGCTCCCCTTTTATCCCACCAGCACCGCGCCGCCGTTTACGTTCAACACCTCGCCGGAGATGAATCCCGCGAGCGGCGTACACAAGAACAATACTGGCCCGGCGATCTCCCGCGCACTCGCCGGCCGTCCCACCGGAATGCCCTCAAGAATCCGTGATCCCCGCGCCCGGTCCTCAAGCGTCCCCGCCGACATCTCCGTATCTACCCAGCCCGGCGCCACGCAGTTGACGCGAATCCCTTTCGCCGCCAGCTCACTCGACAGACTCTTTGTCAGACTGATGAGCGCCCCTTTCGTCACGGCATAGTCCGCATGGTATGCCTCGCCGCGCTGCCCGGCGGTTGAGCTGATCAGAACAATATGCCCGGCAGTATCGCAGGAATCAAGCCGCGCCTGCGCTTCCATCTGCCCCACCGCAGCCTGCACTAACCCGAACACCGAGTCCAGATTCACGCCCAGCGTCCGCCGCCACTGCGTCTCTTTCATCGCAGCGATCGGCGCATCCGCCGCTTCCCAAATGCCGTGGTTGGCCACCAGCGCGTCGAGCCGCCCAAACGCATGCACTGCCGCACGCACCAGCGCCCGCCCGTCCTCCGGCGTACTTAGATTTTGCTTGATCGCTACGCACCGCTCCCGGCCGCCGCACTCAGCCGCCAGCGCCTCAGCCCGTTCCCACGCCTTCTCATAGCCGAACGCCACGCGCGCCCCGGCCTGCGTGAACAGCCTTACCGTCTCCGCCCCAATTCCCCGCGACCCCCCGGAAATCAGCGCCACCTTCCCATCCAGAACCAGCGACACACCTGTCATAGCGCTCACGCTATCCCAGCCAGCCCTAGCTTCGCAAGCCGCCAGCGGACCTCAGTGGGCGCACAGACATGTTTAAATCGCCCGCAACACCCGCACCGGCAGCATCACCACCGCGCCTACCAGTTCCAGCGCGCCATCAACCGCGATGCCAACCACCCGGAACGGCAACAACAGCAGCCAAACCAGCGGATACAGCACCAAAGCCGCCAGCGCCAGCGGCCAGCACATGACCAGCAAAATGCACCACAGCAGAAACTTCAACATCGCCCACCCGCCTCAGGAGCCAATCGGCCTATTGCAGGATACGAACTCATCCCTCAGCCGGTTCCCGCCGTCTCATGGACCTTCCTTTTCCAGTCACTTCTTCCTCTCCGTCACGACCTTCTTCCGCTCCTTGATGGCCCGCACTCGTTCTTTCTCCGGTAGCGCCAGCACGGTCCTGGTCCGCTTCGGCAGCTTTTCATAGATCAGCGCATGGGCCCGGCTCAGTTCCTCTTCAATCTCCCGCGGCCGCAACGCGTCCCACCGCTCCATCGCTACCCAAAAGGCCCTGGCAAGGTGCGGAGCCCCGCTGAACCCCTCCTTTTCCAGCAGTTCGTGAAACCGTTCCGCGCCACAGTGGAACCACAATACGCCGATCCCCGTCCCATCAAGATCGGTCATGGCGAACATTTTGCCCCCAATGTCCCTGTCTCCTACCCAATACACCAGGTGATGTCCCCAGTTCACCGTCTCAGCCACGTACGGCAGGCGCAAACAAATCTCTCGAATCCGCTCATTGTCCATAGCGTCCTCCTGCCCAACCCTCGCCAGCGCCGATTTGATGGCCTCATTTCCGACGTCAGAACTTCGCCTCAAACACGCGGAACCGCCGCTCCAGCTCCCACTGCGCCGCCGCCTTTTCGCTCCCGTCGAGAAACGCCCTGCACCGCGCGGAAGGCTTTTCTATTCCCAACGCCTGGCCCTTGCAGGCAGCCGTCGGCGCGGTAAATACATCTTCGGTCGCCCATAGGCTTTCACCCGGCAGAAAGTCGTGCTCCATCCCCGTCCGCGCCATCTGCTTCAGGTCGCGGTAAGTCAAGCGATAGTCCAGCGCCGCCCGCACATACTCATGCGTCAGCTCGATGCGGCTCACCCCTTCGTCATCCGTGGACAGCGCCACCGGCACATGCGCCGCCCGGTACACCGGGAACGGATGCTCCGCTCCCTTGATGTTCAGAATCCCCTCGTTCGAGCTCAGGTTGATCTCTACCATGACGTGCTTCCCGGCCAGCTGCTTCAAGAGCGCCTGCGGATTGTCCTCATACATCACATCCACGCCGTGCCCGATCCGCTCCGCATGGCCCCACTCCACCGCCTGCCGGATGTGAAACCGCAACCCCTCCGGCGGAACCAGCCCCGGAGCCAGCTCCCCGGCATGCAGCGTGATGTGAACCCTGGGGTAAACGGAGTGCAGATAATCCAGCATCTTCATCTGCAGGCTGTAGTCGCGCATGGAGTAGAAGGCATCCTCGGGCTGCACAAAGTTGATGCCCACCCAGGTGTCCTCATGCGCATTCATGCTCGCCTGAATGGTCTCAAACCCCAGCAGCGTCTGCGCAAATACCTGCCCGGGTGGGTTGTCGCGCAGCACCTGATAGATGTACCGCACCTCCACCTGGCAGGCCGCGGCAGCCTGCGCCGTTCCGCAATGCTCCCTCTGTTTCCGGTCCGTCTCTGCCGTCCGCACATCCTCCTGGTCGGCGGCCACTTCCTCTTTCAAGCCATGGTCCAGCAGAGCCTGCCGGAACTGCGCAAAATCCGGATTCCACTCCATTTCGTGCGCAATCTGCGCCGCATGGCTGAATGGGGGCGTCTGCATCAGTTCCAGATACTGCTCGTTCTGGGCCGCCGCCCGGCTTGCTACCTCATCCACCCACTCGCCTGTGTGCTTCTTTCCGAGGCCCCCAAACCGCGCAAACGTCGCAAAAAACTGGTCGTGCCCACTGAACCCCGGCGTGGGCACAAAGCTCCGCATGGAGAACGCATCCACCAAACGGTCATAAAGGTCCTGGTTCTCCGGCACCTTCGCCGCTGGAATCAGTTGCCCTGTGCATGGCGGCTTGGCAAAGCTCAGCGCCGTTCGGTCGACACACATCCCGTCTTCCCCAGCCGCGCGGATAAAATTCTCCGCGTACACAGCCCCCGAAAGGTGGACATGCAGGTCCGCTCCTTTGGGAAACTCCGCCAGAAACGCATGCAGCGTCAGCGGCCCATTTTGAACAGCGGTCTGGTAAGCGCGCGCCGCGTGGGCTTCCGGCCCCGCCGCTGAAGCGGCCGTCTGCGCGATGGTTATTTGAGCGGTTGCGGCAAGGGCGAAGCAGGCGAGAAGGCTGGCAACGGATCGCATGGTTGCTTTCCAGTGTAGTCGAGCTCTCCGACGCCTGGGGAGCATTTGCCGATGCCTTATGGCTCGGTGGAGTCGACGCAGTGGAATCGCAATGGAGTCTAAGTCTAATCTTGGATAAGCAACTCCAGTTCACGCGACTGCTTCGTCGTCTGCGCGACCCGGTTTTGCGCGAGGATTAGGAATTGCTATACTGTCTGAGGTTGTTTTGAGCGCAGTGTTCGTGGACTCGCCCACCTTTCCGGCGACGCCGGATTCCGCGCATAAAATTACACCTGAAAGTTTGCACTGAGGCCAGATAGCTCAGTGGTAGAGCGCGGCCCTGAAAAGGCCGGCGTCGGCGGTTCAATCCCGTCTCTGGCCACCACTCCGTGCATCCCTTTAAATTCCGAGCCGCGCTCAACGTGAGCGTGGCTCAGCGATCAAGCCCGCGGCCATGAAAAGATCTGCCGTCGGCAGTTCAATCCCGTCTCTGGACCCCACTCCTCACATCCCAAAAACCCCCGAGCCGCGCTCAATTTGAGCGTGGCCCGGGGGTCAAGTCCGCGGCCATGAAAAGCCCGGATGTAGGCGCGGCAAAGAAGCGATCGGGCTGTCTCCGATTCCTTCAACGATGAAGACCTATGCAGCGCCCGCACCCTTAGAAGTTGATCTTTCCTCCGAGTTGCACTTGGCGGGGTGAGTTGGATGTGTAACTGATGACCCCGAAGTTCGGATCGTCAATCGAGGTATCGGGTGTGCCAAAGACCGGGTGGTTGAGCGCGTTCTCAGCTTCGAGGCGGAGCTCAAAGGTCATGCCTTCCCGCAATTTCGACAAGGCAAAGTCCTTCTCCACGGACATGTTGGTGTTGAAGGCCGTAGGTGTGCGGATCAGCCCTGTAGCTCGTGGAGCATTGCCGAAGGCATATTCGGGCGGGAGCTGGAAAGCATCTGGATTGGCGAAGTAGTTGTTGATCCAGGAGGAATCGGGGCCTTTGGAGCGCTTTGGCCTGGCGACAATATTCGGCCGCTGGCCGCCATAGGTTGGGAGCGATACTCCGTCGTAAGTGAACAGCGTAATCGGGCGGCCATAGGAGATGCGCCAGACGCCGTTGGTTTTCCACCCGCCGATAATTGCATCCAGCACGGCCGGCATTTGACCGAACAATGCCTTGCCGCGGCCTATGGGCAGATCGTAGGTGTAGCTGAACTGGTAGACGTAGGGAATGTCGAAGGTGGAAAGGCTGCGCTCCAGCCACGGCTTGTTGGGGTCTACGAGGCTGGAGAAACTGCCCAGCCAGGTGGTGTTATCGTCGGGCGCCGAGGCGTCGTCGATCGACTTGGACCAAACGAAGCTGGCCAGGAACTGGAGGCCGTTGGAATAGCGCTTCTCCGCGGTGAGTTGCATGGCGTGATATTCGGAGTTGGCGATCGGCGGCGGTTCGATGGTGACGCCGCCCGGGAACTGAGGATACGGAATCTGCAGCATGAATTGCGGAGTCTGCGAGGCGGAAAGGGAACTGTTGGGGTCGGTGATGACTCCGTAGAAGGGATTGTTCACCATGGTGGTGAGGTTGTTGATCTGAGTCGCGTTGTAGCCTTCCACCTCCGGGCCAAGGTGGTTGATGTAGTTGTCGCCGGAGTAATAGAGGTGGGTTCCCTTCTTTCCGACGTACATCATGTTGGTCACAATCTTGGCAGGCAGTTGCATCTCAAGCCCGAAGCTCCAACTCTGCTCATAGGGCGTGCTGGTCACGTTGCGCAGCGGTCCGTTGGCGCCATAGCCGATATCGTTCAGCAGGCCGAGCGAGCTTCCGGGAGGCTGGATCAATCCGTTGGGGTACGGGTTGCTCAAATGCAGATAGGGGGTGGCGCCGTCGTTCTGGTAGGTGGTGATGGCGTTGGTGTACTCGTTAAACCCCTGCGCGCCGTAGGGGGCAACGCCCGTGGCGCCGGAGCGGGGCTGCGAATAGTAAATGCCGTAGCCGCCGCGAACCACGGTTTTGCGATCGAGCAGGTAGGCAAACCCGAAGCGCGGCTGGATGTCTTTCCAATCGTCGTTCACGATGGTGCGCTGACCGGAGCTGGCAAATACTTCGCCGCCGTGCAGGGTTCCCAACGATGGGACGGAAATCGGCGAGGTGACGTTCAGGTCCAACCAGTTCTGGCGGTTGAAACGGTCAGTTCTCGGCATGGAGACGTCGTAGCGCAGGCCGAGGTTCAAGGTCAGTTTCTGATTCACCTTCCAGTTGTCCTGGACAAAGCCGGCAAACTGGTGGTCCTCGGTAGCCGGCCGGTCCTGGATTTCGTAGTAGGCTCCGCCATCCATGTTGCCCATCAGGAAAGTGGCCATGCCGTCTCCGCCGCAGGTGGCGTAGTCATTTGGACACTGGGCTGTGCCGTAATGGTCGAAGTTGAATATCCCATTCGGCGCGTTGGTTTGGATGTAGTTCATCTGATGCTGGCGGCCTTCGAAGCCAAACTTCATCTCATGATTGCCAAGCACCTTATTCATGGCTACGGTAAGCTGCCCCGTATCCTGGCCCTGCCTGTAGTTGCCGTACGGGTCACCGCCGATGCTGGTATAGCCGGCGGAATAATAGGTGCCCTGATCGATAAACATGGAGGGAACGCCTTGGAATCCGTTGGAGTTCAGATAGGACGGAAAGCCAAGCTTGCTGACAGGATCGGTAACGCCGCCGTCTCCGTTGTATGCAAGAATCGCCTCCGCGCCGCGCGTGTAGCCGAGGGTCGCGGTAAGCAAAAGCGTTTTGGAGAAAGTGTGCTCATCGTTGAGGGTAAACAGGTGAGCGGTATTTTGGTTGGGGCCACCGGCGCAGGGATCGGCAAAATTCCCAAAACAGTTGAACGGGTCTGAACTGCTCCACTGCTGCGAATACTTTGCGCTCATCAAGTTGTTCTGGTTGAAGCGATGGTCGATCTTGATGTCGAACTGGTCATTGGGATACTTGCTGGCTCCTGATTCAATCCAGTTGTCGTAGATGGTTGGATTGGACATGTTCGCCGTGGGCTCGGGGAACATCTTCATCATCGCCTGAGCGATGGGGTCAATCAGGTCACCCTGGCCTCCGGATAACTGGTAAGGCGTTCCCGCCAGTTTGGGATTGCCGGGGCTGGCATACTTGCCAACGTTGTTGTACGGAATAAACGCGCTTCTATAGGCCCCAGAAGCGCCGGAACCGTCAGGGGCTGAAGCCTGGTACGTGCCGGTATAGGGGTCCCAGATCTGCCCCGCGGCAACCGAGCACATGCCTGTGTTGTCGAAGGTTCCGCCCTGCGCCGTACATACCTCGCCAAAGTCGGCATCGTTGCGCTCGGCGTCTGTGGGAACTCCGGCCTGGTAGGTGCCCATGGAGCTTTGCCGCGTGGCGTCGTAATCGAAGAAGAAGAATGTCCTGTTCTTGAGGATGGGGCCGCCGACGGTGCCGCCAAAGTTATTGCGATGTACGGGTGGAATCGGGATTCCGCTCTGGTCGTTGAACCAGTTATTGGCATCGGTGATGGTGTTGCGGACGAAATCGTAGCCGCTGCCGTGGAAAGTATTCGATCCGGAACGGGTGATCATGTTGACCACGGAGGCTCCGGAGAATCCGTACTCGGCGCTGAAGTTCGATTGCTCGACACGGAACTCGTCGACCGCTTCCGGCGAGGGCGTATAGGTGACCTGCGTGACGCCGCCGTTCGGCTCATAGTTGGTGACCGTGGCGCCATCCATCAGAACGTCGGCAGTGGAGTTGCGGCTGCCATTGGAAACGAAATTGGTTCCTGTGCAGTTAATGGCGCATTGGTCGTCGGTCTCCGTGACGCCCGGGGTCAGCATGGTGAGATCCATGACATAGCGGTCCACCAGGGGCAGATCGTTGATGAATTTTCTATCGATCACCAGGCCGGTGGTTGCGTCCTGCGAATCGAGCGCCTGGCTCTGCGAATTGATTTCGACGGTTTGCGAAGCACTGGACACCTTCAACGTCATGTTTGCCGTGGCATTCTGATTCACGTCCACGTGTATGCCGATACGCTCGGTCTTCTCGAAGCCTTGTATCTCCGCAGACACCGAATACGTGCCGGGAGGGATGGAGCGAAATCGATAGCGGCCGGTCCCGTCCGAGGTTTCATAAAACGCGTAGCCCTTGTTTTGATCGGTCAGGGTCAGCTTTGCC
This sequence comes from Occallatibacter sp., assembly GCA_036489415.1. GTDB lineage: Bacteria > Acidobacteriota > Terriglobia > Terriglobales > Acidobacteriaceae > Telmatobacter. The sequence continues at coordinate 24,517 of DASXFS010000057.1, read as the reverse complement.
CCCGGCAGCACGGCTCCGCTGGGATCGGTCAACAGGCCGGTCACAGTTCCGAAATAGGCTTGGGCCCGTAACGGAGCCGGCATAGCCAGCAAACAGGTGACCACCAGGACCCAACAGGATAGAAACAGCCGCTTTTGCGTCGGCCCAACCACGAAATTCCTCTGCATGTTGCCTCCAAAAATCAACAAGAAATTTGCCGCAGGTTCTGCCGGTTCTCTTGGCTTGTTCGGGCTGCCTCGGATCCGGTCACTGCGTGCGCTCAAGCTCTTACTTCAAAAACAGAATGAATCTGCCGCTCAAAAACTTGATATTTGACAATATACCTCTACGCTGCGTGAGACCAGTCGAATTTTCAGGGACTGCGGTGGCTCGTTCCCAAAAGCGCAAGCCAAGTTTGGCGGTACCCAAAAATCCGCAGATATGTTTCTTGAGATTTGTTTCTCGCCCGCCAATCGCATGGTGATTCCGCCGGCCATGCGCGAAACGAATAAGGGCTGATACACTTGGCGCGCGGAAATTTATCCGCAATCAGGGCCTGTGACCACGGTCGAGGTGAACAAGCCACCCATCGGGCCAGATTGGCGCTGAACCCGATCGGTCAGGAGGCAAGACATGCTGAAGCTGGAGAGAATAGCGCGGGAAGAAAATTCCGGCGGATCCGTGGGGCGCATTCTGGTGCATGCAGGCCTGCTTGCTCTCGGTGGCCTTTGCTGCTGCTCGGCTTTACACGCGGAAACATCCGTTCAAAGTCCGGTCATCGTCGCCTATGTCTTTCCTCAGGACAAGGCGCTTGTGGACGGAGACATCGCCGCACAGAAGCTAACGCGCGTTAACTACGCCTTCGCCAACATCAAGGATGGCCGCATCGTTGACGGATTTGCGCACGACGACCAGAACTATGCCTTTTTGGTCGCACTGAAGCAGCAGAATCCCTCTCTGACGGTGCTGGCCAGTGTTGGGGGATGGCTCTGGTCCCCAGCATTTTCTGACATGGCGCTGACGAAGCAGAGCCGGGCCGTATTTATCGACAGCGTGGTCCAGTTTGTGCAGAGCCATCAACTGGATGGGTTGGATATCGACTGGGAGTATCCGGGGCTGCCTGGCGTAGAGCCTCACTTCCGCGTGGAAGACAAGCACAATTACACGGCGCTGGTGAAGGAACTGCGCAAGCGCTTCGATAAGTTGGAGAAGCAACTTCACCGGCCGCTCTACGTGACGCTCGCGACGGGTTCTTCGCAGGAGTTTCTTGATCACACGGAGATGCACAAGGTGCAGAAATACGTCGATACGGTCAACATGATGGCCTACGACTACTACGAGCCAGACTCTGACGCGATGACCGGCCACCATGCGCCTCTCTACACCAATCCTGCCGATCCGAAAAAGATTTCCGATGACAGCTCGATTCAGATGTACGAAAAGGCCGGTGTCCCGGCAGAAAAGATTGTGCTCGGCGTTCCGTTTTATGGGCACGTGTGGGGCCAGGTGCCTGCCACAAACCACGGGCTCTATCAACCGGGGAAAGAGGTCCCGCATGGCTACGCATCCTATGGCAAAGGGCCGGAGGAGATGCTGAAAAACGGATTCACACGCTACTGGGATTCCGCAGCCTCGGCACCTTATCTTTACAACGCGGACAAACAGATTTTTGTATCGTACGACGATCCGGAATCGCTTGCGTTGAAATGCAAGTACGTGCTCTCGCATCACCTCAGAGGCATCATGTTCTGGGATTATGAAGGCGACTCTACCGGAGCGTTGCTGAATGCAGTCAATGCAGGACTCGGCAAGAGCTCTGGCGCTGAAAGCGGGGGAAAATGACGACTGCGACCCGCACGGGATTTGCCACTCTTACAGAGAAACCAACCGCAATGCGGCTGGCATCGATCGACATTCTGCGCGGCCTCACCATGGCGTTGATGGTTTTTGTGAACGAGCAGTCCGGGATCAAGGGACTGCCGTGGTGGAATTACCACATGAAGGCCAACATCGACGCGATGACCTATGTCGATATGGTCTTTCCCTTCTTCCTGTTCATCGTCGGCCTGTCGCTGCCGATCGCCATCCGGCACAGGCTCAAACGCAGCCCTTCTTTACCGGCGCTGTGGCGGCATGTTGCGCTTCGAACTGTCAGCCTGATGGTGCTCGGACTCATCCTGGCAAACGCCGATGGGGCCGATGAGTCGCGGATGATCGTGAGTTCCGCTGTCTGGGCCCTTATTGCCCTAACAGGCGCGGCGCTTTTCCTGAACGAGTACGGCGAATCCAACCGCTATGCGCGGTGGTTGCGGACGATTGGCTTGGTCGCGGTGGTTGCCATGTTCGCGATCTTCCGCCACAGCCCGCATCACGGACATGCCGGCTGGATCCAGGTCTCTTACCCGGAGATTCTCGGCCTGATCGGCTATACCTATCTTGCCGTTTGCATCCTCTACATACCCACGCGCCGCTGGCTCTGGGCTCCGCTGGCCTGGTTCATTGCGCTGATGACGTTTAATGCGCTGACCGCGGCAAAGTGGATTGTGGCCACCGAGCGTATTCCATACTGGTTCTGGCCCTTCAGCAATGGAGCCATGGCCGGAATCATGATGGCCGGCTGCGTCACGGCCGTGATCTTTCTTGGGGCGCATCGATGGCAGACGCTTCGCCAGAAAACACTTCTGGGCCTGGGCTTCGGTGTTGCCTCAATCATCGCCGCATGGTTTCTGACTCCGCTCGGCATTTCAAAGATCAGGGCGACCCCAACATGGAGTCTCTACAGCATCGGCGCCGCCGTGCTGCTTTTCACTGCGCTCTATTGGATCTGCGATGTGAAAAAGAAGACCGCATGGGCCTTCTTTGTGCGTCCCGCAGGCGCGAATACGCTGACGACTTATCTGCTACCGGACTTCTGGTACTACATCCTCGGGGCGTTCGGCATCGAGTATTTCGACACGCATTTCAACTATGGCCTGCCGGGAGAGGTTCGATGCATCCTATTCACGGCCTTTATTCTTGCCGTCGCTGGTCTGCTGACTCGCTTGCGCGTCCGCTTGCGCCTGTGAGGGTGGTGCGTGGATTCGCTGTGGGACAGCCTAAGTGTCCTGATACAGCCTGTAGCTCTCACTCGTAATGGCCGGGAAAGACTTCATCCGTACCTTGCCCTGATCGGTTGTAACTTCCCAATCGGCAGAGCCGACTTGCTGCGCCTGGAGCATCTGTCTCTGGGTCATTGTCTTCGCGCCCGGCTCAATGGCAAAGAGCGCAACCGGGCCGCGCAGCAGAGCCACCAGATTGGCATGTTCCGTGTCCAATGGCTTCAGCCGGAGCGGCATGTCGATGGAAAGCTCGACGCGGTCACCGTCTTTCCATTCACGATCTACCTCGGCCCATGTGCCCGGTAGAAGGGCCATTCCCGTGGGCTTGCCATTCACGCGCACGGTGGTTTGTTTTCCGGCCCACGCAGGAACGCGCAGAGCGATGGTGAAGCGCTCGGCGCGGTCCATCTTCAAGTGCAGCGCAGTTTCACCCATGGCTGGATAGCTGGTTTGCTGGGTCAGGGTCACGCGCGCGTTGCCCTGCCGCCACGACACGCGCGATGGCACATAGAGATTGACGTAGATGCCCTTGGGTGCGCGGAAATACGAGCTGATGCCGTAATCAGCCGTCAGTTGCGGAAACGTGCCCGAGCAGCAGGGCCACTTCTCCTCGTAATACACCTTCCGGGCATCCATGTTGTAGTCGGAGTAGTAGAAGCTGATGCCGTCGGAACGAATGGGCCGGGCTCCCAGAATGGTGTTGTAGAGCACGGCCTCCATGCTGTCGCCATAGGTGCTGTCGCCGGTGACGCGCATCAGGTAACGCGCAATTTTGAAGTGCCCATACGCGCCGCATGGTGTTTCAAAGCTGCTGTGCGAGGTGTGCAGGGTCTTGGCCAGCTCATCCGTGCCGGGTTTACGAAAACCTTCATCCGGACCCCATCCGCCAGTGGCAAAGCTCTGCTCCAGCACGAAGCGGAAGCCGTTGCGCGCCGCATTGAGATGCATTGTGCTGTGATCCGTCAGATAAGACTGCATGGCGGAGCTGAGCGCGTTGACGTGGCTATAGGCGTGCTGGCCGGGCAGCACATTGCGATTCTCCGAGAGTGGGCCAAAGTAGGTGTCGTCTTCAAGAAAACGCTGCGCCAACTGCCGATAGCGCGCGCCCGCGCCGCGCTGGTAGCCAAGATAGAAATTCTCCGGCAGCGTGTAGGTTTCATCCCAGGTGTAGGAGATGTTCCGGTGCGGACGGGCCATCATCTCTTCGCGATTGAGCGCCTTTTCCGGCAGCCAAGGCAGCACGGCGTCGGTCGCCTTGCTGAGTACGGCCAGCGCGCTGGGGTCACCCGCAAACTGGTGGGCATCGATCAGGCCGCAGTTTGTTTTGTCGAAGGTGTAAGCGGGAATGCAATAGCCGTCATAGAACTTGGTGGTCACGGTGGGCGCAAAGCCTGCCACCAGCCCATGAACCTTCCGCTGCACGGCCTTGTCTCCGGTGACCGCATACGCGCGCGCCAGGCCCGACAAATACTGCCCAAAGCTGTGCCCAGGGATGTATCCAGTCATGTTTTTTGGCGGGTCGAATGCGCTCGACGGAGAATACCAGCCGCCCATGTCTTCTCCGGGCGCGGGTTGGCCGGCGAGTTGGCGGAAAGGCTTGAGCAGGTTGTCGTCGGGCAGATTCAGAAACAAGGTTACGTTCTGCTGAAACTGCTCCAGCATGGGGCCATCGAGTAATTGCACATCGGCATAATCAAACTGCGCGAGCTTGGTAGATGCCGGCGCAGAACCAAGCTGTCCTGTAATCCCAAAGATGGGACTGCTCTGCATCACGGCAGTTCCGGCCGCCAGGGCCGCGCTCGTCTTCAGGAATTGCCGGCGATTGTTGATTTCCATTTCCCTCTCTCCGTGATTGGTTCGGTGGCCAGTGATGGTCTTTGGGTAATCGTTTACCCATGCATCGCTGCAATGCAATGGTTGCGAGTTTAGCACTCCGAATATGTCCCGGTAAATCGCGGCCGCAAGTCGCGTTCAACCATAAATCCCATCGTAGATCTCAGCCCGAAGTAGTTATCTTTGTCTTCTGCGCTACCAGAAGCGACCGCGCGGCCCACATCGCGGAAATGGCCGCACATGCGCGGAAGTCAGCCATGCGTGCAATGCTTCTGGTAAAGGTCAAAACCACGTTGAGCCGCGACGATTTTCCACAGACCCGGATACGCGATGCGCGTGAATACCAGTAGACTCAAGGCCGCCATGAAACTGCCAGCCATTTCTCTCCTGTTTGTGTTGTTGCTCACCGCGCCGACTTTCGCCCAGACGCAATGGGAACCACCTGCCCCACCCCATCTTGGCTCGCCGGAATACATGCAGGTACAGCGGCGGCTCAGCCGCGGCTGGAACACCTGGGACGTGCATAGTGTGACCACGCAGGTGCTACTGCCTGAGGGGTTGGCTGTCCGGCTCGGCTTTCTGGATAAGACCCGCGAAGGCGGAGATGCCTTTCTTTCAACAGCATTCATCGGCGAGCTGGACCCAAACGCCGAGCAGGTGTTTCCCGGCCCGCACACGTTCGATGGCAGCTACACGGACTTGAAACTTACCTGGAAGGGCCGGTCGTTTCGTGTGCAGTCAGCCAGCGATTCCGGCGACCTCGTCCTGCTGGTCACGCCCGTTGCCGCGGAGACGGACCCATCCGGACCGCTGCCCATGGTCGCGGTTTTCTCTGTCGGATTCCTCTGGAATCGCCCCGGCTCCGTTGACAAACTCTCAGACCGCATTGAGGCGCATCACCAGGGCCAGACAACCGCCATTTTTCTAGATGGGACAGAAACTACTGCCTATAACGCACCTGTCTCCGCACCGTATTTTGCTGCGAATCTTGACAGGCCCGTGGCGCTCTCCACTGGCAAGCCGCACAGCGTCGCGCAAGTACAAGTCATCCTCCAAAAGCGACGCGCAGAATACGAGCGATCCAATCAAAACACCGGCGCCGCGGCTTCCGTTGCCGATTCGATCCAGACCGTCCTTGGCTGGGACACGATCTACGATCCGGAACACCAGCGCGTCATCTCGCCCGTAAGCCGGCTCTGGTCGGTAGGCTGGGGCGGGTACGTTCTCTTTGATTGGGACACGTTTTTCGCCGCATCCATGGCGTCCATCGGCGATCGCGATCTGGCGTATGCGGACGCCATCGAGACTTTAAATGAAGCAACGCCCGAAGGCTTTGTGCCCAATTACGCGCGCGCCGGGGGATGGAAGAGCGGAGACCGCTCCGAGCCGCCCGTCGGCGCTATCACCGTGCTGGACCTCTATGAAAAGTTCCATGAGAGCTGGCTGCTGCGCGACACCTTCCCCGCATTGCTGGCGTGGAATCGATGGTGGTCCGAGCATCGTGACGTGCAAGGCTATCTGGTCTGGGGAAGCGATGCGCATGGCAAGCCCGAAGACCTGGATGATTCATCGCGCGGCACGCTCCAGGGTGCGCGGTTTGAATCCGGACTCGATAACTCGCCCATGTATGACGATGCGCCATTTGACAAGCCAAGCGGGCACATGATGCTCGCCGACGTTGGCCTGATGGGCCTTTACATCGCCGACTGCAACGCGCTGGCTACGATTGCAAGCCAGCTTGGCAAAGCCGCTGAAGCCAAAGAACTCACCGACAGGGCCGCTCGCTATCGATCTGCCCTGTCGACTCTTTGGGATGAGAAGACGGGCCAATTTCTCAACAAGGATCTGGTCACCGGCCAATTCAGCCATCGCACCTCGCCGACAAACTTCTATCCTCTACTGGCAAAGGCCGCCACTCCCCAGCAGGCAGAGCGGATGGTGCAGGAACATCTGCTGAATCCGGCTGAGTTTGGCGGCGAATTTGTGTTGCCGTCCATCTCTCGCAGCGATCCTGCGTACAAGGATCAGGATTATTGGCGAGGCCGCATCTGGGGGCCCATGAACTATCTCGTCTACCTGGGACTGCGCAACTACGACCAGCCGGAAGCGCGCAAGCAGTTGGCACAAAAGTCGCTCAGTCTATTCCTAAGAGAGTGGAAACAGAATGGGCACGTGCATGAAAATTACAACGCCACCTTGGGCGAGGGAGACGACGTCAAAAGCAGCGACCGCTTCTACCACTGGGGCGCCTTGCTCGGTTTCATTACCTATCTGGAACAGGCCGAACCGATGCCGCCGAATCACCAGGTCGATACACCCTAGGCCCAACCTCGCTTCTCATCTCCGCTTGGCTCCCGGCCCGATTCCGGGTATACTGAAGATTCGGCAAGCTGCCGGTTGCGTGTGTCTACACGCGCCCCCGATGGCTCTCCCGGCAAACTCCCCAGGTTTCAGCGGTTTAGAGAATCGCCCCCGCGGATAGACCCGGCAGCACGAAACACCAAAGTTTGGAGCAAAGTCATGGCACAGGTATGCGATATTTGCGGCAAAGGCCCGCAGTTCGGTAACAACATCTCTCACGCGCACAACGTCTCGCGCCGTCGCTGGAACGTCAACCTGCAAGCCGTCAAGGCTCTTGTCAACGGCGCATCCAAGCGCATTCGCGTCTGCACCAGTTGCATCAAGGCAGGCAAAATCGCCAAGGCGTAAGCTGACGCCCGCCGTGGCGGGCTCGCTTTCTCTCAGCCCCAAGCTCGACGCAAACCCCGTCCCTAGCCGGACGGGGTTTTGTTCTGCCCGCAATCGGTCTCCATTGCCGCCACGATTACTTCTGCGCTCCGCCGGCCGGTGACGCTAGCGGGTCATTCCAGGGAAACGCTGCCGCATCCAGCCCTTCAGGCGACCAGCGCAGCACAATCGCCTGCGCCAGTTTGCCCAGCGTCTTTTGCGCTTCATTGTCGCCCGTCCACCGCTGGTCGGCATTGTCCCAGGTAAACGCCGCAATCACCACCGGCCCATTTTTGGTCGCGATCAGCGCCACATCGTTGCGCACCCGGTCCAGAGCTCCGGTCTTGTTCGCAATGGCCGAGCCGTGTTCACTGGTGTCCAGCGCCTCAAGATAACGCGGCAAATCATCCCTGTCCTGCTGTTCGCGCAGCATGTGCAGCTCTGCCCCGCACAGAGGCCCGTCCCCTGCAATGGGTCCAGTCCCGTCCAGGCTCAAGCGGCACTCCGCGATCCGCTCCATGATCGATGCCATCTCCCGCGCCGTCGTCTTGCCCAGCCCAAACTTTGGCTGATCGGCCGGCATGGGCCCCTGGGCCGGCACATAGACCTTCTTGTACAGCACTGTCTGTTTCAGCCCGGCCGCGCGCAGCGTAGCGTTGATATGCGCCAGGCCCAGCCGGTCAATGGCCATATTGGTCGCCGTGTTGTCGCTCAACACCACCATCAGGTGCAGCGTGTCGCGCAGCGTCAGGGTCAACGGCGCGGTCAGTTGCCCCAGCACGCCCGAGCCGGCCACCTGGTTCTCATGCGTCAGCACCAGCTTTTCTTCGAGCGATGCTTTCCCGGCGCGAATCTGCTCCGCCGCATCCAGCAGAATGCCCATCTTGATCACGGACGCAGTCTGCACCGGCTCATCGGGCACAAGTGACGCCGTCTGCCCTGTCTTCAGGTTGTGTGCGTAAAGGGCGACCATGCCGTGATGCGCCTTGGCAATCGTCTGCAACTGCTCGTCGAGCTGCGTGTCTTCCTTAAGCGGCGTCTGCTGCGCGGCAAGCGCCGCAGCGCCCACGCAAACCGCCGAAACCATCAGCGCAAATTGGACTCGATAAATCGAAGAAGCCATGCCGCCAGAGTAACGCGCCTTGAGCGCACCGCGCTACTGCCCGCGCTCAAATGTCAGCGAGGCTGAGTTGATGCAGTAGCGCAACCCCGTCGGCCGCGGCCCATCGGGAAACACATGGCCGAGGTGCCCGCCGCAGCGCGCGCAGGTCACCTCGACGCGGCGCATGCCAAAGGTATTGTCCTCGTGCTCAACAATCGCCTTTGACTCCGCCGGCAGCATAAAGCTGGGCCAGCCGCATCCGGAGTCGAACTTGGCGCCGCTCATGAAGAGCCGCGCGCCGCAGCCTGCGCAGTGGTAGTCGCCCGTGTCGTGGTTCTGCGTCAGCGCCCCCGTGAACGGGCGCTCGGTACCTTTTTCGCGCAGCACGTGATACTGCTCCGGCGTCAGCGCCGCGCGCCACTCCGCTTCAGTGCGCTCAACTTTGTCAGCGGCATCGCTCATGCTGTCCTCCTGCGTGCGCTTTCAGCCTTGGCACGCCTCTGTTGGATGCTCGACCCTATCGCAAAGGATCGGCTCGCAAACGATCGCAGAGCATTTCCAGGCTTCCGCGATTCAGACTTCCGCGATCAGGTCGATCTCCACCAGCACATCTTTCGGCAGCCGCGATACTTCCACCGTCGAGCGCGCCGGCGGAACCACGCCTTCCGGAGCCAGATACGCGCCATAGACTGCATTCATAGCGGCAAAATCGTTGAAGTCCTTCAGAAACACGGTCGCCTTGACCACGTTCGCCAGGCTCGACCCCGCCGCTTCCAGAATCGCCTTCAGGTTTTCCAGCACCCGCGTCGTCTGCTCTTCAATGCCTGGCGCGACCACCAGTTGCGTAGCCGGGTCCAGCGCAATTTGCCCGGCCGTAAACACCAGGTTGCCCACGCGCACACCCTGCGAATAAGGCCCAATCGCCGCTGGAGCTTGGTTGGTTGCAATCACCGCTTTGCTCATGCGTCGATTGTAATCGGCGAACGATCTTCGACGTTAGTGCCACACCGCCAAAAGGCATCCGACAATCATCAGGCCAACCAACCAGTAGCCCATGTTGATAGCGAACAGCTTGAACGGACGGCCCTCATAAATGCCCTGGGGAAAGTTGGGCGCGGCAAAGAAGCCCAGCCAAACCAGGAAGCCGATAAAGACGCCCCAGCCGCAGGTCGAAGCGCCGGACCAGAGCACGATATGCGCCAGCACCAGCGACAGGATGAGATCCCCGATGAAGGACGAGATCATGCCCGCGATCATCCCATTGCCCTTCTTGGTTTTGTCGGGAACGATTCCGAGCAGCGCCATCCACGGCCTGGCGAAAAGCGCAGGCGAATACCAAATTGCGCCCAGGAACCACAGGATCAAAGCCGACACCACAATGGCCCAATGGTTGAAGTGAAGATGATGCATAGAGCGACCTCCGGACGGGCTTGAATCCGCCAGCAAAGCCACTTAAACTCTCAGAACAATCGGGGAATCGTCGCTGGCTTTCAAGAGAGTGGTGCAAATGACTCTGCGGCAGCCGGGAACTCCGTGTCAAGAAAAATGCCGCGTCTCCAGTAAGTCAGCTCAGCGCCGCTTCAGCGCCTCCAGCTCATCCAGAGTGCGCGGCCAGTCCTTGCCCAAGAGGCGCGACAGGCTGCGGTCAGCCAGCACCTTGCCGCCCGTCTGGCAGCGCGCGCAATAGTTGGTTTCGTTGTCCGCGTAGCGAATCCTCTGCACCTTTTCGCCGCATCGCGGGCACGGCTGGTCAAAGCGTCCATGCACCGCCATCTCCGGACGAAACGCCGTAACCCCTTCCGGAAACGGCTTCTCAGCTTCCTTGCGCAGCCGCTCTATCCAGATGGTCAGCGTCGAGCGCGTCGCCGCAAACAGCCGCACCCACTCCTCCGATTTCATCTTGTGCGTCAGCGTCACCGGCGATAGATGCGCCGCATGAAGAATCTCATCGGAATAAGCATTCCCAATCCCGCTCACCAGCCGCGGGTCGGTCAGCGCCCGCTTGAGCGTGCGATTCTCCACCGTGAGCGCCGCGCGAAACCCCTCCAGGTCCGTTTCAAACACTTCAACCCCACCTGGATCGATTGAATACAAACCCTCCTCGCCCCTCACAACGTGAAGAGAAGCCCGCCGCTTGTTCCCGGCCTCGGTCAAAGTCAGCGAACCCAAAGGAAAGTCAAACGCGGCCAGCGCATTGCGCCCCGCCAGCTTGGCTTGCGGCGGCTTCCAGTGCAGCCGCCCGGCAATCATCAGGTGCAACACCAGCCATAGGTCGCCCTCAACGCCAATGGCAATCCGCTTGCCGATGCGCCGCAGAGCAACCACCGTCCGTCCTTCCACTGCCGCGATGGGAGGGTCCACCGTCCGCAGGACAAATACACTGGCCAGCCGCACTCGCTCCAGCTGCTGCCCCAGGATGCGAGCCTCCAGCGCAGAAATGTAAGCGGCAATGTCAGGCAGTTCCGGCATTGCCTACAGAGTGCATCCGCCGCTCATGCTCTTGCAATCGATTTTTGCTCACGCGATGGGAACGGGCATCACTTTGTCCGGCTCAATGCCCACAAGTAAGCGACTCCTTTGAGGAGCGCGAATAGAAGGATGGCGTTGATCGTTCCGCCAATAAGTATCGAATAGAGTATGTTGGAGTTCGTGTAAAAAAGACGGCTCAGAGGATAGGTGGCGTAGAGAACCGGTATGAATCGGAAGCCAAATTCATCGTGCGTGACCAACGCCAGGATTAGAAGACAAAGTACGAGCGCGGCATAACAACCCGCCAAGATCAGCGGGATACGGCTACGCACGGCCTTTGCCAAGGGATCTCCTCCATCATTGATGATTTAATATCGCCTCTTCCAAGCAGAGAGCGCAACGTTTCATACAGTTTCAGCCGAGAATCGCGTTATCGATCAGCCGCGTGGCTCCCACCCAGGCCGCAACAGCGAAAAGCGAACCGAGCACAGCGGTCTCTATCGGCAACAGCGTAGCCCAATCCACCAGCGCAATGTAGTCCACGCGAATCTCCGGCACTGCGGCGAAAGCCGCGCGCGCAGTTTCAATGAATCTGTCGCCGCGCCGTTCACCCGATGCGAACAGTGCCTCCGCATTGCGAACAGAGCGACTCAGCGTCAGAGCCTGCACTCGTTCATCGACGCTCAGATAAATATTGCGCGAACTGAGCGCCAGCCCGTCCGCCTCGCGAACAATCGGGCAGACCACAATCTCCGTCGCGAGGCGCAAATCGGCAACCATGCGCCGCAACACTGCGACCTGCGCCGCGTCTTTTTGTCCGAAAAACGCAAGGTCGGGTTCGGCTGCAATCATCAGCTTGGCCACCACCGTAGCCACTCCGCGAAAGTGCCCTGGCCGGGACCGGCCGTCCAGGCGGTCGCTGAGACCTGCAACCTCAACGAACGTAGCCGTGCCCGCCGGATAAAGCTCCTCGACCGAAGGCGCAAACACTACATCCGCGCCCTCAGCCTCTGCGAGCGCGCAGTCCGCATCAAAGGTCCGCGGATAGCGCGCGAAGTCCTCGTTCGGCCCAAACTGCGTGGGGTTGACGAAGATGCTGACCGCAACATGGTCGCACGAGGCAACTGCCGCGCGAATGAGGGACGCGTGGCCCGCGTGGAGCGCACCCATGGTGGGAACCAAACCAACCGATCCGAGGGGTCCGGCCCAACTCACCGTGCCGCATGAAGCAATCTCATCGGACGAGTTATTCCGGAGGCGAGCCTCGCGTGACCAGGCGCGCAGCTCGGACCCCGTGCGAAGAATCTTCATCAAGCCTTCCTCAGCGCACCAGTCTGCTCAACCGCACTCAGGCCTCTGCGCGCCGCTTCCGGCAGGTGATAGCTCTCTTCGTCCGAAGGGAATACGCGATGCTCCACGTCCTCGCGATAGTGCTCAATCGCCGTGCGAATCAGCCCGCCCGCATCCGCATAGCGCCGCACAAACTTGGCCGCCGGCGCAAAGGTCAGGTTGAGCAGATCGTGGAAAACAAGAATCTGCCCGTCGCATTCCGGTCCGGCGCCAATGCCGATCGTCGGAATCGGCAGCGCGGCCGTAATTTCAGCAGCCACTTCGCGCGGCACGCCCTCCAACACGACGGCACCGGCGCCGGCATCCGCAAGCGCCAGCGCATCGGCCTTGAGCTGTTGCGCGCTCTCCGCCGTCCTCGCCTGCACACGATAGCCGCCCATGCGGTGAAGGCTCTGCGGAGTCAGTCCCAGGTGTCCCACCACGGGAATCTCTGCTTCGGTCAGCGCGCGCACCAGCTCAACGCGCGGCCCCTCGATCTTCACCGCTTCAGCCCCCGCCTCTTTCACAAAGCGCACCGCATTGGCCAGACCCTCGGCCGCCCCGGCGTGGCCGGTGCCGTGGTAGCTGCCGAACGGCATATCGACGACCACCAGCGCCCGCCGCACCGCGCGCCGCACCGCACGCGTGTGGTGCAGCATCTCGTCCACGGTGACGGCCAGCGTATTCTCGTGCCCCAGCACCACCATGGCCAGCGAATCGCCCACCAGCAGCAGATCGATCCCGGCTTCATCCGCCAGCCGCGAAGACGAATAGTCATACGCGGTAAGCGCAGAGATGGGCTTGCCCTGCCGTTTCATCTCGGCCAGCGCGGGCATGGTCACTTTTGTAATGGGAAGAGTATTGGAGGCGGAATTCGCGCCTCCGGGAAAGTTGGTAACGCTCATGTTGTCTCCAGTGCCGCTCCGTCAACTCAGGATGCGGCCCGTTCAAGCCGAGTATACGCCGGAGCGGAGTTGATTCCAATGGCGCACTTTTCTTGCCGGGAATCCGGTCCCACAGAAACTGCCTCACAAAGAGCTGTCAGATGGGTTAGAATCCTCACTACTCTGAACCGGGACCCCCAGCTTGAAAGTGAGGCCAGGATCATGCCCAAGTACGTCATTGAGAGAGAGATTCCAGGAGCCGGCAAACTGTCAGCCGACCAACTCAAAGCCATTTCACAAACATCGTGCGGCGTGCTGCGCGAGATGGGCCCACAGATCCAGTGGGTGCAAAGCTACGTCACAGACGACAAAATCTACTGCGTCTACATCGCCCCCGATGAAGAAGCAGTGCGCAAGCACGCCCAGATGGGCGGCTTTCCCGCCAACAAGGTTTCGCAGGTGCGCGCGACGATTGATCCGACGACTTCCGAATAGCTGCCCGCCTTCGTCGTCGATCGAGGCGTCTGTTTGCAGTTCCCATGGCTGACGCCGCACACTTGAAAGCATCATGCTGACGCCGTTGATGAGAGAGATTTCCGCCGGTCTCGGCGCGGCCGTGGCGCTCGGCGTGGCCGTGGGCGGCTGCGCCTACGCCGCGCTATGGCCCGGATCGCAAATCTTCGGCCACGCGTTGATCGCGCCGCGGATTGACTCAGGCCGTCCCGGAGAGCTAGCTCTCACCTTCGACGACGGCCCCAACCCCGCATGGACCCCGCAACTGCTTGAAACCCTCGCCGCTTATAACGTTCACGCGACTTTTTTTCTGGTAGGCCGCTACGCGCAGGCGCAGCCGGAGCTGGTCCGCCGCATCGTTACCGCCGGGCACCTCATCGGCAATCACTCCTGGTCCCATCCCAGCCTGGCCATCGCCACGGCCGCGCGCGTCCGGCAGGAGCTTGCCCGCACCAGCGATACCCTGGAACAAATCACCGGCCAGTCCGTGCGCTGGTTTCGGCCGCCCTTCGGCGCTCGACGCCCGGCCGTGCTCAAAATCGCCCGGTCCCTGGGCATGACGCCCGTTCTGTGGAACGCCATGACCAACGACTGGAGCGAACCCTTACCCAACCACATTGCGCAACGCCTTGCCGCAAAAATCGATCGCAACCATCGCCACGGTTGGGCAACCAACATCGTGCTTCACGACGGCGGCCATCTTGAACCCAGCGCAAATCGCGGCGCATCCATCGCCGCCGCCGGCCAGTTGCTCGCCCGCTACGCGGCAACCCATCGTTTCGTCACGTTGGACGCATGGAGCAACGACCACGACGGCCCCACAACGCAGCCCTAACCGGCATTCATCGATTCAAACGCCCCACGCGCCGCCGCAATTGTCGCTGCCACTTCTTCTTCTCCATGCGCCGTCCCCAGGAAAGCCGCCTCGAACTGCGAAGGCGGCAGCCACACGCGCGCCTCCATCATGGCCCGATGAAATCGCCCAAAAGCCGCCGTATCGCTGGTGGCCGCCTGCGTGTAATCGGTCACCGGCCACGGCGTAAAGAACCAGGTCCACATGGCCCCCACCCGGATGAGCGTGACCGCGACGCCAGCCCGCGCAGCCTCCGCCGCCACACCCTCAGACACGGCCTTGGCCGTAGCCTCCAGTTGCGGATACACCTCACCCGCGTGCTCCTGCAAATAACCCACCGTCGCAATCCCCGCCGCCATGGCCAGCGGATTCCCGCTCAGCGTTCCAGCCTGATAAACCGGCCCCAGAGGCGCTAGGAGGTCCATGAAACGGCGCTTCCCGCCAAACACCCCCACCGGCAACCCGCCGCCCACAATTTTGCCCAGCGTCACCAGGTCCGCGTCGATTCCGTACAACTCCAGCGCCCCGCCCAGCGCCACGCGGAACCCGCTCATCACCTCGTCGGCAATCAGCAACGCCCCCTCGCGCTCCGTGATCGCCCGCAACCCCGCCAGATAACCCGCCGCAGGCACAATGCACCCCGCATTGCCCACCACCGGCTCCAGAATCACCGCCGCAATCGCGTCCCGATGAGCCGCAAAAGCCTCTTCCACCGCAGCCAGATCGTTATACGGCAGCGCCAGCGTCAGCCGCGCAATCTCCTCCGGCACGCCGGCCGACCCCGGAATGCCAAACGTGGCCACGCCCGATCCTGCCTTCACCAGCAACCCGTCCGCATGTCCGTGATAGCAGCCCTCGAACTTCACAATGATCTTGCGCCCGGTTGCGGCCCGTGCCAGTCGGACGGCCGACATGGTTGCCTCGGTGCCAGAGCTCACAAAGCGCAATTTCTCGATCGCCGGATAACAAGCAACCACCCGCTCCGCCAGGTCTGCCTCCGCCGCCGTCGAAGCCCCAAAACTGGCCGAGTTTCGTGCCGCCCGCTCGATCGCTTCCACCACCGGCGGAAACGCGTGCCCCAGGATCATCGGCCCCCACGACCCGAAGTAGTCGATATACCGGTTGCCGTCCGCATCCGTGATCCACGCGCCCTCGGCCCGCTCCACAAACGGCGGCGATCCGCCCACAGCCTTGAATGCCCGCACCGGCGAATTCACTCCGCCCGGAAAGAAGCGCTCCGCGCGCTGTTGCAATGCCTGCGATTTGGTGTGAGGGCTTGGATCAACGGGCGAACTCATAGTGATTTCAGTATAGAAGGGGTTAGTTTTCCCGGTGTTAGTTTGCCCCTTGACCGGATCGGATCGAATTGAATCACGCTGCCTTGCGCTTTCATCTCGATAGGTGTGAGTACACTGCCAAACATCGGCGACCGCCTGCTGGTCATCTTCGATGGCCATTGCGGTTTCTGTAACCGCTCGGTGCGTTGGTTTTTGAAACGCGACCGCAAAGACCGGCTGCGCTTTGCGGCTTCCGAATCCCCTCAAGTGGCTGCTCTGCTTGTGCGTCAGGGAGCGGCCGCAACAGACTTCGCGGCGGGTCCTAATACGATGTACGTGGTTCGCGATCCAGATGGCCCAGCCGAGCGAGTCTATGTTCGTTCCGAGGCAGCTATCGAGATGCTTGGAGAATTGCCGCGTCCCTGGCCGACTGTGGCCGCGGTCATACGCTGGATTCCGCGCCCCCTGCGCGACCTCGGTTATCGCCTCGTCGTCCGCTGCCGCTACCAACTCTTCGGACGCCTCGAAACCTGCCCGATTCCCACAGCCGCCGAGCGCGAACGGTTCCTCTAAATCCACCGCCGCAGCCCGCCAATCCTGCTAGAATCGTCCTTTCCGGCGCGACGCATTGCCCCAGAGATTCCATCCCCCAGAAAGCCCGTACACGTGCCAAACGAACCCAAATCCAAACCCGTCACCTACGCCGACGCCGGCGTCGATATATCCAGCGGCGACCGCGCCAAGGAGCGCATCAAGTACCTGGCGCAAAAGACCTTCAACCGCAATGTCCTGGGCGGCATCGGCGGATTCGGCGCGCTGTTTCGCCTTGACCTGCAGCGCTGGAAGAATCCCATCCTGGTCAGCTCCGCAGACGGCGTCGGCACCAAGCTCAAAATCGCCTTCGAGCTCGGCATGCACCACACCGTCGGCGCCGATCTGGTCAACCACTGCGTCAACGACATCGCCGTGCAGGGCGCAACACCCTTGTTCTTCCTCGACTACCTGGCCACCGGCCGGCTCGACCCCGAAGTGACCGAATGCGTCGTCACCGGCCTTGCCGAAGCCTGCAAAGCCAACGGCTGCGCCCTTATCGGCGGCGAAACCGCGCAAATGCCCGGCTTCTACACCGACGGCGAGTACGATCTGGCAGGCTTCATCGTCGGCGCCGTCGACCGCGAAAAGCTGGTCACCGGCGCAAACATCAAACCTGGCGACGTGCTCATCGGTCTGTCTTCCACCGGCCTGCATACCAACGGCTACTCCCTGGCCCGCAAGCTGCTGTTCGAGGTAGCCGGCTACAAGCCCACCCAATTCGTCTCTGCCATCAAAGACAAGGCCGGCGCCGCGCTCATGAAGACTCACCGCAGCTATCTCTCGGTCATTCAAAAGCTTGTCACCGCCGGGGTTACCACCGGAATGGCCCACATCACCGGCGGCGGCATCACTGAAAATCTGCCCCGCATCCTGCCCAAAAACACCGCAGCCCAGGTCGAAATCGGTTCCTGGCCGGTGCTGCCCATCTTCGAGCATCTGCGCGCCCTTGGCCAGGTCCCGCAGGAAGAGATGATGCGCACATTCAACATGGGCATCGGCCTCATCGCCGTCATCCCCGCCGCCAAGTTCACGCGTGCCAAAACCCTGCTCGACCGCGCCGAAGAGAAATTCCACGTCGTTGGCCGCATCGTCAAAGGCGACCGCCGGGTGCAGTACACATGAGCGGAGTTCCTGGCGGCAGTACCCGTCCTCCAGTCCGACTCGGCATCCTTCTCTCCGGCCGCGGCTCCAACTTCCTGGCCATCGCCCAATCCATCCATGAAGGCTGCCTTAAAGGCGTTGAAATCGCCGTAGTCATCTCCAACGCTCCCGACGCCGCAGGCCTTGCAGCCGCAGCCGAGCTCGGCCTCCCGCACCAAACTCTCGTCTCCAAAGGCCGCGCCCGCGCCGACCACGACGCCGACGTCATCGCCTGCCTTCGCGCCCACCAGGTCGATCTGGTCTGCCTCGCCGGCTACATGCGCCTCTTGTCTCCCGAGTTCATCGCCGCTTTCCCCAATCGCATCCTCAACATCCACCCCTCGCTCCTGCCGGCGTTTCCCGGCCTGGATGCGCAGCATCAGGCTTTCGACTACGGCGTCAAATTGGCCGGCTGCACCGTGCATTTTGTCGATGAGCATCTGGACCACGGTGTCATCATTCTCCAACGCGCCATCCCCGTCCTCGAGACGGACGACGCGCATTCCCTCGCCGCCCGCATTCTCGCCGAGGAGCACCTGGCCTACCCCGAAGCAATCGCCCGCGTCACCAGCGGCGACTATGAAATCCAGGGCCGTCGCTTCGTCCCACGCAGAGCCTAGAAGGCCACCCGGGCCATGTCCTGTCAAGGCAACAATCTTGGGTCGTCACTACAAATAGCAGATTCTAAAAGCGTTTTATTCCATTCAACATTTGCAGATTGATAACTCCGTTTTCTCTATCCTCATAAATAACCAGACAAACGACGGAAGTGCCGTGCCCGGCGAATGAGTTCGCCCTCCCCCCAAAAAACCGTTCTCCAACGCTGTGGCCCTCAGATCGACAGGCCGAAAGCCGAGTCGGAGAACCGCAACAGCGGATGGCTCCGGGGCACGGGACCGTCTTCTCTGGATGGCGTGGACTCACCACTGGAAGCCGGACCGAAACCACGGCAACTTCCAGCAACTGAGAGCACCCAGAACCTACCCCGGCGGCCAGCCCAAATCGGACCGGCCGCTGGCTCGGTCCAGTCAGGCGCTCAGTCGCTTACGCCAAATCGACCGTCAACCGGGGCAGTCCTTTCTGCCCGATTCCGTTCAAGGAGCAACTTTAATGAATTCCATATCAAACGCCTGGAACCACCCAAAAACCTCAACCGCCGGCCTGCTCATTGCCGTTGTCACCGTTGCCGGCGTCCTTTCGCAGCAGGGCATCAACCTGGGGCACGCCGGCTCCGGCACCGTGGTCACGCTCGTCGGCGCCGTCGCCACCGCCCTTCTGGGTCTGCTCGCCAAAGATCCCGCCGGTGCCGCAGCCTCTGCAAGCTCCACCGCCAAACTTGGCGCGTGGGCTCTCATTGCGCTCCTGCTTCCCCTGCCTTTTGTCGCGGGCTGTTCCGGCGCAACCGTCGCCCAGGACATCGTCAACTGGACCCCGGCTCTGCAAAGCGCCGTGGCCACCGTCGACTCGACGGCTGCCCTGCTCGCGCCCGCCGACGCACCCATCTTCACTGCCGCCATCACCGGCTTTGATACTGCTTCCAACCTGCTCGTCACCCAGGCCAAGACCTACCTGGCCAATCCCTCAGCCACCATTCTTGCGCAGATCCAGAGCCAGATTGTCACCTTCCAGCAGCAGGTCAACGCCTCGCTGCTCCAGGCCGCAAAGATCGCCGACCCGGCCGGCAAAACGCATGCCCTGTCCGCACTTCAGGCAGTGGCAACCGTAGTCAGCGCCATGCTCTCCCTGGTTCAATCGGCCTCAAGCAAGGCAGCCGTGGCGCAAATGGCCGCTCAGTCCACCATCAAGTTGGCCGCGGTCCAGCCGCTGCTTGACCCTGCGCAGTCCGCGCAAATCATCGCCGCTCACTACAACGAGCCTGTCAGCCTGGCACGGATGCAGGTAGCCCAGGTCGAGCAAGCCCAGCTCCAGGCCGGCTTCTAAGGGTATGGGGGCGGTCAGTTGGCGGCTATTGCGGCTAAGATGCGGCTTGTTCGAGTGTGGCGATGTCGAACTTCTTCATCGCCATCATGGCTCGCATCGCGGCCGGATGCCGCAGGGTCTCGTACAGCCTCGCCGGGACGATCTGCCAGCAGAGGCCGAATTTGTCCTTGAGCCAGCCGCACCCGAGTTCCGTGCCTCCGTCACCCAGCTTGGACCAGTAACCGTCAATCTCTGCCTGCGTTTCGCATCGCACGGTAAAGGAAAACGCCTCACTGAGCTGGTGGGCCGGCCCGCCATTCAGGAAAGTGACCTGCTGGCCGTCGAGTTCCAGGTCCATGGCCAGAAGTGAGCCTTTTGGCCCCGGACCAGCCTCCGTGACCCGCAATTCATTGAGCTTGCGGCTGTTCTTGAAAACTGAGAAGTAGAACTGAGCCGCGTCCTCAGCGTTGGCGTCGAACCACAGAAATGGAGTGATCTTGTTCATGGTCTCCTCGCTTTGAAGGCTTCAAATTGCGTGCTCTGCTCCTGTTTACGTGCTTTGCTCCTGCGCTTCCCCAAGAATCAGCTTCAGCGTAATCTGCCGCTTGCCTCGAAAGATTGTAACGCTGATGGTGTCGCCGGCCTGGTGCTTGTCCATCAGCGCGTTGATGTCCTGCGGGTCGCTCACCTGCTGTCCGTCGATGGCCACAATCAGATCGCCGCCCAGCATGATCGGCGTATTGCCCACGTAGGCCTGCTCGTTGCCGCCGCGCAGCCCTGCCCGGTCCGCCGCGCCACCGGGAATCACCTTCTGAATCAGCACGCCATAATCTGTCGAGAGCCCCATCTGCGAAGCCAGATCGGGCCCAATGGCGTAGGAAACAATCCCCAGCGACGGCCGCTTGACCCGCCCATAACGCGTCAGGTCAGCCAGCACCGCCTTCGCCGTGTTGATCGGAATGGCAAACCCGATCCCCGAGCTCTGATCGGCCCCGTTCGAGGCAATCATCGTGTTGATGCCGATCACTTCGCCGCGCGAATTCAACAGCGGACCGCCGGAGTTGCCCGGATTGATGGCCGCGTCTGTCTGAATGGCGTCCTCAATCAGCGCGCCCTCCGATCCGCGAATCGACCGGATGGAGCTGATGATGCCCCGCGTCATGGTGCCGCTCAGGCCAAACGGATTACCGATCGCATACACCTTCTGCCCCACAGCCAGTCCGCTTGAGTCGGCCAGCGTCACCGGCTGCAGATTGGGCGCATCGATCTGCAACAGCGCCAGGTCGTGAACCCTGTCTGTGCCCACCACCTTGGCCGTATAGCGCCGCTTGTTGCTCAACATCACCTCGATGCCGCGATTCGCGCCCTCCACCACGTGGAAGTTGGTCAGCACGTGGCCCGCCTTGTCCAGAACGAATCCGGAACCCTGGCCCTGCTGCGGCACCGTGCCATAGAAAAAGTTGAACACCAGCGTGGTCGAGGTAATGTTCACCACCGAAGGCAACACCCGTTTATAAATGGCGATATTGTTCAGTTCCTCGGCATCGTATGCCGGTGCAGCCTCCGCCTCCGTCAAGTCCAGCGGCGAACCGGAGCCGCGCGCGCCGAAGAGCGTCACGTGATTCAAAGCCAGATGGTCAAAGCTGCTGGGCAAATGCGTGGTGAGATACCAGAATCCGCCCACCAGCAGAACAACCAGAACAATCCTGCGCAGTTTCATGGTTTGTCGACCTAAGTAACCTTCCTCTTACAGATACGGCTTTCGCTCGGCCCGGTTCCATGGAGAACGCGCACCGTTTTCCGTTCCAAATCTCCAGCCTCTATTTTAAAACTCACACACAGGAATTTTGTTGCTCTCCGCCTTCAGGCGCTCCCAAAGCTCCACCACCTGGGCGTGCAGCGCCTCTCGATCTCCCGTATTTTCGACCACATAATCGGCGCGCGCCGCTTTTTCCTCATCGGGAATCTGGTGCGCCAGCCGCCTGCGCGCATCGGCCGCCGCAGCCTCGCGCCCGGCTTCATCCATGCCAACCCGCGCCGCATAACGGCTCACCTTCACCTCATCGGGAGCAGTCACCACCACCACCCGCTCAAACCTCCGCCGCCAATTGCTCAGTACGCTCTCCGATTCGTCGCGCGCGCGCGCATCCCGCTCCACCTCAAAAATCAGCGCCGACTCCACCACCGCAACCGCCGCCGGATCGCGCTTGAAAACCTCTTTCATCCACCTCTGCTGCGCCGCAATCGTCGCCGGATGCACAATCGCATTCAACTCGTTGATCCGCTCGCCTTGGAATGCCATCTCGGCCAGCCGCCCCCGCTTCAACCGCCCATCCAGACCCACTACCTCCGGCCCGAACACCCGCACAATCTGCGCATAAACAGCCTGCCCCGGCTCCATCAGCGCGCGCCCCAGCTCATCGGCCTCAATCACCTCGGCACCCAGCTCGCGCAGATAACCCGCAACGGTGCTCTTCCCGCTGCCCAGCCCGCCTGTCAGGCCTACGCGCAGCACGGGCTAGAGTCCCCGTCTCATGCGCGCCGCCCGCACCGTGTTCGACATCAGCATCGCAATCGTCAGCGGACCCACTCCGCCCGGCACCGGCGTATACGCGCCCGCCACGTCGAATGCCCGCGGATGCACATCGCCCACAATCGTTGAACCGCGCTTCGCAAACGCTGCCTCGCGCTTGGCATTGCCCGCAAAGTAGCGCTCAAACTCCGCCTGCTCCGTGATGCGGTTGATGCCCACATCGATAATCGTCGCCCCCGGCTTGACCATCTCCGCCGTAATGAAGGCCGGCCGCCCGATCGCCGCCACCAGGATGTCCGCCTGCCGCGTCAACGCGCCCAGGTCCCGCGTCTTCGAGTGGCAAATGGTCACCGTCGCATTTTCATGCAACAGCAGCATCGCCGCCGGCTTGCCCACAATATCGCTGCGCCCCACCACCACTGCGTTCTGGCCGGAGATCGCAATCCCACTACGCTTCAAAATCTCAATCACCCCTGCCGGAGTACACGGAGCCAGTGCCGGCCGCCCAGCTTGCAAACGCCCTGCATTCACCGGATGAAACCCGTCCACATCCTTCGCCGGATCCACCGCGTCCAGCAGCGCCTTCGCATCCACCTGGCGAGGCAGCGGCAACTGGATCAGAATCCCATCAATCTCGTCCCGGCTGTTCAGGCTCGCCACCAGCTCCAGCATCTCTTCCGTTGTCACCGTCTCCGGCGGCGTAATCAGCTCGCTATAGAGCCCCAGATCGGCGCAGGTCTGCACCTTGCTTCGCACATAAATCTCTGAAGCCGCCACATGGCCCACCAAAACTGCCGCGAGCCCAGGCCGGATTCCTTTGGCCGCCAGGCCGCGCACTTCCTCTGCCACTTCTTCTTTGATTGCCGCAGCAATCGCCGCCCCATCCAGAATTCTGCCCATCGTTCGCTCCAACCCCATCCTATCGCCTTCACCGCCACTGGCAGAACCGGCGAGACCCGCACGCAAGCCCAAACCCTTCGCCGCGTAAGTTCCTTTACGGCCCCACGAACTCCCGGCAGAACCCCCGAAGATTCTCCTGAGAGATTTTTAAGTGTTGAAGTCCGCATTCCCTGCCGACAAACTGCTTGCGGCCTCTGAGGGCCGACGTCCCACCAATCCTGGCAGCACCGCGGGCAATGCGCCAAAAGCCGCCGGGTTCAAACAGTCGACTGCAAACAATGGAGAGCAAGACCGTGCCCAAGCAAATGGAAAGATGCGAGGCGATTCAACCACCCTGGGCGCACTTGCGCCTGGCTCCATTTCCTCAGGTCGCCATTCGCGTGCTGCAGTTGACCAACAACGAAAATGTACAACTGCATCAGTTGAGCGACCTCATCTCCTCCGACGCCGCCTTTGCCAGCGAAGTCCTCACCATCGCTAATTCGCTCGTCTACGCTCCGCGCTTTCCCGCTTGCACCATTCTGCAGGCCATCGCCGTGCTCGGCGCCAATCATCTCCAGGGATTGTGCCTCACCGTCGGCGTCCGATCCTATCTCGGCAAGTCGCTCAATCATCCCCTCATTCGCAATGTGTGGCGTCACAATCTGGCCTGCGCCCTCATCGCGCAGCAGTTGGCCGAGGCTGGCTTCATGGACAAAGACACTGCCTACACCTGCGGCGTCCTGCACGACATAGGCCGCCTGGCGCTGGCCGTCCTTCGGCCCAATGAATATTCCGCGCTCCTGGCCACGCACGAAGGCTCCGCGATCAGCATTCTGCCGCTTGAAACCGAGCTGTTCGGATGGGATCATTGCCAAGCCGGCAAGCACCTCATCACCGATTGGAAGCTGCCCTCCGATTTTGAGGCCATTGTGGCCGACCATCATGACGCTCGTCACGCCGAAGGCACCTGGAGTATGGCTGAATTGATCAAGATCAGTTGCAGGTTGGCGGACACAGCAGGCTTTGCCGCATTCCCCGGCTGCGCAACCACGCCGTTTCCCGAACTGCGCGAAGAGTTGCCCCTCCGCGAGCGCGGCGCGTTCCATGCCGATCTGGAAACGCTGACCGCTGAAGTGACCAGCAAGATCCACGCGCTCGAGTCTCTCTGATCGAGCACGAGCGTATCCAACATCCTGCCTTTGACTCTCGGGGCTGCTGCTATTGTGGGTTTGTTTGCGTAGCGGCGGGCTGCGGCGCATTGGGGTCAGTCGTTGCCGGCGGATTGGCTGGCGCTTGCCCGGCTGCGGGTGTAGCAACAGGCGCCGGCGCGACAGCGGCTGCGGCCGCTGCTGCGTCATAGCGCTGCAGCTTGTAGAAGATCGGC
>DASXFS010000038.1:0-109793 GCA_036489415.1 Occallatibacter sp. | reverse complement strand
TGTTTCGCTTTGCCGAAGCCCGTTGTTTAGCAACCCTGCTGCTCTTGCGGTTGCTTTTGCTTTTCACCGGTTGCGATCAGGCCCCTTTGAGGGGCCAGCAACCGTAAAGCCTCCGGCTCTGCCGGAGGATACTTACTTTTCAGTACAAAGTCGCGGAGGGCCTCAAGATCAATTACGACCACCGGTTCGAACCGTTGATGACAGTTGCAGCAGGTATCTACCTTTCGGTTAGGTGCGCATTGTTCGGCGCGGGTCTGGATCAGACGGAAGAATTCGATAAGCAACTCGATATTTGCTGTGCCAAGCTCGTATATCTGAAGCAGTCGTGAGGAGTAGGCAGGGGGAGCGCCCGTCGAGGAGACCTTGCGCATCGCTTAAGTCCGGCAGCATCGAAGCCGGTGAGCCTTTACCTAGGAAGCAACAAAGACTCCGGCGCGGTTCTTGCACCAAAAGGCGAGAAAAACCTCGTAGGATGAATTGAGATAAGAAAACACACATGCCCACCACACAGAACAAAGACTATTACGCCACGTTAGGCGTCAAGAAAACGGCTACCGCGGACGACATCCGCAAGGCCTTCCGCAAACTCGCGCGCAAGTATCACCCCGACGTGAACCCCGGCGACAAAAAGGCTGAGGAGAAGTTCAAGGAACTCTCTGAAGCCAACGACGTGCTCAGCGACGAGAAGAAGCGCAAGGTTTACGACCAGGTAGGCTTCTATTCTGATCAGATCGATCCCGCCCAGGCCGAGGCCTACGCCCGCCAGCAATCCCACGGCGGCCAGCCGCCGGTCGACTTTGGCGGCTTCGACTTCTCAGGATTCCAAGGCGGGGGGTTCCAGGGCGCCGGCAGCCCGCAGCAGGGTGCCGGCTCGCAGTCCTGGGGCAGTTTCAAAGACATCTTCTCCGGCATCTTTTCCGGGGCCCAGCAGCCCCAACGCCCACGCGGCCCACAGCCCGGCACCGACCTCGAATACCAGGCCACCGTCGACTTCTGGACCGCGATCCGCGGCGGCCAAGCTCGCATTCAGATCAACCGTCAGGAGGCCTGTCCCACTTGCCACGGCCACGCCTCGACGGGCGGCCCCACGCAATGCCCGGAGTGCAACGGCACTGGTCAGGTCACCCAGATGGGCGGCCGCATGAAGTTCAACATCCCCTGTCCGCGGTGCAATGGAACTGGACGGACCACCAATGAGTGCGCCACCTGCCACGGCGAGGGCGTCGTCACCCGCACGGAGACGGTCGATTTCCGCATCAAGGCCGGCACTCGCGACGGCCAGCGCATCCGCCTGCAGGGCAAGGGAAATGCCGGCCTCAACGGCGGCGCCGCCGGTGACCTGTTCCTCATTGTCCGCACCGGCACGCATCCGGTCTTCACGCGCGTGGGCGATGACGTTCAGCTCACCGTCCCCATCACCATCGCCGAAGCCAGTCTTGGATCCAAGGTAGACGTGCCCACCATCGACGGCCGCGCGCAGTTGAAGATTCCTCCCGGTACCCAGAGCGGCCAGAAGCTGCGCATGAGGGAGCGCGGCGTAGAAAACGCGCAGCGCCCTGAGCAGCGCGGCGACCAAATTGTAACCGTAGAAGTCGTAGTCCCCACGCTCAACGACGAGCGCAGCCGCGAAATCATGCGCGAACTGGCCAAGCTCAACAACCAGGACCCCCGCGTCGCGCTGTTTGACAAGCTTTAACCTGGGTGCCCCACCTTGTCCGGTCGCCGCGGCGATCAGCCAAGGTGGGATATCTATAACGTTGGTCTTTTACAGTAAGCTGGGGTCAGAAAAATCATGGCCGCAAAACGCAAATCCAAAGGCGCGTACATGATCTCGGCCGTCGCTGAGATGTACGAAATCCATCCCCAGACCCTCCGCCTCTATGAGCGCGAAGGCCTGCTCAAACCCTCGCGTACCGAAGGCAATACTCGCCTCTACACTGATGAAGACCTGGAACGTCTGGAGTTCATCCTCAACCTCGCCCGCGACCTCGGCGTCAACATCGCCGGCATTGGAATCATCCTGCAAATGCGCGAGCGCATGGAAGAGATGAACCGCCAGATGCAGAGCTTCGTCGAGTACGTCCGCACCGAGATGCTCACCCGCTTCCAGCAAGCCGCTCCCGGCTCCGCCGGCGCCATCGTGCCCATCCGCCGCCCCACCGTCGTCGCTAAAACTACAAAAAAACTGTAATTGCGCGCAGGACCAAACTAGTAGGCAGACGGCCGATGCGCTTAACTCAAAACACTATGAGTCGGTGTCCTCCCGGCGGTCGGAATACATGTAGTAGTAGTCGAAGTCAACGCTGAGACCGAATTCAGCAAGCGCGTCAATATCTTCCTTTTCAAGGCTCAGCCCTGGATATTGAGCGTGAAAATAGCCGACAACTTCCATGGCTCCGCCGAATTCCTGGGAGATTGATCGAAATCCACTCGCATTCGACCTGAGTTGTCCGATCACGTCACGAATGTGTTCTTCAAATGGGCGGACCCGTTCAAGCCTTGAGTAAAGTGACCATCGGCTGAATTTTCGTTCCGAGCCACTTAGAGGATGAAGGTCGCCCTTTGCCCATGATTTGGTCGGCTCAATTCCAAGCCGCGCAGAGATTTCCTGAGGATTGAATTCCCCGACGATCGTGAAGTACGCGTATAGCTCATTATTTCTTGTCATCACCGCTCAATTCTCAATAGCCTCAACAGGAGAAGTCAAACCGGACTTCTGGGTCGACAGGTATTCTTAAATCAGCATGTCCTACGCATTTCTAGCCCTGGGCGTACTCGGGCTCATCACATCCACCGGGTTCGCGGTCATCGTCCTGCGCGCCGTTCCCCGCTACCTGCGTGAGCGCCGCAGCGCCTTGGCCCAGCTCAAGGCACGTCCCGGCTTCACGCCCCCTCTCACTCTCCTCAAGCCATTGCATGGAGCGGAGCCGAGTCTCGAAGCGCATCTCGAATCCTTTTTTCAGCAGGACTATCCCAACCATGAAATCCTCTTCTGCACTCGCTCACCAGAGGACGCCGGTCTGGCCATCGCGCGCAGCGTAGCCGCTCGTCACCCGCACATTCCCGCAAAATTCATCTCCACCAACGGCCAGCCCGACTACATCAACGCCAAAGCCGCCTCCATGGAAGTCATGGAAACTGCCGCCGCGCACGACATCCTCGTCATCTCCGACAGCGACGTCCGCGTCACCCCCGACTACCTCCGCGCCATCGCCCTCCCCTTCGCCGACCCGCGCGTCGGAGGCATAACCTGCCCCTACCGCGGCGTCGCCGCCGAAGGTGGCTTATGGGCGCGCTTAGAAGCCGTAGGCATGTCCGTCGAAATGACTAGCGGCGTCCTCGCCGCGCGCTACCTCGAAGGCATGCAGTTCGTGCTCGGCCCCACCATGGCCTTTCGCCGCGAGACCATTCGTCGCATAGGCGGCTTTCAAGTCACAGCCGACTATTGCGCCGACGATTTCGTCCTCGGCAACCAGACCTACAAGCTCGGCGAAACCGTCATCCTCAGCCATCAGGCCATCGACCACATAGTCATCAACGCAAATTTTCTGGACTCGATGAAGCATCAGGTGCGCTGGATGAAGTCCACGCGCTTCTCGCGCCCCGCCGGCCACTTTGCCACCAGTCTCAGCTTCAGCGTGCCTTACGGAATCTTCGCCTTTGCCGCCGCAACTGCGCTGGGTCACATCGGCTGGGGCCTCGCGCTTCTCGCCTGGAGCATCGCTACGCGCCTTGCTCTTTCGCTAGCGGTCGGTCGCGCCGTTGTCCACGACAAAAGCTGGTTCGGCCTCCTGTTTCTTTATCCCTTGCGCGATCTGATGGGTTTCGCGTTTTGGATAGCCGGCTATTGGGGCAGCAGAATTCTGTGGCGTGGTCGCATCTTCGAGCTGCTCCCAGGCGGCAAGATGCGCGCCGCTAAGTGAACATCACCTGCTCCGCAAATGCTCACGAGGAATTATTGTCTGGAGACTTTTGGCGATCGACGCCCGAGCGATCGAGTCCCGCGGCGCTCGTGTCTATTCAACGGCGCAATCTCTAAGTTAGCCGTGTGCGGTCGATTCTGCGTTCCTGTTCGTCGAACCGGCCTGCGCCGGACTGGCGTGAACGCAGTTTCGGCCGGCCTTCTTGGCGCAGTACAGTCCCTCATCGGCATTGTTGATCAGCTCCTCGGCCGAGCTGTCGCTGAAGTTTTCCGCTACTCCAAAGCTGCAAGTCACGTAAATCGGCCCGATGCTGGTAGAGATCGCTGTTCCGGCAATGGCGCATCGAAATTCCTCCGCGCGCGCCAGTCCGTCTTCCAGAGAGCAGCCTGGAAGAACGATCAAAAATTCCTCGCCTCCATAGCGGCCCACAAAGTCGTAGGCGCGCGTCAGAGCCATGATGCGTTCCGCCACCACCTGCAGAACGCGATCCCCCACCTGGTGGCCATACGTGTCGTTGATCGTCTTGAAGTGATCCAGATCGGCCATCAAGACCGAGATACTCAGATGACCGCGATGCGCGCGCGGCAGCTCCTTCGAGAGCAATTCAAAGATCGACCGGCGATTCCACAGGCCGGTCAAGCCATCCTTGGTGGCTTGCTCGTGCAGTGCGCGCCCCGCGTCTTCCGCCGCCTTCAGGGCCTTCTCGAGTTCCATCGTCCTTTGCTGCACTCTCTCTTCGAGCACACGGTTCTGCACAACCAGATAGTGAATGCGAAGCCAGTAGAGCGCCGCCGCCGCGCACAGCAGGATAATGGCACAAGCCGCGCTAAACCAGTTTGTCTGCCAGAAGTGCGGCGTCAGAGCAATCTCCAGCCGCGCCGCGTTGGCGCTCCATCCGTACGCCTGGTCGGCCGCCTCCACTTCAAAGGCATAGCGCCCCGGAGGCAGCTTGGTATAGAAAGCCTGATGCCTGTTGCCGGCCGCTACCCAGTCTGAATCCGAGCCAAGTAGGCGATAGCGAAAGCGAAGCCGCTCCGGAGCCGCAAAATCGGGAGACGTGAACTGGATCTCCAGATCGCCCCCACCGGGGCCGACTGTAACTCCGCGATAAAATGGAACGTCATGCTGGTTGAACTGCACGTCTTCGATCAACGGCGCCGGTTCGGCGTTGAAAGTCTGGCTATGCCTCGGGTCTACAGAAGCAATTCCCGCCGTAGTCGCAAACCACAGCCGTCCATCCATGCCCTTCCACACCGAAGGGTCGTCGGCAAAGTTGCATTCCGAACTGCGCAATCCATCGGCCGTCCCATACACCGTGCTGTGAATGGCAGAGATGCGCCCATCCGCATAGTCGTTCAGTTCCTTCTTGCTCACCTTGTAAATGCCCTTGTTACAGGTCATCCACAAGTATCCTTCGTCGTCTTCCACAATCGCGCCCACCGTCAGATCGAACAGACCCTGATCGATCGAGTAGGCGGTAATATGTCCATTCTTGATGCGGTTCAAGCCGCCAGGAGACGTACCGGCCCACACAACGCCATCCCGATCCACATAAACCGCCTGCGCGAAGTTCGCCAGCAGGCCATTGTCGGTCGTATAGCGCACGACTGCGCGATTGAGAAACTGGCTCACTCCCGCATGGTCGCTGCCCACCCAGATTGACCCGTCCGGAGCAAGGGTGGCTGCATTCGGCAGCCCAGGCAGGTTGTAGTGCTCGAAATGGCCCCGCTGGGAATTGTCCCGATGAAAATGGACCAGGCCTTCGGTTTCGTGGAAAACCACCCATAGATCGTCGGCTGACCCAGGGCCCGACGACGTGTCCGGCAAAATCGATACAATCCGCCGTCCCTTGCTTACAGGGTCGGTGAAGATCTTGATGCGCCCATTCTTGAGCTGGCAAAGGCTTCCGTCTTCCGCGCCAATCCAGATGCTCCCATCCGGCCCCTCGCGCAGTGCAAAAATCGAGCCGCCCGGCAATCCATCTCGCTCTGCATAAACGCGAACCTTGCCGTCCCTGTCAATGTGATCCAATCCCTTGCTATTGGTGCCCACCCAGATCGACTTGTCGCGCGCTTCAAGCACGCTCCAGACCATATCGTCGGAGAGCCCTTCCAGCAGTCCGAAGTTGCTGAAGGTCCCGTCGCGGAGCTCCACCACTCCGCCCTCCGATAAGCCGGCCCACACATGGCCCTTTCGGTCCTCGAAGAGCGTGGCCACATCGCCGCTTGGCAGCCCCTGCCGCGCCGTGTACCGGTTGAATTGCCCGTTGCGTAGCAACGCGATTCCGCTATGGTCAAAGCCCATCCACAGCGCGCCACTGCGGTCCTCCAGTAAGGAAGTAATATGGTCGTGTTCAGGCAGCCGTGAAGCCACTACCGTTTCCAGCAGCTTCTCCTTCCAGCGGAAAAGCCCGCTGGCTGTTGCAATCCAAAGAGCGTCGTCATGGGAAGGCGTAAGACCAAGCACCTGCTCGGCAGCCAATCCATCGCGTGCGCCGTAGCTGCGAAACCGGCCGTTCTTCCAACTGGCCAGCCCTTTGCGCGTTCCAATCCAAACTGTTCCGTCGCCGGTTTGAACCATGTTTCCAATGGTGTTGCTTGGCAAGCCGTCCTGCGTGGTGAACAGGTGAATGCTCTCGCCCTCCACGGCGTAGAGCCCATTCAGGGCGCCCACCCAGACCTGGCCGTCCCGGGCTTCGTAAATCGAGCTGATGGGCGACTGAGCGCTGAAAATGCGATGGAATTCTCCATCCTTGAGCTGCATCAGTGAGCTGCGCGTCCCCACCCAGAGGCTGCCATCGCGCCCTGGGGCTAGGGTTTCAATAAAGTTGTCCTTCAGCGCTCGGTGATTGGCGGTGTCGAACGTGGTGATGCGCAGCCCATCGTATCGGCCAATTCCTTCCTGCGTGCCGAACCAGATATAGCCGTCCCGTGTTTGTGTCACCGTGGAAACGGTATTCTGCGGAAGTCCGTTCTTGGCGGTAAGAATGGTCTGGACATACTGCGTGATCTGTTTCGGCGCATCCAGCGCAGCACAACAGGGAAGCGGAATCAAGGCATAGGCCAGCGCCAGACGAAATGCCTTCTTCGCCAGCGCGGATCGACAGAACAGGGCCCCAGGGTGGGCCATTGCCATCCTCCAAGTGCGAGAGTCCCATTTGATTCGGGCCGTTTTCCTGGCTGGGCTCAAACGAAGCTCAAAGTGAGTTATCGGCAGCGGAGCCCGCCAGATTCAGTTTCCAGAGTTAGTTCCCAAACTCACAAGGCGCCACCGCCGCGGCTGCAGCAAGACCTGTTTTCACCTCGCGTGAACTGCACGCAGACGGATCAACGCCGGTGATGGCCCTGAACAAGCTGAGTTTACATGGGTTGCGCTCGCCGCGCCAGATTACTCGTTGCAACAAGCCTCAGGACATCCGAGGCAGCCAGGATTGCATGCTGAGAATATGTGGGCTGAACGCGCGAGTAGCAACTCGCTGCTTGTAGAGGGCGCAACCTCAGCCGCGCCCTTTGAAGAGCCGCAATTTAATCGAGCGGCCGGTCCGTCCAAAGCGCCTTGTCGGCCAGCGTCTGCACCGGATACAACCGCCCCGCCAGCAAGCTCTCCGCTTTTTCCTGGTTCAGGTCCTGGGCAAATAGCCATTTACGCTGCCCGGTACCCCATTCTTTTGAGAGCCTGTCTTCTGACAAGAAAATATCCGGCGCGTCCGGGTAGCAGGAGCCCCAAAGCAGCGGCGTGCCTTCTCCATGCTGGCCGCAGCGCGGCAGCACCAGCATGGCTGGCTTGCCGTGGAAGAAGCTGTGCGTATAAAAGACCACGGATGATCCGTCCGACTGTTCGCCGTAAATGATGAACGTGTCTGCGGGCGAGCCTTTCTCGATGATCGTGTCCGCGAAGGGCTTGGAACTGAGCATGGGCGCGAAGCGCGCGAACGCGATGTGCGCCGCCACCAGAAAGACCGTCAGAGTGAGCGCTATGCTGACCGTGGCCGCCAGGTGTTTGCCCTTGACCCGCAGCAGCCAGCCCAGCGCGGGACCAATCAGCAGGGCGATCGCCGCCAGAATCGCCGGCAGGCGCAGCGCAGCAAATGAGGGGCCGGTCAGGTCGAACAAGTGCGACATCGATAGCGTGTAGTCGCCCACGCCGCGGTGCGCCAGCAGGGTGCCAATGTCGGTCACATACGGCAGATGGCGCGAGTCCCACAAACCCCATGTCAGAGTCAACGCGGCAACGACGCCGATGATGGTAAAGACAACCTGCCCGCCCGTAAGCCACGCGGTTCCGAGTAACGGATTAGGGCTCTCCGGCTCGCTATCGGCCCCGCCGTCAAGCCCGCGCCTCTCTTCGATGCCGGCCACAACGGCGGCAATCAGAATGAACAGCGGCGGCCAAACCGGGAACGTGTAGTATTCCTGGTTTGAAGACAGCGAAAAGAAGAACAGCGTCCAGGCAGAGAACAGCGTCAGCAGCCACACCGAGCGCACACGAAATTTCAGGCGCAGCACATATGTGGCCACGTCTTCCCGGCTCGCGTTATCCAGGTAGAAGTCGACCGTCTGCCCCGCGTCCTGGCGCAAGTGTTGCATCCAGTGGCGCCGCGTCTTCCATGCAATCGCCGCCAGTGCCGGCAGGAACAAGCTCCACGGAAATAACCACGCCAGGTGCAGTAGCCAGTACAATGAACCGGGCAGCTTGTTGTAGTCGTGCGGATAGCGCAATGAAAAGAAGCGCAGCAGGTGCTCATTGATGAAGTAGAAGTAAAAGAACCCATGCACATTCCCGATCGTCGGATGGTTGCCAACCGCATGACCCTGGTCGGGATTGGCCAGCCCGCACAGAATATGCCACGGAGCCGCAATGGCTAGGAAGAGCAGCGTCCCCGTAAACAGCTTCAGCTTTCGCCACCGTCGCCACTGCCCGGTCAAGATCAGGTAAGGCACAACCGCACCCACAAAAAACACCGGGGCAATCAGTCCCTTAGTCAGCGTCGCCAGTGCCACGCAGGCGTAGGCCCAGTAAAAGCGGTTCGCCTGGCCGAACTCGAGCCCGGTAATCATGGCGTAAAGCGCAATCAGCAGAAAAAGGCTCAGGATCGACTCAGGAATAATGAACCGCGTAAAAAGAAACGGCCCAATGGAGGTCAGCACACCCAGGCCCGCATAAAGGCCTGCGCGCGCGCCCCATGCGCGCCGCGCCCAGAGCCACGAGAGCCACGTCAGCCCAAGTATGGCCAGCGCGTTTGGCAGGTGGGTGGCAAAGGTGTTTTCGCCAAAAATCTTGTAGCTCACCGCCACCAGCCAGTAGGGCAGCGGAGGTTTCTCGATATACCGGATTCCGTCGATCTGGCAAGTGATCCAGTTGCCGCTGTCCAGAATGTGCTGCGCGGCCTGGGCGTGTGAAGCGTCCACATCGTCCAGCAGAGACGGCGAAAACAGCGAGCAAACCTGCACGGCGATAAAGATTGCGCCAAACAACAGCCAGGTAGCCATCGCCGAAGGGCTTTGCGCCGGGCGATGATGCGTCGAGTCAGCACTGTATGTGGAAGAAAAGTCCATTGAAGCAAGAATAACAGCCATCGAGTCTCGCCGTTCCAAGGCGTGGAGACCCAGTCGTGTATCTTGGCCGGAGAGAGACTTCATTTCCCCGCTCCCGGAGAACTCCCCAAAACCATGCCCACTTTCGCCGCCGTCGACATCGGATCGAACTCCTGCAGATTGAAGATTGCCAAGGTCGTCGCCCATCAGCTCCGCACCGTGCATGAAGACCGCGAGGTCACTCGCCTCGGCGCCAGCGTCTTTGAGTCCGGCCTGGTTTCGCCCGCAGCCATGGCCAACACCATCCAGGCGCTCAAACGTTTCCAGCGTGCCGTGCAGGCTCATGGAGTCGACAAGATCCGCGTGGTGGCCACAGCCGCCATGCGCGACGCCCGCAACGGGGCCGCATTTCAGGCGTGGGTAAAAGCCGAAACCGGCTGGACCATGGAGACCATCTCCGGCCTGGAAGAAGGACGCCTGATTCACCTCGGCCTCACGTCCGGCGCCCTCGCATCCGGCGCGTCCATGTCCGGCGGCCGGGTTCTGCTCGTGGACCTCGGCGGCGGAAGCTGCGAAATTACGCTTTCTGAAAAAAAGCGCATCAAGGAAACCATCAGCCTCCCGCTAGGAGCGGTCCGTCTGACCCAGGAGTTCCTAACAGCCGATCCGCCCCCGGCAGAGGCCGTGGCGCGCATGCGGCGCTGGATTGGCCGCGAACTGCGTCGGGCGCATCGGAAGATTCAACCGGCCGGCGTGTCGTGGATGATCGGTACGTCGGGAACCGCGGCGGCCCTGGCTGAGGTTTGCTGTTCGGCAGCAGCCAAAGCTGCAGGCAAGTCAGCAAAACAGCGCGTCGCCAAATCCGCGGATAGGCACGTCAACGCGCATGCGGTGGGAACCGTTGTGGCAGGCATGGCAGCAACCAAAGATGTGCGCAAGTTGGCCACCCGCTTGGTCAAGATGACCCTCCCCCAGCGCGAGGCGGTCGAAGGCGTCGGACCCCGCCGCGCGGAGATTATCGTGGCCGGAGCGGAGGTATTTGCCGAACTGCTGGAGAGCTTCGGCCTGGCCGGATTCCGCTATTCGCCGCTCGGCCTGCGCGATGGAATTCTCGCCCAGATGCTGGCCGAGCAAGACGCGCGCGCCCAGGCGCACCGTGAGTTCGAGCACGAGCGCTGGGAGAGCGTGCTGGCCACGGCACGGCGCTATGGCGTTGATTCCAAACAGGCAGAGCCGGTTCGGGTGCATGCCTTGCAGCTCTATCGCGACTTGAGGCCGCTGCACAACCTGCCCGCCGAATATGAAAACTGGCTTGCTGCTGCCGCCGTCCTGCGCGATACCGGCAAGTTCATCAATCACCAAGGGCACCACCGGCACACGCAATACATAGTGTCGAGCTCTGAAATCTACGGCTACACGCCTGTGCAGCGCACCACGGTTTCGGCCATTGCGCGTTACATGGGCAAGAGCCGTCCGCAGCCGGGAGACCGCGCTCTCAGAAACATTCCATCCGAGGATCATGAGCACGTCAACCGCGCTGTGGTGCTCTTGCGGCTGGCTGTCGCGTTAAATCAGGATCGCGCCAGCGACGTGCTGCGTGTCCGCGCCAAAGTCTATCCTAAGCGGGTTTATCTCGAAGTGGAGCCGGGCCGCACCGGCGCGGAACTGGAATTATGGTCGCTGCGCAAGGAGGCGGACTATTTCCGCGAGGTCTTCGGGCGAGAGCTCTTTGCCACGCTGGCATAGATCCCGCGCGCCATGCGCGGGTCGATAAGCCAGCGCAGCAGCGGTGGATGCCGGTCCATATCGACCCGGGCAATGGAGGCCTTGCGCATGCGGATGGCCGCGCCGCCGTTGCCGGTAATCATGCGGCCAAGGAACTGAAACAGATTGGGATTGTGTCCCACCACCAGCACGCCTTCGCGGTCGGCATATCTGGCCAGCATCTGCAGAAAATCGGCGTAACTAGCATTCAGGCCGAGAGCCGGGCTCACCTCGACCTTGGCTTCGTAACCCAACTCCGTGCCCACAAATTGAGCCGTCTGCAGAGCCCGCTTCAAGGGGCTTGAGACGATGACGTCGATCTGTACCTTGAAGGCCGACAGCACCCGCGCCATCAACATGCACTGCTCTTTTCCTTCTTTGATCAGCGCGCGTTTGGCATCGAGAGCCGGGTTGTCGCGGCGTAGTCCGGCGTTGGCGTGGCGCATGAGATAGAGATTCATAGATATAGATTCGCGCGGGGAGGGATTGGGTTGCGGCTCACTCCGCTCCGATTTCTCATTCCAGACCAACGATATTAACACGTTTGTAACAACCTGGGCCGTCCGCAGCCGGCGTCCGGCGCGTGCTTCAGTCAGGGTTAGCGCGTGGAGTCAGGTGGGCCGGCTGACCACAGTTCGGCAATCAGCAGCCCTCCCAGCCGCGAGCGCCGCTCGACTAAGGCAAATCCGCCCTCGCGCAGGGCCAAGGCGTGGTCGGGCAGCGTGCGGACAGTGAGTCCCGTGAGCCATCCAAAGCAAAGATAGAGGCTTGCCACCAGCGGACGCGCCACCAGACGTCCTCGCCATCCGGAAGGAATGGCAAATTCAGACACAACCCACAAGGCCGATGGAGAAACGGCCGAGCGCACGTGCGCAATCACCGATTGGATCTCCCGCGTAGTGAGACAATCGAGAAAGAAGTGGGTCGCGATGAGGTCGTAGACAGGCGCATTGAAGGCCGCTGGCTGCCATTCGCGAATGTCGGCAAGGTGAACGCAGACGCGGCTGGCATGGGGTCCAGCGCGTCGCAGCAGCGCATCGAGCATGGCCCCGCTGGCGTCAACGGCATCCGCATCTATGGTGGGATTCTCGCGCAGCAGGCGCGCAGTAAAGCGGCCGTCTCCGTCGCCCAGAACGAGGGCACGCCGGGCGCGGGTAAAATGGTCAAGGAAGGTGCGGCGCGTGAGCCACAGCCAGGGTCCGAAGCTGAAAAACTCCATCCACCGATAGAGGCGCGCAAGGCGGTTGAAGTCCGGCGCTTGGTTTATCAAAGCTTCGTTCATCGCAGCAGCAGCACCGCGGGCGTGAGCAGCGCCAGGTCGGCGGTCACGCGCAAGGCGAGAGGGGTGATGCGGCCGCGCACCCGGTCAAGCATCGCCAGAAGCATGGCGCTCACAGCGCCGGCCGTCGCCAGAGCCGCCAAGCGGGGCTCGATTGAGCCAACAAACACCGCTAGCAGCAGGCCTGTGAACCCCAGAAGGCAGGCCATTGGAAAGATTCGAGACTTTTCCGGTTCCTGTTCGCGCACCTCCCAGCGGTCAATTGC
This sequence comes from Occallatibacter sp., assembly GCA_036489415.1. GTDB lineage: Bacteria > Acidobacteriota > Terriglobia > Terriglobales > Acidobacteriaceae > Telmatobacter. The sequence continues at coordinate 97,027 of DASXFS010000038.1, read as the reverse complement.
GTAGCAGTTGAGCCATGCCAGCAATGCATAAAACACAGCCGCCCCCGCCAATAGCCAAAACGAGACGCCGGTCTGAGCTGCAGTGCGGCTGAAGGCTGGCAGCGCGCAGGCCGCGGTGAACAGTAAGCCCACCAGCAGCTCTTTCTTCACCAGCGGAGAAAAGCTTGGGAACCCGAGGGTCGAGCGTCTGCCGGACGAGTGAACGCCGGTGAAGTAAGCCAGTCCGGCCACCGCCAGGGCTGAGTTCCGTTCGCGAACGGCCACAGGCATGAGCGTGAAAACGATACAGGCAGCGACGCAGGCCGCGCAGATCGCCACGGGGACAAGCACGCGCCGGTGCCGGTGGTGAAAGCAGTGTCGTTCGCGCAGGCTATCGAGGTTGGCGGCGCGAAGGGCTGTTTGGGCATCCAGGAGTCGATCGGCGATGTAGACAGCCCACGCCGTCAGGCCCAGCAAGAGAGGAATCCAGACCGGCAAACGAATTCCCGCCACCCATGCGAATGCCAGCGACCACACGACGGCCACGGTGGGAGCGTCGAGACTGGTCAAATGCCATAGGCGGACCGGCGCGGGCGCATCCAATCTACGCTTGGCCGCCGGAATGCGGATGGCGGCTCTGGCTTGCACATTCTGGTTGGGGACAATCTGCGGCACATCTTGATTGTAGGAGAAGCGACCGCAGTGGCGCAGGGTTGCCAGCGCAGGCTTGTTGGCGAAATGGGACGCATTCTAAGATCCCGGTCGCCCCGCCAGTCTTCAAATCCCGATTCATTCCCAAGCGTGCCTAACCGGTGCCTTCGATTTCACATCTAACTCACAAGAGGCGAAGCGCAATCCGGGTCGAACGGGTCGGAAACATGGCTATCCGCAGTATGCACGCCTCTCTGGGAGGATCTCGCATGAAATGGTCAACGATTGCTGTTTGTATGTCTCTGGTGCCGTTGCTTTTGGGAACGGGGATGTCAGCGCAGAGCGCGGCCGATCAGGGCGCCGGGCAGGCTATCGTGACGGTACTTCCAAAGCATGAAGGCGAAGTGGCAGCCAGTGTGGCCAATCAAGATCTATCGGTGAAAGTGGACGGAAAGAACGCCAAAGTGACCAAGTGGGCGCCGTTTAACAGTCCCGGAGACCGCATCGAGCTGGTTCTGCTCATTGACGACTCGGCACGCAATAGCCTTGGCACTCAGCTCACAGAGATTGAAGCCTTCATCAAGACCTTGCCGCCGAATATCAAGACCGCCATTGCCTACATGGAGAGCGGCCGCGCCGCCTTCGCCGCGCCTTTTTCCACGGATCACAATCAGGTGCTGCGTGGACTTCGCCTGCCTGCCGGCTCTCCAGGCTACTCCGCAAGCCCCTACTTTTGCCTTTCGGACCTCGCCCAACACTGGCCTTCGACTAACCCCAATGCACGCCGCGAGGTGGTGATGGTTACCGACGGAGTAGACAGATATCAGATGCACTACGATGCCGAAGACCCTTATGTCATGGCTGCGGCTAACGACGCAGTCAAAGCCCACCTGGTGGTTTATGCCATCTATTGGTTGAGCCGCGGCGCCGCCGACCGGACCGGCTACGAGAACAACGCCGGACAGAATCTCCTGCTGCAAGTAACCCAAGCCACCGGAGGCAAAAGTTTCTGGGAGGGCATGGGCAATCCCGTCTCGTTCCAACCGTATTTCGATGAGCTCACCCGCCGCTTCCGCAACCAGTATGAACTGGGATTCGTGGCCCCGATGAAGGCCAAGCCGGAAGTTGAGTCGATGAAATTGAAGCTCAGCGCTCCAGGGGATGAAGTAGACGCGCCGCAAAAAGTCCTCATCTTCCCCGCAGCGTCGTCGCATCCATAAACGCGAAGCACTGAGTCCGTTCAATCGGCCGCGTCGGCTTTTTTGATTGCAGCTTTTGCTTGCCGCTTCGGCGCTTTCGCGCGCGCGGCTGGCTTGGCTTCCACGGGCTTGGGAATTGCGTCCAACTCGGCCTTGCTTTCGGCCAGTTGCATCAGAAAGTCCTGGCTGGCAAAAGGCGTAACGTCCTTGAGCAGTTTAGCGGCGCGCAGGTAGGTGCCGTCGGGCTGTTGCAGGCGTGCTTTTACCGTGTCGGTCAGATAAGCTGCAAGAATCTCATCGTGGATGCGGGCTTTGGCCACGGGGTCGCGAACCGGAAACACCACTTCGCAGCGCTCGAAGAGGTTGCGCGGCATCCAGTCGGCAGAGCCAAGATAGATCTCCTGGTCGCCGCCGTTGGCGAAGGCGAAGATTCGTGAGTGCTCCAGGAATCGTCCCACGATCGATCGCACCCGAATCCTCTCCGACAGGCCTTTCACGCCGGGCCTCAGAATGCAAAGTCCGCGAATAATCAGGTCGATCTGTACGCCGGCCTTTGAAGCCGCGTAAAGCGCCTCAATGACCGAGGGTTCCAGCAGCGCATTCATTTTGGCCACAATGCGCGCCGGCCTACCCGCCTGCGCGTGTTCTTGCTCCCGGCGAATCAACCCCAGAAAGCTCTCCGCCATGGTCAGCGGGGCCACCAGCAGCGGTCGGTAGTCGTCAATCTCGGCATGGGCCGTCAGGTAGTTGAACACCATATGTACCCGCTCGGTAATCTGCGGATCGCACGTCAGAAGACTCAGGTCGGTGTAGTACCGCGCGGTGTCGGAGTTGTAATTACCCGTGCCCATGTGGCAGTAGCGGCGTGTCACGCCATCTTCGTCGTGGCGCACCAGCATGGCCAGCTTGCAGTGGGTTTTCAGGCCCACCACGCCGTGGAACACTTGTACTCCCGCGTCTTCCATGCTCCGCGCCCAGCGAATGTTTGAGGCCTCGTCAAACCGCGCCATCAGTTCCACCACCAGCGTAGCTTCCTTGCTGCCGGCGGCCTCAATCAGCGCCTCGCAAATCGGCGAATCCTGGCTGGTGCGGTAGAGCGTCTGCTTCATCGACAGCACGGCCGGGTCTTTGGCGCCTTGCGCAATGAAGTCCACCACCGGATCGTAGGCGTCATAAGGGTGGTGGAGCAGAATGTCGTGCTGCCTGAGCTCATCGAAGATATCGGCGGCCTTGCGGCTCAGTTGAAACATTTTGGGTGTGAAAGGGGCAAATTTCAGGTCTGGACGGCGCACGTCGCTATAAAGAAACATCACGCGCGAAAGGTTCACCGGCCCATCGCCGCGAAACACCTGGTCTTCTTCCAGCTCAAAGTTCACCCGCAGCCGCTCGGCAATCTCTGGGTCGGCGCTGGTTTCAAGCTCCAGCCGCACCGCGTCGCCCTTGCGCCGGTTGTGCAGTTCCACTCGAATCGTTTCCAGCAGCGACCGTGTCTCTTCTTCTTCAAAGTAGAGGTTGGAATTGCGCGTCACGCGAAACGCGGCGTGCGCCAGCACCTCGTAGCCGCGATACATCCCGCCCAGGTTCTGCGCAATCAGGTCCTGCAGCAGCAGATAATCGAAGCGGCCATCCTCGGCCGGCAGCCGCACAAACCGCGGCAGCGCGCGCGGCACCGTCACCACTCCCAACACCTGCGGCCCGGAACTGCGCCGCTTGGCCCGCAGCAAAATGGCCAGGCAAAGCGCCTTGTTCAGCACGCGCGGAAAAGGATGCGCCGGGTCAATCGAGATCGGCGTCAGCAGCGGGTCCACTTCGCGCTGAAAGTAGCTCTGCGCAAACCCGCGCGCCTCTTCGCCCAGTTCCGTCCACCCCAGCAGGCGAATGCCGTGCTTGCGCAGTTCCGGCAGCACATGCGCATTCCAGCAGTGGTACTGCGCAGCCACAAAATCGTGGATCTCAGCCGTCAGCACCGCCAGCGACTCATCCGGCCGGTTGCCGTCGTAGCCCTGCTCGCGGTAGCCGTCCTCGATCCGCTGCATCAGCCCCGCCTGGCGGATTTCCACGTACTCATCCAGGTTCGAGCCGGTAATGGCCAGAAACTTCACCCGCTCAAGCAGGGGATTACTCGCGTCCTCGGCCTCTTCCAGCACGCGCCGGTTGAACTGCATCCAGGAGTAGTCGCGTCCGTTGAAGAGCTTTTGTTTCTGCGTCGTTCGAGCCATTGTGTGTAACCAGTGCGCCGTGTTGGCAGTCTACAGCGTTTTCCCGCGAAGCGGAACCCAGGAAGCAGCTTCCGTCCGAAAATCACCCATCAGCCCATGCATACAGGATGAACGGGCAGACGAATGTGAACAACAAGCAAAAAGGTTGAACCATCGCAAAGATGTACCCGTCTCCCGGTCGCCGTATCAGCCTTCGCAATGGTATGGTCTGCGCGCTAAGGAGTGGACATTGACTCCCTGCCTCGCCGGGTTGAGGATATGGATTAAGTGAGTCGAATCCCATCCCCCCCGAATGGCCCTCTATTCGGATAGGAGCGCTCCCGATGCCCGAAAAAGAGATCACACTCAGTGACGGACTGATTCCCACGCAGCCCATGCCGGCGCGCGCCCATGAGTTCAGTGACCGGATACATGGCCTGCTTGACGGCCAGCCGAAAGACGAAGCCACCGTGGCCAAAGCCTTTGACGGTCTCGACGAAATGTTCGACCTGATCGCCGCGGGGATGTATAGCATTGCCTCCATGCTGGTGGGTGAAGGCGAAGACAGCATTCGCCTCGTGGAGACGGCCGTCGCCAATGCCGACCTAGCCGCCTGCGACGATCCGGCTGAGGCGCGCAAAAGCAGCCGGCTGGCACTGTGCGGCGCGGCGCTCGATACGCTCGCCGCGCGCGACCCCGCCAGCCTGGCCGCGCCTCAAGGCTTCGAACACGTCGCCACCTGTATCGAAGACGACGACCTCGATGCGGGCGGTATTTCGGGTGAGGAGTTCGAGCGCATGATCGCAGGCCCTGACCGCGACCGGGTGCGGAGCTGGCTGGAGAGCCTGCCCGTCGCGCTGCGAACCATCTTTGTGCTCCGCGCCGTGGCCGGGCTTACGACCGTCGAGACGGCCGATCTGCTCAAAACCCACGGAGGCCCGCAGGCTGCCGATTGGAGTGGCGATGTGGTGCGCGAGCTGTTTCGCCAGGGGCTCTGTTCACTGGCTTCACATGTGCTGCAAGCCGCGAACCGATAGACACCGGCTTCCATCTCCACGCTCGAATTGATCGGCAACGGGGCGCAGGAAGCTTCTGAGCACCGATGACCGGCGCAGGCGTCAGTGGAGAAACCACCCAACGAGGATCGCAACGATTGTCAGTTTTATCAGCCAGCCCAGCGCGTTCAAAATAACAAAGACGCGGTGCAACTTGATAAACGCGGCATAGGTCAGGATCAGCGGGACGGGCCCTATCAGCCACACCGCGGCGGCAAGCTTCAGGGCGTCCGGCACAGAGTGCAGACCCAGACGAGCGGCGGAATAGGCAAAGATTGTGCAAGTGAGAAATGGGAGCGGGATGGTGAGCGCAATGGCTCGCCCCTCGCCGCCCTTGCGCCAGATTTCCGAGTAGGTAAAACGCCGATGGATCCAGTCGCCGGCAAAAAACCAGTCTGTCAGTGACGACAGGCAACCCGAGCCAATCACGATCGCAGCGAACCGCATCCAGTTCATGAGCAACCCCTTTTTCGGAGCCGAATCGCTCGAAATTCTATTAGTCTACGCCCGCATTGCATGACCGGCACATGATTGATCTTGATTCCGTCAGGCCATTTTCCGCGGCCTCCAGTCTATGCTCTCGCTATTCTTTCCGTGGGCTCTAAACTAGGCGCCCCCAAATCCAGCGGAGCCACCGGGCGGCTTTTCTGCCGATTCGATACACTACTTTAAGAACCCTGCCGTCGGCTTTCCGCATCCATTAAGAGCAAACAATTTCAGGCAGAACCGCTTCTGAAGTGAGTTGAATAACCTTGATCTTGTCAAACTATCGAAAACTGGGCACGAACTTCCCTCGCGGTCTGTCGCTCGGCCTGGTAACGGCGGCCGTATCGGTGTTGGCTGGCGCATTGCCCGCGCAGCAGATCACCGGAATCGCGCCCAGCCAGACATCCGGCCCCACCGCACAGAGCTATCAGGGCAGTGTGGCCGTAGGCGAAGCGACCGGGCAAACGATTGACCTGACGCTCGACTACGCCATTCAGCGTGGGCTCAAGAACAACCTGGGGGTCATTTTGAGTGGGACAGAAACAGCCTCCGCGCGCGGCCAGCGGCTCAGCCAGTTGCAATCGCTGCTGCCCAGCGTGGATGCCAGCTTCAAAGACACCGTAATGCAGTCCGATCTGCCCGCCGAGGGCTTGCGTATTCCGGGGTTTCCCACCATCATCGGTCCCTTCGGATACCAGGACCTGCGTGGATCGTTGAATTGGTCGCTGGTGGACGTGGCCTCATTGCGCAACTACCTGGCATCGCGGCATAACTTTGCCTCGGCGCAGTTGAGCGCCCAGGATGCCCGGGACATGGTGGTGCTCACCGTGGGCAACGCCTACCTGCTGGCGCTGGCCGATGAATCGCAGGTCAGCAGCGTTCAAGCCCAGGTCGCCACATCCAAAGTTTCTCTCGACCAGGCCATCGCCAATCACGATGCGGGCACCGCGCCAATGCTCGATGAGTTGCGGGCCCGCGTAGACTACCAGCAGTTGCAACAGCAGTTGATTGTGGCCAAAAATTCGCTGGAGAAAGACAAGCTGGCCTTGGCGCGGACCATCGGCCTGCCGCTTGCGCAGAGCTTCACGCTGGCCGACAAGGTGCCGTACAAAGCATTCGACGAGCTGGACGTGGACGCGGCGATTCGCGAGGCCCACGCCAACCGCAAAGATCTGGCGGCCATGGTGGAACAGGTCAAAGCGGCCGAGCAGCAGCGCAAGGCCGCCACGGCAGATCGATTTCCGACTCTCGCCTTCAGCGGAGATTACGGCGACATCGGCGCCAATCTGAGTCACTCGCACGGGACCGAAGACGTAACCGGCACCGTGAGCGTTCCTCTGTTTGCCGAGTTCGCCTTGCGCGGCGAGGCGCAGGTGGCGCAGTCCACTCTGGACACTGACAAAGCCAAGCTGAGCGACCAGAATGCGCAGGTAGACGCCGACATTCGCGACGCGCTTCTGGACATTCAGTCGGCGCAGAAGTTAGTCGAGGTTGCCCGCTCCAGCGTGGACCTGGCCAATGAGGCGCTCAAGGAAGCTCAGGAGCGGTATGCCAACGGAGTCAGCGACAACCTGGCCGTGAGCCAGGCGGAACAGAGCGTGGCGCAGGCCAACGATCAATATGTAACCAGTCTCTACCGGCACAATGTGGCCAAGTTGAGCCTGGCGCGTGCCCTGGGCGCGGGGCAAAGTTACCAGAACTATTTGGGAGGAAAGTAAACGTGGCGGATACGACTCCAACACCGGCCCAGACTGAGCCGGTTCAAGAAACAGAGATTACGCAGCCGCAGAGCCGCCGCAAGGGCATCATCGTCGTGGTGGTCGTGGTGCTCGTGCTGGTCGCGGTCGCGGTCTGGTGGCACTCCACTTTCAGTGAGGATACTGACGACGCGCAGGTGAACGGACACTTGATTCAGGTAAGCTCGCGCATCGCCGGCCAGGTGCTCAAGGTCGATGTCCAAGAGAACCAGATGGTCAAAGCGGGCGACACCATTGCCGAGCTGGACCCCAAGGACTTTGACGTCGCCGTGGAAAATGCTGAGGCCGCGCTGGCCAACGCGCGGGCTAATGCCGCAGCGGCAAGCGTGGGCGTGCCGCTGACGACAATCAACACCGGCAGCACGCTGCGTTCTTCAGATGCGGACGTGAGCGGGGCGCGCGCCTCGGTGCAGCAGGCGCAGCAGCAGTTAGCAGGAGCGCACGCCATGGTTGCCCAGGCGCAGGCCAACCTCACCAAGGCCGATGCCGATCTGGCCCGTTACAAGCCACTGGTCGAAAAAGACGTCATCAGCAAGCAGCAATTCGATGCGGCCGTGGCTGCGGCGGACGGCGCCAAGGCGGCGCTGGCCAACGCGCAGGCCTCTGAGAGTGCGGCAAGCGACGGCGTGCGTGCCGCGCGCGACCACGAAAACCAGTCGCAGGCGCAACACAAAGCTGCCGAGACCGGGCCGCAGCAGGTCGCCGTGCAGAACGCGCGCGCCAAAGCGGCGCAGGCTCAAGTGGAGCAGGCGCAGGCGCAACTCGATCAGGCCGAACTGAACCTGAGCTATACCAAGATCGTGGCTCCTGTGGCGGGCATCATCACCCGCAAAAGCGTGGAGGTTGACCAGAACGTGTCTGCGGGGCAAAACTTGCTGACCCTTGTCTCGCTTGAAGATCTGTGGATCACGGCCAACTTTAAGGAGACGCAGCTCAGGCACATGTCAGCCGGACAGGCCGTTGAAATTGCCGTCGACGCAACCGGCAAATCCTATCACGGTAAGGTGACGCAGATCGGCGGCGCAACGGGTTCGGTGCTGAGCCTGTTCCCGCCTGAAAATGCCACTGGTAATTACGTGAAAGTGGTGCAGCGGATTCCAGTGCGCATCGATTTCACCAATTTGAATGTCGAAGACCAGAACCACCTGCTCAGGCCGGGCCTGTCCGTCGAGCCCAAGGTGAGGGTGAAGTAGTAGGCCAGAGAGCAGTTCTTGCCGGGGCCCATCTTTTCACCCCATTGGGACGAGAAGACGGACCCCCGGATTTTGCTGAAAGCAGTCTTCAATCCCACATCCGTTTTGGGCGAATTTGGAGCATTTTTGCCACAATCCCCGGCGGCCTCGCCGGGCGGATACGCAAATTCTCTAACGGGTATTCAGCGATTGCGATTCCTATTCCAGCGGGATGAATTCAAAACCCCGGACGAGCGCGGGACCCACTCCCGGCGGGGTTGGTGTTGAGTAGAAGGCCAGCCCTTGGCTGCTTGCCGCGGGATAAATCAGGTCCGAGAGCACTGTCTCTCCATCTTCGGCAAACACTTCGATGGAGTTGCGATCCACCACAATTTCCAGGCGGATCGAGCTTGCCTGCGGATGCTTGAGCGGTGCGGAAACGCGGGCGGAGAAATCGGGCGACCAGTCCGTTTTGCCGGAGCGGCCGCGATCCACAAAGATGCGCCCGGTGGCGGCGTTGACCCCGACCACGGTTTCCTCTGTGGCCGGTTGATTTGGATCGGTGGAACTCCGCCGCAGGCGAATACCGGCTTCAGCGGCGTCGCCGGGGTTAAGCGTTACGCGCAGCAGATAAACGTTGCCCGCTAGTTTTTGAGTTGCGATGAGTTCGTTGGCCTCGGCAATCGTCTCATAGGGCGAGGCGCCGAACAGGGCCGTGGAAGGCTTGAAGGCCGGCGTCGGCAGCACGGGCTGCTGTACCAGCAGCAGCGGTTCCTGCGACGGCGTTGTGCTGGTATGCGCAGGTGGCTCGCGCAGAAACAGATTCCGCACCACGGTCATTTCACCGCGTCCCGGCAGCGCCGGCAGCTTGTCCGCATATTGCCAGTTGCTCATCCACGCGATCCACAGCCGGTCCTGCCCCGCCGGAGTGTTGGAGAAAGAGGTAGAGGCGTAAAAATCCTTGCCCCAGTCGGCCCAGTGCGGCCCGGAGCCGGGATGATCTTCCGTGAAATGAGCGCCGTCAAACTGGCCCACGAAATACTGATCGCCCGAGCCGCCAGCAGGTCCGCCCGGGTTGACATTGACGCTGAGCACCCACCGGCTGGAATCAATCTTGCCCACGGCGTCGCGCTTGCCGGCCGGCTCGCGCACCGGGAGTTCAAACAGGTCCGGACACTCCCAGACACCGGAGACTGCCCCGGCCGGCCCAAATTCGCCGGCAAGCTCCCATTGCTTGAGATTCTTCGAGCGGTAGAAGCGGACCTTGTGCTGGTCGGCCAGCGAGACTACCATCACCCAGTTCTGGCTGGGCGCGTACCAGAAAACTTTGGGGTCGCGGAAGTCCCTGAGCCCCAGATCGAGAATCGGGTTCCCGGCAAACTTGGTCCACGTAGTGCCGCCATCGCGGCTCACGGCTAGGTTCTGGGTTTGTTTGTCTTTCGACGCGCCGGTATAGATGGCAACGAGACACCCAGGGCTTTTCTGCCCGGCAGCGCCGCACAAGCCGCTGGTATTGTCGCGGTCCTCAACCGTAGAACCGCTGAAGATGGCCACGCCATTCTCTTCGGGGATGGCCACGGGAAGCTGCTTCCAGTGGACCAGGTCAGGCGATACCGCGTGCCCCCAACTCATGTGCCCCCACTGGTCACCAAAAGGATTGAGCTGGAAGAACAGATGGTACTGGCCATCTACCAGGATCGGACCGTTCGGATCGTTGATCCAGTTGGGCGGCGCATGAAAATGGATCTGCGGCTGCCAGGCAGCGGTTGAGGCCGGAGCTGTCTGAAGAGCGGCCGGCGACTGCGTCTGGGCGAATGTTCGCGCCGCAAACAAGACCAGGAGAAGCGGGAGGACCAGGAGAACTGGCGAAAGTCGAGGCTTGATGGCACAAAGAGCAGTACGTAGGATGAGCGCAATCATTCGGGAGTCAGTCCTTGCGGCGTTCGCGGGATACTTCTTCAATGGTAGAACACTCCATGGTTGACTGCCGAAGCGGATTAGACTGGATGGAACGAAGCCATGAAAGACTCGATCCACGTATCCAAAGAGAACTACCTGAAGGCAATTCTGGAAGCTGAGGCCGAGGGGCACCAGGTCATTCCGGCGATGCTGGCGCATTGGCTTGAAGTTTCAGCGCCGGCCGTGACCATGGCGCTGAAACGGCTCAAGCGCGATGGCTGCGTCGAGGTGGGTGCGGACGGCATTGTGCGCCTGACGGAGACGGGCCGTGAAACGGCTTATCGGACAGCGCTCCGGCATCACTTGATCGAGCGTATGTTGAGCGAAGTTTTCGGTATGGAGTGGTACGAGATTCACGAGGAGGCGGAACGGCTCGAGCACGCAGTCTCCCCGGCGTTCGAGTTGAAACTCCGTGAGAAGCTGGGCGAGAGCGGTGCGTGCCCGCACGGCAACGCGGTGTTGCCGGTGAACCCGGCGGAGCGAAAACGGCGCGGCGAAACGCCGCTCTCGGAGGCCGTCGAAGGACGCCGGTACACGGTGACCAGCCTCCAGGAACGCGACCCGAAGCTGCTGCTGTTTCTTCATAAGACGGGAGTTGGGCCCGGAAAGAGTCTGCGTGTGGCTAGCCAGAACTATGATCAGACGGTTTCGATTGAGATGAGTACGGGAAATTCCATTCTGGGAAGACCGGCGGCGGAGGCAGTCTGGTTACGTCAAGAACTCAGTGATAATTAGACATAATCAAATATATTAACCATGATTAACTACTTGTGATACACTTCGGTTGAGAGAGCGTTTGCGCTCTTCCCTTGAATCTTATGGCAACCGAATTCAGAAGTTTAGTCGAGACTACCGAGCCTTCTTTGCCGGAGGTGCACGCCAGCGTGCAAATCTCGCGCTCGCCCATTGCGTGGCGGCGGCTGCTGGGATTTCTCGGCCCCGGTTTTCTGATTTCTGTGGGGTACATGGATCCCGGCAACTGGGCCACGGATATAGCCGGCGGTTCGCAATTCGGCTACACGCTGCTTTCGGTCATCATGATTTCCAACTTGATGGCCATCCTGCTGCAGAGTCTGAGCCTGAAGCTGGGCGTGGCCACGGAGCGCGACCTGGCGCAGCTTTGCCGCGAGAGCTATGGGCAGTGGGTCAGCTTTGGGTTGTGGGTCGGCGCGGAGATTGCGATTGCCGCCTGCGACCTGGCCGAAGTGATCGGCTCGGCCATTGCGCTGAATCTGCTTTTTCACATTCCGCTGTTTTATGGCGTACTGATTACCGGCCTCGACGTCCTGCTGATTTTGCTGCTGCAGCGCTGGGGTTTCCGCGTGGTTGAGGCATTGGTGATTACGCTCATCGGGACCATCATCGCGATGTTTGGCGTGCAACTGTTTCTGTCGCGGCCGGAGTATGGCCCGGCGCTGCGCAACCTGTTCATTCCTTCCGCGTCGATCATTACCAATCCCACCATGCTCTACATCGCCATCGGCATGTTGGGCGCCACGGTGATGCCGCACAACCTTTACCTGCATTCGTCGATTGTGCAAAGCCGCAAATACAAGCGCACGCCCGAAGGCAAGCGCGAAGCCATCTTCATGTCCAATGTGGACTCGGCGCTCGCCCTGACGGTGGCGCTGTTTGTGAATGCGGCCATCGTGGTGGTGGCTGCGGCGGTGTTCTATCGCAGCGGGCACTTCGAAGTAGCCGCCATTGAAGACGCCTACAAGCTGCTCAGCCCGCTGGTTGGCGTGGCTGGAGCAAGCACGCTGTTTGCCATTGCCCTGTTGGCAAGCGGCCAGAATTCGTCGATTACCGGAACGCTCGCTGGCCAAGTGGTGATGGAAGGCTTCATCCATATCAGGCTTCAGCCGTGGCTGCGGCGCCTGATTACGCGGTCCATTGCGATTATTCCCACCATCATCGTTGTGTGGTTCACTGGCGAGCGCGGTACGGAGAAGCTACTGCTGCTTAGCCAGGTCATTCTATCGTTGCAATTGAGCTTCGCGGTGATTCCGCTGGTGATCTTCACCGGCAGCCGGGAGAAGATGGGCGAGTTTGTGAATGGGCGCTGGCTGCAAGCTCTGGCATGGATTGTAGCGGCGCTGATCGCGGGCCTAAATGCGTGGTTCCTGGTGCTGATGCTGAAATAAAGAGATGCCGGCCTGGGAGCGAAACAACGCACTCTGGATGCGGGCAATGTATCGAAATCCATCTCACTTCCCGAATACTTCGCTGATCTCGCGATAGCTTACGGCTTCCTGGGCAAACATAAAGGTTCCGTGTTCCCGCATTTCGCGGGCGGCGCGCAAGAAACCGCCGAGCGCGGCGCGCGAAAGGGAACTGCCGACGCTGACGCGCTTGACTCCAAGTTTGGAGAGCGCAGCCAGGTTCAGTTGCGCTCCCTGCAGTCCCATCAAGACGTTCACGGGACGGTCGACAGACCGGACTACTGCGGCAATGTCTTCTTCGGTGGCGAGGCCTGGCGCATAGAGCACGTCGGCACCTGCCTCCTGGTAGGCCCGCAGCCGCCGGATTGTGTCATGGATGTCAACGCGGCCGACGAGAAAGTTCTCACAGCGCGCAGTCAGCGTGAAGGGAAATGCAAGCGCGTGCGCTGCTTCGGATGCGGCGCGGACCCGATCTACCGCATGTTCAAATTCATAGATCGGGTGATCCGGCCGTCCGGTCGAATCTTCAATGGACCCGCCGGCAACGCCCGCGGCAGCCGCGAGTCTGATCGTTTCAGCCACGAATTCAGGAGCGTCTCCAAATCCATTTTCAAGATCGGCGCTGACGGGTAGCGAAGTGGCAGCGGCGAGGGCGGAGACATGCCTCATCATTTCGTCACGGCCGATCGTATTGTCCCGCCGGCCAACCGAGAAAGCGTATCCGGCGCTGGTGGTGGCCAGCGCCTCAAAGCCGAGGTGTGCTAAGAGACGGGCCGTACCAACGTCAAAGGGGTTGGGAATGATGAAGGCTTCATTGCGCTGGTGAAGCGCGCGAAAAGCAAGTGCTTTTTCAGTTTGCGTCCCCATGTTGGTCTCATCCTTTTAACGGAAGTGTTGCGGAAATGCCGATGGTTCCATTTACGGCATCTACAAAGTTTCTTTCCTCGCGAAGAGCTAGACACTCGCTCTCCAAAATTCCTTTTCATAGGATAATGCGTTTGCGCCGCATGCCTCGGTTCCCTCATCGACTAACATGGTTGCCATGCACGTACTTTCAGCGGCAGAGATGCAGGCTTGTGACCGGACAACGACTGAGCGGCACGGAATTCCGTCGATCGATCTGATGCGCAATGCCGCGCAAGCTGTGGTTGCGTTTGCGCGCGAGCAGTTCCCGAAGACCCGCCGGGCAATTGTGCTTTGCGGCAGGGGCAACAATGGCGGCGACGGAATGATGACCGCGCGGCTGCTGGCCGCGGCGGGTCTCGAAGTAACCACGCTGCTGCTGGGCGCACAGGAGGGAATTGGAGCCGATGTGGCGGCGGCGTGGGGCGAACTGCTGGCCAGCGCGGCACCGGGAACAGTTCATGTGGTGGAAACGGCGGCGCAGTTGGCGGCTCACTCTGGGGCTCTGAAGGCCGATCTGCTTGTGGATGCGGTTGTGGGTACGGGATTCAAACCGTCGCTGAAGGGTCTGGCGAAGGCGGCGCTGGAATGGGCGAAGATGAGCACCGCAGTGGTGCTTTCGATTGATTTGCCCTCCGGCTGGGCGGCGGACGCGACACAGGCCGAGGCGACAGGTCCGGTGTTTCCGTCCGATGCGGTGATTACCTTTACTGCGCCCAAGCCGGCGCATGTTTTCGGGCAGTTGACGCGGCGATGGGACCAGCCGGTAGTGGTGACGCCGATTGGATCGCCAGACGAGGCCATCGCATCAACGCTTGGCGTCGATTGGGGCGGCTCGGCCATGGAGCTGATCAGAAGGCCGCGCGCGGCGGCGTCTAACAAGGGTAACTTCGGCCATGTGCTCGTGGTGGGCGGCTCGGTGGGCCGCTCGGGCGCGCCGTCCATGACGTCGCTGGCGGCTTTGCGCAGCGGAGCGGGCCTGGTCACGGCCGCGGTTCCGGCCGCGGTGCTGGCGCAGGTCTCCGCGATTACGCCGGAGCTGATGACGTTCCCGCTGGAGGCAAACTCCAAGGGCGGAATTTCCATAGACAATCTCGCTCCTCAAGCGCTTGCCGGGTTGATGGCAGGCAAGACTGTGCTGGCTATTGGGCCTGGGCTGGGCCAGAACGCGGATACGGTGAAATTTGTGACCGGACTTCTGGCGGCGACGAAGATTCCAGTTGTGATCGATGCGGATGCCTTGAATATTCTGGCGACGAAGCCGGCACTGTTGGCGAAGCTGGCCAAGGGACGAACGGTGGTGCTGACGCCGCATCCGGGTGAGATGGCGCGGCTGGCCGGAATCACCGTGCCCGAAGTGCAGGCCAACCGGCTGGAGGTGGCGCGCGGGTTTGCGCAACGCTTCGGCGTTACGTTGGTACTGAAGGGCGCGCGAACCCTGATCGCGCATCCCGACGGGCGGGTTGCGGTGAATACTACCGGGAATCCGGGAATGGCCAAGGGCGGCAGCGGCGATTTGCTGACGGGCCTGACGGCGGGTTTGCTAGCGCAGTATCCAAGCGATGCGGCGAGGGCTGTCGAGGCGGCTGTCTATCTCCACGGGCTGGCCGGGGACTTCGCGGTGCGGCAGGGCGACGAGCACACGTTGCTGGCTACGGACAGTCTTCAACAACTTTCCCGAGCTTTTCACTTTGATTCGCGCGGGCGGAACGGGTATGTTTGGTTGCAGGGGCAGGCGGCGGAGTGAATACCGCGCGTGTGCTCCGACGAGGTTGGCCCCCGCGAGGTAACAAATTGACCAACGCTGCTCCTGCTGCTCCCAAGGTTCCTCCCGAGACTGTTCGCACGCACGAGTACACCACTCAGAGCGACGCGGACACCATCGAAGTGGGCCGCAAGCTGGCTATGCTGCTCAAACCGCCGCAACTGCTGATTCTGCGCGGAGACCTTGGCACCGGGAAGACGACGCTGGTGAAGGGCATTGCGCAGGCGCTGGACGCGGCGGAAGCGGACGAGGTGACGAGCCCGACCTTTACGCTGATTCACGAGTACGAGGGCACACAAAACGGCAAGCCGGTGAAACTGTTTCACCTGGACGTGTACCGGTTGGAAGGCGAGCGCCAACTGGAGACGCTGGGCCTGGACGAGCTGCTGACCGAGGACGCGCTGGTGCTGGTTGAGTGGGGCGAAAAGTTTAAGAGCATCAAGAAGAAATCTACCGGCGAAATCGCCATTACTTCGGCGGGCGGCGATGCGCGAAAGATCACTGTGACGCTCAAGGATACGGCCTAAACCGGTTCAAATCGATCGATTTTTGACGTGCTCGAAAACATAAGTCCTTTGTTTTGATGGCCTGTAGGGCGGTTATTTATAAGTAACTTGTTTATTTTCAACTATATAGATCTAAAACGGCATAAGGGGTGGGGGGTACCCTCCGCTGTTCCTTCCTTTTTTGCTTCCCTTGTTCATTGTGCCTCGAAAGGGCTTAATTATATGCAAAATACTGCGGGCGGGTTAGAGCGCCGTCTAATGACTCCGGTTCCCATCCCTTCCCATAGAAGTTCGAGTGGTGTATTCTATGTTTCCATAGATGTTCTAGTGGAGGAGTGCGAATGGCCAAGAAAGACAAAACTGATGGGGAGATGGTGAAGGGCACCCTCGACATGATGATTTTGCGTACCCTGGTCCCGGGTGACGCACACGGACACACGATTGCCAAGGTGATTGAGCGGACCTCGGAGGATGTTCTGGACATGGAACAGGGTTCACTCTATCCCGCACTGCATCGGCTTGAGGATCGCGGTTGGGTTTCTTCCTACTGGGGGCCGAGTGAGAACAACCGCAAGGCGAAGTTTTATCGTCTCACCGCCGCGGGTAGAAAGCAGCTTGTGGCTGAAACCAATCGCTGGCGGCAGATGACGCGGGCTATTGGCTTGGTGATGGGCGAAGAAGCAATGACGGATGGAGGCGCTCAATGAGCTGGCTCAGATTCTTTCGCCGCCGCCGTGCGGATGCGGAGTTACAAGAAGAAATCGAAATCTTCTTGGCTGAGGAAACTGCCGAGAACATTGCGCGTGGAGTGAAACCGGAAGAAGCGCAGCGCCGGGCGAGAATCAAGCTCGGAAATCCGCGCAGCGTTCGCGAGAGGCTGTGGCAGCAGAACACCTTCGCGCTTGTGGATGCACTGGGGCGCGATCTGAAATATGCGACAAGAACACTGATGCGAACGCCGGGCTTTTCTCTGATTGCGATTGCTGTGATGGCGATATGCATTGGCGCGACAACCTCGCTCTTCACGGTTGTGCGCTCGGTGCTGTTGAGGCCGCTTGCGTTTCGCGATCCCAGCCATCTGGTGATGGTCTATGAGCATTTCCGCGCAGCCTGGGCCAATCGGCAGGGGTACAACTATAACGCAGTTGCTCCGGCCGACTTTTATGACTGGCGCACGCAGACCCACGGTTTTGAGGACATGGGCGCGTGGCGTTGGGCGCAATTTAACCTGACAGGCGAGCGCGGCGAGTTGCCGGAGCAGATCGATGCGCGCGGCGGGAGTTGGAATCTGTTTCCGCTTCTCGGAGTGAATGCCGCAGTTGGACGCACATTTACCGAGAGCGAAGATCGTCTGGATGGAAATGTCGTTCTGCTGACGTGGAATCTTTACGAGCGGCGGTTTGGCGGAGATCCTTCCATCGTCGGCAAACAAATTCATCTTGATGGGAAGCCCTACACGGTGGTGGGCGTGCTTCCACGGTCGTTCACTTACCCCGATGCGAAGGCCGAACTGTGGGTTCCATATTTATCGGGCATGCCGCCGGAAATCTTGGCTCATCATGATTTTCATTTCAGCCGCGTGGTGGCGCGTCTGCGGCCGGATGTGAGTCTGGCTAGCGCGGTGAGCCAGGTGGAAGCGGTGCAATACCGGCTACATATGCAGTATCTGAATGCGCCGGTGGCTGAAGATGTGGTGCCGCGAACGATCAATGACGATCTGGCGAAGGACGTGAAGAAGCCGCTGCTGCTGTTGATGTGCGCCGTGGGATGCATGTTGCTGATCGGATGCCTGAACGTTGCCAATCTGCTGGTGGCGCGTGGTGCGGCGCGGCAAAGGGAAGTTGCGATTCGCGGCGCGCTGGGGGCGCAGCGGCTGACGCTAATTCGTGCGCAGTTGACGGAGGGTTTGTTGATCTGCGCGGCCGGCGGCGTGGGTGGCGTATTGCTGTCGCTGGCGGCTACGCGATGGCTGGCCAGCGCATGGAAGGATTTGCCAAGCGCCGCAGGTATTCACATGGATGGCGTTGTGTTGGGATTTGCCTGTGCGCTGGTTTTTTCCGCGGCGCTGCTCGCGGGTCTGCTGCCGGCTATTTCATCCACAGGCAAGGCGGTGTTTGCGACGCTGCAGGCTTCGTCGCGCACGACGAGCGGAAACCTCTCACGCGCCACGCTGCGCAAGACGCTGCTGACGGTGGAGATCGCGGTTACCGTGGTGTTGCTAATCGGCGCTGGGCTATTGCTCAGGAGCTTTGTTCGTTTGCGTGGGGCAGACGTTGGATGCGTGACGGACCATGTGCTGAGTCTGGACTACAATCTTCCGGCGCAAAAATACGACGGTCCGGCAAAGGTGAACGCGTTTAACGAAACTCTTCTGGAAAAGCTACGCGCCATGCCCGGTGTCCGTGCGGCTGGCCTTGGCACCGTTCTGCCTGGCGAGGGGAATAGTGGTGACGACATCTTTACGATCAAGGAACACCCTCCGCTGAAGCCCGGCGATCCGCTGCCTGATGCTCTTACTCAGTGGACCGATCCTGGATATTTCAGCGCGTTGCAGATTCCGTTGCTGAAAGGACGTTTTTTCACGCGTGATGACCGGCTCGATCGCGCGAGGAAAATCATCATCAGCAACAGACTGGCCAAGCAATATTTCCCAGGGGAAAATCCGATCGGCAGAACCCTTCACTTAGCTGCGTACGCTGCGCACAACGACGCCGACTACGAAATCGTTGGCGTTGTTGGAGACACGCTATGGCAGGTGGGCAAGCCAGTGGAGCCGATTATCTATTTCTCAATGCTCGATGGCGGTTTGCATAAAGGTGAGTCGCTTGCGGTTCGTACGGATGCAGATCCGCTGGCGATGTCCATTCCAGTGCAGAAGCAGATCGCGGCGATCGATCCGGAACTGCCTGTTTCGGACGTGATGACGATGCAGCAGGCGATTGGCGACTCACTGGGCAATGCCAGCTTCAGCGCCACCCTGGTGCTGGGCTTCGC
Source organism: Occallatibacter sp. (assembly GCA_036489415.1). Taxonomy (GTDB): domain Bacteria; phylum Acidobacteriota; class Terriglobia; order Terriglobales; family Acidobacteriaceae; genus Telmatobacter. The sequence continues at coordinate 78,241 of DASXFS010000038.1, read as the reverse complement.
GGTGTTGTCGCTGGTTCTGGCTTCAGTGGGGTTGTATGGTGTTCTCTCTTACCTGATGACGCAGCGGACGACAGAGCTTGGCGTTCGCATGGCTCTGGGCGCGCAGAGGGAGCAGGTGCTGCGGCTGATGCTGTTCGATGGATTGCGGCCGGCAATCATCGGGCTCGCACTCGGAGCGGCAGCCAGTGCCGGAATCACGCAACTGATTCGCTCGATGCTGTATGACACCAGACCGCTCGACCTTGTTGTCTACGTCGCCGTTACCTTTACGTTGCTGATGGTTGCAACTCTGGCTTGTATGATTCCCGCGTGGCGAGCCTCGCGATTGGACCCGATGCAGGCGCTGCGGGCTGAGTAATCCGCAGGAGAATCTTAGAGCGGTTCTCCAATACACATGTGCTATCCGGCGGTGCGCAAGTGGCTTTTTCTTAGGGGAAAAGCCACTTGCGTGTCGGCTTCGGTATACAGGAATTCCTAAGATACTATAGATGGCGCAGTTGAAGCCGCGTCCTTTTAAAGCGATGAATGGCTGTTGGAGCGATGTTAGAAGCCCATGACGTTGTAGCCGCAGTCTACATACATCACTTCGCCGGTGATGGCGCTGGATAAGTCGCTGGCCAGGAATAACGCGGCTCCGCCTACTTCTAACTGATCTACGTTGCGGTGGAGGGGAGCGCGGTCGGCGTGGGCTTTCATCATTTCGCCGAGCGCGCCGACGCCGCGGGCGGCGAGGGTCTTGATGGGTCCGGCGGAGATGGCGTTGACGCGGATGTTCTGGGCGCCGAGGTTCCAGGCGAGATAGCGGACCGTGCATTCGAGGCCGGCCTTGGCTACGGCCATGACGTTGTAGTTGGGCACGACCTTCTCGGCGGCGTAGTAGCTGAGGGTCATGATGCTGCCGCCTTCGGCCATGAGCGGCGCGGCGGCGCGGCTGACGGCGATGAGCGAGTAGACGCTGACTTCGAGCGCGGTGCGGAAGCCGTCGCGGCTGGTGTTGACGAACTCGGCGTGCATGTCGGCGGCGGGGGCGAAGGCCACGGCGTGGACGAGGATGTCGAGCTTGCCGTATTTTTCCTTGAGGGCCGCGAAGAGGGTTTCGATCTCGGCGTCGCTGGAGAGGTCGCACTGGAAGCCGGAGGCGCCGGGCAGCTCGCCGATGAGGCCCTGGGCTTCAAGCTTCATGCGTTCGTTTTGATAGCAGATGGCCAGGGTTGCGCCGGCGGCGTGAAGTTTTTGGGCGATGCCCCAGGCGATGGAACGCTTGTTGGCCAGCCCGAAGACTACGGCCGTCTTACCTGCCAGATCGATCATGCTTTCTTTGTTCCTCCAGCGGCCACGCGATGGGGAGCGAGGCTGAGCAGTTCTTAGGATAGCAGCCGGGCGGAGAGTTTCTGACTAGCCGCCGAGGTCAACCAGTTGGACATGGCCGACAGGCTGGCCTAGGAAGCGGGAGCCGAGGCGCTCGAATTTTTCGACGGAATCGGTTGCGAAGCAGCGGATATTGGCGGCTGCCGCGGAGGGGATGGCGGTGGTCGCGTTCGGTTGTTCGCCGAGGTATTGATGGATGCGCTGGGCGGTGGCTTCGGCGGCGGCCTGGGCGGAGTCGATGACGCGGACGCCGGCGGGTACAGCGGTCTCAAGCAGCGGACGGAGGAGCGGGTAGTGGGTGCAGCCGAGGAGCAGCACGTCAGGGTTGAGGCCCTGGGCGGCGGCTTCGGCGGTCAGTTCGGCGAGATACACGCGGATGACTTCGGCGGTGACGGCTCCGGTGCGAAGAGAAGTGTCGGTCCAGCCTTCCTCGACTAGCGGGACGAGCAGGGGGCAGGCTTTTTCTAACGCGCGCAGACCCAGGGCGCGGCAGGCAGCGGTATAGGCGTGGCTTTGCACGGTGGCGTCGGTGGCAATGACCAGAACGTCGCCGGTGCGGGAAGCGGCGCGGGCGGCGGCAGCGCCAGGCTCGATGACGCCGAGCACGGGAACGGACACGGCGGCCTGAATGGCGTCAAGAGCGAGGGCGCTGGCGGTATTGCAGGCGATGACGAGGAACTCCGCGCCTTGTTCACGGACGAGGAACTGGGCGCTCTCGGCGGCGTAGCGCGCGATGGTGCGGCGGGATTTGGAGCCGTAGGGCAGGCGGGCTGTGTCGCCGAGAAAGGCGAACCGGGCCTGGGGCAGGCGCTCGATGAGGGAGCTCAGGACGGTGAGGCCGCCGAAACCGGAATCGAAGACACCGATGGTGGGGGAGTTGACTGCGGGCGATGTCGCGCGCGATGTCAATGCGGGCCTTCGGTGGGGACGGCGTCGGTGGCCAGGTAGGTGCGGGTCAGGTCGGCGTGTCCGGCGAGCGTGGCGTGGGGCAGGCCGTCAACCAGGAAGCGGACCTGGGTTACGCGGGGGAGATTGGCGTGGAGGGTGCCGCAGATGGAGAGCACGGTGAGGGTTTCCGACTCCAGTCCGGAGGGGTGGTTGGCGGCGAAGGCGGCGGTGAGATTGACTACGGCGAGTTGTGGGCCGTTGGGCTGGGGCGGCCTGGCGGATGGCTTGGTTTGAGAAGCTGGGGTTAGAGGGCTGTCGGCTGCGCTCGGGACCGGCAACAGGAAGACCTGGGCGATGGAAGCGGCCCCGCCGGGAACGGGATGGACGGAGTCGGGGGCTGCGTAAAGATCCAGCAGCTTGCCGAGGATGACGCGCGCGCGCGATTCGTCGTCCTGCGGCAGGGGGAGTGTTTGCTCCTCGGAGACCAGGGAGTTGTCAGCGTCGTTGGCGACCACCAGGGTGGCCTGGATGGCGGGTGCGACCTGGGGCGCCTGGGTGGGCGCGGAATCCTCGCCCATGAGCAGGCGCTGGTGGGCGCGCTCGCGCAGGTGCCAGAGAATGCCGCCCATGGCGATGGAGGCGGCGAGCAGGACGGCGAACAGGATGGTCTGGTAGCGGGCTATCATGGCTCGCGGCCCTCGGTCTTCCATTCGAGCATGGCGGCGGCCAACGCCTCGGCCACGCGCGCCTGGTATGCGGGATCGTCGAGAGAGGCTTTGCCGGTGCTGCCGGAGGCGTTATCCGGGGCGACCTCAACGGCGATGGCGGGGCAGGTCATGCTGTCGATCTCCGGCAGCGCGGTGCTGCCCAGGGTGACGGAGAGACCGGCATGAAGGAGGGCCGAGTTGAGTACGCCGGCCAGGGCCAGGCTGCGCGTGACCCAGGCGGCTTGCGCCGTTTTCCAGGCGGGAATGCGAGCGGGCGGCTGTGGGGACAGGGATGAGGCGAAGAGGTGAATGCCGGAGCCGGTCTCAGAGGCATGCAGGCTGATGCAGGCCTGGGCGTTGGCGTGGTTGGCGATCTCGGCGCGGCGGGTGACGTCCAGGGTGGAGTCGGACTCACGGGTGGTGACGACCTGGATGCCGCGCGCGGCGAGCAGCGAGCGGAGTCTGACGCTGAGGGCGAGCGTGAAGGCTTTTTCCGGCTCGTTCGTGAGATGACCTCCAAAGTCGTCGCCGCCGTGGGCGGCGTCTAAGAGCACGACGAAACGGGGTTGCGGCGGGGCGGGGACTGCCGGGATCGCGGGAGCAGGGGTGGGCGGAGCTTGGGCGGCGGCAAAAGTCGCGGCCGACAGCACGAGAGCGACGCCGAGGGAGCGGTGCAATCGGTTGACGCGCGGACGGGGGGAATCTCCAATCAAGCTGTTCTTATCGATTTCGCAATCCCACATTGGCTAATGCCCCATCGATTCTGCCGGTCTGATGCACGGGCTAAAGCTGGCGCCCTTTAAAACTGCAGCGTGTGCGCGGTGATTGCGCTAATCGAGCGCGTAGATGGCCAGGCCGCTGAGCAGCTTGGGGAAAAAGTCAGTGGATTTTTGCGGCATGACATCGCCGGCAAAGGCTACTTCCCGAAGCTGCTCCATGGAGACGGGCCGGGTGAGGAAACTGACGTCCGCCTCGCCGCGGCGGACCTGATCCACGGCTTCGCCGGCATCGCGGAGATAACGGAGATTGGTTTGCTCGCGGACTTTTTCTGCATCAAGGCCAAGCAGGCGGTCGAGGACGATGGAGTGCAGATGGCTCAGGTCGAGTTGGCGCTGGCGCTCGGGCAAATCGGCCAGGGCGACGGCAACGACTTCGGGTTTGGAACGCAGCAGAAGCGATCCCGCGCGGGTGACGGCGACAAACGCCGTGCCTTGCTGGCGGCCTAGCAGCTCAATATAGGCTGCGGCACTCTGCTCGGGCAGGGCTTCGACGGTGAAAAACTCTTTGGCGGCGGCGGCGAAACTGGCGGGGTCAAAGCTGCCCAGGCTGTGGACGACGCGATGGGTGGGAAGAATGACCAAGCCGTCGGAGTCCATGTTGACGAAGGTCATCATGGCGGCGGCTTCAGGGTAGGCCGGTTGGGGCAACTCGTTGGGGTTGTGTTCGGAGTGCGCGGCAGCGGCGGGCTCGTGCAGCCCGGAGTAGTTGAGCGCGGTTTCGTAGCGGTGGTGGCCGTCGGCGATGATCAGCTTCTTATCGTCCATGGCGGTGGTCAACAGGCGGATGGCGGCCGGGTCGCTGACGCGCCAGATGCGATGGAGCACGCCGTGCTCGTCGGTGACTTCGGCGTCGGCGGGACCGTTATCGTCGTAAAGAATCTTTTCCACGCTGCCGGCCGGGTCGGAGTAGAGCATGAAGATCTGGCCGAAGTGGGCGTGGGTAGCCTTGAGCAGGTTGAGCCGGTCGCTCTTGGGTTTGGAGAGGGTCTGCTCATGGCGGAAAATGACCTGCTCGGAGTAGTCGTGCAGCTTGCCGAGGGCGATGAAGCCGCGGCGTTCCTTCACAATTTGAGTTCCGGGAACGGTGAACCGATGCGCATAGGCGAAGATGCAAGGCTCTTTCTCTTGAACCAGGACGCCCTGCTCGCGCCAGGCGCAAAAGTCGCGCGCGGCGCGGCTATAGACGCTTTCGCCGCGCTCGGCATCGAAAAGCTCAGGCAGACCGAGGATGATGCGCACCAGGTTATAGGGGCTGCGCTGGTAGTAAGCCTGCTGCATAGCCGGGGAAATTTTGTCGTAGGGCTGGGTGACGACGTCGTCCAGACGGACGGCGGATGGGTTGTAGCGCCAGGCGCGAAACGGATAGACGCGGGCCATTTGGAAGGAATTACTCCCCATGAAGCGGCTAAATTTGCGTACGGGAGTCCAACCAAGCAGAGGCGGGGACTGTTGTGCGCTTGGGGTCGATTGTATCGTAGCGGGCAACGGGAGAGCCTTGTTTCGGTACGGCAGAAGGCACGGCGTAAAGTTGACAAAGCAATGACAAGGACGAGATACCAGCCATGCGCCAGCCGTGCTAAACTCGCGTTCATTCCAAGGTTTGGCGGCCTGACGATGGTTTTATTCCAGCGGGGTGACGAAAATCCGGGCGGATGTCGCCGATTGATGTGGCGCTGGGTGCTGGTTTGCGGGTTGGCGGCGTTGTTTTGCGCGTTAAGCGCGCAAGCCCAGGACGACCAGTTAAACAAGGTTCACGTGCCGCCGCCCAACACCACCGGCGCGCCCACAACCGCCGAACCGGCAGGAGCAGAAGCGCCGGCGGCGACCGGACCCGATGCGCTGAAGATTCACCCCGGCTCGCGCATCCGCATGAATGTGGATATGGTGCTGGTGCCGGTGACGGTGACCGATCCTATGAACCGGCTGGTCACCGGCCTGGAGCAGGAAGACTTCCAGATCTACGAAAACACCGGGCAGCAGAAAATTATCAGCTTCGCCAGCGAGGATGCGCCGGTTTCGATTGGCATCATTTTCGATCTGTCGGGATCGATGACATCGAAGCTGATCCGGGCGCGGGAATCTATTTTGCAGTTCATCAAGACGGCCAATCCGCAGGACGAGTTTTTTGTGATCGGGTTCAACGATCGCCCGGAGCTGATTGAAGACTTCACCAACTCGGTGGAGGACATACAGGCGCGGCTGGCGACGGTGCGCAGCGGGCACCGAACGGCGCTGCTGGACGCCATTTACTATGGCGTGGAAAAGATGAAGGACGCGCGCCACGAGCGCAAGGCGCTGCTGGTGGTTTCAGACGGCGGCGATAATCGGTCGCGGTACACGGAGGGCGAAGTGCGCTCGCAGGTGCGGGAGTCGGACGTGGAAATCTATTCGATCGGCATCTTCGACCCATACGCGCCGACTCCGGAAGAGCGCACCGGACCGCAGTTGCTCGACGATCTGAGCGAAGAGACGGGCGGCCGGCTTTTTCGGGTAGACGACATCTCGGAGATGGGCGACATTGCGGAGAAGATTTCCACTGAATTACGCAATCAATATGTGATCGGCTACCGCCCCAAGGACCTGACCCGCGATGGCAAGTGGCGTAAAGTGAAGGTGAAGGTGAATCCTCCCGCGGGATTGCCTCCGCTGACCGTCCATGCTCGCACCGGCTACTATGCGCCTTTGCAATAATCTGGTTTTCGCGACTCTTCTTGCCGGAGCGGTGCTGACGGTCGGGGCTCAACAGGCTCTGGCTGCTGGCGGAGTTAGCGGCGCCGCGGCCGAGTTGGCGGCTTCAACTCCGGTTACTCCGCAGGTTGCTCCAGCGGCGCAGACGGCGACTACCCAACAAACAAATCGAGCTCAGCAGGCGCCACCTTTGACCGTGGACCGGGATCCGGTGCGCTCGCCGGATGCGGAACCGGCTAATGCCGGAGCCGGACCTCTGCGCAAGGAGGGGTCGGGCTACGTTCTGTACACCGATGTGGAAGAGGTGGACCTGAATGCGACGGTGCTCGAAGGCAACCGGCTGGTCCCGGATTTGAAGAAGGACAATTTCCAGATTTTCGAGGATGGGGTCAAGCAGAACATCCTCAGCTTTCAGCACACGGATCTGCCCGTTTCGATTGCGCTGGTTGTGGACAACTCCGGGTCCATGTCGCGCAAGCGGCCTTCGGTGAACAAGAGCGCTCTGGATCTGATTGAGGCCTCGAACCCGCAGGACGAGGCGTTCGTGGTGAACTTCTCAGACGAAGCGTTTATAGACCAGGAGTTTACCTCGGACGTGAACAAGCTGCGCGACGGGCTGGGGCATATTGAGTCGCGCGGCGGCACGGCGCTTTATGACGCCGTGGTGGCCTCGGCGGATAAGCTGGCGGCGGACGCCAAGCGGCCCAAGCAGGTGCTGATTCTGATCACCGACGGCGAGGACAACGCGTCGACGCTGAACCTGGAGCAGACGATCCGGCGCGTGCAGCAGTTGTCAGGGCCGGTGATCTACTCCATTGGCTTGCTGTTCGGCGACGAGATGAGCCATAGCGAAGTGCGCCATGCACGGCGGGCACTGGAAATGCTGTCGACGGAGACGGGCGGGATTGCATTCTTCCCCAAATCGATTGAGCAGATTGACCAGATTGCGGCTGAAGTGGCTCGCGATATCCGCAACCAGTACACCATCGGCTACCGCTCCACCAAGCCGACGAGCGAGCCTGGTTTCCGGCGTATACAGGTAACCGCTGAGGCTAAGGGGATGGGCAAGCTTACGGTCAGGACGCGCACGGGGTACTTCCCGGTGGTGCGCACGGCCAAGAAGCCCGCGGCGGCGGAAAAGAAGTAACGCAGGGCTATTCCAAGCGGCGCAGGGCTATTACAAGCGACGCAAGACGGGCGCCCTGAGAAGGTAGACTTAAGCAGTTATGGCTGCTGAAACCGCAAATTCGCACGCTCCTCGCGTTGCTTCCGACATCACTAAGCTGGTGGGCCATACGCCCATGTTGCAACTGGGGCGGCTTTCGCCGGAGCCTGCGGCGGCGGTGTTTGCGAAGCTCGAATTCCTTAACCCGGGCGGGAGTATCAAGGATCGCGCGGCGCTGGGGATGATTTTGGACGCGGAGGCGCGCGGGCTGCTGCGGCCCGGTTCAACGATTATTGAAGCGACGGCGGGCAATACGGGCGTTGGACTGGCTCTGATTGGCGTGAATCGCGGCTACACGGTGAAGCTGTTTGTGCCGGAGGGATTTGCCGAGGAGAAATGCATCCTGATGCGGGGATTTGGCGCGGAGGTGACGCGCACGCCCGAGGACGAAGGCATGGCTGGGGCGATCAAGCGGGCGCGCGCAGCCGGAGCGGAGATTCCTGGATCATTCACCGCGTTGCAATTTCAGAATCAGGCCAATCCGCAGTTTCATCACGACACGACGGCAGCGGAAATCTGGGAGCAGATGGAGGGCCGCGTGGATGGGTTTGTGGCGGGCGTGGGCACCGGCGGTACGTTCTCCGGCGTGGCGCGGTTTTTGAAGGAGAAGAATCCGGCAGTGGTGAATGTGGCGATTGAGACGCAGGGGTCGATTTTGCAGGGCGGCGCGCCGGGGAAGCACAAGGTTGAGGGGATTGGCGTGAGTTTCATTCCGGAGACGTTTCATCGCGATGTTTGCGATCGGATTGTTGCTGTGAATGATCACGATGCTTTCGGGATGGTGAAACGGCTGGCCGCGGAAGAGGGGCTTGTGGGCGGATCGAGTTCTGGAGCGGCGGTCTTTGCGGCGGTAGGGCTGGCGAAAGAGCTTGGGGCCGGAAAAAGGATCGCTGTGATTATTCCGGACTCGGCGGAGCGGTATTTGTCGAAGAAGATATTTGAGGGCGGGGTGTAGAGAAGTGGCCGGCAGTGGTGGAGTCGCCGGGTTACCGGTCACTCAAAATCAATCGTAATTTCATTGTCAGGGCTAATCGTCGTCGGCACGAGTGTCCTCAATCCATTCCCCGCCAGTGCCACGAGTGTACCCTCGTTTTCCAATCCTAATGGTCGTGCCGGGAGCGTGATCGACAAACTCCACGAGATTGGGGTCGAACCAGAGCGGATCATTCTGGCCTTCGATCTTTACCGATAGAGCACAATCTCCTGTGCCGCTGCCGATGACCTGAACGCCCGTATCGGAGGGAGTAGTGAAACCATGAACAAGCCCCTTACGACCCGCCAAGCCAAGCTGTTCCGTTGCAACGGTGGCACGGATGCGAACTGTGTCGCCGAAACTGATTGCGTTCATGCGTCGAATTGTACACGGCTGATGGCTAACGAACGGAGATCGCGCCACTACCGAAATTATGCCGGAAGGCAGCGCAGGTCCTTCGCCTCCGCTGAAGTACGCTTCGCTCAGGAAGACAAGGTTTATTGTTTGTCCGTAGGTTGCAGTGGCGGTGTAAGACGGAGAAGCAGGTCCTTCGACTCCCTTCGCTACGCTTCGGTCGCTCAGGATGACAGGGTTCTACGCAAGACTGAAACAGCTAGGGTGGCCTAGATGGGTTGTGCAACAGCGCAAGTAACCGTTTACAATTTGTGCGCGCTGCGGAGCGGATGCTGGCGAGTACGCAAAATTTGCGTGCGCGGCGGCTGCGTTGCTGCTGCTTGCCAAATGGAGGGTCAAAGCTATGGGAGAGATGCGGAATGGAAACGGCGCATGGCGCACATCAATGAAGAACCGGGCGGGATGGCTGGCTTGCCTGCTGATGCTGGCGGCGCCGGGGTTGGCCCAAAACCTGAATGGGCGATGGATGCAGCCGGGAAGAACGCTGGACAACGGCGAGCAGCAGAAGTGGATTCTGGAACTGAAGCAGAACGGGAATGAGTTGACCGGGACGCTGAAGAGCCTGGATCAGGCCGTGCAACTGACGGGGACGGCGAGTGGAAGCCACTTCGAGCTGTTTGCACCGTGGCAACCGAAGACGGCGTTTCTTTCCGGCGACCTGGTGAATGGAGAACTGCATGGGATGGAGCGGGGACGGCGTCCGGTGTTGGCCAAGCCGGCTACGGCGGCGGACGATATTCCGACGGTGAGTTATATTGCGCCGCCGGCGCTGAAGACGGTTCCGGACAACGGGCTGGCGAAGACGCCGCCGATGGGCTGGAACAGTTGGAATCTTTTCGCGGGTAGGATCGACGACCAGACGGTGCGGACGATGGCCGATGCGATGGTATCAAGCGGCATGCGCGATGCGGGGTACATCTACGTGAACATCGACGACACCTGGCAAGGCGTGCGCGACGCCGACGGAAACCTGCAGGCGAATCACAAGTTCCCCGACATGAAAGCGCTCGCGGACTATGTGCATTCAAAGGGATTGAAGCTGGGGATTTATTCTTCGCCGGGGCCGCGGACCTGCGCGAGTTATCCAGGCAGCTATGGACATGAGGAGCAGGATGCGAAGACCTTCGCCGGATGGGGCGTGGATTATTTGAAGTACGACTGGTGCAGCGCGCGGAATATTTACAAGAACGACGACTTGCAACCGGTGTATCAAAAAATGGGCGCCGCGCTGCAATCCACGGGTAAGCCCATCGTCTACAGCCTGTGCGAGTACGGATGGGGCGATGTGGAGACATGGGGCGCGGCGGTGGGCGGCAATGTTTGGCGCACTACTGGCGATATCCGCGACTCGTGGGACAGCATGATGGGCAACGTGGAGAAGCAGGTTAAGACGGCGTCGTATGCCGGACCGGGCCACTGGAACGATCCCGACATGCTGGAGATCGGCAATGGGCACATGACGGACGATGAATACCGCACGCACATGAGCCTGTGGGCGCTGGTGGCCGCGCCGCTGCTGGCGGGCAACGACGTGCGCAGCATGACGGACGCTACCAAGGCGATTCTGCTGAACAAGGAAGTGATTGCCGTTGACCAGGACGCGCTGGGCAAGCAGGCGTCGCCTGCGAAGAACGGAGATCTGGAGACGTGGGTGAAACCATTGGCGGACGGAAGCGTGGCTGTGGGCGTGGTGAACCTTGGATCGACCGCAGTGCAGGCTACCGTGAAGGCCGGCGATTTGGGATTGAAGGGCAAGGTGAAGAAGGCGCGCGATCTTTGGGCGCACCGGGATGTGAAGTTTAGCGGCGGGATGTATGCGGCTTCGGTGCCTTCGCATGGGGTTTTGTTGTTGCGGGTGAGTGGGAAGTAGGGTGGGTTGAGGGGCGTGGTTTTCCGCCCTCGCCGGTCGCTGTGGCGAAGGTGGAACTGCTGTTGTTTTCGGCGGATTCTTGCCATGCCGATCGCATTTGACTAGCCTTGCGCCATGGACGAGCGCACGTACTTTACATACATGGTGGCCAGCAAGAGCCGAACGCTCTATGTAGGCATGACGGGCGATCTGCGGATGTGGGTTTATCAGCACAAAGAGAAGCTGCACGAAGATGGATTCGCTGCGCGCTACAACTGTGACCGGCTGGTTTGGTTCGAGCGCTTTATGGATCCGAGCAATGCGATTGCGCGGGAAAAGCAGCTTAAGGGGTGGTCACGAGCGAAGAAGGTCGCACTGCTTGAGATGGGAAATCCGACTTGGGAAGACTTGAGTGATGGTTGGTATCGGCAGGTTGCGGTGCCAGAGTAAGACGGAGAAGCAGGTCCTTCGGCTCCGCTGAAGTACGCTTCGCTCAGGATGACAGGGGTTGTTGTTTGTTGGAGTGTTGACGAGAATCCAGCATTCCGCCCTGGCACGGTAAGCTAGAGGCTGGAAGCCGGGAGCTAAAAGCTGACTCATGCCTGAATACAAATACTCCACTCTTGCCGTTCATGCCGGCCAACACCCTGACCCGCTGACGGGCGCGGTGAATGTGCCTGTTTATCTTTCTTCGACTTTTGAGCTGACTGGTATCGGCGCGGACAGAGGGTGGGACTACTCGCGCGCCGGCAATCCTACACGGGACCGGTTGGAAGAAGCACTTGCCGCGCTTGAGGGCGGCGAGAGCGCGCATGCTTTTGCCAGCGGCATGGCGGCTATCTATGCGCTGGTGGCCACGCTGAGCGCGGGCGATCATGTGATTTGCTCGCACAATGTTTATGGCGGAACGCAGCGGCTGTTCAATCTTGTGGTGCGCAATTATGGCATTGAGATTGAATACGTGGACACGGGCGATCTGAGAGCGGTGGAAGCGGCGATCAAGCCGTCGACGAAACTGATTCATGTGGAGACGCCGACCAATCCGATCATGTCGCTGACGGACATTGCAGCGGTGAGCGCCCTCGCTCATGCGCATGGGGTTGAGGTGAGCGTGGACAACACGTTCATGTCGCCGGTGTTGCAGAGCCCGCTGGCGCTGGGTGCTGACATTGTGATGCATTCGACGACCAAGTTTCTGAATGGGCACTCGGATGGGCTGGGCGGCGCGCTGATTGGGTCGAAACCGGAACACAAGGAAAGATTTTCGCTTGTGCAGAAGGCGGCGGGCGGGATTCTTTCGCCGTTTGAGTGCTTCCTGGTGCTGCGCGGCATCAAGACACTGCCGCTGCGCATGAAGGCGCATGAAGAGAACGGGCGCGCGGTGGCGGAGTTTCTTTCGACACAGAAAAAGCTGACGCGGCTTGCTTATCCGGGATTGAAGACGCATCCGCAGCATGAGCTGGCGGTCAGACAGCAGAAGGGGTTTGGATCGATGATGAGCTTCGATATGGGGTCGCAGGATGCAGCGGGACGGTTCCTTTCGGCGGTGAAGCTGTTTTTGAATGCGGAGTCGCTCGGCGGCGTGGAGTCGCTGGCTTCGCACTCGGCGACGACAACACATGCAGCGCTAAGCGACGAAGACCGGGAGCGGCTGGGGATTACGCCGGGGCTGGTGCGGCTGTCTGTCGGCATCGAGGACAAGGAAGACTTGATTGCGGACCTGGGGCAGGCGCTGGCGGCTGTTTAAGGAGAATGAAGTGTCATGCACTTGGCAGCTCCGCTCGTTGCACGCTTGCAATGAGCGGAGCTATTCTTCACCCAACTTTGAGTCTCCCATAATTGCGACCAATTGCTCCGCAAGCATGGAGGTCAAGAGATCCTTCATTGCTGTCAGATCGATCCTGCCGTCTTGCCACGCATCGTCGGCAGACTCGAGCGCTTTGTAATATGGTGTTTTATTCTCCGCGATTTGATCGGGAATAGTTCTCTTGCCTGGAAGAACATAGCCCATCCTGATGCACAAGATCATGTACGCAGCAGCGCGTGATGTTCTTCCGTTCCCATCTGTAAATGGATGAATCCAATTCAATTTCCACATGGCATAGGAGGCCAGATGAATTGGACTCTTTTCTTGCCATTTTTCGTTGATGTAATCACAAAGTTCTTCGATCCGCTCCGGGACTTCAAATGCTCCGGGAGGAGTATGCCGGCTTCCCTGTATCTCAATGTGCGAGGGGCGCCAGTTCCCGGCGTAACTTGAGATACCGGCCAACGCCTCGCGGTGAAGGTGAAGGAGATGGGATGGGCGGAATTTGAAAGGTTGACGCTGAGGATCGAGGAAAGATTCGACCATCTTTATGACTGCATCGAATTGCCTGAGGCCATTCAGGGCTTCTTGTCGTGCGAGCGCATCCGGATCGGTAATGATCTCGGCGTCGAATGCACGACTATGTCGCGTCAAATCTTCCATTATCGCGGAAGAGACTCCGAATTCAAGACTTTGGCTTGTTCGTCGACCATCTCCCGTGTGATGCGCTCATTTTCAATGTGCGTATTTCCATAGGCGAAGCTCCGACGCTGTGCTTCACGTTCCTCTTCGGAAAATGGTAGACAGCGTGCCGCATCGATCAACTGTTGAAGCGCGTCAGTCATAGCCTATTGAACCCTCTTCCTTGACGTTACCATCAAGGGGCTTTGCACTGCTATTCGAGCTAAGCCCGAATCCGGTGCATCAATACCCCCTTGGTAACCCTTAGTGCGCGGCAGGCGCGGATGCGAGCTTGCTGGGCCTGCGCATCAAGAACGGCATGGGAATCAACGTCGCGGTCAGCGCGACCATGATCCAGAGCACATCGACATAGGACAGCAGGCGGGCCTGCACCTGGGCCATGCCGTAGATTTGCGCGCCGGCGCGCTGAAGGGCGTCGGGCATCGATCCGGCGCCGCGCTGGAGCCAGGCGTGGGCCAAGGCGGAGCGCAGGGCCTCAAAGGGGCCGTTGCCATTGACGGTGTGGGCATTGAGCATGGAGAGGTGCTTCTGGGTCAGGCGGGCCAGCAGCGTGGTGACGAAGCTGATGCCGACCGAGCCGCCGAGGTTGCGCATGAGCGCGGACATGCCGCTCACCTCGTTGTACTTCTCCTGGGGAATGCCAGCGTAGCAAAGGGTATTAATGGGTATAAACAGGAATGGCAAGCCCAGGGCGATGACCACGCGCCAACTGACGGCCATGCTGAAGGGGACGTTGAGATCGAGTCCGGTCATGCGGTAAAGGCCGAAGGTGGTGATGATGAAGCCCATGGCTACGAGCCAGCGCGGATCGAATTTTGGCGCTAGATAGCCGGCCACGGGAAACAGCACCATGAGCGCGATTCCTCCGCTGGAGACAGCCATGCCGGCCTGTTCGGCGGAGTAGCCCATGATTTCCTGGAGAAACTGGGGAATGAGCACGGTGGAAGAGTATAGCGAGACGCCGACCATGAACATGACGAACATGGTGGTGCCCACGTTTCGCTGGGCGAAGAGGCGCAGGTCGAGAATGGGATGCTCGACGTGGAGCTGGCGATAGATGAAGACTGCCAGGCCGATGGCGGAGACGACTGCGCAGGCGATGATGAAGCGCGAACTGAACCAGTCGTCTTCCTGGCCTTTATCGAGCATGGTCTGGAGCGTGCCGATGGTGACGACGAGCAGGCCGAGGCCCCAGTAGTCGATGCTGTCGCGGCGCTTGCGGATTGCGGCCAGGTAGGGCGGGTCCTCCACCACGCGGCTGGTGAGGTAAAGCGACAGGATGCCCACGGGAATGTTGATGAAGAATATCCAGCGCCAACTGTAGTTATCAACGATCCAGCCACCGACGGTGGGGCCGAGGACGGGAGCGAGCACGACGGCCATGCCGTAGACGGCGAAGGCCATGCTGCGCTTTTCAGGGGGAAAGGTATCGGCCAGGATGGACTGCTCGCTGGGCTGCAGGCCGCCGCCGGCCGCGCCTTGCAGCACGCGGAAGAAGACCAGCACGTCAAGCGTGGGCGCGAGGCCGCAGAGCAGCGAGGCCAAGGTGAACAGCAGCACGCAGGTCATGTAAAAGCGCTTGCGGCCAACGCGGTTGGCAATCCAGCCGCTGATGGGCAAAACGATGGCGTTGGCTACCAGGTAGCTGGTGAGTACCCATGTGGCTTCGTCGCTGCTGGCGGAGAGCGAGCCGCCGATGTGGGGCATGGCCACGTTGGCGATGGAGGTGTCCAGGGCCTCCATGAAAGTGGCCATTGTGACGGTGATGGCGATGACCCAGGGGTTGGCGCGAGGCCGCCATGTGTCGTGAAACGAATCTAGGCCGGGGGATGCCAGTGCTGGTCCTTATTTTCGGCGGCCAGGGCAACCGTTTATTGAGGTATGACGCTTCCAACAGGGTAGCAGTGCTTCAGCCCGTTGGATACCGGAGCGGGGAAAAATGCTTGCTCAATAAGCCATCCGTGCCGCGGCGGTTTGCTTTGAGGCCGAATTGTTGAATTGGCCGGGGAACTTTCCTCTTGGCTTCTGGGGGGTCTGGAATGCAGTAGCCAAAGCCACCCTCGAGCATTTTCGTCTACTCTATTGCTGGAGTTATCGCATCCTGACCACGCCCCACGCCGGAGGGAACAATGAACAGCGTCATCCGGGATGTCCACTTCGCCGTTCGCAGCCTAAGAAAATCCCCCGGCTTCGCCCTCACGGCAATCGCGTCCATCGCTCTCGCCATCACCCTCACACTTTCGCTCTTCGAGTTTTTTCACGCCCTGTCCTTTGAAGCCCCCGCCATCGCCAACCCCGCCCAGGTGGTCGCCATTTATGGCCAGAATAAAATCCAGCCCTACATGTCTACCTCATGGCCCGACTATCTCGACGCCCGTAGCCGACAAACCGCCTTTTCCGGCCTCGCAGCGTACATTCGAGTCAAGGCCACACTGCGCCAAGGCTCGACAAATATCGAGGCCTGGGGCGAGATGTCATCCGCCAACTACTTCACGACCCTCGGTCTCCAGCCCGCGCTCGGGCGCTTCTTCCTGGCCGCCGAGGAAACCTCCGGCCGCCCGGTAGCGATCATCGGTTATGACCTATGGCAGCATTCGTACGGTGGGAGCCCGAGCGCCATAGGATCAACCCTCTGGCTCAATCAACACGCCTTCAGCATCATCGGCGTCGCGCCCCGGCAGTTTGCAGGTGTCGTCCTCGATTGGGGCGGAGTCCCGCAGTTCTGGGTCGCGTCGTGCCAGCAGTCTGTCGTCTTCCCCAACTCCGACCTGCTCACAAATCGCAAAGCAGCCAGTGCGGTTCTGGTTGCCCGGTTGCGTCCCAACGTCCCGCTCAAAAGCGCCCAAGCAGACTTATCTCTCATAGCCAGACAATTAGGCCAGTCCAGCGGCGACCCATCGTATAACTTCGTCTTGCTACCTCTCAGTCGCGCCCGCTACTGGCCTGCCTATCGCGACGGCATCCAGCACAAACTTCAGATGCTTCTGCTGCTTGCCGTTTGCGTCCTCATCGTTGCCTGCACCAATGTCGCCGCACTTCTGTTCGCGCGCAGCGCTGTCCGGCGGGGCGAAATCGCCCTCCGTTCCGCTGTCGGAGCCACGCGTGGCCGCCTCATCCGCCAGCTACTCACAGAGAGCATGTTCGTCAGCGCCATAGGCGGCCTCGCCGGCATCGTCCTATCGTGGACGACCCTGCGCGCCACGGAGCAACTCAACCGCCTGTTCCCCATCCCGCTCCACGTCCATCTGCACCTCAACGCCACAGTCGTTTTGCTGGGCCTCGCTATGAGTCTTGCATCGGGGCTGCTTTTCGGTTTTGTGCCCGCCCTGTTACTCACCAGAAACAACCTACAAGGCTCCCTCGCCGCCACTCAGCGTACCGTGTTCGGAGAGCGCAACCAATCCATTTGGCTGCTCCGCGCCGTTGTTATCCAGATAGCTGTCTGCTGCGCCGTGGCCTTTACCACGCTGCTACTCGGCCGGTCGCTCTGGAAGCAAATCACCGCCGACCGCGGTATTCATCCCAAAGGAGTCTTCTGCGCCGACTTCGCCCTGCGGCGCATCAACCATCGTCCGGACTTAGAACGTGAGTTATACCGCCAGTTACTGACACGCATCGAGAACCTCCCCGCGGTTCAATCCGCGTCGCTCGACTCTGGTCCATTCAATGCTCGAATATCCATCAGGACAGAGCCGACGCCAGAAAGCCCGCAGGAACAGGTCGCTGTCCAAAGCAGCCGCGTCTCCAGCCAGTACTTCCATACCTTGGGAATACCATTGCTCAAGGGAAAAACATTCTCCTCTAATAACTCCACCGGCAACGGGACTACAGACGCCGAAGTAATCGTAAGTCAAACTCTCGCCCAGGAGTTATGGCCAGATCAGGATCCGACCGGCAAGCATCTTTATCTTTCCGGCGGCAATTCTCCAGCAGAAGTCGTCGGCGTAGCCTCAGACGTTTTGCGTGGCGCCGAACAAGCGCCCATCCCGTTCCTCTACACCTCCATCTATAGCAATCCGGTAACTGAAGCGACCCTCTACCTCCGCAGCCGGTTTCCGGACCGCGATGCGGGGCTCGCAATCAAATCGGCCTTCGCGCAGATTGATCCGGAGATGGTCGTCGAAAACGCGGAGTCTCTCAGAGCCCGCCTCAACGATCGGAATGCGCAAGCCGTCACGTTGTCCGCGTTGGTTGCAGTCTTCGCCGCCATCGCCCTGTTGCTGGCCTTCGTCGGCATCTATGCGCTGGTGGCGTTTGAAGTGACGGCCCGGCGCCACTCCACCGCTATCCGCCTGGCCCTGGGAGAAACTCGCGCCGGCATCCTCTATTTCTTCCTGCATCAAGCCCTGCGTCTCTGCGGCATCGGCCTGCTTGCTGGCCTGCCGCCGTCGATTTTACTGTCGTCACTTTTTCGTCAGTGGTTCTGGAAGATCACCCAGACTGACAGCATCTCAATCCTGTCTGTAGTCGTTCTGCTTGCTGCCGTGACGCTTTCGGCCTCGCTTGTGCCCGCCTTGACTGCTTCACGCACAAACCCGGCCAAGTTGCTTCGCGACGAATACTAAGGCTGGAAGCGGCGACTGCGGCTGTGTCATGCTGAGTGGGTTATGAAAAGCGGTCAGGATTCTTCGCCAGCGCTGAGCCAGGATGGTTCGCGGCCAGGGGACACGCGGTTCCTGTTGGGTATCGATACATGCGGGCCGATGGGCTCGGTGGCGTTGGGGCGGGTGGTTGCGGGCGTGGTTGAAATTGCCGGTCTGATCGAGCTTGAGGGACGGAGCTATTCGGCCACGCTGGTGGCTGCTGTCAGAGATGTGCTGGCTCAGGCCGGAATCCAATTGAGTGGGCTCGATGGCATTGTCGCGGTCAACGGGCCGGGCAGTTTTACGGGCGTGCGGGTGGGGCTCAGCGCCGTGAAGGGACTGGCGGAAGTTGCGCGGATTCCGGTTGTTTCGGTTTCACGCCTTGAGGTGCTGGCGGCGAAGGCGGGGGTGGAGTCGTCGGCGCTCGATGCGCACAGGCACGAAGTCTTTCTGCGGCTTGGCGCGGACTGCGCGGCGGCAAAGGAGCTTTTGGCGGGAGTTGATGAATTGGCGGCGATCGATCTTGCCGCCGCGCGGATAGCGGTTTGCGACGATGTGGCCGCTGGGCTGTTGGGCACTGCGTGGCCGGCAGCAGAGCTGGTGCCGGTATCGGCTCCCACGGCAGCGGATGCGCTGGAGCTTTGCGCGGCGCGCGTGACGCAAGGGGAGTTGGTGGACCTGGCGCTTTTGGATGGGCACTATCTGCGCCGGCCCGATGCCGAGATTTCTGCCGCGGGAATTTTGAGCCGGGCGGGTGCCGGCGCTGCGGCGAAGGCGCAGGGAGTATGAGCCTCTTCGGGTCCGAAACACCAATTACGTCCGAGATGCCAATTCGGCGCATGAGCGCATCAGACCTGGAACGCGTCCTGAAGATTGCGGGGAACTTGCGGCAGGCGCCGCAGTGGCCGGCTTCGGCCTACCTCAAGGCGCTGGATTGCGAGAACGCACCGCGCAGAATCGCGCTGGTGGCGGCCGAGGCCGAGAGCAACACGCTGGCGGGATTCCTGGTGGCGCGCGTGCTGGGGCCGGAAGCGGAGTTGGAGACGATTGCGGTGGCCGCGGAAGGGCAGCGGCAAGGCGTTGGCGGGCGCCTGTTGCGGGCGTTGGTTGAGGAACTGAGGACCGAACGGGTGAGCGAGCTGATTTTGGAAGTGCGAGACTCGAACGACGCGGCGCTTGTGTTCTACCGAGCGCATGGATTTGAGGAAACCGGGCGGCGATTCCGCTACTATGCCGATCCTGAAGAAGATGCGATCTTGATGCGGCTGCGCATGGAATCGGGCATCTGGGGTGGCGGGAATCGCGTGGGCTCGAAAGAACAGGGTTGCGGGTCTGCTTGAAGAGCTTCGATGTTGAAATCCACAGGCTCGGGTTAGTTTCGCCGTTTTTTCTTACTTGCCGATTGGGCGCGGGCAGCGGTATATGTTAAGTGTTCGGTTAATCTGATGTAAATCCACGGAGGTGCTTGATGGATGAATTACAGGATTCCACGCTGGGCGAAGAGATCGATCGCCTGCATTCCGAACATCATCGCTACGCTCAGCGGTTGGAAGAATTGCTTGGGAAACCCTATCTCTCCGAAGATGAACAGCTCGAAGAGGTGCGGCTGAAGAAGCTGAAGCTGCACGCCAAGGACCTGATTTTTGCTCTGGAACGGCGTTCCCCGGCGATTGCGTAAGCCAAGGGGAATGTAGGCCGGAGAAATCCCAGGCAAGTTGGCCAGACGAGTGGCACGGACACGTAGCCGGGCCGGATTGTCTGACAGAAGACCGAATGGATCGGCCTCTGCGCGGGCTGTGTATGAGCAAGACCGCGAAACGCGGAATCGGCAGGCGAGCAGAAAGCCCGTATAATCGTTGGGGACAATGGTTCGCGACGGTTACATCTACGGTTTGAGCTTGCTGGCGGTGGCGGGGTTGCTGGCGTGGGCTACGGGCAATTGGGCGTGGGGGATTGCGCCCGTGCTTTTGGCGGCGTTTTTTCTCTGGTTTTTTCGCGACCCCCGGCGGACGATTCCGGTGGCACCCGACCTGATTGTATCGCCCGGCGACGGTCTTGTGACCGAGACCGTCACCATTTCCACCCCGGATGGGCCCCGGCAGCGCATCAGCATTTTTCTCAGCGTATTCAACGTTCATGTGAACCGCTCGCCAATCGGCGGAGTGCTGAGCCGTGTGCATTATCAAAAGGGCAAATATTTGAATGCCATGAATCCAGCCTCGGCTGACCGTAATGAGCAGAATGCGGTGACGGTGAAGGGCGAGGGGTTCGAGGTTACGTTCAAGCAGATTGCCGGTCTGCTGGCGCGGCGCATCGTCTTCAACTTTGCGGAGGGCGACACGGTGGAACGCGGCCAGCGCGTGGGACTGATCAAATTCGGCTCCAGGGTGGACGTGATTATGCCCGCCGAGGCAGTGCTCAAGGTGAAGGTAGGGGAGCGGGTGAAGGGCGGCGCAAGCGTACTGGCAGCCATGCCGGCCGGAGCGGTGCCTGACGCGGTGCCTGACGGAGCGGGGCTGTGAACGGCCGCGGCGACCCGGCTGTGGCCAGGGCCAACGCCAAGGCGCGGCTGCGGCGGGGCATGTATCTGCTGCCCTCGTTGTTTACGGTCGGCAACATTGGCGCGGGATTTTTTTCCATTACCGAGACCATCAAGGCGATCAGCGGCGATGCGGCAACGCACCTGGACTGGGCGGCCATTGCCATCCTGTTCGCCATCCCTTTCGACACGCTAGACGGCCGCATTGCCCGCATGACGAATACCACCAGCGAGTTTGGCAAGGAACTGGACTCGCTGGCGGATGCCATTACGTTTGGCATGGCGCCGAGCCTGCTGGCGTTGATTTGGGGATTCCACTTTCTACCCCAATCCATCGATCCGCGGTTGCTGCTGCACCTTCGCCAGGCGGGGGCGTTCATCTGCTTCCTGTTTCTGATTGGCGGTGTGTCGCGTCTGGCGCGGTTCAACATATCGCACGATGCGCAACCCAGAAATCCGGGGCGAGCGGGGCGCAAGTATTTTGTAGGCATGCCGATTCCAGCCGCGGCGGGCTTTCTGGCGGCGACGGTACACATGTGCTGGGGCATTCCGATTCCGACATGGTGGATCGCCGTGCTCTGGCTGATCCTGGTGGGCTTGAGCGGCTTCTTGATGGTAAGCACGTGGCGGTTCTGGTCGGGCAAGGAGATTAATTTCTCTCGCGCTCACCCGTTCCAGCTTCTTTTTCTGCTGGCTATCGTGTTTTACGTCGTCATCCGGTACTCCAATTTTGCGCTGTTCGCGATTGCGTTGACCTATATGTTCTCTGGAATCTGGGCGCGCGCCGCGTACGGTTGGTCGCGACGCCGGCGGAGACGGCCCGGAAACGCTCCGGATGAAGTTGCCGGAGAGCCGGATTCGTTCAGACCTTTATAATCGCCCGTCGGTTTTTCCAACTGAAAAAGGATGCTTGTGTACAAGATTGCGATTGCTGGAGCCTCAACGTTGCTGGGGCGCGAGTTGAAGGAAGCGCTGTCGGAATCGCCGCTGGCTGCGGCGAACTTTGTGCTTCTGGACGAGGAACAGGCGCAGGGGCAGTTGGAACAGGTGGGTGACGAGGTTACGGTTGTCCAGCCGATGGGCGCGGATGCATTCGACCGGATGGACTTTACTTTTTTTGTCGGAGCGGAGGCCTTGACACGCAAACACTGGCGGCAGGCGCTGCGGGCGGGCTCGACGGTGCTTGATTTGAGCGGCGCACTGGACCAGGAGACGGGCGTGCTGGTGCGGGCGCCATGGCTCGGTTCCGTCGGGCTGGGCTCGGTGGCGGCGACGGCCGATCTGTTCACTCCGGCGGTGGTTCCCGCGCACCCGGCGGCGCTGGCGCTGGCGTTGATTCTGGAGCGGCTGCAACTGGCCGCGCCTGTGCGCTTTGCGGCGGCCACGGTGCTGGAGCCGGCCAGCGCATTTGGCCGCGCGGCGATGGACGAGCTGCACCAGCAGACGGTGAGCCTGTTGAGCTTCCAGGGGCTGCCGCGAGCGACTTTTGACGCTCAGGCTGCCTATAACCTGCTGAGCGGAATGGGCGAGAGCGCGACAATCAGCCTGGGCGCGGAGGAAGCGCGGATTCGCCGCCACTATCAAGCCTTGGGCGATGGACGCTGGCCCGCGCTGGCGTTGCAGGTGATTCTTGCGCCTGTGTTTCATGGGCACACGTTCTCGATTGCGGTGGAGTTGGAACGGGCGGCGGAGATTTCCGCGCTCGAAGAGGCTTTGGGCGGCGAGCACGTGGACCTGGTGCTCGAGGATACGGATTCGCCCTCGAACCTGGCGGCTACGGGACAAAATGATGTGCTGGTGCGCCTGCGTCCGGAGAAAGACGGCCGCAATCCGAATCTTGCCTCGCGAATTTGGCTCTGGGCGGCCTCAGACAATCTGCGGCTTCATGCGCAAAATGCCGTGGAGTGCGCGCTTGACCTGCGCCGGTTGAGGCCAGCGGGGACGGTGCAGTAAGATTATTTTAGAAGGTAAGACAATAGAGACAGTCTTACTTATGTTATTATGTAAGTCATGGAGCAGGTCTTTACTACCGTGAGCAGCAAGGGGCAGATGGTGATTCCCGCGCAAATGCGGGAGGCGCTTGGCATCAAGGCTGGAACACGCGTGGCGATCCGGCTGGAGGGGACAGAGCTGATTCTGCAGCCCCAGACGCAAGAGACCACGCGCCGGTTGATTGAAAAACTGTGTGGCAGCACCGCAGGCGGCTTCTCCATGAGCGATTCATTGATTGCGGATCGCCGTGCCGAAGATGCCAAGGCCGGCTGGTAGCCATGCCGGGGACGGTGTTCGTTCTGGATTCTTCGGCGGTGGTTCGTTTTCTCGATAAAGAAGCAGGATGGAGCCGAGTCGCGGCGATCCTAGAAGCGCATCGGGACCAAACCGCGGAAGCGGCAATTTCTGCTGTCCAGTGGGGCGAGATTGCCGGGGTTGTGCGCAAGAAGCGGGGAGCGACCGCACAGGAAACCATACTCGACCATCTTTCCCTTTTCCAACTGCGCGTTGTAGCCGCAACCGCTGAACGCGCGGTGCGCGCCGCCGAGATCAAACAAGACAGGCAGCTTCCTTACGCGGACGCGTTCGCTCTGGAACTGGCGATGGACTCAGCCGATCACCTGCTGGTGACCGCTGACTATGACTTCAAGATTGTTGCCGATCTTGCGCGGATCGAATTTCTTCCTCTGAAATAGATTCAGTTTTAAGGTGGCTCATTGGCCTCCGCAGCGCTGCCACGCTTGCTCGATGTAGGTGTCGGTCATGCCGGCGATGTAGTCGGAAACGGTGCGGGCCAGTCCCTGCGCCGGGATTTGCGCCTGGTGATCCTGGGGCAGTTGCGCTGGGTTGGCGATGAGCGCGGCGAAGAGTCCTTGAACAACCTCCGTTGCGTGGGCGTGTTCTTCTTCCATTCCGGCGGAGTTGTAAAGGTTGGCGTAGAGGAATTTCTTTGCGAGCATCCGGTTTGCTTCGACTTGCGGGCTGAGCGCTGCGAGACGGCTGGGCGCGGTGCGGATTTGTTCGAGGCTGGTAGCGCCCAGATCGGCGACGCGGGTGCGCACCTCATTCATCAAATCGGTGACCAACAGGTTGAGGATCCGTTTGAGCGTCTCGTTGGCCGTGAGTTTGGGCGCGGCGGAGGGGTATTGCTGGAGCACGGCGTCGTGGAAGCAGCGGAACAGCGGCACCCCTTCACGCACTTGATCGAGCGTGAGGATGCCGGAGTCGAGACCGTCGTCGAAGTCGGCGGTGAGATAGGCGATTTCGTCGGCAAGATCGATCAGTTGCGCTTCGAGCGGGGGAAAATGATCGAGGAAGTATTCCGCCAGCTCGGGATGGCCGGCGGAGGAGTAGTCGTGGGAGTGTTTGATGATGCCTTCCCGAACAGCAAGCGTCAGATTGAGACCGCGAAAGGCGGCGTAGCGCTCCTCAAACCAGGTGACGATGCGCAGGGCGTGCAGGTTGTGATCGAAGTTGAGCCCGAAACCGCGCAGGGCATCGTCGAGGGCCTTTTCGCCGGCGTGGCCGAAGGGCGGATGGCCGATGTCGTGGACCAGGGCCAGAGCCTCGGCCAGTTCCGCATTCAGGCCCAGCGTTGCGGCCAGGGTGCGGGCAATCTGCGTGACTTCCAGCGTATGTGTGAGGCGGCTGCGGAAGTGGTCTGATGGCGACTCGGCCGCGAGGCGCGTGAAGACCTGGGTCTTGCCGGCCAGGCGCCGGAAGGCGCGCGAGTGCAGGATGCGGGCGGCGTCGCGGGCAAAAGGAGTGCGATAGGGATGGGGTGGCTCGGTCCGCGCGCGGCGGGTGAGCGGATCGCCCTGGCCGCCGGCGACGGCGATGCCTATGGGAAGCCTGGAAAGCGAAGGGGATTTGAGATCCATCATGCTTGTCTTCCCATTATGCCTGCTGTTTCATCCTCTCTTTGATGCGTGAAAGAGAGGTTCACGATTGGTTATACCGCAGCGGGGCATGGCGCAGGTGCAAGACGCGGACCGCTACGCTTCAAACACACCCGGATGCCATCGCGCGATCCTAGAAAGTCCTGAGCGGCTATTGGACAAGGGCAATCGGGCGGGAGTACCATCCAGCCGGATTTTCGACGCGCTGCGCCGGGGGACGAAATCCGGCGCGGTGCGTGAGCAATTCACCTCAGGACCGGAGGCAGGCATGAAAGCGAGTCAAATAGTTGCACTGGGTATGTTGGCGCTTGGCGTGGCCATGACCACTGGGTGTGGCGCGCGCCATTCGGACAAAGAGGTTTATTACCTGATCTCGGCGAACACGGCGCTGCCTTATTGGCAGACTGCGGCGGCGGGATTCAAGCAGGCTGCGGCGCAGTACAAAGTGACCGCCAGGGTGGTTGGGCCGGATGGGTACGATGCGCAGGCAGAGCTGGCCGAGTTGCAGAAGGCGACGTCCGCCAAGCCGGCGGGCATTCTCATTTCAGTGGCTGACGTTTCTGTGTTGCAGCCTGCGATTGATGCGGCGGTGAGCGCCGGTATTCCGGTCATCACCATGGATTCAGACGCGGCGGGCAGCCGGAGGCTCTACTTCATCGGGACCAACAACCTGGAGGCTGGGCAGCTTGGCGGGAAACGGGTGATCGAGAAACTGGGTGGGAAAGGCAACGTGGTGTTCTTCACCATTTCCGGCCAGGCCAACACAGAAGAGCGCCTGAAGGGCTTTAAGGATGTGTTCTCATCGCGGCCGGATATCAAGATCGTGGACGTGGTGGACATTAAGGGCGATGCGAAGGCGGCCTTCGACAAGACGCAGGAGTTTCTGGGACTGACAGGGCCGAAGAAGATCGATGCGTATGTGTGCCTGGATTCGGCGTCGGGCAAGATGGTTGCGGATGCGCTGAAGCGCGCCGGAGGCAGTCACGAACTGCTTGCCTGGGACGTGAACCAGGATACGCTGGATGGCATCAAGGCAGGGACCATTGACGCCACGATTGCGCAGAAGCCCTACACCATGGGCTATGTGGGGCTGAAGGCGCTGGACGAGGTGTTCCACGCGCCGCCCAAGCAACTTGGGAAGGACTATAGCGCGGATGCGTTTGCGCCCTACCCGGTGTTTGTGGATACCGGCACTTCACTCGTCGACCAGAGCAATGTGGATCTCTACATTGCGTCGGCGGCTCAGGGAACGAAGTAGGAGCGATAGGGATAGATGACGAGCGAAATTCGAGGATAGTGCGATGCCGGGACTGCAAATCCCGGCATCTCTCTTGAACGGCCCAAGTCCCACGTGGGGTGCGGGGTGCGTGCTTATTCGGTTTTGGGTTGGCCGATGGCGCTGTCCTGCTTGGCTAGTTTCACGCGGGCTGTTTCGAGCTTGCGCTGCACCTTGGCCACGTCGCCTGGCTCGATGTCCAACGGAGATGACTTGGCGTATTCGGCGAGCGAAAGCTCCCACTGAGCGGCGGCCAAACGGATGCGGCCCGTCTTTTCGTAGAGTTCTCCTAGATGGTCGTGGACGGCGGGGTCGGTCTGGTCGCGTTCGACGGCCTGGCGGAGATTTTCCTCGGCTTGTTCATACTGTCCGAGTTTGAAGTAGGCCCAGCCCAGCGAATCAAGATAAGCGCCGTTCATGGGGTCCAGGTCAACAGCTTTGCGAATGAGCTTGAGAGCCTCAGGTAAACGGGTACCCTTGTCTGCCAGCATGTAGCCGAGATAGTTGAGGGTCGCGGCGTTATTGGGGTCGAGCTCGAGCGCCTGGCGGAAAAGCTGCTCCGCCGGCTCATAGTGCTTTTGCCGCTCAGCCAGTGCGCCTTTCAGGAAGAGCAGGTAAGAACGGTCATCTGTCTTGATGGACAGCGGAGTGGCTTTGGCGTAGGCGTCGTCCGCATCCTTCCAGCGGCGCATCTCGGTGTAAAACTGGCCCAGCTTTAGCCAGACCAGGCGATCTTTCGCGGCGTTGTCGAGCGGCGCTTTATTCACTGTGAGTCCGGAGGCATCGAGCAGGCCTTTGGTCAAGGCGAGGGCATCGTCATTCTTACCCTGCTCCACCAGCGCCCCGGCAAGCATTAGCTTGAGGTTCAGATCCTTGGGGCTGGCGTCGGAGGCCTTGCGGGCCAGATCGGCTGCGCGGTCAAACATTTTGGCTTCGCCGTAGGTTTCAACCTGGGCTTCAAGGCCGCGCTGAGCGCCATCGCCGCCCATGTCGATCATTTTTTGATAGGTCGCGATGGCCAGATCAGTCTTGTTTTCTTCCTGATAGACAGCTCCCAGGCGTTCCAGGAAAAAGCCGCGATTGCTTTTTTCCTCGTTGGTGTAGGCGCCGTTGGCGTGGGAGGTCAGATCGACCATCTTCTCGTAGGTCTGGGCGGACTCATCGAAGCGGCCCAGCACGTCCAGCAGAAGCGCCTCCTTGAAACCGGCTTCAAGAGAGGTGGGGTCCTGTTTGCGGGCCTTGCGGACGGTGGCCAAAGCATCTTCAAACTTTCCCTGGCGGCGCTGAATTTCGGCGATGTTGACCAGGGCGCCGGTATCTTCCGGATCGGCCTCGGCCAGCAGCTTGAACTGCTTGAGGGCTTCGTCGAGCTGGTTGTCGTTGAGCAGCGCCTGGCCCAGTGCCTCGAGAGTATGCGAGTCGCCGGGGTCCAAGTCGGCGGCCCGCTGGTAAGCGGCGATGGCGTCTTTGGGCTGCTTCAACTGGTCATAAGCCGCACCCAATGCAACTTCCATCTTGGGGCTGCGATCGTCGACCGGGACGGCCTCAATCACCTTGACGGCGTGGGCAATGTCGCCGCTCTCGGCATAAAGCCGGGCCAGGTTGAGAACCACTTCTTCCGAATCGGGGTCAATGGCCTGGGCGGTCTTGAACTGATCTTCAGCCTTCTTGGGCTGGTGCTTGACGGTGTAGAGCTGGCCCAGGACCATGCGGTCTTCGACATCTTTCGGCTGCAGGGCGACTATTTTTTCGAACTCGGCGATGGCCAAGTCAAGAACGTTGCCCTGGGGCGATGAGGAGGAGACGGCGTTTGAGGCGTCGCCTAACTGGCGCAGATAAATACGGCCCAGCAATTTGTGCGCGTCGATGTCGTTGGGCGAGTTCTTGAGCAGGTTGCGCGCCGTAACTTCGGCTTCATGCACATGCCCGGTGCGGAAATAGAGATCGGCGAGTCCGTCATTCAACTGCGGCGAGGTGGGGTCGGCGTTGAGCGCGGTTTTATATTCATCCACGGCCAGGCGCGCGGCATCCGTGTTGCCGTTTTCCAGGGCTTCGTCCTCATATACATTGGCAAGGGCCAGATGATAGTAGGCAATGGCCCTGTTCGAGGGTTGCGTCGCGGCGCTGGCAGATGGAGCGGCCGTCGCCTCGGCCGGGGCAGCAGACGCATTCGCGGGCTGAGCCGGATTGGATTGAGCAGGAGCCTTGGCGGGCGCATTCTGAGCGCAGAGGGGCGCGACTGGGAGCAGAACGAGGGATGCAGCGGCAAAGTGCAGCCAAGAGGGCAGCAAAACGGGTTTTGTTTTCATCATCCTGAACATTCCGTGCCTCCTTAGACCCCCGTGCCGGAACAAATTCCGGTGCCGGACAAGCCTGGAGGACAGCGTAGGCAGCCGATAAGAGCGACTCTGCCTACTGTAGAGACGATTTTACCTGTCATTGGTCGCAAAAGCGCGGCGGAATGCGGGATTTTCCGGTCGATCGACAGAGAGCGGAATCTATAAGCTGAAAAAAACGGAGAAAAGACGCGGCAAACCCTCAATCCCTCAATGGCGGAAATGCCGTATCCCAGTGAATACCATGGCCAGACCCAGCTTGTCGGCGGCGGCGATGACGTCTTGGTCCTTGACCGAGCCGCCCGGTTGGATGACGGCTGTTGCTCCGGCTTGGGCTACGGTTTCAACGCCATCGGGGAATGGGAAGAACGCATCGGATGCAGCGACGCAACCCTCAAGCGGGAGCACGCCTTTCATGGCTCCGAAGCGGGCGGCGTCTACGCGGCTCATTTGCCCCGCGCCCACGCCGATGGTCTGGCCGTCTTTGGCGTAGACGATGGCGTTCGATTTGACGTGCTTGGCGACGCGCCAGGCGAAGAGCAGGCTGCGGAGCTCCTCGGCGGTGGGCGGACGCCAGGCGACGACGTTCAGTTCCGACTCGGTGACGCGGCCGGTGTCGGCGTCCTGGAGCAACAATCCGCCCGACACGTGCTTGACGACGGGCTTGGGCGGAGCGGCTTTGATTTCGACCAAGCGGAGGTTCTTCTTGGCGGCGAAGCGCTCACGGGCTTCCGGCGTAAAGCTGGGCGCGGCGATGGCTTCGACGAACAATTTGGCGATTTCAACGGCCGCGTCACCGTCTACCACGCGGTTGATGCCGACCACCGAGCCGAAGGCAGAGACGGGGTCGCAGGCCAGGGCCTTTTGGTAAGCCTCCAGGACGGTTGCGCCGGTGGCTGCGCCGCAGGGGTTGGTGTGTTTGACGATGATGACGGCTGGCTCCTCAAACTCCTGCGCCAGTTCCCAGCAGGCATCCAGATCGACGAGGTTGTTGAAGCTCAGTTCCTTACCTTGCAACTGGGTTGCGCCGGCGACACCGAGGCCGGAGCCATCGGCGTAAAGGGCGGCGCGCTGGTGGGGATTTTCGCCGTAGCGGAGCGGCTGGGCCAGCGGGAGATTGATGCGGAGTGTTGAGGGCAGCGCGGCGGTGTCGGGTTCGGCGGTTGCGGCCGGCGCGGGAGCTTCGCCAATTTTGTCCAGCGTGTTGGCAATGGCGGTGTCGTAAGCGGCGGTTGTGGCGAAGGCTTGCTTGGCCAGCCGCCAGCGGGTTGCGCGACTGAGCGCTCCGTTAGCCGCCTTCAGTTCCCCGATCAGCGCGGGATAGTCTGAAACGCGCGTGACGATGGCCACATCTTCAAAGTTCTTGGCCGCGGAACGAACCATGGATGGGCCGCCGATGTCGATGTTCTCGATGAGGTGTCCGAAGGCCACGCCGGGCTGAGCCGCGGTTTTTTCAAAGGCGTAAAGGTTCACCACCACCATGTCGATGGGCTGGATGCGGTGCTCGGCGACGGCGGCCTCGTGCTCGGCGTTGCCGCGAATGTAGAGCAGGCCGCCGTGGACCAGGGGATGCAGGGTCTTGACGCGGCCGTCGAGCATTTCAGGAAAGCCCGTGAGGTCGCTGATGTCTCTGACCGCGAGGCCGGCCTCGCGCAGGGCGCGGGCGGTGCCTCCGGTTGAGACCAGTTCGACATTGAATGCGGCCAATGTCTGGGCAAACTCGACTAGGCCGGTCTTGTCGGTGACGCTTAACAATGCTCTGCGAATGGGCTTTGCCGAAATTTGAAACTCGCTCACGATTGCGCTCCTGGTACGACGGTTGTATTTCCTTCAAAATCCCCGAAAACGGTAAAGGTCCGAGCCTAAAGGCTTCGCAAGCTCGCTCTCTTTCAGCGGGCTGAAGCTCCCTGCTCCTTGCGCAATCTTCGACCTACAACTTTAGTGCTAGGAGCGGGTGGAAGTTAGCGCATTGGCGGATGAATTCGCGTGGCGCAGAGTGCCAAATTCCAGATTACATCGAAGTTTTCGGGCGGCGCCGGCGCTTGCGGGACGGAACGGTTGCTGTTGCGCCCGGCAACTGGATGCGCGGTGGCGCGGACTTCACGGAAATGCTTTAAAGTTAGAGGATGGGAAGTTACTCGCCGACGCCAGAACCGGAGATACTGCCTCCGGGTAGGGTAATGCCGCAGCCGCAGGCGGTGCGCAGGCCACGGTCTTCATGGGCCACTGCGCCGGCGACGTATCTGCTGGTGGGCATCAACTGCGCGGTGTTTCTGGCTATGGCGGCGGGTGGGGTGGGTATTGGCAGCCCAACGACCGGCCAACTGATGCATTGGGGCGCCAATAACGCTGGCTCGGTGCTGATCAATGGCGAGTGGTGGCGGATTGTGACCGCCATGTTTGTGCATGTGGGCATTCTGCACCTGGCCACCAATATGTGGTGCTTGTGGAACCTGGGACTGCTGGCCGAGCCGCTGATGGGGTCGATGGGCGTGCTGGCGGTTTATCTGCTCACCGGCGCGGCGGGGAACCTGCTATCTACCGACATCAACTGGCTTTGGCCCATCCGCGATGGGGCCGGGGTTTATTTTCCCGCGGGCGCGGGCGCGTCGGGAGCGGTGTTTGGGATTGCCGGAGCGCTGATTGTGCTGCTCAAGTCAAACCGGCTGCCGGTGCCTCCCACCGAACTGAAAAAACTGCGCAAATCGGTGATCTACTTTGCCGTGCTGAACCTGGTGCTTGGCTTATCGATCAGCGGCGGTAATCTGTTTGTCCATTCGAGCCTGAACATTGACAACATGGCTCATCTGGGCGGGTTTACCTGCGGGCTGCTGTTCGCGGCCCCCATGGTGCCGAGGCTGGGTTCGCCGCGCACGGTCTTTCATACGCGCCTGCGGCTTGCCGTGGGGATGGTGGTGGGGTTGCTCGTGCTGTTTGGGTTTTACATTGCCCATGTGACGCCGCCGGCGGGCGTGGTTCGCTTCCTGAACAGTTGAACGCCCAACTGGTTGTGCAAGAATATTTGCAAGTACGCTGAACGTCTTATTCCACCCCCTGGAGACAGACTATGAAGCGCCGCGAATTTCTGAAACAGGCTGGTCTTACCGCCGCAGCCGTTGCATCCACGAGCCAATTGAACGCAGCCGCATCCAGTCCGAACGGGGCCACGCCCTCTCATCCGATTGCCAGGCGCACGCTGGGCAAGACGGGCGAGCGACTGTCCATCATCGGCTTTGGCGGCATTGTGGTGATGGACGAGGAGCCGGGTGCGGCCGCGAACATTGTGGCCGAGGCCGTGGATCGCGGCATCAACTACTTCGACATTGCGCCCAGCTACGGCAACGCGCAGGAGCGGCTGGGTCCGGCGCTGGCGCCTTACCGGAAGGGTTGTTTTTTGGCCTGCAAGACCGAAGGCCGCATGAAGGACGACTCGCGCAAGCAGTTGGAAGAGTCACTGCGCCTGTTGAAGACCGATCATTTGGATCTCTATCAATTCCACGCGCTCACGAAAATGACTGAACTGGATAAGGTGCTCGGGCCTGGCGGCGCGATGGAAACGATGGAAGCCGCGAAGAAGGAAGGCAAGATTCGCTACATCGGTTTCTCCGTTCACTCGGCGGAGACGGCTGTTGCGGCGATGGACCGTTACAACTTCGACACCATCTTGTTTCCGGTGAACTGGGTGCTGTTTACGCAGGCCGGTTTTGGACCGCAGATTCTGAAGCGCGCGCAGGAAAAGAAGATGGGCATTCTGGCATTGAAGAGCATGGCCAAGACCGTTTGGCCGGCGGATGAGAAACAGAATCATCCGGAGCCGAAGTGCTGGTATCAGCCGGCCGCCTTCCCCAACGAGGCGTCACTGGGCTTGCGCTGGACACTGGGCCATCCCATCACTGCCGCGATTCCGCCGGGCGACGAGCGCTACTTCCGGTTGGCCATGGATGTGGCGCAGAACTATAAGCCGCTGGAAGCGCATGAAGAGCAGGCTTTGCTCGGCGGCGGGCATGGCGTGGAACCGATTTTTCACCTGGGAAACGACGTCTAGCGTCTGGCAACGACTACCGGATGGCGGTGGCGGCGAACTTCTTGATCATGGCCAGCAGCAGCTTGCGGTCGCTTTCATTCAGAGTGGATGAGTAGCGGCGGATTTGCGTGAGGAAACGCAATTCCTCATCAGAGAGCTTCTGCGTATTGAACTGGTGGCCGAATGAGTCGTCGGCGAAGAACTGGGCGATGGGCAGGTCGAGAGCCAGGGCGATTTTCGATAGCGTATCCAGCGAAGGCACGGTGTGACCGTTTTCCACGCGCGACAGGTAGCAGCGCAGCAGGCCGGTTTTCTTTTCAATATCGCCTTGCGACAGACCCTTCTGCAGACGGTGAGCGCGAATCGTTGTGCCGATCTTCATGGCGGTTTGATGTCCTGTCCGCTGCCCTGCTGGGTGTGTCATCCGGTCTTTTGTCATCCGATCCGGTGTTTACTCGCTTGGCAGCAACCAAAAGAGTATTGGCTTAATAGTTAACATGCGCGGCAGAGGAATGCAAGAACAAATATGTGCCGTTCTGACGATGTGTCGCCCCACGGGAGCTGAAGTGATTGAGGTGCGGGTTGGATTGCGATGACTGCGGAGTTTCCATCGGGCGAAGCGAGACCTTCAACCGGATTGTCGATGTGGGTTTGTTCGCCGCCGCGATCGTAAACCTTCGCGGGCACAGTAGCGTCTGATTGAGTACAGGATAGAAACGCAAGGGAGCGTAGATTGCGGCTAGCAGCCACAGGTGTATTTGCGGTGGGGATGGTTGTGGCCGGCGGCTTCGCCCTATGGGCGCAGACTGCAGCACAGGCGCAGTCTGCAACGGGCGCGCAGAACCAGGCCGCTGCCGGCTCTGCAACGGCTTCCGCAGCGCCGGCTGAAACGGTGACAGGCGGCAGGCTGCATGGAGTGGCTAAGAGCGGCAACGTTCCGCTGCCGGGCGTAACCGTGACCGCGCAGAATACGCTCAGCGGCAAGCGCTATTCGACAACCACCGACATCACCGGAGCGTGGTCGTTGACTATCCCGCAGAATGGGCGCTACGTGATTCGCACGCAGTTTGCGGCGTTCGCTGTGGGATCGCAGGAGGCGCTCTTGAATGCCGCGAGCCACGACCAGACGGTGAACTTCGACTTGATGCTGGCCTCGCGGGCGCGGGAGCAGCAGGCGCGGGAAAGCGCGCAGAATGGACTTGCGCTGGACTCTTCCGGCATGCAGGCGCTGCGGCAACTGGCGGCCAACGGCGCGCAAAGCCTGAATCTGGAGAGCGCGCTGGCAGCGGATACGGAGACGCAGGCAGGCGCAGGCGGCGCGGCAGGAGCGGCGCTGCCTTCCATTGCCGGCAACTCCGATTTCAGTGGGGATTCGGTGGCCATCAGCGGACAATCGGGCCAAGTGAGCCCGTTGGCCGGTGTGGATATGGACCGGTTGCGCGATGCGATAGAGACCGCGCGCGCACAGGGCGCCTTGGGGGGCGGACAGTCTGGCGGCCTGTTCGGTGGCGGCGGTGGTTTCGGCGGTGGCGGCGGATTTGGGGGTGGGGGATTCGGTGGCGGCAGGTTTGGCGGCGGCGGGCGCGGCAACTTCCGGGGCTTCAATCCAGGCCAGCCACACGGCGCAATTTTCTGGACGGGCAGTAACTCTGCGCTGAATGCGGAACCGTTTTCGCTCCAGGGCCAGTCGCAGGAGCAGCCGGCGTCGGGAACCAACCGCTTCGGCCTAACGTTCATGAGCGCGCCATACATTCCGCATCTGACCAAGCCGAGCGGCAAAGATACCATGTTCCTCACGCTCTCTGGCAAGCGCAGTTCCAGTCCCGAGGATGAGTATGGCAATATTCCCACGGACGCAGAGCGGGCAGGGAACTTTTCAGCGGCCGGCCTGGCGCCCATTTACGATCCGACGACGGGTCTGCAGTTCAGCTCCAACGGCGCAGCAAATGTGATTCCGGCCTCGCGCATCACGGCGCAGGCAGCGGCGCTGCTGAATTATTTTCCGCAGCCGAACTTGCCCGGCGACGTACAGAACTATCACCTGCTCACGACGGCGCAGTCCAATACCACGCAGGCCGGAGCGCGCTATATGCGCAGCCTGGGTGCAAATGCCACGCAGCCTGGCGGTGGGCGAGGAGGGTTCGGCGGCGGACGCAGGAACCAGAATCAGGGGCTGCGGCAGAGCGTCACCTTCAACTACAATTGGAGCCACTCGGCATCCGACCTGATCGATCTGTTTCCGCAACTGGGCGGCAAAACTTCGTCGGACTCAAACTCCGTGCAGGCCGGCTATACAGTGGGATACCACAAGCTGACCAGTATCTTCAACGCCAGCTGGAACCGCAGCAATGCGCAGACGACGAACTTTTTCACGAGTGTTGCGGATGTTGCCACGCAGAGCGGAATTCTTGGACCGAACGGCGCGGCGTTGAATGCGAGTCCATTGAACTATGGGCTTCCCGATGTGACGCTGAGCGATCTGACGGGACTGAACCAGCAGCAGCCGAATCTTTCGCTCTCGCAGACGATTTCCTTCTCCGAGGTGCTGAGCTGGATTCACGACAAACACAATCTTCGCTTTGGCGGAGATTATCGGCGCGTGCATCGAAACTTTCTCGGCGGCTCGAATGCCACGGGCAGTTTCATCTTCACCGGCCTGTTCACTGAGGCGCCGAATACTCCTTCGACAGCCAGCGCATCTCCCCTGACTGGCTCGCCGCTGGCGGATTTCCTACTGGGACTGCCGCAAAGCACCAGCATCAACTCGTCGGTTGCCAAGAGCTATCTGCGCGACAACGTCTGGGATGGGTATGCCACGGACGATTGGCGGGCACTGTCTTACCTGACTCTGGTCTACGGCGTGCGCTACGAGTTCTATGCGCCTTACACAGAGAAGTATGGCCATCTGGCGGACGTGGACACCAATCCGGCCGCGCAATTTACCAGCGTGGCCGAAGTGCAGGCGGGCGGCACTGGCGCTTTGAGCGGCCCGCTGCCTGCTTCGCTGGTGTTTCCGTTTCATGTTGCTTTTGCGCCACGGTTGGGCGTTGCGCTGCGGCTGCCCAAACAGACTGTGCTGCGAGCCGGCTTCGGCATGAACTATACGGTTGGCGAGTACGCTACGTTTGCCATGACCATGGCGCATCAGCCGCCGTTTGCCAACGAGCAGACCAACGAAGTCGGCCTCAGCGCCAACGGCAGCGGTCCTCCGCCGTGCGCGCAGACGCTGCCCAGCACCTGCTTCACTCTGGCGCAAGGATTTCCCGCGCCGGACACTACGGGTAACTATGCGCTGGAGCCACATTACCCCATACCTTATGTGCAGGTGTGGAACATCGATGTGCAGAAGACGCTGCCCTGGGGCGTGGTGATGAATATCGGCTACAACGGTTCAAAGGGCAACCACCTGGACATTACCAGCGCGCCGCGCGCCACGCCGAGCAATCCGGGCACTAACCCCACTAACCAGGTCTTCACTTATGACCAGGCGGTTGCATTTTCCAAGTTGAGCGCGGGAACGCTGCGGCTGAATAAGCGGCTCTCCAAGGGTATGGCCGTGGGCGCGAACTACCAGTATTCCCATTCCATCGACGACGCGGGGTCAGTGGGTGGAACTTCATCGCGGGTGGCGCAAAACTGGCAGGATCTTGACGAGGAAGAGGGTAACTCAAGCTTCGACCTGAGACACCAAGTCGGAGGCACCTATCTCTATGAGTTACCTTTCGGCAAAGATAAGTTCTGGGTCACAAGCGGCGCGGGTTCGCACGTTCTGGAGGGGTTCTCGATTTCCGGAACCTTTAGCTTTGCTACGGGTGAGCCACTTACACCAAGTTATACGGCGTCTGTGTCCGATGTTGCGTGTGGAACGGCTAACTCGGGTCGTCCTGATCGAGCGCCCGGTGTTTCCTTGACTACCGGCAGCGGATCAAAGGAGCGTTGGTTCAATCCCGCTGCATTTACCACGCCTGGCTCGGTCACGGGTTATCCGTGCGCTGTGTTTGGCACTGCTTCCCGCGATTCGATCACGGGACCAGGAACAATTCAGAACAACATGTCGCTATCGAAGACGGTACAAATGGGGGATACGCGGAGCATGGAAATCCGCGCTACGGCCAGCAATGCATTCAACACGGTGCAGTATTCCGGCGTGGGCACGAGCGTGACTCTGCCGACCTTTGGACAGGTAACTTCAGCAGAGGCAATGCGATCGTTCAATTTTCTGGCTCGCTTCAGATTTTAGATAGGAAGTTAATTGAGTGAGTTCATAAGTCAGTTCGATTTTTGGAAGGGAACTCAATGACGGGTTGGGTGCGGAGGATCGGGGCCGGACTTACGGCGTTGGCGCTTGTGTTTCCGGGCGCGCGGCCGAGCTTTGCGCAGAACTCCGACCAGGCGCAGAGTGCACAGGTTTCCTCCAGCCAACAGGGCGGTTTTGTCCTGAAGATGAACGGCGAGTTGGTGCTGACCAACGTGGTTGCGCGCAACGCGAAGACCGGCGAAGTGATTGAAGGGCTCAAGCAGAGCGACTTCAGCGTCTACGAAAACGGCAAGCAGCAGCACATTGAGACCTTCGATTTTCAAAGCATGGATAAAGCCACGCCGCTGAACGAAGCCACGGTGAGCGGGCTTGCGGCGGGAGTAAGCGGCAGCGGAAGCAAGGCTGTGGTGGTGGCCAAGCCCGAAGATCTGCGTAATCACCGGCTGATTGTGATGTTCTTCGATTTGACTTCGATGCAGCCGGAGGACCTGGATCGGAGCGTGCAGGCGGCGCAGGAGTTTTTGCGTACCAAGATGCAACCGGCAGATCTGGTGGCGCTGGTTTCGCTGGGCGACACGCTCAAAGTTGACCAGGATTTTACCGCTGACAAGAACGCGCTGATCAACGAGGTGGCTGTTTATAACGGCACCGAAGGGCAGGGATTCGCGCAAGGCGCAACTGCGAACTCGAACCAGGTGGAAGACACGACCGGCTACACGCCGGACGAGAGCGAGTACAACGACGTAAATACCGATCGCGAACTATTTGCATTGCGCGCGGTGTCCCAGTCGCTGGAAAAGATTACGGAAAAGAAGTCGCTGCTTTATTTTTCCGGCGGGATTTCGCGGGACGGGATTGAGAATCAGGCTTCGTTGCGCGCGGCCATCAATGCGGCGGTGCGCGCCAATCTGGCCATTTATAGCGTGGATACGCGCGGCCTGCAGGCCATCTCGCCCTTGGGCGATGCGTCAACAGGGAGCCTGCGCGGAACTGGGGCGTACAGCGGCGGTGCTCTGCTGAATAATATGAACGCCAACTTTGCCACGCAGGAAGTGATGGCGACGTTGAGCACGGATACGGGCGGCAAGGCGTTCTTCGATTCAAACGACTTTGCGCCAGCGTTTGCGCAGGTGGAGCGGGACACGTCAGCGTATTACGCGATCGGATTTCGCAGCACGAATCCCGCGCGCGATGGAAAATATCGCAAGCTGACGATCAAGATCAACCGGCCTGGAGTGAAGCTTGAATACAGGCCCGGCTACTATGCGCCGGCGGACTTCAAACACTCAGGACACGAAGACCGCGAACGTGAACTTGAGGAGCAGTTGGCCAGCGATCTGCCGGCGACCGACATGGCCGTTTATCTGGACGCGATGTATTTCCAATTGGACGAGAACCGCTACTTTGTGCCGGTCTCGCTGGTCGTACCGGGGTCGCAGATTCCATTTGTCAAAGGCGGAGACAAGGACAAGGCCACGCTGGACATCATTGGCTCGGTGATCGATGAAGTGAAGCGGCCGATTGGCAGCGCGCGTCAAACGGTGAAGCTGAATCTCGATCCGAGTCTACAGGCGCGCCAGAAGAATATTCAATATACGACGAGCTTCGACTTGCCGCCGGGTAAGTACCAGATGAAGTTTGTGGTGCGTGAGAATCAGACAGGGCGGATGGGTTCGTTTGTAGCCGACATAACTCTTCCGGACATGAAGAAAGCTCCGCTCAAAATGAGTTCCATTGTGCTGGCCAGCATGAGGCAGCCAAGCAAGAAGCAGAGCCCGCTGGTGCGCGAAGGGGAAGAGTACGTGCCCAATATCAGCCACGTCTTCCGGCTGGATCAGCACTTGTATCTGCTGTATGAGATATACAATCCTACGCGCGAGAAGGCAGTCGATCTGCCCAAGGGAACCAAACCCGGAATCAACCTGCTAAGCAGTCTGGAACTGATCCGGGGGTCAACAAAAGTCTACGAGACCCCGCTGGTGCAGGCCAAGGCGATTAACGTGGAAGGACGCGACGCTGTAGCCATCGAGTTGGATGTGCCGCTGGCCGGTCTGAAGCCTGGGCCTTATATTTGCCAACTCAACGTGATTGACGACGCTGGCGGGGGTTTTGCGTTTCCGCGCTTTGCCGTGCTGGTGCATGAAGCGAATGCTGCTGCACCTGGAACTCAAC
Source organism: Occallatibacter sp. (assembly GCA_036489415.1). GTDB lineage: Bacteria > Acidobacteriota > Terriglobia > Terriglobales > Acidobacteriaceae > Telmatobacter. Next base: position 39,763 of record DASXFS010000038.1, on the reverse strand, counting down.
CGGCCGACGGCTCGTCGTCAGACGGCTCCGCGGGCGCGTCTGGAACGGCGAACCCGTAAGGGCAGTGGCGGCAGTTTGATCCGCAGCAGGAGCCGCGTTTGAGGTGATACGCCGCGGTGAATACCATGTACGGCCCTTCGAAGTAGTAGTCTCCGGCCTCAAGCTTGGGCTGCGCGGCGCTCGGCTGAATGCGGTCCATTCCTCCATTTTCTCGCAAACGACCGTGTCGCGTGCATCGCTGCCGCAAGCAATGGGTAGAATTGAAGGATGACACTCTCCGCAGAGGACCGCGCCCGCCGCATTAAGATCATTCTCTTCGACGTGGATGGAGTGCTAACGGACGGGACCATTTGGGTTTATCCCATGCCTGTGGCGCAACCTGACGGCAACATCTGCACCAGGATGGTGGAGGCCAAGGGATTCAGCGCGCACGATGGCGCGGGAATAACGCTGGCGCGCCTGGGCGGGATGCAAGTGGGGGTGATTACCAAACGCATCAGCGAAACGGTTGCCCTGCGCGCGCGCGATTTGAAGCTCGAGTTCGTTTACCAGGGGCAGGCCTTCAAGATGAAGGCGGTGCGCGAGATCGCGGAAAAGGCAGGCGTGACGCTGGACGAGATTGCGTACGTGGGCGATGACGTGATCGATCTGCCGGTTATGCGTGAAGTAGGCTTTGCCGTGGCGGTGGCCAACGCGCGGGCGCAAGTAAAGTCCGAGGCGCATTACGTGACCGCGAACAGAGGCGGCGAGGGCGCGGGGCGCGACGCCATTGAGTTCATTCTCACAGCCCAAGGCCTCCTGGAGAAGTGCATCGATGCATCCATCGATGAAGGTAATCCGATTTCGCCTTCGATGGATATTGGAAAGGGCGGAGATCTGAAGTAAATTGTCGGGCAACATCGACCACGCAAGCTAGAAAGCATGATGAATATTCAATTGAAACGAGCGGTAGTTTTGTTGAGTGGCGGGTTGGACTCCGCGACTGTGCTGGCCATTGCGCGCAGCCGGGGGTACGAGTTATACGCGCTTTCGTTTTCCTATGGGCAACGACATATCCAGGAGTTGGAAGCGGCTGCGCGGGTTGCGGCGTCCATCGGCGTGGAAAAACATAGGACCGCAAACATTGATCTGCGGATCTTTGGAGGGTCCGCGCTAACGGATGACATCGCCGTTCCTAAGGGGCGCTCTGCGGACGACCTGTCGCACGGCATTCCCATTACATACGTGCCCGCGCGCAATACGATCTTTCTTTCCTTCGCGCTGGCATGGGCTGAAGTGCTTGGCTCAAGCGACATTTTCATTGGCGTGAATGCTTTGGACTATTCAGGCTATCCGGATTGCCGGCCGGAGTTCATTGAGGCGTTTGAACGAATGGCGAACCTGGCAACCAAGGCCGGTGTGGAGGGCCTGCAGGCGCTCAAGATTCACACGCCGCTGATTGCGCTGTCGAAGGCGGAGATTATCCGCAAAGGCATCGAACTAGGCGTGGATTATGGGCTGACGAGCAGTTGCTATGATCCGTCCGCGAGCGGGGAACCATGCGGGCAATGCGACTCGTGCCTGTTGCGACGGAAGGGTTTTCGCGAAAACGGCATGGAAGATCCGCTACGCTATGGACGCGCTGAAGAAGAGGCTGGGTCATGAGCTATGCCGTCAAGGAAATCTTCTACACGTTGCAGGGCGAGGGTGCGCAGGCGGGGCGCGCTGCGGTCTTCTGCCGGTTCGCGGGATGCAATTTGTGGTCTGGACGCGAGGCCGATCGAGCTGCTGCGATCTGCAGATTTTGTGATACGGAATTTGTCGGCGTGGATGGCGCCGGCGGAGGGAAATTTGATTCAGCCGAGGCTCTAGCTGCAGCGGTTGAAAAGAAGTGGCCCGTCCACTCACAGAACAGGTTCGTTGTTTGCACGGGCGGCGAGCCGCTGCTGCAACTGGACGAGAGCTTGATTGCGGCGTTCCATGCACGGGGCTTTGAAATTGCCGTCGAGACAAATGGAACGGTCGCAGCTCCGGCGGAGGTGGACTGGTTGTGCGTGAGCCCCAAGGCTGGTGCAGCTCTGGTGCAGCGCAACGGCGACGAGTTGAAGCTGGTATATCCGCAGGCTGAGTTCGATCCGAGCGAGTTTCTATCGCTTGGTTTTAAACATTTCTTTTTGCAGCCGATGGATGGTCCGAGCCGCACTGTGAACACTGACCTGGCGGTCCGCTATTGCATGGAGCATCCGCAATGGCGGTTGAGCCTGCAGACGCATAAGTTGCTGGGCATTCCTTAGGATGAGTCCGATTCAAGTATTCAATCCCAAGCTCGTCACTGCGGCGAAGGATAGGGCGTCAGACTAACCGGGTTGGCGTCCGGCTGCACCAGCCATACGGTGCGGTCCTTATAGTAATGCATGAGTTCCTGATTATCCTTGGCATCCATTTCGCGGGCCCAGATGATTTTTGAGTGGTCAATATCTGGAGCGTTATAAACCCATTCATCCAGAGAGTTATGGTCGGGCGAGTAGCGGACGAGGATGAGTTGTTTGCCCGGCAATCGATTGAGTTGGTCTTCGATGTGCTTGCGGGGAAGGCCCATTCGACCGGGCCCGTGCCATGTGGCTGCCCAGTTGCCGCTGGGCCAATTGGCAAGCTGAATATGCAACGGCTCGGCAATCAGGCGAAGGCCGGCCAGGGCAAAGCAAAGCACAACGATGGATCGGAGCATTGCGGCGCCCACCGGCTGTCCGCCGGGTTTCCACTGGCGCAGGTGACGCATCATTTGCAGGCCCAGGGCATAGATTGCGGGAGTGATGGCGGCAAAGTAATGCGGAATCAGCCAGGTTTCCACCATAACCGCGCAGACGACGATGACGACACAGACGTTAAGAAATCGTATGCGCCGATCGAGGAATGCACGGCGCAGCATGATCAAGGGCGGGAGCAGGACGAAGCCTGCGAAGAACAAAAGCGCGCGCAGAGGCTTGAAGAACAGGTTTTCAGATAAAAAGCCGCGCCGCGTATGAAGGTGATTGAAAGAGCCAAGCTCCACATCGATGTAGAAGTCGTGGATGGCTTTGTGCCTGTAGGCGGGCTGGGGGCGTGGGGTTTGCCAGATGTAGTAGGGAGCCGCGGCGTATTCAGCGCGATCGACACTGTAGGGCGGGGTGAGCGGATTTCCGAAGGCGCGATAGTCGTAATAACCCAGCCACGCCACAGCGGCAAGGATGAGCGCGAGGGGAAGCGCTGAGCTGCGAAACACCTGAGTGGCGGTGGGACGCGGCTTGCCGAAGAAGACCCAGCGCCCGAGAACGAACCCGACAGGAAGGCAAAGAAGCAGCCCCTCATAAGGCCGGCTCAGCGCCAGGATGATGATACCGGCGGCCATTGTCAGGCTGTATCGAAGGCGCGGCGAGCGGATGAATCGCGGCAGCGCGCCGAGCAAGAATGCGGCGCCGAGAGCGGCTATGGAACCACCGCCGGAGTAGGTGTTGATCCAGTAGCTGAACAGGCCGATGCGGAGCACCATGATCACTCCGCCAAGCAAAGCCCACGTGGGCGGGAGCCAGGCCTGGAGCATCCAGCAGGTGGCGGCGCACATCAGCGCGGTGACGCACAACAGGCCAAACCAGGGATGTCCGAACAGCACTTTGCCGGCTGCAAGAATCAGGCCTTGCGCGGGGAAGTACATGGACATGTAGGTTGGCCGCAGCGTGATCTGGATACTTTCAAAGTGGACCCACATGGGTGGCGTGGGATTGGTGAGTCTGCCGGCGGCAAAGGTATTGGCGGCGAGTAGAAAACTGAAGTCGTCCTGAACAAAAGGCAGCGGGATGGGGCAGATGGGAAGAATGGCAAGGCGCACGAGAAGCGCTGCGGCGCCGACGGCCAGTACGGACAGACGCTTTTTGCGCGCGAGGGCGGCGAAGGCTTTTTCAATGCGCGCGAACCAGGATGCGCCAAGCCGATGCAAGGCAAAGGAGACCGCGACGGCGATTACCGTGAGGCCACCTTCAATCAGCATCAAAGAAGGAGCGTTGTCCGGGCTGGGAGTCACGAACATATTCTAATGGGCGGAACGATCAGGTACGGGATGGCGAACGCGACCAAAGCAGCAGGATAGCTTATTTATATGAGATTGAGTAGACGCACAGACTCACTGTTCGCCGGTCCGAACCTATGGAGTTAGTCTTCGAGCCGAGGTTCGCGAAGTCCGCGTGGCTCGCAGGGGCTCAAGAGCCTTGCGGAACGTGGCTGTAATACTGCTGCGTGATTTTTCTTCCCGTCGCGCCAAAAAGTGGAGAGTGAATGATGCCCCTTTTTTGAGCGACGAAACGGAAGGTGGTGGCAAGTACCCCAAGGCCGTATTGGACGCTGCGTTTGAAATTGATGGACGAAGCTTCTTCAAAGTATTTTGTAGGGCAAGAGATCTCGCCGATATTGAAGCCGAACATCACGGCCTGGGCGATCATCTGGTTGTCGAAGACAAAATCGTCGGAGTTTTCAAGCAGCGGCAGCGTCTCAAGCAGTTCGCGCGAGAAAGCGCGAAAGCCGGTGTGATATTCCGACAGCTTGACGCCCAGAAAGAGATTCTGAAAGGCGGTCAACATGCGGTTGAAGACGAATTTATAGAGGGGCATTCCGCCTTTCAGTGCGCCATTGCCCAGGATGCGTGAGCCGAGCACCATATCGTAGACGCCGCTCGCGATCATGCCGGCCATGGCCGGAACCAATAAAGGTGTGTACTGATAATCAGCGTGAACCATGACTACGATGTCCGCACCGGCGGCCAGAGCTTCGCGATAGCAGGTTTGCTGATTGCGGCCATAACCGTAGTTGGTGTCGTGAACGAAGGTCTGCACGCCGAGCTTGCGTGAGAGAGCAGCGGTCTGATCTTTGCTGGAGTCATCGACCAGAATCTTGATGTCTACAACATCGGACAACTCCCGCACTGTCTTTTCAAGAGTCTTTTCGGCGTTGTAAGCTGGCATGACAACCGCAATGCGCTTTCCGTTGATCATGATTTTCACTCCTGCGGCGACGTGCCTTCTTTTACCGGAAGACCCCAGCGCCTGCCGCAATAACCCAATAAACAAGAATTATTCGCCGTGCGCCCTGCTCTTGCCCATACGACTTTGGGGTTATGCGCAAGGGGAAGCATTTCAGGCGGATTTTGAGTCCGCTGCGTCCGCCGGATCGGGCCCGGAATGGCGTATGTATACCCATAGATAGAAGATAGCGACAGCGAGCAGGATGACCGGTGCCGGACGGACAAGGATGGCCGTTTTCAGGTGAGCGAAGAATCCCGATCCGAGAGGCAGATGTCCAGTGAGAATTGTGAGGCCCGTGGCGGGAATGTCTCCGGTGACCACAATGGCGGCGGAGTTTGCCAGGAGAGCAAACCAGCTTGCCGGACCGCGCCTGGTCCACAGCATGGCGCAGGCCGGGACGGTGAGCAGGAGCAGTTTCGCATCGTGTTGCCGATGATAGGTGACGAGCATGGTGAGGGCAGCGATGGCAGCCAGCGCGAGCCAGGCCCTGCGTGGCGAAAAACGCAAGCGCAGGGTGGTGACCGACCAGAGCAGCAGGAGCGCCGCAGAGATAAGAAGGCTTGCCGGGACATAGATGTGGGGATCGTCGCGAAAGACGCTGAGAACGGCTTGCAGACTGATGATGGGGTCGGGATGGTGGAAGCCGACGGCAGCGGGTCCGGGATCGTTCAGGCCGCCGCGCGCTGCGGCCGCGTGTAGATTGGACCGCAGTTCTGGCAGCCAATGGGGCACGACGTGAGAGACCCAAAGCATGGCCGGCAGGCAGAGCGCAATGGTGACGATGAGCGTCTGCAGGGCGCGCTTGCGATAGATGCCGCCAGCGAGCAGGAAATAGAGCCAGACCAGGCCCGCATCATGCGGTTTGATGGCCAGGCTGAGCGCCAGGCAGAGTATGCCGGCTGTGGCAAACCGGTCTTGAAGAAAACACCAGACAGACACGACACAGAGACTGATTACAATGCAGGCTGTATTGCCATCGGCGAATAGAATGACACAGTTGGCAACCAGGATGCAGATGAGGGCGAGGGCGAGGCGCGGCGATGTGTCCGCGGTCAGGTCCCACATGAGAAAACCGGCAAGGGTGAGCCCGGCGGTCATCAGCAGCGCCCAGAGCAGATAAGCCGGCAGCAAAGGCAGCCATGCAAAGGGAATGACAAAGAACAGCGTAGTGGGGAGGTTGACGCACACCAGGACTGCGCGGCGGAATAGATCGGCCATCATGGGTTCGGAGGGGATTTTCCCTCCGTCCGCGAGGTAGACGCGCAGAAAGTCCGCATTCTTGTACGGATCGGCGTGCAGGACCAGGCAGCGCGAGCCATAATAGACCGCTTTGAAATCCGTGAGGCCGCCGGAAGAACTGTGCACGATAAAGGAGCCCCATACCAGGGAAAGTCCGCAGCTACACAGGATCAAGAGCAGAGCCATGCGCCGCGTGCTTTTCATGGAGGGCTTCACTCTGAACGCTTCCATAGGCAAGGCGAGATAGGCCGCGGAAGCGACCAACCCTATCATACGGTTCGCGAAGCAAAGGAGGGGTCATTTCGGGGAAGGGATTCGCCCGGCGTTACTCTCTGGTATACATGTGCGGAGGGTCGCGCAAAACGGCGCCGATTGGGCAGGCATGGAGCATGCGCGAGTTGGCTGACGTGTGGGCGCACTGACAGAAAGAGATTATTCATTGATTGCTGAGCTTGACGACGATGAATGCAAAGCTCGCGAGGACGGAGCGGTTACCGTTGAATCCGGTGTAAGGCCTATTGCAAAAGCCTTCATGTCGACTGGGGAGGGCGAAGGGTGGCCGGAGCAGCAACCAGGAAATATTCGACTAGAAGCCGATCTGCTCGCGGCTCATCCATTCCTGGAGTCCGATGCGGCTGGACTCGATATGCAACTTGAAAAGCACGGTGTTGCCGGTGCTTGCATTTCCAGTTGCTGAATGTTGAACCGCGGATGAGTCTCGAATCCGTTGTATGGGAGAGCACGCTCGGTCACCTGATCCGGTGCGAGGTGCTCTCCCGCCAAGGAGTGAAACTGCTGTGAGCGCCGTTCTGTCCTTGTTATGACAGAAACTAGCTGACGTATGCGCCGAGGGTGGTGCTGATTCCCTGGAAAGCGTTGTTGAGGCCGGAGGCCAGAGCGTTCATGCCGGCGGTGGCGCCGAAGGCGATCAGAGCAACGACCAGGGCGTATTCAACCAGATCCTGACCCTCTTCACGGCTGGCCAGATCCTGGAACTTGACATAGAGATTCAAAAGGATGGTGTTCATAGTGTTTTCTCTCCTTGGATTGGTGGTTGACTGCGGTTAAAGACGATTCCTCGCGGATGAGCGAGCGTTGTCACCGGCTGCGGTGCGCTTCACTCTGTCGCGAAAGAGCGGAAATGCGTGCGAAACCATTCTGTCCTTGCGAGGACAGAAGCTAGCTGACGTAAGCGCCGAGAGTGGTGCTGATGCCCTGGAAAGCACTGTTGAGGCCAGAGGCGAGCGCGTTCATGCCGGCGGTGGCGCCAAAGGCGATCAGAGCAACGACCAAGGCGTATTCGACCAGATCCTGTCCGTCTTCACGGTTGGCCAGGTCCTGGAACTTCACATGCAATTTGAGAAGCAAGGTGTTCATTTGTTCCCCCGTAAGTTGTGTTTCCCTGCGTGATGCGGGGCACCCAACATATTGCATCTGGCGTGCCAATCTTGCCGGTGGACATTTTCTATATAAATGAATGAGTTAGGCAAGAGGCCCGCGGAATCCGAGCACGGCGTGGTGTAAACGCCTGTACACAGGGCCGTTTGCAAAGACCGGAGTCGTATACATTACCTGAAAGTTTGTTACCGAAATCGGGGCTTGGCGAAGGCTCATCTGCCGGCGAGGCAGTCGTTTCCGGGAAGCAGAACTGGATAGATAATCCCGATCCTCGGCGCAAGTAGAATAGCGTTCATGGAAAGTAAGACAGGCCTTCCGTCCTATAAGACAAACTACGACATCGCGGAATTCTCAATCGTGCTGGTGAGCGGGTTGGCGCTGGCCATTACTGCGCTGTTTCTCTGCGTTGCACCGCTCACGGGCGAGATTGCGGGCGCGCGGGACTTCGTCGTTTATTGGGCGACCGGCCAGCAGCTTGTGCATCATGCCAATCCGTACGATGTGGCCGGGATGATGCGGATCGAGTGGGCAGCGGGGCTCCCACCTCGATTGGGCGTTCTTTTCATGCGGAACCCTCCATGGGCGCTGCCGCTGGTATATCCACTGGGACTGATCGGAGTAAGAGCCGGAGCGCTGATCTGGTCACTGGTTTTGCTTGCGTGCCTTTGGGGGTCGGTGCGTATGGTCTGGGAGATGCATGGGCGGCCCAGGAGCCTGCTGAACTTTCTTGGGCTTTCTTTTGCGCCGGCTCTGCTGTGCCTGATTGTCGGGCAGACCTCTCTTTTTGCGCTGTTGGGACTGGTTTTGTTTCTTTATCTGCATCGCTCACGGCCATTTCTGGCGGGAATGTCGCTATGGCTGTGCGCGCTGAAGCCGCACTTGTTTCTCGCCTTTGGCGTGGTGCTGCTGGCCTGGGTTGTGGTGGAGCGTGGCTATCAGGTCCTGCTCGGCGCCGCAGTTGCCATAGCAGCCAGTTGCGGACTGAGCTGGTGGATGGACCCGACAGCATGGACCGATTACGCGCACATGATGCGGACATACGGAGTGGAGAAGGAATTCATACCGTGCTGGGGCGTGGTGCTCAGGCTCTGGGTAAACCCGCAGGCGACTGTGCTGCAATATCTATTGCCTGCCATCGGCTGCATCTGGGCGCTTGCCTATTTCTGGAAGCGCCGGCACGCCTGGGATTGGATGCAGGACGGCAGCGTGGTGGTGCTCGTTTCCATTCTTTCCGCTCCATACTGCTGGGTCTTCGATCAGGCGATCACGATACCGGCCCTTTTGCGCGGCGCCTATCTCAGCCGCTCGCGAATCCTGCTGGCGCTTCTTGCCCTGGGAAGCCTGGTGATCGAAGTCGGGATGGTCCTCGGCGTCAAGCTGCCCTCTGCGTTCTATCTTTGGACCGCGCCGGCATGGCTAGTGTGGTATCTGTTTGCCATGGCGTCCACGCGGCGGGCGCAGGACGGCTGGACCCCACTTATGCGAGCTCCTCAATAGTTGCGTTACTGATTGGTGATTTTCCGGGCGCGACGCGGTAGCCCGTTCACGAATTGAAGGCCGAATCCGCACCCGGTCGAATCCGATCCCGGCTCAGATGCTTTCTGACGAAAGCGGCATTGAGTTCGGAGCATTGTCTGGAGCCGGAGATGCGGGCATGAAGCCCAGGGTGTCTCCGCGCTGCGTCTGTGTGCTGCGAATTGTACCCGCCGGAAGCTCGAGGATGGAGTGAGCGGAGAGACAAAGAGACAGCCGCCACGGAGGGACACTTTCGCAGACCTTTCTGATCTTGTTCTTGCGATCGATGTAGATGAGATCGATGGAGAATTGCATGAAAAAGGTGTGTACCGATTCACATGGTCTAATCCATAGACCCTCCCCGGGAGCAAGGCTCTTGCGCCCCAGCAGGCCTTTATTCCGCTTCGGGCCGCTGTCGGCCACCTCAAGGCCAGTGGCCACGACTGTGCCCCGCGTGAGGTTTGAGACCTGGAGCCGGGCGTCCGGAATTGCCTGTTCGCGCGAAGCCATCCGTTTTTGCTCTCTCGGGATGAGTTCGTTTGTTGGACCCATCCAGTTCGTTCAAATTGTTTCACAAATGCGAACCGGCGATCTGAGACGGGCTGTGGCTTATGCCCTTCTTCAGATCGCCGGAATCTTGACGTGACTCGATGAGAAGTTGTCCAGGACGAAAAGTGGAGGAAGGAAAGATCTCCGGCCGCCCGATGAGGACGGCCGGAAACGATTTTACTGGGGAGATCCGGACGCCGACGTGGGCGCGGAACTGATGCCGGCGCCGCTGCCGCTGCCGAAGCCGCCCGACGCTCCTTCAATGATCAGCGGCGCCTCGGGTTTCATGCTTTCAATCAGCTTCTCAACCGGCATCGTGGACGGCGGAGTAGGCGGAGTGTTGGCAGGAGTCTTTTCATCCGGCGTGTGCATGGCAATGCCGGAATTGGCGGGCAGGAACTTTTCCGGGTATTTCAGATCGGGCAGCGCCGAGCCGGCCCCGATCGGCGAGACGATCACCGGAGTCACGATCACGATCAACTCGGTGTTGGTCTTTGTCCTCTGCATGGACTGGAAAAACTTGCCGAGGATGGGGATGTCACCCAGGAATGGGACCTTCTGGAAGGCTTCGTTCTCTTCGTTATCCAGGAGTCCGCCCACCACGAAGCTTTGGCCGTCGCGGAGTTCGATCTCGGTCTTCATCTTGCGGGTGGTAATTGCGGGCACATCGAATCCGGAGATCTCGACGGAATTGGCGAAGTCCAGCGCACTGACTTCCGGCGCTACCTGCAGGCGGATGGTTCCGCGGGGAGTAATAGTGGGGATGAAATTCAGACGAATTCCATATTCCTTGAACATGATGGTGATGGCCGCGGGGCCGCCCGATGAAGCCTGAGCCACGGGATAGGGATATTCTCCGCCGGCCAGGAAGCTTGCTTCTTTGCCGTTGACCGCCAGCACATTGGGCTCTGCCAGAGTTTCCACGAGGCCTCTTTGTTCGAGAGCTTCGATATTTGCTCCCAGATTGAGGCCGGGGAAGAAGGCGAACAGATTCAGCGGCGGAATGGTGGCCGTGGCGGCAGCTCCGGCAGCGGGTAGCGTCACTGCAGCAGCACCGTACTGTCCGGTGGTGACACCTGCGATGGTGTTTCCAAGTCCAGAACTGAAGACATTGATGCCAAGCTGCTTTTCCTTGCTGCGGTCGACACTCATGAAGCGGACCTTGAGCAGGATCTGCGGATCGGACTCGGGCACATCGACATTGAGGAGGTTGACGACCTTGCCGCCCGTGGAAGCAATCTGAACCGCGCGGGTTGAGCCGTTGAGATCTTTCACCGTGCCGCGCAGGAACACCTCGCCGTTGTCGGAGGTGACCTTCAACGTCTGTCCTGGAAGCTCAAGGGCCAGCTCGCGGCGGATGGCGTCCAGATTATCCGTCGTAATGGCCGAGCTGGCGCGAACCGTGACGTTGAAGAACTGGCGGCCGCCGCGCGCATCCCAGATGATCAAGCTGGTTTCTCCGGCAGCTTTGCCATTGACCATGATCTCGGTCGGAGTGACCGCTGTAGCCTCCGCGATGTCGCCCAGGCCGACGGCAACCCGCGAGATGGGCCGCGCGGTGTCGATCAGCAGGCTCTTGCCTACGGCGACGGCGACTTCATTGGTCGAGTCCTGTACCGGGACCGCGCCGGGCAGGGAGGTGGTGGTAGACGTTTGAGCCGGAAGGCTCAACTCGGCGCACAAGAAAACGGACAAGGCGCAGACGTATGCGATGGATATGCCAGTTTTCGCTCTCACTGCTTTGCCTCGGGAGAACTAAATTTTTCTTCAGTGTGTTTTGAACCGTTGATGACTTCGACGGTGACGTGGGATGGCGGGGCGGTAACCCGTCTGACTGTCCTGACCGCATGGGTGGGCGGAGCGATCACCTGATCGGCGAAGATGTTGCCCATGGCGGTTACTGGAACATCCTGAGTCTTTGTGTCCAGCGGGTTGCGCAGGACGAGCTGAATTTTTACGCCGGAACCGGCAAGGCTCAGGGTCTCAGCCTGCTCTGGGGTGACCAGCAGGTTGACGACCTGAACTTGCTGCGGCTTGCCTTCCGCATCCTTTTGAATATTGACGCCGGCGGATAGAACCTCAATGTTCTGTAGGATGGTTTTCACCATCGTGCCGAGGTCCTGGCGGTTGTTCGAGCTACTGTTGCCTCCCGGAGGCACGCCGGAACCAAGCACGTCCACGTGCATACCGGGAGTGGCGAATCCGGCCACGCCCACGATGTCGTCCACCTTGACCGCGATAGCTCTCATGCCAGTTGGAATGGTGGAAGCCAATCCGCCGCCCGAGCCAACCGGAGCCAGACGGTTCTCCAGAATAGGCTCGCCCTGATAGATGTCCGAGATCGCTCCCCGGCCAATGGCGTTTTCGGGTTTGAGAATTGCTCCCTTGGGGACCGCGCCGGCAAAGTCGACGGTAGTCAGATTGTTGGCGGCAAGGATCGTCCCCAACTTGATATCGGCAGCGGCCGCAACCACGCGGGTGGTCGAAGGCCGGCTCGCCCCCAGTCGATTTCCTACTACGCGAAAGACCAGGAAGGCGCATGCGCCTGCAATGACGAAAGCGAGGAGTAGGATCGTAAGTAGTCTTTTGTTCATTTAGTCCGTTTGAACTGGCTACCCGGCCAGCTCCGCCTTTCTGTCTCGTGGGTTTTTCTGCGCCCAAGGAGACGAATTTCAAATTCACGATGAACCGGGATTGGGCAACTGATGAGCCAAACTTGTTCAAACGCGAGTTCAGTGTAGCCCGCATAAGGTGCATATATAAGGATGGAAGAGAAGCAGAATTCAATTGGGGTATCAAGAGTGCTATGAGGAAGATAGGTGCCAGATTGGGATTAGAAAGAGGTTAGAATGGATTTCGGAAGGGTTCCAGAAGCTTTTTTCATGTTCGGCTGAGTTGTCAATGCCCGCGAAGTCAAAAGCCCTGGGGTAACGGCGCCAGACTGCGCGAGGGAGGGAATCAATCCGAACATGATGTCTTCGCGCACCATCACATTGTTCTCTGAGCGGCCTGAACTCAATCAGAGGCCGACCTCTTTTTTGATCTCCATTCTTACCCATGTTGCAGTGGTGGCTTTGTTATCCTTCGGGATCATCTACACGCCGGACATCAATAACCGCATTGTGCCCAAGCGGTATACCGTTCGACATCTCGATTTGCATACTCTCAAAGAGCCGGTTCGCCAGTCCGCGTCAAAGGGCGTCGGCTATCCGGGCCCCCAGGCCAACGCGCATAAACCTGCGCCGGGACAGAAGCCCGCCGCGCGTGAGGCGGCGCTACGCCTGACTGCGGATGCGGATAAGGGACCCCAGACGCTGGTGCAGCCCGATATTACCGACCCCATAAGGTTGACCGAGGAGACTCCCATACCCACGGTCGTCATCTGGTCTCCCAAGAAGGTGCAGGTGAAGTTGATTGCGGCGCCTTTGCCGGAGAAGACGACGGCCTCTGACGTAAAGCCGTCTGTGAGAGCACCCAATCAAGAGATCAACCTGGGAGATATGAGCATATCTTCAACCGACAAGCCTACGGACAAGCTCCCGGTGTTTCCTACCACGACTTCGCCCCTGGTGGTTCATGGGCCAGACAGGGTTCAGTTGGCTCCCGTTACCGCCTCGCAGACGGCTGTGCAACCGACGCCCACCGCGATCATGTCGATCTCTGACCTTCGCATGCCGGATGGCATCGCGACACTGCCGCCGGTGAATCAGACGACTGAGCAAAATCAGTCTGGAATTCTGGCGCCGGGTCAAGCGACGATGGGCAAACAAACGAATCAGCCGGGCGGTACGGGCGATCAAGCGGCTGCGGGAGACTCCGGCGGTCCCAATGGCGACACGGGAAATCAAAGCGGAACCAAGCCAGGAGACGGAGCGGGCTCAGGAGTGGATAGCGGGCTCACGACCGAGCGCTTTATGCTGCCAAAGAATGGCGAGTTTGGAGCCGTGGTGGTGGGGGCGAGTCTGGAAGAGAAGTATCCGGAGATATCCGGGATATGGAACGACCGGATTGCGTATACCGTGTACCTGCATGTCGGGCTTGAGAAGAGCTGGATTCTGCAGTACTCGCTTCCGCGTTCCGCCGACGCCGCGGAGGCGGGGAACATTACGCGTCTTGAGGCGCCTTGGCCATATAACATTGTGCGGCCCAATATTCCCGCGGGCTCGTTCAATTCCGACGCCATTCTGGTTCACGGCTTCGTGAACCAGGCAGGGCGGTTCGAGTCTCTGCGTCTGGCGTTTCCGCCCGACTTTCAGCAGGCGCAATTTGTGCTGAATGCGCTGGCGCAGTGGCAGTTCCGGCCAGCCGTGCAGAACGGGCAAATTGAAAAAGTGGAAGTGCTGTTGATTATTCCCGAAGAGTTGGAATAAAGCAGCTTCCCTGCCAGTTCGAAAAGTAGACGGCAGGGAAGTGAGTGCTCTTTTATTTGCCGCTGTCAAGCGGCCAGTTGACCTACCAGCGATCAACTTCTGGTCAGCGATCAGGTGCTGGGCCAGAGGTTTTCCGGAACTAATCGCACGGTGAGCAGATCGCCGGCGATTGCACCAAAGATACTATCCAGGTCCGCAACTGGAGCAGCGAGGGATACGCAGGTACTTCCCGATCCGCTCTGTTTGTAGTCGGAGTAGAAATAGACATTCTGAACCGTGCCATCTGGGTTGGTTGTGTTGGGCGACGCCATCTCCGACATGACCTGACAAGGCGAAATGTTTGCCTGCGGACCGGTGGTGTCCGTCGTGCATCCCGAAGACTCCGATCCGTAAGCGATCGAATAGACGAGGGTGTTCTGCGCTTTGGCGTAATTGGCCGCGGCCACGGCCTGCTGGCATTGATCGAAGATCGACGGATAGTTTGTGGCGTAAGATGTGGCGCCACCGGTGTTGGGGAAGGCATTTGAAGTGTTGATCGGATTGCCGGCTGCGTCGTTAGCGGCCATCTTCGACGCTTTGGCATTGGCCTCGCCATCGGTGAGGATGATCATGATGTTCTGCGGATTTGCGTTTGCATTGGCGGCTATCTCGGTTGCGGCTTGGGCCGTCAGAGATGCCTGTGCGGCATAGATCACGCCCGCATAATAGGTGCCATCGCCGCCCGGCGCCTGCATACCGGAGCAATTGCTGCCGCTCGAGTTCACTCCCGCTCCGGTTGCCATTGACAGATCGGAGCCGGTCTCCAATGTGCTGCCGGTGTCGCCGGATTTGTAGTCGCTTAAGAACGGCGTGATCTGGTAGGTCGCCGTGCTGGACGCCGCTCCGGACGCGTTGGGCGGGTAGGTGGTTGCGTTGTAACTGGGCAGCGAGTACGCCGGGATACTTGGATTGCTGCCGCCGCAGTTGTAGTCATCGCTTGCGGTGCCCGCGGTGACATTGGGAAAAGTGAAAATGGCCACCTGGTCCAGGGCGTTGGCGGCGATGCCATTTGTCACCGCTCCGCATCCGAGTGCCGTGTTGCAGGGCGACAGAGCCTGCAGTAGAACCTGGACGCCCTGCTCCGCGCAGACAATTCTTTCCGCGTTGCCACCGCTGGAAGTGCAGTTGGAGTCCACGGTCTGCATTGACTCAGTGGTGTCGAGGACGATGGCGATGTTGGTGATCTGATTCTTCGCGCCCACAATGGCAGCCGTTGAGGTGGCCGAGATCGTCATCTGGTTGATTCCCAGAACCCTGGCGAAGAACGTGGGAATGATGTCCTGTTCCTTCACCTGGATGGCGTTCGCGTTTTCGGGTCCGACGCAGGCGGCCTGGGTAATGCCGGACAGGCACGCGTATTTTGGATAGTTGGGAACCATGGAAACGCTGGGCAGATTGCCGTTTGTGTTATTGCCCCCGGCCACGGCGCTGAAGGCTGTGGCGATGGCTGTGGGCGAGGCGGTCTTCAGGCTTTGTGCGCCCGCCAGGGCAGCCGCATCCGTTGCCGCCTGCAGTTCGCGATGGCAGTAGAAGGCATGTCCGATGTCCAGGACAAATGCGCCGATACCGAGCAGCAGGACCATCATAAAAGCAACCCAGGGCAATACTTGTCCGCGCTGGTCCTTGAGCGCAGACCGAATGAGCGGCCGGCGAAGGTGTGGTTGGTTGTCGACGTTCATTGGACCAACTCCGATGACGTGGCTGAGAGCACGGCATTGCTTTGCGAAAAGACCTTGCCGAAGACCGAGAGATTGAACGGATAGGTGGCCTTGACGATTGCAGTGCTGCCTGAAGCCAGATCTTTCGCCGCGCCGGAGTTGTAGCTGCCGCTGGCGCAGGTATTCGTGCTGTAAGAGTTTCCGCTGAAGGTGTAAGAGAAAGTGAAGCTGGCCGGTTTGAGTCCAGGAGCCGCGGCGATGATGGCATTGGCGGCCGTGGCGCACGGGTCCAGTGTGGCCCCCGCGCTGATGGCTACCGTGCGCGCGCCGACGCTGACCGCGTTGGTGAGCTGCAGATAGTTATTCATGGCCAAGCCGAACACCATGATGCCCGTGGCAAGCAGCAGCATCATGGGCAGAATGAGAGCGAACTCAACCAGCGACTGACCTTGCTCACCGCGATGCAGGGGAGTGCGCGCGCGTCGCGCGAGCGCCGCTGCTTTTCTCTGCAGTACGGTTTTAATCTTCATGGTTCTTTCTCCATGCATTGTTGAACGAATCTCGTGCCTCAATAATGCCTTCTACCGCAATGCGTATTTCGATCTACGAAGGGACGTGCAGCGGTTGCTTGTTCGCAACCGCTGCGGGCCCTGCTCAAAAATGTTCTATCCGCCGCCCCGATCGAATGAGCACCGGTATTCCGTTGCACCTGAGGCCGATTAGCCGGCGCTGCCCAATACGCCAGAGGGCGGCGCGGGAAGTGATCGCAGATGGTGCGTTCTGTGATCGCTTCCCTACAGCGTGTTTCAAAAACGACTCAGCGGGTGTTAGTTAAAATCCCCTCAGGGGCTAAAGCCCATTGTCTTCCTACCCGTTTCGGCACGACTGAAGTCGTGCCCTGATACAAGGCGGATTTTTGAAACACGCTCCAAGAATTCTGTTTTGCAAGGCGCCATGACGAGCGCGCCTTGCGTCTTATGTTTCTCACACGCCTACGAGATGGTTGTCCCGGTGGCATTGTTGGGAAGCAGGCGCGGTGTCGTGAACGTGGACGAGATCGCCAAGAAGATGTCGTTCAGGTTCGTTACCGTATGCACGCTTTCATAGCAGTTGCTGTTCGAGCTGCTCTGGTTAGCGTCGGAGTAGAAATAGTCCAAGGACGAGGCGATGTTTTGCATGGTTATGCATGGGGTGAGCGATTTCACCGCCGTGAATGGAACGTTTGCGGTGGCGGGCAGAGTGACAAGCGTGCTATCTGTGTCGCCGTAGCAACCGGACGATTCAGCGCCATAGGCGACCGAGTATATCCTGGTTCCCGATTTGGTTGCATTTTGAGCCGCCACAATCGCTTGCTGGCACTCATCGTTGAAGTCCGGATACGTGCCCCAGGTGCCGGCGACTCCCGTTAAGTTGGCTGCCGTCTTAGACCATGTCGTAGTCCCGGCGGACGAAACAGATATACCAAGGTTGGTATTAGGAGAAGGTGTGGATGCCGTGCTTACGCTTACAGGAAACTTAGCGTAGGCAGCACTTGCTTCTCCATCGCTGAGCAGGATCATCGCGTTCTTGGAACCCTTGTTTGCTGTCTGTTCTTCGAGAAGAGCTGCTTGTGCCGCATTGATTGCGCCCGCATAGTAGGTGCTCTCACCGCCCACATTGGGCAGGCAGCCCTTGTGAGCCATGGCACCGGTGGAGGTGCTATATCCGTAACCGATCGCCTTCACAAGATTGTCAGCGGAGTTCAATCCGCTTGTAGAGGTATCGCTCGGGAGGTAATAACCGCTATCCCAACCCGTGATCTGGTAGGTGCCAGCCCACGATGTCGTCGTTGTCTTCGCACTCTTGCCACTGCCGGTAGTTGTGGAATTGCTATAGGTGATCGACGAGTAGTTGTTTCCGGTAACCCCGGGCGCTGTGGGTAGGGTGTACGGTTCATTCGTAAAGGTAGTGCCAGTGGCGCAAGGGCTGGTATTGGAGAAGGTTGCCGTGGAGAGGTTGGGGAACGAGAACAGACTCACGCGGAGAGCCGCACCGGAGCCGCAACCCGCTGGAGGGCAGGGATTTGTGGCAGCCAGGAAAGTCTGGACGCCGCCCAGGGCGCACTCAAAGCGGGTGAGGCCGCCGCAGCTCGAGTCCGTAGAGCTCATCGAGCTTGTTGCGTCGACGACGATCGCGACATTCCACGGTTGAGCCTGGCCCTGCATCGACGCCGTCGCGGTTGCGTTCACGCCCAGCTTCGGCACGCCGAACAGACCCATGAAAAATGTCTTCATGGTTGTGCTGGTGGTGACTACTACGGCGTTCGCGACGGAACTGGAGCTACACGTCGAGCCAACCGGCATCAGCATGTTGACGCACCTGGTCCCTACGTGCGTCTGCACGGTTCCCAGGGCGGAGTAAACGTTGTTGCCGCCACTTGAAGCGCTGTACAGGTCTGCGATGGATGTTGAGTTCACGGTATCGCTGTTGGAGTAATACACGTATCCCGATGCGGCCAGCGCGGCCGCATTGGCTGCATTCTGCAACTGGCTGCGGACAACGTATGCGTGACCTACGTCAATGGCCAGCCCGGACATGCCTAACATGCCGGTCATCGCCAGGGCAATGAAAGGGAGAGTCTGTCCGCTCTGGTCTGCGAATACTCTCCGGACAAAAGATGCAATTGTTTTTCTCATTGGTCTTTCCTCACTTGTTTTGAACTTAGTACTCATAAACGGTCTCCGATGCTGAAAGCTGACATTTGCTGATGAAATTGGTCCCGTGGCCCAGGGGCATGATAGTGAGCACGCAGGGATAGGTGGCCGAAACTGTAACCGGATCATTTGCAGCCGCGGCCAGCGTCGATGCCGCGCCAGTGCATGAATTGCTGGTCTGTGAGACGGTAGTGCCATTGATCGCGATGGTGAGCTTGATGCTCGATGCCTTGAGGCTCGGAGCCGCGTTTTCTATGGCTGTCAACGTCTGCGCGCAGGGGTCGGTGGCGTTGGCTGCGAGCGTCTGGAGATAATTTGCGCCCTGGCCCACGGCGGCGTTCAGGGTCAGTTGGTTATTGAAACCGATGGCGAACGTGCAAATGGCCGTCAGGAGGCCCATCAGTATAGGCGTCACGAGAGCGATCTCGACGATCGCGCTCCCTTCTTCGCCCTTGCGCAGGATTGCGCGGACCCATCGGCCAAAGGGCCGTAGCTCAACGCGCAACTCCAAGGATCTTTTGGCACAGTTCAAGCGACGCTTCAGCGTCATTGCCTGTCCGTGCGAATTGGTTTGAATCTTCATCTTTCTTCCTCCATCCGCCGTTGAATCAAAAACTCTTTTTTCAACAGCGTCTTCCACTGCAATGCACTTACTGCTCAACAAAGGAACGCTTAGAGCTTGCTCTTTCGCAACCCCTCCAGGAATCGATCCAAGGCCTTCTTGTCTGCGGCGGCCATGGATGGGTCGATCGAGTTGTTTTGTAAAACAAACTGCAGTCCGACGCCATCCTTACCCCAACGAACGGCCCTGGAGTGAACGCAGATGGTACGTTCCGCAACCTCTTCTCCGGCGCCGGTAGTTTGCAAAGTCATGAGGACGAGGGTGCCCGGGTACCAGCGCTCCTCGGTGACTACATACAACCCGGTTGAACTGATGTCTTTGATCGGGTGCGCTTCAGGCGCGCCACCGGTCCAGTAATAGGCGGCCAGTCCCGGCGCGTGTTCCCGCGGCGCTTTTCTGGGATCCGGAGACCACCACCGCTCCAGCCATCCTCTCGGAGGACGGATGTCTTTCATTTCCGGTTGGATCAGACCCATCATGTGCGTCTGGCCCATCTTCTGGGGTTCCTCTTCGGAACGATTCTCCAGCTCCAACAATCCAGGGCCACCGCTCCACAGTGGCTTCTCCCTGAGCAGAACCGCGCTTTGCACTACACTGGCCGCGGGACGTTTCGGCGCGACCTGCAGCTGCGCAGGGGGTGCTTCAGGCATGGCCCGCTTGGCGGGGGACTGGACAGGAATAGGACCGGCGGGAACAGAAGCGCCCTGAACGGGATGAGCCGTAGCGCCGGCTCCGGTGGACCGCTCCAGGCGCTGCTGCATTTCCTCCGCTACACACAGGACCAGTTGATCGCCGGCTTGTGTTTGCGACGAATAAATGGAGTGAGTGGGCAACGCCAGCACGCTTGCGGGCTGCGGCGTGGCCGCATTCGCGCGGAATACAGGATAAGATTCGACCACGTCGATGACGCGGCAGTCCCGGTCCATGTAGAGTAGATCCAGAGGGACGCGAATGCCCCACTCGGGTAGCCCTCTGAATGGCGAAAGCCAGAGACCCTCACCGGACTTGAGCGCCAGGGAAGCGATGCGGTCCTTGAGCTTAGCAAGAGACAGGTCGGCACCATCGACCTCCAGGCCGAGAAAGCATTCGCGAGTCTGGTTGTAAGCGCAAAGTTTCCGTGATTCCATGTTGCCTCCCGCCTGTGGCGAAAACCCGGCGGCCGGGTGTTGATCAAACGTTCCTGTCATCAGCTCGAGCTCTTCCATTTCGATGCCTACCCGCAAAACCTTTCTCAGCAGTGGCCGGTCGATGATGCAGCCCAGCCAAGGCCGACACGAGGGACGCGTTTGCCGGATACCCGTGCAAGAGCGCAATCCGCCGTTCCCGCTTTCGTTATCCACCAGGGAGACACGTAATGCCGATGTCTCCCGGCGAGCGGGACGATTCTGTTGGCCGGTGGCTTCGCATGGTCTTACCATGCCGCCGGCCGATCTGTTGGCCGTACTACTTAATCCGTGTGCGGCGGCGCTGGATCAAGACCACCAGCACGATGACAAACAACACGCCCGCGACAATGCGGATAATCGTGGTACTGTCCATTTTGAAATCTCCCTTTTTCGAGTACAGGTTGAAATGCCCCGAGTCTTTACCGGATATGGGCGGCGCCTATGCGGCGACGTTCCCGCTCCGGAATGATGATGCCCGCCAGCGGAGCTCGCGCAATTATTCGAGCCAAGCTGGATGTGACGAGTACATGCGTTAGTTGACCTTGGTGCGGCGGCGCTGAATCAAAACCACCAGCACGACAACGAAGAGAACACCGGCTACAACCCGAATCAATGTGGTACTGTCCATGTCAAATCTCCATTTCTTGAAACTTTGAGTTACTAAAGTTGCGAGTTACGTCACGCGGCCCGGCTTTGCGAAGATTGTGAACCACCCGACGGCAAAGCATCGGGGTTTTCCGCATCGTCAAGGCCGCGAGACCGTCGGCGGGGAACCTGGGCTTCCAGGTCCCGCCTCAAGATCCGCACAGACCGAGCTAGCTTACGCGTGAGCGGCGGCGCTGGATCAAAACTCCGAGCACAACCACGAACAACACGCTGGCTACGATCCTGATAATCGTGACACTGTCCATACAGATCCTCCTTTCTTTAGGTTCCGAACAACTGTTTGAATGAATCCATCATGATGAGAATGGCTGGCCCTAAAACCACCAGGAACAGCGAGGGAAAAATGAAGAACACCAGCGGAAAAATCAGCTTGATAGTCGTCTTGGCTGCCTGCTCTTCCACTTGCTGTATGCGCTGGGTCCGAAGCGTATCGGAGTGGGTGCGCAGAGTCTTGCCGATGCTGGTGCCGAACTGTTCGGCTTGAATCAGCATGGAGACAAGATTGCGAATACAGTCCACATCGACCCGTTCCGACAGGTGCTTCCAGGTATCCTGGCGAGGCCGGCCGGCGCGCTGCTCGAGCACCACAACCTTCAGTTCATCGCAAAGCTCCGGCTGCGCGTGCATCAGCTCCTCTGAAGTACGCACCGTTCCCTGGTCCAGGCTGAGGCCGGCTTCGATGCAGATGACCATAAGGTCCAGGACATCGGGAAGACCGCGGCGGATTTTACCCTGACGCTTCTTGATCTGCCTTCCCAGCCAGAAGTCTGGCGCCAGGTACCCGAGGCCGAGGCATACGGCATAAACGAAGAACGGACTGAGTGCGCCCGCGCCCGTGACCAGGGCGATGATGCTGAGCAGGATTGGGATTATAAATTTGGAGCCGTTGAAGTACTTGACCGCGGATTCGTTGCGGTAGCCGGCGCGGATAAGGCGCTGCTTGACGACGGAGACTTCCGCCTGGCTCTTCGGCAGCACGCTGTCAAAGTGCCCAATCATTCCTCCAAGCGAAAATCCGGACTCCTGAATAGACGTCAACAGGGTCTTCGGTTTGGAATTCGGATTGATCACGTCTGAGACGCGCTGCAGCATCGCTTCCCGGTAGAACAGGAGAAGTCCACCGCTGGCGATCAACAGAAATATGACACAAAATGCTAGAACCGCGATTCCCATACGTTCCTCTTAAACATCCATGTTGACGATCTTGCGAATGATCAAACCACCTATCACGATCATTGCGGAAGCCGCATACAGCAACTTGATCCCGATGTCGCGCTTCCATAGAAGGCTCATCATCGTGGGGTTAACAAAGTACAAGGCGAACCCAAGGATGATCGGGAGCAGGGTAAGCACCCAACCAGTCATACGTCCCTGAGCTGTACGCGTCTGCACTTCGCGCCGGAGACGGAACCGCTCGCGGATTACATGTGCGGTTTTGTCCAACACTTCGGCGAGGTTTCCTCCGCTCTCCTTCTGGATGAGAATGGCAGTGCAGACAATTCTCAGATCCTGCAGGGGGACGCGGCGGAGCAGATTATCGATGGCGACTTTCATGTCAAGGCCGAAGTTCTGTTCTTCAAAACATGTGCTGAACTCGCCGCCTAGCGGATCTCCGCACTCGCGAGAGACCATGCCCATGGCCGCGATGAGGCTTTGTCCCGCGCGCAGGGCGCTGACCATCAGGTCGCATGCGGAAGGCAACTCCTTTTCAAACGCTTTGAATCGCCTGCTGCGCTTGAATAATACGAAGACGAAAGGCAGGACGGCGCACACTAAGCCAGCGAGCAAGGCGAAGAGCATGGAGCCGGTTTTCCAGTGGACCACAAATGCCGGGGCTGCGAATGCGGCTGCGCACATGGACAGCAGACTGCCCGCCGTCCAGTTAAGATTGGCCTGGTGAATGAGGGTCTGCAGCTTGGGTCCGATTTCGAGACGGCTTAGTCTGTTGTTGATCCATGGAATGGCGCTGAACTGCTCATTCTTGCGCAGATTGACGATCTGATCGCGCATCTCCTGGCTTTCGGTCGCCAGGGCCGAGTCCAGCGCGGCCTGCACCTGCTTGGCCTTCTGGGAGGCCCCGGAGTCGCCGGCATACAGCAGCAACGCTGCAACCGCGAACACGCCCACGAATATGACTACAACGATGAATCCCATATAGGTTGACCTCCTTTCGCCTAGTAGTTGACCGGTGTTTCCTTCTCAAACAGGCTGGGCGGCAGCATGATGCCGGAGACGCGCAGCCTTTCGAGGAACTTGGGACGGATGCGGGTGGGCTGAAACGCGCCAATGACCTTGCCGTCAGGTCCAATCCCTTTTTTGTTGAATGTGAAGATTTCCTGCATGCTGATGACGCTCTCTTCCATGCCGGTGATCTCAGAAACGCTTGTGACCTTGCGCGAGCCGTCGCTCATGCGGGTGGCCTGCACAACAATGGTGATGGCCGAGGCGATCTGCTGGCGCACTGACTTTTCCGGCAGATTCATGTTGCCCATGGCAACCATCGATTCGAGGCGGGCGACGGCGTCGCGCGGGGTGTTGGCGTGGACTGTGGTCATCGAACCTTCGTGGCCGGTGTTCATGGCCTGCAGCATGTCAAAGGCTTCCTCGCCTCGAATTTCGCCCATGATGATGCGGTCGGGGCGCATACGCAAGCAGTTGACGAGCAGTTGCCGCTGGCGAATGGCTCCGTTGCCTTCAATGTTCGGCGGCCGCGTTTCCAGGCGCACGATGTTTTCCTGGGCGAGGCGAAGTTCGGCGGCGTCTTCGATGGTGACCAGACGCTCGTTATTCGGAATGTACTGCGACAGAATGTTGAGCAGCGTGGTTTTGCCGGAGCCGGTGCCGCCGGAGATGACGATGCTGATGCGCGCCTTGACGGCCGAAGCCAGCAGCTCCATCATTTCGGCGGAGATGCTCTTGAGCTCGACCAGGGAGTTTGCCGCCAACGGGCCGGTTCCGAAACGGCGGATGGATAACGAAGGCCCATCGAGCGCAAGCGGAGGAATGATGGCGTTGACGCGGGAGCCGTCAGGCAAGCGCGCATCGACCATTGGCGAGGACTCATCCACGCGACGGCCGACGCGCGATACGATGCGGTCAATGATCTGCAACAGGTGGCGATCGTCGCGGAACGAGGTGCTGACCCGCTGGAGCAGTCCGCCCTTTTCAATGAAGACGTGGTCCTTGTCGTTGACCAGGATGTCGGAGATTTTTGGATCGCGAAGCAGCGGCTCAAGAGGTCCCAGGCCAAAGACTTCATCCAGCAGGTCGGCCTGGATCTTTTCCTGTTCGTCGAAGTTCAGGGGAACTCGCTGGTCGGCGATGATTTCCTTGACGATTCCGGAAACTGCCTGGCGCGCCTGGGCGGAATTGACGCGCGACAGCTTCTCCAGATCCAGCTTGGAGATCAGGGTCCGGTGTATTTCCGCCTTGTAATTTTCCAGATTCAGCAGTTCCACGTTTCACCTTCCATTGAGTCGAGACAAACCTTTTTAAAGAGCGGTGTCATCCGAAAAGCCTGAAGCCTTTCTTTTTGGGTTGCGTAGCGCGCTGGCCGCAAATCGAAGTAGCCATTTGCTTGATCAGCCGCGAGATTGGGGAGTCACCGAGAGCGAGCGGGGTTGCGGTGTTCTGCATCTGCCGCACGGCAGCGTAATCATTCGGAATTTTCCAGGTGGCGGGCCGCGTCAGCGCCTTGGTGATGGTCTCGTCGGAGACGCCCAGGGCGCGAGGCTCGTAGCGGTTGATCACGATTTCCAGCTTCGGGCTTCCAACCGTGAAGAACTGGCTGATCAGTCGATTGGAATTGCGCAGCTCGGGAATGCCGGCCTGCGTGACCAGATAAATGGTGAAGGCATCCTTGAAGAGAGCCGTGTCGGTCAGGTCGAGCCGCGAGCCCACATCGACGACCACGTTGTCGAACTCCTGGCGCGCGACGGTCATCAGCTTGTCGATGGCCTCGTTGGTGGCCTGAAACTGGGGAAACTTGCCGGGAGCGGCGAGCACGGAAACCCCCGAGCTGTGCTTGATCAACAGCTTGTTGAGAAAGCTCGCATCCAGGCGTCCAGTGTCCTGAAGGGCATTGACTGTCGAGTACTCGGTCACAATGCCGAGGTTGAGGGCCGCATCTCCGAGAGGCAGATCGAGATCGATCAACAGCGTGCTCTGACCGGACTCCTGGGCCAGGGAAACGGCAAAGTTGCAGGCGAGCGTGGTCACGCCGGCTCCGCCTTTGGCGCCCAGAAACACCAGCAACCGGCCGCCGGTCTTGCGGGGCAGGCGCGTCACCGAGCGGCGAGCCGTGGCGCGGACAAGCGCCTCAGCCATCTTGCCGTGCTCGAAGGGCGGGGTAAGGAACTCACGGGCTCCGGCGCGCATACAGCGCATCAGGAGCTCCGGGTCAGACTTCGACGAGTAGACCATCACGGTCGTCGAACCATGCGCGCAGATGCTTTCCACCAGCTCCAGCGCGAATTCAGGGTTACTGTCCAGGTCGATAATAATGACGTCGTTGTGTTGCTCGAGCAGGCGCGGCACTTCGTCGAGGTTCGCGGGGTAAGCAGAATATTCCCGAACCTCGGCGCCATCGCACTGGAGAAGGGCGTTGGCGGCCTCCTTTCGGCGCGGCTCGTCGGCGCCAATCAGCGCGATCGACAATGCTCCCGATCCGATGGAGTCCGGGGAGGATGCTTCGATATATGTAGGCATGCTCGAATTCATGAATGTGCTGCTCCCTGGTGCTTGCGGCGTCCCCTGTGGGTTCGTCTGGAATTGATACGTTGTCTTCGTTTCAGCCATGTCAACTCCCAACCTCAATGTGCAAAGAAAGAAACCAGTGTTCCGATAGCGATGGCCGGAGCGTAGGGCATTTTGCGTTTCAGGTGATCTCCCGCGCCTTTGAACAGGTCTTTCAGGAATCCGCCAAACGCGGCCCAGGCCAGCACCATGATGCCCCCGGCCATTGCCGTCACAATCAATGCGATAAACAACTGGTTCGGGCCAATCCAGGCCCCGATTGCGGCGGCCAGTTTTACATCTCCCGCGCCCATGCCGTCCATCCAGAAAAGAAAGCCGTAAATCAGAAGCCCAAGCGCCAGGCCGCTGAAGCTTTGCCCGAGTCCATGCCACCCATGGAGCCAGGCGGAGGCCACGATCCCTACCACCAGGAACGGGGCCACCAGCCAGTTGGGAATGCGGCGATTGCGCAGGTCCGTGAAGGTCGCCACGGCTAGAACAATCAACGTTGGCCACCAGGCAAACGAATGCATTCCTCAAGCTCCTCGGTTCCTTTGTCTTTCAGGGAACACTGGGATAAGAGCAATTGTCCAACCAAATGTGAGGAGATACAAAGGTTTTGAATTCAGATAGTTAACGGTATGGAAACGGGGGAGTGTACACGGGTGTTTACGGGTGGCTGGAGGCGGTGGAGCGGGGCGTATACACTTTTGGGGCCAAATCAGAACGAGCCGCCAAAGTGGCATGCGGGAACAACAACGGCAAATCCGCGATGGGGGCGCTGACAAACCGATGCCCTCCCAGATTGACACTGCTCAGGTCCTTGGCGGGGAGCAGTTTGGTGACTTTCTCCATGTATTTCTCGTACTCGGCAACCCCGGCGGGCAGCGGGAAAAGAACAAAACGAGTGTAGGGAGCAACAGGTAAATCATTGAGCAGGAGGGTATTGCGTCCCTGCATGGCGAAGATACGCGGCCCTTCTTTGAGGTTTGCCTCAGGGTATTCGATGGTGAGATAGGCGGGCAGGTAATAGCCGGCATGGCGATAGCCGAGGAAATGGTTGTCGAAGGACACGATCAGAAGGTTGTCCGGGGAGCCGACCTGGGGTAAAGCTGTCTCGGTATCGTGCAGCTCGGCCTCAAAATGACGCACGGAACGGTAGGAACAGTAGGCCGGAAAGGCGAGAAAGATTAACACGTTCGCAAGAGCGCAAATGATTGCGATAGAAAGCTTTGCCGGCTTTGGCCAGGGACCATTCTCGAACCAGGCGGCGGCCCATGCGCCCAGCCAGATACAGGCCGGCGCGGCCACCAGCAGAAGGTAACCGCTGTTGACCAGCTTGAGAAAGATAAACGTGAAGAAGCAGAGCGCCGGAACGATCCAGACGGCGGTAAAGAGCTTCTTGCTTTTGTCGGCCGGAGTAGCGCTGCAGCCGGCGCCCAGCGGCGCCAGCGAGGCCGCCCCGAAACACAGGAAGTAGATGAAAACAATAATGCATGCGCGGGCCACGGAGGTGATGGGCGAGGAGTTGAAGACGGTGTCTTTGGAAGGCACCATCCGCCACAGGGAAGACAGCGCGCCAAAGTATGCGGCGAGGCCTCCGCTGGCCCAGATCATGGGCACAAACCACGCCGTGGCCGTAGCGCTAAGCGCCCCAATCCCCAACAGTTGCCTCTTGGGGCCGGCACGCCGAAGCGAGTAGAGAAACAGCGGCCCCAGAAAGAGAATCGATGATGGGCGGATACCGGCGGTGACTCCCAGGACGATTGCGGTGGGAAGGATGAAGCCGTTCTTTCCGCGGTCGATGCGCCAGCAGAGAGAGCCCAGCAGGGCGGACGCGGCGCACTCGACACTGTAGGTGAGCGCGACCGTGCCATGGAACCAGGCGAGCGGCGAGAAGAGAAAGAGCAGGCCGGCAAACATGGCGGCCCGCGGGCCGAACCAGTCGAACGCCAGGCGGTAAATCAGGATCACGGATGCAATGCTGGCCAGGATGCTCAGGAGGACGAGCGCCAGATTGGCATTGTGGACCACGTGGTTCAGCAGCCGGCCCAGGCAGACGTAGAGGAAGTAGCCGGGGGGGTGCGGCTGATGGACACGCGGGTCGAAACGCCTCATGCCGAGCGCGAAGTTAACCGAATCAAGGTCGTAGAGGTCGTGGCTGCGAAAGGCGAATCGGCTGGCGGCAACTGCGCCTGCCATCAGGGACAGTTCTAGTTTTTGCCGGGAGGTCACACTTGTAACTGTAGCAATTGACGCGCCAACGCGGCCGCCAGGACCCGGATTGGCTGGCCGTGGGGCCAGGCCCAGTGGCTCCGTACCACGATGGATCTGGGTTTCACCCGAAGGTGGGAGGGGTTACGAGCCCAATGGCGCTGTGGAAAAGCATCTCCCGGCGGTTGCGCTAGAGGATTAAGTTATTGCTGTTAAATTACTGATATTGAAATGATTAGAGAAATCGAATCTGAACGCTCGATTACTGCCAGGGTTATAGCACTCTCATGGGTGGTTACTAATGGTGCATAGAGCTAACGCGAAACAGGCATTTCCATCCAGTCACCTATTAACGAAGATGGAGACACTTCACCGATCCACCTCGGTATGGTTAGCTGTTCAACGTGGGAAAGGTCGCCCATCAATGATCAAGATTGCACTGTATTCAGAAGATCGCACCTTGCATCCTCTGCTTTCGTCTGCCCTTGGTAAAGAGTTTCAGATCGCGTTGCAATTGGACCAGCAGGAAATGACCGACCTTGTTTCGGCCGGCGCATGTGACGTGATGGTTCTCGATCTGAATTCCAAACACGAATCGCTGCAGGAACGCATCGGATTTTCCAGACGCCTGATTGCGTCGAACGTTCCTTCGATTGTGATGGCCGATGACGGCCTGCGCTCGACGGCTTTTGAGCTGGTACGCACCGGGGCATTCGGCTATTGCCGCCGTCCGCCTTCGATCCGCGACCTGAAGACCATGGTCAGCCGCGCCTATGAGACCTCGTTGCTGAAGCGGCAACTGGAAACCGTGCAACAGCGCATGGAAGATCCGGGCACATGCGATCGGCTTATCGGATCGAGCCAGCCCATGCAGCGGGTTTACCAGACAGTTCAACGCGTGACCAATTTGAACGCCGCCGTGCTGGTGACGGGCGAGAGCGGCACGGGCAAGGAACTGATTGCGCGCGCTATCCATAACATGGGCTCGCGCTCCAAGCGCCCTTTCGTGGCTGTTTCCTGCGGCGCGATTCCCGAGACATTGATTGAGGCCGAGCTGTTCGGCCATGAAAAAGGCGCATTCACCGGCACGGTGGGCGCGCGCGAAGGTTATTTTGAGCAGGCCGGTGACGGCACGCTCTTCCTCGACGAAATTGGAGACCTGAGCCTGTTTACCCAAGTCAAGCTGCTGCGGGTTTTGCAGCAGATGGAGTTCAGCCGCCTGGGCAGCAACAAACTGATTCCGCTGCGGGCGCGCCTGATCTTTGCTACCCACCGGGACCTGTCCCAGCTCGTAGCCGAAGGAAAGTTTCGCCAGGATCTTTTCTATCGCATCAACGTGATGCGGATTGAGTCGCCCGCGCTGCAGGAGCATCCGGAAGACATACCGCAGATCGCCGAGCACTTCCTGCGTCATTACTCGCAGATGTTCCAAAAGCCAATGAACAGCATTGAGTCCGATGCGATGCAGATGCTGCAGAACTATGCGTGGCCCGGCAACGTGCGCGAGCTGGAAAATGTGATGCAGCGCGCCATTATTCTGGCTCCCGGCATGACGCTTCGCGTCGAGGATTTGGCTCTTTCGCTCCCTGAAGAAGACGTGGAAGAGAGCGAAGACGTTGTCAACATTGGCGACTATCACCCGGCCGGCTCGTTTGAGCGGCAGTTGCGCGACTATAAAGTCAAGCTGGCGGTCACCGCGGTTCGCGAGAACAACGGAAACAAGACGCTGGCCGCGCGCAGCCTGTCCATCTCTCGCGCTTATCTGCATCGGTTGATCCGGTTGGCCGATCCCGATCCAATGTTCGACCAGGACTTGCGGGAGACGGTGAATGCCTAGCAAGCGCGGCATCGCCGTTTTCCGCGGCTAAGGCATATACCCGTGCGCTCACCACTGTTGCGGAGAGTCTTCTCCTTCCCCACGATGCTTGCCAGCATCTTGCTGGTGTTGGCGGTGCTGACGGTCCGGTCGCGATTTGACGACCCCGATCTTTGGTGGAACCTCAAGACGGGCGAGGTCATCTGGACGACCCACACGATTCCTGTCACCGACCTGTTCTCCTACACCACCAACCACCATGCATGGATTCCGCACGAATGGTTGGCGCAGGTGGTGATCTATGCAGCCTACAAATTCGGCGGCTATTCCGGCCTGATGTTTTTGCTGTGCCTGCTCACCGTGACCTTGGTCTGGGCCGGATACGCCCTGTGTACGCTCTATTCAGGCAACTCCAAGGTCAGCTTCGTGGGCGCCATGATCGTGTGGATCTTTGCCACGGTCGGGTTTTCCATTCGCGCACAAATGATCGGCTATATCTTTCTGATTCTGGAGCTGTTGATCATCCAACTGGGCCGTACGCGCAGCTCGCGTTGGTTCTTTTGCCTGCCCGTCCTGTTTGCCCTTTGGGTCAATTGCCACGCATCGTTTATTCTCGGCCTGGCGCTGGGGGTGGTTCTTTGGGGCGCGTCGTTTGTGAGCTTCGATGCGGGAGAAATGCTGGCGCGGCGCTGGGAGCCGCTGCGCAGGCGAACACTGGCTCTAGCGCTGGTGCTGTCAGGCGCGGCATTGTTTCTGAATCCCGTCGGCCTCAAGCTGATTCTCTACCCAGTGGATACGATGCTGCATATGCCCGTGCTCGTGGGAAACGTCGCCGAGTATGCTCCGCTGCGCATGACGGAAGGCCGCGGCGTGGCCCTGATGGCTGTTCTGCTGTGCAGTTTTCTGCTGCCGGCGATGGATCGCGCCTTCCTGTACTGGGACGAGCTGGCTTTTCTGGCCATCGGCGCATGGATGGCTGTGAGCCACATGCGCATGCTGATCGTCTTCGGCATCCTCGCTGGTCCTATTCTGTCGCGCCAGCTTTCCAAATTGTGGGAAGGGTACGACGCGGAGAACGATCGTCCGGCGCTCAACGCTGCGTTCATCGCGGTTGCCCTGGTTGTGGCCTATGTTGGATTTCCGAACAAAGCGAATCTGCAGCAACAGGTAGAAGACGCAAGCCCGGTGAAGGCGCTCGAATTTGCCAGGGCCAACCATCTGCGGGGGCCCATGCTGAACGACCATGGCTACGGCGGTTACCTGCTATGGGCAGCGCCGGAGTATCCGGTATTTCTGGATGGCCGGACTGACGTGTTCGAGTGGACAGGCGTGCTCCGTGAATTCGGAAACTGGGCTACACTGCAAAGCGACCCGAACGCGCTACTGGAGAAATACAAAATCGGCTTCTGCCTGTTAGACCGCACATCTCCCATGGCGCGCGTGCTGCCGCTCTTGCCCGGCTGGAAGCTTGTCTATTCTGACAACAATGCGGTGATTATTGCGCGAACTTCAACGCAAGCGAACGCCGGATAGCGCGCTCGGCGGTCCGCGTTATGTGTGCGCGTTGTATTCGGCCGGTCCCGCGGGCACCAGGGCGCTGCGCTGCTTCCCGTGGATATACCAGCAGCACCAGTTGGTCTCATGCGCTTGTTTGTCGGCGGGGGCAATCAGGTCCTGGTAAGCCACTTTGCCGCAAAGGAAGAGCTTTTCCTTCCAGCTTTCGACGTTTGCAAACCGCTCGTCCGTTTCGCAAATACCCTTTACATCTTCGCGGCTAAAGGTCTTCAGCGTCGCCGACTCACCGGGGAGCAGAATTACCGGCACAAACCGCGCGCCGGATTCCGCAGGTTTGAGCTGGGGCAGACCGGACAGACGCGCTTCATCGGCTGCAAATATCACTTTGTCCACGGCCGAGGTAATGGTTGCCGGCGAGCGGCCGCGATTGGTTGCGGTAATGTCGAAGCTGCTTTCGACGCCACGCGTGGGCTCGGCGGTAATCAGCACCCAAGGCCGTTCCGCGTTGACGATTGTCTGTGCGTGCAGCAATGCGGCCTGGGCAGTGTTGGTAGCCGCAGTGGCGGCCGCTTCCGCGGCGCTCGTATGGCGCTCAATCTTTTTCAGCGTTGAAACAGCGAGCATGATGCCCACGTATCCCAAAATGGCAAGCACCAGATAAGCGCCCCACAAGATCCGGTCATGCACGGGCCAGACCGTGGGTGCAGGAGCGGGAAGGGTGACGATGACGTGCGGCTGCTGATCTTCGCTGGGTGCTCCATTCAAATCCGGCCTGGCTGGCGCGGGCAGTGCGGAACGTGGAACTGTGGCGGGGTGCTGGGGCAGTGTGGACTTGGGCTGCGTGGCGGGATGCGCGGCAGGCGGCGCTGCTGGACTGTTTGCCTGCGCGCCCAGCAACACCGGAGTCATGGTCACGAGCATTGCGAATATCGCCAAACCCTTTACGATCATGGCGTCAATGTAACACATGCGGGGTGTCCCGGGACTGCGCGGCGGCATCGATTGGAGGCCCTCGAATTTACGCATGTTTCAAACTCGACGGCTGGCCCCAAAACTCTGTTCCAGCAACTGCCCCGGCAAAGCCGTTTGACGTCAGAACGGAATATCGTCGTCGGAGATTTCGGCGGATTGAGCGTAATCGTCATGGCCGCCTGCCGCTGCCGGGGTGCGCTGGTCAAAGCTGGCCGCTGAGCTGGAGGAACTTCCGGCGCGGCTGTATCCGCCGGAGCCGCCAGCGCCCTCTTCACGGCCGGAAAGAAGCACGAGCTCATTGACGATGATCTCGGTGCGGTAGCGCTTCTGGCCGGACTCCTTGTCGTCCCAACTGCGCGTCTGGATTTTGCCCTCGATGTAGAGCTTGGAGCCCTTCTTTACATAATCGCGTACGATTTCGGCAGTGCGCGTAAAGGCGACCAGGTTGTGCCACTCGGTACGGTCCTGCCAATTGCCCTGCGCGTCCTTCTGGCGGTCGCTGGTGGCTAGGGTGAGATTAGCCACCATGGTGCCGCCGGGGGTCGATCGAATCTCAGGGTCTTTGCCTACATTCCCCAAAAGGGTCACTTTGTTCACGCTTCTTGCCATTTTCCTGCGCTCCTGTAAGGGAAAAGAATAACAGACGACTGAAGCGGCCGGGAGGCGATTTCCCGCTCGCAGACCGGCGAATGAGATTTTCTTTTTTTTGGGTGTGGCAAGCTTACCGCAGCCGTGCCAGACGCCGGTTGCGGAACCACTTGGCCACGCCGAGCAGGAGCAACAGGCCGCCGAACGGAACACACGCCAAAGCGACGATCAGAGCGAACCATCCGGTGTTGGTGCTGGCGCCGGTGTGCGAGACGCCGCCCAGCACCGTCATCAGCAGCACGCCGGCCACAATCCCCGATCCCAGGATCGACGCACCGCCTTGCAGCAGTTGACGCGTGCCATCGTCCGGTTGGGCCAGGTAGGTACCGGCGGATTTTTGATTTTGGAGACTTGGGGGCATGGGCGGTCCTAACCTTGCGCCAGGCGCAGCATCACGTAGGTGATCACTCCGGTGACCGAGACGTAGAGCCAGATCGGGAAGGTCCAGCGGGCTACCTTGCGGTGCTGCGGGATACGGCCGGAGAGCGAGAAAAAGAAGGTGACCAGCACCAGCGGCAGAGCCACAATAGCCAGGACGATGTGGCTGGCCAGCAGCGGCAGATAGACCGGGCGCAGCGCTCCGTGGAGCGGATAGCGGACGTCTCCGTGCAAAGCGTGGTGCGCGATGTAGCTGACCAGAAACAACGTGGAGAAGATGAAAGCGGTGATCATAGCCGCGCGATGAGCCCGAATACGGCGGGCACGAATGAATGTGTAGCCGATAAGAAGCGCCGTGGCGGCAAGGCCGTTTAGGATGGCATTTAACGCGGGCAGGAAGGCGTACTGCGTGCTTGAGGCCGCGGCGGGATGGACGTAGATGAGCCAGAAGAGAAAAAGCGTAGCCGCCGCGCTGATGATGAGAATGGCGGCGATGGCTGGACGGGTGCTGGATTGCGGAGCGACGGCGGTTGTCATGTACCTCAGCTTTCTCAGGGTTTCTGCTTGGCGCAGAGCATAAGCGTGGTGAACAGCAGAGGCAGATAGAGGACGCTGACCTTGAGCAGATCGCGCGCCAGCATGCGGCTTTCAGTTTCATCCTTGGCGCGGAGGATGCCGGCGAAGCGAATGGTGTAGGCCAGGTAGAGCAGTCCGAGCACAACAGCCAAAACCGCGTAAACAGTGCTGGCCACGCCCAGGAACCATGGAGCCAGGCTGACGGGAATCATGATGACTGCGAAGAAGAGCGCCTCGGCCACAGTGGACCAGCCGTCGGGCTGGACGACAGGCAACATGCGGATGCCGGCGCGAGCGTAGTCGTCGCGATAGAGCCAGGAGATGGCCATGAAGTGAGGGAACTGCCAGACAAAGAGGATGGCGAACAAGGCCACGGCCGGCCACTCGATGTGGGGGCGGGCGGCGGTCCAACCGAGCAGCGGCCCCATGGCGCCGGGAAATGCGCCGATAAAAGTGGCCAGGGTGGTGAAGCGCTTGAGCGGCGTGTAAATGGCCACATAACAAAAGGCCGTGAGCAGCGCCAGCGAGACGGTAAGCAGGTTGGTGCGCAGCAGCAGCCACACGGCGCCCAGAGTAAGCGCGCCCAAGCCGGCGAAAAGACCCTCGGCAAACGAGAAGCGACCCCGGGCGAGGGGGCGCTGGGCGGTGCGAATCATGCGCGCGTCGGACTTGGATTCCAGAACCTCATTCAACGCGCCGCTTCCGGCGGAGATCAGGCCGATGCCGAATAGCGCGTCCAGCAGTCCGGGCTGCACGCTGGAGATTCCGGACTGAATGGAGGCCAGGTAAAAACCACCCCAGCCGGTGACCAGCACCAGCCCTACCACCTTCACCTTGAACAACTCGCGCAGATCGTGGATGAGCGTAGCCGTAGCGCCGGGGCTGGGCGCATGCAGATGGGCCGGTCCGTGGGGCAGGCCATCGGCGGGTGGAGCTGCGAGTTCTGCTGGAACTGCGGCTTGGGAAGCGCGTGCCATCGAAGTGGTTGAGGACCTCAAAGAGGGGTTCCGGAGGGCGTGGGCTGCCGGGTATCTATTGTTGATGATAGCAAGCGGGCAAGTCTCAGTGGCCCGCATTGCGGTCAGGGATGCCGGCGGCCTGGAGAATTGCAGTCACGACGTCGTCCGGCATCAGCGCGTCGACGGGGATGGAAACATGGGCGGTGCGATAGAGCGGAAGGCGGCGGTTGTAGCGTTGGGCGAGGTTGGCCTGGTCGGCAAGGATGGGGCGGCTATTCTCCGTTCCGGCGCATCGAGACAGGGTTGTGGCCAGTTCGACCTGCAGATGGACCAGAAGCGTGCCCGGCGCGGTGAGCAGCAGGTTGCGCGTTTCAGCCCGCTCGATTGCGCCGCCGCCCAGAGCCAGAACCAGCGTTTGGCCGGCGGCCAGGCGGGCAATAGCCGCGTGTTCGCGGTCGCGAAAAGGGGCTTCGCCATGGCGCGCGAAAAGCTCGGCTATGGTCGCACCGGCTTCCTGCTCGATCACGTCATCGACGTCCATGAAATCCCAGCCCAGGCGGGCAGCAAGGAGGGGGCCGACGGTGCTTTTTCCCGATCCCATGAAGCCAGTGAGGACGATGCGGCGCGGCGGCACGGCCAGACCGGGTTGGGCGCTGGACTGGCCTTCGAATTGAGCTTCGGATTGAGCAGACGAACGGGGTTTCATGGAAGCCGCTGCATGTGCGTTGTGTCTTCCAGTATAAGGAAGCGGCAGCGCTTTGCGCGGGATCAGGCGAGAACCATGATCATGGCTCCGGCGGTGATGAGCAATCCGCCGGCAATGGCGGGAGCAGTCAGCTTCTCACCCAGCAGCAGCCAGGCGAGTACCATGACCAGCGGAACGGAAAGCTTGTCCAGCGGGGCCACGCGCGAGGCGGGCCCTAGTTGGAGAGCGCGAAAGTAGCATAACCATGACAGTCCGGTCGCCAGGCCAGAGAGTGTGAGAAACAGCACCGTGCGCCTGTCGAGGGAACGGATTTCACCGAGCAGCCCCGCGCTGGGCCGCGCCAGCGCTAGCGCGAAGCCCCACGCAAAGACCACTACGACGCTTGTGCGCAGGGCCATGGCCAGGTTTGAATCCACATGCGCGACGCCCACCTTGGCCAACAGGGCGGTAGCGGCGGCGAAAACCGCGGAGAGCAGTGCCCATCCGATCCAGCTCATAGGGACCATGGTACGCGGCGCGCTCTCGGCGTGGCACGCATTTTCATCTCGGTTACACTGCAATGGATGGAGAAAGGCAGACCCAGCAAAACCGCCCTTGGCGTGGCGATTCGCCGCGCCGCTCACCAGGTCATGGACAAGCCTCCTGTTCTCGACGATCCGATCGGCTTGCGGTTGATTGGATCAGGCTATCCACGGCAAATGGAGCGGGCCATGCACCGGGTGGCGCGGGACTTTCGCGCATTCATGGCGGTGCGCAGCCGCTATGTGGAAGACAAGCTGGCCGTGGCCGTGGCACAGGGCGTAAGGCAGTACGTAGTTCTCGGCGCGGGATTGGACACCTTTGCGTATCGCAACCCATTTCCATCTCTGCGCGTCTTCGAAGTGGATTTTCCGGCGACGCAGGAATGGAAGAAGACCATGCTCGGCGAAGCCGCTATCGACGTGCCGCCCGGCTTGACATTTGTTCCTCTGGATTTTGAGCACCATACTTTGTCCGAGGGGCTGGCCGCGGCCGGCTTCGACGCTGGAATGCCGGCGTTCTTCGGTTGGCTGGGGGTCATTCCTTATCTGACGCTGAACGCGTTTCGCGCCACGCTCGACGCTATCGCTCAACTGCCCGCTGGCAGCGCCGTGGGGTTCGATTATGCGCTCGCGCCGGAGATGCTCAGTCCGCTTGGGCGCACGGCATTCGACGCGCTGGCCGGTCGCGTCGCCGCGGCCGGAGAGCCGTTCCAACTGTTCTTTACACCTGCGGGGTTGGAATCGGAATTGCGCCGGGCTGGATTTCAGCGCTTCGAGCAGCGGGATTCAGATCAGCTCAACGAGCTCTACTTCAAAGAGCGCGCAGACGGCCTCAAGTTGTCTGCCGTGGGGCTGGCTATGCTGGCAACTGCATGGGTGTGAACAGGTGTCCCACCAAGTGCGATCCTCTTCATCGTCCGTGACAAATCTCATCCTGCACGCAATCACAAACCTGTGTATTCCGGGTGGAGATACGCTCACGTTTCCGCCCAAAAATATGTCGAGTGCGCAGATGCTGTGGTAATGTTACATAAGTGTTGCTGAGTTTACCCGGAAGTTGTACCAGGACTCGCGCATATCGACAAATTATGGCATTGAAGCGCTTTACCAATTTCTGAGCGCCGAGTAAAAGCTGGCCGACGAATTCATTGTGCCCCGCCGGGATGGCGGAAGGAAAAGACTCATCCAAGTGAGGATGGCGAAGCCTCGCCCGAAATCGCATACTTGTTTGCCAATAGCCAAGCGCCTGCATACGACAACCCTTGAGAGAATTTGGATGCGTCCCTTCAATGGGACACGCGGGAGCATGGGTCTTCATTCAGGGCTGCCCGGCAGTGCGCAATTGTAAAGAGCCTATTCCTTAAAAAGACCGAGCGGGCCGTGCTGAACATAAGCGACCTTGCGGAATAAAGACCCTGGCACTTTCAACAGCAACCGCATCCGCAAATAGGGTGGGACGATGCACCTCCTCGCATCGAAAGTTAAACGGACGGGTGGGAACATTGGAAATCCGGAGTGCTTAACTTATGTCTAAGTCATTAAGTCAAGGCCAGGCCACCCCATCTGTGGATGGGCAGATGGCAGGAGCGCAGAACTCCAGGGGGCGCGGCGCAGGCGAGCGCATATTGACAACTGCGACTGGACTGTTTGCCCGATTCGGATACAACGGTGTCAGCACCCGGGACGTAGCTTCCGCTGCTCAGGTGAATGAGGTAACGGTCTATCGGCATTACCCGCGCAAACTCGACCTGTATCTTGCGGTGCTTGAATCGGAGTTACAGCAGTTACGTTTCCGCGGTGATCTGCTGGCCGGAATTGCCGATGCTCCCGATGGGCGAACGGCTCTTACACGCGCCTTTGAGTTACTGACCAAGACTCTGATGCAGCGCCCCGAGATTCTGCGGCTCTTGCAATTTAGCGCCCTTGAATTGAACGAGAGCTTCGATCCACTGGTTCGCAGGCATCTTGGCGAACTTATTGAGGTGGTTGCCCGCTATCTTGAGCCATGGATCAAGAATGGCGATTTACGCTGCACAAATGCCAAGACAGTTGTTCTGACGCTGGTCGGAATTGTAATTAGCCATAACTCGCTGCAACGGGTTTTTGTAGGCAAGGAGTCAGGCCCGGAGCGCATGTTTGAAGAGTATGTGAGCTTTGCATTTCTTGAAGAGAGGGAACGGGTAAGTGCAGCGGCTAGCCAGCAACCCGCAAACCCTGTATTGACCGGATGACATGTCGTCTGATTTCAGTGGGGCTTTCTGATTCCTAACCAGTTGAGATGAACTTATGCGCAGTGTCAAACCGGCCGATCAAATCCTGGACGTGGCGCTAGAGGATTTGCTAGGAAGAAGACAAGCCTATCTGGACGAGGAACTTGTTCGGGAGCGCATCCAGGACAAGGTCGTGATGGTGACCGGCGCCGCTGGCTCGATTGGTTCGGAGCTTTGCCGGCAGATTGCAGGCTTCAATCCGTTTGCACTGGTCGCCTTTGATCAGGCTGAGGCACTGCTGCGTCAGTTGGAGAGCGAATTGGCCGAGAGATTTCCCCGCCTGGTTCTTCATTCCGAGATAGGTAACATCATCTGCTTCGACCATGTGAACCGAGCGGTGCAGCAATATAAGCCGACTATCGTGTTTCATGCTGCTGCGTCCAAGCATGTTCCCATGCTGGAGCAGGAGCCGCTTACCGCGGTCGAAAACAATATCTTCGGCACCTGGCAAGTTGCAGAGGCCGCAGCCAGGCATGGGATTGAATACTTCGTCATGATTTCCACTGACAAGGCAGTTCGCCCAGTAAGCATGATGGGAGTAACTAAGCGCGTCGCGGAGTTAGTGCTCCATGCGTTTGAGAAGGAATGGAGTACTAAATTTCTCGCGGTGCGTTTTGGCAATGTGCTGGGGAGCAGCGGCAGTGTGGTGCCTATCTTCAAAAGCCAGATTGCGGCGGGCGGTCCAGTGACCGTGACCCACCCGGAAATGAGGCGTTACTTTATGACAGCGTCTGAAGCCGGACAACTTGTCTTGGAGGCCCTTGTGTTGGGAAGCGGTGGAGAGACATTCGTTCTCGACATGGGCGAGCCGGTCAAGATACTTGACTTGGCCAAGCAACTCATTCTGCTCTCGGGGTTGCAGCCGGGCCGGGACATTGAGATCGAGTTTACTGGCGTGCGTCCGGGAGAGAAGTTGTTTGAAGAACTGAGTCTGCACGATGAGCAACTAACTCCTACCTCACACTCCAGAATCAGCAGCCTTGCTTCTTCTGAAAATGTGGATACAGAGCGAGTCGCGGTGCTCGTCAAGGAGCTCCGGGAGGCAGTCAATGCGCGCGATGCGCTCCGCGTCATTTTGTTACTCAAAGATGCAGTGCCGGACTACGCGCCGGGTCCGCAGCTTCTCGAGAATGCAATATCAATGCGGTCAAATCACGACATCGCATTGGACGTTCAAGTTAGATGCGGGTAATAAGTGATAAACCAGGAGCCTTTTGAGTGCTCAACCAGCAGTCTTATTCAGGCGATGTTTTTGTTCACTGAGGTTCGGCGACCTCAAAACTTCAAAGGATAATGCAACATGGCAGAACTCTGGCAACGTGTTCATGGGCCTGTATCCTCGACGGCGGGTTTTGGGGAGGGTGCGGGGGAGCGGGTGGTGCGCCATTCCACGAGCCGAGGCCGGTTCTGGATGATTGCGGATGTGTTTACGATCGTGGTTTCGGCGGGGCTTGCGTGGCTCTACCGGTTCCATACCGGGCCAGTGGATGAGTTCAAGAGTTTCTGGCA
>DASXFS010000058.1:0-14099 GCA_036489415.1 Occallatibacter sp. | reverse complement strand
GCGAGAGTGGAAGCCGAGCAGGCGCAAAACCAGAACGACATCCAGATTGCGATGTTGACAGGGAGTTTGCGTGAACTGGATGCGGAAGCCCAAGTTGCCAGCCTGAAGCAGCAGATTGCCGGCGAGCAGCTGAAAGCCGTGATGACGCAGTTGGAGCTGGGCAACGGCGAGGGCAATGCGCCAGGCGCGCCGCCACAGCTTTCGCCCGAAGCGGAGCAGAAGGCGCGAATAGACGAACGGCAAAAATACCTCGAAGCTCTGGACTCCGGGTTCGACTTGAACAAGGCTCGGCTCAACCTGCTGCGTGCGCTGGGGCACATGCAGGACTGGCTGGACGAACTGCACGCCACAAAGTAGCGAACAGGAATCCAGTCGCCAACCCCCTTTTCCGTACGGAACGCCTGAGGAAATCCCCAAAATACTGCTGATTCTTAAGGTCTTATCCGGCGCAAGATCGTGATGATTTGAGCGAATCATGTTCGCCCCTAATTCCGTCTAATAAATTGACCGGATGGTAGAATCATAAGGATGCCTATGCCATTGAAAACACTGTTTCTGAATCCCCCCTCCTTTGAGAACTTTGACGGCGGCGCGAGCTCGCGCTGGCCGGCGACTCGCGAGATTGAGTCGTACTGGTACCCGGTTTGGCTGACGTACCCGGCCGGACTGCTGGAGGGTTCGCGGCTGCTGGACGCGCCGCCGCACCACGTCTCCGCTGCGGAGACGATCAAGATTTGCAAGGACTATGAGTTCCTGGTTCTGTTTACTTCGACCGTAGGCTGGGAGGGTGACCAGCGGCTGGCCGAGGCGATCAAGGCCGCGAATCCGGCTATCAAGATTGCGTTTGTTGGGCCGCCGGTGACGACCGATCCAGACCGCGCGCTGAACGAGTGCGAGGTGCTGGACTTTATCTGCCGCCGCGAGTTCGACTTCTCTGTCGTAGAGTTTGCGCAGGGCAAGCCGCTGAACGAGATCCTGGGCATCAGCTACAAGAAGGACGGGAAGGTTGTTCACAATCCCGACCGGCCGCAGATTGAAGATCTGGATGCGATGCCGTGGGCGACGAAGATTTACAAGCGCGACATGGATGTTACGCGCTACAACGTGCCATTTTTGCTGCACCCATATATCGCGCTTTACTCCACGCGCGGCTGCCCGGCGCAGTGCACCTTCTGCCTATGGCCGCAGACCCTGAGCGGTCATGCGTGGCGCAAGCGGTCCACGGACGACGTTGCGGCCGAGCTCAAGTGGGCAAAAGAAAACTTCCCCCAGGTGAAGGAATTTTTCTTCGACGACGACACGTTCAACATTCAGAAGGTTCGCACTATTGAGTTGTGCTCCAAGCTGAAGCCGCTGAACATTACCTGGAGTTGCACCTCGCGCGTCACAACGGAATACGAAACGCTCAAGGCCATGAAGGAATCCGGCTGCCGGTTGCTGATTGTGGGCTTCGAGTCAGGCGATCCGCAGATTCTGAAAAACATCAAGAAGGGCGCGACGGTTGAGCGGGCTCGGGCCTTTGCCAAGGACTGCAACGATCTGGGCCTGGTGGTCCACGGTGACTTTATTCTTGGCTTGCCGGGAGAAACGAAGGAGTCGATCCGCAACACGATCAACTTTGCCAAGACGCTGGATTGCGAGACGATTCAGGTTTCGATTGCGCACGCGTATCCAGGCACCGAGTTCCATGAATTCGCGAAGGCCAACGGCTTCATCACCAATGAACGCATGGAAGACGGCGGCGGGCACCAGATGGCGCACATCGAGTACCCCGGCCTGCCGGTGGACTACGTGATGGAGATGGTGCATCGGTTCTACGACGAATACTACTTCCGACCCAAGGCCGCGTTCCGCGTGGTGTGGAAGGCAATCGTCAACCGTGACGTGCCGCGCCTCTATGTGGAGGCCAAGGCATTTCTCAAGCTGCGCGCGCAACGGAACAAGATGGTGAAAGCCTCGCGTGCGCAACAGGCCGATCCGACCACCCCCGCAAAAGCCGGCGCGTAATTGCGCTGGGAACACTATCAATCGAGGGCGGCGCACACAAGCGGCCGCCCTCTTTCATTTTGAGAGCCGGAGAGAAAGCTTGTCTTCGATTCTGAAGGGTGCGGGCTTTTGGGCTCAGGCACGGAATCTTATCTGTAGGGCCCTGAGTCCTAAATTTGTTACCCAAGAGCCAGGCATGATGCTTTGGGCCAACGTTGCCAGAAGCAGATCCTTCGACTCCGTTGAAGTACACTTCGCTCAGGATGACAGATCGTTTTTTGGTAGGAACTTCAGAACCAGAACACTTGAAGGAAACATCCAAAGACAGATGCCCCACCATTCTCTATCGCCTCGCCAATACACGATCCTGGGCCTTGTGGCTCTCTGCGCGCCGCTGGGAGACACGTGCCTTTCGCGCGGGATGACGGCGCTGCCGGCGGTTTCGCTCAGCCATCCGATGACGCTGATTGCGGCTGTGTTTACGCCGTGGATCGGTGTGGGGATTGCGCTGCTGATCGGCTTCTTCGCTTCGTATTTGACTGCGCTTTCATGGGCCGATCTGACTTTTGTTCTCCCCGCGACAGCTTTTGGAAATGTGATTGTGGCGCTGCTGTCGCGTTTCTGGCTGCATGAGGCTATTTCATATCAGCGCTGGTTTGGTGTGATGCTGATTACGGTGGGCGTGGGCTTCGTGGCGCACGGACCGTCACTCACAGAGCGGCCGAATGACATGATTGCGGCGCAGGAAGAGACGGCCGTCGCGGGTGCATTCCATGCGAAAGAAGCCGGCTCCGCTTTGGCGGGAAAGGAGTCGGCGCGATGATGATTCCCTTCTCTGCGACACCTGTCAATCCGTGGACTGCGACGGCGATGATTGCCGCCGTGGTGCTGTTATCGACTACGGGCGAAGTGCTTACCGCCGCGGCGATGAAATCGATTGGGGACCTGGACGACATTCGCGCGCGCTCCGGCATGAAGGGCGCTATCCGTGCGGTTGTGACCTGCCCGCTGTTTTTTGCGGGAGTGGGTTTTCTGGCGTTGGCATTTTTTGCATTGCTGTTCGCATTGAATCATTTGAACCTGAGCCTGGTGGCTCCGGCTGCGGCATCGCTGACGCTGGTGACCAATGCGATTGCGGGGAAACTTTTCCTGAAAGAAAATGTGGACCGGCGGCGATGGACTGCGGCGGTGCTGGTCTGCGTGGGCGTTTATTTTCTGGCGCACTAACACGAGAGATCAGTTGTCAGGGATCAGAGATCGGAAAGAACTCTGTTTCTTCAACCGATGAGGCGCATCAGCCCCTTCGGGGTTAGATCGGGCAGCAGGAAATTCTGCGGCTCCCCTGCTGCGCGGGACAAAACCTCTGCGGCGAGATGTCCGCTGCGCGCGCCGCTCTCCATGGTTGACGGCCAGCCGGTTTGTACCCAATCACCGGCGAGGAATAGATGGGGCCAGGGTGAGACTGCGCCGGGACGAAATGCATCAATGCCCGGTGGCACGCCGAACGTGGCGCGCACCTCTTTGACCAGAGCGACCTTTTCAAGCTTTGCATCTTTCACGCGCGGGAAGAATTCGGCCAGTTCGGCGAGCGCCTGGGCAATGGCCGCATCGCGCGGAAGCGCGGCGAAGGCGCGCGTGGCGCTGACAACGAGCTCGATGTAATTGCCGGGGCGGCCTTGCAGACGCGACTGGTTATACATCCAGTGAATCTCGCGATCCAGCAGCACAGCGTGCTCGAGGCCGGTAATCTCGCGATCAAACCACAGATGCACGCTGCAGATGGGCCAGTGCTCATGGCGTTCGATCTGGTTTGCAAGCGCGTCAACGCCTTGCGCGGGCGGCAGAGATGGCAACAGCTTTTGCATGCCTTCAAATGGCAGCGCGACAACAACAATATCCGAGATAAGGTCGCCCGTCCGTGTTTTCACTGTCCATTGCAGCGTCTCCTCGTCCCACTCCGCGCTGTCGACATTGGTATTGAAGAGGACGGTGCCGCCGCGCGCTTCAAGGTACGGCGCGACGGGCGCATAGAGTTCGCTGAGCGGCACGGTGCTCATGCCCATGCTGCCGGCGAAGGCGGAGTTCATAAAGAGTTCGCGGATGACCTTGGCTGCATAGGGCAAGGCGATTTCATCGATCTCAGCATTGAGCGCGCTGGCAATGACCAGGCGCCAGAAGCGGTTGAGCGCGCCGCGCGTCTGCTTGTGGCAGCGCAGCCAATCGCCGAGGCTTTCGGTTGAGTTCTGCGGGATGGGCCGCATCATGGCTGCGAACGCGCGTGCCAGCGAGAGCTTGTCGGCCCAGGAGAAG
The DNA here is from genome assembly GCA_036489415.1 of Occallatibacter sp. Taxonomy (GTDB): domain Bacteria; phylum Acidobacteriota; class Terriglobia; order Terriglobales; family Acidobacteriaceae; genus Telmatobacter. The sequence goes on along the minus strand of DASXFS010000058.1, from coordinate 9,803 downwards.
GCCTTGGCCATCATCAGCTTTGGCAGCCCATGCAACGGAGCCGGCAAGAAGGATGGTCCGAGTTGCGACCTGCGTCCTCCAGGCTCGATCATGGTCATCGCAGAGGTCCAGTGAATGCGATCCGCAACGCCGATGCGCCGGTAGAAGCCCTGCAAATTTGTGCAGCAGCCGAAGAGCACGTGCTGGCAGTTGTCGATAACCTCGCCGACGCCGGGATGAAGATAGGAAGACGCGCGTCCGCCGAGGTAGCCGCGCCGTTCGACGAGATGCACAATGAAGCCAGCCTCGGCAAGCGCGCAGGCAGCGCTCATGCCTGCTACGCCGCCGCCAATGACGGTGACCGTCTTGCCCGTTTGCTGCGCGGAGGCGTTCAACCGGCGATCCTCACCCAGGCCATCTTTGCCATACCTATTGCCAGAATTCTGAGCTTCTCAATCGTTGGCACGCTCGCGCGATGAGAGAACACATCGAACCGCGCGCGCTCGATTCGCTTCAGGAGTGCATGGTAGATTTCGACCAGCACGCCGAGCGCGGGCCGGCTCTCCTTGTCGATCAGGGGCATCAGCGTTTGTGCGGATTGGTAGTACGTTTCAGCACGCAGGCCAATCTCCTGGAGCAGAGCGCGCTCATTCGCAGTGGGCGCAGCGCCGGTGGTCTGATGCAACAGGGACTGCAGCGAAACATCGTGCGCCCTCAAGTCTTCCAGCGGCAGATAGACGCGGTTGCGGGCGGCGTCTTCGGCTACGTCGCGCAGGATGTTGGTCAACTGGAAAGCGATGCCGGTTTCCTCGGCGAGTTTCTCGGCGCGCGGATCGGTGTAACCGAAGATGCGGATGCAGACCAGGCCCACAACCGAGGCGACGAGGTAGCAGTAGCGATAGAGATCGTCGAATGTCGCATAGGTATCGGGCGCGTCATTATTGGCTGAATCGAGATCCATGGTGACGCCGGCGATTAGCTCATCCAGCAATGAGAGCGGAATTGCATACCGCAGTGTTGCGTCGCGCACGGCTACAAAGACCGGATCGCTTGTCTCGCCGCCTGCGCTTGCCGTGTGCCACGCTGCAAGCCAAGTCTGCAAATGCGCGTGTCGCGCGTCGATGGACAGGCCTTCATCGTCGGCCAGGTCGTCGGCTTTCCGCATGAAGGCGTAGATGGCGCAGATGGCATTTCGTTTTGGCTTGGGCAGCGCAACGAAGGCGTAGTAGAAATTTTTGGCTTCGCGCTTAGCGATGGCGCGGCACTCGGCATAGGCTGCGTCGAGTTCCGCGTTGGTTGCCGGCTTCACCGAGCCCATTGCATGTGCGTCCACTTGGGATTCCGGGCTCAATCCGCCTGCCCGGCACGGCGAGCGCTCTTGCCGAGGCTCATAAAGGGCAGCAGCTTGGCGGTCGCGGCTCGTAGCGCCAGGCTTGCCTTGGTGGTCTTGGAGATGGCGGGACGCGCGCTGAGCACATCATAGTCGCGCTGCTCGATGGCGCGAAGAATTTCCAACCCGCCGCGGCTGAACAGGTCGAGATCGAGCGCCAGGTCGCGATTAACCATTCCGATCAGGGGCAAACCCTGCTCAAACAGGCCGCGCGCATAGTTCACCTCGTTGTGCATGAGCGCACGAAATTCGGGTGTCGCGATTCCTTCAGCGATGTTGGTGTCGCTCACATGGAAGAACTCCATGTCCTTCTGCGGGATATAGACGCGGCCGCGGGCGTAGTCTTCGCGCACATCCTGCCAGAAGTTGGCTAACTGAAGGGCGGAGCAGGTGGCGTCAGAGAGGCGGAATTTTTCTTCATCCGCTTCGCCACATGCGTAGAGGACGAGGCGGCCGACTGGGTTGGCCGAGTAGCGGCAATACTGAAGCACGTCTTCCATGGTGGCGTAGCGCGTGACGGTCTGATCCTGGCGGAAGGCGGTGAGCAGGTCGGCAAACGGCTGTTTGGGGATGGAACATTCCTTGATGGTTTCAGCGAGCGCGACAAAGACGGGATGGCGCGCATGGCCGGCGTAGCAGGCGTTCAACTCTTCGCCCCATTGGTCAAGAAGAGCGAGAGCTACGTCGGTGTTTCCGACTTCGTCACCGAGATCGTCGGAGACGCGGCAGTAGGCGTAGATGGCATGGAAATGCGGCCGCAGCGCCCTGGGCAGGAACCATGTGGCTACATGGAAATTTTCGTAGTGCGTTTCGGCAAGATGCTGGCACCAGGCGCGGGCTTCATCCAGCGTGGGCGCAACGGCGGGAATGCGATAGCTTTCCGGCAGGGCAGCCCAGCCGCGGACGAGTAGGTCTTCGCGGCTGGATGTATTTGCGTTGATGGGTTCAGTGGCGATCAAACAATTCCTCGGGAGTTAAAGCCATGCCTTGATACAAAGCTTTGGCGAGCAGTGGTGCGAGAGTTTTTACCTCAGGGGCTAAAGCCCACATTCATTCGATCAGACTTTTGCCGGGGATAAATCCCCGGCCTACCGCCGTGACGATCTGAGGCTCTGGCCTCAGGGAACGATGGCGGTCTTGATCTCGCTGCTGCGGTTCATCAACTTCTCAAAAACGCGGTTGAGCTCGTAAAGGTGCGCGTGGCCGGTGATGAATGCCTGCGCCTGGAAGCGGCCTGACGCAATCAATTCCAGCGCCTTGCGGCAGATGGCCGGAGTGTGATGGAAGGTGGCCCTGAGCGTGATGTCGCTATAGTGGATGCGATTGGTGTCAAGCGTGACATGGGTACCGACAGCGCAGCCGCCGAAGAAGTTGACGCAGCCGCCCTTGCGCACCAGCTCAACCGCTTCCTGCCATGTGTCGGGAACGCCCACGGCTTCAATGGCGATATCGACGCCGCGGTTCTTCGGCGTGAGTGCGCGCGTCTCCTTGATGGCTTTGCGGATGTTGGTGGTTTGCACGACGTGAGTTGCGCCGAGTTGTCGCGCGGCTTCCACCTGGCCGTCGTGCTTGACGATTGCGATGGCTTCGCAGCCAGCGAGCGCGGCGACGTGCAGGATCATCAGGCCGAGTGGACCGCCGCCGATGACGGCTACTGTATCGCCGGTGCGGGGACGCGAATCTTCAAAGCCATGCACGGCGCAGGCCAGAGGCTCAGTGAGCGCGGCGTGTTCGAGAGGCACGTGGTCGGGAACGTGGAGCGTGTTCTTGGCCACGATGCGAGCTGGGATGCGGATGAATTCGGCATAGGCTCCGTTGTTGAAGAGCAGGTCGTCACAAAGATTTTCCTGGCCGCGACCGCAGAAGAAGCAATGACCGCAGGGCGCGGAGTTGAGCGCGACAACGCGGTCGCCGGGTGCAAAGTCCGTGACGCCGTCGCCCGCCTGAACGACGGTGCCGGCAAGCTCATGGCCGAAGAGCGCGGGAGGAACGATCATGCGCGCATGGTAGCCGCGACGGAAGACCTTCAGGTCAGTTCCGCAGGTGAGCGCCGCGCCCACGCTCACGACGAGCTCGCCCGGCGCCGCCTCGGGTACCGGCACGCGCTCAATGCGAATGTCTTCACGGCCGTGGAGGACTGCGGCCTTCATGGTGGTCGCCATCAAGTGCCCCCTACTCTGCTCCGGCTCCAAGCACAGGCTCGAGCATGATCTTCATCGAGTCGCCCTTGGGGTGCGAAGCCACCTGGATCGCTTCCACCGCCTGCTCAAGCGGATAGCGATGCGAGATGAGTTGAGTCAAATCGAAACCATTGCGGTAGCCGCCAAAGGCCAGACCGGTCACTTCGTCGAGAATCTCGAACGACGATGAGTACGAGCCCATCAGCGTCTTCTCGTCCATGCAAACGGCGCCGGGGTCAATGGTGGCTTCCCCGTGCTGGGTTTGCGCGAACAGCATGACACGGCCGCCGGGACGCACGGCGTCCATGGCGGTCTTGATCAGCGCGTTGCCGCCCACGGCCAAAATTACCGCATCCGCGCCGCGCCCGTCTGTCGCTTGAAATACTTTTTCGACCACATTGTCGCGGCCGGCGTCGATGGGGTCTTTGAGGCCGAACTTCGCGGCGATTGCGTGGCGCTCAGGGTAAAGGTCACTCGTGAGCACACGCGCGCCGGTTCGCCGCGCCAGTGCGGCATGCATCAGGCCGATGGGGCCCTGGCCGATGACCAGCACGGTGTCGTCGGCGGCCAGATTCAACAGCTTTACGCCCTTGAGCACGGTATTCAGCGGCTCAACAAAGGCGGCCTGCTCAAACGGCACTCCATCGGGAATGCGCACGACGCCGCGGCCATCGACGATCCAGTTCATGACGCGGATGTACTCGGCGAAACCGCCGCCTGAAGGCTCAAAGCCCGCGGTGACGCCCACCCGTTTGTAGAGCGAGCACTGCGTGGGCGTCTGCTTGCGGCAGTAGTAGCACTGGCCACAGGGGACGTGATGATGCACAACAACGCGCTCGCCAACTTCATAGCGGGTAACGCCCTCGCCCGTTGCGACGATGATGCCGGCCATCTCATGACCAAAGATGCGCGGCGCGGAGTGCGAGCCGGTGTGAATCTTCTTGAGGTCAGTGCCGCAGATGCCGCAGGTGGCGACTTTGATCAGCAACTCGCCGGGGCCGATCTTGGGCACCGGAACCGTTTCCACGCGCATGTCGTTGACACCGCGATAGACGACGGCGCGCATGGTGGCGGGAATCTTCTCTGCCAGGTTGGCGAATTCGGGCCGGCCTTCAATGTTTGTGGTTTGAGTAGCCATTGCGATGTGTGATCTATGCCCTTTCGTTGAGGAAATTGAGCAGCGAGTCCCGCAAGCTTTGGGAAGCCTTCTTACTATTCTCGCCCATCCGGATGAGCGAGGGCCAGTGCCATGGGCGGAGAATTGCAAAAAGAACCATGGCGGTCAGGTCGAACTGGCCATTGGGGCGGATAAAGCGGTTGAAATCAGGCAGCTTGTCATGGAAACCGTCGCTGACGCCCTTGATGCAGTAGAAGGGGATGCTGCGCATTTGAGCCAGGCGGGCAATGGCGGCGGCTTCCATGTCAACCAGGGCGGCGTTGTAGGCCGAGGCGAGGCGCTGCTTTTCAGCTTCATTGGCCACGATGGGGCTGGTGACGAGCCAGCGATCGCCGGAGCCGGCGTCGCAGCGGAAGCGCTCTCCGGTGCGGGCGTCGATGACGCCGGCTGCGTTGTGGGCCGTGCCGGGGGCGATGTCCGGCTGGAGCGCGCCAGCCCAGCCGATGGAAAAGACGAGATCGATGGGGCCGCCGTCTTCAATGGCGGCAAAGGCGCGGGTAGCGGCAGCCCGGCCGGCTCCGGCGCAGGCGGCGATCCATTCTTCTTCTTCGTTTCGCTGGGCCCAGAAGTGGATGGCGCCGCGGGTGCTGGAGGGCCAGCCGCGAACGAAGTGTTTGAGCTCGCCGGGGAAGGCGGCGACGATGGCTACGCGGGTCATGCTATGGACATTGGAACACGTCGAGTCTGAGGCCAGCATGCGGGTGTTGATTCATCGCTCCCCTACGGGGGCGCGACAGGCTCAATGGGCGATTTTCCAAGGGTTCTCGTTCGCTGCGCGGACTTCACCCTGGGCTATTTTCACGCCCTCCCTCCGGGGGGGCGAGGGTGAAGCGACCGAACTGGTTACCTGAGAGGGGCGACGGCGAAGCGACCGATCGAATCACTTAGAGGATGGCGTCGATGCCTTTGTAGCGGACGATGTTGAGCAAGGCCAGGGATGGGCCTTTGGGCTGCTTGACGCCCCGCTCAAGTTGAGAGAGATAGCCGACGGTAAGATTCAGGACCTGGGCGAGAGCTGCCTGGCTGAGGTTAGCTCGCTCACGGAGCGCACGGATTTCGTCGGCGGTGATGGGGGTGGCCAGGCGGTTGGCCTTTTCTCCGAGATGGCGGATGGTGATTTTGCGATAGGTGGCGTCGTCCATCACACCGATGCGATGCATGCCGGCTGCGGTCTCAAGGAGTGCTTCAGTGAGACCGCTTAGTTTCTTTTTTGTTTTCATAAGCCACTTCCTCCAATTCGCCCGATTGAATACCGCGAGTAATTTTCTGTTGGTCCGCAGGCATCCAGATTGCGGCGATCTCTCGCAATGTCTCCAGGTCGTCAGAGCCCACATTTTCCAGCCTGCTCTTGGCGAAACCAAAAACAAAGATCGCACGGCCCGACCGGCGGTATGCAAGGATGGTTCGGTATCCACCGGAGCGGCCCTTCCCTGCTCTGGCAACGCGTTGCTTGATGAGCCCGCCGCCAAGATCGGCGTCGATAAGGCCTCGTTCAACACGGGCTATCGCTTCGCACAGACTGGCGTGTGAGATCTTCTCGCGCCTGGCGAACCGGGCCATCCACTTCGCCAGGAATACTTGCATTCGAATTTACTAACACTGAGAACTATAGCGCTGGGAATTATATTTTGCAAGAATTTCAAGGCGCGTAGCGATTGGCACGGAACCAGTCGATGGCGGCGCGCATGGCGGGGTAGACAGGGATGATGTGGAAGTCGAGTTCCTGCTGGGCGTGGGCGCTACTGGCGTACATCTTCTTGCGACCCATGCGGACTTCCTGAAGCGTGGCGCGCGGCTCTTTTCCTCTCATCCTACCCGTGATCCACTCTTCAAAGAATGCGTAAGTCGCCGCGACCGCAAACGGTATCTTTACCGTAGGAGATGGGATTCCAGTGATGGCAGACATCTTGTCCAGAATCTGCTTGAGCGTCAGGTTTTCGCCGCCCAGGATGTAGCGCTTGCCCGGTTTACCTACGGTCAGTGCGGCGACGTGCGTGCGCGCGACTTCGGACACATCGACCAGGTTGAGGCCGGTGTCCATGTAGGCGGGAAATTTGCCGTTGAGGAAGTCGACAAAGATGCGGCCGGTGGGGGTGGGTTTGGCGTCGTTGGGGCCGATGGGCGTGGTGGGGTTCAGAATCATGACCTGCTGGCCGGCTTCGGCGGCCTTGATGGCTTCGCGCTCGGCGAGGAACTTGGAACGCTTGTAATGGCCGACCATGTCTTTGATGGAGACGGGCGTGTCTTCATTGATGACCAGTCCATCGGTGCGGAAGTGCATGGTGGCGACCGATGAGGTGTAGACGATGCGAGGCACACCGGCTTCGCGGGCCATGCGAAGAAGCTCGCGGGTGCCGTCTACGTTGGCGCGGTACATGGCTTCGGGATCGCGAATCCAGAGACGGTAATCGGCGGCTACGTGGAGAACGGCATCGCATCCTTCAAGGCCGGCGCGGAGGGATTCCGGCTGGGCTAGATCGCCTACGTGGGTTTCGCCGCGGATGCCTTCGAGGTTTTTGAGGTTGCTGGTTTTGCGGACGAGGAGGCGGAGGTCGGCGCCTTGTGCGGCGAGTGCGAGGGCTACGTGATGGCCTACGAATCCGGTAGCGCCTGTGAGAAAGACTTTCATATACGGGGTTCTCTGACTTTTTCATCTTAAATGTTGCATTTGCACATTGACCCCGTCTGCTCTGGCCAACTGCTGCCGGTAAGTAATGCGTATTTGCATTACAATGAATCGAGCGACACCTCGCTCAGGACAATGCCATGGCCACTCTTACTGTTACCGAACGGGGGCAAGTGACTTTTCGCAAGGAAGTGCTGAAGCATCTTGGCATCAAACCGGGCGAAAAGATTGAGCTGGAGTTGCTTCCGAAAGGGCGCGGCGTCATTCGGGCCGCGCGCAAAACGGGAAGCATCGATGACTTTATTGGAATGCTGGCCGGCAAGACGAAGAAGAAGGCAACGATCCAGGAAATCAACGAAGCGGCTGCGCGTGGCTGGGCAGGAATCCGATGAAGATCGCGATAGATACCAATGTGCTGGTGCGGTCCCTGGTCCGGGATCACGCGGCGCAGGCTGAACGCGCGGCCGTTCTATTGCGCGAGGCCAGTCTGGTTGCGGTGAGCCTGCCGTGCCTGTGCGAGTTTGCCTGGGTTCTGGATAGCGTGTACGAGTTGAGCCGCGATCAAATTGCGGACGCCATTGAAACGTTGTGCGGCGCATCGAACGTTGCAATTGACCAGGAAGCCGTGGATGCGGGGCTTGATATGCTCCGAGCAGGCGGCGATTTTGCGGATGGGATCCTTGCTTATGCTGGAGCGTGGCTGGGAGGAGAAACGTTCGTTTCGTTCGATAAGCGGGCGGTATCGCTGCTGACGAAGCAGGGACGGCAGGCCAGACTGCTGGCGTAATTGATCCGCCTACGATTGAATCCGAATTAGTCGAGCGCTTCGGGGACGAGAGCGATGTTCTTTTCGCCAGCGGCCTTGCGCTCGTTGTACTTCTCGACCCAGGCTTCCCAGTGTTTGCCGGCGGCGCGATCTTTGCCGGTGAATTCAAGACGGGAGATGTCGGCGTAGCTGACTTTGCGCTTGTCGTTGGCGGCGGGGGTGAAGTACTGGACGAAGGATGCGGCGAGCGTGGGGCCGGTTTGGCGGTTGAAGATGTAGGCTTCGATACGTTCGCCGGACTTGAGGGTGAGAGTGACGTCGCCACGATAGTCGAAGGCTTTTTCGAGGGCCTGTCGGACTTCTTCGTCGGTGGCGAGCGAAGGGATGGAGCCTTCGAGGTTTTCGTGCTCAAAGCCGGGCGCGACTTCGAGTTCTTCAATTTGCTCGCGGGTGTATTTCAGGACTTCGGCGCTCATCAATGTTTACCTCAGGGGCTAAAGCCCCGCCGTTATGACTGGCCGTTGCGGCACGGCTAAAGCCGTGCCCTTTCAAAACGGCTGTTATGCGTTGGTTTCCTCGAGGGCGCGGGCGGGCTCGGCTATCTGCACAAGGGGCGAAGATGAGTTCGTCGGCCACTCATTGAGCTGCTTGAGGGCGTGCTCGTTCTTGTACATGCTGAAGTTTCCCTTGACCATGGCCCAGAAGCCTTTGAGCGAGTAGAAGCCGTCGATGACTGCCGTGGGCTCGTAACCGCAACTGACCATGCAGTTGGCGCACTTGGGGTTGCCGCTGGCGACGCCGTACTCTTCCCACTTGGTGTCTTCCATCAGCTCTTTGAATGTGTCAACGTAGCCATCCTGGAGCAGGTAGCAGGGCTTTTGCCAGCCGAAGATGTTGTAGGCGGGCGATCCCCAGGGGGTGCATTCGTAGTTGCGGTCGCCCATCAGGAATTCAAGGAACAGCGGGGACATATTGAACTTCCACGACTTCTTGCGATTGGAAAGAATCGCGCGGAAGAGCTTGCGCACCCTTGCGCGGCCCATGAAGTGCGACTGGTCGGGCGCCTTGTCGTAGCTGTAGCCAGGCGAGAGCACCATGCCTTCTACGCCGATGGCCATGATCTCGTCAAAGTATTGCCGGACGGAGTTGGGATCGGTGCCGTCAAAGAAGGTGGAGTTGGGCGTGACGCGGAAACCGCGTTTAACAGCCTCCTTGATGCCTTCGATGGCGATGTCGTAGCCGCCTTCGCGGCAGACGGAAAAGTCGTGATGTTCGCGCTGACCGTCCATGTGAACGCTGAAGGTAAGATATTTACTGGGCTTGAAGAGGCCGATCTTTTCCTTGAGGAGCAGGGCATTGGTGCAGAGATAGACGTATTTTTTGCGGGCGACGAGGCCGGCGACGATCTGGTCGATCTGCGGGTGCAGAAGCGGTTCACCGCCGGGGATGCTGACCATGGGCGCGCCGCATTCGTCGGCGGCCTTGAAGCATTGCTCGGGCGTCAGGTTTTTCTTGAGAATATGGGCCGGGTACTGAATTTTGCCGCATCCCGCGCAGGCCAAATTACAGCGGAAAAGCGGCTCGAGCATCAGCACCAGGGGATATCGTTTGCGGCGCGAGAGCTTCTGGCCCAGCACATAGGTCGCGACGGTCCACATTTGCGATACTGGCACACCCATGGGGCC
>DASXFS010000054.1:0-67714 GCA_036489415.1 Occallatibacter sp. | reverse complement strand
TAATCCAATAATTAATTGCCGCATCTTCTGTAGGGAATTGTTTGGCTAAGGAAAATAGGTTCATGTTTATCTCTCCCAAGAAAAACCTGATGTATAAATAATTCCATATTTATTCTCCTACGTCAAGGGGATAATTGTTCTATTAGATCAACAGAATTTTAATTAACAATCCCCTGCACGGTATTGATTCAAAGCGCGTTATTGATTTTTTCTCTGGCGGCGGTGGCATCATCCAAAAATGGTTACTGTTGGTATAGGGGGGGTGGGTCGTTGTCTCAGGGGTACGAACCGGAAAAGGGATTACGCGGCATTTCAGGGCGGCGTGACATGGGTTTACCCTCTTTTTCTTGTACCTAACCTAATTGTGCAGCAGGGACGGGATATTTTCTGCAAAACGGGGCAGACAAAACGGACAGATTTTTGGACTGTGTTGATTTACGGTCTCTGCCTTACCCAAGGACGACTACAGGCTGAAAGAGAGTTCCGGCGATGCGTTTGGCGATTCCTGCCAGCTCGCGCTGGCCGGCAAATACCTTGACCATGGGTGCGCGCGAGAACTCCGGCAGGTTGGCTTGCGCACCATTGCGGAGGCGGCCGAGGGCCATGGTGTCGCCTGTCACGGACGGCATCTCGGGCAACAGGGTGCGTGGATGCACGCAGATTGCCTCAAGGGCCTGCGCGTTTCCGGTCAGCGCTTCCAGTTCTTCCATTGAGTGCGCTTCATCGATGGTGAATGCACCGGCCTGGGTTCGGCGCAGGGCGCTCAGGTGCGCTCCGCAGCCTAGATCCCGGCCCAATTCATAAGCAACGGAACGCACGTATCCGCCGGCGCTGATGCTCATCTCGAAACTGGCTTCAGGGCCGTCGAGGCCGGTGATTTCAAGACGGTCAATATGCACTTTGGCGGTCTTGAGCTCGACCGGCTTGCCCTCGCGCGCAAGCTTGTAGGCGGGAGTGCCAGCGATCTTCTTTGCGGAATAGGGCGGCGGCATCTGGTCCATCTGGCCGTGGAAGCGCGCGGCGGCAGCACGGAGCCGGTCAAGGGTAAGTATTGCGCAGACGTCCGGCCAGCGGTCGGGGCCGTCGGCCACGCCCTCGGCGTCGTAAGTGTCGGTTGAGAAACCGAAGCGGATGGACCCGGCGTAGCTCTTCTCCGCAGAGGAAAAGTACTGCGCGAGACGCGTGTATTTGCCCAGGAGCAGGGGTAGAACGCCGGTGGCCATGGGGTCAAGCGTGCCCAGGTGACCGATGGATTTTTCGCCAGTGATTCGGCGCAGCTTGGCGACCACGTCGTGGCTGGTGATGCCGCCCGGTTTGTCTACGACGATGAGCCCGTTCACCCTAACCACTGTAGCCGACATGCCCTAGTTTGAACGATCCCTTGCGAAGGGTGAAGGGTGGGAGTGAGCTAGTTGCCCTTTCAATCGGTCAAAGGCTATACGCCAGCGGATGCTTGGGCTCGTAAAGCATGATGTCGTCCGCGCCAGGTACGGCCATCATGACCACGAGTCCGTACCCGTGATCTTGAACTTCACCGCGGAACTCCGCTCCTTTGCCTTTCAGTTCAGCGACCGTGTTTGAGATGTCGTCGCACATCAGTGAGATCAGATGGTGCCGCGGCGATTCGTACGTCTTGCCATCGTAGACGCTGTGGGTCGGATGCACGCCCATCTCACTCCGCCCGGTCTTGAAGATCAGCCAACCCGCGCCTCCGCCCAGCGCATCCTCGACGTAGGGCAAGCCGAGGACGTCGCGAAGGAATGCGCGCGTTGCGGGGGCATCGTCGGAATAAATCAGGGTGTGAATGCTGGTGATCATCAGACTGACCTACTGAAATCGAACGAAATTGTATTATTTCGGTCTGTTGCCAATCAAGAAGCCGTTCATCGCACTGGAGATCGAACCCAGGACCACCACCGGGCCTTGCGGTCACAGAGCGCCGGTTCCGGGCTGGCGTACCAGCGAGAGGAACTCCGAGCGCGTTTCTTTCTCGCGGAAGCAGCCGACCATGGCGCTGGTGACGGTGGAGGAGTTCTGCTTTTCGATGCCGCGCATCATCATGCACAGGTGGCGCGCCTCGATGACCACACCGACACCTTGCGGATCGATCGCTTCCTGAATGGCGTCGGCGATCTGGCGGGTGAGCCGCTCCTGCACCTGCAAACGACGAGCAAAGACTTCAACTAAGCGCGGTATCTTGCTCAAGCCGATGACTTTGCCCTTGGGGATATAGGCTACATGCACGCGACCGAAGAAGGGCAGCATGTGGTGCTCGCAGAGCGAGAACATTTCGATGTCTTTGACGATGACCATCTCGTCGTAGTCCACATCGAACAGCGCGCCGCGCAGGATTTTGGTGGGGTCCTCGTCGTAGCCCTTGGTGAGAAAGGCTATGGACTTTTCAACGCGGACGGGCGTGGCCAGCAGGCCGTCGCGGCCCGGGTCTTCGCCGAGACGGCTGAGGATTTCGCGATACATCTCCTGGGTGGTGAACTCGCTCAGGCCTTCGTCGATTCCAACCGTCCTGCGAACGGATTTGCTCACTGCTATGGGCTGTGCCATGGTCTTCTTCCTTTCGCCCTGAGAGATTGGGCGTCTTGCCGTCTCGCCGCTTACGTCACGTTCCGCGCCGGTCCCGCGTCTAGTTGATTGCCGGAATATTCAAAGAAATTGTTTTCTGTCTCTTCGACGCGCACCTGGACCAGTTTGGCGGGCTCAAGGGTTCCATCGAGTAATTCAAAGACCGTTCTACAGAGATTCTCCGTAGTCGGCACCCGATTCACAAAGAGCGGATCGAGATTGAGGTTGGTGTGGTCAAAGCGGGCCGCGACCCGGCTGCGCACGGCTTCGTCGAGAGCCACCATGTTGAGCACCATGCCTGTGTCGGGGTCCACCTTTCCACCTACGAGGACTTCTACGACGTAGTTATGGCCGTGACCGTGGGGGTTGTTGCACTTGCCGTAGGCTGCCTGGTTTTCTTCGGCGGAGAGCGCATCACTGTGCAGCCGGTGGCTGGCGCTGAGGTTATAGCGACGGCCGAAGAAGGCTTGGCTGGAAATTGCAGCCCGCTGAGAAGTGGCGCTCATTGGCCACCTCGGTACTCGGCGAAGATTTCGGCGGTTTCGTAGACCCGGATGCGGCTCAGTTGGGCACCCGCGCCGGAAGAGACCGCTGGCTGCAACCGCTGCCAGGCGGCAATGGCGATGTTTTCCGTGGTTGGAATGGCTTTTCCGGCGGCGAATTCGGCCACCTCAAGGTTCAAGTGGCGATGGTCGTAGGCGGTGAGCACTTCGCGCTCGATCACGTCTTTCAGCCATTTGAGATCGACCACGAAACCGGTGACGGGGTCCGGCTCGCCGGCTACGGTGACTTCCAACGTGTAGTTATGGCCATGTCCGTTGCGGTTAGCGCAGCGGCCGAAGACCTGCTGGTTCTTTTCGGCCGTCCACGCTTCGTTCCAGTAGTAGTGCGAAGCGGAAAAAGTGGCGCGGCGCGTGAGAAAAATCATTCTTGCCCTCAATTAAACAGATGCTTTCGCGGGTCTAAAGCTTCATCCGATGCGGAAGCATTTTGCCCTATCAAATTTATCAGAAAGGGTTTAGCTCGATTTTTTAAGGGTTGAGACTTCGAGATGCCCATTACCCTGCGTATTCGCGTCCCTTCCAGCTTACGCGCTTCAGGATTCGATGCTGAAACCAGCTTCGGTAGAGGAGCACGACGAACAACGGCAGGCCCAGCGGCGCCAGGGCGCAATCGATGAATGGGAAATTGGATTTGGCCACGCGCATGTAGAACCGGATCACCGTCCGCACCCACAGGAGCGCCAGCACCCAGCCCGCGCCCAGCCACTGGATGGAATGCGCCGCGAAACGGGCGTTCCAGAGCTCGATGGCGAGGACGGGCAGGCCGAGGAGCAGAAGAATATCGAGCGCCCGCCACAGGGCGAGGGCTAAAGCATTGTCGAACAGGAGGGCGAGATTCTTGGTCCAGCCCTCGACCATGGCGGCGGTGGAGCGGTACATGCGCGTGGAGACGGCGTCGTCTGCATAGCGGAAGCGCAGACCGACTTTGCGCCGCTTGGCCAGGAATGCCAGGGCTACATCTTCGAGGACCTTATCGGAAACTGAGGCATGGCCGCCCACGCGGCGGTACGCCTCGCGCTCGACGAGAAGAAACTGACCGCTGGCCGCGGCGATGCGCTGGTTGGGGTCAGAGACTTTGGCGGGCGGATAGGCCAGGGCCAGCTCGCAAAAGACCAGAGGCATCAGCGTTCGCTGGGCGAGGCCGGCGACGATCTGCCGTGGCGAGTAGCTGAGCATGCCGGCTTTGTGGCGCGTGGCCTCGTGGATGGCGCGGCGCAGGTTGCCGGGCTCGTGAATCGTATCGGCGTCAGTGAACAGCAGCCAGCGGCCCCGCGCTCGTTTGGCGGCGGCCCAGATGGCGTTGGCCTTGCCCGTCCAGCCCTTTTCCAGCTTGCCGGCTTCGAGAACGGTGACGCCGGCGCGGCCTTGCGCGATCTCGCCGGCAATCTGGCGGGTGCGGTCGGTGGAGTGGTCGTCCACCACGATCAGTTCCCAGTCTTTGCCTAGCTCGAAGATCTCCTCCGACTGGCTGACGAGCGACTGAAGACACGCGGCGAGGCAGTCCTCTTCATTGCGCGCAGGGACGATTACGGTGAGCTCAATCAGCTCCGCGGGCTCGGGCTGGTCGAACACCGTCCCCACGGCCCATCCCCAGCGGCCGGGGACGGCGACCTGCGGGTCCGTCTCGTCGGAAAGACCCAGGACGGGCGTGTAACCTGCGCTTCCGGCGTCTGCATTTTCGCCCGGCTGGTTCTTTCCCATGACGACTTGCCCTTTCGCTCCGTATTATAGAGACGTGCGGCGCCCTCGTTTTCTCTTCAACTTTCTTCTGCTGCCGTTGGTCCTGCTTTCGGCTTGCGACCGCGGGGCGCATCCTGCCCAGACGGGCAAGGTGGCTCCGGACTTTAGCGTCTCCGACGGCAGGACTAGCATTCATTTGGCTGACTATCGAGGCCGGATTGTTCTGCTTAACTTCTGGTGGTCGCAGTGCGCGCCCTGCATTGAGGAGTTGCCGGGGCTGCTGGAGCTGCACCACGACCGGCCGGACATCGCAATTCTTGCTGTCAGCATCGATACGGATCCGGATGAATACACCAACTTCATTACCCGGCGGCATGTGGATCTGATTACCGTGCGCGACCCCAACGAAACGGCGGCCAAGCTCTACCACACCGAGGGATGGCCGGAAACCTATATCATCGACCGCAAGGGCATTATTCGCAGCAAAATGGTGGGCGACCCGGACTGGTCGAACCCGGAGATCAGGGCTTATCTGAAGAGTCTTTGAAGAAGTGAAATTTCAGGCGTGCAGGTTTGCGAGAAGCCGCTTCCTTTGCCTAGCCTTGTTATCATTCTTCTATGACCACGGTGGAAATCCTGTTTTCTTACGCAACGCCGCCGACCGAGAATGCAGTCTCCGCACTCGCCAGCACAAAAGACGTCTACGGCATTCGGCGGCTCTGTTTCGACCGCGACGCGCGGACGCTGCGGGTGGAATACGACGCTACCCGGCTGACGGCGGCCGCCGTCACGAAACTTGTTCTGCAGGCCGGCCTGGAGATCGCTGCGGAGCTGCCGTTGATTCCACCCCAGCCTGCTCCGGAGCCGGCGGTTGCCGGTTGAGGATGAGCCTCAGTGCAGAGCGCCCGGCGATTGCGCCGACTCCAAAACCCTGATAATCTGTGTATGGTTTCGCTTGAGACCACCTGTGTGCGCCCGTAGCTCAGCTGGATAGAGTATTTGGCTACGAACCAAAGGGTCGGGAGTTCGAATCTCTCCGGGCGCACCATAAAACCCCACAGCCAATTCCCTTCTTATTTTTTGTCCGCGTGCATGGCATGGACGCGGATGGAATCGTATTTCTTTGCGTCGGGTGCGAATGCCGTTCTTGCCAGGAGAGCCCAGATGTTTCCGTCCCACCGTCCGTTGCGATTGAGGCCACGGTCGAGGCCGGTGTGCGTCCGGATCTGCTTCTGAGCGGCTAGCCAGGCGGGGGAAAACTGGCGCGTGTAGCCGGTGTGAAGGACACGCGTTACGCGCAGCCCGGCGCGGGTTAGCGCCTGGCGCAAGGAACTCTCAGTAAAAAACTGCAGGTGGCGGGGAATGTCGGCGAAGAACCAGGCGGGGCCGTAGATTTGAAACGCGAGGGCGGCGTTGTTTGGCACTTCGAGGATAGCTGTGCCTGCGGGCGCCAGCAGGCGCTTTACGTTGGCCAGCGCCGCGGCGGGATGGATGCAGTGTTCGAGGACGTGAGAGAGCAGGACAACATCGAATTGGCGGCCTGCCAGGGCGGCGGGCAGAGCTTCCGCGGTTCCCGTAAAGACCTCGCCAGCTTTCGCGGCCAGGGCGCGCGCCGCGGGATCGGGTTCGATTCCAACCGCCTGGTAGCCGGCGTGTTTGAATGCGGACATGGCCTGACCGCTGCCGCAACCTACGTCGCAGAGTGTGGGCGCGGGACTGGACGGAGCAAGTTCGCCGGGAGAAAGATCGACGCTGCGATCGGTTCGCCAGGCCAGGTGGATGCGCAGCCGGTCGAGAAGAGGCATGGACGGCTGAGCGGATTGGCTTGGTGTGGAATGCGTGTAGTAGTCCTCGGCGTAGAACGCGGATACATCGGCGGACGTGAACTGGCCTGCGACGCAGCCGAACGCGCAGGGCGTACACCACTGGACCGCGTACTCGGTGGAGACATGGGGACGGAGATGGTCGCGCGTTTTAAATCGCGGAGCCATCTCGGCGCCGCAGAGAAAGCAGGTTGCCATTCAGGAGATTCCTTTGGGAAGGCCGGAACTCCATGGTAGCGTTTTCGATTGGCGGCGACAAAGAACGCTCAGGGCTTGAACTCAGCCGCGGTGTCAACCTGGAGGACAGCCTGCACAGGGAGTTTGTCGCTCGATCCGCCGGCCAGTAGGCGCACCTGCTCCTTTTCGACGCGCCAGACGTGGCTTGCCGCGTCCCAATAGGCCAGGTCGCGCGGTTTGAGATCGAGCGTCACGTCGCGCTCCGCGCCGGGCTCGATGCGGGCACGCTTGAATCCCTTCAATTCGAGCTGCGGCCGTTGGACAGATGAACCGAGATGCTGCACGTAGAGTTGGACGACTTCGTCGCCGGCTCTCTTGCCGGTGTTCTTGACCTTGACCGTGACCTGCACCGCGCCATCGGCTGCTACGTGGGGCGCGCTCAGGCGCAAGGCTTCATAAGCGAAACTTGTATAGCTGAGGCCATAACCGAAGGCGTAGAGCGGCTTGTCTTTGCTGTAAAGATAGGTGCGGCCGTGGAGCAGGTTGTAGTCGAGGATGGGCAGCAGTTGCGCGTCTCCAGTGGGCCAGGTCTGGGTGAGACGACCGGCGGGAGAGTACGCGCCGAAAAGCACATCGGCCAGGCCGTGGCCTTCTTCCTGGCTGTTGTGCGTGATATGCACGATGGCCGGCGCGTGCTCCTGGCTCCAGACAATGGCGTAGGGAAAGCTGGAGCGCAGAACCTCAATGGTGCGGGGATTGGCGGCGAAGACCTGCTTGACCAGCGCCTCCTGCTCCAGCACGATGGTCTTGCGGTCTACGTCCTCCTTGCCGTTCGAGGGCGTGGGGCACTTGTCCCAGCCTGCGTTGCACTCGGGATGGTTACCGACGACCACGATGGCAACATCGGCCTTGCGGGCAAGGTCGGCTGCCTCGGCGGGGTTCGATCCATCGGCGTAAAGGACGTTGACGCCGGGGCCGGCGGCTTCGCGAATTCCCTGGAGCGTGCTGACTGAATAGGGCGGCGTGCCGCTATACCAATCGAGCAGGACCTGATCGGCCCAAGGGCCGATTACGGCGATGGTCTTGAGCCTGTCGCGGTTGAGGGGAAGCGTGTTGGCATCATTCTTGAGCAGCACGATGGACTCGTCGGTTGCCTGGCGCGCCAGAGCGTGACTGGAGTCGAGATCCCAGGGCGGCAAGGCTCCGTCTGTCTTCACGCCGATCCACGCATAAGGATCCACGCCCGCGGGGTCCATTTCTCCCAGGCGCAGATAGACGCGGAGGAGATTTTTGAGAGATGCGTCCATGTCGGCTTCGGTGAGCAGGTTGTCTTTCAGAGCCTTGGTCAGATCATCTTTGTACGTGTCGAGAAAGTGGTTGATGCCGGCCTTCACTGAAGCGGCGGAGGCGTGCTCCTTGTCAGGAAATGCTTTGTGGGACGTTACCAGGAGGGTGAGCGCGCCGCCGTCGGTGCAGATGAGGCCGTCATTGTGCCACTCGTTGATCATCACGTTTTTAAGCACGGGATTCACGGTCATGGGCGTGCCATTCCAGGCGTTGTACGAGGCCATTACGGCGCGGGAGCCGCCCTGCTCAAACCCCATGCGGAAGGGCACGGAGTAGTACTCGCGAAAGAGGCGTTCATCGAAGTCAGAGGACGTGTGGGTGCGGCCATCTTCGTTTTCATTGGCCATGAAATGCTTCATCAGCGAAGCAGCCTGCCAGTGCTTGGGGTCGGGGCCTTGCAGACCCTGGATAAAGGCGACGGCGAGCGTGCCGACGAGAAAAGGGTCTTCGCCGTAGGACTCCTCGGTGCGGCCCCAACGCGGGTCACGGCTGAGGTCGGCGTTGGGAGCGCGAACGACGACTCCGCCGCGAGCGAATTCTGGATTCTGATAGTCGTAGCGGGCTTCAAAACCTTCAAGCGTGGCGATCTTTTTGAGCAGTTCCGGATCCCAGGTGGCGCCGAGTCCTTTCTCCTGCGGGAAGGTGGTGGTAGGCAGCGGCTGGAGACCGCGTCCACCCCATCCGGCTGGCCCGCCCAAGGCCAGCCCATGCAGGCCCTCGACCTGGCCGGAAAAGGCAAGGCCGAGACGAGGAAACTTTGGATGGTCTGACATGAGTTCGACTTTCTCATCGAGCGTCAGGCGGCCGAGCAGGTCGGCGATGCGCTGGTCATCGGTGAGTTTGATGTCGCGGAAGGGATAATCCGCCTGCGCCAGCGCGCGCTGCGCCAACCCTGCAGCCATTGCCAAAACAAACAGCCAAACAGCCAACCGGGCACGGCCCCGACCCAGACTCATCGCAATTCCCTCCTGATTTCGACCTGCGAAGGTTACCATAAACCACCCTGCGTTGCCCTTAAGTAAATCGGTTGACCGGGTACTGGGGCTGATTGAGACGGAGGTCTCATCCACGGGGGGTATTTTCGGCAAAGCTGGAGGGGTATTCCGCGGGCTGCATTCGGGCGCAGATGCGAAGAGCGGAGCACTTGAGTGCTCCGCTCTTTGGCTGTGGCCGATTTGATTCTTCAATAGAGGCGGAAGTTGACCTCTACGGTGATCATGACCGGGACTGGGATATGGCCGTCTTTCATGGCGGGCTTGAACTTGTACTTGCGCACGGCTTCAAGAGCTTTTTCATCGAGGCCCATGCCCAGGGCGCGGACCACGCGAGGGTTTTGCGGGTTCCCTTGCGCATCGACGATGAGCGAGATGAGGCAAACACCCTGGTACTTGGCGCGGCGGGCTTCGTCGGAGAACTCCGCTTCCACGCTATTGAGAGGCACGGGAGCTGAAACGCCACCGCCGACGCGAAAGAGGCCGCCACCCGCACCGCCACCTCTTCCGGGGCCGTAACCGTCACCGGTTCCTCCACCCAGGCCGCCGCCGGAGCCGGAGCCGATGCCGTTGGAGCCCTGTCCACCGGAAGCCACGGTGACGTTGGGCGATTTGGTTACGCCGATGGTGGGAAGCGTTGGGTTATCAGGGAGGGTGATGTTCTTTTGCACATCGATGGCCGCTTCCATGGCGAGTTTGGGCTTGATGACCGTCTCGACTTGGGGCGGGACGATGGGGTTTTTCTCAATCTTGGGCAGGTGGCCTTTGATCGGATCGACGATGCTGTGTTCGCCGCCGCCACCGCCGCCGCCGTTGGAGTCGGCTGCCTTGGGAGCTTTGGGCTGCCACAAGCCAACATCGATGTTGGTGGCGTCGTCTTTGGGCTTGGTTACTTCCTTGATGATGGCCCGGCCGACAAAGAAAACCAGGATCAAAAGAATGCCAACATTGACGGCGCTGGCGATGCCGATGGCCCATGGATTGGGCTTGACGGCCATGCGGTCAGGCACGGGGATGGGCGTGGAGGTGAGTTCCAACGGGGGCAGCTTGACGGGGAAAAACACGTCGCGAATGCTCTCGTAGAGGCCGGTCCAGATTGGCTTCTCTTCAAAGGCCTTGCCGAGAAAACCATCGAATTCGTGCCCGCGCCTCAGGGCCGCGGCCTGGGTTTCCGTGTTGGGCATAGGTGAATCGTTTTCCATGGTTGTTGCTGCGTTGATCGCTCAGGACCGCTAAGAGGGATTGCTCCCGCAGTTGCGGACCATCCTTACTATTATGCTCGACAGAGGCTGCGCTTGTCTCGAATCCGGTGGCCATACGTACTTAACTGCCGTGGTACCGCCTGGCATTGTCGAACCCGGATGCAGCTTCCATAAGCGATAGACGGGTGTGGTACACGTTTTGTTACCGGGAAAAGTGTTTGCCGCGCCATTTACACTAAGAGTGAACAACTTCGCACCATCCCAGGAGTATCGATGTCCGCAGCGCCCGAGTTGAAGGCGACCCTTACCTTGCCGCAGACGGCCTTCCCGATGAAGGCCAATCTGCCGCAGAATGAACCACTTCGGCTGGCCCGATGGGCCTCGTTACGCCTTTATGATGAGCTGCGCAAGGCAGGCGTTGGCCGGCCGGCTTACATTCTGCACGATGGTCCCCCGTATGCCAATGGGCCCATGCACCTGGGCCACGCGCTCAACCATGGCCTGAAAGACTTTGTGGTCAAGACGAAGAGCATGTCCGGGTTCAATGCACCGTACGTTCCGGGATTCGACTGCCACGGGTTGCCGATTGAAATCAAGGTAGATGAACAGCTTGGCCGCAAGAAGCTGGAGATGCCGGTTCCTGAAGTCCTGGAGGCCTGCCGCGCCTACGCGCAGAAATACATCGATTTGCAGACATCGCAGATTGAGCGGCTGGGGGTTTTGGGGCGCTGGGAGAAGCCGTACAAAACCATGGCGCGCGATTACGAGGCCCGGACGCTGGAAGCGTTTTACGGGTTTCTGGAGAAGGGATTCGTTTATCGCGGACTGAAGCCGGTGTATTGGTGCATCCACGACCGCACGGCGCTGGCTGAGGCTGAGGTGGAGTATGAGATGCATACGAGCCCTTCGGTTTATGTGCGCTATAAGCTGACTTCGGACGCAGGGGCAATTGACCCGGCGCTGGCGAGGCGAGAGGTCTACACGATCATCTGGACGACGACTCCGTGGACGCTGCCGGCGTCGCTGGCGGTGGCGTTTCATCCTGACTTTGAGTACGTGGCGCTGAAGGCTGGGGACGGCGCGGATGCTCCGGTGTACATTGTGGCCGCAGAGCTTGCGGCTTCCGTGGTTGAGGCTTGCAAGCTGGGCGAGACGACGGAGATTGCGCGCTTCAAGGGAGCGGTGCTGGATCGCGTGACGTTCCAGCATCCGTTTCTGGATCGCAGCATTCTGGGCGTGCTGGCTACTTACGTCACTGCCGACACGGGCACCGGAGCTGTGCATACTGCTCCCTCGCATGGCGCGGACGATTTCTATACAGGACAGCGCTACGGGCTGGACCCGGTCTGCCGCGTCGATGCTTCAGGTCACATTCATGTGGACGAGAACGCGTGGAAGCATGAGGCTCCGCCTCCATTTGAAGGCAAGAAGGTGTGGGCGGCGAACGCGATCATCGTGGAGATGCTGAAGGAGTCCGGCGCGCTGCTGGCTACGGCCGACTTGCACCACTCGTACCCGCACTGCTGGCGCTGCCACAAGCCGGTGATCTTTCGCGCCACTGAGCAATGGTTCATTGGGCTGGAAACTGCGGTCGAGCGCGCGGACGGGAGCAAGACTACTTTTCGCCAGCTCTCGATTGAAGAGATCGACAAGGTGGTTTGGGACCCTGGGTGGGGCAAGGAACGCATCACCAACATGATTGCGACGCGGCCTGACTGGTGCATCAGCCGGCAGCGTATCTGGGGCGTGCCGATTGCGGTGTTTCTGTGCGAAGGGTGCAATCAGCCGGTGATGGATGCGGCGCTGAACCGGGCCGTGATCGACCTGTTTGAACGCGAAGGCGCAGAGGCGTGGCATACCGCGGCGACGAATGGATTGCTGGTGGCGGGCACGGCGTGCGCTCACTGCGGCGGGACCGCGTTTCGCAAAGAGACGGACATTCTGGACGTGTGGTTCGACTCGGGCACGAGCTGGCTGGCGGTTGCGGAATCTGACCCGGACTTGAAGGACGCTTATACGGCTTTCCAGAATGACGAGGGCGTACCGGTGCTTTATCTGGAAGGCGGCGATCAGCATCGGGGCTGGTTCCACTCTTCCCTGCTCACTTCAGTTGCGCTGCGCGGGCGCGCGCCTTACTCGCATGTTTCGACGGCGGGATGGACGCTGGACGAGCAAGGGCGGGCGATGTCGAAGTCGCTGGACAATGGCGTCGATCCGGTGGATATTGCGAACAGATTGGGCGGCGAGATTGTGCGGCTGTGGGTGGCGTCGATTGATTTTCGCGAGGACATGGCGGCCAGCGAAAATCTGATGCAGCGCTGCGCGGATATCTATCGCAAGCTGCGCAACACGTTTCGGTTTTTGCTGGGAAATTTGCGTGGGTTCGTCCCGGCGCGCGACCAGGTGGAGGAGGCTGATCTTCTGCCACTCGACCGCTATATGCTGGCGCGGACGCGCGAACTTACGGAGAAGGTTCGCGACTGGTATGCGGCGTTTGAATTCCATCGCGTCTATCATGCGGTGAATGAATTTGCGATTGTGGACTTGAGCTCGTTCTATCTGGATGTGCTGAAGGACCGCATGTATACCTTCGCTCCGACCAGCCAGGCGCGGCGCTCGGCGCAGACGGTGCTGTGGAAGATTACTGAGACGTTGGTGCGGCTGGTTGCGCCGATCTTGAGCTTTACTGCAGATGAGGTTTGGGAGTATCTGCCGGCTGTGGAGGGGCGGGAAGTTAGCGTGCATTTGGCGCAGTTCTGGAAGCCGGAGAAAGTGTTTTCGGAGAACCCTGCGTATCTAATTGGTGAGTGGAAGGTACTGATCTTCGGCCTGCGCAATGCGGTGCTCCGAGCCATGGAAGAATACCGGCAAAACGAAAAAATCGGGAAAAGCCTAGACGTCGATTTGCATTTCTATGTCGACAATGGAGTTTACGAGCTTTTCCGCAAAAATGACTGGCACTTACCCGAGTTTCTGTCGGACTCTAATCCGTACTTCAAGGAGTCGTTCAATGTGTCGAAGGCATATGTGCACAAAGCTGACGGCCTACTTTTGAACAACCTAGGAGAACTAGCCAATCCGCCACGAGGCACGGAATTTCTAACAGACATCTCCGGGTTAAGAGGCTTTATCGTGCCCGCCTCCGGTCTCAAGTGCGCGCGCTGCTGGAACTATATGCCGGAGGTTGCGAACTACGGCATCTGGGAGAACGTGTGCATGCGCTGCCACCATGCGCTTACCGAGATGGGCATTGCGCCGCCACAGCCGGAACCTACGGAGATGGCCTCGTGAGCTTTCGCTTCCCTCGCCGCTTACCCTGGCTGTTGCTTCTTTCCGCACTGGTGATCCTTGCCGATCGGGTGAGCAAACTGTGGGTGGAGGCGCATATTCAACTGGGTGGCGCGATCCCGATCATTCCGCGCGTGCTGCGGATTACGCATTGGACCAATGAGGGCGCAGCGTTTTCGCTGTTCGCTGAATCTGCTTCGCCTCACCTAGTGCGCTGGGTGCTGGTGGCTTTCTCGCTGGTGGCGGCGCTGGCTGTGCTGATAGCCCTGGTGCGGCTGGGCAACCGGTTCACGCTGACGACAGTTGCCCTGGCGCTGGTGTTGGCGGGAGCGCTGGGCAATGTTCACGACCGCATTGTGTATGGGTCCGTAGTGGACTTTATTGAGGTACATATCTTCAGCTACCACTGGCCGGACTTCAATGTGGCGGACAGTTCGATTGTCACCGGTGCGTGTTTGCTGATGCTGGATTCCCTGCTGCCGAAAAAACGGACGGCGGATGAGGCCAACTCTTCGTCGTGATTAAAGCGGGCTGAGTCCGTCCGGGGCTAAAGCCCACATTGGCTCCGGGCTTTATGCGGGGGTTAAAACTTCCGCCTTCCTCCTCAGGCTTGGATGGTTGCTGCGGCTGCTCTAATTTGCGCGCGGCGCAGCAGGAGCAGATAGAAGAGCGAAGTGAGGCTGGAGATGGCGCCGGCGAGATAAACCAGCGGCCTGAGCGCGGGGTTGAGCCAGGGGGAGCCGGAGCCCTGAGGGAAAACAAGGAAGACCACAGCGCAGAGAGCGAGCATCAAAAGCGGACCGACGCAACTGCCCAGAACCCAGTAGAGCCAGAAACGGCCGCCGCGAATGTTGGTGACGAGGAGAACGGCGGGCACGGCGAAGACCCATCCGATGAGGCAGAAGCCGACGATGACGGCGAGGGTCAGAATCACTTCGCTGCTGCGGAAACTTACCGGGTGGCTCTTATCGGCGCTCTCAACGACGATGGCTGCCATGCAGACGATTGCCGCCGCGACGATGCTTGCCAGGGAAAAAAGCAACCGCTTCCACCATGCGACCATCCCCGTCCCCCTTGAATGCCGTTGGCCCATCTTACCGTGTGGACGGTTGGGCTTGCAGGGGACCGGGACGTACCGGCTGGCCTACAATGTCAAAGTCAGTCGTTGGGCCAGCACTCACTCCACTCCTTGAGGTTTGCATGAAGCTTCCTTCTTTGTCTCAACCGTCTGGCGTTGTTGCCGCATTTGCAGCCGCGCTTTGTCTTCTCTTTGTGGCCGCCCAACCCGGCAGCGCCCAGCGCCTGCCTACAACCGTTCATCCGGAGCATTACACGCTGACGCTGACGCCCGACCTCAAGGCTGCTACCTTCACCGGCGTGGAGACGATCGAGGTGACCCTGACCGAAGCCACAAATCACATTACGCTGAACTCGGCTGAGATCGAGTTTCAGTCGGTGACGATCACGGCGGGCGGGAAAAAGCAGACGGCTACAGTGACCACGGGCCCGGAGACGGAGCAGACTACGTTCACGGCCCCGGAGAAAATGGCCGCGGGCAAGGCAACGATCTCCGTCGCTTATACGGGCATTCTGAACGACAAGCTGCGCGGGTTTTATCTCTCAAAGACAGCGCGCCGCAATTACGCGGTTACGCAGTTTGAATCCACCGACGCGCGGCGGGCGTTCCCCTCGTTCGACGAGCCGGCATTCAAGGCCACGTTTGGTATTTCGCTGGTGATCGACAGCGGTGACACGGGCATTTCAAACGGACCCATCATCAGCGATACGCCGGGGCCGGGCGCGGACAAGCACACACTCAAATTTCTCACGACGCCGAAGATGTCCACGTATCTGGTGGCATTCCTGGTGGGCGACTTTCAATGCACGTCGGGCGAATCTGACGGCGTGAAGATACGCGGCTGCGCGACGCCTGACAAGGTGGCCCTGACGCCTTACAGCGTGGATGTGGCCAAGTATGTGCTGCACTACTACGACACGTATTTCGGCATTCCCTACCCGCTCAAGAAGCTGGACCTGATTGCGCTGCCCGACTTTGAGGCCGGCGCGATGGAAAACTTTGGCGCCATTACCTATCGCGAGACCGATCTGCTGCTGGACCCCAAAACCGCATCCGTGGGCGCCAAGAAGGAAGTTGCGCTGGTGGTGGCGCACGAGATGGCGCACCAGTGGTTCGGCGATCTGGTGACCATGCAGTGGTGGGACAATATCTGGCTCAACGAGGGCTTTGCCACATGGATGGAAAATAAGCCCGTGGCGGCGATGCATCCGGAGTGGAACATCGATCAACTGGTTGCCAGCGACGAAGACGGCACGCTCAACCTGGATGCGCAGCCGACGACGCGCGCCATTCGCGCCACGGCGAATACACGCGAAGAGATCGAGGAGATGTTCGACGGCATCTCCTACGGCAAGGCGAGCGACGTACTGCTGGGCGTGGAGAACTATCTGGGGCCGGAGACCTTCCGCAAGGGAGTTCATGCGTATCTTTCCGCGCATCTTTACTCGAACGCGACGGCTGAGGACTTCTGGAATGCGCAGACGGCGACCAGCCACAAGCCGGTGGACAAGATTATGGAGTCGCTGGTGGCGCAGCCGGGCGAACCGCTGCTGACGTTTGGCGAACCGGACCATGGAACGGTTTCGGTATCGCAGAAGCGTTTCTTCCTGAGTCCCTCTGCCCAGCCGGATGCGGCGCAGAAATGGACCATCCCTGTCTGCTTCAAAACGGGCTCAGACAAACAGGATTGCGAAGTGCTGACGCCGGGTGACGCTGCGCTGAAGACGCCGGCGGCGAGTGTCTTCTTTGCCAACGCGGGCGGCAAGGGCTATTACCGCAGCGCGTATCCGCCGAGCGTTTACGCGAAGTTGGTGACCCACGCGGAAACCGATCTCAGCCCCACGGAGCGGATCAGCCTGATCGGCGACGAGTGGGCGCAGGTGCGCGCCAACAAGGCAACGGCCGGCGATTTTCTGAACCTGGTTACGGCGCTCAAGGCGGACCCAAGCGCCGAGGTGATCGACACCTTCTTTGGCGGCATCAACGCCATCTACGAGCGGGCAGCGGGGACGGCCGAAGAGAAGGCCGCGCTGGCCGCATGGCTGCGCGCTACGTTTGCGCCGGAGTACGCGAAACTTGCGACCCCGGCGGAGAGCGACTCGTCGAATACCCGCGAACTGCGCGCGCACTTGTTCGCAGTGCTGGGCTACTACGGAAAAGATCCCGCGGTGGTGGCGCAGGCTCACGAGATCACGGAAAAATATCTTGCCGACCCATCATCGGTCGACGGGACGTTAGCACAGACGGCCCTGGCTATCGCCGCGCGCAACGGCGACTCGGCGCTCTTTGACGAACTGCAAAAGGTGGCCGAGACCTCGACCAATCCGGAGCTACAGGAAGGCGCGCTTCGGATGCTGGCGGAGTTTGAAGATCCTGCACTGGTCCAGCGCTCGCTGGACTACGCGGCTTCAAGCAAGGTGCGTAACCAGGATGCTCTGATTCAATTCGCAATCGAGCTGCAGAGCGACGCGACGCGCGACATGGCCTGGGCCTATATCAAGAGCCACTGGGATACGCTTCACACGCTGCTGACGCCGGAACTGGGAAATATTCTGGTGGGCTCGACCGGCGCATTCTGCTCGGTGAAGGATCGTGACGATGTGGATGCGTTCTTTACCGAGCACAAAGTGCCGGACGCGGAGCGCGCGCTGAAACACTCAATTGAGAGCATTAACGGGTGCATCGAGCTGCGCTCGCTGCAGGAGCCGAATTTGCAATCTTGGATGGCGACGCAAGCAAAGTAGTAAAGCCTAACAACGCAACGAACGAAATGGCCGCCCAGTGCAAGCTGGACGGCCATTTTTCTTTACCAGGCTATGTATTTACCAAGCGACCTTTTCGGGAAGAAATTCGGCGAAGAGATCGTCGTAATACGGCTTGATCTGCTTCAGGTCGGGCTTGGCGTGGCCCTTTGAGTAGAGATCGTACTGGTTGAACTTCAGCACCCACTCCATCATGGCTCGGTCCTGTGCGTTGGCCAGGTGCTCATAGGCGCCGTGGCGGTGCCAGGGATAGAAGGAGTGGAAGCGCAGCATGTAGAGCGACTCGATGGGCATGTAGGGCTTCATTACCTGGGCGATGTAGCCGTCGTGGCCGAAGGACATGTGGACGTTTTCGAGGCCGCAGTTCGGTTCGTAGATTCCGTATTTGGTTTGATATTGGGGGATGAGCCGGTCTGGGTTGTTGGCGAAGTATTCGGGGAAGACGATGGCCTTGGACCATGCGCAGCCGACGGGAAACGTATCACCCACGACGGCCCACTGTGGCTCTCCGTACAGGCAAAGACATTTGCCCAGATCGTGGAGGAATCCGGTGAGCACCATCCAGCGCGGATGATTGTCGCGGCGAATGGCCTCGGAGGTCTGCAGCAGGTGCTCGATTTGGGTCAGGTCGGTGTCGGGGTCGCTGTCGTCGACCAGGGTGTTTAGAAACTCCGCTGCTTCCCAGATGGTCTTCATGCCTTTGTGGAGTCTGAAGTATTGCTTCTCTTTTTCAAGGACGTAGGCGACGGTCTGGCCTTCGTGATTCTGGCGGTAGAACTCGGCTACGCCGGGCGTGGCGGCGGCATCGTAGACGCGAAATTCGGCCTCGGACTTGCCTTCGCGGTAGCGGCCTTCGATGAAGTCGTCCCACTGATCTAACTCTTTAAGCGGCTGCGCGGCGTGCAGTGTAGCGCTCATAAAATGCCTCCCGACGGTCAGCTTGCGGACAACTTGCCCTGCGCTTTTTGTACCAGAGCGGAGAAATGCAAGCAAGGAAATACCCTGTGGGCTCGGGGCCGCGACGGAGATTTCCACAAACTACGAAGATTTTCGTTGACAATTACGAAATGCTTCGTATAACGTCTAAGACATCATGACGAAGACGGTCAATACGCTCCCGCGGCCCACTGAATCCGAACTGGAACTGCTTCGCATTCTGTGGGACAAGCAACCGGCGACGGTTCGGGAGATTTTCGATGCGCTCAATCGGGAACGGCCTTCCGGCTACACAACGGTCTTGAAGCTGCTGCAGATTATGACGGCCAAGGGTCTGGTGGTGCGCGATGAGGCGAACCGCGCCCACGTATACCGCTCAGCGATCAGCCAGGATGCGATGCAGAGCAAGATTCTAAAGGATCTGAGCGTTCGTTTGTTTTCCGGTTCTGCCGCTCAACTGGCTTTGCACGCGCTGACCATGGAGCCGGCGAGCGACACAGAGCTCGATGAGATTCGCGCTCTGCTGAAAAGGAAGAGCTCCGAGTTGAATTTTGACGCCAATGTACCCGCAGTGACTCGCACGCGCGAGATGAAAGGTTAAGCCATGACTCCTACAATCGAAGCCATTGCCTGGACTCTGATTCACTTCTGTTGGCAGGCCGCGGCGGTGGCCGCAATATATCGCGGACTGAGCCTACTGATGACGCGGCGCTCGAGCAATGCGCGCTATCTGCTGGCACTGGGAGCGCTGCTGGTGATGCTGGCGGCGGCGGTGGCTACATTCGCTTTTGAGATGCGGCCCGATGCGGCTTCTGCGGCGACGGCGAGCACCGCGTTTTCCCCTTTCCGGTTTTCTCCTGTTTTGACGCCGGGCTCGGGCGCAGCGCTGGTGGGCGCGCCGGGACTCGCCGCTGGGGCTGCGAAGCCGGATATGGGTTTGTTGGCCCTGCCGGCTTTGCCCTTGCCGCTGCTGCGCTTGATTGACGGACTGTGGCTGCTGGGTGTTTTCGCGCTGGCACTGCGCAGCCTGGGCGGATGGTGGTTGATTCAGCGTTTGCGCGCGACAGCTCAGGTTGAAGCGCCGGCCGCGGTGCGGGCCAGCTTCCGGCGCATCGCTTCCACGCTCGGTTTGCGCCGGCCGGTGCTGTTGCGGGTTTCCAGCGCAATTACCGGGCCGGTCACGGTTGGAGCGTTGCGGGCGCTGGTGCTGCTGCCGCTCTCTGCCGCCACCTCTCTCAGCCCCGATCAACTGGAAGTGGTGCTGGCGCATGAACTGGCGCATGTGCGCCGCGCGGATTTTTTCTGGAACCTGGTGCAGACGGTAGTGGAGACGCTGTTCTTCTTTCATCCGGCTGTGTGGTGGATTGGCAGCCGCATTCGGCACGAGCGGGAGCTTTGCTGCGACGACCTGGCTCTGAGCGTTTGCCCCAATCCGGTGGTCTATGCCAACGCGCTGTTCGAACTGGAGCAGCAACGCCGCCGCATGAGCCAGTTTGCCATGGCTCTTGACGGCCACCAGCCGGGACGCACTCTGCGCATGCGCATTGCACGCATTCTGGGCGAACCGATGGCCGGTACTGGCAACCGTGGGCCATTTTCTCTGGCTGCGGCCGCGGTGGCGCTGCTCGTGGTGCTGCTGCCGGTTCCGCAGGTGTTGGCCAGCCTGAACCCGGCTCCGGTTGCAGCCACTGCTCCGATTACGACAGCTACATCGCCTGGAACACCGGCTGCGGTTGCGAATCGGATCGCGCAGCCTGTACCTGCTGCATTGAGTGTGATTGCGGAAGCGGCACCCACATCCGCCGCGGTTCCTTCGCCACGCGCGGCAATAGTGGCTAACCCCGTCGAGCCGCAGCAGAGCGCAGCCGCAGACGCGGGCGAGAAAGGCGACTACATCGACCGGATGAAAGCTGCGGGATACGATGTCGATCTGGACAAGTACATCGCCATGAAGATCCAGGACGTGACGCCCGAGTATGCCCGCGGCATGTCGCAGCTTGGCTTTGGCAAGCTCTCCGCCGACGACTTGATTGCGTGCAAGATACAAGGCGTCACGCCGGAGTACATTGCTAACCTGAAGCAGAACGGCATGGAGGTGAAGAGCATTCAAGAGGCCATCTCCTACCGGATTTTTGAAGTGACGCCAGAGTTCATCGCGCAGATGAAGGCGGCAGGCTTCGGTGGGCTGACTTCCCAACAGCTTCTGGCCCTGCGGGTGCAAAGCGTGACGCCGGAGTACGCGCGCACGATTGCGCAGCAGTACCCCGGGGCAACAGCCGACGACCTGGTGAAGACGCGCATCTTCAATATCGATGCGGCTTTTATCGCGTCGGCGAGGAAGCATGGGTTCACCGATCTATCTCTCGATAAGCTGGTCAAGCTGCGCGTCTCCGGCGTTCTCGACGACAACGAATCGAAATAAATAACCCGGCGCACGGAACAGGGCAGCCGCGACAGCACCTCTCAGCAGTGAATCCAATTTGCCACTTGAGCGGCGATGGGGAAGCTGCGCCTTGCTTGCATCCGCCTAGAGGAGACTTTTGGCATGAAACGCAGACTTTTTGTTTTGATGGCGGCGCTGGCCGGCATGAGCGTCGCGGTGCAGGCCGAGACGCTTGAACCTATACAGCAGCATTGCACGATCAGCGCGGGGGACAAGGCGGGAACGCTGCGGCTCGAAACCGGCGATGGTGATTGCCACGGCCAGAAACACTGCGGCTCCAACATGAGCGATCTGGCTTTGAGCCGCTTAACCGGTATTGCGATTACTGATCTGGCGCGCGAGGGCGCGCAGGTGACGGC
Source organism: Occallatibacter sp. (assembly GCA_036489415.1). Classification (GTDB taxonomy): domain Bacteria; phylum Acidobacteriota; class Terriglobia; order Terriglobales; family Acidobacteriaceae; genus Telmatobacter. The sequence goes on along the minus strand of DASXFS010000054.1, from coordinate 46,484 downwards.
GACGCTGGCGGCGGAGGCGGGAACGTTTACCTGCTCGGGGACGGTGGCGCAAGGGGAGCTTGACGGACGCTCGGTCTTCACGCCGGATGTGGGCTTTCAAGAGCGCATGGAGAAGATGGGGTTTAGCGGGTACGACTCCGGTAAGCTGCTGGCGTATGCGTTTCTCGATGTTCAAAGCGGATGGGCGCAATCGCTGAAGGAGATGGGCATTCGCGACATGAACGCGGACAACCTGATTGCTCTGCGCGTGTTTCATGTGGACCCGGCCTACGTCCGCGGGCTGACCGGGCTAGGCTATCCGTTGCCCACAGCGGACCAGTTGGTGGCGCTGAGCTGCCAGGGCGTGAATGCGGAAGAGGTGAGCGAGATTCGCGCGCTCGGGTATCAGCCGACCCTCGATCAGCTCATCCAGATTCGGATCTTCAAAATTACGCCGGATTTTATTCATCGTATGCAGGCGCGCGGCTTGAAAAACCTGACGATCGACAAGCTGGTGCAGATTCGGATCTTCAAGTTGGCCGACTAGAGAGCGAAATAGGCGTTTTAGCGCTGACGCAGATCTGCTGTCTTCCGGTAGAATGATCCGGGCAGGAGGGTTGCGTGCGTCTTTCGCTTGGCCTTGCCAGTATCTGCTTTTGCGGCTGTCTGGGCCTGGCGGCGCAGGCGCTTGCACAGACGCCGCCCTCGAGACTTGTTCACAAGGACCCCATTATGACTCGCCACGCAGAGGGAACTTTCGACGTGAAGACTACGCCGATTGCAGCAGACAACGAAACGATGGGCACGCTGATTGGCCGCTACTCGCTGGACAAGCAATTCCATGGGGACCTGGACGCAACGAGCAAAGGAGAGATGCTGGCCGCGGGCGAGCCGTCGTCTGGCAACGCCGGATACGTGGCCATGGAGCAGGTCACGGGAACACTCGACGGGCGCGCCGGTTCCTTCGCGCTGCAGCACATTGGCTCGATGGAAAACGGGAGTTACAAGCTCTCCGTGGTGGTGGTGCCGGGGTCCGGAACCGGGCAACTTGCGGGCATTGCAGGGACCCTCACGATTATTGTCGCGGCCGGCAAGCACTCGTACACGTTCGACTACACGCTGCCTGCGCCGGCGCAATAATCCAGATCGTTCCTATGCATTTCTCGATCCTCAAATTCGGTGTAATTGCAGCATGCGCCGTCGTGCTGGCTGCTTTGACAATCTTCTCCCATGCTTTCAGCACCGGCAAGGATCGGTAATAATATACTTGACGAATCATTCGATATTCGATATTCTTAATTCATGCAAGAGCCAAAGACACTCCGCGAAGCCATCATCTACTTCTCCAGCATGCAGAACTGCATCCATTACATGGTGGTTCGGCGCTGGCCCGATGGTGTTGTCTGCCCCACTTGCGGACGCAAAGATGCTCGCTTTTTGGCAAAGCAAAATAGATGGCAATGCAAGAGCGCTCACGCCAAGCGGCAATTCAGCCTCAAGACAGGTACGGTGATGGAAGACTCACCCATCGGCCTTGAGAAGTGGCTCCCGGCCATGTGGCTGCTCTCCAGTGCCAAGAATGGCATCTCCAGCTACGAATTGCACCGCGCTCTTGGTGTCACCCAGAAAACCGCATGGTTCATGCTCCACAGGATTCGCGTTGCCATGAAGAACGATTCCCGATTCAAGATGGGCACTGGCGGCGAGCCTGTTGAAGTGGATGAGACCTGGGTAGGCGGAAAGCATAAGAACCTGCATGCCAAGAAGCGCGAACGCATCAAGGATGGGTGGGAGCGCGATAACAAGACAATCGTGATGGGCATGCTTGACCGTGACACTCGCCAAGTTCGTGCCAAAGTAATTCCTGATGTTTCCCGTCTCACCTTGCAGGGCGAGATTCTGAAGAAGGTTTCACATGCTGCGCCGGTTTATACGGACTCAGCGCAGGGTTACAACCGCATGGCGATCAAAGGCTTCATCCATGAGACTGTGAACCACATGGAAGAATATGTACGCGGCGAAGTCCACACGAACGGTATCGAGAACTTCTGGAGCATGTTGAAGCGGACCCTTGGCGGCACTTACGTTGCCGTTGAGCCGTTCCATATGGATGCATACTTGGATGAGCAGATGTTTCGCTTCAACAATCGCGCAACGAAGGACAATCCGCTTACCGATGCGGATAGGTTTATGCTGGCTGTATCGCAGATTTCAGGGAAGAGACTGACTTATGCAGAACTGACCGGCAAGGTGGGAGGGGCGGCGTTCTGAGTACGCTTGGCTCGGCCGCCAGAAACGCGGGAAACGGATTTAGCGATCCGCTTTGCTTCTTTCTCTGCATCTAGTTGTGCTTTGATTTTGGAATGAGGAACCGCCAAGAGGCGGGTAACGAAGTCAGAGAATGCGCCAGCGTTCGGCAATTGAGATTTCGCGCTCGGTTCACCCTTTGAGTTGCCGCTCATCGAGATGATACCTCCGCTAGGCGGAAGTGTATCACACCCCCGGAAAGGCGGACGTGCGTTCACAACACCAACGGTTTACCGGCGTGGACCATCTCAAATCGTTCGACGACATAACTTGTGGCTCTGACGAATTCGAGGAGCATATTCCACGGGGGAATCGGCAGACGCTCGACTCGTATCTCAGGGGTGAGGTCCGCTTTGATCTGAACTTTGTTATTGGGGATGTCCTCAAATCCAAACCTGAACAATTCAAACTTACCTTCGAAAAAGTTGGTGTCCATGGGCTCAGTGAAGGTGATTCTGCCGGGTTTGGCCAATTCGATATACCCCTCGATATTCGAGGGAACTATCCCGGCGATATGCACTCTGCGGTGGCGGTCACTGTTAGCAAAGCTATTGAGAGATTCAATCACCTTCCCCAAATAGATCTGAAGCGGATCGGTCAGTTTACCAATGTGGCACGGCTGTATCGACTTGATCCAGGCTTTGAACTCATCAGGGAATGGATTGGCGTTGAAGGAACTATCTTCGAAACTTCTTTGGGCGGAGCAGATAGGAAAATAAAGATGGCGTTCATTGGCGGGCGGATGGGGAGTTCGCAAGAAAGCAGCAAGTTTATAGGTAGCGTTGTCGAGTGCGGCACGCAATTGATAGAACATCTCGCCAAGTTCGAGCGAGATGTTGACTCCATCGCCGAATGGCTTCGAAAAGACAGCCTTGACGACAGCTACCCCGTCACGCTCCACGCGGGTGTCAATGGAATAGGCGTTATCTACAAAAAGTCCATTCCAGATATCAGCCGCTGCCTGTCCGTGAATGTGCGCTCTCGCTATCCGCTGGTTACATTCTGAGTAGTCAAACGTAGCCATGCAAACATGATACTTGCATTTAGGTTTGATTCTCCAAGTATATTATTACCTTGGTGGGATGTTCCTCATCTGGAGTTTTACAGCAGACGGCAAGGCTCTTCAGTGGGCTTTCCGAGGCGTCGCTGTCACCTTCGCGATTGCAGGCCTCTGCTTGTGGAATTATTTCGCAAACACGACCGAAGTCCCCGAGACACCCGACAAAGAACCAACCGGCTTCAAAAGCGACACCACCGGGTTGCATCTCCAGTAGTTTGCTTTTGAACTGTGCCAGGGTTCGTTACCATAAGGGTATGCCTCAATTCCCTGCCGGCCAGACGCTGCTGATCGACGCCGACGACACGCTGTGGGAAAACAACGTGTACTTCGAGCGCGCCATTGCGGCCTTCATCGGCTATCTCAACCACCAGGAATACTCGCCGGCCGAGGTTCGCCAGGCGCTGAACGCGCAGGAGCGCGAGACGATTCTTGCGCACGGCTACGGGTTGACCAGCTTTACGCGCTCGCTGGTGGCGGTGTTTAAGCGGCTCAGCCCCGCTGCGGTGACGGAGCACAACATCAAGCGCGTGCGCAGCTTTGCGCGGTCCATTGCCGAGCAGGAGATCGAGCTGCTGCCCGGCGTGGCGGAGACGCTGGCGGAGCTGGCGACGCGGCATCGGCTGATTCTGATGACCAAGGGCGACCAGGCGGAACAGGCCGACAAGCTGGTGCGGTCCGGACTGGCAAGGCATTTCTCAGCGGTAGAGATTGTGCCTGAAAAAGACCCGGCTACCTACCGAAATGTAATGGCGCGCCATGAGCTGAAGCCGCATACAACCTGGATGATCGGCAACAGCATCAAGAGCGACATTAACCCGGCGCTGGTCGCGGGGCTTCATGCTGTTTTTCTGTTTCACAAGGACACCTGGATGCTGGAACATGCCGCTCTGAATGAAGCGCCGGAGGGCCAGCATATCCTCGAACTGGATGGCTTTGCTAAACTGGGCGCGATCTTCTAGCGCGGCGAGGATGCCCGATGGACCAGCAGCAGACACATCCTGATACCGAACCCCGACTTGTCTTTCCCTCGCCGCCCAACGTGCATTGGGGAGTGCTGTTTGGGGCCCAGATCGTTGTGGCTGTTGTTGCGTGCTTTTTGGTTCCCCGGGGCTATTGGAGTCTGGTGTCGAACCTGGCTTTCGACGCATGGGCCATCTATCTTTGCCTGTGGATTCGCAAGCTCGAACCGGACGCCATGAGCCTTTTCTGGTGCGTTGCGTGCGTGGCGCTGCAAGTCTCCTTCAACGTGCCGAGCGCTTCAGCTCCCGCGCACAACGGCGTTACGATCCTGGCCGGCGTGTTGGCGGCGCTCTGCCTGGCGATGTGGCTCGTGACCATTTATGTGGTTCGAGCCGAGCTTCATTTCCACTACAACGAGCGGGAACCCATTGGCCTCTACCTGAGCGGAGTGATGACTTTCTTTTTCTCTTTTCTCTATTTTCAATATCACCTTTATAAAATTGCCCAGCTCAGGGAGCGCAATGGAAACAGGCCGTTCTATTATCAGGGCGGTCCGCCGCTGACTCTGCCTGATTTGTAAGTTGCCAGGGAATCCGGATTCGTTCGCCTGTCATCTATCGGTACCGTGCAGTCGTGGTTTTTCGCATCCAATGAACAGGGCGCAATAACGGGCCCGAAATCATGACGGAGACGGGCTGCAAGAGATCGAACCAATATGGCTGCGAGAATTGAAGACTACGCCGTGATTGGCGATTGCGAAACCGCCGCGCTGGTGGACAGGAATGGCTCGATTGACTGGTTGTGCTGGCCGGATTTCTCTTCCGATGCGTGCCTGGCTGCGCTCTTGGGAACGGAAGAGAACGGCTACTGGAAGATTGCTCCCGCGAAGAGGAAATGGAAGACGACGCGGCACTATCGCCCGCATACGCTGATTCTCGAAACCACTTTTGAACATAAAGATGGATCGTTCAGGCTGATCGACTTCATGCCGGTTCGGCAGCGAAACTCCCACATTGTCCGCATTGTCGAGGGCCTTCGCGGAAAGGTGGCGTTGCGAATGGAGCTGGCGTTGCGCTTCGACTACGGCAGGACGGTGCCGTGGGTGACACACATCAAGGACGGAGTGCGCGCGATTGCCGGGGCCAATCTAGCTGTGCTGCGCGCCTCCGTGCCGATGCGTGGAGAGAATCTTAAGACGGTGGCGGATTTCACGGTGAGCAAAGGCGAGCGCGTGACTTTTTCGCTGACTTATGGGGCCTCAAACAAGGCCAATCCCAAAAAGCTCGACATCGCGGAGACGCTCAAGGATTGCGAACAGCGCTGGCGGCATTGGGCTCGCCGGCTCAAGTACAAGGGCAAATATCGCGAGGTGATCGAGCGCTCGCTGATTACGCTACGCGCCATGATTTATAGGCCCACGGGCGGCATTGTGGCGGCGGTGACTACGTCCGTTCCGGAGTCGATTGGCGGCGTGCGCAACTGGGACTACCGCTATTGCTGGCTGCGCGACACCACCTTTACGCTGCTGGCCCTAATCAACGGAGGGTACTTCAACGAGGCGGTGGCGTGGCAGGACTGGCTTCTGCGCGCGTTGGCCGGAAGCCCGGAACAGGTGCAGATCATGTATGGGCTGAAGGGCGAACGTGAGCTTGTGGAGTGGGAGGTTGGGTGGCTTGCCGGCTATGAGAATTCAAAACCAGTGCGGATTGGCAACGCGGCGGCGATGCAGATGCAACTGGACATTTATGGAGAGATGCTGGACTGCTTCTTTCACGCGCAGCAGAGCATGGGCCGTCACACGGAGGATGATTTCCGCGTGCTGGTTCTGCTGCTGAATCACCTGGAAACGATCTGGGAGCTGCCGGATGAGGGCATTTGGGAAACACGCGGAGGGCCGCAGCAGTTCACCTATTCAAAGATGATGGCATGGGTAGCGTTTGACCGCGCGGCGCTGCTGGCCGAGCAGCTTCACTATGAGGCTCCGGTTGGAAAATGGAGGGCGATCCGGGACAGGATTCACGGGGAAATCTGCGCCCGCGCGTTCAGCAAAAAGAGAAACTGCTTTGTACAGGCCTATGGCTCGGAACAACTGGATGCGGCGCTGCTGCTAATGCCCGTGGTTGGATTTTTGCCGGGCAGCGACAGGCGCGTGATTGCAACGGTGGAAGCGATTGAACGCGAGCTGATGCCTGCCGGGCTGGTGTTGCGCTACAACACGTCGAAGGTAAACGATGGGCTGCCGCCGGGCGAGGGGGTGTTTCTGGCTTGCAGCTTCTGGATGGTGAGCAGCCTGAAGGCCATTGGCCGCGAGAAGGACGCACGGGCCCTGTTTGAACGGCTGCTCAAACTGCGCAACGACCTGGGTCTGCTTTCAGAGGAGTACGACGTGGAACGCAAGCGGCTGGCGGGGAATTTTCCGCAGGCCTTCTCGCATATTTCGCTGGTTAATGCGGCGTTCGATCTGGAAGATGGGCCGCATGCGCGGAACCGCTCGCGGCGGGATTCGGGTCGGATGCGGGTCTCCCTCAGGGACTAAAGCCCTGCTGATTTTTGAGCTGCTAATGTACGGGCTAAAGGCCCGTATCCTTCAACGCTCTTCGTTTCTGGACCGATTCTGAAGAATCGCATTTCTTCAGAATCTGCCAATGTTTCTGTCGCAGAGGGTTAAAAGTCTTCGTCGTCGCCGATGGGCATGCCGGGGGGAGCTGCGACAGGTTTGGACGGTACGAATTTGGCTGGGTCGCTTTCGAACTCGTGGATGCGGTCGATGAGAGCGGCGCGATGGATGGCCTCCGCGCTGTCTTCGGGCGCGGGCATGGCGGTCCATTGCTTGAGCAGGTCGTCGATGTGCGACCGGGCGATGGCGCGGGCCTGGCTGGCGGCGGTTGGATTGACGGCGAGGGCGAGCATGGCTTCAAGGGCGCGAAATTCCACGGCGCGCTCGACTTCAGAGGACATGCTGTGACCGGCTTCTGGCCGCTCGGCGACGGTGGACGAGATGCTTTCAAGCACGGTGCGCAGGGCCGGCGAGGCCGGGACGCGCATGTGGTACTCGATGAGACGGCTGGCGCGGGCGGGATCGAGCAGCACGGTGAGAGTGAGGCCGGCGGCGGACTCGGCGGCGGCGATGGGATCGAAGGTGAGGCCGGTGTGCGCGGGGAATGACTCCTGGTTGCGCGGATAGCCGGGAGGCACGGGCGGCAGCAAGCGCAGCAGCGGTTCAGGCAGCGTGAGCACTTGCGGCGAGAGCGTCTTCAAGACGGCCGCCAAGGCCTTGCGCTGCTGGGCGGGATCGACAATGGATGGATTGGGAAGGCCGTCGCCGCGCAGGTTATAGCGGTAATTGAGGCCGCCAATCTCCTTGATGGCGGCTTCTGTCTGATAGCGGTGATAGAGATAGAGCGGCACAAGGGTCTGCTCGAGCTGGGCCATGGGCGCGCCGGGCCGGATGGCGTCTTCGCTGAAGTTTTTCAGGGCGGATGCGCGGACGGCGAGGACTCGTTCGAGCTCTGCGGCTGGATCGTTTCCGTTATCCCAGAGATGCGCCAGCGGATGCGCGGAGCCGGGAGGACGGGCATCTTCGTCGGTGATGTAGATCTGGCCGGCGCGGTCGGCGTCGCTGAGGATTTTGTTCAGCGCGGTCTGCTCGGCTGTGGCAGAAATGCGGGGCGGGAACTGGCGATAGCCATAGTCGATGGCCACCTTATCCCAGTCGCCGATGTTGGCGGCGTAGGCGTGGGAGAGATCGATGCGGCCGTTGGCGTCGAGCGCGGCATAAGGCTGGGGATAGTCCATCACGCTGTCGGCTTGCGAGACGGTGGATGCGGCAAAGTTGTGCGCCAGGCCGAGGGTGTGGCCGGTCTCGTGCGCGGCTAGTTGTCGAATGCGCGCGAGGACCATTTGCAGCATGGGGTCGCTGGAAGGATCGGCGGGCGATTCCGGCTTGGCGGGCGATTCAGCGGGCGAGTCTTTGTAAGGAGACAGCAGGGCTTCGGCGATCATGTAGTCCTGGCGGCCGCGCAAGGAGCCAAGCGTGACGTTGCCCTTGATGATTTCGCCGGTACGCGGGTCAGCGATGGCGTCGCCATAGCTCCAGCCGCGGGTGTAGCGATGCACCCACTGGATGATGTTGTAACGCACATCCATGGGATCAGCGCCAGGCGGCAGCACATCTACGCGGAATGTGTTTTTAGCCCAGCCGGCGGCCTGGAACGCCTGATCCCACCAGCGCGCGCCTTCTACCAGCGCGGAACGGATGGGCTCCGGCGCGCCGCGATCGACGTAGTACTGGATTGGCGCGACAGGCTCGCACGTGGCGACGCAGTTGGGGTCCTTCTTGATGAGGCGATGGCGCAGGATGAAGAGCTGATCGAGAGGCTCGCCGAGCGGGGCTGTGTAATCGCGATAACGATTGGGAAAGTAGCCGCTGCGGGGGTTGAAGCGGCGCGGCATAAAGCCGGGCGGCGGCAGCTCGACGAAGGATGTGCGCTCGCGGATGGTGATGGAGTGGGGATCGGGCGTGACATTGCGGACGAAGGCTCCATCGGCGGCGCCGTCGGTGGTGAAGGTGAGCTCGGCTTCGACTTCAGTATTTTTTGGGAATGCTTTCGTATCGTCGAGGGCGATGGTGGAGCGGGTGGCATCCACGTGGTAAGCGCCCTGCTTGAGGCTGGCGAGAGTGTCGGAGACGCCGTGCGCGTCGTGGAGAAAGAAGTCGGTGGCGTCGATGAGCACGGCGCCGTCTGGAGATTCCGCGGCGACGGTAAAGCCCCACAGGACGGACTCTGGAAAAGACTGCGTGACAGCGAGACGCTCGTCTGGATCGGTGCTGGAGGTACGGAAGGCCATATTGCGCTGGACCAGCAGAACCTTGGGGCCGCTGCGCTGAAAGTACACGATGCGGCCTTCTGAAATCTGGCCGCGGTCGAGGCCGAGATCGTTCGAGCCGGTACCGAACGGGAGCGAATTGGTATACAAAAGATCGGGACCGACACCATCGGGACCGAGGTGCGGAATTTCGAGGTAGAGTCTTCCGCTTCGGGCGTCCCAGTCTATGGGAACAAAGCCGTCGGAGTGTTTCATGTCCGCGGTCTTCACCTGGACCGTGGGCGGCGTGGCGGAGACGGAGTCCGGCTTCGGAGTTTGCGCGGAGCCAAGGACAGGAGCGAGCAGCAGAGCCAGAATAGGAAGCTTGCGCATTCCTTCTTCTATCATGGGCCGCAGCTATCTGGATCTGAACTCTCAGGGCGTATCGAGATGTACGGGGCTGAATGCATAGGGCTAAACCGGCGCGGAAATCACCGGAAGGCTCGGCAACTACATTTTGCTGGATAATTGAGACTATGGCCGATCCGCGACTTGCAACCGATAGACTCGCCCTGCTGGACCAGTTTCGTAAATTGGCCGCTACCTCTTTGTCCCTTGAGGAGTTGCAGACGAAGATAGTTGAGGCTGCCGCGCAGCGTCTGCCGCACTTCAGTTGGACGGGTTTCTACATGCTGGATCCGAACAATCCGAACATGCTCGTACTTGGCCCCTTTGTGGGCGCACCAACTTCGCATGTGCGCATCCCGGTGAACCAAGGCATCTGCGGTGCGGCGGTCGAGTCGGGCCAGACTGTGATCATTGACGATGTCGGCTCCGATCCCCGTTACCTGTCGTGCTCAATCGACACCAAATCTGAGATTGTGGCGCCGATCTTTGCGCATGGGATGGTCGCCGGAGAAATCGACATTGACAGTCACGATCCGGCTGCGTTCAAGGAGGCCGATCGTGTCTTTCTTGAAGAAGTGGCTCTGATTGTGGGCAAGTATATTGAGGAGCACCCGGCCGAATCGTTTGGGCGGCAATCCAAACTAATCCGGGGGTCGTAACTTCTGTGAGCCTCTGCGCGTCCTATGTTCGGAAGTCCTAAGTCGGCCTTTCAGCGTGCAGTGAATGCGGGACTGCAGTAAGGAGTTGGTGAGCATCATGCTTTTGTTTTTGCTGGCGTACTTCGGTGGCGTCCTCACCATTGTCAGTCCGTGCATTCTTCCCGTGCTGCCGTTCGTTTTTGCCCGGTCGGATCAGCCGTTTCGCAAGAGCGGGCTCCCGTTGCTGGCCGGCATGGCGGTTACGTTCGCGGTGGTGGCCAGCCTTGCGACGGTCGGCGGCGGCTGGGCAATCCGCGCCAACCAGTTTGGCAGGGTTGCCGCTTTGGTCCTATTCGCCATCTTCGGCCTGACGCTGCTCTTCTCGTCGCTGGCCGAGCGCTTGTCTCGCCCGCTGGTGCGGCTTGGCAATCGCCTCTCGCGGAACGCGGATGCGGGCCCGAGCATCTTCAATTCATTCCTGCTCGGCGTCGGAACGGGATTGCTGTGGACACCCTGCGCTGGGCCGATTCTCGGAATCATTCTCACAGGCGCAGCACTGGGCGGAGCCACGGTTCACACCGGCGTGCTGCTCCTGGCTTATGCGGCCGGAGCAGCCACCTCGCTCACCGTCGCACTTCTCGCCGGAGGCCATATCTTCGCGGCCATGAAGCGCTCCCTGGGAGCAGAGGAATGGATTCGCCGTATTCTCGGCATTGCCATCCTTGCCGGCGTTGTCGCTGTCGCGTTCGGTCTGGATCGAGGCATTCTGACGCGTCTTTCTCTTTCAAGCACGGCCAGCCTGGAGCAGCGTCTCGTCGACCGCTTTCATCCTCAGCCGCGGCAAGCGCAGGTTCCGAACGATCAGATGATGGCCGGGCAAGACCAGATGATGGCTGCGAATCCGCACAAAACGTCCGCCGCCGATGAGATGACCGGACCCGGAGGCAACGCCGATCCTGGTTCGGATCTCGCGAAAATCTCTGGCGCGACTGCCTGGATCAATTCCCCACCCTTGACCCCGGCATCGCTTCGCGGCAAGGTTGTGCTGGTCGACTTCTGGACCTACTCCTGCATCAACTGTCTGCGCACACTGCCTTACATCAAGGCATGGTATGCCAAATATAAAGACAGTGGCCTGGTCATCATCGGCGTTCACACGCCGGAGTTCCCTTTTGAAAAGGACGAGGCCAACGTCCGCAAAGCGGTGAAGGAACTCGGCATCACTTATCCCGTTGCCATGGACAACGACTACCGCATCTGGCGCAACTTCAATAACGAGTATTGGCCCGCGGACTACTTTATCGACGCCGCCGGTCACATTCGGCATCACGAATTCGGCGAGGGCAATTACGACGAATCAGAGGAACGGATTCGCAGTCTTTTGGAAGAGGCCAGTCATCAGCCGCTTCCCGCTGCCGCTACCAACATTGCCGGCGGCGGCGCTGAAGCCGCGCCAGACTCTGACGAGGTGAAATCCCCGGAAACGTATGTCGGCTACGAGAGGGCGCAGAATTTTGCCTCGCCCGGCGGCCTCGATCAGGATGCCTCGCGACGCTATGAAGCCCCCTCCAGCTTTCAACTGAATCAGTGGGCGTTCACCGGCAACTGGAAGGATGCGGGGCAGATCGCTACTTCGCTCTTCCCATCGTGCAGCATTCTGTATCGCTTTCATGCTCGCGATCTGCACCTGGTCTTAGGCCCGTCGAAGGGCGGACAAACAATTCGCTTCCGCGTTACGCTGGACGGCAAGGCTCCGGGAGCAGATCATGGAGTGGATATCGACGCGGATGGCTATGGAACGGTGACAGAAGACCGTCTGTACCAGTTGATTCGCCAGCATGGGTCGATTCAGGATCGCACGTTCCGTATTGAATTTCTTGTTCCTGGAGTGCAGGCCTACGCGTTCACCTTCGGCTAGATGCCTGTTCATCAACGCCTTTGCAAAATCACGACTGTGCAGAATCACGAGAGGAGTCGTTATGGAAAACAATTCGCACGAGCAGCCAGAACTTCAGACCACGGACGGCACGCCCGCGCAGCATACAAGCCGCCGCGCTTTTGTTGCGGCAGCCGCCGGCGCATGCGGCGCCGCTACGCTGTGGAGCTTGCGCGTGCTTCCGCTTCCTGTTGTGGAAGCAAAGGGCAACGGCGGGAGTCCTGGATCTGTCACCATCGTTCAGTATTCCGACCTCGGCAGACTGACGGGCAAGGCGACCGTGCCCCGCGTCGTCAAATCGGACGCGGAGTGGAAGCAGCAGCTCTCGCCGGCCTCTTACCAGGTGACACGCCACGCAGGCACGGAGCGGCCCTACACCGGAAGCACATGGAATAACCACGAGCACGGCATCTATCGCTGCATCTGCTGTGACAACGCTCTTTTCAGCTCGGAGACAAAGTTCGAGTCGGGCACCGGCTGGCCCAGCTTCTGGCAGCCAATCGCCAAAGAGAATGTGCTCGAAACCATCGACGACAGCATGGGGATGTCTCGCACCGAGGTCAAATGCCGCGAATGCGAGGCGCATCTGGGCCATGTTTTTGAAGACGGGCCGAGGCCAACCGGACTGCGTTACTGCATGAATTCGGCGGCGATGAAGTTCGTGAAAACTGCCTAGCTTCGTTCATTCGCTCACGACTAGCTGCGTGTGCAGGCTGGCGGTTGAGTCTTCCCCGGCCCATACGTCAAACGTGCCCGACTCTACTCCCCAGGCTTTGGTTTGCGGGCTCCAGAAGCTCAATTCATCCTTGCCGAGCGGGAACTTGAGCGTCCGGGTCTCGCCGGGCTTCAACGCGATACGGCGAAAGCCCTTGAGCTGGCGCACCGGCCGCGAGGCTGAACCAGCACGCTGGTGAATGTAAATCTGTGCTACGGCGTCGCCCGCGACCGCACCTGTATTAGTCACGTCCACTTGCACTTCAGTGGTCTGCTCGGCATTGATGCTTTCTTCGCTCAGTCGCAGATTGGCGAACTTGAAGGTGGAGTAGCTGAGCCCATAGCCAAAGGGATAGAGAGGCTTGCTGGAAAGATCCCAGTAGCGCGAGGTAAAGGTGGGGCGGTCTTCAGGCTCATGGGTCAGGTTGTGGTTGTAATAGAGGGGCTCCTGACCGGCCGCGCGAGGCCAGCTTACCGGCAGCTTGCCGCCGGGGTTCACATCGCCGAACAGCACATCGGCCACAGCGTTACCGCCCTCGGTGCCGGGATACCAGGCTTCAAGAATTGCAGGCACATGCGCGGCGGCCCAGCGAATATCAAGTGGACGCCCGTTTTCAAGCACCAGCACGACCGGCTTGCCGGTAGCGGCTACTGCCTCAAGCATCTGCTCCTGGATGCCGGGCAAATCGAGCGTGGCACGCGAGGCCGCTTCACCGCTCATGTTAGCCACTTCACCCAGCACCGCAATGACAACGTCGGAATCGGCCGCGGCTGCCTTGGCCTTCGCAAGCCAATCGGCAACTTCCGCTTCGGTAGGCGGAGGCGGATTCTTTGCGCCGGTGAAGGCATCCATCATCGACGGGTATTCCCGCGTGGGTGCGACACCGGGCACGTAGTCAACCTGTACGTTCGGTCCCAGTTTGTTTTTCAATCCAGCCAGGACCGTGACCGGATGGCTCTTGCTTCCGCCTCCAAAGAGGCCCTCCACCGTCCATCCGCCTTCAATGTCCTTGGTTGAGTCAGCCAACGTTCCGATCACCGCTACCTTCTTCAGACTGGTAGCCAGCGGCAAGGTATGGTTGTCGTTCTTCAGCAGCACCATGGAACGGGCAGCTAGCTTGCGCTCCAGAGCAAGACCTTCGGGACGGCTAAGCTGGGCTTCCACCTTGGACTCGTCCACATAGGGATTATCAAAGAGACCCAACTGATATTTAGCTTCAAGAATCGGCAGGACTGCCTCATCCAGTTGCGCTTCGGTCACCTTGCCGGAGGCTACCAGTTTGGGCAGGTTATGAAGGTAGGTCTGGCTAGCCATGTCCATGTTTACGCCTGCCGTAATCGCTTTGTAGGCCGCGTCTTCAGGGTCGCGAGCATAACCGTGCGTCTGGAGACTGCCTACGGCGAATGCATCCGAAACTACAAAGCCCTTGAAGCCCCACTCCTGGCGCAGAATGTCGTGGAGCAACCACCGATTGCCGCTGGCCGGCACATCGTTCAAATCCATATAGGCGCTCATGAAGGTGGCTGCTCCGGCCTTTTCTGCCGCATGGAAAGGAACCAGGTAGACGTTGCGGAATAAAACCTCCGGTATGTAGGACGAGTCGTAGTCGCGGCCGCCGTCCGCGGCGCCATACCCGGCGAAGTGTTTGACGCAGGCCAGAACGCTCTCGGGACCGATGGAAGCACCCTGGAAACCGCGCACCTGCGCAGCCGCCATGGCCGCACCCAGGTAAGGATCCTCGCCGGCGCCTTCCACGATCCGGCCCCAACGCGCATCACGCGCTATATCGACCATGGGCGTGAAGGTCCACTGGATGCCGGCAGCGCGAGCATCCTGCGCGGCCAGATGCTGGGCAGCTTCTTCGACAGCCGGGTCCCAGGACGACGCCATGGCCAGCGGCACGGGAAAGATGGTCCTATAGCCGTGGATCACATCGAAGCCGATGATCAGGGGAATATGGAGCCGGGACTTGTCAACGGCCAGATGCTGCATGCGATTAAGCTCTTTCACGTCGAATTGCCACAGCACCGAGCCTACCTGGCCTTTGGCGATGGCGTCGTCCGGCTTTTCGGATGACAGTCCGGGGATCACGATGCCCGAAGCCTGATTCAACTGGCCTATCTTTTCATCCACCGTCATCTGCTTGAGCAGGGCCTCGGCGCGGCGATGCGCTTCCTGTTGGGTAATGGTCGCGGTTTGTGCAGCCAGGGCGCCGGCCATGGCCAGCACACACGTTGACGCAACGAGTGCGCCACCCGAAAGATAGACTCGCAAGTTGTTCATGACATCCTTATGTAGAAATTCCTGTTGATCGATGATGGTAGGAGTCGCGACCGGCGTAGACAAGGCTGCTACGGTGTTGGGGATGCCGGAAACGAATCCGAAAAAGGAGCCTCTTTATTTTGTTGGGTTTTATGACGATCGAAGCGTTGAACACTCGACGTATGCTACGTTAATCGGTGTAGAAATTGAAACAGGCAGACGCCGTCGGACTTCAAAAACAGGAAATCAAGACCGGATGGTTGAGGAAGAACAACATCTCGACGACTGGACTCCTTCAACGGAAGCTGACCGCAATGCGGTCTCTGGCCAGCTTGACCGCATGCTGGAAAGCCCGCTGTTCCGCAATAGCAAGCGCTATCCCAATATGCTGCGCTATGTCGTGGAGCAGGCCCTGGAAGGCAATGAAGCGCTGCTCAAGGAACGTCTGCTGGGCATCGCTGTTTTTAACCGCCCACCTGATTACGATACGAATCAGGATACGGTGGTTCGGCTTACTGCCGGTGAAATTCGCAAGCGGATTGCGCAGTACTACCATCAGCCAGAGCACGCCGGGGAGTTGCAAATCGATCTCAGACCGGGAAGCTATGTGCCGGTTTTCCACCGCCCTGGAACCCAACCATCCTTAATCCAAAGTGCCGCAGTGGAGCATCCCCTCAACGGGCAAGCACCCGGGATGGAAAAAGCACCAACTATCTCAGACTCCGATGCTCGAGATGCGAGGGCCGCGACGGGCAAATCGACAGAGCTCGCTCGCGGAACCGAAAAAGGGAGCATAGCGACTCTGCACCGTTTGCTCGCAGGAGCTGTGGCGCTTGTAATTCTGGTTGGCGGAACGGTGTCTTGGCGGGTATGGAGTGAGGACACCCACGCCGCTGATCGGCAGCTCTGGTCTCCCATTCTTCAAGAGCCTGGGCAGATTCAGTTAGTTGTCGCCGACCTCTCCGCTACGGTGAATGCTTCACAGACCCAGCAGCAGAAGCAAGCCGGAGGACTGGTTGAGTTGTTGCGCATGGGCGAGATTGTGAATTACCGCGATAGCCTGGCACTTACCGACTTAGTTGCTTTTTTGTCGACTCACAACAAACCTTACAAACTTGAGTTATCCACGCAAGCCACTTATCCGGATCTGCAGCGCGGCGCAAGTGTCCTGGTGGGCGGCCTGGACAACGTATGGACCATGCGTCTAATCGATCCGCTGCGCTACCATTTTGTCCGTCGCGGCGTGGCCTATACGTATGCAATTGAAGACCGGCAGCATCCGGAGCAGGGCGGCTGGAGCGTAGACCTGGCACGGCCATCTGAACGCGCCAGTCAAGACTATGCCATCGTTGCGCGCATCTTTGACGTAACAACCGGACGGCCGGCGCTGGTGGTGGCAGGCATCGGTGCCAACGGAACCGCGGCGGCAGCGGAGTTTCTGCTTGATCCGGATCGCTTAGCCGAGTTGACTCCGCACGCGCCGCGTGATTGGCAGCATCTCAACATGGAAGCGGTGATTCGTACCCAGATACTGGACAATCATGCCGGGCCGCCGCATCTGGTGGCCTGCTCCTTCTGGTAACTGGGAGGCTCGCGCCATTGGCAGTCGACAGAATGCCTTTCTCCCGCGTGTCGATTCCCCGTCGGGATCAAACCTCCTGGCGGAGGTTGGGACGCAGGGTGAGCGAGCCATCTTCGTTCTGCTTCTGGTGACAGGCCCAACGCACTGGATACCGCATACCTTTCACCTCGATCTCTGCCCTGAGCTTCAGCCCCTGCCATTTTGTTCCCTTGGGCAGTACGAATTGAGCCTGCCGGATTTTGCCGGGAAGCGGATAGCCGGCGTCAAGGCAACCACTGCACAACTGCTTGCCGTCTTCGGTTTCAACCGTTACGCGCAGCACGCCGGGAACGCCGGCAATTCCGTCATTGGCAAAGCCGGCAATCAGCCCGGTGTAGCCGTCGTCTTCATAGCGCCACAGGAAGGACGGCCTCACCTGATAACCAATGCGGCGGTTGATCCGGTCGAACCACACCGGGGCCCTTTGGTAGGAACGCTGAAGATTCTGCGCGCTGATCTGATGGAAGTTCCAAAGCGACCAGTAATTCGCGCCGATGTCCATCACGTGGGAGATCATGTTTTCCGCCGGGGAGATTCCCTCCACGCTGGCACGCGGGTCAGGAGGTTTGCCTGGGAGCCCCTGCTCAAGAAGCGCCGCAATCCACGGCGGCCGGTTGCTGAGTGCCTCAATCTGCTCGTTCTCGATAAAGATGGTGTCGCTGCGAATCCAGTTATTGCTGCGCACCGAGCGGTCGAGCAGCTCAGAGTTTCCGACGCGGCTGAAATCCGGTTGCGTATTAGTGAGCAATGGAGTTTTTGTGAAGCCCTCTAACTGCACCTGGAGCATGTCGACCCAGGTGCGTTCCGCCGTCTGATAGTCAGGGAACGGAGTGTTGCTGAAAGGCCATGTATGACCTTCGCCCCAGAATCCATACATGAAGGTGTCGATAAATTCGATGAGCGGATTTCCGTTAAACTCCGCCGCCAGCAGGCCCACGAGTTCGCGGAAAGACTGCTGAAAAAACGGATGGTCAAAGCGAGGCTGATAGCGCGAATAGGGATTATCCAGAAAGCGCTGCGCCGCTGCCTTATCTTGCGGATTGGTGAGGAGCAGGTCCACCTTCGGCACCCGGTCAAGAACAAAATCAGGCAGCGCCGGAGCGTGCCAGTAGTCCGGCGCGCTCATCTGAATGCGCAAGCCGATGCGCTTATTATTTTTCTTCGCCAAATCTAAAACGAGTTTCAGGTAATCGGGAAGTTCAAGACGTCCGGGATGAGGCTGAACCTCTCGCCATGTCGGGCGAACATAGAGCTGCTGGCCGAGCGGAAACCGGACCAGATCTTCAATGCCCTTGGAGACATCGTCCGACTTGATTTCCTCGGTCCCCATATCGGCCGTGATGTACGTGACGAGACCTCTGCCGTAGTTCGACACTGCTTCGTCGGAAGGCGTCGTGGTCATCACCACGTCATCGCCGGGGATTGCCGCGTCGGGTGCGTATTGCGGAAAGGGACCCTGGTTGAGCCGATCGGCGACCTGAGGTCCAGACCCAAAATCGTAGTTTCCCCAGTTATGCGCGCGCACGGCTGCGTGTGCCGTGCCGGTGGCCATCTGGAGCGCGCCGGACACGGCGATGCTGCTTTTCAGAAAGTCTCTACGCTTCATTGAGGCTCTGTTCTCCTTCAGTCGAGGCGATCCTATCTACCTGCACCGTCGTAATTGCCGCGAGGATCAGACAAAAGTAAACGAAAGCTAAAAGATCCTAGATCACCCTGCAAGTGTCTTCGAGGCGGACCGGTGCTTTCTCTTATATATCGATTGCTTTTCTTTGTCGAGAAAAAGATTCCGCTTGTCTTGCGAAGCCATCTCAATGAGGAGGGTTGACCAACTTGACTAATTGAGTAGGCTGATCGCCAATTTGCGTGGAGTCACCGACCGATCTGGATTTCGTGCTTGACAACTCGGTGAAGATTAGGCAATAAAAGTAAAACATACGTAAGCATTGTTCTATTTCTTCTTCTTGCGATTATTTGGAGGCAGACGAATGGGGATGTTTCGGAGAGCGGCGCTTTTTTGCGCACTGCTGGGCGTTCAGGTAGTTGCGATTCCGGTGTTGGGGCAATCCCTCAATCAATCAGAGTTGCGCGGCACGATCACAGACTCGAGCGGCGCGGTGATTGCCGGAGCGGACGTCACCATCACCGATATCGGGACGAACATCTCGCAATCTACCGTCTCCAATAGCCGTGGCGGTTATGTATTCACGGCGCTCAAGCCTTCAAATTACAAACTGCTGGTGAAAGCGGCCACGTTTGGTCCCGTGGAAAAAGACGGCGTTACGCTGGCTGTGAATCAGGACGCGACCCTCGACGTGAAGCTGCTTCCCTCGGGTCAAACGACCAGCGTAACGGTCGAATCGATTCCCACTTTGCTCGATGCCGATTCGGCAACGCTGGGGGCCGATATCCCAAGTCAGTATCTGACTCAGATGCCGCTTGAGAATCGCGATCCTTTCGGAATCGCATTCCTGGCAGCGGGCGTTACGGAAGCTGCTGGCTCAGGTACGCAGGACAACTACCCGGCGGGAACCAACTACGTTTCGAATGGGCAACGTAATGCCACCGCAAATATCCTCCTTGACGGCGTGCTGATCACCGCGCCTGAGCAGGGAGAAGGCGGAAACTCAAACCTCTATTATCAGGCGACCGTTGAAGGCCTTCAGGAAGTCAAGGTTCAAAACAACAGCTTCTCAGCAGAGTACGGGGGGGGAACGGTTGTCGATGAGGTTATGAAGTCCGGAACGAATCATGTGCACGGCAGCGGTTACTGGTTCAATCAGGATTCCGTCTATGACGCTAGAGACTTCTACAACAACGGCCCAAAGCCGGGACACCTGCAAAACCAGGCGGGATTCTCGGTCGGAGGTCCAGTTGTGAGGAATAAGACGTTCTTCTTTGCTGACCTGGAATCGGTGACAGCTAATAGCCCCGTAAATATCGTAGCCACAGTGCCCACCGCGGACCAGATCAACGGAAACTTCTCACAGGCGATGACCTACGATGAGAATGGAAATCCTATTCAGAATCAAATTTTTGATCCTTTCCTGATCGACCCCTCGTCGCAGCTCCGCCCAGCTTATAGCCAGAACACGATTCCGGCGGGAGAGATCGATCCGGTCGGACAGGCCATCATGAAGTTGTATCCCAAGCCCAACACCGCGGGCGATGCAGTCACCGGAGCCAACAACTTCCGCGACGTGGTCCTAAGCACCTCGAACAGCCTGCAGATCGATGGCAAGATCGATCAGCAGTTTAGTTCCAAGTCGTCGTTGTCAGTGCGCTACAGCGATATCTTCGCCAGCGGGTCGACACCCACCATCATGGGCGATGGCGAATTCAATGACGGGACGAAGTACACCTCCCGGGCATACAACGACGGCATTAACTACACCTTCGCGCCCACCGCCAATACGCTGTGGATTTCAACCTTCGGACTGGATCGCATCGCGCAGCCGACGCAAAACAACAACTACCCTGCTCCTACAACTGTCGGTTTTCCCGCATATCTGGAGCAGAATGGCATATCAAGGATGCCATCGATCATCATGGAGGACTCACCCTGGACCTCGCTCTTCGATCAGTGCTGCGTCGACACCCAGTTTGCACATACACTTCTCAACTATGCATCGTCTTTTTCATGGACTAAAGGTCAGCACACCTTGAAGGCCGGCGGACAACAGCAAATCTTCTACAACAGTTTTTTTCAGCCCAACTACCCCGACGGCTACTTCAGCTTCCCTCAGGACGTGACCGCACAGACGCCCTATGACACCAACAATGGGATCCAGGGAAATGACTTCGCGAGCCTTTTGATCGGCTGGGGCGATCCTGGCGGCAGCGCCATCAACGTTGGACAGTCGGTTGCCGACAAATCGCTAGAGACAGGGTTCTACGTCCAGGATGACTGGCGGGTGACTCCGAAGCTTACTCTGAATCTCGGGGTGCGCTATCAATGGGATAGCCCGTACACCGAACGACACAATAACAGCCAGTTCAGTGACATGACAGGGGACAGCGGAATCACTGTACCGGGATTGCCGGGTCAGTCTGGAACGCTGAAAGGGACGACGATCTTCGCTTCGCCGGGGAGGCGAAGCATACCTACCAATTACAGCGATGTCGGGCCTCGGGCGGGATTTGAATATCTCGTGCATCCCACCACGGTGATCCGCGGAGGCGCGGGGCTCTACTTTGGCTACGGAGTCGCAACAAACTTCCAATATCCCGGAGCTGCGTTCACCTCCAGTCCAACAGTGTTCTTCACCCAGGACGGGGAGCTGACGCGCGATGCCACCCTTGAGAACCCGTTCGCCGGCGGCGTTCCGCCAGCTCAGGGCACCCAGTACGGCAAGCTGGCGCTTTGGGGACTATCGAATCAGAACAACCTGGGAACACAAGCGGCCAAGGACGCCAACATCTACCAGTGGAACCTTGGCATTCAACAGGCATTCCCTGCCAAGATCGTGGTCAGTATCAACTACTCCGCCAACCGCAGCACGTTTCTGCCCTGGTCAGGAACGGATAATCGCAACTTCATCGCCTCCTCGGTAAGAGAGCAATACACCAGCGACGGACTGAATCAGCCTGTCGCTAATCCCTTCCAGTCTTTGTTCTCAGGGCCAGGTGCAATGTTCAACGTTCCAGCCTCGCAATACTCGAATCCTACGCTGCCTCAAATCAATCTGCTCCGTCCGTATCCGCAGTTCGACGGCCCGTTTCAGGAATACAAAGTGATCGAAGCCTCGTCCTGGTACAACGCGCTCCAGGTGGTGTTTCAGAAGCGCGAAGGACGCTACGTGAACTTTGAGGGGAACTATACCTGGTCAAAGAATACAGACGATTCGTCGGCCGGAAACAATAACTGGGTCGGCACCGTCGGCGCCGGGTTTCCGCAGGAACTCGACAATCTGAAGGCAGAGTGGGCTGCCAGTGCGAGCGACGCGACAAACCGATTTGTGCTGGCCGGGATATTTGATCTGCCAGTTGGCCGGGGAACGTTAATCGGCGGAAATATGAATCGAATAGTGGACGCGGTAGTTGGCGGATGGCAGCTAACAACGTTGTTGACCGTCCAGACCGGGCAGCCTATCCCTATCCACATGGGCAACGCCAGGATCGCCGACGGAAACCAGCGGCCGAACGTGTTGTGCAACGCATACCAATTGACCACCGGGATCAGCATCCACAACGCGGGAAAATACGGGTTGCCTTATCTGAACTCGAATTGCTTTGCCGATCCCGGCGACCAGATGCCAGGCAATGCCCCGCGCTATATCTCGCAACTGCGCTCGGATGGCATTCATCAGGCTGATCTCTCTCTCGAGAAGGCGCATGACTTCGGCGGAGAAAAGGGAAAGCTGGAGTTTCATGTGGATTGCTTCAACTGCACGAATACCGAGCGGTTCGGATTGCCGGATTCCGGCTATCAGGATTCGACGTTCGGCGTCATTTCATCCACGGCCGGCGGCGCGCTGCCTCGCAACATGCAACTTGGACTTCGCTACCAATTCTGACATTGCGGACACAGAGTGACACATCAGGCGGCGCTTGATTCGTTCCAGGCCAGCGCCGCGTGCCATCCTCGCGTTCGATTCTCAACCGCAAACTGCATAACAGTTTCCTGAGGGTTTCTATGTCCGCTCGTTTTTCTGTTTCTTATCGCAAGGCCTGCATGGCGCTTGGGCTTGCGCTGATCTTGACCAGCAGCCTTGGCTCTCAACAATCTGATGACTCCTCGCGTGCGTGGATGCGGCGGGTTCGCATCGCGGCGTATCCCCTCGGGCCCGATAACGCGAAGCAGATTGTTGAGCAGGCCGAAGCCAGCGGTGTTTATGGCATCGAAGTGGACAACGACATTCCGGGAAGGTACGAGAGCCTGCTCGACCCCTCGGCGAAGCTCGCAGCCATTCACAGCGTCGCGGAGGAAGCTCATCGCGCCGGCAACAAGGCATTCGTCTACATCGCCGGGCTGGAGTGCATTTCCAAGGATGCTGATGGGCCGCATACGCTGGCGAAAGACCATCCTGACTGGCTGCAGAGGAAGATCACCGGGCAGCCGGCAATCTTCACTTCAGGAGCGGCCTTCTGGATCGCGAAGGGCGAAGAAGACGTGTGGGTATCGCCGTTTGCCGCGGATTGGCGCAAGCTTTACATGCAGCGCGTCCGACAGATTGCCGCGACCGGCATTGACGGCATTTATGTCGACATCCCTTACTGGATGACACACTTCACGGGCTGGGAAGACAGTTGGGCGAGTTTCGATGCATCGACTGTGGAAGCATTCCGGAAACAGACCGGCCTGGATGCGCGCAAGGATATCAAGCTGGGCGATGCGGAAGACCCGGGGTTCAGGAAGTGGGTCGCATTCCGCATTCAGGCAATCGACGATTTTATGGCGGAGATTCGCAGGAATGCGATTGCCGCGAACCCAAATATTTCCATCATTCCGGAGATCTATCCGGGAATCGAAGATGCTGCGCCGCGCGTGGGAGCCGATGTGTACCAGCTCTATCCTCTGGTGGATGCCATCGCGCACGAATACGAATTCGGTGACAGCGAAGATCATACGGCCGCGTCGCGATCGCCATTCGACTGGTTCATGTATCAGATCGGGATGCGCAGCTTCCGCGCATTTGCGGGCGACAAGCCCACGTGGATACTCAACTACTCATGGGACGGGGCAAAGAATGTGGCGCCCCGCGATGCGATGCTGAATCTGGCAATGTCAGAGATCATGGCCGGAGCGAATGTGTGGGATGCGCGGGGACACGTGATGTCGGGCTCGAACGACATGCCAACGCGAAAGGGGATTTACGGCTGGATCGGGAAGCACGAAGATACCTTTGGCGCGGTGCGAAATCCGGTTGGCGAAACGGGCGTGTATTTCTCCGATGCGACGCGCAACCTGTATCCCACGGAGTTTGTGAATTCCTACCGCGGCGTGCTTTTGCTGTTGCTGCAAAACCACGTGCAGTTCAAGATTGTGACTCCGCGCACGCTGGCGCAGTTCGAGGGCAAAGTGCTGGTGCTGCCCAGTGTACGCATAGTGAGCAAGGAAGAGATCGCTGGTTTTGATCGCTATGCCTCGCGGGGCGGAAAGGTCGTTGTGACTGGCGCCGCCGATGCGCAGGTTACGTCTCTGCGCGGCGCAGAGCGGCTGAACGGCGGCGAGGAAACCAAGTATCTTAGCCGTGCGGAAAAGGAGTTCTCCGCATCCGATCCCGCCAGCGAACCGGATTTGCTCAAGGCAATCAGCACCAGCACCGGGGTCGAGATCAAAGCGTCGAAGAATGTCGTTGTGCATGAAGCAAAGATTGGCGACCGCGTCTTCCTGTTCTTCGCGAACTTCGACGGACTTGAGGCTGGTGCGAAGGCGACACCGAACACCCAGCAGGATATGGAGGTGACGGTGCCGTTGAGCTTCGGCGGCTCGTTGCATTGGCTGCCGTTTATGGGAGACGAGACCGAAGTGAAAGGCCACGCCTCGCCGGAGGGTATGCAATTCACGCTTCCGAACCTGGATCGGGGAGCAGTTGCGTGGTTTGCATCCCGATCAAAGTAACTATCGGTGCATCCTTGATCCCGACAGATGCACCCAAGTAGTCGGAGAAGCGCCTGAAAAGTCTTGGGCTCGAGTCCTTCCTGAAGTCCACTGGAGGAAAGGGTCTTCATATTGTCGTTCCTGTCCAGCCGGAACACGATTGGGCCACGATCAAGCAGTTCGCGCACGCCTTTGCCCTCAAGCTGGAGAAATCCAACCCCGCTCTCTATTTGACGAAGATGACGAAGTCCGCATGAGCCGGCAAGATTTACCTCGACTATCTCCGCAATGAACGCGGCGCTACCGCGGTGGCTGCCTACAGTCCGCGCGCCCGCGACCCATGGAAACAAGTCTCCCCGGTTCGACAGAAACTTAGCAAAGAGGCTTTGGCAATATAACGGTCGCCGCAAGCCATCCTTCACTTCTTGCTCAATTTAGAGAAATTTCCTAAATAATGCGAATTATTTCACAAATAGGAGCATTTTTCTTGCGGAGCGAGATTTCTGCGTGTTAATGTCGTGGGGACTCAGTTCCCATCTCTTACTTTGCCATTTTCGGGGATGAAGCGACTTCTTCTTTATTTTCATCACCTTGTCTGAGATTGGATTGTTCCGATCAAACGGGTAGCCCTGATCCTCGATTCGATTTGGAGCGATCGCGGCTCAGCCGAACTGTCTCATGGCACACACAAGGACATGAATTCCCAATGTGGATTGTCAAGATTGCGCTCGACCGGCCTTATACGTTCATCATCCTGGCGTTGCTGATTCTTCTGCTGAGCCCGATCGTCATTCTGCGGACTCCGATGGATATGTTTCCCAACATCAATATCCCAGTGATTTCGCTGGCATGGCAGTTTACGGGTCTCAATCCGGAAGAGCTTGAGGGACGGGTAACTTCGCCGTTCGAAAAGTGGCTGGCGTTGTATGTCGACGGCATCGACCATATTGAGTCGACCACTTACAACGGCGTAGTCATCATACGCATCTTTTTGCGCCCAGGCACGGATGTGGCCAAAGCCTATGGACAGGCTTCAGGGGCCGCAGAATATAACCTGCGCGGGCTTCCGTCTGGTATTCAGCCGCCGCAGATTGTGACCTATAGCGCTTCCAGCGTTCCGATTCTCCAACTGGGCATCTCCGGTGAAGGCATGAGCGAACAGATGCTCAACGACTACGCGGGGAACACCATCCATGCCCAGCTCATCACCATACCGGGGTCGGTGATTCCGTCGGCATACGGGGGCAAACAGCGCCAGATATCCGTGAATCTGGATCAGGCTGCGATGGAGTCGCGAAACATTGCACCGGCCGACCTGTTGAATGCGCTGTCTCTGGAGAATGTAATCACGCCTTCGGGCACGATCAAGATCGGCGCCAGGGAGTACGATGTCCGCACGAACGGCGCGCCGCGGACACTCGATCAACTGAGCCAGATTCCGATCAAGCAGCAGAATGGAGTGACCACTTATCTGCGCGATGTGGCCACGATCAGCGACGGCTACCAGGTGCAGACCAACATCGTGCGCCACGACGGGCACCGCGGGGTGCTGATGTCCATACTCAAGACGGGAAGCGCCTCGACAGTCAGCGTTGTCAAGGGTGTGCGCGACCTATTGCCGCGCATCGCCACCATGGTGCCACCGCAGTTGCGCATGACTCCGCTGACCGATCAGTCGATCTTCGTCCGCAGCGCAATCAATGGCGTGATCCGCGAGGCGATTCTGGCCGCAACGCTCACCGGCCTGCTCATCCTGCTCTTTTTGGGAAGCTGGCGCAGCACGCTCATCATCGCCGTGTCCATTCCGCTTTCTATTCTGACATCAGTGATTATCCTCAGCCTCCTGGGTGAGACCATCAACACCATGACCCTGGGTGGTCTTGCATTGGCAGTCGGCATCCTGGTGGACGACGCAACCGTCGAAATTGAAAACATCAACCGCAACCTGGCGTTAGGCAAGGAGGTCAAGCAGGCCATTCTCGACGGCGCCGCACAGATTGCCATGCCTGCGCTGGTTTCCACGCTCGCCATCTGCATCGTCTTCGTACCCATGTTCATGCTCAGCGGCGTGGCACGCTATCTGTTTGTGCCCATGGCCGAGGCCGTCATCTTCGCCATGCTCGCCTCCTATGGGTTATCACGCACGCTGGTGCCTACGATGGCCATCTACCTGCTCACCAGGGAGGACGACAGATCGTCGCGTAATCTCCCGCGCAATCCTCTGGTGCGCTCGCAACGAAGCTTTGACAACGGGTTCCAAAATCTTCGCGTTGCTTACCAGCGTATACTTACCCAGGTTGTAAATTGGCGCAAGGCATTTGTGCCCACCTTTCTTGCTCTCTGCGTCGCGGCATTCCTGCTGCTGCCATGGCTAGGGCAGGACTTCTTTCCCTCCGTTGACAGCGGCCAATTCACGCTCCATCTCCGCGCCCCGACCGGCACGCGGATCGAAGAGACGGCTCGGCTTTGCGATCAGGTCGAGGCTTCCATTCGGAAGACCATTCCCTCCGCCGAACTGGCAGGCATTCTGGATAACATCGGCCTGCCCTATAGCACAATGAACATGCAGTTTATGACCTCCGGCGCAACCGGAGCTGCAGATGCCGACGTTATCGTGAGCTTGCGGGAGAAGCATCACGCCACAGCGGATTATGTCCGCACCTTGCGACAATCGCTGCCGCGCGCGTTTCCTCAAGCCACCTTCTATTTTTTGCCATCCGACATTACCTCGCAGATTCTCAACTTCGGATTGCCCGCGCCCATTGACATCCGCTTTGAAGGCGACGACATCGAGTCCAGCCGGCAACTCGCCACGAACCTGCTTCCGCAGTTACGCCAAATACCGGGCCTTACGGACATTCGCATTCAACAACCCTTTGACTACCCGACCCTCGATGTTTCCGTGGAACGCACCAAGGCCTCGCAAGGCGGCTTTACGGAGCGCGATGTTGCCTCAAGCGTGCTCAATACGCTCAGCGGCAGCTACCAGACGTCGCCGATGTACTTCCTGAATTGGCAAAACCATAACAACTACAACATTGTCACGCAAACTCCGCAGTACTCAATGAGCTCGCTTGCCGATTTGGAGAACATTTCCATTAGCCGCGCCGCCGGAAACGGGCCGGCGCCGACTGCCAACCAAGGCAGCCTTGGCAGTGAGGCTTCGCATCCCTCCGAGATCCTGAGCGACCTGGCTAGTGTGCATCGCGGCCAGGAGATGGCCATCATCTCCCACTTCAATACGCGCCGCGTCGTAGATATCTATGCCGCCGTTCAAGATCGTGGCCTGGGCGCCGTCGGCACGGATGTGGCGCGCATTGTCCAGAGCGATCAAAAAAGTCTTCCACGGGGCACTTTCCTGACGCTGCGCGGGCAGATGGAAACCATGCGCAACTCCTACGCCGAACTGCTCGACGGTCTGCTGTTGTCCATTGTGCTCATTTACATGCTTCTCGTGGTCAACTTCCAGTCATGGATTGACTCGTTTGTGATTATCACTGCTCTGCCAGCGGCTTTGGCGGGCATCGTGGTCTTTCTCTTCTTCACCGGCACGCGGCTCAGCGTCCCAGCATTGATGGGCGCGATTCTTTGCATGGGCGTGGCCACGGCGAACAGCATCCTGGTAGTCTCCTTCGCGAAGTCGCGGCTGCGTGAACACGGCAACGCGATACGCGCCGCGGTGGAGGCCGGCTCCACGCGCTTCCGCCCCGTGATCATGACCGCGCTGGCCATGATCGTCGGCATGGCGCCCATGTCGCTGGGTCTGGGCGACGGCGGCGAACAGAATGCTCCCCTGGGCCGCGCCGCGATCGGCGGCCTGCTGTGCGCAACTGTGGCTACTCTCGTTTTTGTTCCCTCGGTCTTTGCCCTGGTGCATGGACGCAAAACAAAGCGGAACCCTGAGGCCCAAAAGGAGCTTGAAGCAGAAACGGTTTGATTGGGAAGATTGGAATTCATGGAGACAACCGAATTGATCGAGAACGAAAAGCTACAGGAGCCGCAGAAGGCGCCCATCAACTCCGAGTACATCAGCACCGGGCCCATCGGACCCGGGCCCGTCGCGACTGGCGGATCGAGAGGCAAGCTGGCGATCTGGTTCGTCTGCGCGGCAGTTGTGCTTGGCGCAGGCATCGCGAGCGGCATTCATTCCAGGATGACCGCGGAGGCCGCTCTTGCGACGGTCGCCACCGAGTCTTCTATACCGCTCGTGCGCATCACCTATCCGCGGACCGGTCCGCAAATCCAGAAGATCGATTTGCCGGGAAATGTCCAGGCGTTCAACGACACGCCTATCTACGCCCGGACCAGCGGCTATCTCCAGCGCTGGTATGTAGACATTGGGTCTCATGTGCGCCAGGGCCAATTGATGGCGGAGATTGAAACGCCAGAATTGGACCAACAGTTGCAGCAGGCGCAGGCCGATTTGAAGACTGCGCAAGCGAATCTCGACATGGCCGCCATTACCAGCAAGCGCTGGCAGAACCTTCTCGCCAAGCACGCTGTCTCACAGCAGGAGACAGATCAGGCTCTCAGCGATCTGGCCGTGCGGCAGGATGCCGTTGCCGCCAGCCAGGCCAATCTTCGCCGCATGCAACAGCTCCAGTCCTTCGAGCGGATCACGGCTCCGTTCGACGGCATTGTCACGGCCCGCAACATCGATATCGGAGCACTGGTGGAAGCAGGCGCCAACTCCGCACCGAAGGAACTTTTTCATCTCAGCGCACTCAGCCGGCTGCGTGTCTATGTTGCGGTCCCTGAGGTCTACTCGAGGGCGGTGAAAAACGGAGCCACTGTCACCCTTACGGAAGTGGACCATCCGGGCGAGGACTTCAAGGGGATTCTGGTACGCAACAGCAGCTCCTTCGACCCGCAGACGCGCACCCTTACCGCGGAGGCAGATGTGGACAACGTCAGCGGCCGCCTGCTGCCCGGCGCCTACGTTCTTGTCCACTTGCAACTGCCCGGCAACCCGCACTCGGTAACGCTTCCCTCAAATGCGCTTCTGTTCCGCGCGGAAGGGCTTCGCGCGGCCGTCGTTCGTCAGAACCGCATCGTTCTGATCCCGGTCACCATTGGCCACGACTATGGCAAATCAGTGGAGATTGTTTCCGGCCTGACCCCGCAGGACGCGGTTGTGCTCGACCCGCCCGACTCGCTCGCTGCCGGCATGACGGTCAAGGTTCTGGAGCCGGGAAAGCAGGGCGCGTGATGAAGCCGGTCAGGCTTGTGTCGCTGCTGCTCGTCACTGTGGCAGGATGCCGTGTCGGCCCTGACTACGTGCGCCCGCAGGCGGTTGCGCCCGCTGCCTATGAGGAAGCGCCACCAACCTCTGGTGGCTGGAAGACCGCGAGCCCCGCGGACTCCGCGCCGCTTGGCAGGTGGTGGCAGGTCTTCTCGAATGCGGAACTGAATGGCCTGGAAGAGCAGGTGGCGCTGGCCAACCAAAGCCTCAAAGCTGCCGAAGCGAACTTCCGTGCAGCGCGCGCCGCGGTCACCGTTAGCCGCTCACGGCTTGCGCCAACGCTCGATGTTGCGCCCGTGCCAGGTGCAGTGCGCGAATCTCCGAATGGACCGTATTTCGGCACAGGCCCTTCCGACAACGGCGAGGGCAACTTTTCCCTGCCCTTCGACCTGAACTATGAAATCGACCTGTGGGGGCGCGTTCGCCGAGGCGTTACCGCCGCGCGAGAAGAAGCCCAGGTCAGCGCCGCGGACCTGGCAACCGCACGGCTCAGTTTGCAGGCCGAATTGGCGCTGGACTACTTCAACTTGCGCGCCGTCGATGCGGAGATGCAACTGCTCGATGCCACCGTGAAAGCTTACGAAGAAGCGCTGCAGTTGACGCAGGACCGCTATGACGAGGGCATCACGCCTCTGTCCGATGTCTCCCAGGCTCGAACGCAACTGGAATCCGCGCAGGTGATCCAGACCGATCTCGGCAATGACCGTGCAGGCGCTGAGCACGCCATTGCAATACTCATCGGTCAGGCCCCGGCCGACTTTCACCTGGACACATTGCCGCCCGGTGCGCAGCCGTCTGCGTTGCCGGCGATTCCGGTTGCGTTGCCTTCGCAGCTTCTGGAGCGCCGGCCCGACATCGCCGCCGCAGAGCGCCGCATGGCCGCGGCTAACGAGCAGATTGGCATTGCGCAGGCCGCCTACTATCCCACGGTGAGCCTGTCGGCGACAGCCGGTTTTCTGGGCACCTCCGCGCTGAATTGGTTCACCTGGCCAAGCCGCTCCTGGGCTGTTGGCTCCACGCTTTCGCAAAACCTCTTCGATGCCGGACGCCGCCGTGCCCAGGTTGCCATTGCACAGGCCGACTATGACGCCACCGTGGCCAACTACCGGCAGACCGTGCTCACCAGCTTCGCGCAAGTCGAAGACAATCTGGCGGCTCTGCGCATGCTCGAGACGGAGGCCAAGCAGCAACATGCCGCCACCCACTCCGCCGACCAGACACTCGATCTATTCCAAACCCGCTACGAGGGCGGTGTGGATACTTATCTGCAGGTCATCACGTCACAGACCGTCGCATTGCAGAACCAACGCAACGACATAGAAATTGAATTGCGCCGCGAGCAAGCCAGCGTGCTGCTGATCAAGGCCCTCGGCGGTGGGTGGTCCACCCAACAGCTTCCTCCAGGTTAGCGCGGACCGAATCGTGAGCAGATCAATCCCTCTTGAGTGAATCGAGCAGGCCGCTCTGAAGAAGGAGTTGAAAAAATCCAATGGCCGAAGCGGCGCAGGCATTACTCTCATAGAACAAGAGGAAATGGGGATGACGACAAGAAGAGAGTTCCTTGCGCAAGCCGCGGCAATGTCCGTTGCAGCACCGATGTGGGCGAGCACGAATGCTGCCTCTGCACAGCCTGCGCAATCTTCGGCGAGTGGATTGGACGCAGAGTCCAGGCGCCGCGCGGATCTGGACACGTTTCTCAAGATTTTTCCCCATAGTACTCCGCCGACAAATGGTCGCATCAACGCGTATGACAAAACGTGGGAAGACTGGGTAAAACGCACGGGAGAGCTTCCTCCGGATTTTGCATCCATGCCGTCCATCCCGGGCCTTCCTGATCCGCTCTTACTTACAGAGAACGGCGAACAGGTCGCGGTGACAAATGAAGCCCAGTGGAATCGCCAGCGGGCATGGATTCGCTCGCAAATGGAGCAGTGGGTTTGCGGTAAGATGCCTCCGCCGCCCGGCAACGTGCGCGCAGTGGTTACAGCGACTCAGCGTGAGGGGACAACCACCGTGCGCGACGTGCGGCTTGAGTTCGGCCCCGATCACCGCGCCACGCTGCGTCTGCAACTCATCATTCCCGATGGTAAGGGGCCCGACGGCAACGGCCAGTTCCCCGTATTTTTAACCAACCACAGCCGAAGATTTCCCTGGCTCTACACAGCCGTGCGACGGGGCTATCTTGTCTGCTACTATGCGGCCAATGATCCGAGGTACGGAGGAGGAGATAGTGATGACTCCGACCGGTACATAGAGATTTATCCGGAGTATGACTTCTCCTGTATTGCGCGCTGGGCGTGGTCGGCATCGCGCGCCATCGATTATCTAGTCACGCTGGACGAAGTGGATAAGAGCAAGATAGGCCTGGCCGGTCAGTCGCGTCATGGAAAGCAGGCGCTGCTGGCAGCCGCCTTTGACGAGCGGATCGCAGCGGTAGTTCCCTCCAGCGGCAATACAGGAGAGTGCGATCCCTGGCGATATACAACGGACATGTTCGTTAACGAAAGCATTGAACTGCTCACCGGAGTGCAGCCCCATTGGTTTCATCCGCGGCTGCGCTTTTTTGCCGGACGCGAAGACAAGCTGCCAGTGGACCAGAACAGCTTGATGGCAATGATTGCTCCGCGCGGACTCATGATGTATTCCGGATATGCCGAGTCGGAGGGCAATCCGTTCGGCTACGAGCAGGCATACCGTTCCGTGCGACCCGTCTATGCCTTGCTCGGACAACAGAACAAACTGTGGTTCAATCTTCGCGATGGAGAGCATCCAACCGCGGTGGTGGACGTAGAGCAGTTCATGGATTTCTTTGATTCCATGTTTGGCCGGAAGCAGTATCCGCGATTGGACAACTGGATTCTTGGCTACACATTCAAAGGCTGGCAACAGGCCTCGCGGGAAACAATCGATCCTCTCTCCTATCCAAAAAAATCGCCCGGCGATTTTCTGCGTCAGGCAGACGGGAGCTTGATAACCTCGATTGGACAGTGGGAAGAAAAGAAGAAATCCATTCACGATCAGGTTTCACAAATGCTTGGGCAAACGCCGCATCGAGTGCCTTTTGAGGCGCAGCATAACCTTACGGAGCGCAACCTGCAGAGCAATGGCACCTCAGAGGGTTGGCTTGCAACGCTCTACAACAGGCCTGTTGACGATCAAAGCGTGCATCTCCGATTTAAACCGGACGGAATGGGCGTTGTGGGCCTTCCCTTCGGAAATGGTTTGATGGGCGAGCTGTTCTATCCTCTGAACTCCGATGGGCAACCGCAGCCAGGCAAATGGCCGGTGGTGATCTGGCTCCATCCTTACAGCTACCAGAACGGGTGGTCGGCCAGCAGACCGTGGATTTCCGGAGGGTCGGCCTACTTTCAAGATGAGCGAGCTTCGTTCCCGCTGCTGGCGAAGAGCGGCTTCGCCATTTTCGCCTTCGACCAGCTCGGTTTCGGAGCACGTATCCATGAGGCGAAGCATTTCTACGACCGCTATCCGCAGTGGTCGATCCTGGGCAACATGATTGAAGATACCCGTGCCGCGGTGGATGCGCTCTCGAATCTGGAAGAGATTGACTCCTCGCGGATCTTTTTGCTGGGATATGCGTTGGGCGCCAAAATTGGACTGCTGACCGCCGGAGTTGAAGATCGCGTTAAGGGGCTCGTTTCTATCTGCGGCATCGATCCGCTGCGGCTTGACACGGCAGAAAAAGGCGTCGAGGGTATCCGGCAGTACTCGCATCTTCATGGATTGATGCCCCGTCTCGGCTTCTTTGAAGGCAATGAAGACCGCGTTCCCTTTGATTTTGATGAAGTGCTGGCATTGGTTGCGCCGAAACCGGCATTGGTGGTCGCCCCCACGCTGGACCGTTACGCGCGAATTGCGGACGTAGAGCGCGAGGTCGAGGCATCGAAGAAAATCTATGCTTTGCTTGGCCATCCGCAAGCACTGAAATTGGAAACGCCTGTGGATGTCAACCGCTTTGCCTATCGCACGCAGGTGAGCGTTATCGACTGGTTTACCCAGCAATCATGACGTGTGGCTGCATGGGACTTTTTTACCGCGAGTCGATTCCCAGTCCATGAGAATGGCCCCTTGTGTTCGTCGGGTTTCACAATGAAGCAATCTTGAAAAGGAAAACAAACGATGCAGGTAGGCATTCTAGGTACAGGCGCAATCTCTCAAAAACACGCCCAAGCGTATAAGAACATCGGCTATGAAATCGTGGCTTGCACCAATCGGAACCCAGTAACTGGACGCCAGTTTGCCGAGCAGGCTGGCGCGGAATTTGTTGGCACTGTGGAAGAACTCTGCAATCATCCGCGCATCGACTTTGTTGATGTTTGCACATTGCCTAATTTCAGGATGCTGCCGGTCGAACTCTGCGCCCAGGCGGGAAAGCATGTGCTGGTGGAGAAGCCGATCGCAACCAACCTCGACACAGCTACGCAGATGATCGTAACCGCCCGCAAGGCGGGCATCCAACTTGGAGTTGTGAGCCAGCATCGCTTTGATGATGCATCCATATTCCTTGCCAGCGCTCTGGCCGCGGGGCGCCTGGGCAAGCTTCTGCAAGCAGATGCTTATGTCAAATGGTACCGTTCGCCGGAGTATTACAGCCGCCCCGTTAAGGGAAGCTGGTCAGGAGAAGGTGGCGGAGCGCTCATCAATCAGGCCATTCATGAAATAGATCTCCTCCTTTGGCTGGCCGGCCCCGTCGATGAGGTGTCCGCGTACCGGCAACTGGGAGCGCTGCATCGAATTGAGGGGGAAGATGTGATCAATGCTGTCCTCCATTATTCTTCCGGCGCCACGGGGGTCATCCAGGCCAGTACAGCTTTCTGGCCCGGAGCTCCGGAGCTGCTCGAACTGCACGGCACCAAGGGGACAGCGATCATCACCGGTGACCGGCTCACTGCATGGCACGTCAAGGACGATTACGGAGACCCTGCGCCGATAAGCGGCGACGTCTCTTCAGGCGCGGCTGATCCCCTTGCCATTTCCACAATCCCGTTTGAGCGCCAGCTTCTGGATTTCGGGCAAGCCTGTCGAACCGGCCAGCCCCCACTCGTTTCAGGCATCGAAGCCTTTCGCGCGCTTCAACTGGTCACCAGCATCTATCAATCCTGCGCAGAGGGTCGAAGAATCGCGATCTCAAACGAAGTTCCGTAATGAGAATCCGAGTCAAACCTTTGGGCAGGCATCCCTTCATGGCCGGGTTTCTTCTGGCGGAATACCGACGCCAAACCTTTGGCCCAACTCTTTGACTTCAAGACTGAATGGCCAGGTTTTATTCAAGCCCCGAGAGACAGTTTGTTGATTAAGAGAAAAATCTCTAGATATTTCTGATAATTTTTCTTGACATACCCTGTTTGGTGAACGAGAATTTCCAAACATTGCAATCCCATTGCAAAACAACTCTGTACCTGACCCAAAACTGAATCCTTTGCGTGGAGGCTTTTGAATTGATGTTGATCGCGGGGAGTTATTGCTTTGTGCTCTCCATCCTTGGGCTATCGCTCGGTGCATCTGAGCGCACCCGTCGATTTCTACTCATCCCGACCTACCAAGGCGCGAAGCTGGCCGGCTTGGTCAATGGGCGCGTCAAGTATGGGGGCAGCACGGCCATTGCACGCACCAGTTTTTTGGAGAGGTAGCTGCCTCGCAAGCAGACAGATTTTTCCCTGTTTCATGGAGAGACAAAATGGTTAGTAGGCGTGAATTTCTCGATACACTCGCTGTCGGCGCAGCCGGTTTGGCGATTTCTTCCTCTGCCAAGAGCTACGGTCAGATCATGGGGGCCAATGATCGTCTCAACTTTGCAATTATGGGCGTGCGTTGGCGCGGCTACGCTCACCTGGCCGCACTCGTCGCAAATAAGGATACCGCCCGCGTCTCGCATGCCTGCGATGTGGATAGCAATATTCTGGCGAAGTTCTTAGGCGTCGCGCAACAGCAGTTGGGCTACACGCCCACTGGCGACCGGGATTTCCGTCACGTCCTCGAGCAGAAGGATGTGGACGCCGTCTCGATCGCCACCCCCGATCATTGGCATGCCCCGCTGGCGATCGCTGCTGTGCAGGCAGGTAAGCACGTCTATGTTGAAAAGCCGTGCGCCCATAACCCGGCCGAAGGGGCTCTGCTGGTACAGGTTCAGCAGAAGTACAAAAAACATGTCCAGCAGGGCACGCAGCAACGATCCTGTAGTTACACGATTGAGGCCATGGACAAGATACACAACGGCCTGATTGGGAAGCCCTACTTTGTCAGAGTCTGGTACTCCAACACCAGAAAAGGGATCGGCTTTGGGAAAGAAGTGCCCGTACCGGCAAACCTCGATTGGGACCTCTGGCAGGGACCTGCGCCGCGGCGGCCTTATAAAGACAATATCCATCCGTACAATTGGCACTGGTTCAGGCATTGGGGCACCGGCGAAGCTGGGAACAACGGCACGCACGATGTCGATCTTGCCCGTTGGGCGCTCGGAGTAGACCTTCCAAAGACCGTCGTGGCTACGGGCGGAAGGTATCAGTTAAAAGACGATCAGCAATTTTATGACACCCTGGCAGTCAACTTCGACTACGGCGATGAGGTCATCTCGTGGGAGTGCAGATCCTGCAATGGGATGAGGTATTTTGATCGCGAAGCGGGATTGATCGTCATGGGAACCACGGGCTCGGTTTTCATCTATGGCGATGGCGGCGACGGGTATGAGGTGTTTGACCTCAAGGGACACAAAACGGGCGTGTTCAAGCTCGATGAATCAACGCCATTCAGTAACAAGCTCGATGGCGACATCGCAACGAATGCCCACTTCGCCAATCTCATCGCCGCAATCCGCACCGGAGAGAAGCTTCACGCGCCTATCTCCGAAGGCAACAAGGCGGTAACCATGATGCAGCTCTCGAACATATCGTGGGAGCTGAACCGTCCGCTGCAAACAGACCAACAAGACGGAAAGATTCTGAACGATCCAGAGGCGATGAAAATGTGGGGACGCGAGTATGAAAAGGGCTGGGCTCCCCATCTCTGAGTCACCGTTTGCGGCTGCAGGGGCCTTTCAATAGAGGCCCTTGCGTCCGCAGCATTTTCAATCCACTTTACCGGGCTAAAAGCTCATCGCCCAAATCTTCCCTTGACCGAAAAAGGTTAGATCCTGATTCGGTCAGATTTTCGGACGAGAGCCGAGATTCAAATCGGCGAACTCAAAAATACTCACAACTCTGGGCACAGGAGAGAGGATCGAACCATGTTGGATCGTCGTCAGTTTGTTAAGACTATTGGACTCGGCGCTGTGGCAAGCGCAGGCATAGGAGCGGTTGGGCCACAGATCGCAGCAGCTGCGCAATCGGAAACCAATGCAGATAAATCAAAGGTCGCAAGATTATTGCCGGGGTGCTGCGCCTACTCATACGATAAGGATCTCAGGCATGGCAAAATGACGCTGGAAGATGTCATCCTCAAGGCCGTTGAACTGGGGATCGTCTCCGTCGACATGACCGTCTATTACCTCAAGTCCACAGACCCCGACTATCTCCATAGTCTTCGCCACCTGGCCAACAAGCATGCCGTGGCCTTCTCGGGAGCTTCATGCGGAGCGAGCATGGTCCAGGCCACGGACGCCAAGCGCGCCGACGCTCTGGAGCAGATCAAGAAGTGGGTTGATGTCACAGATGAGCTTGGAGCTTCTCATCTGAGGATCTTTGCCGGCAAGCTGCCGAGCGGCGCGAACATGAAGGATGCCGTTGATTGGGTGGTCGAATCGATGAAGGTTGCCTGCGACTATTCGGCCAAAAAGGGCATCACTCTTGGGCTTGAGGACCATGAAGGCGTAACGCAGACCTCCGACGTATGTCTTGAAATCATGCAGCGCGTCAATTCCCCTTATGCCGGCATCAATCTCGACATTACCAACTTCATCGCCACGCCAACCAAGGACGCCTACGCGCAGATCGCCGCATGCTTGCCCTACGCCACAGCCAATATCCACATCCGTGACCATTTTTACGATCACACCCCAGTCGATATGGATCGCGTATGGCAGATGTTCGCACAGGCTGGACACCAGGGTTATGTGTCGGCAGAGTACGAAGCGAGTTTCTCTGATAGTCTGCCATCCGCAGCCGCGGTTCCTATACTGCTCGATAACATCAAGTCGTTGTGTAAGAAGTACTCAAGCGTGTAACAGCCCACCTCGAGAATTTCCACTTGGGTTGCTTTTT
Organism: Occallatibacter sp.; assembly: GCA_036489415.1. Lineage (GTDB taxonomy): Bacteria > Acidobacteriota > Terriglobia > Terriglobales > Acidobacteriaceae > Telmatobacter. Next base: position 8,797 of record DASXFS010000054.1, on the reverse strand, counting down.
GAGACATAGGGGTCTTTCGACTTACGAAAGACCCCTATGCGATTGCGCAGTGCAACGTCCGGCGTAATTGCGAACACGACTGGCTCGCGCAGTTCGAGCAGTCACTCTTTGAACACGAGATACAAAGAGAAACACCGGCGGACCGTAAATAAGTTGCTAGTTTGTAGCCTTGGAGAACCTTCATGAAGCAATTTCTCGCAGGTATTGTTATCTTGCTTTTGGCTTTCACGACGGCTGCCCACGCTGCCCAACGGCCATTTGAAGTTGGAACCGTTTATATTTTTCTGCCTTCCACGAGTAACGAACAGATCGTCAAGGACCTTGAAACGATCGCTGCCACTGGCATCAACGCCATTGAAATCTGCCCTTCCTTTCAGCTCACCTTTGGAAACCCCAAGCCGGACTTTTCCCAGACTGATCTGATTATGAAGACCGCCCAGCGCCTGGGTTTGCGTGTTATGCCCACCGTGTTTTGGAGCGGGCTGCTGCCGGATTACGCCGCAGCAAAATGGCCGGATAAGTTTTCACCTACCATTGACGGAGCCGGGCGAGAGGCAAGACTTCCCTATGCGGACCCCGACGTGATGCGACTGATCGATTACTACTCCACACTCACGGTCCAACATTTCAAAGACTCTCCCTCGGTGATTGCCTACAACATCTGGGACGAGCCGCACATGGAAGGGTTCTCCTTATCGGCAACTTCGCCCCAGGGTGACAGTAGAAGTTTTACGGATGCTCCTTCATTCGACCTTTGGTTTAAGCAGTGGGGATTGAATAAGTATGGAAGCGCCGCTGCCTGGTTTGCCCGGTGGAACGACCCGCTGCTCAATCAGCAATACGCAAATTTCGATCGTCCGCTGTTCTACTGGTATGCCTCCGCTCACGTGCTTCAACATATCAACGAGCTGGTGAAATCAATCGACCCTGTTCATCCTACCCGGACCCACGATGTGGGCAGTACTACGCTCCACACAGACTTGAGCATGTATGAGCAGGATGATTGGACCATGTCGAAGATGGTCGATGAATATGGGCTTTCCTACTATCCCGACATTCCTGCGCGCAGCGCCGAAAGCGACCCTGCAAAGCTGGCCAAAGAGAAGGCCCTGTGGGACACTCCCTGGACAACAAGCCTGGAGCTCACTTCAGCCCACGATGCGGCTGCCGCCGCGGGCAAGCCCTTCGTGATGCCGGAAGTACAAACAGGTCCTCAGACCGGCTTTACACGCTATGGCGACGAACCGGGGGCTATCTTTGACTACAACCGGATTCATCTGCTGGCATGGCAAATGGCGGCGCATGACGCCAAGGCGATGTACTTCTGGCAATGGCGTCCTCATATGGACGAGTGGCAGGGCTTCGGCAGGGGTCTGGTGGCCACGGACGGCAGCCTGACAGGCCGCGCTAAGGCAGCGGGCGACGCGGCGCGTGCGCTGAATTCCGATCCGGATCTTTTCCTCGATAGTAAGCCGGTGGCTGCGCAGGTGGCCGTGGTTTACGACATCGCGGGCGGCCTGAAGTTGAAAGCACAAGGAGGCGATTGGGGCTCGTACTACGCTCGAAACCTGATCGGAATTTACCATGCTCTGTGGAACGATCAGGTGCGCATCAACGTCCTCGATGGACGCGAACTGACGGCCGAGAGCCTCAAGCCGTACAAGCTGGTCATCTTTCCTGCCTATCTTTGCCTCAGGAAGAATGTGGCCGACGCAATCGAGACGTACGTGACAAACGGGGGCACAGTGCTCGCGGACGCGCGCTTCGGAATTATCGACGAACTTGACCGGGGCTATCAGGTGAATCCAGGCCTCGGGATGGCAAAGCTGTTCGGAGTGCGGCGTCACGACATGGTTGCGGCTTACACACCGTGGGCTATCCGCATTACGGAGCCGACGAGTTTAATGAATGATGTGAGCCTGCCGAGGCACCTAGTGGGCCGCGTGTTTCGCGAGGATTTGCAACTCGAGGCGGGGAGTGAAGGCAAAGTAGCAGCGGTGTTTGAAGGGACAGGCACGCCCGCCGTGGTGACGCGGCGTACCGGAAAAGGACAGACCATTCTTCTTGGCTTCTCACTCGGCATTCCTTTGTTGGAAAACCATGATCCGGGAGCCGCTGCACTGCTGCGGTCCGTCTGGCAATCCGCCGGGGTAACGGCGCCCATCCAAATTACCCCAGCAACGGGCGCCGGACCCGTGGAAGCTGTGGTGCATTCCCGGGGCCGCGCGGATGAGCGCCTTGTTTACGTGTTGAACTGGGGACACGAAACGTCGAATGTTACCGCGGAAATGCCCTGGCAGGGCCAAACGGAGTTACAGGGGAAGGACATCGTCTCAGGCAGTGCAGTGACGGTTGAGCACAAAGACAATCGCGTAGTCTTTCACCTGACCCTGCCTCCCGACCATGCCGCTGCCGTACATATCCAACCCTGATGACTTTTCCTTATAGAAATGTTTCTCGCAAAAATGAGAAGGGTGCAAAGAAATGAAACGACGTTCGTTTCTTGGATTGACTGGGGCAGCGGCGCTGCACCTCGCGATTCCGAGGTCCGGAAGCGCTCAAAGCGCAACTGAACCGCGATGCGGCGCGGAATCGCAATTGCGGTTAGCCGGCATGAGCCTGGTGGAATTACGCAAGGAGCTTCATGACCAACTATTTCAAGTGATCTTGCCCTTTTGGGATGAGCACGGAATCGACCACAAATACGGCGGGATCATGTGCAGTCTCGATTACGACGGCACATTACTCGATACTCGCAAAAACCTTTGGTTCCTGGGCCGCGCCATCTGGATTTATAGCTTCCTGTATAACCACTTTGGAAAGGCGCCTGAGTTCCTCGAAGTGGCGAGAAAGACGAAGGAATTTGTATTTGAGCACGCGCTACAGGCGGACGGCTGGTGGGCAGAAGAGTTATCGCGGGAAGGAAACGTGCTGCGCCCCTTCAGCGGCGATACCGAAGGCATGTATCACCTGGCTGAAGGGCTCCAGGAATATTCAGCAGCCAGCGGAGACGACCAGTCTCATCAAGCTGCGGGCGACCTGCTGAAGAAGCTGTTCCGCGATTTTAATAGCCCCGCGTTTCGGTATCGGGGTGCGGATTTTCCCTACCTATGGGGCAGCAAGCGCGCCATACGGCCTCAGGGTCTGTGGTTTTTGAACCTCACCATCGCGACGCAAATGCTCCAGCGGGAGCACGATCCGGAAATTGCGGCGATCGCGGAGACCTCTGTAGACGCAATTATGAATCGGCATTACAACCCTGACATTGGCCTGAATACCGAGATGCTGTATTTCGACTTTACAAGGCCACCAGAAGAGGCGGAGAAGTCGCGCTTCGGCCACTGCGTCGAATCCATGTGGATGGTTATGGATGAAGCGAATCGTCACCAGAATGAGGCGCTATGGAATACCTGCTCCGAGCGCATCCGTCACCATCTCAATGCCGGCTGGGACTATATCTACGGAGGGCTTTCCCAGTGGATCAATGTGGATCATCCTTCTTATCAATGGCCCGTAGAGACGCCGCCGGGAACGAATCTGCAATTCCATTTCGTCGGTGAGTATGAATACTTGAAGTGTCTCTGGTGCCAGAATGAAGCAATGGTCGCAACATTGAACGTATTTGAGCGAACCCGAGCGGACTGGGCGGCGGAGTACTTCGGAATGGCCTACGGAGTTATCAAAGAGAAGTTCTGGCAAAAGAAACGCGGCTACCCCGCCGGGTCGATACTTTTTGCCGACCGGCGCATGACATTTCAGCCTCACAGCGGCCGGCAGGACAATTACCATCCAATTCGCCAACTCATCTCGAATATTATTACTTTGGACCGAATGATCCAGCATGAGACGGATACGCCGCCTGATCACACCGCACTTAGCGGTTAGATTGGATAGTGGAAGACGATGATCAAAAACGTAGTATCACCCAGAAGCCTCCGCGAGGATGCTATCCAAAACAGCGAGATGAGATGAATCCAGCAAATGTTGCGCAGCAAATGGAGACGCCAGCCAAGCCGCGCGGTCTTGGACGGGTACGGTGGTGGATTGTTTGGTCGTTGTTCTTTTCGACGGTTATCAATTACATCAGCCGCCAAACCTTCTCCGTCTTAGCGCCGTTGATCACAGCACAATATCATCTCAGCCACACGGACCTGGCAAAAATCCTTGGCGCATTTCAGGTTTCGTATGCGGTCACATGGCTCCTCGGCGGCATTTTTCTTGACGCCGTGGGAACGCGGCTTGGACTGGCCTTGGCCGTCGTCTTCTGGTCGGTCATCAATATCTTTACCGGCTTTGCCTCCTCAGTCGTCAGCTTCGCCGCCTTTCGGTTTCTCCTGGGGATTGGGGAAGGTTTCAACTGGCCCGGGGCCAGCAAAACTGTGGCCGAGTGGTTTCCCAGCCAGGAACGCAGTCTGGCGGTAGCCATCTTCGACAGCGGCTCCAGCGTGGGGGGAGCCATAGCGGCGCTGGCGGTTCCGTTAATCGCAATAGCTTTTGGCTGGCGATCTGCTTTCGTGTTTTCAGGCTTGCTCGGCTTTATTTGGCTGTTTCTCTGGTTGCGCGTCTATTATCCGCTGGACCGTCAGCCAAAGGTTACGCCGGCCGAGGTTGCATACATCCGCGCAGGACAGGAAGTACCGGCCGTTTCCCCGGAGCGTGGACCACGGCGGTGGCTCAAGCTAGCTAAGGATCGCAACGTATGGGGCATCGTCCTTGGCCGCGCGCTCACTGATCCCCTCTGGTGGTTCTATGTATTCTGGTTACCCCAGTACCTGAGCGATGCGCGCGGGTTCAGCCTCAAGCGCATTGCCCTCTTTGCCTGGATGCCGTTTGTTGCTGCCGATCTGGGCAACTTTACGGGCGGCTTGATTTCAGGTTATTGTATTCGCCGCGGTATCCCGGTGGTGCGCGCCCGCACCTGGGTATGCGCCGTGAGCTGCCTGCCGGTTCTTGCGGGCATTCCGGCCGCCGGCGTGCACAATGTCTATGCCGCGTTAGGAATGATCTGTTTTGCGCTGTGGGGCTACGCAAGCTGGTCCACCATGGGCCTAACCCTGCCTTCTGACCTGTTTCCCCAGGACGTTGTGGCCACAGTCACTGGACTGAGCGGGCTGGCAGCGGGCCTGGTGAGCGCCGTCTTCACCATGGCCGTCGGAGTTCTCGTTGATCGCTTTTCCTACGCTCCCGCGTTTCTCATCGCGGGGTTGATGCCGCTGCTCGCAACTGCGTGTATCTTCCTATTGATCCGCGCGCCTAAGAACCACTCAACGGCTTGAGGCGCGCGGCGTAGTGTCTTCACCTCTTTTCGCTTGAGGCGAGAGACGCGCCTCCACGCTATACCCTCGTAGCGCTGTAACGGAGACAGGAATGAACGCATTGCCATCGTTTGATCTTACCGGGCAGGTTGCGCTGGTGACCGGCGCGGCTCGCGGTTTGGGCAGGGCCATCGCACTCGCGCTTGCTGAAGCCGGAGCTGACGTTGCCCTGGGATTGAGAGAACTTGGATGTGACGCCGGACTGGAGGCTCAAATCGTTGCCCGTGGCCGCCGCACCCTGTCGTTGCAAATGGACATGAGTAACGTGGGCCAGATTCAAGAGGCTGTGGCCAAGACAGCGCAGCAGTTCGGGCGCCTCGATATCCTTGTGAACAACGCCGGCATAGCCCTAGGAGACCTAGCGGAAAACGTTAGTGAAGAAGACTTCGACCGCATGATGGCGATCAACCTGAAGGGAACATTTTTCGCCAGCCAGGCTGCGGGCCGAATCATGATTGAGCAACGCAGTGGGCGCATTATCAATATGAGTTCTCAGGCGGGATTTGCCGCCTTACCGTCAGAGTCCATCTATTGCGTGACGAAAGCAGGAATCGCGCACCTGACGAAGTGTCTCGCCGTGGAGTGGGGCAAATACAATATCAACGTCAATGCTGTAGCTCCGACCTTTATCCATACGCCGGGCACCGAGGAATATCTTGCGGACGCAGATGCTCGCGTCGACGTTGTAGATCGCATCGCCGCATTGCATCGGATTGGCGAACCGATTGAAGTCGCCGGTGCGGTAGTCTTCCTGGCTTCTCCTGCAGCGTCGCTGATCACGGGGCACACCTTGCTGATCGATGGTGGATGGACTGCACGATAGTCGAACTGCGCTTGAGAGGTCTTTTCCAGATGCCTTCTAGAAACCCGATTGATGCACTGATCTTTGATTTCGACGGAGTCATAGCCGATACCGAATCATTGTATTGGCGATCGTGGGCGGAAGGTTTAGAGACCTTGGGGATCACCTTCACATGGGAGCAATATTGCGAAATCGGTCGCGGTGTTCATGACGCCCGCATGCTCGAGCGACTGCGACAGCTTATAGGAAATCCTGCATTGTTTTCCGGATTAGAAGGAGGCAATGCGGTTCGCAAGCAGCGCATGCGGGATCTCTGTATCAGTCAACCTCCTATCCACGAGAAGACGATTGAGATGCTGCACTCTCTCAATGGGTATCGGCTGGGACTTGTTACCAGTTCCTCAAGGTCTGACGTTGAACCGGTTCTTCGCGCCGCAGGAATCTACCAGTGTTTTGACGCATTCGTGTTTGGAGAAGATGTGGAGCACCATAAGCCATCGCCCGATCCCTATCTCTTGCTAGGCAGACGGATGGGGGTGACCACGGGGCTCGTCTTCGAGGACTCTGATGCTGGCATCACGAGCGCCCAGCTCGCAGGATTCACCGTCGTTCCTGTTTCCGAACCCGAACAGTTATCGCAGATCGTATGTCGAGAGTTATCGCCTTCGGCCGCTGAGATTTCCGGTGCATAGGCGATGAATACGGGAGATTGCTCACATTCGGTTCTGACAAGCTATTACTGCCTTGATCGGCCGCAATCTCTTTTTGCTGCTCCTGCAAGATGCGCCACATAGTGCCCGAAAGTATCATGGCCTGCACATTTTCCGGCACTTTCTGAATCGCTCCGCGCCGCACTCTTAACATGCTCAAGCAGATCATTGATGCAAAGTCCTAGACATTCTCCGGTACCACAAATGGTGGACGATACCCGCGATCGCCGTCGCGCAACAATTGATTGGCCTCATCGTCACCCTTTACCAATTCCGTCACAGGATCAAAATCCAATGTTCTTCCGAGCCGATAAGAGACGTTGGCTAAGTGCGCCAGTCCGGATGAGATATGCCCTTCTTCGATCGGTGCTCGCAGATCCTCTTTCTTCCGGCTGATCACGCAGGCAATAAAGTTTGCACAGTGGTCTTCCGGTCCCTGAGGAGCTGACGGCCCCGGTTGCCGGTCCTCGCCCATCCAACTGTGGTAGCCGCCGGCAAAGTCATCCACAGCCAGCATGCCCTTCGATCCATAAAAAATATTACCAATTGTGTTATACCCTCCCTCCACCGGACCCACGCCACCCTTGACGGTTTCATCCAATCGTATCGAGGTATCAAAACGAGTGCCAATTCCCGCTTCATGGTTCGATATCCAGTGGCGAACCTCGAATTCGAGCATCTTGCGCTTACCGTTGGGCATGTCATATTGGAAGGCGCAATTCAGCGTGTTCGGAGTCTGCTGGTCATCGTCAAACATGAAGTGCCCGCCAATGGCGGAGATTTTATTGGGGAAACCTACACCCAGCCCCCAACGCGCAATATCGAGTTCGTGGACGCCTTCATTTCCCAGATCGCCGTTGCCATAGTTCCAAAACCAGTGCCAGTTATAGTGAAAATGATTCCGGGTAAAGGGCAGATAGGGAGCGGGGCCGGTCCAGAGGTTGTAATCGACGCCTGCGGGAATTGCCGATATGGGCGTGTGACCGATCGTGTCTCTCCACTTCAAACAGAGACCGCGGGAGAGGTAGAGATCGCCAAGGAGTCCGTCCTGTATGTTCTTGACCGCCTGCCTTGTCGTTTGATTGGAACGATACTGCGTCCCGTGTTGAACAATCCGATTATATTTCGCCGCAGCCTGTACAAGCTTCCGCCCTTCCCATAAGTTATGAGAGCAAGGCTTCTCTACATACACATCTTTGCCTGCCTGGCACGCCCAGATGGCCATGAGCGAATGCCAGTGGTTCGGCGTGTTGATCGATACTGCATCGATTGACTTGTCTTCAAGCAGCTTGCGAATGTCGGTATAGGTCTTCGGTTGAAAACCCATCTTCCGCACCACTTGAAGCTGTTCCCGCACCAAGCTGTCGTCTATATCGCAGAGCGCGGCGATTTCAACGTTCGGCAGCGCGCCATATCGGCGAATGTGTTCTTCGCCTGATCCTCGCAGCCCGACGATTGCCACTCTTACCCGGTCGTTAGCACCCAGAACAGATTGCGGTGCGCGCCACGCTTCCAGGCGCTCAGCAGCCACACTCACAGCAAGCGCTGCGGCTCCTTCGTTCAGCAACCCTCTCCTGCACTCATCCACCTTTGAATCTCCATCTGTTCTCTTGGGAATATCTGCATAGGCTTACATCTGCAGAATCGTTGAAGAATTGCTTCGGTCCACTCTTGGCATTCGTAAATCCGGCCTGACAAAAATCCAATGTCAGGCCGGCTGCCATCGGTGGAGTTATCTATCTCGGATTGACTTGAGTTAGGCCGGTAGAGAACCTAGCTCCAGCTCACTTCCAAATACATCTTTCATTTGAAGCGGCGAATACGACAACCTAGGAGCTTGTTGAAAAACGCTAAATGGCAGTTGGTATTGAAAACAAAATCGTGCTGGGAAGCCCGTAGAACGATTCATCGGACTTCGGTGATGGTTGAAGGTACCCGATTTTTGCCGAATTCTGGTACTGCGAATCGTT
>DASXFS010000041.1:0-163883 GCA_036489415.1 Occallatibacter sp. | reverse complement strand
ACCTCGCCTCTACCCTGCAACTCTTCGTCAACGGCGGCCACGCCATCCTCGATGCCATCGCCGCGCAGGACTACGACACCCTCCGCTCCCGCCCCATAGTCACCAAGGCCGCCAAGCTCCGTCTACTAGGCGGCGCCCTAGTCGGAAAGCTGTCCGCATCGCTCAGCCCCTCCCGAGCCACCGACAAGGATCGACCCGCATGAGCACCGCACAATCCCCCGAACTATCCGCAGCCTACGCAGCCTGCCGCGCCATCGCCAAGCGCGAAGCCAAAAACTTCTACTACTCCTTCCGCGTCCTCCCGCAGCACAAATCCGACGCCATGTGCGCCGTCTACGCCTTCATGCGCAAAGCCGATGACCTCGCCGACGATGAATCCCTCTCTCTCGACGCCCGCCGCGAAGCCATGGCCACCTGGACCGCCACCTGGCGCGCCTCCCGCACCTCTCCTACCACCGACCCCATCTTCCTCGCCCTCAACGACACCCAGCAGCGCTTCGCCATCTCCGACGACCTCCTCGAACAACTAGTAGCCGGCACCACTCTCGATCTCCAGCCCCAGCCCGAAGGCGTCCACACCCTCGAAATCCCCACCCCCAACGGCACCCCACGCACCATTCAGCTCTACGACAGCGTAGCCGCGCTCCAACACTACTGCTACCTCGTAGCCTCTGTCGTCGGCCTCGTCTGCATCCGCATCTTCGGCTACACCGACCGCCGCGCCGACCAGTTAGCCATCGACACCGGCATCGCCTTCCAGCTCACCAACATCCTCCGTGACGTCAAAGAAGACGCCGACCGCGGCCGCATCTACCTTCCCGCCGATCTCCTCCGAGAGCACGCCGTCACTCCCGAACGCATCCTCGCGCTCGCCGCCGGCAGCTCGCTCCAGCCCAACGAGCTCGCTCTCCTCCGCGGCCTCGAGCTCCACGCCCAAACCCTCTACTGCAGCGCCGACCAGCTCATCCCTCTACTCGACCCCGACGCCCGCCCCTCGATGCGCGTCCTCGTCCACATCTATCACCGCCTGCTCGATCGCATCGCCCGAGACCCCGCCGCCATCTTCCGCGAGCGCGTCTCCGTCTCCACCTCGCGCAAGCTAAGCATCCTCGCCATCGGCATCCTACAGTCCTTCAAGGCCAGGCTCATCGGATGAGCGAGCAGACTACTCCCGACGTCCTCATCCTGGGCGCAGGAGCAGCTGGCTTAGCCGCTGCCGTCGCGCTATCTGGCGCAGGTGCCAGCGTCTCCCTCATCGAACGCAAGCCCTTTGTCGGAGGCCGCGCCTACTCCTACCCCCACCCCGCACTCGATGAAGTCATCGACTCCCAGCACGTCCTCCTCGGCTGCTGCACCAATCTCATCGACCTCTGCAATCTCTCCGGCGCCAGTCAACACATCCGCTGGTACAACACCATCACCTTTCTCGAACCCTCCACAGCAACCACCCCCACTCGCCGCAGCGACATCTCTCCCACCGGACTCCCATCGCCCGGCCACTCCGCGCTCAGCTTTCTCCGCGCGCCCATGCTCTCGCTCGCCGACAAGTCTCGCATCGCCCTCGGCCTCCTCGACTTCTTCCGCTCCTACCCCGCCACCGACGACGAACCCTTCTCCACCTGGCTCCAGCGCACTCGCCAAACCGACCGCGCCATCCGCCACTTCTGGGAACCCATCATCGTAGGCACCCTCAACGACACCTTCGACCGCTGCTCCACCCGCTACGCCGGCCAGGTCTTCCACGAGTCCTTCCTCAAGTCCGCCACCGGCGGCCGTCTCGGCATCCCCTCTCAACCACTCTCCGAGTTCTACACCGCCGTTGCCCAGCTAGCCGAGCAGCAGGGAACTACTCTCCACCCCCGCACCAGCATCGACCGCATCGAGCACCTCCCCTCAGGCCTCTGGCAAGCCACTGCCTCCGACGGCTCCGTCCACCGCGCTCCCAGCCTGCTCCTCGCGCTCCCCTTCGAGCAGACCGCCCGCCTCCTCGCCACGCTGCCCGAAACCTCCCCGCAGCGCCAGCGCATCGAGCCCTCGCTCACGCACTTCACCCACGCGCCCATCACTACCGTCCACCTCTGGTTCGATCGCCCGATCACGAACCTCGACCACGCCGCCCTACTAGACACCCGCATCCAGTGGCTCTTCAACAAGACCCTCATCCGCCGCTTTGAAACAGATCGAGAACAACCCACCCCCGGCCAATACCTCGAGCTAGTAATCAGCGCCTCCTTCGCCGAGCTCCACCAGACCCGTGAGCAGATCTTAGCCGCCGCCATCGCCGAGCTTACGCGCTTCTTTCCCACCGTTCGCGAAGCCAAACTCCTCAAGTCCACAGTCCTCAAAGAAGCCCGCGCCACCTTCTCCGTCACCCCAGGCCTCGACCGCTTCCGTCCCACCCCTGACGCCCCCGGCGATAATCTCTACCTAGCCGGCGACTGGACCCTCTCCGGCTGGCCCTCCACCATGGAAGGCGCCGTCCGCAGCGGCCGCCTCGCAGCCGAAGCCATCGCCCGCGCCACCGGAAATCCCGCCCCTTTCCTCGCGTCCGATCTTCCCTCCGCCGGCCTAATGAAGTTCCTCAGCCGCTAGCGCGCCAGCAGAATCACGCCCACTACCACGCACATCGTCGCCAGCCATCGCCGCCGGTCCACCCGCTCGCGCAGAAAGAACTTCGCTGCTACCGCATTGCCTATATACGTCAGAGCCCCAATCGCCGGGGCTGCTAAGGACAGCTCCGCGATGCTCAGCGCGAACAGCATCGAGAAGAAATTCAGAGCCATGCACAGTGCGCCGATCACAAATCGCGCATTCGTCAGAACGGCTGCAATTGTTCCCAACAAACCGCGCCTGGCGCGAATGTCATCGAGGTCTCCAAGCTGCCGCATACCCGAGGCGATCATCACCTCACCCACAACTGCCAGTGCTGCGACGAACGCGATCGCGCTCCACTGATATACGAACGGCGAGAGCGTCATCGGCTCGCCCCTGCATCCATCTGGTCCAGCTCCGGATGTTCGGTCCGCGACGGCCCACCTGCCACAAACCCCACGGCACACACAATCAACCCAATCCCCAGCCAGCGCGAAACGGACAACTGCTCATGTAACCAGTACCGCCCGATCAGCGCAATCACCACTGGCCCAAACGCCGTTGCGGGCATCACAAATGTCAGGTCCGCCCAGCTCAATGCCGTCGTATACGCGGCGAAGAACCCGATCAGAAACACGATCCCGATATCGACATAAGGATTGAACAGCGCATGCCACAACAGCCCCAGGTGATGCAGATTCACCGCGCCCACCTGCCCCATCCCGCGCTTCAGAAACGAGTCGCCAACCGACGCCGACAGCATGATAGCCGCTAAAATCGCATACTGCGACGGCTTAAGTACGTGTTTCACTCGCGTCCCTTCATCGGTTCGTCACCGCACAAAAGAGAAAGGCGGCCGGCAGAGTACGCCAGCCGCCTTTCGATCTCAACCACGTCTACGCATTCAGACTGACGCTCTCCTGAGCCTTCAAAGCGTTCTCTTCCTTCTTAAGGCGCGATGCCTTGTTCCGCTGCGAACGCAGCTTCATGAACGCCTTGGCCTCGACATAAAGCCGCGGCACATCGCGGTTCACCACTGCTTTCCACACCACGCGGAAAGCCGCCTTCGGACGGAAGTAATACTCGTCGTAGAACTTGTGCACCATCTCCATCACGTACTCGGTCGGCAGCCCCGGATACTCGATGTGCGCCATCTGGTGTCCGCCGCCATCCTCCATCTTCTCGTTCGTGATGAAGTCGTTGCGCTTGGCGAAGTCGTAGAACTCCGTGCCTGGATACGCATGCGCCACGCTCACCTGGATCGTCTCGCAATCCAGCGTCTTGGCAAAATTAATCGTGTTGCGGATCGACTCCTTCGTCTCACCCGGCAGCCCAAGAATAAAGTCCGCGTGGATAATTAATCCGAGGTCGTGGCAGTCCTTCACGAACTCCCGCGCCCGCTCCACCGTAGCACCCTTCTTGATGTTCTTCAGACTCTGCGGATCGCCCGACTCGAAGCCCACGATCAGCAGCCGGCAACCGCCCTCTTTCATGGCCTTCAGCGTATCGCGGTCGGTCGTCACGCGGCTCGTGCAGCTCCATGTGATGCCCAGCGGCTTCAGCTTCTCGCAAAGCTCGATCGTCCGCGCCTTTTGAATATTGAACGTATCGTCGTCGAAGAAGAACTCCTTCACGAACGGGAAATTCTCCTTCGCCCACTTCATCTCTGCCGCCACATCATCGGTAGAGCGCTTGCGCCACGCATGGCCGCTCAGCGTCTGGGGCCACAAGCAGAACGTGCACTGCGCCGGACATCCGCGCGTGGAATACAGCGAGATATACGGATGCAACAGGAAAGGAACGTTGTACTTCGTCACGTCCATATCGCGTTTGTAAATCTTCGTCGCCCACGGCATCGCATCCAGGTCTTCAATCTGCGGCCGGTCCGGGTTGTGCAGAATCTTGCCGTCCTGCTTGTAACTGATGCCAAGAATCTCATTCAGCGGTTTGCCCTGCGCAAACTCAACCACGGAGTAGTCAAACTCGCGGCGGCAAATAAAGTCCAGCGCCGCGCATTCATTCAGTGCGCGATCCGGGTCTGTAGTCACCGGTGGTCCCACAAACGCAATCCTGATCGCCGGATTAGCAGCCTTAATCGCCTCGGCCAGCCGCTGATCGCCCTCCCAGCCAACGGTCGAGGTGAACAGGACAAGGAACTCGTAGTCCTTGCTGATCTTGATGGTTTCGTCAGCCGAGACGTGGTGCGGAGGTGCATCCAGCAGCCGCGAACCCTCCAGCAGCCCAGCGGGATATGCCAGCCAGACCGGGTACCAGTAAGACTCAATCTCGCGCGTAGCGGGCCAGCGCGAACTCGCGCCACCGTCAAAGTTCTCGAACGAGGGCGGATTCAGAAGAAGAGTTTTCAGGGGCATAGGCATCCCTTCAATTCTACCATTCCTGCTATTTAAACAGACGTTTTCGCGGCGTTTTTGTCTGGATGGGTAGCAAGTTCGTCATATCAAGCCAGTTGGAGCAAATCCCAGTTGGAGCAAATCGAGGGTAGGCCCTCGGCTCGCAGTTACAGCCGTATGGAGGGTTATTTCGGCGATTCCGATCTACTTCGCGTGCAACTCATTGAGCCAGTCGCCCATATGGCCCAGCGCTCGAAGCAGGTTGAGCCGCGCCTTGGCCAGGTCTAGCCCGGCGTCCAGGGCGTCCTCGTACTTTTGCCGCTCCTCGATGCGGGCAAGCTGCTCGGCTTTCGGGGTGGTTTGGGGTTGGGCATTGGGACCGGCAGAAGCGCCGTTACCCATTTCAAGCTGAGTGAGGACGGTCTTGAGCTGCTCGCTCGCAATCTGTTCTTTCAGGCTCGCAATCTCCGCCAGCGCATCCAGTTCACGCAGGCTGCCGTCGAGCGTCGCAATCTGAATATCATTCTGCTCTCGCGCTTGTTCCGCTTCCACCGTGGCGCGCAAAGCATCTGCTGCCGACTCTCTTGCCTGGGCGCCACGGCTCCAATCGAAGAGGGGCATCTGAATATCGAATCCTGAAGTGAAGTTGTTGGTTGGGATTGGATGGTTTGGGTTATAGTACTCGTCAAAATTATTGAGAATCTTGGTGCTCCGTGCGTAAAGAGCGGTAAAGCTCATCCGCGGATAGTACTTGTTCAGTTCGTCTCCCCGGGCGATCTTTTGCTTGGAAACCGCAAGCATCTGCGCCGATTGAATTGCAAGTGGAGTAACTCCTGTATCGCCCGCCTTGACTGCCGGGATTTCGGGAATGCTGGCGTGGTCCGGCGTAATGGAGTGCAAAGGCAAACCGGTCAGCGTGGCAAGTTGCTGGTTGAGCGTCGCAGCGCGCGCCTCCAGATGAATGAGCTTAAGCGAGAGTTGGGCAGCCGTCAGTTTGGCCTGTAACATTTCGCTCAACGGGTCAACTCCAGCCTCTGTGCGCTCCTGCTCGATCTCCACCAACCGCGCCGTGAAGGTCTGCTGCTCGCGCGCGGCTTCAAGTTCCCGGTTGACGGTGTCCAGTTCGATGTAGGCCGTCGATGCGTCCAGCGCCACCTGCTCGCGGGCATTCTTCAGATTGAGAGTAGCGGCTGCCAATCCGGCCTTTGCCGCCTTGATGTACTGGAACTGAGGCAAGCTGAACGCCAGCGACTGCACACTGCCAGTCAAGATCGACGGGATACCCCCGGTGAAACCAACCGAAGGCAATGCCGGAAGTCCCCCACCAAGATCCACGCTCGGTATAAAAGCGTCCTTTGTCTCAGACAGCGCCGCTTTGGCCTTCCGCACATCGGCCTCCGCAAGCCTCACCGCACTCGAATTACGCTGCGCAAGATCGACAACCGTGGACAGCGAGACCTGAGCTCGCGCCGCGCCCGGCGCAGCCGCAAAAATGCAAGCTGCCAGGATGGTCGAGAAAAGCAATGCCGGACAGGCCGGACGCGGATTGTGAGCAAGTTTCAAGCTAAGGGCCGTATCCTTCAAAATTGCGACCAAAAATTGCGACCTGTTCAGAGCATCCTTAATGAACGGCCGCTCGTTGATTCGATGCGGCCTGCGGGTTGAAGTTCTGAGCGGGAACGTATTCGCGCGCCAGCGCAAGGGCCGCGATGCGTTCTCGGCCGGCGGCCTCGGGGTCGCCAAGTTCCTGCTTGAGACGCGCCAGGCGAATGTGAGCGATGAATGCCGGAGCTTCCTCGGTTTTTGAAGAGCTGGCCAGGTAGTCTTCAAGCAGCGTTGCGGCCAGCGCCGGGTCGCGATTGGATTCCGTCAGCAGGCCCGCGCCGTCATAAAGGGTAACGCTTGCGTGCCTGTCGTGCGGAGCCGTCGCCAGAATATTCTGCACTGCCGATTCCATCTCATTGAAGCGCTGCCGTCGCGCATAAAATCCCGCCAGCGCGGACCACCCGAGGGCAGGATGCGTGCCCGTGGCCACCATTTTTCGGTAGTCGTTTTCGGCTGCCGTAAAGTCCTTCTGTTGTTCGGCCATGCGGCCGCGAAGTTCCTGGGCGCGGGACGCATCCACTTTGTCGAGCGCGGTCACGATCTGCTGCGCCTTGTCGATACCGCCGCCAACCACGCCCGGAGCCTGACGGTAGAAATCGCCAAGATCAGACAAAGCCTCCGCGTTGCGCGGATTCAGCCGCACCGCTTCTTCAAATTCTGCGCGCGTCCGCTTGGCCAATGTATAAGCGGTCAGGAACGAGGCTCGGCTGGCCTTTTCACCCAGCGCGCGGCCCAGCCACAAGTGGTAGTCGGAGTTGCCGTCATCCAACCGCTCAGCCAGCTCGCACTCGTTAGCCGCCGCATCCCACTGTTCCAGCGTAAAACGCACGCGGCAGGCAAGATTGTGGGCCAGGGCCAGGTCCGGGCCAGACTGCGGCAGCGATGCCAGCAGAGCCAGAGCTTTATCTGCCTCGCCAGACTGCAAAGCCGCGTTTGCCTCGGCGAGAGACTGGATCTGATTCTGGGCGGGCGCCGCATTCTGGGCCAACGCCGCATGAGCCGGCACGGCAAGACTGATCGCTGCCGCCATCAAGGCAGGGCAGACGCCCATTCCAGCCAGCCGCCTCAGCCTCACTGCACACCCTGGATGGGAACGCCCTCCTGCAAGGGCAGTCCGCTGGTCGATCCGGTTGCCACCAGATCGCCCTCCTCTAATCCGGAGAGGATGGGCGCGAGCGTCAGGCTGGGCGTTCCCACCGTAACCGGGGTTCGCACCAGTTCGTCACCGACGATCTTGAAGACAAACTGCTTGCCGTTCTCCACGTGCAAAGCCTCGCGGGGCACGGTCAGGGCGTTCGGTGCGCTGGATGTAGTCACCGTCACTGTCACGTTTGTGTCCGGCAACAGGCCGCCATCGCCGCCGTCGATTTCAATCAGCGTTTCGCCCACAGTGCGGGTGGTATAAGCGACTACGGTCGAGGGCGTTCGCACCACGTGGCCCATCCACACATGGCCCGGCTTGGGGTCCCCATCCCACTTGATCTGCACCATCTGACCCACGGCCAGTTGGCCAATCAGCGGCTCATCAAAGTAGGCGCGCACGCGCAGCTTGTGCAGGTCAGCCAACTGCAGCAGAAGCCGTCCTTCCTCCACAAATTCTGAGCGTCCCACGCTGAGGCTGTAGACCGTCCCAGCCGCAGGAGCGCGCGGCGCAGTTTTGGTTTCCACATCCCGTGCAGCGGCAAGCCCAGCTTCGGCGTCCGCAAGCGCAGCCTGGGCGCGCGCCACGTCCGCCGGCGCGTAACGGCTGTGAGAGCCCTCCTCGGCTGCGTGGAGTCCGGCTTCGGCCGTATCCAGGCGTTCCTGGGCCGCGGCTACCTCGCTGGCAGACGCCGCGCCGGTGGCTTTGAGCCGGGTCAGCGCATCCAGATCGTGCTTGGCCTGATCGCGGTCAATACGCGCCTTGGCAATGTCGGAGGCTGAGGCCTGCCGCTCCTGCGAACTTCCATTGTGGGTCGCCGCGTCCAGGGCCGCCTGTGCCGTCTTCACGCCGCTTTCGGCCGAGGCCACGTGGGCGCGCGCCTGCACATCGTCCAGCTCCAGTAGCACCTTGCCGGCAGGCACCTGGTCGCCCTGCTGCACATAAAGCGCCTTCACGGTGGAGGCGACGGGGCTGTAAATGGGGTAGTTCACAACCGGCTCAACACGCCCATTGGTGCTGATGGTGTTCACCAGTTGCTGGCGGCTCACCCGCACTTCGCGCACCGGCAGCCTGTCCCGCGTGAACGAGCGCGCTGCGAAGAAAACGATAACCACAACGACGGCCGCGCCCAGCCAAAGCCAAATCCGGCCCGATTGCTTTCTCTCTTCCATTCACCCAACCAGAGTCAGTATATAGGACTCTCAAACTGTTCTAAAGAAGCAGGAAAATGCGACCGGACGAGCCTCAAGCCGCACCGTGACCCAATCTCGCCAGTCCCCCCGATCTTGCCGCTGTCGGTACAATGGATGCATGGCACTGGAACCGCGCTACACCGACGAACACGCCAAAGCTGGCCTCGACTTCGCGTTCCCGGCCATCGAGACCTGGCAAAACCAGTTTCCCGGCTACGAGATCCTCATCGACGATCCTGAGCTCACCTCGGTCTGCCCAAAAACCGGCCTTCCGGACTTCGGCGTGCTCACCATCCGCTACATGCCGCGCGAGAAATGTCTGGAACTCAAGTCGCTCAAGGAGTATCTATTCAGTTACCGCAACCTCGGCATCTTTCAGGAAAACATCGTCAACCAGGTCCTCGAAGACGTAGTCAAGGCCACCGATCCAATCTGGGCCGTAGTCAAGGGCGTCTTCCGCCCCCGAGGCGGAATCGGAACCACGGTGGAAGCCCACTGGCCCCGCCCCGAGAAATAACAGTCCCCTTGAATTAAGCCCAAGGAGCGATCCCATGAACAGCTTTCTGAACACCGTGGTTCAACCCTGGTTCTTAGTCGCTTTTGGCGTCGCGGGGTTTGTTTTCTTCTTCACCATAGGAAGAATGTCCAAAAAACCTTAGTCGACTTTGCATTCTGGGTCCGATGTACCGGCTTTGAAGTTCTTATCTCCAGCACGACCTGTCATCCCGAGCGAAGCGTACTTCAGCGGAGCCGAGGGATCTGCTTCTGTTGTTTGCACAATATATCCCTCCCGCAGCGCACAATAGCGTTATGCATCCTCCCAATGACCTGCCCTCCGTCCGAACAATCCCGCCGAAGGGGCCGTTCGCCCCCCACCCCCCACCCTCTTTGCCCTTTTAGCTGTAGAGTATTGAAACTAAAACAGTTAATTCAAAAATACCTCAATCAGCCCCCTCCAAATAAAGGACTTACCTATTTTCCATTGCGCTCCGCAGGCCAAATCCCGCAATATAAACTCGTCCAGCAGTTTCCTTGAGGCCTCTTGTCGACCACAAGCCTGTCAAAGCGCGTCTCCTTCAACCCGGCGGTCGTCACGCTGGCGCTGCTCATCGCCCTCAACCTGCTCAACTATATTGACCGCTACATTCTGCCCGGCGAGGTTTCGCTGATCCAGCGTGAGTTTCACTCGACCGACCAGCAGATGGGCCTGCTGACCACGGCGCTGTTTATCGTGTACATGGTTGCCGCGCCTTTAACCGGCTGGCTAGGCGACCACTTCCGCCGCAAGCCGCTGATTATCGCCGGCGCGGTGCTGTGGAGTCTGGCGACGCTGGGCTCAGCCTGGGTTCACAGCTACTGGACGCTGTTTGCCCGCCACGCGCTGGTCGGGTTGGGCGAGGCTACGTTTGGCATCTTTGCGCCCGCAGTGTTGGCCGATTTCTATCCGGAGCGGGATCGCAACCGGATTCTCTCCATCTTCTACCTTGCCATTCCCGTTGGCGCGGCGCTCGGCTATCTGGCCGGCGGGGAACTGGGCTCGCTCTGGGGGTGGCGCGCGCCGTTCTTTATCTGCGCCATTCCCGGTCTCGCCGTTGCGGCGCTCTACGCAGGTATGGGCGCCGAACCGGAGCGCGGAGCCAGCGACCATGTAAAGCAGACGGCCGATCGCAGCACCGTGCTCGGGCTATTTCGGAATCCGGCCTTTCTAACCGGGACCTTCGGCCTGGCCACGCTGACCTTTGCCATGGGCGGCATTTCGGCCTGGATGCCCACATTTCTGCACCGCTCCGCAGGCCTGTCCGTGGCTAACGCGGGCCTTGCCGTCGGAGCCATTACGGTGGTGGACGGAATTGCCGGCACGCTGGTCGGCGGCTGGATTGCGCAGCGCTGGCAGCGCACAAATCATCGCGCGCTCTATCTGGTGTCGTTCTGGAGCGTAGCGCTGACGCTCCCATGCGGAGTCGTCGTATTCTTCGGACCAGCGGCCTGGGCCATTCCGGCCCTGTTCGTGACCGAGTTTTTCCTGTTCCTGAATACCGGCCCGCTCAATGCGGCCATTGTGAATTCAGTTTCCGCCCCGGTGCGCGCCACGGCGATTTCGTTCAACCTGTTTTGCATCCATGCCTTCGGCGACACATTTTCGCCAACCATCATCGGTGCCGTCTCAGACCGAACAAATCTGCGCATCGGCCTTGGCGTAACGCTCATTTTCCTGGTCATCTCCGCCGTGATTCTGCTCGCCGGCTCCCGGTTTGCGCCGCCGCTAGACGACACGCCCGAGCTCGCAAGTTGATCACCACCGCCTCGCACATCATCACTGCGTTGACCACGATGCTCGCCCTCGGCTGGCTATGGCAGGCAATCGCGGCATTGCGCGGCCTTCCCACTCTGCCTGACCTCACGCAACTGGATCGAACATTGCCGCCTGCATCGGCTGGCCCAGGCACGGACGCGACCGTGATCGTTCCAGCCTGCAATGAAGAAGAATCGATTCAGGCCACGTTGCGTTCCTTGCTGCGCTCGACCGGCGTGCGGCTCCAGATCGTCGCCGTCGATGACCGCTCGACCGACGCGACAGGCGTTCGCATGGATGCAGTCGCCGTCGAGGCGCAGGCTGCCGGAGGAACCCATCAACTGGAAGTAATTCATAACCGCGCGTTGCCCGCGGGCTGGCTTGGCAAGCCGCATGCGCTGGCCTTGGCGGCCGAGCGGGCTCGTGCGCCCTGGCTTCTGTTCACTGACGGCGATGTCCTCTTCGATCCCCGCGCCATCGCGCTCAGCCTGCGATACGCCGCGGCGGAGAAGGCCGATCATGTCGTGCTGGCCCTGACGCTGGACTTTAAGAGCTTCGCGGAGTCCGCAGTCTATGCCTCATTTCAGGCGATGGCCGCCTGGCGAATCCGCTTGTGGAAAGTTGCCGACCCCAAGGCGCGGGACTTCTGCGGCGCCGGCGGTTTCAACCTGGTGCGGCGCACGGTGTATGAGCGCCTGGGAGGCTTTGCCGCTCTGCGCATGGAAGTGGTGGAAGACCTGCGGCTCGGCTGGCTCATCAAGCGTGCCGGCTTTGCGCAAAGGGTTGTCCTGGGCGCGGGCCTCGCGCACATCCGCTGGATCGAAGGCGCGCTCGGCATTGTCGGATTGCTCGAGAAGAACGGCTTCGCAGCCCTGCGCTACAGGTTCTGGCTTACGCTGCTCATGTTTGCGGGCTTTGCCGTGCAGATTGTGCTGCCACTGGCAGCCATCGCCACAGGCCGCTGGGCAGCGGTAGCGGGTCTGCTCGCGTATGCGTTCATAGCGCTCACCTACGCGGCCAACCGGCGCGTGACGCAAGCGTCGCCCTGGGCTGCAATCTTTTTTGCTCCTGCCACGGCCATTCTTCTGTTCGCATTAGCGCGGTCCATGATTCTCACCCTCACGCACAACGGAGTGGAATGGCGCGGAACGCGCTATCCGCTGGACGAGCTGCGGCGCAACGCCGGCCGTGGATGGTGAACCGCTCTATTTGGCCGGCCGGGTTTCCTGGTCGCGGCTGTTCATAAAGGCACGCGCAGCGCCTTGCGCGCGAAGATTAGGGTCGTTGATCGGCGGATGGCTCTGGTCGGCCGAGAAGCCGCGAGCCAGCCTGGGATTGGGCTTGAATTTGGGTGGCCCGCCATAGAACTGTCGTGCATGGCTCAAAAGCATCCCGGCTCGTCCATGCATGGGCTCAACAATGCCGCGCACCTGCACATCCATGTTGCGATACTTGGCCAGTTCACCCACGTCGTCATGGTCCTCCCACAGGCTGATGATCGTAAACCGGCAGGCATCATCCGGCGTCTGCGGTGTGCAGACATCCAGGTACCGCGTCCCATCAGGAAGCTGAACAACATCATAAACGTGCGCGGTAACACAAACGTCCTTCTTGAGCAGTTTGGAAGCCTGGTCAGCCGAAACGCAGGCCTTAGGCGCCGCGGCCAAGGCTGAAATGGGTCCGACTAAAGTCAACAGAGCAAGGCAATGCCTCAAACGCGGGCGTATCAAAACTCTCTCCAGAATGCTGGAAGCATCCTACCGCGAATCCGTCAGCCTGGGAAGCATGCAGATCATTTTGCAGGATTCCTGTACCCTTATCGGGGACAATCTGCCAGAGATATTGTTTTGAGGTTCACGCCCGATGAATCCTTCCTCGTATCGCCCGCTCATGCTCGCAGGCGTGCCGCTCATGGTTCTTGGCTCTGCCGGTGCCTTGCAGTCCGCTTTTCTCGCACATTACCGGGGAATACCTTATCGCGACAGCCATTTCCAGAGTCGAGCGCAAGCCATTCCCGGCAAGGTAATGTGCGCCTATTACGACTCGGGAGGAGAAGGCGTTGCCTATCACGACTCCGACGCCAAGAACAACGGCAGCGGCGCCTTGAACCCCGCGAATGGAAGCTATCTCAATGAATTCCGGATGAGAGAAGGCGTCGACACGTCATACACCAAGTTCGGCCTTGACCTGCGGATCGACGACAACCCATACAACAAAGCCGTTCCCCCGCCGAACCTGCTTTATGTTGGTTGGACCGTGCCCGGCGAATGGTTCAACGTAACCGTGCAGGTGGCCCAAGCCGGCGATTACTCCGCCGACCTGCTCTACACTTCAAACCGCGGCGGCACCATCTCCATCGACGTAAATGGCAAGTCAGCCACCGGCCCGCTCGCCATCACCAGCACCTTTGACGCCGCCGACCCAATCGCCTGGCGTCAGTGGCATCATTGGAACGTCGCGCCTGGTCTAGTCAAGCTCAAGCTTCCCAAAGGCAAAGCCGTACTCACGATACACATCCTCGCCGAAGGCCAGATGAATCTGGCCACTTTTGACTTCAGGAGAACGCAGTAAAGGCGCTCTCTAGTGCGCTCCCACCAGTTCCTCGCTCTTCGCGCCTTGCCCGTAATGGCTCTGCACATAGTTGTCCAGAATCTGCTTGAACTCGGCCACAATGGTGTCGCCCTTCAGCGTCGTCGAGAGCTTGCCGTCGATATAAACGGGGGCTTTGGGCTCCTCAAATGTGCCCGGCAAACTGATTCCCAGATTGGCGTGTTTGGATTCGCCAGGACCGTTCACCACGCAGCCCATCACGGCCAGCTTCAGCTCTTCCACGCCCGGATACTTCTTGCGCCATTCCGGCATGGAAGTCCGCAGGTAAGTCTGAATCTGCTCCGCCAGTTCCTGGAAATACGTGCTGGTGGTGCGACCGCATCCGGGGCAGCTTGTAACTTGCGGCATGAAGCTGCGGATCGAAAGCGATTGCAGAATCTGCTGCGCGGCCAGCACTTCTTCCGTGCGGTCGCCGTTGGGTTTGGGCGTCAGGCTTACGCGGATGGTGTCGCCAATGCCGGCGAGCAGCAGCGGAGCCAAGCCGGCGGTCGAGGCAATCAGCCCCTTCGAACCCATGCCCGCTTCCGTCAAGCCGAGATGCAGCGCATAGTTGCAGCGGGCGGCAAGCGACGTATAGACGTCGATGAGGTCGCGGACGCCGCTGACCTTGGCGGAGAGAATGATCTGGTCCGGACGCAGGCCGTAGTGCTCGGCAGCCTTAGCGGACTCAAGAGCGCTCACTACCATGGCTTCCATCATCACTTCGCGCGCCGGCTGTGGATTGGCGCTCTTCGAATTGGCGTCCATCATGCGGGTGAGCAGTGCCTGATCCAGCGAGCCCCAGTTGACGCCGATGCGGACAGGCTTCTGATTTTCCGCCGCGCATTCCACCATGACCTGAAAATTGTCGTTGTCTTTTTTGCCGATGGACGCATTGCCCGGATTGATTCTGTACTTGGCCAGAGCCCGCGCCGCGGCAGGGAACTTTTTGAGCAGCAGGTGGCCGTTGTAATGGAAGTCACCCACAATCGGGACGCGCAGCCCGCGCTTATCCAGCCCTTCGACGATGTGCGGAACGGCAGCGGCGGCTTCTTCGTTGTTCACCGTCACGCGGACGATCTCAGAGCCGGCCAGTGCCAGTGCCGCAACCTGTTCAATGGTGCCGGGAATATCGGACGTGTCCGTGTTGGTCATCGACTGGACGACGACCGGAACCTCCCAGCCGACGCGAACGTGCCCAATCTTGACCGTAGGTGTTTTTCTGCGCTGAATCTCAGCCATACATCTAGTTTACCCGCAAGCCGGCGCGCGGCAAAGCCGGATTGTCGAAGCTGCCTTTGCTCCAGGCCCTCGCCATCCCAGCGAGGCCATCCGGTCAGAACCCGCTCCATCGCAGGTAGGCGGCGATGATCTGCTGGTCCCAGAGCGCGCTGACAGCTCCTCCAATGCACAGAAATGTGCCCAGTGGCAGCTTGGCCGCGGCCCAGGTTTCAGAGTCGCGCCGCGCGGCTGGAACGGCGAGAAGCACGATGGCGGCGAATGCGCCCAGAACGGCTCCCAGCGCGAAGGTCAGCAGCGCGCCCGGCAGCCCAAGCCACGCGGCCACCAGCGCCATCAACTTGGCGTCGCCCAGGCCGATGCCCTCGCGGTGCCGGATGAGCTGGTAAGTCCAACGGATGATCAGGATAATCAAAGCCGCGACGGCAATTGCCAGCAGTCTTTTGCCGGCTTCCTGCGCGTCTTGCCCCGCCGAGTGAGGCAGATGCAGCGCCCATGCGGCTTGCTCCTGCTCGAGAAACCACCAGATGAACCCCACTGCGATGCCCGGCAAAGTGACCGCATCCGGCAGCCAAAGGAGCTCGGCGTCCATGGCCGCCAGACCCACGAGCACCCAGATCAGAAACATCATTCCCGCAGCAGATGCGAGCGGAAACAACGCGTCATAAGAACGCCACGCGGCCACGGCCCACAGCGCTCCCACGGCCAGCTCGACGAGCGGATAGCGCCAGCCGATGGGCGTGTGGCAGTTGCGGCAGTGTCCGCGCAGAGCAAGCCAGCTTACGACCGGAATGTTTTCCCACCAGGAGAGCGTGTGGTCGCAGATGCGGCAGTGCGAGCGTGGCGCTACGACGCTCTCGCCCTCAGGCCAGCGGCTGAGGCACACGTTGAGAAAGCTGCCGAAAGCCAAGCCCAACAGGCCGGCAAAGATGGTGCCAAAAATGCGAATCATGCGCGAGGTTGAGTATACGGTGAGTTGTGGTTGGACACACTGGTTATGCGCCGCAAATCAAACGCATGGATGCAGCGCCATGTTGCAGGAAAGACGCAACACGCGGGCCGGTCGCTCCAGCCGGCGGAGGGTTCAGGTTTAAACTGGAGCAGCATGGACGTTTCGCCGGACAGCCTGCCTGCATCTGCTCCCGATTCGCAAACCGTGACCGATGCGGCGCGGGCGGCGGCCTTGTTTGAGCGGTCGGTGAGCATCATGGCGCGGCTCAGAGCTCCCGGCGGTTGCCCGTGGGACCGCGAACAGTCCTTCGATTCCATTCGCAAATACACGTTGGAAGAGACCTATGAGGTCTTCGACGCCATTGAGCGCCGCGACTTTCCGCATCTGGCCGAGGAACTTGGCGATCTGCTGCTGCAGGTCCTGTTTTATGCGGAGATGGCGGCCAACGAGGGTCACTTCACCGTCGCCGATGTGCTGGAGCAGTTGAACAACAAGCTGGTGCGGCGGCATCCGCATGTGTTTGGCGAAGAGGCTTCGCGGGCGGCGGGAAACCGCGCTCAGGTCGACGCGGCTGTCGAGGGTTCTTCGGCGGCGGTGCTGCGCAACTGGGACGAGATCAAGGCTGCGGAAAAACGTGGGGCTGCCGAAAAGCGCGGGGGTGCCGAAAAGAAAACTGCCGATGCTGCGCCGGCCTCGCGCCTGGATGAAGTGGCTCGCGCCCTGCCGGCGTTGGCCGAGGCGACCAAGCTGGGAGCCAAGGCGCAAAAGGCCGGCTTCGACTGGCCAAACTGGCGCGACCTGCTGCCCAAGCTGGCCGAGGAGACGGCGGAGCTGGAAGCTGAGGCTGCGTCGGCTGATCCGGCGCGAAAGCCGCATGTAGAGGCAGAATTAGGCGATCTATTATTCACCGCCGTGAATCTGGGCCGGCACCTCGGCGTGGACGCGGAAATGGCGCTGCGCGGCTGCAACCGGCGGTTTCGCCAGCGCTTTCAAGAGATGGAACGGGCAGCAGTGCGGCCATTGGAAGAGCTGGCCCCGGCGGAGCTGGAAGAGCTATGGGCGGCAGCAAAACGGAAGCTGGCAGAAGGCTCGCCTGATTTGATCGTCACGGAGCAGGCATGATCGTAATTCGCAGTTGCCGGGGACATGAGGAGCTGGAGGCGTGCGTCCAGCTCCAGGTGGACACCTGGGGCTATGACCCGACGGATGTGATTCCGCGCAAGGCGTTTCTGGTATGGCAGAAGGTGGGCGGCCAGGTGATTGGCGCCTTCGACACCGAAATTGCGGGCGCGCCGGCGGACGGCGGTCCGGAGTCGCTGGTGGGCTTCGTGCTGGCGCTGCCCGGAGTGAAAACCATTGCCGGCGAGCCCACTCCGCTGCCTTATTTGCACTCGCACATGATGGCGGTGAAAGAGGGTTACCGCAACCGCGGCCTGGGCGTGCAGATGAAGCTGGCGCAACGCAAGGAGGCGCTCGGGCGCGGCATCCGGCACATTGAATGGACCTTCGATCCGCTGGAGATCAAGAACGCTTTTTTGAATATCCACAAGCTGGGAGCCATCGTTCGCAGCTATTTCGTGGATTTCTATGGTGTATCCTCATCTCGACTGCAGGGTGGCTTGCCGACGGACCGGCTGCTGGCGGAGTGGGCGCTGGATTCGCCACATGTGGAAGCAATTCTCGACGGTCGCGCGGCAACTGCGCTGATCATCGACGAGGTCATTCAGGTTCCGGCGGCAATTTATGAGTGGAAGGCCACGGAGGCCGGCCGGGAACAGGCACTGGCTATTCAGTTGGGGAACCGGCAGAAGTTTCAACGGGCATTTTCTCAGGGGTTGGCCGTGCTCGGCTTTGTCCGGGATGCGGCAGGAAACGGCAGCTTCGAATTAGGAAACCCATCCCAGTTGACGTTGGAATCATTTCCCCAAGAAACCGGAAAGTCATAAAACAAGGAACCGGAAAATTATGAAAATTGACGCGATCGTCCTGCGCGAACTGCACCTGCCGCTGGTGCGCCCCTTTGAAACCAGCTTTGGCGTCACCACCAACCGGAGAATCGTTCTGGCCGAAGTGCGGTCAGAAGGACTGACCGGCTGGGGCGAGTGTACGGCAGGCGAGCGGCCGTTTTTTTCGGCTGAGTCAACCGACAGTGCCTGGCAGGTGTTGGTGAATGAGCTGGGGCCGATGTTGGCCGGCGCCGCGCCTGAACATGGCGGCGATTGCCCCAAGATCTTCCGTCTGGTGCGGGGAAACCGCATGGCCAAGGCCACGCTTGAAAACGCTATCTGGGACATCGAGGCGCAGCGCGAGGGCATTTCGCTGTCGCGGCTGCTGGGCGGCGTGCGCGACGTGATTCCGTGCGGCGTGTCGCTGGGCATTCAGGCGACGATTCCTGAGTTGATGGCAGTGATCGAGCGGGAACTGGCCGCCGGCTATCAGCGCATCAAGCTGAAGTGCAAGCCGGGCTGGGACGTGGAGGTTTTTGAGCGGGTGAGGAACCGCTGGCCAGGCATCATGCTGAGTTGCGATGCCAACTCGGCTTACAAACTGAAGGATGCGGACCGCCTGGTGGCGTTTGATGCGTTCGACCTGCTGATGATCGAGCAGCCGCTCTGGCACGACGATTTCTATTACCACTCCATGCTGCAGAAGCGCCTCGAAACTCCGATCTGCCTGGACGAATCGATCAGGAATCGGAGAGATGCTCTGGCGGCCATTGAGATGGAGTCCTGCAAGATCATCAACATCAAGCTGGGCCGTGTGGGCGGGTTCTCCGAGGCCATTGCGGTTCACAATGCGGCGCAAGAGCGGGGAATCCCGGTGTGGTGTGGAGGAATGCTGGAGGCGGGCATTGGCCGCTCGCACAACATTGCGCTTTCCAGCCTGGAAAACTTTTCGCTTCCCGGCGATGTATCGGCGTCGAAACGCTACTGGCGCGAGGATATTGTCGAGCCGGAGATCACGGTTTCTCCAGCCGGTGAAATCGCAATTCCGGACACACCGGGACGCGGATACGAGGTACGTACAGACCTGGTGGAACGGCTCACCGTGCGCAAGGAACAGATACGTGCATTTGCACTGGTTGGATAATGTCCCGAGTCTGAAGTTCTTATCGCAAAAAGACTTGTCATCCTGAGCGAAGTGTACTTCAACGGAGTCGAAGGACCTGCTTCTGGCGATGTTGGCCCGAAGCATAATGCCCAGCTGTTATGGAACGAATTTAGGACTCAGACCCCACAGCGTTTCCACAATTCAGGTGCTTCTTGTGGAAACGCTGTGGGCGGCTTTTTCTTGAGGAGAAAGCCGCTCAATTTTCCGGTTTCTGTAAGGAGCAGAATCGAAAGTGCTCTCGGCGCATCCGGGAACTACGCCGCCGCGCGATGCGTACCGGAAGCTGGCAAGGCAACTTTGGCGGCCAGTTCGCGTCTTAACCAAGAGGCGCCGCTGGTCCCACAGACAGCCGGCTGCCGGAGGTCGATGCGGTGACTGCCGAGGAAGAACAGCTTTTGAACTCGCTCGTCGAGCGGGTAAACCAGACACAATTGCAGGAAAAAGACGTGGACGCGGAAGCGTTGCTGAGCCGGGGATTGGGCGGCAATCCAAACGTGCTCTATATCTTGGCGCAATGCGTTCTAGTGCAGAACATTGCCCTGGATCAGGCCAAGGCGCAGGTGGCTCAACTGCAACAGCAAGTGCAGCAGGCGCGCCAGCAACCAGCCCATGCGACCAGCTTTCTGGGCAATCTGCTCGGGCATCACGATCCGGCTCCTTTGCCGCAGACGTATGTGCAGCCGCAACAGGCCTATGTGCCTCCGCCTCCTCCGCCGCCAGGATACGTCGATTCCCAGTACGCGCAGCCGCAATACATTCCAGGCAGCCAGCCGAGCTTTATGCGCGGAGCCATGCAGACGGCCGCGGGCGTAGCTGCCGGTGCGCTGGCCTTTGAAGGCGTGGAAGCGGTGATGCACGGGCTGGGTGGGTTTGGACACTCAGGCTACGGATGGGGCGGCCCGGGAATGGGCATGGGCGGCTTTGGAATGGGCCCCGGCATGATGGGCGGAGGCTTTGAGCGGCCGGAAGAAACGGTCGTCAACAACTACTACGACCAACCGGGACAAAACCAGCAAGGCGGACAGGAGCAGCATTTCCACGAGTCTTCAGATCGGATTGGAACGGATTACGGCAGTGGAGACCAGAATAGAGCGCAGCTCTCGGATGCCAGCTATGACACGCGCGGCGACGACCAGGGCAGCTTCGACAATGCCGGTTTGGACGACAACGGTGGGGCCGATAACATTGCGCAGGACGACGGCAGCGGCTTTGATGACGGTGGCAGTTTCGACGATGGCGGCGGAGATTTCTCCTAGATTTAACTCTGTCGCTATCCGGCGGCCACGGCCTCTTCAGCGCGGGCAAAGGTGTACGGGCCTTCAGGAATCAACGCTACGCGGGCGTCGGCAGGCAGTCCGGCAAGCGTGGCTGCCACGGCTTCTTCCAGTGTGCTGAAGACGCTATCCGCCAGAAAACCGAGCTGGCCTTTGGTTACGCCGGGCGTGAAGAAGTAGAGATCGAACTTCTCTCCGGCCAGGGCCAGCTTTTCCAGTTGCCACTGGTCCACCTCGACCGGCGCGGTGCGGATTTCATCCAGAAAGCCGCGAAAACTTTTCATGGAGGCCAGTTTTCGTGCGAACTCCGGCGAGCCTACGCCCTCCGCGCACTGGGCGACGATCAAAATACGGCCTCCGGGTTTGACCATGTGCGCGGCCGCAGTAATCCCTTTCACAATCTGATAGAACGTCAGGTCGAGCGGATAGCCGGCGGCGCTGGTGATGACCGCATCTACCGGCTCTTCCAGGCGCTCCAGGCAGGTCTGCTCGACGAAGCGGACGCCGGCCGCATGGGCCTGGACGGGATCTCCTGCAAAGACGCCGGAGATTCGGCGATCTTGCGTCAGGGTCACATCAAGCATGAAGTCGTGACGCGCCATGCGGGCCACTTCCAGCAGTTCGTCGTGCAACGGGTTGGCGGCAATGGAGCCCTCCGTGGCCAACGGCTCGCGCATAAAGCGCGGCGAGTGGAGCACCTTGATGGTCTCCTGCGCGGCCAGGCCTGGAGCAACGAGCTTGCGGCCGCCGCTGAAGCCCAGCATCAGGTGTTGCTCAATGAAGCCGAGGGTGATGTGCAAGTCCGCAGCCATGAAGCGCTCGTCAATGTAGACAGGCGTGCCGCGTCCGGTTGCGCCCAGGCTGCGGTGTTCGGCGAGCGCCTTGGCGTCGTGGCTGACGATGCGGTATTTGGCTGCAATCTCCGGGCCGACGATGATGTCAATTTCTTCGGCAGTGGCCCCACGATGAAGTCCCGTGGCGATCAGGATCGTGACGCCCTCCACGGGAATGCCTGCCCGATGCAGTCGATCGAGCACGGGCGGAAGCGTGATGCGGTTAGGCGCGGGACGCGTAATGTCGCAAACGCTGATGGCAGCGGTCCTTTTGCCGGCGGCAAGTTGCATGAGCGATGCGCAGCCGATGGGCGCGTCCAGCGCGGCCTCGACGGCGGCCTGCTCGTTCTCGACCGCGTGCGCCGTGTGGCTCATGATGACCTGGCTCCGGAAACCATCCGGAACCGTTACTTCGATGCCGCTTCTGCCAAACGAAAAATATGCTCTCACGCGATCGCCTCCGGTTCCTCTCGCAAACCGTCATCCCTGAAGTCAAGTTTACTTTCTTTCTCTTCCGGCTGCTCCGGTTGTTAACCAATCTGGGGGCCAAATCGTTGTGTAGGCAGAAGGATGAATGACTTCTTAAAAAGAGGGAAATTGGAAATGATCAAATCTGCCCGTATCCTGCCCTGGCTTCTTCGCTCTTTGGCTGTGCCTGCTGTTCTTTGTGCCACGCTTGCTTCCGCGCAAACAGCGCCGGCGCGCCCGGCAACGCCGGCCAGACCAGCCGCGCTCGCGCAAGCGCCCGCCGCGCCGGTGAGCGACCGCGACTTGGCCGCCACGCAGGACCAGCTCATCAAGCTGCTGCGCATGAGCCCCACGCTCACCACGGTCGTGGCTCACGATCCATCACTCCTGTCCGACCAGGAATACGTGAGCCGCAACAATCCCCAGCTTGCGCAGTTTCTTGTCAGCCATCCGGAGGTGGCCCGCAATCCGGACTTCTACCTCTTCACGCACGTACACCGGGACGACGGCAGCTCCGACCAGGCGCTGGAACGCGCCGTGTGGCCGGAGTTGGTGCAACCCCGCGATTCCTGGTCTGCCAACGATGTGATTCAGCCGATTGCGGCCCTGCTGGCGTTCGCCTGTTTTCTTGCCGCGCTGGTCTGGCTCATCCGCCAATACCTTGAGAACCGCCGCTGGGGCCGTATCTTCAGGTTGCAGAGTGAGGTTCATGGCCGCCTGATCGACAAGTTCGGCTCCAACCAGGAACTGGCCGGTTACATGGAGACCGAGGCCGGCAAGCGCTTCCTTGAAGCCGCGCCCATTCCCGTTGGCCTTGAGCCCGAGCAGCGCATGCCCAACGCCATTGCCCGCGTACTCACGCCGCTGCAGATTGGGGTTGTGCTGGTGCTGCTCGGGGTGGGCTTTTTCCTACTGCGTAACGTGCGCGTGGAGATGTATGAGCCGATGCTGGTGCTGGGCACCGTCGCGCTAATGCCGGGGTTGGGATTTATTATCTCCGCAGGGATTACCTGGGTTCTTGCCGGTCGCCTGGGCCTGATTCCGGAAGCCCCGGCCACCGGCAGTCGCCTCGTTTCGTCGCATTTCGATGGTAAGGATGCGAAGTGAGCCGGAACGGCAACCAGCCAGATAAGAGAGCCAGCGCCTATGTTGTGGGAAGCCGTTTTTCTGAACCCAATCGCCGGTGGCGCACCGCACTCCGCGGAGCTGGTTCAGGATCTGCCTGCCGAAGCGCGCAATTTAGACACGCTGATGGATAGCGACGCATTTGCCGCCTTCTATCAGCGGTCGGCGCGTCCGCTGTGGGCTTATCTGGCGCGCGTCTCGGCGGACCCGGCGCTGGCCGACGACCTGATGCAGGAAAGCTTTGTGCGCTTCCTCTGCGCGGCGCGGCCTGAGCTCTCGCTGGCCGAGGGAGAAGTGGCGGCTCGGCGGTATCTATTTCGCATTGCCACCAACCTGCTTCGCGACCACTGGCGGCGGCCCGTTTCGGCTTCCATTGAAGAATTGCCCGAAGAGTTCTTTGCCGCCGCCGATCGCTCCGGACAGGCGGACTCGCAGGCCGTTCTGGGGCCGGCGCTGGCGGAAATGCGGCCACGGGAGCGGCAGCTCTTGTGGCTGGCTCATGCAGAAGGATATTCGCACCACGAGATTGCGCAGATCACGGGGTTGGCCAGCGCCAGCATCCGCCTGCTGCTGTTTAGGGCGCGGCGCAAAATAGCCCGCATCCTCAAGACGCAGGGAACACCGCCGGCTGTTGAAAATAACGTTGAGAAAAACGCGCTGCCGCAAGCGCCGGCAAACTACCGGAGCCAGCCATGACCTTTAGACCATGCACGCGCCAACCCGAAGTGCGGGAGTTGCTGGCTCGCGGGCACTGGCCCCATGCCTGCCCGCCGGAGCTGCGCGCTCACCTAGCCGATTGCCGCTCCTGCGCCGATCTGTTGCTGGTAACGCAGGCCTTTCAGCAGTCGCGCGCCGCGGCTGCCGCGGAGGTCAGGCTTCCGGCTCCGGGCGCAATCTGGTGGCGGGCGCAACTGCGCAGGCGCAACGCGGCAGTCGAGCGCGTGGGCCGGCCGATACTGGGTGCCTACGTTTTTGCGCTGTCGATTACCGTTCTAGTGGCTGCGGCGTTGGCCATCAGCCAGGCGCGACATGGGTTGCGCTGGCTCGACTGGCTACTCGCGTGGCTGGGCGACGCGCTTCCCACGCAGATGTTCAGCTTCTCCACATGGCTCAGTTCGGGGGGAAGCCTCATGGTTCTGATTCCGGTTTTCGCAACTGTGGTGCTGGTAGGCGCAGTCGCTGTCTATCTGACGGCCGAGCGCTGACAGTGGAGCGGCCGTAGCGTCGGCTGGCGCGCATCAGGCCTGGTACATGCATCGGGCCCGGTGTTCGGTTTCCTGAAGCATGGGTTCTATACCCTAAAGTAATTAGCGTTCTTTGTGCCGATGCAATTCCGCACCTTGACAGGCAGGACGAAAACAATGTTTCCTCACAGTACTGAACCTTATTTACTCCAGCGGAAACCCTGATTCACCCCGGCAAATTGCCGGGCTTGCGGGTTTCCGTGTGCGTTGTCACGAGGGAGAGCGGCTCAGGTGGTGAACGGGAGCGGACGCGGAGAGCATTTCAAAGCAACAGCGTCCTCTAAAAAGCAACGGTTCCCGCACCGCCGCGCGCCAACCCTTCAAGTGTCTTCGATACTGGCTTCGGGTCGAGACGCGTGAGTCCTCTGCTGGAGGGGTTCGTGTTCAAGCGCGCTTTTGATATTTCTTTGGCAGGTTTCCTGCTCGTGGCCGTGTTGCCAATTCTGGCCGTGGCCGCAATCCTGATCAAGCTGGATTCCGACGGCCCTGTTTTGTTTTCGCAGGCGCGCATGGGCCGCGGGTTCCGGCGATTCAAAATACTGAAGCTCAGAACCATGCATGCAGGCAGCCGCCGCTCCATGTATACCGTCAGCCAGGACCCGCGCATCACACGCATCGGCCGCTGGCTGCGCTGGCTCAAGGTGGACGAGCTGCCGCAGTTATGGAATGTATTGCGCGGAGAGATGAGCCTGGTGGGGTCTCGGCCGGTGGTTCCGGAGCTGGCCGCGGAGTTTGAGCCGGCCTACGCATCCTTGCTCAAGGCGCGTCCCGGCCTGACCGACCCGGCGACCCTCAAGTACTGCCGCGAAGACGAGTTTCTAGCCCTCGTGGCCGATCACCTCCGTTACTACAAGACCATCCTGATGCCGGACAAGCTGCGCATCTCCCAGGCCTATCTGCAGCGAGCCACTCCGTGGAGCGACCTGCGTGTGCTGGTCAGCACAGTGCTGGTGCTGTTTCTCCCCCACTGGCGATCTCCATTATTTCCTGCCTGGACTTCTGCGCCCATTTGGACATCCGTGCCGGCCAGCACCGTGGAGTTCAGATTTCCCGAGCCGGTTCAAACGGCAGAGGCGCATCTCGACTGAGAACATCTGAGCACTGGCGGAGCAATGAGCCGGAAGCCGCAGGTCGGCGAGTGTCCGTGCCGCATTTCCCATGTCTGGTTTAATACGCATCCAATTGAGGGCAGGTTGCTATGATTAGGGCGAAAACGAGAGGCCGCATTCTTGCGTGGAACGGCCGAGGAGAGCGTCATGCCCGCAGCAAATTCCAACAGCACGATTCCCACCAAGATCCTGGTGCCCGTTGATTTCAGTCCATCCTCGCGTGCGGCCGTCGAGTCGGCCGCGGAGCTGGCCCAGCATTTTGGCGCCGCGCTTCATCTGGTTCATGTGGTTCCCATGTTTCCCGCCACCACGATGCCGGACTTCATTCCTGAAACGAAATTTACCGATGAGGCAAAGAAAGCCGCCGAGCAGCATTTTGCTGCCGCTGCCGTGGATTTAGCCGGCAAGGGCATCAAGGTCGGCTCGAGCGTGGAAGTGGGCGACGATGTCGCCAGCTGCATCATGGAAACGGTAGATCGCGAGAATGCCGACATGCTGGTGATTTCCAGTCATGGGCTTACCGGCTGGCATCCGCTGTTCTTCGGATCGATTGCCGAGAAGGTGATGAAGCTTGTCACTTGTCCGGTGCTGCTGCTGCGCACGCCCAAGCCCGCCGCCGACGCCAAGGTTGCGCCCAGGCGTCTAGCGGAGTGGTGGTAACTGTCAGCGCGCAAACTGGCGCGAAACAATCATCAGCACTCGAAGAGCATGGAAGCCGGAGGATCACGTGAGGCTGTTTCGGACCAAGACCGGATGTGTTGTCGAACAGTACGAGCAGTATTTCCGCATCGACGGCGCGGATTGGGACGCGCTGCTGGTGCGCGATGATTTGTTCCGAGCATTGAGCGAACTAATCGGAAGGTTGAGGCCGGGCGCGAAGCTGGATGCGGCTGAACTGCTGGCTCCCATCGTGCGTCAGGAAGTGTGGGCCGCGGGAGTGACGTATTACCGCAGCCGCGGCGCGCGCATGGAAGAGTCGAAAGACGCGGGTGGCGGCAGCTTTTACGACCGCGTTTACTCAGCCGAGCGTCCCGAGCTGTTCTTCAAATCGACAGCCAGCCGCACGGTGGGCACTGGCGGCCAGGTGCGAATCCGCGCCGACGCCACGTGGTCTGTGCCTGAGCCGGAACTGACGCTATTGGTAAGCGCCGGCGGCAAAATCACCGGCTACACCATAGGCAATGACATGAGCTCGCGCGACATTGAAGGCGAGAACCCGCTCTACCTGCCGCAGGCCAAGGTCTATATGGGAAGTTGCGCGCTGGGACCGGGGATTCTGGTCAGCGAGGAGCCGCTACCGGCGTCGACGGAGATTGCGATTGAGATTCTGCGTCAGGGACACGCCGAATTCACCGGTCGCGTAGCGCTGACGGAGTTGAAGCGCGAGCCGCGCACGCTGGTTGAGTATCTGTTCCGCGACAATGCGTTTCCGCAAGGGTGCTTTCTGATGACGGGAACTGGGATTGTACCGCCTTCAACGTTTACCCTGGCGAGCGGCGACCGGATTCGCATCACGATTGAGCCTATCGGCACGCTGGAGAACGAAGTGGCAGCTACGGAGGGGATTGCGCTCAGCCCAGATAGCCCGGATTGCTGCTGAAGGCTGTGGAATCCTCTAGAAATCAGCGATGATTCGCGAGAAAGACGTCGACTTCAGCTCGGGATGGCATGGAGGCCTGCGCGCCGCGGCGGGTGACGCAGATTGCCGCAGCGGCGGAGGCAAAGCGAGCGGCAGCCCACGGGTCGTTCCCTTCCAGAAGCGAGACGGCAAAAGCGCCGTTGAAGCAGTCTCCGGCGGCTACAGTGTCAATGGCTTCCACCTTGAATGCAGGCACCCAGTCTGCCCGGCCGCCGGCGATGGCCACGTAAGAGCCTTCTGCGCCCCGCTTGAGCACGACGCCTTGGAGGCCACGGGCTAACAATTGTCTTGCGCCCTCCTCGACGCCAAGTGTTTCGCCAAGGTAGAACGCGGCTTCGGTTTCGTTGGGCGTGAACCAAGCAACCTGCGCCCACGCAGCCTCAGGAAGATTTGCGGCCGGAGCGGGGTCGAGCATCACCGGCACGCCAGCCTGGGCGCAGAGAGCAATGACGTAGTTGACGGTATCGATGGGCAGCTCAAGCTGGCAAAGCACCATGCCTGCGGAACGGATGAGATCGGCGTGGCGATCGACGAATGCCGCATCGACTTTGCCGTTGGCGCCCGGAACAACGACGATGGCGTTCTCGCCGGCCTCGGAGAGAAAAATCGGCGCCAGCCCCGACGGTCCGGCTGCCGATTCCATCGCGGCCGTGCCCACGCCTGCGCCAGCCAGATTGTCCAGAAGAGCCGGGCCGTACACATCGTCGCCGACTTTGCCGACCATCTCTACTGGATGGCCGAGCCGCGCCGCAGCCACGGCCTGGTTGGCGCCCTTGCCGCCGGGCGTGGTGCCGAAGCCGGTGCCCATGACGGTCTGGCCAATGCATGGAATCTGCGGAGTGAGCGTCACCATGTCCATGGTGACGCTGCCGACGACGACGATAGCCTTCCGGGTTGATTGCATGATCTGGATATTGGCTCCCGCGTTTCCACGATAAAATTGCGGAAGTATGAGGCCCTCCCACATTCTAGTGAGCGTTCGTCAGTAGAGCGGAGCCAGCGCCACCGCAACCAGGCCGAGCACGAAGAACAAGAACATGTAAAGCAACAGCCGCTTGGCCGCGGGTGGAGCATCGGCGAATTCATGCCAGACAAAGACGCCCCAGCAGGCTGAGATCATGGTCGCGCCCTGGCCAATGGAGTAAGAAACAGCCGGGCCGATCAAATGCGCTCCGGAGGCGACGAAGTTGGCGATTGCCCCCGTGACCCAGACGGCTCCGCCCAGCACGCCTGCCAAATGCCAGCGGAACGGGACTGGCCAATAGGCGGAAAACTTGACGGGCGGCTTGCCGTCAAGCGGCTTAGCCATCAGCAGTACGTTGGCGGGGATGGTGGAGACGAGCACGCCGATCGCAAAGAACAGCGAGACAGCGTAAGGGCCGACGGGCGCAACGCCGGGCGCGCCGCGCAGAGCTCCGGCCACAAGCGGATAAAACGTGCCCATGAGCACGCCAGCCACCAGCGAGAGCGCGATGCCACGAGTGGTTGCGGCTCTGGCCGTTGCCTCGCGTCTGCGATAAGCTGCGGCATCGAAAACGATGGCGATTGTAACCAGGGCCACGCCGCCGAACAGCAGCAGGGGATTGCCGGCCGGGCGCACCAGGTAGCTCGAAACCGCGCCCACAACCAGCGCCAGGCCGATGCCGACCGGGAAGGCGACCGCCAGACCCGCTACGTCAATGGCCGCGACCAGAAGCAGGTTGGCGACGTTGAAGATGATGCCGCCCAGAACGGCGAGAAGAATGGAGCCGCTGTAGGCCTGGACGATGTCCGCAAGGAAGGCCGTGCCGGTAGGCCCGTGGCTGCCGGCCGTGAGCCCCCAGAAAACAGCGCCGGCCGCAAGGCCCAGAGCGTAGTCCCAATAAAAGAGCTGGAAGCGGTAACCGGGGCAGAGCTTAAGCGTGTTGGCCCATGAACCCCAGCACAACATGCTCAGCACCATTAACAGGAGCGCGCCCTGATAGGTTTCAGGAAAGAACATTGGCTGGACCCCACTGCGATGGCTTTGTGCTGTGAACTAGGAACCATAAAGCCTGAGGCCATGGGGACGCAATCGGCGGGCACTTCTGGTGCGGGACCCGGATGCTCCGGCCCCTGCCGCGTTGGGGGAATACTCGCGGACAGGGGCGGAGCAAGCGGAGCGTTGCGCGGCCTACTTTTTGGTGGGCACGGGCCGTGCTTTCATCTTGGTTGGGTCGCCGGTCGTAGGCAGCTTTTCAAATCCGGCGGCGGACAGGTGAACGGGAGTAGGGATGGGGGTGGGCCTGATGATCACGTTCGGCTTGATCAGCGTCACCGTCTGGAAGTCCTGCTTGTAGATGATCGGGTAGCTGTAGCCGTTCGTGCTGCGGGTATAGGCCGTGATCTCGAACAGGTAGGCGCAGGTGTAGGGCGGAACCCAGACGGCGGGTGAAGCCGGCCGCGTGTCGCTGGTCACTCCTTGCCAGATGTGCGCGGGCGTGGCGTGGGCGCTGTAGTTGTCGGTGTAGACATTCGAGGTGACACCGGCGCCGTAGGATGCGGTCAAGGCAATGCTGAGCAGATCGCCCTCCGGATCGTAGGCCTCATACTGCAGTTGCACGCCATCGGTGATCGAAGCCAGATCGACAATGGCGCACGGAGACACCACTGCGCCCGCATGAAGAATGTCGATCAGACTGACATTGGGCGGCTGGTTGTCCAGATCCAGTGTCAGCACCTGAGCGGTTGACGGCACGGCGACGTTCGAGGCGTTATAGAAGTTCACCTGGAACTGGTGCGTTCCGTCCGGTTCGGCGCTCGTCGCCCACTGGAAGATCAGGTTCTGGATGGTATAGGGCAGAGCCGGATCGATGAAGGCATAGTAGCCGCTGGCGTCCGGGCTGAACGACTCCCAGACATCGTTGACGCCTTCAATCTGGAAGTTTGTCCAAGCCTGCAGAATGGGCGCCCAGGCAGCGGTTGCCACTGCGGCCGGGGTGGCGCCGTAACGGTGCAGCACCTGATATTGAGTCGCGCCCGCGGCCCACAGAGCGGTCAGCGTTTCCACGTTGCCGATGAAGTTGAGCGTGCCGCAGAAGGCGGCTTGGTCCGGGTTGAGGTAATAGGGCGCGGTGATCGTCGCATAGCCATCGGCGGCGATGTCGCCGGTGCCGATAAGGCCGATTGCGGCAATGACCGGGCCGAGGTTAGCGGCCGTGGCCGTGAGCTGCGTGGCCAGAACAATCTGGTTCAGGTCGGAGAAGTTTCCCAGCGGATTCGGGGGCAGTTCGCCAACGAAGCCGCCCAGGGTGGCGATGCGCAAGCCGAAATCGACAGCGGGCGCCGGGTCGGTGGGGTCGATGGTGTCAATGCCCAGATCCGAAAGGGCGAAGGTGATTTGCCATTGCCGGTGGTTGGCCGCCTCAAGCAGCGACGGGCCGAAACCGCTCAGCAGTTGTGAGGCAATCACCTGAGTGGTCGAGGCTCCGGTGTTTTCGTCCGGACCCAGCATATAGAACATGTAGAGCCGGTTCTGATTGCCGGGCAGGATAGAGAACAGCTTGTCGCGGTTAGGGTCGATCACGCCGTTGTCATTGATGTCGACGACGAACCAGAAATAGTCGTTGGGGTTGGCGGTGCCCGTTTCGGCGGTAATGTCGAGGCCGATGTACAGGTTGTTCGCGTCGTTCTGCGCCAGCAGCGTTCCATTGGGAATCGCCATTTGCGCGGCGCCCGACCACTCGGTTGCTGTCAAGAGGCCGGTCAAGGGTGGGGGAGTCGATAAGGTCCACGTGCTTCGAATCGATGTCATGTTCGTTCTCCAATGCGTCAGTCTGGGTTGGGGGAGGGCGGTTTATGGCGTCGTGACGAGCGCGCAGACCTGAGGGCATCTCGCTTTGGGGCGCGCTGCCCCACCCGAAGGCGGGCAGCGCGCGAGACCGGGTTTCCGGCGAGCCAAGCCGCCGGAGGGGGAAACCCGGTTCAACGAAAGCGCAACTCAAGCAGAGATGCTTTTGGTCTACGCGAATTGTAAGGACGCCGTTTTTTGAAGCCCCGCGGAAAGGTGTTTCTGGGGAGCGATGGGGGCTACTCGGAACCCGATGCATGTCGAGGCAAGCTCTCAGCACCTTTCAATCGCTGAGGAACTGGCATTCCGATTTGCCTAATTCTGTATTGATTAACGGCAAAGTGCGGAAATTCTCTTTTAAATAAATAGGAATTTAATCAAAAACTGAGGGATGGGCAGGAAATTGTATACACCTACCGTCGCCAATGTTCAGGCACATTTATTCCATTCGGCGTTCGTGTAATACGTCACGACATACCAACTGCGGTCCATGCGCCGAATCATGGGCACTTCGCAGGGGATGCCGGGAAATCTGCCCTTGGAATGGTTTGAGATTGGTATCGTGAGAAGATCCGTTGGGTCAAAAACGAGATACTCTACCGTATCCATTCCAGCCCATCCCGCCCCGTCGAATTCAGCATGTCTCAGCTCTCCATTATTCGGCGCCGGCTGCATTTGGATGCTGGCTTTCAATTTGTGTGAGTGGAGGAGCCATTGCGCACGGAGCCTGATTTCGCTGGCGTTCATGAACAAGGCGGCGGAGATCACCCAGTAGACAGGGAATATCAAAAGGTAAACTCTCTCCGGCTTTCTCTTTCTGAAGATCGATGTTGCAAGAAGAACGAGTCCGAAGACCAGGCTGATAAGCGGGACTCCAACAAAGGTGTAGAAGATCGCATCGACGTCAAAACCCTCCACTGCGATTACGGCAAGGAAAAGACACACCGCGGTGATCGCTGCATAGAGCAACAACCACCAGCTACTCCCTTTTCGACCATCTTTGTCGTTGGTCATAATTTCATCGGCATGGATGCGACAAAACCGTCGCGAGGTCTTTTCAGGCTACTGCTTGGCTGCTTTGATCGCTTCGGTCAGCGCGGGCACCACTTCGAACAAATCGCCGACGATGCCGTAGTCGGCAACTTCAAAGATGGGGGCGTCGGGGTCTTTGTTAATGGCCACAATGCACTGCGAGCCTTTCATGCCGACCAGGTGCTGGATGGCTCCGGAAATCCCAACCGCCAGGTAGAGCTTGGGCGCGACGGTCTGGCCGGAGCTGCCGACCTGCCGCTCCATGGGCAGCCAGCCGTTGTCACAGATGGGGCGTGAAGCAGCCAGCTCCGCGCCGAGCGCGGTGGCCAGATCCTGAACGAGAGGCAGATTCTCCGCTTCTTTGATGCCGCGGCCTACGCTCACGATCAGTTGTGCGGAGCCGAGGTCCACGGTTTGCGAACTGCCCCGGAATGGCTGGCCGGGTTTGGTGCGGATCTGTACGGCTTCGATTTGTGGATTGAAGACCTCGGTTTTGGCTGCAACGGGTGTAGCTTCGGCGGCTTCAGCGCGAAAGGCTCCAGCCTGCACGGAGACGAAGCACGGTCCGCTGCCGGAATGGCGATAAGCGCCGTTCAGACGGCCTTGCATGAGCTGACGGGTGAAGACCGGACCATCGCTTATGTCAATGACGTCGCTGATAAGCACCTGTCCGAGGCGCGCGGCCAGCGCGGGGGCGTAGTCGCGGACCTGATAGGTATGCGGCAGCACCACATGCGTGGGGCTCTCTTTTTCGATGAGTTGCTTGAGCGCAAGAGTGAACGCATCTGGCGTGTACTGCGCGAGAAGCGCATGCTCCACGCGGACGACTTTGGCGACAGGATGGGCAGCGACTTCGCCGGCTAGCGATGCAGTGTCTGCGCCGAGCAGGACGGCGGTGACGGGCACGCCGGTTTGCGCGGCCAGGCGCTGGCCAGCGGCCAGGGCTTCCCAGCTGATGCGCGTGATGCGGTTTTCTCTCTGTTCGATAACAACAAGAATTCCGCTCATAGTACCCGCACCTCGAATTTCAGTTTTTCTACCAGCGCCGCCGCGGCCTCTTTGGGTGAGCCGGAGAGCATCTGGGTGGACTTTTGTTTGTGGGGCAGCGTGACGCGATCGAGAACGACGACTGGCACCGCGTCTACTCCAAGCGCGGCCGCGGTGAGTTGGCGCACGTCCTTAGTCTTGGCACGCTTGATGCCCATCAGCGTGGCGTAGCGCAGCTTGTTGCCGCCGGACTGGATGGTGAGCACGGCGGGCGTGGGCATTAGGATTTCCTGAAACCAGCCTTCTTCGAGTTCGCGTTTGACCTTGATTCGAGCTTGGGGTCCGTCGGCTCCTTCGACCTCTACGTGCAAAATCAGCGTCGCGTGAGGTAGCCCCAGCAGTTCAGCGAGGATGACGCCAGTCTGGCCCAGTCCCAGGTCTTCCGATTGCAGGCCGGTGAGGACCAGGTCGGGGTTTTCTTCTTTCACAGCGGCGGCCAGCAGGCGGGCTACGCCGAGGGCGTCACGCGTAGCCAGATCGTCGCAGGCGATGTTGATAGCGCGGTCTGCGCCCTTGGCGAGAGCCTCGCGAATCGTCTGCCCGATGCGCTCCGGTCCGGCCGAGAGCACGATGACTTCGCTGTCTGCCGTGCCAGACTTTTCCTTGAGCTGCAGCGCTTCTTCCAGCGCGTAAGCGTCGGACTCGTTCAGCGCGAACTGAAGATCGGATTCGTCGATCCATTTGCCGGCAGCGTCGATGCGGACCTGCGCATCGCGCTCGGGCACTTGTTTGATGGCTACGATGATTTTCATTCGTGAAAGGCCTTCGTACATTCGTGATTCTACATGGGCTCGCTATGGACGGGCTTGGCGAGAATCCGGAGCACCATATATCATTTCAGCCGCAAGTGATTGTGATATAGGATGGCGCCAAAAACAATCGCGATTCCGAGCGGTATGCATATTGCAGCCAGATAAACAGGCCACTGAGATTTACCGGTCTCCTTCGCCATGCGAATGTAGCTTAGCTCTGTATTTTTTTGTGCAGAATTTCCGCCCCAAAAGCGGCCATTCTTAGACGAAAAATCCATGTAAACGCGGGCAAGTCCGCCAACGCAAAAGACAATGAATCCGATGGCGACAATGAAGGGCAAATTTTTCATTGCATGGCAGTCCTCCATTTCCTGCAGTTAGTTTGTGTTAGTGGTCGGCAATCCGCGCGCGGTTAGCTGGGCTATGTCTAGTAGTTGGGGCGGAGTTTGGCCAGTGGCGGCCAAGGCGTCGCGGAACATGGTGTTGCAGAACGGGCACGCGGTGCCGACCGTGGACGCGCCCGTAGCGACGAGTTCGGCCGCGCGGTTGTGGCTGACGCGTTCACCGGTTTCTTCGCCGAGAAAGGCGAGACCGCCGCCGGCTCCGCAGCAGAAACTTCTTTCATGATTGCGCGGGGCCTCGATGACGGTTCCAGCGAGCGCGGCGACAGTGCGCGGCTCCTCGTACACGTTGCGATAGCGGCCCAGATAGCAGGGGTCGTGGAAGACGATCTTCTCATCACTCTTTTGATGCGGAAGTTTGTCGGCGAAGCGAGCGAGGAACTCGCTGTGGTGCTCGATCTCAGGCGGCGTGCCGTACTCCTTCCAGTCTTCCTGGATGGTGCGGACGCAATGCGGACAGATGGACACGATCTTCTTGACCTTGTTCTGCGCGAGCGCTTCGAGATTGGCTTCGGCCAGTTGCTGGAAGACCAGATCGTTGCCCAGGCGTCGCGCCGGATCGCCGGTGCATTTCTCCTTGCGCAGCACGCCGTAGCTTGTGCCCAGGTAGTTCATCACGCGGGTAAAGTCGGCGATGATGTCGCGGCCTTTGGGGTCATATCCGCCCATGCAGCCCAGCCACAAACAATATTCCTGAGTTCCGTCGAAGATGGGCAG
Source organism: Occallatibacter sp. (assembly GCA_036489415.1). Taxonomy (GTDB): domain Bacteria; phylum Acidobacteriota; class Terriglobia; order Terriglobales; family Acidobacteriaceae; genus Telmatobacter. The sequence continues at coordinate 129,368 of DASXFS010000041.1, read as the reverse complement.
CGCCTGTTTCTGAATAAATTTGTCGCGCTCGGCGGGGTTGATGCCGAGAGCGTTCGAGCCGCGCTCCAGGGCGAGAAAAAGTTTGGAGCCGTGCGCGTCGTCCCACTCGCCGGTGTTGACCGCGCCACGGCGCAGGCCGACGAGGATAGGCACGTGCTCGATGCCAACCGGGCATTGGAACTCACATGCGCCGCAGGTGGTGCATTGGAAGACGGCTTCCTGCTGGTTGTACTTGCCTAATAGCGGCTGGTCGGATGCTGGTCCGAGGTCGTTCAAATAGGCGCGGACGCCCAAAATAATTTCTTTAGGGTTGAGCAGCTTGCCGGTGTTGGCGGCAGGGCAGTGCTCGGTGCAGCGGCCGCACTCTACGCAGGAGTAGGCCTGCAGGCTGACAAGCTGAGTGAGATCGGTTCCGGCGACCAGGCCGAAGTCTTCGTCGCCCTCTTTTTCGCCATCCCGCAGCGGAGGGATCTGCGCGAAGCTGCCGCGCGAGAGAAAGATGGTGACCGGGCTGAGCACTAGATGCAGGTGCTTGGTGTGCGGGATGAGCGGCAAAAAGGCAAGCAGCGTCATGGTGTGCAGCCACCAGAGCATACGTGCGGCAGGGTCGGTGTCGGCGACAAAAAACGCGGCCAGATAAGTGACCATGAGCGCGAAGATGAGGAAGGCGATGAAGCCGGATTCCCACGAGAGCTTTTCGCCCAGCGATTTGGGGCGTACGAAGAAGCGGCGGATGAACAGGCCGGAAATGCCCACGGCGCAGGCCAGAGCGAAGGCGGCGGCAAAGTAATAGTAAAAACGCCCGAAGGGGCCGGCGGGGTTCAGAAAGCCGATGCCGAACCCGACGGCGCAATGGTTGAGCGTGACCAGCGCGAAAGCCAGAAAAGCCCAGAAGACAAACGCGTGAGCCAGACCGGGCAACGGGCGCTCGCGAATGACCTTGGCCTGGCAGAGGACTTCCCAGAAGAAATCCCACACGCGTTTGGCGATGGGGAATAGATGGAAGTTAGGGTCTTTTTTCGACTTCAGAATTTTGTTCAGAACCACGCCGAAGCGCCGCCAGAAGAGGTAGGCGGAGGCGATAGCCATCGCGGCAAAGAGGAGCTTCTCAGCGAGGGAGAAGTGCTGGGGTTCGGCCAGGGTTGGGAGAGAAAAGAGCATAGGCGAGAAGTACGATTACTGGGCAACGATACAGGATGGGGTGCGGGGTTGTCGCCACCTGCGGTGGGGCAGACGCTCGCAGTTCGCTCGCAGGAGATTGGCGGGCTCCCACCCATTCCACGATGGGACTGTGAAATCGATGGGGCACCTTCCGCTTGGGTCATCGTGCGGGCCACTGGAGGCAGAGCTCGTAGTTGTCGGGGTCGCGGAAGAAAAGTTGCCTCATGCCGAAGGGCCGGACCATGGGGCCTTTGACGGCCACGCCGGCGGCCTTCAGATATTCCGCGGCAGCGTCGAGGTCCTGGCAGCCGATGTAGAGCTGCGTATCGCCGTGGGCAGCGACGCGGACCGGATCAAGCTCTAACGGGCGGTGGCTGCGCTCGAACATGGTGTTGAGCATGAGATCGGCATCGTTGCGGCGGAGCCAGACCCAGTCGATGTGCCCGTCGGGTTCGGGGTCGGAGCTGAAGTGGATTTCGAAGCCGAGCAGGTCGCGATAGAAGCGAAGCGAGGTGGGCATGTCGAAGACGGCGAGCAAGGGGCAAACGCTGCGGATGTCGATGGGCATGGGTAAGCGTCCTGATGGGTGAAAAACTTCAACATATGCTCAATTGCAGAGAAATTGCAATGCTTCTTTGGCCTCGCAACGGGGAGAACGTTTGTGGCAGGGAAGCGGCGCTGGCGGGGCTGTATCCTGATGGGAGTATTCATTTCTTTTGGTATTTATAGGAGCTTGATTTGGCACGCTATCTGGTTACCGGAGTTGCAGGATTCATTGGGCGCTCGATTGCCGCAGCGCTGCTCAAGCGCGGCGAAACGGTGCGCGGCATCGACAACTTCATTACCGGCAAGCGCGCGAACCTGGCCGGCCTGGAAGCGATGGAGTTTATCGAAGGAGACCTGGCCGATCCTGCAGCCTGCGCCAAGGCTTGCGCGGACGTGGAGATTGCGTTTCACGAGGCGGCTCTGGCCTCGGTTCCGCGCTCGGTGACAGATCCGGTGGGTACCAACGTGGCCTGTGTGGATGCCACGCTGAACCTGCTGGTGGCGGCACGTGCGGCGGGAGTACGGCGCGTGGTCTATGCGGGGTCGTCTTCGGCTTACGGGGAATCGCCTACCCAGCCCAAGCATGAGCAGATGCTGCCTAATCCTATTTCGCCCTACGCTGTGGCCAAGCTGGCCGGTGAGCACTACATGCGGGTGTTTGCCCGCGTCTACGGCCTGGAAACGGTGGTGTTGCGTTACTTCAACGTGTTCGGGCCTTATCAGGATCCCACGTCGCACTATTCCGGGGTGCTGGCCATTTTTTGCCGCAAGATGCTGGCCGGCGAGCAGCCCACCATCTACGGCGACGGCGGGCAGAGCCGCGATTTCACGTATATCGACAACGTCGTCCATGCCAACCTGCTGGCTGCGGCGGCGCCGGCGGAAAAGGTTTCAGGCCAGATGATGAACGCGGCCACGGGCAAGAGCATCACGCTCAACCAGACCTTCGAGATTCTCTCGGAACTGACCGGATACCAAGGCAAACCGGTTTATGCAGAAGGGCGAGCCGGGGACATTCGCGACTCGCTGGCCGACATTGGGCTGGCCAGGGAATTGCTCGGCTATCAGCCGCAAGTGGATTTCCGCGAGGGGCTGCGGCGCACGGTGGAGTGGTACCGCGGCGGGCAATAGAGGGCCTTTATTTTCCACAAACCGCTTTCTCCCACTGCGCGCTCTATTGACGAAATGCTTCCAATGAAGCACACTGGCGAGGATTCCCTCCGCAGTATTTTTTCGATTTGTACACAGGGAAAACCCTGCGTGGGGAGACTTGGGACTGTTGGATGGGACTGAGGTTCCCTTACCTTGCCGGACCCCTCCGAGTTGCCGCGCGAGCTGCCGCAGAAATCTGATTTGCATGGCCCGGCGGTTCGCCGGGATGGCTCATCGACGTCGCTGCGCGAGTTGCTGGCGGTGGTGGCACGCAGGCGGCGGCTGGTTCTCGGCGTGGAGGGCGGGCTGCTGCTGCTGTGCCTGCTCTATTGCCTGATTGCGCCCAACCAGTATGAGGCCAGCGCCAAGATCGCCTTGCGCACCGCGCCTGCGTCCACGCTCAATCTGGATGCGACCAGCCAGTTAGCCGCGGCGTCCATCTTGTCCGCGCCCTTGCAGCAGGAAACGGTAGCCAATTTTCTGCGTAGCGACCAGTTGGCGTGGCGCGTGATTACCGATTTAAAGCTCTATCAGGCGCCGGGCTTCAACGGACGTTTCGAGCATCGCTTTCCGGGTTATCAGCCGGGCGCGCATCGGCCTGACGCCGAGGCTTATCTTCTCGATCGATTTCAGAAACGTCTGCACGTGGAGCTTCTGCCGCGGTCGCTGGTACTCGCGATCCGTTTCCGGTCGCACGACGCAGCCTTATCAGCGGCGGTGGTAAATCACCTGATCCGGGTGTATGGCGAGCAGGACAGCGAAGCGCGGATGCAGGCCACGGTGCAGCAGTCGGATTGGCTGACAGGCCAACTGAAGGACCTCAAAGCGCGTGTGGATCGGGATCAGCAGCGGCTGACGGAGTTCGAGAGCAAGCATGGCTTGCTGAACGCTCCGGAAATTGAGGCCAATGGGCAGCCGGGCGAATCCGATCACAACTCGACGCTGCTGGAGATTGACGAGTTGGGACGGGATCTGGTGGCCGCGACCACTGACCGGATTTTGCGCGAGGCGGAGTATCGCTCGGCATCGCAGGGCGACCCGGAACTGGTCATCGCCTCCGACCCGCGGTTGCAGGCGGAGTATGGCAACTTTGCCACGTCGCTGCTCGAACAGATTCACACCCGGCACAGCGAACTGGAACTGGAACAGGCGCAACTGAGCACCGAACACGGTCCCAATTTTCCCCGCGTGGTGGAGATTCGCAAGCAACTGGAAGATCTGGACGCACAGAAAAAATCAGAAGACGCCAAGCTGCTGGCTCGCTTCAAGAGCGCATGGCAGACCTCGGTTGATCGCGAACAGATGGTGCAGAAGAGCCTGGACGAACGCACCGGCCAGGGCCTGAAACTGAACGAGGCGGCCACCGAGTACGCCATGATGCGCCAGGAGGCGACTTCCAGCCACGAGCTCTACATGCGCGTGCTCGAGAAGCTGGAAGAGGCTGGACTTGCGGTCGGAGTGCAAGCCTCGAATATCACCGTGGTGGACTACGCGCGGCAGCCGGTCAAGCCGGTCGCGCCGGATTTGCCGCTCTACATGGCTATTACATTTTTCGCCGGCCTCTGGCTGGCGGTGGGAGGCGCGCTCATCATGGAATCGCTTCATTCTTCTCTTCCACGAACCGGGGGCCGCGCGGCGGCTGTGCTGTTGGCTTTGCTTTTGGCGTGTGGCCTGGTGCGCGCGCAGGCGCCTACTCCCGCTCTCGACGGTCTGCCGACGGGCGTGGCGCGGCTTCCGTTTACGCCGGACACGAAGACGGTGCCGAATCCAAAGGAGTCGCCCGCGGTATGGAATGGGCCAGAGGGCGCGAGTCAGGCGGGAGTGCCGCTGCCGCTGGGGGCGCAAATGGCCGCTCCCATGCCGGGTCCCATTGGGCGGGGAGATTTCCTCGATATTTCCGAGTTCCACACGCCCGAGTTTCATTCCGATGTGCGCGTTTCACCGGAGGGTACGGTAACGCTGCCCATGGTGAATGAGATAAAGGTGCTTGGCTTGGATGAGCAGTCCGCTGCGCACGCCATTGAAGCGGCTTTGTTGAGCAAGGGAATGCTGCTGCATCCGCAGGTGTCGGTGTTGGTGACTGCGTATGCGGGCCAGGATGTAAGCGTGCTGGGGGAAGTGGCTCGGCCGGGAGTGTATCCGTACACGCTGCACCATCGGCTGCTGGACCTGATCTCTGCCGCGTCAGGGCTTTCGACGAATGCTGGCCGCCTGGTGAATGTATTTCATCGCAGCGACCCCAAAACGCCGCACCCGGTGGTGCTGGACCCTGGCGGGACCGACGCCGCGGCCGACCACAACCCGGAACTGAGCCCCGGAGACACAGTGCAGGTGAGCCGCGCAGGGCTGGTGTTTGTGATTGGCGATGTGGTGCGGCCGGGAGGATTTCCCGTGGACCCGGCGCAGGGGCTGACCGTGGTGCAGGCGTTGAGCCTGGCCTGGGGTCCAAGCCAGAATGCGGCTGCGGGCAAGGCGTTGCTGATTCGCGAACAGAAAGGCGGCCGCACGCTAACCACGCTGAACCTGCGGCGCATGATCCACGGGCAGGACCCGGACCAGCCCATCTATGACCGCGACATTCTGTTCGTGCCCGACTCCATGGCCAAGAACATGTGGAACCGGACGATGGAAGCGGCGATTCAATCGGCGGTGGGCGTGACGATTTACGCCGGACTTGTTTATTCACAGAGATTCTAGTCGCAGAGGTTTTAGAACATGCGCCGGATTGCGTGGGGATTATTGCTGCTGTTCGCATTCGCGGTTCCGTGGGAGTACTCCCTGGATCTAGGCGAACCGCTAGGCAATATCGCGCGCTTGGTGGGGCTGGTGTTGCTGCTCGTAGCTGTCCCTGCTGTTTTGCAGGCTGGGCGCATGCGCACTCCTGGACCGATGCAAGTCCTGGTGCTGGCTTTTTATCTCTGGTTCTGCTGCTCGTATTTCTGGACCATCGAACCGCTGGCGACTCTGGAAAAAATGCGCGGCTTTTTTCAGGAGATGATGATCGTCTGGCTGGTGTGGGAGTTTGCCGAGAGCCCGCGAGATTTGCGCCTTCTGCTCAACGCGTTTATTGCCGGCTCCTGGGTGCTGGCTCTGCTTACGTTGGCCAACTTCAGCTCGGCTGAGGCTGTTGCCGCCAGCCAGATTCGCTTTGTGGCCGAGGGGCAGGACCCCAACGACGTGGCGCGGTTTTTGGACGTGGGATTTCCGCTGGCCGCCCTGTTGCTGAACAGCGCGCGGCGCTGGCCTGAGCGCGTGCTGGCGCTGGGCTATCTGCCGCTGGGGCTCGTGGCGGTGCTGCTCACCGCGTCGCGCGGAGGATTTCTGGCCGCCGTGATTGCGCTGGCTGGCTGTGGCCTGCTGCTGGCGAGAAACCACGCCAGGCGCGCGCTGGCCGCGGCGCTGGCGCTGCCGGTGCTGGCCACGGGGTTGTGGTTTGCCATTCCGCGAGAGACCTTCGATCGGCTGGCCACCATTCCATCGCAGTTGCAGAGCGGCGACCTGAATCAGCGCTTGAATATCTGGGACGCTGGCTGGCATGCGTTTGTCCGATCGCCGGTTCTGGGAACCGGAGCCGGGTCTTTCACCAGCGCCGCAGGAACCAATCCTCTGGATACGGCGCACAACACCGCGCTGTCGATTCTTGTGGGCGGCGGGTTGTGCGCGCTGGCGCTGGCGATGGGCATTGCCGCCCTGGCCGCGCGGGCCGCGCTCCAGACCCGAGGGCCGATCAGGCTGGCGCTGACGACCGCGCTGCTGGTGTGGGGCGTTGCATCGCTGGTGGACACGGTAGAGGAGAACCGCACCACATGGCTGTTGCTTGGCTTGGTGGCACTGGCGGCGCGGCTGGCGGCGGAGGCGCCGAAGCAGCTCGAGGAGTGCTTCGCCGACGTGTCTTCCGCCGATGCATCGACGATGTTTTCTAGACTCCCCTGCAGACCGGTGAATTGAGTCTGGTATGGGACCTGTGGCCAGAATCGGACGGCTGTTTTCAGGCGGCAGCGTCAATCGCCAGATCTTTCGCGCGGCGCTGTCCGTCACCGCTGTGGGAATTCTCGTCAAGCTGGTGGCCACATTCAAAGAGGTCGCGGTCTCCGGCGTCTATGGCCGCTCCGACGCGATGGACGCGTTTCTGGCGGCGGCCTTGCTGCCCAGCCTGCTGATCAACCTGATCTCCGAGTCCATGAACCAGGCGCTGGTGCCGACGCTGATTCGCGTGCGGGAGCAGGAGGGCCACGACCGCGCCCAGCAACTGCTTTCGAGCTCGATGCTGTGGATGTGCGTGCTGCTGGGAGCGGTTTCTGTGCTGATGGCGCTCACGGCTCGCGGCTTTTTCCCGCTTATCGCCTCGCATTTTCCGCAAGCCAAGCTGGATCTTTCGATTCGCCTCTTCTACGGGCTGTTGCCGGTGGTTCTCATTACCGGCATCGCCACCAACTGCGCCGCGGTTCTGAGCACCTTCGACCGTTTTGCGTGGCCGGCGCTGGCTCCGATGGCCATTCCGCTGGCGGTCATGGTGGGCGCGCTTACGCTGGGAACTCGCCTGGGCGTCTGGGCGCTGGTCTATGCAACAGTGGCTGGATCGCTGGTTCATGCCGTAGTGGTAGCGTCCATGATGGACGCGCATGGCTATCGCTTCTGCCTGCGCTGGCATGGAATGACGGAGGCGACGCGTGAGGTTGCTCACCAGTACGGGCCGGTCCTGCTCAGCGGCGTGGTCGCATCGGGCGGCCTGCTTGTGGATCAGTCCATGGCCGCCATGCTGCCCGCCGGAAGCGTGTCCGCGCTGGTCTACGGGAGCCGGTTTGTGAGCGTCGCGATCGCCTTGCTGGCCGGGGCGGTTTCGACGGCGATCACGCCTTACTTCTCGCGCATGATTGCGCAGCGCGATTGGACCGGTTGCCGGCACACGGTACGCACCTGGGTCGGGATTACCGCTCTGGTGTCCATCCCGCTGGCGGCGTTGATGATTGCCGAGTCGCACCTCGTCGTGCGCATCGCGTTTCAGCACGGAGCCTTTGGGCCGCGCGACACCGCGGTGGTGGCATCGGTAATGGCCATGTTCGCCATCCAAATTCCGTTCATGGTTTCGAGCCGCGTCTTTTATCGCTTCATCATCGCCATGCGGCGCACCGATCTGGCGCTCTATTGCGGAGTGATCAATCTGGCCTTGGACATTGTGCTGAACCTGGTGCTCATGCGCTGGCTGGGCGTGGCCGGCATTGCGCTGGCCACTTCGCTCTGGACCGTGAGCACGTTTGTCTTTCTCTGGTATTGGACCCGGAGACTGCTGGCTCAAACGGCAGCCTGATCTTCGCGAATTGCGTTGTCAATCAGCTCTTCGTAGGCGCGGACGGCGCGGTCCATTCTGAATCGATCGATGAATGCATGAGTGTAGCGTTGGCCGGGTTCCAATGCTGCCAGCGCTTCCTGCAGACCGGCAGCCAGTGCGGTTGCGGAAATTTCTTTTGCGAGCCAAACGCCGGGTTGGCCACGCAACAGATCGGCAACTCCGCCCACGGCCGGCAATGCCACCAGGGGAAGGCCGCCCGCAGCCGCTTCAAGCATAGCGTTGGGCATGCCTTCATGGCGCGACGAAAGCACAAACAGGGAAGCGCCGGAAAAGTAGGCCGAAGGGCATTCGACGTAGCCCGCGAACTGGACGGCGGAGTCCAAGTCCAGCGCATGGCACAGGGCCTTCAGCGCGGCTTCATCCTGGCCGGCGCCAGCGATGAGAAGATCGGCGCTTGGAAAGCATTTACGCACGGACTGAAATGCTTCAAGCAGCAGATCGAAGCCTTTTTCCCTGGAGAGCCTGCCCACTGCCAGCAGGTGTGGGCCGTCCCTGGTCCATTTGCCTTCGTTACTCGCCATGACAGCTCGAATCGCTTCCACATCCACCGGATTGAAGAGTACGGCCACGCGAACCTGCTCCACGTTAAGCATTTGCGCAAGGTCGTTTGCCATGGCCTGCGTCTGGCAGATGACGCGGTCCGCATAGCGATAGAGCAGGCGGTAAAGAAGACGCGTGGAGGCGGGCAGGCCGTCCTGGGCGAGGGACGCGGAGACGAATCCGTTCTGCCGCACCAGCACGCGCGTGCCGCGCGGAAAGAGCGGGCGCAGCAACAGCACCAGGAAGTTGAGATGAAACATCCCCGAAACGATCGCCTGCGGCTTCAACCGGTGCACCAGGCCCAACACGCCGAACGCGGCGGAACGGACGCGCGCTACGCCAAGGAGATGAATCGTCACGCCGGGTGGGAACGTGCCTGTCGGCGGTTTTGAACCGGTAACAATTCCCAGGTGCAGCTCGTATTTGTCGCGGGAAAGCTCCCGCGCCAGCAAGGCGAGAATTTTTTCGGCCCCTCCGCCATCAAGATGCGGGATGAGCAACAGTATCCTGGGACGCAAATTCATGAGCTTTGGCTGAGACATCGAGTATAGGCCAGAATATGGGAATTTTTCTTAACTCTCCTATCCGCGCGAAGGTTTCTAATAGGCTCTAGTACTTTCGTGTTTTTTCCGGCCTTGCATAATTCCCGTGGAGAAGTGGTACAGTACTTTTACTTTCTTCATCAGTCAGAATTGCGCTGGTCACGGATGGGCACACCATCCTGGAACCGCACAAACTTTGTTCTCCCTGTTTCACTTGTTGCCGTCCAGTCCCGGCGAGCGCCAGGACCGCCCTCCATCCCTGCGTTGCAATGTGGGCTATCCGAGCAGGTTTCACAAGCTCGATGGCCGGAAATGCAGGCGGCCCAATGTTCGTTTCCGAAGCGCCTCGACTGGTTGCGGGGCTTGAGCGTCACTCAACGCAGCGACCCTACCATATCGTTATCGGCATCACTAACCCACAGACATGTTTGACGCTCACCGGACGCTTGCGAGCGCTGCGCGAAGCCGGTTTCCGCGTGACGCTGATTGCCAGCCCCGGCGAATTGCTCGACCAGACCGCCGCCCGTGAGGGCGTGGAAGCGATCGGGCTGCCGATGGAGCGCGAGATTGCGCCGCTGGCCGACCTCGTGTCGCTAGTCAGGCTTTGGTGGGTGCTGGTGCGGCTGCGGCCCGATGTAACCGAGTTCAGCACCCCCAAGGCGGGCCTGCTAGGCAGCGTGGCGTCGTGGCTGGCGGGAGTGCCGGCGCGGGTCTACATGCTGCGCGGGCTCAAGCTCGAAACCGCAAAGGGAATCAAGCGATCCATTCTGCTGGCCGCCGAGCGCGTAGCCGCTCGCTTCGTACAGGTGGTGTTGTGCAACAGCGAAAGCATGAGGGCTGAGGCCATAGCGCTGGGCATTGCTCCCGCAGCCAAGATGCAGATGCTGGGTGATGGCAGCAGTAACGGCGTAAATGTGGAGCGCTTTTCTTCCGGGCCGAGCAACGTGCGCAGGCGCTTGAAGCTGCCGCTGGAGGCTCCGGTGGTAGGGTTTGTGGGACGCCTCACGCGGGACAAGGGAGTTCCAGAGTTGATTGCGGCTTTCGACGCGATTTTGCGCAGCGAGCCGCGGGCACACTTGCTGCTGGTGGGCTGGTTTGACGCGGCGGAAGATGCGCTGGGCGACGGCGTGCGCGCCCGCATCGCAAGCCATCCGCGCATCCATTGCACCGGGTTTGTGGCCGATACGGCGCCGTATTACCGGGCCATGGACGTGATGGTATTGCCTACATGGCGAGAGGGTTTTCCCAACGTGGTGCTGGAGGCCGCGGCCACGGGGATTCCCGTGGTGACGACCCAATGCACGGGCTCGCGGGACTCGGTGGTGCCGGAGGTGACAGGCCTGCTGATTCCGCCGGGCTATCCGCAAGCCATCAGCGAAGCCGTGCTGACGCTGCTGCGCAAACCAGAGCGGCGTCGACGCATGGGCCGCGCCGCGCGCGCCTGGGTCTGCACGCATTTCGCCGACGAGCGCGTGCTGCAGTTAGCCACTGCGTTTTACAAGAGCCTGTTGAAGCCGGCCGCGCCGCGCGGCCAGTTCGCACCTGCCGCCCTCGCAAGCCGGCTGTTCACCTGGCAATTTCTGAAAGAAACACCCGCCTTGACCCCGGAAACAGAGGCGTCATGCGAAGTGGAATTGCTGTAGCGCAGTAGACGGCGACTATAGCGAAACCAGAGTCGATGTATCCCGAAGCCGATACCCTCAAGTCGACGCGACCATCAGGGAGCGGCGACCCTGCACAAAACCCAACGGGGCACGGTAACTCTGGTTTCGCTCTAGCGGTATTTGCGCAGCACGCCCAGCACCCGGCCCTGAATGGCCACGTCCGCTGCTCTAACGTAAATGGGCTCCATTTCGATGTTCGCCGGCTGAAGCCGCACCTGCGCGCCCTCGTTGTAAAAGCGCTTGAGCGTAGTCTCCGCGCCATGCACCAGAGCCACCACGATCTCTCCCTGTCGGGCCGTGCGCGTGCGCTCCACCAGCACGTAATCGCCGCTGATGATGTGCTCGTCGCGCATAGAGTCTCCGCGCACTTCCAGGGCAAACACGTCGCGATTGCCTACCACGTCGTGCAGGGAAATGCTCTCCGCTGTCTCCGAGGCTTCAACCGGCAATCCGGCTGCGATGCGGCCCACCAGCGGAAGCCTGTCGCTGGTGCGGGTGCGCGTGCCCGGCGGCAGCACGTCGATCGACCGGCTGCGGTTATGCACCCGGTCCAGCAGGCCCTTCTTTTCCAGGTTGGTAATGTGCTTATGCACGGTTGCCAGGCTCTTCAGCCCCATCCCGCGGGCAATCTCCTCAAACGACGGGGAGTAGCCATTGCGGGTGACGAATGACTCCAGGAAGTCGAGAATCTCTTTTTGCCTACGTGTGACAGCCATGGGCGCATTATAGCGAATAAAAAGCGAACCGCGGCAACTATTTTTTCGCTTGTTGTTCGCGAGCGGTCCATAACTGGGCAACGAGGCCTACAGGATAGTAGGGAACTGAAGAATGGAGACGGTCGCGCCATGTCCCGCGGGGTTGGCTGCAAAGCAGATGCCGCCAATTACCTTTTGCATACCGGGAACCATTCCGCCATTGTCATTGACCAATTTTTCCGTCATTGTGAAAGAAGTTGTAGGGACTGGGGTTCCAAGAGCCATGCGTGTGAGCATTCGATATTTAAACAGCGCAGTTCTTGCGTCCGCAATGGCCCTCTCGGCCGCCGGCCAAACGTCAGCGCCGCAACCAATCGACAGCCCGGCCCCATCGCAGCCGCCGGCAATCACCGCTCCCTCAGCCGCACAGCCCGCTTCATCGCTTGCTACGGTTCCACGCGCGGTCGACCAGTTGCTAAGCTTCAAAGATTCCGACATCAAGTTCGATCTGAACGACCTGATGGAGGTCCTGCGCGATCGCCGGCATGAGGGTTGGGTGCTGGCGGCGTATCCTGATCCGAAGACCGGCCATCCGCTCATTGGCGCCGGATTCAGTCTCGATCTTCCGGAAAGAGAACACCCGCAACTCGATTCCCTCAATCCCCATCCATTTCTTGAGCCGTCATCGGCTGAGCTTTGGCAAGCCGCCGGATTGGATTCCGATCGGCTGCAAACCATCCTCGATCAATACGACAATCGGCTGGCAGCATGGAGCCGGAAGGGATTTCGCAGGAAGATCAAAATATTAACGCCTGAAATCACCGACCAGGATGCAACGCTGTTGCTGCGCGTGGGCGCCATTCAGGCCATCTACAACGCCAAGGGCTACTGCCGCAATTTCGACGAACTGTCAGCGTCGCAGCAGATGGCGCTCAGCCAGCTCGTGTATCAGATGGGCGTCAACCTGCAGCAGTTCAGCCAGTTTCTCGACTTGATGAACAACTACTCCGCGAAGATTGACACCACGGCGGCATCCGTTGCGCGCCGCGACTTTGCAACCGATGCCGAGTACTGGAAGACGGTGCAGCAATCCCTGGTTCAGAGCCAATGGGCAAGGCTCTATCGCGCCCGGGCAGTTTCTGTGATCGCTATGCTCGATCCGCACTACGTCGATGAGCCGGGAACTGCCGAGCGGCGGGTTGGAGCCATGCTTCGTCCTGCTGTTCTGCGCCGGCGCTCAGGCCGATCGGGCGCCTCGCGCCGCCTCGCAGCCCACGCCGGACCGCCAGCCAGACAGCGCTCAGGCACACCCGCACGAAGAAGAAGGCTCCACAAGAGGCGCAGCGTATAGCCAGCCGTAGACTGCCTTTCGCAAACGCAGCGAGGCCGCCGTTTTGATCCACGGCTGCCTCGCTGTTGTGTAACCTGCTCTATCCGTTTGACTGGTCCTGATCGGGATGAATCGTCCGATAGCTGGCATTTCCCTTGGACCACACCAGAAGCAGAATATCCTTTCCGTTTTCGTCTTGATGTACTTCATTGGCAAACTGGCTCGCGGACTCCGCGGGCTTGCGGTTGATTTCCAGAATCACGTCTCCCGGCTGAAGACCGGCATCGTCTGCCGGGCTGGCCGGGCGAACGCTCTGCACCACGACTCCACGGATCTGATCCGGCGCATTGATCTGCTGCCGCGTGTCCGCCGTAAGATTGCTGACCGCGAGGCCCAGCTTGCCGGTGTTCGCACCGCCCTGGCCATCGCTGCTGTCGTTGGAAGCCACTTCGCTGTTGCCGTGGAACTGGCCCACAGTCAGGTCCAGCGTAACGGGTTTGCCGTTGCGAATCACGCCCAGCGAAATCTTTGTTCCGGGTTCCATCTCGCTGACCGCGACCTGCAGCGTGCTTCCATTCACCACCGTGGTCTGATTGACGCGCGTGATGACGTCGCCGGTTTTGAGACCGCCGCGGCTTGCGGGAGAATCAGGCGTGACCTGAGAAACGATGGCTCCGGTGGCATTCTCCAGATTGAAGAAGTGCGCGTTCTCTGGAGTTACATCGTTCATGCTGATGCCCAGATAGCCGTGCTCGACCTTGCCGTTCTTGATCAACTGCTCGGCCGAGGCGCGCACAATCTGCGAGGGAATGGCGAATCCTGCACCGGCAAACGAACCGCTGTTGGTAATGATGAAAGTGTTGATGCCTACCAGCTCGCCGTGCGCGTTGACCAGTGCGCCGCCGGAGTTGCCGGGATTGATGGCGGCGTCGGTTTGGATGAAGTCACCCGGCTTGCGCGGATCGTCCGAGTAAGGGTTGGGCCGGTTGACCGCGCTCACAATGCCGCGCGTCACCGAAAACTGGAAGTAGCCGAAGGGGCTGCCGAATGCCAGCACAGTCTGGCCAGGCTCCAGCTTGGTTGAGTCGCCCCAGGCAATGCTGGGAAGATTGGTTGCGTTCACCTTGAGCACAGCCAGGTCGTTCAGCTTGTCGATGCCGACGACCTTCGCATTGAGGATGCGGCGATCGTTGAGGGTGACCTTGATATTGGTGGCGCCGTCAACTACGTGATGGTTGGTGACGATGTAGCCATCCGGCGAGATGATAATGCCGCTGCCCACGCCATGCTCGATCTGTTGCGAAGGCTGCTGCTGACCTTGCCCGAAGAAGAACTGCTGCAGACCCGGCGGAAGGCCCTGCATCTGGCCGCCCTGCGACTGACCCTGCGATGTGTCGTCCTCTCCGGTGCCGCGTGAGGTAACGGCGACGTTGACGACGGCTGGAGTGACGCGCGCCGCAACTGCTTCCATGGCGCGATCGAGAGAGGTGAGCGCCTCCACGCTATTGTCATCGATTGCCGTGGCGGCGTGAACATTGCCGTGGCCAACGAAGAGAGCCGCACCCAGTACGAAGGCTCCCACAATGGCCGCGGGAATCGCCAGCTTCTTTGCTGTTACTAATTCATTAGTTGAATGTTTCATGGAACGTCTTCTCCTTGTCGAGCTTTTGGTTGAGGTTGAGGGTTTGAAATCGGGTGTCACGGTGGTGCCCGTGAGCGTCGCATTTAAGTCTGCAAGTCTAAATCTGGATAATCAGCCAGCCATAAGGGATGGGAACGGCGGCATAGGACACTCGATGCTCCTGAGTTTGCTTGTTCTGGGTCTGCTCGCCGGGAGTTTGAAGGCCTGGCGCTACGGTCAATACCAGTTGCGGCGCGGTGTCCGAGGAGTCACTCCATGCGGTCATCAGGAACCACTCCTGCTGCCTCGAAACGGGGCGGCGTCTCCGGCTGTGCATGGCAGCATTTTTCTCGACCGGCTTGGCCGTCGAAGAGGGCGTGGCCATGGACGCAGATGTGAGAGACGCAGATGGAAGCGGCCGCGCAGGCATAACCGCCTTGACCATTTCCGCATGAGCGGGCAAGCCACGCTGTTGCAGGTTTGTTTCGACTGGACCGAGACCAGAGGCCAGAAGATTGGTTTGGGGCAGTGCCCGCGCGACGGATGGGGCAGGCTCAGCGAAGCCGACCAACTGCGGGCTGCGGGCCAGGCCAAGCGCGCACGCCAGCACGCCCGCGACCAGGCTGCCGGTCAGGGCCATCGTCTGTTTGCGGCTCATCGACTCGACAGGGCGCTGCAGAATGCGATGTACGCGGCGCACCAGTTCCGACTGCCGTTCCCACGCGCCCAGCACGAGCGAAAAGCTGCGCCCCAGCATGGAGTGCTCTGCCAGGCGGGTGAGGCAAACGGCGTAAGCCTTACGTCCGGCCTTGGAACGCAAAACGCTGTCATCGCAGGCCAGTTCGCGTTCCGCGCAGAGCCGCCGCTCCACCCACAGCAGCACGGGATTGAGCGGAAAGAGCACCAGCGCCAGTTTCTGCAGCAGGTTCGTCCAGTCGTCGGCGCGGCGCAGATGCTCCATTTCATGGATCACCACCTGCTCCAGTTCTGCCGGAGTGAGCCGCTCCAGCAGCGCGGGAGGAAGCAGAATGCGCGGGTGAAAAAAGCCGAAGACGCTGGGGCGCTGCACTTCGGTTGAAGTGCAAAGCTCAGCGGAGCGAACGGCCTTTCCGCGCCGACTGCGGATCTGGAGCAAGGCCTGCATTGCGACGCCGGGAGCGACGGCAGTTGCCCGGCTCGCCAACTGACGCAATCGTACAGCGCTGAAGACCAATTGAGCTGTTCTCAACAAGGAGAGCGCCGCCCACACGCCGGCAATGCCATAACTCCACATTGCGTCCAGTTCAAAGGGTGCAGACGAGTGCGCGCTGCCAGCGGCAGCGTGGGCTCCGATGGCAGGCAGAACGTGCAGCAGCACAAGGAGCGAGAAGACGTTCATCCAAACAACCGATCGGGCAGCCGCGCTCAACGCCGGAAACAGCCGCAGGCAAACAAGCACGGCAACGGCCAGAATTGTTCCTTCCCAGATGGCTGACAAAAGCGCGCCCGCGGCTGAGGCGGCAAAAAGGGAAGCGAAAAAAATGAGGGCCTGCCATGAGCCGATATGCAGAAGCGCATCCATCTAGCTCACCTCCTGCGTGTTTTCTGGGGGTGCGTTGTCGGGCGGCATGTCGTCGAGCGGCGTATCGTCGGGCGCCAGGGCAATCGCGTCTTTCAGGCGCTTCAACTCTTCGGGGCTGATTTCGTCGTCGCCCAGCAGCGACAGCAGCAACCGTTCCCGCGAGTTGCCGAAGAACCGCTGCAGCACATGGCGCACTTCCGACCGGCCCGCCTCAAGCTCCCCGATGCAGGAACTGTAAAGAAAGGCTCGACCCTCTTGCCTGTGGCTGACGTACCCCTTGGTCTCAAGGATGCGGATGGTCGTAAGGACGGACGTGTAAGCCAGCTCTGTTTCGGATGAGGTCGCGGTCACCATATCGGCGACACTCGATTCTCCCCGATCCCAGAGGACTTTCATCAGCCTGAGCTCGGCCTGGGTGAGCGTGATTGATCTCTTTGGAGGCATGAAAAATGAATCTCCAGGGAACTCTGCCCGTCAACCTTCCCTGTCTTATGAGACGTCTAACTAATCATTTAGTTGCTATCAGGGGTCCTAGTTTTTTTAGCGAATAAGCTTCTGGGATCTCCTGAGCTGCGCTTTGACTTGGGGTGAAGTGGCTGCAAGTGCTTGGGTCTCAATTATTTGTACGCCAATCATCGCCTAACAGTGGAGGGTTGGAAGGGCACCTTTTTTCGTACGTCTGGAGCGTTTCTATTGAACTAGCAGAATGGGCGCACGCCAAAAGTTCGCCTTTCCCGTTGCCGGGTCAAGGACGGTGACCTGGCAGTCGTACTGTCCCGGCGGCAATCCATTCACGCCCAGATTGAAGGTGAGAGGCATGGTTCCGAGCCGGCTGGTGGCATTGGGAACGATTGCCGTGGGCGGTGTCTCAAAGACTTTGTTGCCGCCGGAATAGAGGCTGACGAAAGCAAACAGCGGCTGGCCGGCTGCTTTGGCGGCCGGGTCGTTGGGCGTTGGCTGTTTATAGGCCTGAAAGTAGACATAGATTTCTCGCGTGGTGCTGAACACGCGCGTAACGCTCGGGATCAGCTTCTTTCCGTCCTGCACCAGCGGATTCGCGCTGTCGTCTTTCTGCCTTTCCTTGGCCTTGGCCGCGTCATAGAGGGCCTGATTCAGCTCGACGCGCTGGCTGCTGAGCACAACCGAGCTGATGGGCACACGCTTCTCTTCCTTATTCAGGTTTGGGATGGTGAACGTGGTTTCATATGTCCCGATCCGGCCGGTCTCGTCGTCGCGCGCCAGAAACTTGATGAGATACTTGCCGGGCAGCAGGGTGAATCCCGTGTCGTACTCGATGGGCCGATGCGCAAGCTCGGCAGCGGTAGCGTCGGAGAGCTTGATGTTGACGTTGTCGCGGACGTTTGAGACCGTGTTGCCGCCGATCAGGTCCTTGATTTCGCCGACGAAGTCGATCAGCGTATGCTCGGCGCCGCCGCGCTTGGCCAGAGCCAGCTCGCGCCCCGGAATCTTCACAATGATGGGAACAAAATACTCGGCGCGATTGAGTTGGAAGTGATCGATCTCCATGGCAATCGAAAGTTCGGTGATGGGATCTTCCAGCATCAGCGCATCTTCCAGTTGCCGTTCCTTGTCGACAGCCGTAAAGCGGTTGAATTCCTTGTCTGCGTAGTAGCCCTCGCGATAGGTCAGCTTGGCATCCAGATTCTGCGTGAGAGAGATTTTGACGCGCCGGAAGTGGCCGTTTTTCGCGGTATTCGTGGCGTAGTAGCCGACCAGGTAGTAATCGGAGATGGCGTCCTGCGCCTGCACAATGCCGCGCGTTAGATCGTTGTTATCGAACAGAGCCTTGCCGCCCGTGTCGCCGGCCAGCGCATAGAGCGTGTCCTGTGACAACTGGAAGTTGCTGGTATTGGCAAGGGCAGCGGCGCCCGTGTAAACGCCTGAGTTTCCAGGCGAGCCCTGCGTCGCGTCGCCCAGCGGAGCCTGTGCCACCAGTCCGCGCGCATCGATGGGCCAAAAAGAAACACCGGCTTTGATGGCGGAGTCCACGGTCGCATGAAGCTGCGCCTGATTATCGATGCCGTTGAGGCGAAGGCCGCTGGCAAAGTAGATCAGCGATTTCTTTTCGTTCAACTGGCCAAGCATCTTGGCCGCGGTTTCGAGAGCGGAGAGCTGGCGATCGGTATTGAAGACGTTGAACTCGCTGTCGTCCTGTCCGAAAGCCGCGCCGGTGTCTGCGCTGCTGGCGTCGTCAATGGTCTCTGCCGAGCCCTGGCCTTCGCCGACGATCATCGTTTCCAGAATGCTGAGCAGCTTATTGCGGTCCGCCGTGAAGTCCTGAAGAATATCGACCGAGCCGCCCTGGTAGCGCAGAATGGAAACCAGGTCCACCGTAGTCATCTGTGTGCGGATAAACTGCTGCGCGGCGCCAAGTGCCCGCATCTGGTCGGCTGGATTCATTGCCGACATGTCAAAGTAAAGCGCGAGCAGGCGGCGATTTTTGTACCGTTCGTTATCAACGGACTCAGGCGCGATTTGCGTGCGCGCCAGCTCCTTGTAGAGCTTGATGTCTTCGCTGTCGCGCTTGGACGCCGGCAAGGGCTTTGCCTCCGCGGCAAGGTCCTGATGCTCGCAGATGCGCACCGTCTGCGGAACGCTGTCTTCAGTCACGGCGAAGTCCTTGGCGATGAGCCCCTGAATGGGTTTCCCCTCTTTGTCTTTGACGACGACCGCTTCGACGACGAGCTGAACTTTCACGGATAACGTGTAGTTTTCCGCAGCGTCTGCCGGCTTGTTTTGGCCAATCTGCTGCGCATCCGCAGCGGCGGCGAAAAGAAAGACGAAGAAGAGAGCGCCAGTCAGGCTTCGCATCGCTAGAACCTCAGCCTCACTGTTGTTTGCAGGCTGCGCATCGCGTTGACGGAAGCGGGCACACCGAACTGCGTGCTGTTAATTGCAGTCACCCAGCCCGTGAAGACCGCATGATTGAGCAGGTTAGTCGCGTCCACGCGTGCAATGAGATTGAACTTCGTGCTGGGACGAAACGTGCGCTCTAACGAACTGTCCAGGCTGAATTGGCTTGGGCCGCGAATGGAGTCTCTGCCCGCCGTTCCCCATTGCCCGGCGGCCGGCGCGGTGTATGCCGCGGAGCTCAGATGCACGCCCAGACCCGAAGCCGCGCCTGCGCTCGAAGCATAGATCGGCGCGCCCGTAAGGCTGGGGCGAATCGTGTTATCGAAGCCTGTTCCCGGCACTGCGGCCAGATAGCTCGGACTCTCGGGCATTCCGGTGCCCGCTGTGATTTGCGTGAGCACGGTCCACTCCTTCAGCAGCCTGCCGCTCCAGCCGCTCATCAAGGTGCCGCCTTCAAGACCCTGGCCGGTCGTATATTGAGCCTGCAGGTTCAGCAGGTGGCGCTGATCGAAGGTCGAAAGCCCGCGCTCAGCGCGCGGATCAAGCCAGTTCTGAGCAATGGACGGGGACGCCGCCGGTGCCGCCGGTGCAGCAGGCGCGCTCTGTCCCTGGCTTTCCGAACTGGCAGTGACGTGCCCTTGTCCGCCCAGCAGAGCGTCATCGTCGATCGATTTTGAATACGTGTAGAGCAGTGTCGCTGTGAATCCCGCCCGCAGTCTGCGCCGCAGTTGCAACTGCCCTGACTCACGCGTCGAGTCGCCGCCCGAGGTTCGATACTCAAAACCCACCGGGCATGCGGGGCACGGGCTGATTGCGCCGATGGGATACGTGTTGGGCAGCAACTCCTGCACGCCTCGCGTGCCTTTCACGCCAAGATAAGTTGCCGTCATTTGCAGCGCCGCGGGCAAATCGCGCTGCACGGCAATCTGCCATGTCTGCGCGTAGCCCACGCGGAAGTTGGGATCGACTGCGTAAGTGTCCGAACTGACAGACGAGCAGGGCGTAAACCCATTGCCGAGCGTAAGCGGGCACGCGGCGCTGTTCTCAATGTTCAGGCTGGTCGAGAGCGGAGCCTGTTGCGCGAGCTGCTGCGCGGAGCTCAGGTAGACAGAGGTGTCGTGGTACACCCCATAGCCCGCGCGTACCACAACCGTCGAAGCCGGGATGGGTCGCCACGACACACCGACGCGCGGCTCGTAGCCGAGCTTGTCTGGTCGAACCAGCGAACTGGGGTAATGCATTCCCGTGAGCGGCCCAACGGGATCGCTGCCAAGAACGGGCGCACTGGCGGAGAAGTCCGGAGTGAGATCGAGATTGACCAGGCGGCCATGAATCTCTGTGATGGGCGCACCGTACTCCCAACGCATACCCGCATCGATGGTGAGCACGGACATAATGCGCCAATCATCGGTGGCATACGCGTCATAAACAGCTTGGCGAAAATATTTATCGGCATTGCCGTAGGCCAGGGAACTGGTGTCGGGGATGCCGATAAGAAAGTCAGCTAGGTCTGATCCGTTCGTGGTGCTGCTGGTTGCCGCACTTTGCGTAGCCGCGCCGGTAAACGAGAAAATGCCGCGCGGATCCTGCTGGTAGAAGTCGTTGTACTGCTGCTTGCGAAAATCGCCGCCCATGGTAATGTTGTGACGCCCGCGATAGATGCCCACGGACCCAGAAAACGCGTCTGTGCGGTTGCGGTTGAACGCGCTATTGCCATCACTCAACCCCGCAAAGCCGCTTGAAAAGCTCAGCGTCGGCGGACCCCAGTCGGCGGGGTCCTGGTCATTGCCATTGATGCCCGCAGCGGCAGAGACATTTTCGCGGCCTTCAAACTCGGGCGCAATCAGGGTTCTCAGCCGGCTGAAGTGGTAGCTGGTGCGAAAGAATAGATGCTGGTTGAAGCGGTGGGCCCAATTGATATTCGTGTTGATGCCCAGCGTGTCCGTCGCATCGACAAAGTCGAACAGATTCACGCTGCCGGCCCGCGTGCTCTGAAAATTGAAAGCTCCGAAAAGCTGGTCCCTGTGCCCCAGCGTCTTGTCCATCCGCGCCTGCACCAGATCTTGGTGGGTGTTGTTGAGCACAGGCGCCTGGTAGTTATAGAGCGGATTGTTGACAATGTTCGGCGCGGGGTAAAACTGCAACAACGCCTGCGCTTGCGTGCTGACTGGCACCTGGTTGTTTGCAAACGGCAGTCCCGTCGCCGGGTTAACAAAGGTCACCGGCTGCCCCGCCGCGTTTAACAGGCCCGACAGATTTCCGGTTCGCTCGGCTTCCGTGGGAACCAGCCCGGTTTCGTCCTGCTCATTCTGGTCGCGCGTCCACTGGTAAGCAGCAAAGAAGTCTGGCCCGTGGGGAAGCAAGCGAGGAATCTTCATCGGGCCGCCGACAGTGAACGCGCCGGTAATCAGGTTATAGAAAGGCTTCGGCGATTGCAGTCCGCTCAGCGAGTACGCGCGCGCATTCAGAGCGGAGTTGCCAATGATAGCCATGACGCCGCCGTTGTAGAGACTCTTGCTGTTCGGCCGCCTGTTCCCAAAGGCCCGGTCGAGAGAATATTGGCTGGTCGCCGCGTTGTTTACGCTGCCGTTCACCAGGAATCCGTCTGAAGACTGTTGGCTCTGCTCGTCAGGAGCTTTAGGAATCTCCGTGGCCGCATTGGCGGATGCATCAGGTTTCTTGGCCGCGGGCGCGATGAGCGTTGGCTGAATCATTGGCGGCGCTTGCGTCAATTTAGTGCGCGCCATCAGTCGATCCACCGGAAGCAACTGTAACTCGAACTTTCCAGCAGGGGTGTTTGCTGCGATTGTCACATTGGCCCGGATGGTCGAGAAGCACTGCATCTCAATCTCGATCTTCCAATCGCCATCCGGCAAATCGGCAAAGCTATACACGCCGCCCTGATCGGATGCCGTAGTGAACTTCTTCGTCCCCTGCGTTGCGGTAATCGTAGCTCCGGGAACAGGCAAGCCACCGTAGGTGATCTGCCCGTGATACTCCGAAGCCGCTGCCAGGCACGAGGCGCAAAGCCACGCCAGGATGCAGAAGAGCGAGATGTAGCCAGAGCGCCGCCGCGCCATCCATTCACTCCAACCGGTTACTAATTCTCCGAAGGCTGCTCGATGTGATCGATGACCAGACTCTCAACCGGACCCTTGGTCGATTCCAGTTTCAAACCCAGTTGCTCTTGAAGCGCCGTGAAAATGGAAGGGCCTGCCGCGGCCGAGTTCTCATTCGATGCATTGGTCATTGCAGCGGAACGGTCGTCAGGCATCCATTGAAGTGCAAGGTCGTAAGCGCCTTCCATGCCAGTCTTATCGATCACAATGCGCCCCAACTCTCTCGATGACGACTGCGTCAATGTTTGCGCCAATCTGGCCATGGTCACTCCCTTTGCTGTCATCTGGGCCATCCTCCCGTTTCCCGATGAAACACTGGTGCTGCCGTCCGCGTCCTTTGATTTGGTTAGCTTGGGTCCACCCTTCGCAACCGCCAGGGCATAAACCGGCAGCTCTTTTGTCTCCCAGTGGACTGCCAGCTTGAAACGGTCGGCCAGCAGTTGCTGAAAGAGTTGCCGGTCGAATTGGCTGCGCTGTTCCCGGTCGAAAGTCTTCATCCGTTCAGTGGTTGCATCATCCACCTTTGCCGAGATATCGAATGCTTCTGAGTTAAGCCAGTCAGGGCCGCCCACAATTTGCGCACCCGTAATTCCGTATGCCTCATACTCCAGGAGCGATTTCACGCGGACATTCGTTGCGGTAAACCGCCCGTGATCAAAGTCGGAATGAGAGCTCCCGCTCCCGGATTTATTCAGTTTGATTGAAGCCACTTCAAATGCAGGTGCTTGCACCCCAGCATCCGCGGGCTTCGCCGCAGTTGCGCTCGCCTGGCACACAGCTTGCCGCGCAGTTATCGCCACAGGCCCAACCGCGCAGAGCCACAAGATCAAGCTGAATTGCAGTCTGATTCGAGCGCAGCCTGTCCTCACCAGGAACAAACCTCCCAACGGAATTTGATCGGCTTACTCGAAAGACTCAGGCGATTGGCAGTTCGCTCACCGTTAATTGGCCGACGGCTTCTCCACATGGTCGATCACGATTACGTCATCCGGAGCTTTCGCCGGGCCCATCTTCAACCCGAGTTGCTCTTGAATTGCGGTGTAAAGCGCCGGCGGGGCTTTGGGGTCGTCGGTCGGCGGCGGCACCACCGCGCCGACGCTACGAAACGCGGCGAACTGCGACTCGTCCGGTGTCCATTTCAACTGAAAGTCGTATCTGTCCGTGAGACCGGTTTGATCCATGACCGGCCTGTCCATAACGCCGTTCTGCATCCAGGTAGCAAAATCCGCCATGGTCTGGTTTCGTACGGTCAGATCACCAAGCGCCCTGAAGAAGAAGGCCGAAGGATCGGTGGGAGCGGCTGTGCTTTTTGCCATCTTCGGCCCGCCGCTGGCTACGCCGATGACGTAGACGGAGAGCTCTCTCTTGTCGTGATGAAAGGTGAGTTTGAACCGGTCTGCCAACAGCTTTTGCACCATGATCCCCATCTGCTTCATGTTCGGCCGGCCTTCCGCGTCAGGCTTTCCCTCAATGTCATAGAGATCGGTCCCGAACCAAGGCGGGCCGTCGATGATCTGCTTGGTGTGGAGCCCATAGGCAAAAGCGATGAGATCGTTCACGTCGGTATTACGCGTGACAAAATGGCCGCCGCGGAAACCGAAGCCTTTGCCCTGGCTGTTGGGAACGCCTGGCTTGATGGTGGCCACATCGAAGCTGGGGTTGGCGTCGGCGGCCATGGGCGGCACCGGCGGTGGAGGCGTCGGAATGGACCACTCCGTCTCCGGCGTGGCGCGCGCCAGGTTGAGAGCCAACGGGTTCGGGCCCTGCGTCCAGTTACCCGTGATCGATTTCCCATCCGCGCTCAGCTTGCCCTCGTACGAGCCGCCGATGGCCTTGATCGACATCTTTACGGTGCCGCCGTCGAGAGTGATCTTGTCCACGGGGATCGACTGTCCGCCCTGATCGATGCTGTAGGTGTCTGCCTTGTACCCGCCGCCGTCGGCTTTGGCAATCTTCACCACAATCCGCAGGTCCTGGCCGGCATGCAGCGTGCCCTGCCACGTGGCCGCAATGTCCTGCGCAGAGGTTGGCGCCGTGGCCTGCGCATGAACGTAATTGACGTGTACCAGGCCGAAACTCACCGGCAAGGCTATGGCCAGGTTCACTACGGCCATGTTCAACAGCATCTTCCCGCTGAAACTTAGCTTACGAGCAAAAATCTTAGGCGTCATACGGATAATCCTTCTCTCCGATCGGCATCTGAAAATCAGGGACATAAACGAGCGTGAATTCGTCTTGTCTGATGAGGATATACCGATAAGACGTTGGTACGCCCCGCATGTTTCAGCAGTTCAATGTTTTTTGTTGCAGGAGAGCTCCGTCTTTCTCTTCCGCGAATGCTAATTTGGCGATGGCCTATCGATATGATCGATAACAACAACGTCCACCGGCCCCTTGTGCGGTTCCAGTTTCAAGCCCAGTTGCTCCTGGATCGCCGTGAACAGAGACGGCCCAACCGCGTCCGTCGGCGGCCCATCGTCAGGCGTCCATTCCAGCGTGTAGTCGTAATTGCCTGTGAGCCCCGTCTTGTCGAATACCGTGCGGCCAAGGGCGCGAGAGAGCTCGTGAACCAGGGGATCGATGGGGGTCCCATGCGATTCCAGATGTCCTATGCCATTGAGCAGCATACTGCGACGCATCGGATTGCCGTTCGTTCCGGCCGTGTCCGGCGCGGACTCCTTGAGTTTAGAGCCGCCCTTGGCAACCACAAGTTCATATACGGGCAGTTCCCGCGTTTCGTGGTGATATTTAAGATTGAAGCGTTCCTCCAGGACGGACAAAAGCATTGCGAAGCGCTGGTCTGGAGTAAGTTTCTTCCATAGCGGAAGGTCAGCAGCCTCAACCTTTGTCTGAATATCGTATCTGTCCGACCGCGCCCAACTTGGCATCCCCAGAATACGATCGTCGTTTAGGCCAAACGCCTGGCGGAGAATCATCCCCATTGGCACGCCCGTAAGAGAAAGGCCGTCCGGAGTCATCATGGACATCACCCGGTTTTCGCCGGTCTTGTTCGGTTTGATGGACGCTACTTCGAACGACGGCAGCTTCGCACCATCGGCTTGCGCTTCCCCGTGGCTCCGTGCCGCATACACTACACCAGATGCGACCGGCACCACCACCGCAAACAAACCTGCGGCGCCAAGCAGCAGCTTGCGCATCAAGCTCAGATTGCAGCCAGCCTTCTCTGCCATGATGCGCACAATGCGCCTCTTCAGATCCGATCCGCTAACGCCGGAAACGCAAGCCAGAGGCGATTCCACGTAAAACTTGCACACATTCAAAATCCCCTCCGCATAGGTTTCTGCACCATTGCCCGATTGCAGCACAGCTTCATCACAGGCAAGCTCCCGCTCCTCCACCAGCCGCCCTCGAATCCACCACACCAGCGGATGAAACCAGAACAGCATCTCCGCAAGCATGTGAAGAGCAAATGTCAAATTATCGCGCCTCCGCACATGGCACATCTCGTGCGCCAGAATTGCCTCCATCTGGGCTGCCGTCAATCGATTCAGAATGCCTTCTGGCATAAGCAGCACCGGCCGCACAATGCCGAACACGCCCGGCTCCAGCAGTGAGGGCGAACACAACACAGGCACGCTTGCGCTGATCGGCTGCGGCGTAGCGCGGCGCACGATTGCCCGAATCTGCCGCCACTTCCGTCCCCAGGAAAATGCAATCATCATCGATCCGCAAATCCAGAGCGAAACCAAAATCGGCGCGGCCCAACTGGGAGTGTGGAACGAAGTCGCAATCTGACCGGAAGGAAAGAACTTCGTCTGCGAGAACGGTTGCGCCACCTGCTCCATTGCCGCCGCCAGAGCGGGTGCTTGCATGGGAGTCGCTGCAGTCGAACGCAACCATTCGCCGGCTGCAACAAGCAGGGAGAAGGGAACCAGAAACTTGACTGACGCAATCATCCATACCCAATAGCGGGTCCGGGCGTGATTGCTGCGCAGCGCAAACGCCAGCGCCCATGCGACTCCAATAACCACGGTTGATTGCCACAGATGATTGATCAGCGCCGCAGTCCAGCCATCGATCCAGAGCGTAGAGAAAATCATGACTGTTTCTCCTTTCGCGACAAAGACCGCAAAGTCTTTTCCGCTTCTTTCACGTCATCCAGAGTCAGCTTGCCGGATTCAATCAAATGCGCCATCACCGGCTTTGACAGGCCGCCGAAGACAGCCAGCAGATCGTCAATCAATCTGCGCTGCGCATCATCGCGGGACACGGTTGCGGCGAAAATGTGAAAGTTGCCGACTTTCTTGACGCGCCGCACCACCCCTTTGACTTCCATCCGGTACACCGTCGTCTGAATCGTGGTGTACGCCGGGCGTTTCCTGGCTGGGAACGAGTCCAGAATTTCGCGAATGGAACAGTCACCTGTCGACCAGAGCGCTTCCATGATCTGAAATTCAAGTTTCGATAATCGTGGGTCGGACATCGGCGTCTCCTATGCGTGTATGAATAATTACTACACATGTATGTTATCGTCAAGAATTTTCTATGACTGCAGGGAATGTGCGCATGCATCGAGATCGAACATCGGCATTTCTTAGGCAGAGATAGCCCGCCATTGGCTCTCGAACCTCGCCAATGCTACCCTGTAGTCAACGATTCAAATTTGGACTATTGAGTGGACTACTGAGAAAGTTAAGTAATTGGTTTTAAATGGCCCCGTAGCTCAGGTGGATAGAGCAACGGTTTCCTAAACCGCAGGTCGGAAGTTCGAATCTTCCCGGGGTCACCAATTCTTCCTTCACATCTTGCGCAGTTCGCAAAGCTCCAAAGCCAAACGCTATATTTCAAGCGGCGATTTGCATTCCAATCAGTCTTGTATAGCGGTCTCTTGCTTTGACTTAGCGGCTTAACCCGGCTATAAATATTCATGTCATGGAAAATGATTCCATGAGCTACAGGCTGCTTGAATCATGCGGCAGCGCAGTTCACCACGGCAATCGCCAGGACGCTCGGGAAGGCGGTGAAATTCCGCCACTGCCCCGCAACTGTGAACGCCCCTGCCTCGAAAATCGTCGTATTGAGTGATCGAAGAAGCAGGATTTCAGCCAGGACTCTTCGCGGCAAGCGGGAGCCCGGCAAACCACTGGAAGCGAGTGCCGCTTGCGGGCTCGCTTTTGGGAAGGTGGCTGAAAAGGGCGCAAGTCAGGAGACCGGTCCTCGGCGCTTTTTACCCGCTTGCGTTCCGAGGGGAACGAAGGAGCACTTCATGCCCGTTTTCGCATTTGCGCGCGCTCGCCAGAGCCGCGTGTTCTCCGCCTTCCTGCTTGTTTTTTTCCTTGCCGCTGGAGCCTCCGTGTGCGTGGCTGCTTCCATCCGCGGCGTAGTCACCGATCCATCCGGAGCCAAGATCACAGGCGCCAATGTAGCTCTTCTGAGCAACGGAAAAGTGGTTGCCGCCGCTGTTTCCACCGCCGATGGGAGCTTCGAGATTATGACCGGGACCACGGGGCGATTCTTCTTGGTGGTCACGGCCAAAAGCTTTCGCCAGTTGGAAACGCCCGGATTCTACGCCGGCACTCTCGATAACATCGAACGCAATGTGGTGATGGAGCCGGAGTGGGTGCGCGAGTCCATTGTGGTGACCGCAACCGGCACGCCAACCCCGCAAGCGCAGACCAGTTCCGCAACCAGCGTGCTGGGCCCACAGGATCTGGCGCTGCGAGACGGCCTGGTGAGTGACTTGCGGCTGATGCCTGGGACGTTTGTGGTGCAGTCAGGGCAGATGGGCGCGGTGGCCTCGCTGTTTGTGCGCGGCGGCGATTCAACTTCAAACAAGGTTCTCGTGGATGGCGTTGATGCTGGTGACCTGGGCGGAGACTTCGATTTCGGTTCGCTTTCAACGACGGCAGTCGAGAAGGCGGAGGTGTACCGTGGGCCGAATTCAAACCTCTACGGAGCGGATGCTGCCAGCGGCGTGGTCAGTTTGACGACTCCGCACGGAACAACCAGCTTTCCCTCTCTGCTCTTTCATGGGGACGTGGGCAGCTTCAATACCTCGCGCGAGGAAATGGAAGTGGCGGGAGCGCACAACAAGCTGGATTACCTCGGCGCATTCAGTTGGCTGCAAACCTCCAACGATCTGCCCAACGATGAGTATCATTTGGCCACAACAGCGGGCAATCTGGGCTGGCAACCCAGCGGCAACACGCAGATTCGCGCCACTCTGCACTACGGCGTGGCCGCGACAGGCGTTCCTAATGCATGGGATTTCTATCACGTCTCAGACAGCGCCACGCAAAAGGATCAGGACCTCTACTTCAGCGGATCAGTGGACAACCAGACGACGCCGGACTTTCACCAGAGCGCGCGTTACGGCATGACGCGCAAGCGCGAGCAATACAACCTGTGGTCGCCGTCAGGTCAATTATTCACTTATGACTCCTATGGCGATCAGGCATACTACGGTCTTCCCGTCGCCATTACCGGTGCTAACGGGTACACGGTTTCAGGGCGGGCAATCCTCGATTTTCCGGCGTTTCCACCGGAGACATTTCCTGAAGGGAATCAGATTGTTTCCAATCGCGACCAGATCTCATACCAGGGCGATTACCGGTTTACTCCGCACATTGTGGCTACGGCCGGCTTCCATTACGAGGACGAGCGCGGTGCCGCGCCTGGCAGCAGTTATCTCACGCCCGTCGAGCGAACCAACTACGACTATCTGGCCGCGGTGCATGGCGACTTCAAGGACCGCTTCTTCTATACACTGGGCGGCAGCCTGGAGCGCTACTCGCTTTTCGGCACGCAGACTTCTCCGCGGGCTGGGCTCTCTTACTATGTGCTGCGGCCGCGGTCCGGCATCTTCAGCGGGACGCGCGTACTTGCCAACTTTGGCGACGCGGTGCGCGAGCCTTCGCTGACGGACCAGTTTTATTCTCTGTACAACTTTCTTGAGACGAACGGCGGTCAATCGACCGTTCAGCAACTCAACATTTCGCCGCTTGCCGCACCCTCCACGCGCACTTATGAAGGTGGTCTGGAGCAGGCGTTCTTCAGCGAGCGGCTGGTCTTCCGCGCCAGCTTCTTTCACAATGAATTTGGCCGGCAGATTGAGTACGTAGGGCTGGATCTGATTCCGCAACTGCTTCCCAACCTGACACCGGCGCAGCAGGGCCAGCTCGAGCAATTTCTGCAGGCCAATGGGGCGTACGAGCAGAGCGTGAATTCGGAAGCCTATCGCGGTATCGGTGTTGAGACCACGGTCGAGGGCGGCATTGGGCGCAGCATTTTTCTGCGTGGAGGATACACCTATCTCGATGCGGTAGTACAGCGGTCGTTTACCAACGACGACGTGGCGCTGCTGGGGCCAGTTCCCACCTATGGTGGCATTCCCAACGGCATTCCCATCGGCGAGGATTCTCCGCTGCAAGGAGCGCGCCCGTTCCGCCGCGCGCCGCACACGGGCTTTCTCACGGCAACCTATTCGGGCAGTAAGCTAACGGGGATTTTGACAGGCGCTTTTGCGAGCCGGTCAGACGATTCGGACTTTCTCGCCGGATACGACCTGAATGGCGGGAACAGTCTGCTGCTGCCCAACCGGAACCTGGACTATGGATACGCCAAGCTCGATCTCGGCGGCAGCTATCAGTTGCTGAGCTGGCTGGGAATCTATGCGCAGGCAGAGAACCTGACTGACAACCAGCACATTGCGCCGATCGGTTATCCCAGCCTTCCTCTGACGGCTCGCGTGGGTCTCAAATTCCAGTGGGGCCCG
The DNA here is from genome assembly GCA_036489415.1 of Occallatibacter sp. Classification (GTDB taxonomy): domain Bacteria; phylum Acidobacteriota; class Terriglobia; order Terriglobales; family Acidobacteriaceae; genus Telmatobacter. The sequence continues at coordinate 99,478 of DASXFS010000041.1, read as the reverse complement.
GGCAGCAAACAATAAGAAGTCGGATCCTGGCACAATGCGGATTTTGAAACACATCTAGAACGGCATCTGCTCGGGCACGGCCTCTCCGTCGGCGCGCGGATCGGTGGCGCCATAGTGAACGGGGGACGAGTCGTTCGCTTCGACGGCATTGCCTCTGCCCATGCTCTGGAAGTAACGAGGCCATACTTTCACCTCATGCCCCTGGCTGCGCAGGCCTGCGACCACATCGGGGGCGATGCCGTTCTCCACCCACACGCCGCAGCCCTGGAAATCGCGCTTGATGAAGCGCGCTGCCTCTAGCGCTGCCTGAATGTTCATATCGAAATCCACGATATTCGAGACAAATTGAGCATGAGCCTGGGCTTGATTGAAACCGCCCATGATGCCGAAGGCAATACGGCGATCTCCCTTCTCCATGAATCCGGGAATGATGGTGTGGAGGGGGCGGGTGCGCGGACGTAGCGTATTCGGCCTATCGGGTCGCAGAGTAAATCCTCCGCCGCGATTCTGTAGCGTGAAGCCGGTTCCATGAGCCACAAGACCGCCTCCGAAGGCCCCCGCATTGCTCTGGATGAGAGAAACTTCGTTACCGTCGCGATCGACGACGGCGAGATAAGTGGTGTCGCTCGACTGATGGGAAAGTAGTTCCTTCAGATCCGATGGGAGAACAGCGCAGTTGGCCTTGTCCGTGATCAGGTTTGCTCGTTTGACCGCCAGTTCTTTTGAGATGAGCTCCTGGGTGGGGATGTGGGTAGCGTGCGGGTCTCCGATGAAGTGCTGGAGGTCGGCGTAGGCAAGATTCTTGGCCTCGATCTCCACGTGCAGGGATTTCTGACTGTTATGGCCCCATTCCTTGATCGGATACTGCTCCATGATATTGAGCATTTGGAGTGCAGCGATTCCTTGTCCGTTGGGAGGCATCTCATAAACGGTCCAACCGTGATAGGTGGTGCTTACCGGATCGACCCATTCCGGTTGGAATTCCGACAGGTCATCGGCTTCCATAAAACCTCCGAGGTTGCGCTCCAGTTTCAGGATCGCATCCGCGGTCTCTCCTTTGTAGAATCCGTCGCGGCCATGTGCGGCGATGCGCCGCAGCGTGGTTGCCAAATCGGGATTCTTGAAAAGCTGACCGGCCACAGGGGCTTTGCCGCCGGGTAGAAACACGTTTGCGAATTCAGGGTTGCTGATGAAGGGCATGCCGTAAGTATTCCAGTTATCGGCGTCCGTCTCGGTCACGGCGATGCCCTTGTCCGCCAGAGCAACTGCCGGGGCCAGGTCCTCAGCCAGCGAAAGTTTCCCCCAGCGGCTGTGCAGAGCGTCCCATCCCGCCACTGCGCCGGGCACGGTGATCTCATCGACGGTGCGCAGTTCAGAAAGCCCCTTGGCCTTCAGGGCATCGATGGTCAGGTTCTTCGGAGCCCATCCACTGGAATTGAGACCGTAAAGACGCTTCTCCTTCGCGATATACACGATGGCAAACAAGTCGCCGCCAACGCCGTTCATCATCGGCTCAATGGTGCCCAGCGCGGCATTGGCCGCGATGGCCGCGTCCACCGCGCTGCCGCCCTTGGCCAGAATGGCCGCACCCGCTTGCGAGGCGACGGCCTGACTGGTTGCGACGATACCATATTGCGTCATGACCATCGACCGTGACTGCTCGCGAGCGGGGTCCTGCGCCGCCATGAGAGGCGCCGCTAAAAGAAATGCAATGATCCAAGTCGTGAGAAATTTGTTGAAGCAATCCTGCATATTTGTCCGCCCCCCCGACGATATTCAGACTCTGAGAAAGATCCTGTTGCGGTAGAGAAACACGTTTGGAACAAAACACATCGCGACAGGCTCCACAAGGATCGATGAACGCCCCAAACCGGTCCGCAACAGAACTCAATAAGCCTGCAGTTGATCGAGCGGCAGGCGGACACGAAAGCAGGTGTCGCCAGGCTCGGAGCGGACGCTGAGATGTCCGCGATGTTTGCGGACGATGCGCATGGCATTGTCGAGACCCAAGCCGAGGCCTGCTCCGGGCGGCTTGGTGGTGAAGAATGGCTCGAAGATGCGATCCTGCAATTCAGCGCGGATTCCGGGGCCGGAGTCGTGGATCTCTACCAGCAGCATATCGGCCTCGGGCCGCGCGGTAATGCGGAGCTGGCCCTCGCTTCCGCAGGATTCAGCGATCGCGTCAAGCGCGTTCTCAATCAGCGCGGTCCACACCTGGTTCAGCTCGCTGCCGTAGGCGCTGATCCTGGGCAGGTCGGGCGCGTAATCGCGGACCACCTGCGTCTTGCCGATTCGCGACTGAAGCATTTGCAGCGTAGCGTCGAGACCGGCCGGCACATCGATTTCGAGGATGGGTGCGCGGTCCATGTAGGAATAGGCCTTGATGGCGCTAATGAGATCGAAGATGCGGGCGGTGGAACTAACCAGCGTTTCTACCGAGCGCGTGGACCGCATGTAGCGAGCAAGATATTGCAGCACGACGCAGATTTCGCTGGGAGCGAGAAATGCGGGCAGCTCATCGAGGTCGGCCACGGTGGCGGCCTGCTCGGCCAGTTGCGCGGCAATTTCCCAGGAATCGGGGCAGTTAATCGCATTGAGCCATGCGCGCAGCGCTTCTTCGCGTGGAATGAGAATCGCTGCCTGCTGGTCAATAGGCTGCGCGGTACGGGTGGAGATTTTCTCTTCCCAAATCTCGATGGACTCAATCTGCTCTTTGCTGAGGCAAAGGTTCACCAGTTGGAAGCGAGTCTCGCGATTGGCGCGCAGTTCGGTAACCAGGTTGGAGGCGGCACGCTGGGCGGCGGAGGCCGGATTGTTGAGTTCGTGGGCCAGGTTGCCGGCCAGCTTGCCCAGAGCGGTGAGTTTCTCCGCCTGCTGCTCGATGCGGGTGACTTCGCGAACACGGTCGAGCAAAGTGGAGACGACGCGTTGGGCCATGGAGGGGATAGCCTCAAGCATCTCGGGGAAGAGCGACTTGTGGACCAGCAATCCCCAGACATCAGAGATGGCAAATCCCTGACCGCCAGAGACCTTCATGCGCGAGAAAGGCAGCAAGCCGGTCATCAGCCCCGTGCGCCCAATGAACAGCGCCATGGGACCACCCTGCTGGCGGCGCACATGGATCTCACCCTTGAGGATGAGAACCATGTGCTCGGCAGGCGCGCCTTCTTCGTAGAGCACGTCGCCGGCGTTGGCCACCATCTCCTGGCCGTGGCGGGCGAGCCAGAGCCGGTCTTCCAGAGGCAAGCCGTGCAAGGGGCCAATGTGATCGAGCGCGTCCGCGATCTTCTCGACGGGCGTAGGACAAGCAGGCGAGGTGACGACGGGGGAAAGCATCCGGGGACCTCCAGTGAAGCAAGTTCAGGATAGACCATTGCGTGGAGCGGGCCTCCACGAGTCGGTATGAATCGGCGAACGATAAAGATACGGAATTTCGCTACGGGAGTTCCCGGCTTGTCCCGGCTATGATGGAAATCGTGAAAGAAGCGGAAACAGTTTGAGCACGCCGATACGAGCGCGTTGGCGCGCGATTCCAGTCTTGGCGTGGATGGTGCTGATTGCGCTCATCCTGCGGCTGGCCGTGATTCCGTTCGACACCATTGAGAACCTGATGGACGCCGAGCACATTCATGCCTGGGAGCAGGGAAATGTGGCGCGGGCGCTGGTTGCGGGGCATGGCTTCGGCAGCCCGTTCGTCTCCACACAGACCTCGGCGATCATGCCGCCGGTGTATCCGCTGATTGTGGCCGCCATCTTTAAGGTCCTTGGTGTTCATACGGCTCGCTCCATCTTTGCCGTTCATGCGTTCGACTGCCTGACCAATGCGCTGGCATGCATTCCTATTTTTCTGCTGGCGCGACGGAGTTTTGGGCAGTGCGTAGGATTGTGGGCAGGCTGGGCGTGGGTGTTTTTCCCCTACGGAATTTACTTTGCGGCGGCGTGGGCCTGGTCGACTCACTTGCTGCTGCTGAGTTTGCTCTGGCTGCTCTGCCTGGCGCAGGAGTTGGAAGTCTCGCCCCGCTTGGGGCTTTGGGCAGGCTTTGGATTCCTGGCCGGCTTCGCCGGGCTCACCGAGCCTTCGGTACTGGTGGTGATTCCGTTTTTATTGGCGTTGGCTGCGTGGAGGCTGGCGCGTGAGCGCCAACGTTGGTTTATGCCGGGGCTGGTTGCTTCGCTGGCGCTGGCCGCGACGCTTGCGCCGTGGCTCATTCGCGATACGGTCGAATTTCATCGCTTCATTCCCATGCGCGACAGCATTGGGTTGGAACTGTGGATGGGCAACAACGGCTACTCCGTGCGCTGGACCAGCGACCAGCTTCACCCGTTGCACGACGCGCAGGAACTGGCCGACTACAACAGGATGGGCGAGCTGGCTTACATGGATTGGAAGGCCGGGCAGGCAAGGGCATACATTGCGGCGCATCGCGGGTGGTACGCGGAGATGTGCGTGCGGCGCGCCATCTACTTGTGGACCGGCTACTGGAGCTTCGATCCCGCGTATCTGAAGATGGAGCCGGCGGACCCCTTCAACATTCCGTTTGCGACGGCGCTGACATTGCTGGCGCTCGTCGGACTAAGCCTCGCATGGAAGCGACAACCGCTGGAGGCGATTCGCTACGGCGGAGTGATGTTTCTGTTTCCCATGGTCTACTACTTCAGCCATCCGGAGCCGTATCACATGCGCACTCTCGATCCGCTCATGGTGATTCTGTGCTGCTACACGATTGTGCGCTGGCGTGTGCGGGCCACTGAACGCAAGCAGCTTGCGGCTGCTCGAAAAGGCAGAAAGTCGGGCAAGAAGCCGCGATGGTATGATGGGTCGGTTCAATGAAGCCGTCAAGGAGATCGCTCGTGCTGAAAACCTTTTCATTTGCTCTGGTGTTGCTGGCTACGCCGCTGCTTGGATTCGCTCAAAACGCGAACGCCCGATTCGATGCTGCCGCGAAGGTCTTTCGCCTGGATGGCGGTGGAACTTCGTATGTGTTCGGCGTGAACTCGCGCGGGGAATTGCAGCAGCTTTACTGGGGTGGACGGCTCGCCGCTCGAGACACCTTTCCTCAGGCCAAGCCGATGCCGGGAGTGGCGTCGTTTGATTCCTCCTACACCAACACGCCGCAGGAGTATGTGGGCTGGGGCGCAGGGCTGTTCAGCGAGCCGGCGCTGAAGGTGACCTTTGCCGACGGCAACCGCGACCTGGTGTTGCACTACGACAGCCACACGGAGACGGCGAATGGATTCGACGTGGTGCTCAAGGATATTTCGCGGCCGATCTTTGTGACGCTGCATTACGCGATGGACGCGGAGAGCGGGATTCTGGCGCGGAGCGCGACGATCGAGAACCGCGGCGCCGATGCGGTAACCGTGGAGCAGGCCGCGGCGGCGGCATGGGCGCTGCCGGCAGGACATTACACGCTGAACTATCTCACCGGGCGCTGGGCCGGCGAGTGGACGCTGACCCAGGAGACGGTGCGCCCGGGCGCGCGGGTGATCGAGAGCCGGCGCGGGTCGACCGGGCACCAGGCGAACCCCTGGTTTGCGATTCAGGCGGGCGAGGCGAACGAGGATCACGGGGACGTGTGGTTTGGCGCGCTGGGCTGGAGCGGTTCGTGGCGGATTACGGTCGAACAGGATCAGTTGGACGCGGTCCGCGTGACGGGCGGCTTCAATCCCTTTGACTTTGGTTACGTGTTGAAGGCTGGAGAAAAACTGGAGACGCCGATTTTTTACGGCGGCTATGCGCCGGACGGTCTGGGCGGCGCTTCGCGGCTTCTGCACCGTTATGAACTTGAGCACATTTTGCCGCGCACCCAGACGACAGCAGGCCAGCCACTGCCCAAGGTGCGTCCAGTGATCTACAACTCTTGGGAGGCCACCGAGTTCAACGTCAACGAGGCCGGCCAAATGGCTCTGGCGGAGAAAGCGGCGGCTCTCGGCATCGACCGGTTTGTGATGGATGACGGCTGGTTTGGGCAGCGCAAGGACGATCACGCCGGTCTGGGCGACTGGTATGTGAATCAGGAGAAATTTCCTCACGGGCTGAAGCCTCTGATCGACAAGGTTCATGCGTTGGGGATGGATTTCGGCCTGTGGGTTGAGCCGGAGATGGTGAATCCTGATTCCGATCTTTACCGCAAGCATCCGGATTGGGTGCTCCACTTTCCGGGACGGCCTGAGTCGGAGGAGCGGCATCAGTTGGTGCTGAACCTTGCGCGGCCGGATGTACATGCATACGTGCTCGGCTTTCTGGACAAGTTGCTGACCGAAAACGATATTGCATTTTTGAAGTGGGATTACAACCGCAACTGGAGCGAGCCCGGATGGGACCAGTTGCCGGCGGCGGAACAGAAGCGCGTGTATGTGGAATTTACGCAGAACCTCTATGCGATTCTGAGCGAGCTGCGCAAACGTCATCCGAACGTGGAGATCGAAAGCTGCTCAGGCGGCGGCGGCCGCGTGGATTTGGGCATCCTGCGCTATGTGGACGAGGTTTGGCCCTCGGATAATACCGATCCCTTTGACCGGCTGACGCTGCAGGATGGATTCAGCTACGCGTACACGCCGCAGATCATGATGGCGTGGGTCACCGATTCGCCGCACTGGCTGAACAAGCGGACCACTTCCTTGAGTTACCGGATGCTGAGTTCGATGCAAGGCTCGTTGGGCATTGGCGCCAACATCGCTAACTGGACGCCGGAAGAAAATGCGCTGGCCAAGCGGCTGATTACGGCTTATCACCAGGTGCAGCCGACAATCGTGCAGGGCGCGCTCTACCGGCTGATTTCGCCGCGCGATGGCAGCGAGTTTTCTGCCACGCAAACAGTGCGGCAGGATAAAGGCCAATCCGTGGTGTTCGCGTTCATTCATTCCACGCAGGAGGGGCACATATTTCCCACGCTCAAGCTCAAGGGGCTGGACCCCGCAGCCGAGTATGCGCTCAGTTCGATTGAAGGCAAGGCGCGGGCTGGAACGCCGGCCGTGGCAAGCGGGGCGTGGTGGATGAACCACGGTCTCGATTTCGACGAAGGTTTCCGCGGAGATTTTCAGGCAATGGCATTCCGCCTGGATCGGAAGTAGGTTTCTGCTTTGGATACGGAGCCGCGAGTCTGCAATTTTCAGCAACGAATGAATAGGTCAGGCGCGGTCATTCGGCTCGTCATCTTCGCAGTTCCAGAGGCGTAGTTCGTCTTCGGGAAGGGGATCGAAGAACTCAGGACCAACATTGCCTTGACCCGCCATGAAGCCAACCCTTCGGCTCTCTGGTGATGAGGAGTCGGCTGGGCTTGCCTCCGGGACTTCACTCGATTTGTTGTGCATCGGTTCGGACTCCTACCTAGATTTTACTCGTTTCCGCAATATTACTGTGACTCAGAAGGTCGCATCATCGCCGATAGCTCTTCGATACCAAATGCGGGATCCCTTCTGTGCAGCATTGCGTGGCAATTCGGGCATACGAGGCGAAGGTCTTTCTTGGGATCGACTGTGTATTTCTTTCCGATCTTGGAAATCTTAAAGATATGATGTACGTGGATGAACCCTTTGCCTAGTGGCCCATATTTCTGTTCAAAGTCCAATCCACACACACAGCATATAAAGCCGTAATGCTTTATGCATAAATGCCTAGCTTGGGCGCTACGCTCATAGGCATTGACAATTATGGTCTTGCGGCCGCCCTCCGGAAAGGCATCAGGTTCCAAGATTTCATCGGCGAGTGTTATGGCGTGGTTTGCATGCTGGCGAATCGTGCCATCTTTTGGCTCAGCCGGGCTCTTGCGACCGCCTTGATTCTTCGCGGATATTGCAAAGAGCAGGACTCCCACTGCACGGTCTACGTCCGCCTGTGTCTGGAGCTGAACTGGCAGCGGATACAAGCGCGCCATGCCCGCGATTGAGTTTCTTGGCGTTACCGGCAGGCCCGAATTGCCAACGACCTGCTTGAGTTGATCTACCTGCAGATAATCAAAATAGGGCCAGATCTGGATCTTGTTCAGTTTCTTAAAGTGGAAAATGTAACAGAGCTTGGGATGTCCGGGTTCAACAAACGCGCAACCACGCTTCAACGTCTTCAATTCGAGGGACGGAATTTGTGCTGCCAGGAGTTTGAAGAGAGACTCGCAGAGTTCTTTGCCTGTTGTGGTCGAAGTGTCGTGCGTAATCGCCATAGAATTTTTGCACTGGCTATTCTGTTCTGAAATGATGCCTCCAGCTAGTAGTCAAAATAGCTGGAGGCTGTTTTCGCTACCGGTTCTTCGCTACTTCCTCCACCGTCACCGGATCAAGAAACGGCATGGCAGCGCGCAGTTGTTTGCCGACAATCTCGACAGGATGCTTGGCTTCGGCTTCGCGGAAGGCGAGGAACTCCTTGCGCCCGGAGCTCTGGTCGGCTAGGAAGCGTTTAGCGAATGTGCCGTTCTGGATTTCGGTGAGGATGGCTTTCATCGCCTTGCGGCTTTCGGCGTTGATGACGCGCGGACCGCTGACGTAGTCACCCCATTCGGCCGTGTCGGAAATCGAGTACCGCATGTAAGCCAGGCCGCCGCGATAGATGAGATCGACGATGAGCTTGAGTTCGTGGAGCACTTCAAAGTAGGCGCTCTCTGGCTGATAGCCGGCCTCGACCAGGGTCTCAAATCCGCACTTGATCAGCGCGCTCACGCCGCCGCAAAGCACGGCCTGCTCGCCGAAAAGGTCGGTCTCGGTTTCTTCCTTGAAGGTGGTTTCGAGCACTCCGGCGCGGGTGCAGCCAATACCTTTGAGATAGCTGAGATTGAGCGCGTGTGCCTTTCCGGTTGCGTCCTGATGGATGGCGATCAATCCCGGAACGCCGCCGCCCTCAGTGAACACTTCGCGCACGCGATGCCCCGGAGCTTTGGGCGCAGCCAGGCCCACGTCGATGTTGTCGGCGGGGACGATTGTCTTGAAGTGGATATTGAATCCATGCGCGAACAGCAGCATTTTGCCGGCTGTCATGTAGGGCGCAATCTCATCGGCGTAGAGCTTGGCCTGTGACTGATCCGGCGTGAGGATCATCACGACGTCAGCCCACTTGGCGGCTTCGGCAACGGTGGTTACCTCAAGGCCGGTCTTCTCAGCCTTGGCAATGGATTTGGAGCCGGCTGCGAGGCCGACCTTAACGTGAACCCCGGAATCCTTGAGGCTGAGCGCGTGGGCATGGCCCTGCGAGCCATAGCCGATGATGGCTACCTTTTTGGCTTGGATGAGTGTGAGGTCGGCGTCGTGATCATAGTAAGTCTTAGCCATTGTTTTTCGTTTTCCTTTGCATGCGCGTACGCGGTTAGGGGTTTCAAATCAGTTGTGGGAACCCTCGCGCTTCGACTGCTCGGGATGCGAGCGTCTTAAGCCGAGAAGAAATTAGTTTCCAGCCTCGAAGTGTCAGGGCACGACTTCAGTCGTGCCAAAAAATCTGCAGAATTGACGCGGGCTTTAGCCCCTGAAGAAAAGTCTATCGTTTCAAAGCGTGTGCGCTGAAACTCATTACCCGCGTTGTCACCAAGAAAGCTAGTCCGGATCGCCACTTACTCTGTCTTCCAATGCATCCACGGGATCAATGTCCGTCTCCGCCGTTTCATCCGGACCCGCGCCCATGGCCTTCAGAACGCGGCTGGTGTGATGGCCGCGGCGCATGGTCATTTTGCCGCTACGGCAGATTTCGAGAATGCGGCCTTCGTCTTCGCGCAGCACTTCGATCAGGCCCTCAATCTTGCTTTCGACGCCAGTCATTTCAATCATCAACGACTCTGAAGTGAGATCGACGATGCGGGCACGAAACACCTCGACCAGATCGAAGAGCTGCGAGCGGTTGCGCGGCGTGGCGGCCACCTTGATCAGCGCCAGTTCGCGGGTCACTGACGGAGCCTGGGCAATGTCGTCCACATCGACGACATTCTCCAGTTTAAACAGACTGGCGCGGATACGATTGCTAGCCTCCGCCGAGGCTTCGCACGCCAGAGTCAGGCGCGACAGGCCGGGCCGCTCGCTGCGGCCCACGGTGAGCGAGTGGATGTTGATGTTGAGGCGGCGGAACAGCGATGCCACGCGCGTCAACACGCCCGGCAGGTCTTCAACGTAAGCGACGAAAGTATGCAGCATAAGTCAGCTTTTAACCTCTAGCTCCTAGCTCCTGACTTCCAACTAATTGTCCGCTGACCGCGATCAAGAGCTAGAAGCGAATAGCTGGCAGTCATCTTAAACATCGTTAGGCGTTTCGAGCAGCGGGTCCTTGCCCGGCCGTCGAATCATCTCATGCAGTGCGGAGCCGGCGGGAATCATGGGATAAACCGACTCTTCTTTTTCAACCATGAAGTTGAGCAGGAATGCGCCGGATGCGGAGCGGGCCTGTTCGACGGCGCCCGCAACGTCGGCGCGCTTACGCACCGCGAGACCCGCAATACCGTGCGCGTCGGCTAGCTTAACGAAGTCGGGGCTGACCAGCGGTGTGGACTCATAGTTGCGGTCGTAGAAAAACTCCTGCCATTGCCGCACCATGCCCAGAAACCCGTTGTTGATGATGGCGATATTGATCTTGATCTTTTCCTGGACGATGGTGGACAACTCGGCCGCCGTCATCTGAAAACCGCCGTCGCCGGCCACGACCCAGACCTCCTTCTCAGGACACGCGAATTTCGCGCCAATGGCCGCGGGCAATGCAAAGCCCATGGTGCCCAATCCACCTGATGTGACCAGCGAGCGCGGATGCTCATGATGAAAATACTGCGCCTCCCACATCTGGTGTTGGCCAACGTCCGTAACCACGATGGCATTGCCACCCGTGATGCGCCAAATGTCGTGAATGACGTGCGCGGCGTAGAGATGGCCAAGGTCGGGAAGGTTCTTAATGTCGAGCACGGCAGCTGCGCCTTTGCTCGAGCCGATGGCCTTCAGCCATGTGGACCCGTCGCGCCCCGATACGCGCGGAAGCAGCTCTTCGAGCACTTCACGCAGATCGCCGACCAGGGCTACGTCCACCTTGATGTTTTTGTTGATCTCGGCGGGATCGATATCGATGTGAATCTTTTTTGACTTCAGAGAATACGTAGACGTGGAGCCGGTGACGCGGTCGTCAAAGCGCATGCCGCAGGCGATGAGCAGGTCGGCTTCTTGAATGGCGTGGTTGACCCATGCCTCGCCGTGCATGCCCATCATGCCCAGGTTAAGCGGATGCGAGGCAGGGAACGCGCCCAGGCCGAGCAGGGTGAGAGCGACAGGAATCTGCGCTCGCTCGGCCAGCGTGCGCACCTGCTCCATAGCGCCGGATTCCGAAACACCGTGGCCGGCCAAAATCACCGGACGCTTGGCGTTGCGGATAAGTTCGGCGGCACGCGCGAGGCCTGTGTCTGCCACGTGCAGCATCGGGTGAGGGCGATAGGCTCGCGGCTTGGCGGCGGCAAAGTCGAAAATGGCCGTGCCTTGTTGCGCGTCTTTAGTGATGTCAACGAGTACCGGACCGGGACGGCCGGACTGCGCGATCTGAAAGGCGCTGCGGATGGCTGCGGCAATATCCTCAGTGCGGCTAATGAGGAAGTTGTGCTTGGTGACCGGCAGCGTAATGCCGGTAATGTCGACTTCCTGAAAGGCGTCCGTGCCCAGAACCTTTGAAGAAACATTGCCGGTAATGCAGACGATAGGGATCGAATCCAGCATGGCTGTGGCAATGCCGGTGACGAGATTCGTCGCCCCTGGCCCACTGGTGGCCAGCGCCACGCCCACTTTGCCCGAAGCGCGCGTGTAGCCGTCGGCCATGTGCGCCGCGCCCTGCTCGTGGCGCACGAGGACGTGATGAATGGGAAACTTGCGCAGCGCGTCATAGACCGGCAGAATCGCGCCGCCGGGATAACCGAAGACGTCCGTCACACCCTCGCCCACGAGCGTGGCCCATACGATTTCAGCGCCGGTAAGACGGGTGGGCGTGGTCAGATGCGCATTCGCATTGGCATTCGTTTCCATGATTGACTCCTTGGTTAGCAGTTAGCTACTAGCTTCTAGCCGTCAGCCGTGTTCCAGTTAAGGCAAGTTCATTTCTGTTCTTTCTTAGTTACTAGCTTGTAGCTGGCAGCTAAAACTGTTTTTAAGTTGTTGCACCCTCTGAGGCCGAGGTAACTCGATCCATATATTTGCGGAAGACGCCTTTGGGCCAGCGCAGCGCAGGCGGCGTAAAGCCTTTGAGCCGCGCGGCAATTTCTTCTTTACTGACTTCAAGTGTCAGCTTGCGGTTGGGAATGTCGAAGTGAATGATGTCGCCTTCGCGCACGGCGGCGATGGGTCCGCCGACAAAAGCTTCAGGGGCCACGTGACCGGCAGTGAAACCGCGAGTTGCGCCGGAGAAGCGGCCGTCGGTGAGCAAGGCCACGTGGGCACTCAGTTCTGCGTTTGAGGAGATGGCCGCGGTGACTTGCAGCATTTCCCTCATGCCGGGACCGCCCTTGGGACCTTCATAACGGATGACGAGCACGTCGCCGGGCTTAATCTGTCCGGTCTGCACGGCGACGAAGCAATCGTCTTCGCACTCAAACACGCGCGCTGGTCCGCGATGCTCGACGCGATCGGCGGCGGCGACTTTCATCACGCAGCCTTCGGGGGCGAGGTTACCTTTGAGAATGACCAGGCCGCCGGTGGGCTTAATGGGATTCTCAAACGTGTGAATAACAACCTGGCCGGGCGTTTCCTTGGCCAGCGCGGCTTCTTCAGCAAGCGTTTTGCCGCTGATGGTAAGCGTCGATCCGTCCGCGTGGCCGGCTTCGATTAGGCGCTTGGCCAACAGGCGCGATCCTCCGGCGGCCTGATAGTCAGAGGCTACATATTTGCCGGCAGGCGTCAGATCGCAGATAAAGGGCGTCCTCTTGCTGATGATGTCGAAGTCGTCCACGGTGAGTGGAATGTTCATCTCGCGGGCGATGGCGATGAGGTGAAGCACAGCATTGGTGGAACCGCCGCTGGCAGCAACGCTGGCAATAGCGTTTTCGATCGACTTGCGAGTGATGATCTGCGAGGGGCGGCGATTGGCGCGGACGGCGTCCATCAAAATGTGGCCGGCTTCGCGCGTGGCGGCGTGCTTCTCTTTCGATGTGGCGGGAACGCCGGAAAGATAGATGGGCGAGATGCCGAGAATTTCGCCGCTCATGGCCATGGTGTTGGCAGTAAACTGGCCGCCGCACGCGCCAGCTCCAGGGCAGGCGTTGGCTTCAAGCGCTTCCAGCCCTGCATCATCAATGCGCCCCGCCGCGTGCGAGCCGATGCCTTCAAAAACATTCTGAATGGTGATGTCGATGCCATTGAGTTTACCGGGCGCGATCGACCCGCCGTAGAGCATAAGCCCTGGAATGTCGAGCCGGCAGAGAGCCATGATGATGCCGGGCATATTTTTGTCGCACCCGCCGATGCCGACCAGGCCGTCGAAGAGGTTGCCACGCGCGACTAGCTCAATTGAGTCGGCGATCACTTCGCGGCTCACCAGCGAGGCCTTCATGCCCTGCGTGCCCATGGTGATGCCGTCGTGGATAGTGATGGTGTTGAATTCCATCGGTGTTCCGCCGGCCTCGCGAATGCCCTGCTTCAGCGCTTCGGCGATGTCGCGCAAATGAACATTGCAGGTGCCGATCTCGGTCCATGTGTTGGCGATGCCGATGATGGGTTTGTGCAGGTCTTCTTTGCTGAATCCTGCGCCGCGCAGATAGGAGCGCGCCGCGGCGCGACTGGGGCCTTCAGTTAACGGGATGCTCTGACGCTTGCCTTCGATGGTCATTCTGTCCTTTGAGTCGTGTTACTTGGCCTTCAGCCAGTTTTCTTCATCGTGCTTTGCTTCGTAGCTGTCGAGCGCCTTTTCGTGACGCAGGGTGAGTCCAATGTCGTCGAGACCCTCAAGCAAACAAAACTTGCGGAAGGGATCAACTTCAAAGGTGGCATGAAAACCATGCGCATCGGTGACCGTCTGCGCTTCAAGCGAGACGGTAAGTTGATAGTTGGGAATAGTCTTCGCGTTTGAGAGTAGCTGAGCGACCTGCTCTTCACTCAGGCGAACGAGGACGATCCCATTCTTGCCGGCGTTCGAGAAAAAGATGTCGGCAAAGGTGGGTGCGATGACAGCGCGGAAGCCGTAATCGCTCAGCGCCCAGGCCGCATGCTCGCGGCTGGAGCCGCAGGCAAAGTTCTTGCCGGCGATGAGAATCTGCGCGCCCTTGTAGCGCGGGTCGTTCAACTCGAACTCCGGGTTGGGATCGCCGGACGCAGTGCGCCGCCAATCGAAGAAAAGAAACTCGCCGTAGCCCGTGCGCTCAATGCGCTTCAAAAACTGCTTGGGAATGATCTGGTCCGTATCGACATTGGCCCGGTCGAGCGGCGCGGCGATGGATGTGAGTGTGCGGAAGGGTTCCATTACGCTTTCACCTCTTCATGAACGTGCCAGTTGCGGATGTCGACAAAGTGGCCGGCAATGGCTGCTGCTGCGGCCATCTCCGGTGAAACCAGGTGCGTGCGTCCTCCACGTCCCTGGCGGCCTTCAAAGTTGCGGTTGCTGGTGGAGGCGCAACGCTCGCCAGGCTCGAGAATATCCGGATTCATGCCCAGGCACATCGAGCAGCCCGGCTCGCGCCAGTCGAATCCAGCCTCGATGAAAACCTTGTCCAGGCCTTCCTTTTCCGCCTGTGTCTTCACGGCTTGCGAGCCGGGAACCACCATGGCGCTCACGTGCGTAGAGACCTTGTAGCCGGCCGCGATACGAGCGGCGGCGCGCAGGTCCTCAATGCGCGAGTTGGTGCAGGAGCCAATGAAGACGCGGTCGATGGATACCTCTTCCAGCGGCGTGCCTGCCTTCAGGCCCATGTATTCAAGGGCTCGCTCCAACCCCTTGCGGTCCTGCTCATTGGCAGTGGTCGCGGGGTTTGGTACATTGGCCGTGATGGGCGCGACCATGCCCGGGCTGGTGCCCCAGCTTACATACGGCACAAGCGCAGCAGCGTCGATCACCAGTTCGCGGTCGAAGGTTGCGCCTTCATCCGTGGGCAGCTTGCTCCACTCGGCTACGGCGCGTTTCCATGCGTCTCCCTTTGGACTGAATCTCCGCCCCTGAAGATACGCGAACGTCTTTTCATCTGGAGCGATCATGCCGGCGCGGGCGCCGGCCTCAATGCTCATGTTGCAGACCGTCATGCGGCCTTCCATTGAAAGCGCGCGAATAGCCGAGCCGGCATATTCGATCACGCAGCCGGTTGCGCCGTCGGTGCCAATCTGTCCGATGATAGCCAGGATGATGTCCTTGGCCGTAACGCCGGTCGGCAGTTCGCCTTCGACGGCAATGCGGAAGGTTTTAGGCTTCGATTGCGGCAGAGTCTGCGTCGCCAGCACGTGCTCCACTTCGCTGGTGCCAATGCCGAACGCCAGTGCTCCAAACGCCCCGTGTGTAGACGTGTGCGAGTCACCGCAAACAATGGTCATGCCCGGCTTGGTGATGCCGAGCTCCGGACCGATCACGTGAACAATGCCCTGGTCACGCGAGTCCACGTCGTAAAGCTCAACGCCAAAGTCGGCGCAGTTCTTGCGCAGTGTGGCAATCTGCGTCGCAGCGATCTGGTCGACGATCTTCAAGCGGCCTTCAATGGTTGTCGGCACATTGTGGTCAACCGTGGCGATCGAGCGGTCCGGTCGGCGGACTTTTCGGCCCGCCAGGCGCAGGCCTTCGAAAGCCTGCGGCGAAGTGACCTCGTGCAGCAGTTGCAGGTCGATGTAGAGAATAGTGGGCTCGCCTTCGGGCTCGACGACTACATGCTGCTGCCAGACTTTTTCGAATAACGTTTTTGGCGCGGTACTCATGGGGCTCCCAGTTCAGCGGTTAGTTGTCAGAAATCAATTTCATGCATTCACAAGCATGGTCTTTACGGTTTCGCGCACTTTTGCGCCCATCGCGGTTGTCGATAGAACAGCAAAGCCGTCAGGGTTGGTGCGCGCCAGATCCGGCGTGCGGAAGCCTTGCTCGAGAACTTTGCGGACACTCGCTTCAATGGCCGCGGCTTCGGCTTCGAGGCCACCAGAATGGCGTAGAATCAGCGCGCCGGTGAGGATTGCGCCCAGTGGGTTGGCCAAGCCCTTGCCGGCAATGTCCGGCGCGGAGCCGTGGACTGGTTCATACAAATTGACCTTGCCGCCAATGGTGGCCGAAGGCAGCATGCCCAGCGACCCAGTAATCACCGCAGACTCATCGGAGAGAATGTCGCCAAAGAGATTCTCCGTCAGCACCACGTCGTAATTCTTCGGCTGGTTCATCAGGTGCATCGCCATGGCATCCACATATTGATGCTCGAGCGTGACGCCGGGAAATTCCTTAGCAACTTCAGTCACGGTAGCGCGCCAAAGTTGCGAGACCTCAAGCACGTTGGCCTTGTCCACGCTGGTCAGCTTGTTGCGGCGCTTGCCGGCGAGTTGAAATGCGATGCGAGCTACGCGGGCCACTTCGTCGCGCGTGTAACGCATAGTGTTCCAGGCTTCGTTTGTGGTCTTGTTCCACTCACGGGGCTGGCCGAAATAGAGGCCGCCCAGCAGCTCGCGGACGAAAAGAATGTCCGCGCCGTCGATGATCTCCGGGCGCAGCGGCGAGTTGACGGCGAGTTCCTTGAAGGCAAAGGCGGGACGCAGATTGGCGAAGCCGCCGAGCGCTGCGCGCAATTGCAGGAGACCAGCTTCAGGACGTTTGTCAGGGGCGAGCGCATTGAACTCATTGCCGCCGACGGCGCCGAGGAGAACCGCGTCGGAATTAAGGGCCGCGGCCAGCGTGTCGGCAGGCAGCGGTCTGCCGTCGTTGACGATGGCGACGCCACCAATGCGCTTCGCATCGAGTTCAAGCGTGTGGCCGCCGATCTGCGCGACTTCCTTGAGCACAGAGACAGCTTCGTTCGTAACTTCGGGGCCGATGCCGTCGCCGGCAGTGACTAGAATCTTAAGTTTCATAGTTCTCCAGAGATCAGGTTTCAGAGATCAGATATCAGTTTTTTTAGCGTCGCTCCCGCAACGGCTGTTCTGTAAAAGCAACCGCAGATTCTTCTTCGTTGTGCTCCGCTCAGGATGACAGCGTTAGCAGGTTGATTAATCCAGTTCAGCCACAGGTTCATGCCGCCGTACGCGAATCTGATCCGGCAACAAGCCAATCAGATCCTGGTCATAGATGTTCTTCTTGCGGTCGGCCAGCGCCACAAAGCCGTAGTAAATGTGCTGCAACTCTTCGCGGGTAAGGGCAAAGCCGAGTTGCTCCAGACGATGACGCAAAGCGGCGCGGCCGGAGTGCTTGCCGAGGACCAGATTGGTTTTGGCCACGCCCACCAGGCCGGGCGTCATAATCTCGTAGCAAAGCGGGTTGGCCAACATGCCGTGCTGGTGAATGCCGCTCTCGTGAGCAAACGCATTGTCGCCGACGATGGCCTTGTTGGGCGTGGGTTTGAAAGTGATGATCTGGCCCAGGACCTGGCTGGTCGGGTAGAGGTTCTCAAGCTTGATGTTGGTGGAGACGCCGTAACGGTCGCCGCGCACATAAAGAGCGGCGGCAATCTCCTCCAGGGCCGCGTTCCCCGCGCGCTCGCCGATGCCGTTGATAGCGCATTCGACCTGGCGGGCTCCGTTTTGCACAGCGGCCAGCGAGTTGGCCACGGCCAATCCCAAATCGTCATGGCAGTGCGAGGAGAGAATAATGCCCTGGGCATCGATGGCAGGAATGCGTTCGCGGACTTCGGCGAACATGCGGCCATATTCCTCAGGGGTGGAATAGCCGACGGTATCAGGCATATTGATCGTCGTAGCGCCGGCCTCGACGGCTATCCGCACCATTTCGACGAGAAAGTCACGGTCAGAGCGCGTCGCATCTTCCGGCGAAAACTCCACGTCATCGACCAGCGAACGCGCCAACCGGACGGACTCCGCTGTCAGGTCCAGCGCTTCCTGTCGGCTGATTTTCAGCTTGTATTCAAGATGCAGATCGCTCGATGCCAGGAACACATGGATGCGGGCGCGGTCAGCAAACTGTACGGAGCGCGCAGCCATTTCGATGTCTTCTTTTTTTGCGCGAGCCAGAGACGCGATGCGCGGCTTGCGGATGGCCTGGGTGATGGTGGCGATGGCCGCGAAGTCGCCTTCGGAAGCCATGGCGAAGCCGGCCTCGATGATGTCCACGCCCAGATCCTCAAGGGCATGGGCCATGGTGAGCTTCTCTTGCGTCGTCATCGAGCAACCGGGCGACTGCTCGCCGTCGCGCAACGTGGTATCGAAAAAGTACAGGTGATTTGGGGCCACGGGTTTACCTGTCATGCGTACCTGCCGGAGGAAGCCTTTGCTTGTCAACACAGGTAGTGTCTCGCATGGGGGCGATATAACGCAAAGTTATTCTTTTTGGGTTAACGATTAGAATTGCTTATGATAAGAAGCAGCTCTAGCTGCTAGCTTTCAGCCTCTGGCTTGCCTTTGGTGAATTTTTAGGTCCGGGGCTGAGACCTGCCCAACCCCCTTTTCAAAAGCTTCAACAAAATGGGTGTTCGAGGGTGAACGGCCAGGAGCTAGAGGCGAGAAGCTGCCTGTAGGAGACCCTCATGGAACTGAACCAACTCGAAACCTTTCTGGCTGTGGCAGAGGAGCGCAGCTTCTCGCGGGCGGCACTGCGGTTGCACAGGACGCAGCCGGCGGTGAGCCAGGTGATCCGCAAGCTGGAAGCCGATGTCGGCGAAACGCTGTTTGACCGCGCAGCTCGGGATGGATCGTTGACTGCATCCGGCGTCTTGCTGCGCGACTATGCGCTGCGGTTAATGGCATTGCGTCGTGAGGCCACGAGCGCTCTCGGCGAGTTGAAAAGCCTGGAGCGCGGCCGGCTGCAACTGGCGGCCAACGAATACACATGCATGTACCTGCTTCCGGCCATCGACCGTTTTCGGCGGGAATTTCCGCACGTCAGCGTGACCGTACACCGTATGCTCGCCTCGCGCATCCCGGAGGAACTGAACCTGCGCACCTTTGAGCTGGGCATGATCTCGTTCCGGCCTGACCCGGGGCAGTTCCGTTCCATTGCGGTCTATGCCGACAGCCTGGCGTTCATTGTCAGTCCGCGCCATCCGTTGGCCGGCTCGGCGCGCGTTTCGATTGCCGACCTGGGAACGGAGCTTTTTGTGGCTCACAATGTGGCCTCGCCGCTCCGGCAGAAGGTAATTGAGACCTTCCAGCGCTACCGGACGCCGCTAAATATGGGCATTGAGCTGCCGACGATCGAGGCGATCAAGCGGTTTGTGGCCATGGGCAACGGTGTGGCGCTGGTGCCGCACCTCACGGTGGCGCGGGAACTCGAAAATGGCGACTTGGTGCGCGTTCCCGTGGATGAGTTGGAAATGCGCCGTGTGTTGAGGATGGTTCATCGCCGCCAGGCCACGCTCTCCTACGCCGCCAGGGCTTTTCTGCGCACGGTGCGGGTGCTGGCCCAGGAGCACGGCGCGCCGTTTTACTACCATGTGGAGCGGACCGGATGAAAATCAGGGACTCGGAATTATGGATTAAAAATCGACCGCCTGCATCGCGCATACCGGAATCAAATCTGGCGCGTCTAAAGGCAAAGATCGCGGCATGGAAATGAGGGTTGGGCCGGGTTGCTGTTGCGGACCCGTTCCGGCCAGTTACAATGCAAAGAGCGGGGCCCGGATCCAACCGGCGCGCCGGATTCGACAAGCTCGTTGCCAGCCGGACGGTTGCGCAGTCGTGAGGTTCAGGACCGAATGAAGAAGATCGCCATCGTTGTATTCCTGTTGGCCGTAAGCGTGGCTGCAGGTCGTGCCCAGGAAAGTCGACAGGATGTCAGCATCAGCGGAACGGCTTTGATTGCGCCGTTCATTTCCTCACAAACAGACGTACAAGTCCATTCCAACTATGCGCTGGGCGCCATGGCCAGCTACCGCTTCATGCTCACGCCTTCCAGCGCGCTCGAAGCCAACTACGGAATCACCTACCAGAACACCATCAAGTATGTTCTGCCCCAGTTTCCCAACGGAGTGAAGGTGTCGACCCGTACCCAGGAGGGTTCGGCCGCTTATGTACGCTCCTTCAACTACAGGAAATTCAACCCGTTTGTCGAAGCAGGGCCGGCGGTATTCATTTTCCTGCCTGTTCGCAATACCGGGACGCAGTCCCTGGATGTGAAACAGTCTTCGGAGATCGGCGCCATTTACGGAGCTGGCGTTGCCTATGAGATCAGTCCCAGCTTCGATATCAGGGCGGAGTACCGCGGCCTGGTGACCAAGGTGCCCACCTTCGGTGACACCACGTTTGCCACCAACAAGTGGTACAACATCTTCAACCCCACCATTGGCGTGGCGTATCATTTCTAAAGCAGCACTTAAACGCTGGGCAGCAATCAGCAAAAGGGATGGGCCGAGGCTCATCCCTTTTTGCTATCCGTCGCTCCCGTAGGGCGCGAGCGAGAATAGCCCAGAGCTTGCGGGCAATTACTTCATGCGAGCTTCAGTCGTTTTGCCGCACCCCACTCGTCCAAACCTTCGGGACCTCCCGCCCAACCATGGCGGAGCCAGTCTGGCGACTATCGTACCGCGGCTGCAACGGAATAGGTCAGCCCGCGAAAGACAGTTGCCAACCGCCGGTCGAGTAGTTCAGGCTAACCGTGGCCAACAACCGGCCCGGTTTTCTGGGATGACAGGCCGGCGCGGGGCCAAATTTCTTTGTCTCAATAAAGAGTCAACTTTGCCGGAATGGCGCCGTCTAATCCAACGGGGATTGTTCGCCTTAGTCGTCTTCTATCCGGCTTCACCTTTTTTCCTGCCTCATTTTTCTTTTGCTGCTTAATCTGAAATGCTTGCCGCTTCACCATGAAGCGAAACTGCGGATTTCGATAGCCCGCCGGTCGCGAGTTGTTCACGCCATGGTTACGTAAAATGGCAGTTCGTGTGTTTTCGGGCACCAGAACGCCCGGGAAAGTCCAGGAAAAATCGTATGCGCCCCATCTGTTTTATGCGCTTGATCCGCCCGATCCGCTTAGTCCGCTCGACCAGTCCGATCAGTTTGACCCGCGTGGCGCGTTCCCTCACATTCTGTGCCTTGGCCAGTGCATTGCTTTGTGGAACAGCGGCGATGGCCCAACAATTCGCCGCCCCCACGGTACGAATCGTCGACCATATTGATGAACGTAATCTGGTGGCGCTCAAGGGCAACACGCATCCCGCGGCGAACGCCAGGAACGATCGCGGCCGGGTCAGTCCCAGCCTTCCCATGACCGACCTGATCCTGGTGCTGAGCCGCGACCCGGCGCAGCAGGCGGCTTTCGACAGGTTTGTGGCCAATCAGTATGACCCAGCCTCGCCGGACTTTCACCAGTGGCTCACCCCGGAGCAAGTCGGCTCGAATTTCGGCCCTTCTGAGACCGACATCACCACCGTCTCAAACTGGCTGACCGGCCACGGTTTTACCGTCGGCGAAATCACCAAAGACCGCCTCTCGATCCGCTTCAGCGGCACAGCGGCCCAGGTCGAGAGCGCCTTTCACACTGAAATCCATAACCTGAGCGTGAAGGGCGTGGCGCACATCGCCAACATGAGCGATCCACAGATTCCGGCCGCGCTGGCGCCGGTCGTGGTCGGCGTAAAGGCCCTGCATAACTTCTTCCCCCGGCCTCTTCATCGCGTAGGCAGCCAGGTTACGCGCGATTCGTCAACAGGGAAATGGCTGCGAGCGGCAAAGCCGGCGACCGCCAGTTCCTCATTGAGCGGCAGGTCTGTAGCCGCCTCTCCGTCTGGTGCCGGGGTCAAGGCATTGGGCGCTCACCCGCAGTTCGGCATCAGCGTTGGCGGTGCCGATCCGTACCTGGTTGAAGACGTGGGACCCTACGACTTTGCCACCATCTACAACATTCTTCCCTTATGGAATGCAACCGCGCCCATCGACGGAGCGGGGCAAACGATCGCCATTGCCGGAACCAGCGACATTGAGGTCGGACAGGCAGCCACCGAGACCGGAGCAAGCGGCAGCAATGATATAGCTACTTTCCGCACCTTCTTCGGCTTGCCGACGACGAAGGCCGTCAATACCCCTAAGCGCATCTCCGGTAACAGCCAGCCGCTCACAGTTTGCTCAGGAGTCGCGACGCTTTGCACCACAGATGACCTGCTTGAAAACACGCTGGATGTTGAGTGGTCCGGATCGGTGGCCAGGAACGCCCAGATCGTTCTCGTCGCTTCCTATCCTGCGTCTGCCACGGACGACGGTCTCTACGACTCGGAGAGTTATATCGTCAACAATCTCACCGCTCGCATTATGAACGTGAGTTATGGCGAGTGTGAACTGTACAACGGCACGGCCGGTAATGTGGAATACTACGACCTTTGGCAGACCGCCGCGGCAGAAGGCATTTCCGTATTTGTGGCGTCCGGCGACTCCGGTGCGGCAAGCTGCGATGAAGGCGGAGATGAAGGGGGAGACAACCTGCCGTATCCGGCAGAAAATGGGCTCACAGTAAGTGGCCTTGCGTCCACGCCCTACAACACCGCTGTCGGCGGAACCGATTTCAACTGGTGTTCCCTAACGGCCACAGAATGCACAGCCGCACCCTACTGGAGCTCGTCCAACAACGCCAATGCAGGCCAAAGCAGCGCACTGGGTTACATGCCTGAGGTTCCATGGAATGACACATGCACCAACCCCCTGGCGTTGGCATGGATGGAGAATTTTTGGAGCGGGACAGCCACCGTTACAGACGCCGAAACGGGCTGCAATGCCTTCGTCATCAACGCACAGCTACTTGAAAACAGCGGTGACGGTTCGCTCCTGTACCTGGTAGACACCGTAGGCGGCGGCGGCGGCGCCAGCGGTTGCGTCGTCAACAGCACCACGAGCACGGTCATCGGCACATGCAGCACCAGCGCCACCAGCACCGGCACAACCACCAACCCCGATACCGGCAAAGCGCAGGGCTCACTCCCCGTGGTCAACAACGGAACGAATAACGGATGGGCCAAACCCAGTTGGCAAGCCGGAGTTCCCGGAATTCCCACCGACGTCTTCCGCGATCTTCCCGATGTCAGCTTCTTCGCCTCCGACGGTTTCCTGTCCAGCAGCGCTTATCTCGTCTGCGCTTCCGATATTTCTCCATGCAGTTTCTCGTCCAAAGGCTCGCCTACATTCCTTGAAGTTGGCGGAACCTCCGTTGCGACGCCAACGATGGCTGGTGTGATGGGCCTCATCAATGAAAAGGCCGGTGCGGCGCAGGGCAGTCCGAATAGCGAGTTGTACGCCCTGGCAGCCAAGCAGACCTACTCGAATTGCAGCGCGGAGCGTGGAAACGGGGCCCCGGTCACGAGCGGCTCCTGCATCTTCAACGACATCGACACTGGCACCAATGCCATGGCCTGCGATTACGATGCATTCGTGAACACCCCATCCCCGAACTGCACCCGGCTGCATTCAGGAGATGACGTTGGCATTCTTCCCGGCTACAGCGCCGCAGCCGGATACGATCAGGCCACCGGATTGGGATCGCTGAATGTGGCGAACGTGGTGAATGCGTGGCCGGCGGTAACGCCGGGGTCCGGCGTGGCGACAGTAACAGTAACGCCAACGCCAGCGAGTTTGCCCGCAAGCGAAATACTCGTAGTCGCGGTTAAGGTGGCTGGGCCGAGCACAAAAACTTCTCCAACTGGGGTCGCTGTGGCGCCTACCGGAACAGTTACCCTGACGGCCGGGACCTACACATCGACGGCGGCGGCGCTTTCGAGCGCTGGAGCATACACTTTCACCATCCCGGCCGACAGCCTGAGCGTTGGAAGCAATTCGCTCAAGGTGAACTACAGCGGAGATGTGCTTTATGCCGCGAGCAGCGGCACGGCTAGCGTGACGGCAACAGTAGCAGCGCCATTGACACCCACCGTAACGGTGACCCCCGCGACGACTGGCGTGAATTCCGGAGCGAGCCTCAGCGTAACAGCAGCGGTCACCGGCTCCGGCGCTACGCCGAGCGGGACGGTGACGCTCACCGGCGGCGGTTACACCTCAGGTTTGCAAACGCTGAGCGGCAGCGGCGGCTCCACGTTTACAATCCCCGCAAACAGCCTGAACAACGGGACTGACACACTCACATTGACGTATTTCGGGGATGCGAACTACATTTCGGCGAGCAGCACAACGACGGTAACGGTGGGAGAATCCACATTTTCCTTGAAAGTCACCACACCCTCCGCCATCGCCCCAGGAGCAAGCGCCACATCAACCATAACGGTAACTGCGGTGGCGGGCTATACGGGCACCGTGACCCTCACCTGTCAGGAAGAGACCGACAATTCGCCCACCACCGGGGATGGAGCCACCTGCACCATTCCCACGACTGCGGTGGCCATGGGCGGAACGGCGACCGCCACGGTGACTACAACCGCTCCGGTCGCTGCAGCGTTGGCTTATCCGAAAATTCGTGGTAACGGCCGCGGCTGGGAAGGTGCGGGTGGTGGCGCGGTTCTGGCTCTTCTGTTCTTCTTCGGCATTCCATCCCGCCGTCGCAAATGGCAATCCATGCTCGGCGTGCTTGTCCTGATGATGGCGCTGGGCAGCATGGCTGCCTGTGGCGGAGGTGGCGGCGGAGGTGGCACCACGACACCCCCTCCGACTGCCGACCCAGGCACGGCCGCCGGCACATACACCTTTACGGTGGTAGCTACCGGAAACCCCTCGGTCACGCCGGCAGTGCAAACCACCTTTACGGTTACCGTGAATTAGTCTGTTGTATCCACACGCAGCTTGGCCCTCCTTTCGGGGAGGGACAACTTGTTTCTTGAGGCGCAGCGAAAAGCGGTAAAGGGATTCGCCCTTTACCGCTTTTGCTTTGCATAAGAACCGGAGCACGGAAATTATTTTGCGATCTTATCAAGGTCGAGGTTGAGATCCAGCACGTTGACGCGGGGTTCGCCGAGGATGCCGAGCTGGCGCTTGGTGATGTGATCCTTAATAAGCTGGTGAATACGGTCTTCGGCAATGCCGCGCGCTTTGGCCACGCGCGGCGCCTCAAAGAAGGCTGCGTCCGGCGTGATGTCGGGGTCGAGTCCCGATCCGGAAGTGGTGACCAAATCAATCGGCACGGGCTTGCCGGGATTCTCTTTCTCCAGCTTGTCGATGGAGCCTTGAATGCGGTCAACGAGGGTTTTGTTCGACTGGGCTAGGTTGGAGCCGCCCGAGGACGTGGCGTCGTAGCCGTTGCCGGCTGCCGAGGGGCGGGGATGGAAATATCGATCGGAGGTGAAGCTCTGCGCCAACAGCTCCGAGCCGATCACCTGGCCGTCCTTGAGGATCAGGCTTCCGGCAGCCTTGCGCGGGAAAATGGTCCCGGCGATTCCGGTGACCAGCAGCGGGTAGCCGAGGCCGAGTAGAACGGTGGTTACGATGGTGAAGCGGACCGCGGTTCTCCAGACCGAATGGGTGGAAGATACGGTCTGGGGAGCAGCAACGGGAGCCAGAGTGGATGTCGAATGCACGGTAAATCTCCTTGCGAGCTTGGCCTTCTCTTCCGGGCTTCGCCTTATGTCAAATGTAGCGCCACCAGAAACAGGTCGATGGCCTTGATGCCGAGGAAGGGCACAACGATGCCGCCCAGTCCGTAGATCAGCAGATTGTTGCGCAGCAGAATATCCGCGGCCTTAGGCTCGTACTTGACGCCCTTGAGAGCCAGCGGGATAAGCGCCACAATAATGAGTGCGTTGAAAATAACGGCGGAAAGAATGGCCGATTGCGGCGTAGCCAGGTGCATGATGTTGAGCGCGTTCAAGACCGGGAAGACGCCGGCGAACATGGCGGGAATGATGGCGAAGTATTTGGCCACATCGTTGGAAATCGAGAACGTGGTCAGCGCGCCGCGTGTCATCAGCAGTTGTTTGCCAATCTCCACAATCTCGATCAGCTTGGTGGGGTTCGAGTCGAGATCGACCATGTTGCCGGCTTCTTTCGCCGCTTGCGTACCGGAGTTCATGGCCACGCCTACATCGGCCTGCGCCAGCGCGGGCGCGTCGTTGGTGCCGTCGCCGGTCATGGCGACAAGCTTGCCCTTGGCCTGCTCGCGCTTGATAAGGTCCATCTTCTCTTTAGGCTTGGCTTCGGCCAGGAAGTCATCGACGCCGGCCTCGCGCGCAATCACGGCTGCGGTGAGCGGATTGTCGCCGGTAATCATAATGGTGCGAATGCCCATGGCGCGCAGCCGCGCGAGCCGCTCCTTGAGTCCGCCCTTGACGATGTCCTTGAGGTGAATGACGCCTAGAGCCGTCGCATTTTCCGCAACCACCAGCGGCGTGCCGCCCATGCGCGCAACCTCTTCAACGTGGTCGCGCACCTTTTGCGGAAGCTGCGTGCCTTGCTCTTCGAGAAAGCGGGAGATGGCGTCCACCGAACCCTTGCGGATGATGCTTCCAGGAAGGTTGACGCCGCTCATGCGGGTCTGCGCGGTGAAGGGCACGAACTCGGCGTGGATGCCGGCCAGGTCGCGCCCGCGCAGGCCGTACTTTTCTTTCGCCAGCACCACGATCGACCGGCCCTCGGGCGTCTCGTCTGAGAGCGAAGACAACTGCGCCGCATTCGCCAACCGCTCCGGGCTCACGTCAGGCGCGGCCAGAAACTCTGTCGCCTGGCGATTGCCCAGCGTGATGGTGCCTGTCTTATCGAGCAGCAGCGTATTCACGTCTCCGGCGGCTTCTACGGCACGTCCGCTCATGGCCAGCACGTTGTATTGGACGAGGCGATCCATGCCCGCAATGCCGATGGCCGAAAGCAAGCCGCCGATAGTGGTGGGAATGAGGCAGACCAGCAGCGACACCAGCACGAAGATGGTTTGCGGCGCTTTTGAGTAGATGGCGAACGGCTGCAGAGTAACCACGGCCAGCAGAAAGACGATGGTCAGGCCGGAGAGCAGAATGCTGAGCGCGATCTCGTTGGGCGTCTTCTGCCGCGTCGCGCCTTCGACCAGCGCGATCATGCGGTCGAGAAACGTTTCGCCGGGGTTGGAAGTGATGCGAACCTTGATCCAGTCGGACAGAACCTTAGTCCCGCCGGTGACAGCGGAGCGGTCGCCGCCGGCTTCGCGGATCACAGGAGCCGACTCGCCGGTGATTGCCGACTCGTCAACTGAGGCGACGCCTTCGATGACTTCGCCATCGCCTGCGATGTAATGGTTGGCGGCGATGTAAATCACATCGCCGGCGCGGAGCAGTCCGCTGGCCACGTCTTCAAAGCCGCCGTCTGCGGTGTATCTTTTTGCAATCGTCTCGCCCTTGGCTTTGCGCAGCGTATCGGCCTGGGCCTTGCCGCGCCCCTCGGCCATGGCTTCGGCAAAGTTGGCGAACAGCACCGTGAACCACAGCCAGAGCGTGATCTGAAGGTTGAAGGCGAAGCCGGGGCGGTGGTGGACGATGTTGTCGATAAGCAGCGCCGTGGTGAGCACAGAGCCCACTTCGACGACAAACATCACCGGGTTCTTGACCATGCCGCGCGGGTCGAGCTTGCGCACTGAGTCGAGCAGCGCCTGGCCCAGGATTTCCGTATTCCAAAGAGACTTTTTCTCAGCCATGACAGTCCGTTCCGTCGAGTCCTGATGCGAGTTAGAAAAGGTGACCTGCCTTGAGCAGCAGGTGTTCAAGAATGGGACCCAGGCTCAGCGCCGGAAAGAACGTGAGCGCGCCCAGAATCAAAATCACGCCGGTAAGCAGCACCGTGAACAGCGAGCCATTCACTGGAAATGTTCCGGGCGAGGGCGGAATGCTTTTCTTCTGCGCCAGGTTTCCAGCCAGCGCCAGCACTGGAATGAGCATCAGGAAGCGCCCGCCGAGCATGGCCCAGCCCAGCACCACGTTGTACCACCAGGTGTTGGCGCTGAGGCCGGCAAAGGCTGAGCCGTTATTGCCGACAGCCGAAGTAAAGGCGTAGAGAATCTCCGTCAATCCGTGCGGGCCCTGGTTGGTGAGCGCCGATAGGCCGATGTTCGGCGAGAGCACAAAGACAGCCGTGAGCGTGAGAATGATGAGCGGGAAAATGAGCACATAGAGCATGGACATCTTCACGTCGTAGCCTTCGATCTTTTTGCCCAGGTACTCCGGCGTGCGGCCGACCATGAGGCCGGCGATGAAGACGGAGAGAACCACGAAGATGAGAATGCCGTACATGCCCGCGCCCACCCCGCCGAAGACGACTTCTCCGAGCATGATGTTGGTGAGCACCACCATGCCGCCGAGAGGAGTGAACGAGTCGTGCATGGAATTGACTGCGCCGCAACTTGCGTCGGTGGTCACGGTGGCGAAGAGCGCCGATTGTGAGATGCCGTTACGCACCTCTTTACCCTCCATGTTGCCGCCGGGAGCAGTGGCCGTCGTCATCTGTGCTGCGCCGTGGATCATCGGATGAGGTTGCGACTCAGCCCAGTAGACGGTGGTAAACCCCGCCGCGAAAAGAACAAACATGGCCGCCAGCACGGCCCATCCGTGGCCTGGCGAGCCGGTCATGCGGCCCAGCGTGAAGGTAAGTCCGGCGGGGATAATGAAGATCGACAGCATCTGCAGCAGATTCGAGAAGGGCGTGGGATTCTCGAAGGGATGAGCGCTGTTGGCGTTGAAGAATCCGCCGCCGTTGGTGCCAAGCATCTTGATGGCTTCCTGCGAGGCGACCGGTCCTTGCGCAATGGTCTGAACCTGCGACGGATTTTCCAGTGGATGCGCGACGGTGTAGGCGTGCAGGTTCTGCGGCACGCCCTGGCCCACAAGCAGCAGCGCATAGACGATGGATGCCGGAACGAGCACGTAGAACAAGGTCCGCGTCATGTCCACCCAGAAGTTCCCGAGAGTTGACGCGCTGGTGCGTTTGATGCCGCGAATCAGCGCGATAGCCACCGAGATGCCGACCGCGGCAGAGAAGAAGTTGTGCGTCGCCAGACCGGCCATCTGCGTGAGGTAGCTCATGGTCGTTTCAGGCGTGTAGGACTGCCAATTGGTGTTGGTGGTGAAGCTGGCCGCGGTGCTCCAGGCCAGATCGGGCCCGACGGCTGCAAGAGCCTGCGGATTCAAGGGCAGATGCGCCTGGAGGCGTTCGATCAGGTAGGTGACCACCAGGCTCACGCCCGAGAAGCCGAGGACGGCAAAGGCGTATTCGCGCCAGTTCATCTCGTGGGCTGAGTCCACGCCAGAAAGCTTGTAGATGAGTCGCTCGATGGGCCGCAGCACACGATCGAGCCAGGTGCGCTCGCCTTCAAGGACACGAGCCAGGTACGTGCCCACCGGGCGAACGCTGGCGAGAAGGATGAGGCAGAAGAGAGCAAACTGCAACCAGCCATTGACCGACATGTCAGAACTTCTCCGGGAAGAGCAGGGTGAGAGCCAGGTAACCCAGCAACAGGACAGACAGGATCAACGCAGCGACGGTGATGAAGTCAATGTGCATGGGGGGCTACCTCAACTTCCGGCAGGCCTTGACGTAAAGAAACGCCATGGCGAAGAAGATAACGGTGAATAAAAGCATGACCAAGTCTTGCATTGCGGTGTCCCATCTCCAGACGGCTCGGCGCTCCGGGGACCTGCCCGGCGTGCTTCACCTTAACCATCTTGGCTCGCTAAGGGTTTTAGCAGCGAAAGGAATTTCTAAAGAAAACGTAAAGGCGGCGGTTCCAGGTGAGCGCAGGGAAGAAAAGAACAGGCACAAATCACGGATAAACCCGCAAAATCGCGAACCAAGATAGTAAACATCGGGCTGTAGAGTGGCTGCACCGTCAGTCCTGGTCTTCGCTCCAGCCTTCGGGGATGAAGCGATAGCCGACCCAGGGTTCGGTCTGGATGTACTGCTTCCCGGTCTCGGCCTCCAACTTCTTACGCACCTGGCCCACAAACACGCGCAGGTACTCCGGCTGGTGAGCCGATTGCGCGCCCCAGACCGATGTGAGCAGGGCGCGATGCGTCATGACTTTCCCGGCATGGCGGGCCAGGTGGATGAGCAGGTCAAACTCCTTGGGGGTAAGGTGAATGGGCTTGCCCAGAACGGTGATCGAATGGGCGCTTTCATCGAGCACGAAATCGCCCGCTTCAATGGCCGCTGAGGTGCGTTCCGGGGCGCGTCGCAGGTGGGCGCGGACGCGGGCCAGCAGTTCCTGAATGCCGAAGGGCTTGGTCACGTAGTCGTCCGCGCCGGCGTCGAGCGCCTCCACCTTGGCCCGCTCGTGGTCGCGCACGGAGAGCACCAGGATGGGCGTCGCAGAGCGCACGCGGATGGCGCGCGTGATCTCCACTCCCGACATGCCCTCCATCATCAGGTCGGTCACCACCAGGTCCGGAGACCAGTCCCGATAGACTTGCAATCCCTCTTCCGGATCGTTCGCCGTGCGCACGTCATAGCCCTGCGCGGAAAGAGCGGCGCGCAACACGCGCGTGATCTGCGGTTCATCGTCGATGATCAGAATTCTTCCTGGCATTCTTGAACCTGCTTCAATTCTTCTTTTATGGGAAGATTACATCATCGCCCTTCCCGGGTATGATTCCGTTGAGAATGGTGCCACAGAGGATGAAGATGGGCCTGCGCGCCAATTCCGAAAAGGCACTGCGCTGGCTGGCAGCCACAGCGATCGCGGCCGTAACCACGTTTGTGCTGGTGCGGCTGGGGGCCAGTCCCACCGCGGCCGGAATGATGTACCTGGTGCTGGTGGTGTGGTCCGCAACCCAGGTAGGCCCTTATCTTTCGCTCTATGTCGCGGTGATCTGCGCGCTCGGGTTTGACTACTTTTTCCTGCCGCCGGTGGGTTCGCTGCAGCTCTCCGGAGCGCAGTCGTGGGTGGCCATGTTTTCTTTCCTCGCCTGTTGCCTGGTGGTGAACCGGGTTGCGGAGCGGGCGCGCCGCCAGACGCGGGCCGCCGAGCAGCGCCGCGAAGACGTGGAGCGGCTCTACGAGCTGAGCCAGGAGATGATGCTGCACGAAGACGCGGCGGGCCTGGTCCACGATCTGCCGCGCCTGATCAATCGCATCTTCGCGCTGGAGGGCGTGGTGCTGTACGTGTCGGATCACGACCGGTTTTACGGCTCAACCGCCGAGGTGCCGGAGAGCGTGCAATCCGGCTTGCGAAGCATCACGCAGAGCCACAACCCCACCGTGTCCCTGAACTCCGGCTTTCATACGATGGCCCTGATGCTGGGTTTGCGCCCGGTGGGCGCTCTGGCCTGGCGTCCGGCCCTGCTTTCGCGCGAAGTGGCCGCGGCGGTCAGCGCGCAGGTGGCCATAGTGCTGGCGCGGTCCATCGCCATCGAGGCCTCCGCGCGCATTGAAGCCGCCCGCGAAAGCGAACGGCTGCGCACCGCGCTCATCGACTCACTGACCCATGAGCTGCGCACGCCGCTGACGTCGATTCGCGCCGCGGCCACCACGCTTTTAGAGACGCAGGGGCTGGACGAGGCCGCGCGTCTGGATCTGGCCAGCATTGTGGATGAAGAGGCCTCGCGGCTCGATCTGCTGATTGGAGAAGCCGTGGAGATGGCCGAAATTGACGCCAACGTGGTCCAGGTTCATGCGGTTCCGCAGCACACACGCGCCTTGTTCGACCATGCGGTGGAGGAATCAAGGAAGATTCTGTCTGCGCATCGGGTCAACGTCGACGTGGAGGGAGCAGACGATCCGGCCTGGTTCGATCCGCGCCTGCTCGGCCGCGTGCTGCGCCACCTGCTGGAGAACGCCGCGCGCCACACGCCGCCCGGCAGTCGCATCACGCTGAAAAGCTGGAGATCCGCCGAGCGGCTGGAATTCTGCGTGGAAGACAACGGACCAGGCATCGACGCTCTGGATTTGCCGCTGATTTTCGAAAAGTTCTATCGCGGCAAACGAGGCCTGCACAAGAGCAAAGGCTCCGGCATGGGCCTGGCAATTTGCCGCGCCATTCTCCGTGCACACGGCGGCGGAATCGAAGCAGCAAGCGCGTCCGGAAAAGGAGCGAGTTTCCGCTTCTGGGTACCGCTGGTGGATAAGGAACCGGCCGGCGATTGGGCAAAGTTACACGCCAGGGCTGCGTCGCTTTGAAAGGGCGCGGCTTCAGCCGCGCCGCAAATGCTGCATATCAATATGGGCTTCAGCCCCTGCGGTATGCTCTTTGCGGAGTTTGCTCAAATCAAATCCTTTTTCCGCGCCCCGTGTAGCGCATCGCGGCTCGTTACTCCGGCTCGTCGCTCCAATCGCAGGCAACTTCCGCGCGTTTCTCCGAGCTTTCCGTCGCCCACTCCAGCAGCCGTGCCACTCGCCAGGCCGCCAGTGCCGGCACCGGAGCATGAGACCGGCCCAGCAGGGCATCGCGCACGCCGGCATAGTAGAGTCGGTAGTCGCCGGGGATGGGCGTGACGGGGCGTGTCACGATGCCGCCGTCCACGTCGATGCTCAGTGTGCCCCAGTCAGGGGGCAACTCGTGCCCCCACCCGGCGTCGTCGATACGGGTGATCTTGTTGAGCGCAGCCTCCTGCGGGTCCAATCCCCATTTCCAGTAGTTTCCCTTGGTGCCACGCAGGTGATAACGGGGCCGGGCCAGCGCCGACAGCACGTTGGCCGCAAGGGTAACGGAGAATTCCGCATAGTGCAGCCGCACGGTGAAGGAGTCGTTCGAGCCGTCGCCGTCACGTTCGCGGGTCACATCGGCGGAGACTGCTTCCGGACGGCCGAACAGCGCCATCGCCTGATCGCCAAGGTGAGTTCCAATGTCCAGCAGCAGTCCGCCGCCCTGCGCTGGATCTTCTTTCCACACGCCCTGTTTGGGAATGGGCCGCCAGCGGTCAAAGGTCGATTCAAGGTAAACAATTCGGCCCAGAAAATCCTCGCGCACAAGTTTATAAAGTGTCTGAAAATCGCTGTCCCATCGCCTGTTATGAAATGGGATTAGAAATGTACCACGCGTGGCAGCCAGTTCCATCAGCTCGGCAATTTCCGCGGAAGTGACCGCTGTGGGCTTGTCCACGACCACGCTTTTGCCGGCGTCGAGAATCTGCCGCGCCACCTGATAGTGGGTTCCGCTGGGTGTGGCCACGACGAACAGGCCGAGCGACTCATCGGCGAGCATCTCTTCCAACGAGCGATAGGTGGTGATACCGGGATAGCGTTGCGCGGCGTTGTCCGAGTGGCGTTCGAGGACAGCGGCCAGTTCCAGACCCGCAACGGAGGACAGCAGCGGCCCATGAAAGACACGGCCCGCCATGCCAAAACCAACCAAACCGACTCGAATCGCAGCTCGACTCATGCGTCACCTCGAACTTTCGGCACCATTTAGCCTTCGAGTTTATACCGGGTCTCCGCCAGGCGGTAGAGCCGGCGCCAGACCAGGCGATTCATCGTCACCACCATAAGTGAAATGAGGATGGTGGCGAGAAGAATGATCGGAAAGCGGCCGGCGTTGGTGGCGGAGCTGATCTCCGCGCCTAGGCCGATGGTCTGCAGCGTCTGACCCTTCACCTGGGAGTACTCGGCCATCACCGAAGCGTTCCACGCGCCGCCGGAGGCGGTCACCATGCCGGTGATGAGGTAGGGGAAAATTCCGGGCAGAATAAGTTTCGTCCAGCGCTGCCAGCGATTAAAGCGATAGAGCGAGCTGACTTCGCGCAGGTCCGAGGGGATGGACATGGCTCCCGCGATCACGTTGAACAGGATGTACCATTGCGTGCCCAGCAGCATCAGCGCAATGGAGCCGATGCCCAACCCGCCGCCAATCTGCACCAGTCCGATCAACAGAACGGGATAAAACGCCGATGCCGGCACCGAGGCCATGACCTGCGCCACGGGCTGCACAATGCGCGCCAGCCGCGGGTTGAAACCGATGGCGACGCCCACCGGAATGGTCCAGGCGGCAGAGAGAACCAGCGAGGCGTTGACGCGAAGGAAGGTTGCGCCCGCACCCTCCAGCAGCAGGCGCAAGTCCGGCCAGGTCACGGTGCTGAGCATGAGGATGGCCTGCGTCGCTCCCCAGGCCACCACGCAGACAATTGCCGCGCCCAGCATCCAAAGTCCCGGTGAGGGTTTCCGACGGGCTTGTTCTTCGTCGATGGGGCGGACGACGCGGCACTCCTGCGTGCGCGCCATGCGGCGATAGATGGGCTCTTCAATGCGGTTCCAGACCCGGCCGGGCAGGGAACTGAGCAGGCTAGAGCGACGAATCAATTCAAGAACTGGCGACGTAATGCGGTCAGCCGACTCCACCTGCTCAAACTTGAACTTGTCGCTCCAGGCGATCATCGGGCGCCAGACCAGTTGATCCGTGGCCACGACGATGAGAATCACGACGCCGATGCCACTCACAAGCGCGCGCACATCGCCGGAATCGGTGGCCGACTGGATGTAGCTGCCCAGGCCGGGCAACTGGAAGCTGCGCGTGCCCATGGTAAAGGTCTCGCACAGCATCAGGGCAAACCATCCGCCGGCAACGGAGACGATGGAGTTCCAGACCAGGCCGATGGTCGCAAAGGGCATCTCAAGCTGCCAGAAGCGCTGCCAGGCGGAGTAGCGATAGATGCGCGAGGCCTCGATCATCTCCCGGGGGATGGTCTTGAGCGAGGAATAAAAACTAAAGGCCAGGTTCCATACTTGTCCTGTGAAGATGAGCAGGATGACGGCCATCTCGATGCCTAATTGGTGGCCCGGAACAATGGCCACCATGGCCAGCACCACGGGCGGCAGGAAGCTGAAGACGGGGATGGATTGCAGGATGTCGAGGACGGCGATCATCCATGCCTCGACCCGGCGGTTATAGGCCGCCGTGTAGCCATAGCCTACGGCGAACAGAAGGCTGAGCAGGTAGGCAATGCCCATGCGCACGATGGAGTAAGAGGCGTAAAGCGGCAGCGCGCCAATGGAATGAGAGATTTCCACCACCGGGACCGGCTTGCCCATCCAGTAAGCGCCGGTCCGGACGATGGAAAAGAAGATAGCCAGTCCGCAGAAGGCCACGCCCGAATCGATGAGAACCGGCCATGTGCGGGCTGCAACCAGCGTTCGCGCAAGTGGGTGCTGGAGCTTCACTCAGCCTCCTCGTTGGCGGCAATCTCCTCATCCTGCGCGTCGGGCAGCACGAACCGGCGACGGCCGGCGTCGAAGTCGAACAGCTCGGCGTAGCGGCCCCAGGTAACGGCCGTCTCCATCTGGCGCAGGCATTCCTCCTCGCTGAACTGCTCGTCGAGCATGTCGAGAAAAAAGTCTTCGGGAACGGTGTGATCGCTCTTGGACTCCAGGGCGCGGCGAATCTGGCGCAGCAGCAGGACGCCGGCCACCGCGGCATCGCGAAACAGCTCTTTCTGGCGCAGAATCTCGGAGTTGGCAAACTCCGCGCCGCTCTCCGTGATGGCCGCGTCGCCTTCTTCGATCTTGAGAAAACCGAGCAGTTGCGCCGCATCCACAATGGGGAGCAGGTCGTCGATTTCAAAAGCCAGGTCGTCGGCCAGGCGGTAAATGTCGTCGCGGCCGCCCTTGTCCAGCAACAGTTCCAGCAACCCGGCCACGCCGCCGGGACGCGCATGGGGCAGCATCTGGTAGTGCATCTGGCGCTGATCGCGCGGAACCTTGCCGGTGCTCTGATCGGGCGCTGCTTCGGGAGCGACCTCAGGCCGGGTGAGCACCTTGTAGATGTAGTCGACCAACTGCGTAAACGACTCCGATTTGCGGTCGCGCGGCTGCGTAAGCTGCACGCGAAAGTCGGTGCGGATGTGGCCTGGATTGCGGCCCAGGACGATGATGCGGTCAGCCAGCAGCACGGCTTCCTCGATGTTGTGCGTGACCAGAAAAACGGCCTTGGTGGGCATGGTCTTGTTGGCCCACAGTTCCAGCAGTTCGGAGCGCAGGTTTTCAGCCGTCAGCACGTCGAGCGCGGAAAAAGGCTCGTCCATGAACAGGACCTCCGGCTCCACCACCAGGGCGCGGGCAAATCCGACGCGCTGGCGCATTCCCCCCGACAATTCCTTTGGATAAGCCGCTTCAAAGCCGTCCAGGCCCACCGTGTCCAGCATCTTCAGGCTGCGCTCGCGCCGCTCTTCTGGGCTCACGCCGCGAGCCTGCAGCGGCGCTTCCACGTTTTCAAGCACAGTGAGCCAGGGAAACAGTGCAAAACTCTGGAAGACGATGGAGACGTTAATCTCCGCTCCGGCGAT
Source organism: Occallatibacter sp. (assembly GCA_036489415.1). GTDB lineage: Bacteria > Acidobacteriota > Terriglobia > Terriglobales > Acidobacteriaceae > Telmatobacter. Next base: position 63,350 of record DASXFS010000041.1, on the reverse strand, counting down.
TGGCTTCTCGTGCCAGTAAACCCGTCCGGCTGAGGGCGTGGAGAGCCCCGTCAACATGCGCAGCATGGTCGATTTGCCTGAGCCCGACGGGCCAAGCAGGGCCAGAATCTCGCCGGGCACAATCTCCAGGTCGGTGGCGGAGATGACCTGAATGCGATTCTGGCTGGGCTGCGCGTAGTATTTCTCGATCTTTTCGGCGCGAATGATCGCTTCGGTGGGGGGTGTCCCGTCCGCCGTCAAGGCTTGGTTTTGGGTTCCTGCTTCGGTCATGCATGGTTCTCCGGTGGGGGGTCCGCCTGGCAGAATCTGCGGCCGGTTGTTATTGCAAAGTGCAGGTTCAGGTTATGGTTGCAAGTCCCCGTTATTGTTGCAAGTATAGGTCTGGCTGATTGCACCCGGATGAATCGCCTGCAGCCTGGCATAGAATTTCAGACTGACAGAGGGCTGGGTTTGTTACAACTGTAGAATGCAGAGGCGGCGTACCAATCGGCCGCCTCGGAGCGTCAAACAGAGCGTATCATTGAGAAAGACGTCTTGCCAGCCATCGGCCCCCCCAAACCGTATGAGCCGGCGTAAGACTGCAATGCGGACCAGAAATGCGTAATTTTTTCCTCCCCTAGGGATGCGTCCAGGAGAATATGCCGGAAAATTCAGCTAAACCCAAGGTACTGGTTGCCGACGACGAACGAGTGATCGCCGACACGCTGGCCATGATTCTCAACCAGAGCGGCTTTGACGCTCGCGCTGTATATTCCGGCGAAAAGGCTCTTGAGTTGGCCGCAAGTTTTACGCCGGATATGCTCATCTCCGACGTCATCATGGCCGATTTGAACGGAATCGACGCCGCCATCAAGGTGCGCGCTTTGCTTCCCAAGATCAAAATCCTGCTGTTTTCCGGACAGGCGGCCACGGCCGATCTGCTGGAAAAAGCGCGAGCCCAGGGCTATGAGTTTGAGATTCTGGCCAAGCCCGTGCATCCGCAGGATTTGCTGACCAAGCTGCGGGGATAGCCAGTAGAAGCCGGTTGCCGGCGCAAGGACTAAAGCTCGCGGCGGCCTTCCATGGCCCGCGCCATTGTTACCTCGTCGGCGTATTCAATGTCGCTGCCGGCGGGCACGCCCGTTGCGATACGCGTGATCCGGACATGGGATGGGCGCAGCGCGGTTGCCAGCCAGTTGGCTGTGGCCTCGCCTTCGAGGGTCGGGCTGGTGGCCAGGATCACCTCATCCACTTCTCCACGCTCCACGCGGCCGACCAACGTGCCGGTGCGCAACTGCTCCGGCCCCACGCCATGCAGCGGCGAAAGCGTGCCGTGCAGCACGTGATAAACGCCCTGATAGCTGCCTTGCTGGCCTCGCCCGCGCTCGACGGCGGCAATGCTTGTCGGCTCTTCGACCACACAGACCAGGCGCTGGTTGCGTGTAGGGCTCGTGCAGTAGGCGCAAGGATCGACATCGGTGACGTTGTTGCAGATGGAACACAGCCGCAAGCTGGCCTTGAGACCGCGCACCGCCTCGGCCAGCGCGGCGGCATCGTCATCGGTCGCGCGCAGGATATGGAAGGCGAAGCGCTGGGCACTCTTGGTGCCCACGCCGGGCAGCTTCTTCAACTCTTCAATGAGCCGGGCCATGGGCTCGGCGTAGCGTGACACGCGGTGTGCCTCCTAAATTGCTTCAAAAATGTTGCGTGATTCCACAGCCTGTGCAGCCTTGAAAACGCTCCAGCCTCAACTCAGCTAAGCCCAGGAATCTTCAACCCGCCCAGCATCCCCTGCACATTGAACTTGATGGCCTCGTCGGCGTGGCGTCCGGCTTCGTTCACCGCGGACACAACCAGGTCTTCCAGCATCTCCACGTCCGGCTGCGCGCCGCTGAGTCCGATCACGGCCGCGGGGTCGATGCGAATTCTAAGCAGCTCCTTCTTGCCGTTCATGGTTGCGGTCACGGCGCCGCCGCCGCTCGCACCCTCAACCACCGTCTCCGCCAGCTTGCGCTGGATTTCCTCTTGCATCTGGTTGGCCTGCGAAAGCATTTCCGGAATTTTCAGCGGATTAATCATGGTCTATACCTCGGTCTGTGTACCTCGATGAGAACGCGTGGCTACTTCTGCCGGAGAACTGCTTTTGCCTGAAGACTACTTCTGTCGGAGATCGACGACGCTGCGAACTTCGGCCTTGAAGATTTCCTTTGCCCGCTGCACCAGCGGGTTCGCGAGCGCTGCCTCTTGGATGCTGCCGGCGACGGGAGCAGATTCAGCGAACACCCTGGCAGAAGCCGTGCCTTCGCCCGGCGCACCCTGGCCTGGCACGATGAGAAACCGGGTAGGTGCGCCCAGGCGCTGAAGTTCCTGGCGCACGATCTTTTCCGCAGCGGCGTTGATGGTAAGCGCCAACATCTTCTTGCCCATGGCCGGAACCTCAATGCGCAGACTTGAGGCTTCAAGCGTCCACGCGCCTGCGCCCAGCAATTGCGCGGCGGAGACGTGTCCGCCGTCAACCAGCGCCGAGCCGATGGCGTGGCGCACCGATTCCAGACTGGGAGCGACGAGCGATTGCGCCGCGGCTTCAGGGGCTTTGGCCAGCGCGCCTTCGGTGAGCGTCGCGGAAGAAGCGTAGCCGGCGGACATGTCCTGCGCGGCAGGGAACGGCGTGCTGCCTTGAAACGGACTGGCGGCCAGCTCGACCGGCTCCAATGTTGCCACCGCGCCGGGCGCCGATTGTGGCCGCGATGCGGCTTCCATCCTCGGGCTACCGGTTTGCAAGCTCGCGGTCTGCGGACTTGTGGTCTGCGGGCTCGCCGCTTTCGTGCTTGAACTCCAGCTATCAGCATTGTCTGCAAACGGAGAAATGGACGCGGCGGCCACAGGCTGAGGTGCAGGGCGTGCAGGAGCCGTGGATGCGCGCGGAGCCGAACTGGGTGCGGCCGTGCGCACACCGGTACCGCCGGTCGCGCCGCTCAGCAGTTCTTCCAGCGGCAACAGGCGCTGCGCGTGAATCAGCTTGAGCAGGCCCAGCTCCAGATGAAATCGCTGTTCCTGGCGATAATTCAAGTCGTCGAAGGTGCGCAAAACAATCTGCAAGTTGCGCGTCAGCTCTTCTTCGGTGAATAGCAGCGCGGTGCGCACGGCACGCGCGCGTTCGTCGCCACTGATCTGCAGCAGTTCCGTCTGTTCGCCGCCCAGCTTGGCCATGAGCGCATTGCGCAGGTAGCGGACCATCTGCCGCGCCAGCGACGAGGGGCTATGTCCGGCATTGACCAGCAGATTCAACTGCTCCATCAGTTCGGCGCTCTGCCCGGCGGCTACAGCTTCGAGCAATCGCTCGAAGACCGCGTTCGGCACCGCGCCCATCAGTTCGCGAATCTGCGCGCCGGAAAGGACTGCCCGCCCGTTCTCCAGCGGCGCGGACGCAATGGCCTGGTCCATGATGGATAGCGCGTCACGCATGGAGCCGTCGCCGGCCTCGGCCAACAGAGCCAGCGCCGCGTCTTCGGCTTCGACCTGCTCTTGCGTGGCGATCATGCGAAGCTGCGCAAGAATATCGTCGAACTTGACGGCATGAAAGCTGAAGTGCTGGCAGCGCGAGCGGATGGTCTGCGGGATATTCTCGGGCTCGGTCGTCGCCATCATGAAGATGACGTGCGCCGGCGGCTCTTCCAGGGTCTTGAGCAGCGCGTTAAATGCCGCCTCGGTGATCTGGTGCGCTTCGTCGAGGATATAAATCTTGTACCGGTCACGCGAGGGCGCATAGCGCGCGGCGTCGCGCAGTTCGCGAATCTCGTCGATGCCGCGATTGGTAGCCGCGTCGATCTCGATCACGTCCACAGCATTGCCCTGCCGAATCTCGACGCAGGAGTCGCAAACCCCGCATGGCTCGGGCGTGGGACGCTCCGGAGTACCGATCGCTGTCCGGCAATTCAGCGCCTGGGCAACAATGCGCGCGATGGTGGTTTTACCGATGCCGCGATGGCCCGAGAAGATATAGCCGTGCGCAATACGGTTCTGCTCCAGCGCATTCATCAGGGTGCGCGTGACATGCTCCTGGCCGGCCACGTCGGCAAAGCGTTGCGGACGATATTTGCGAGCCAGAACCTGATAACCCATGTGGGAAGCGCTCCTTAATGACGAACTTTGATGCCAACTTTGATGTGAACTTCGCTCTAGACAAAAACTCTGCAACGTGGCCTTCCGATTTTCCAAGGCCTGGAGGAGATTGTATCGTTCCCGGATGTAAGCGATGAAACTAAACATCCTCCACCAGCGTGATTGAATGGGAGATAGGGCCGACTCCCAAACGCCGGCGTTGCAATCTCCGGCACACAACGCGCAATCAGGCGTAAAATAGTTCTATGAAGCGTCTGGCTGCGGTTGCGCTGGTGGTCTTTTTCATGGCGCTCCCAGCCTGCGCGCAACATGGCTCGTCCCACGGCGGAGGCTTCTCCGGCCACGGCGGCTTTTCAAGCCACGGCGCGCAAGGATTTCATGGCGGCTTCAGCGCTCCTGCGTCACGCGGTTTTTCCAGCCGCGTCAACGGCAGGGCCTTCAGCGTCCCTCGCGGATTCCAGCGGCCCGGCGTGGGCGCTTACCGAGGCCGCGCTCCGTACACCGGCTCCTGGCGCCATCGCAGACCCTACATACCGCGCTACGGAGCAGGCGTTGTGTACGGATATCCCGTATGGGGCGCACCATACTTTCTTTCCGACCCGGGCTTTGACGACTACGACGACGATTCGTCCGCATACGCCCAGCAGCAGGAGCCAGAGCAGCAGCAGCCAGAGCCGCAGGAGCCAGACCAGCAGATGGGCCCCTATGCTCCCGCGCCCTATTCCGGCTCACCCTACGCCGGCGGCTCGTATCCGCCTCAGCCGTATCCGGGCCCGTCTTATTCAGCCCCCTCGGCCCAGCCGCGCCCTGTGCCTGCCCCGGCAAGCGAGGAAACCGTCACCCTCGTTTTCAAGGATGGGCGACCGCCGGAGCAGATTCATAACTACCTGATGACCGCGAATACACTGTTCGTCGGAGACCAGCGTCACCGCGAAATCCCCGTCGACCAGCTCGACTTGGCCGCGACGGCAAAGGCGAACCGCGAGGCAGGCGTAGACTTTCACCTGCCCGGCGCTTCAAGCCCCGACGCTTCCCGATAGCTCATCCTTTTGCCGCTCTGGCGTCTTTGCCTATTCTGCGATTGCCGCGATTCCTGTTCTCCGTCTTGCCGGCCTCGCGCGGTTGCGCCTTCTTTGCGGCCGATCCGCGCCGGCGCATCTCTTCTTTGGAATACATCGTGCCCCGGCACTTCTTGGCGCCGCAGTTGCAGACAGCTTCGTCGTCGCCGCCGTCGTAGAGGCAATAGTCGTACGTAATTTCCTCGCCCGCGGCAATGGGCCGGATGGACTTGATCCACACGCGCCCGCGGATTTCGGCGGTTTCGCAGTTGGCGTCGCAACTGTGGTTGATGAACATGGACATGCAGTGGCCGTCGATGACGATCTCGCCGGAACCAAGTCCAAATAGATAGGTGATGGGCGAGTCCTCATAGGACTTGTCGGCCTCGACCTTGCTGAGCCGTGGGCCGGTGTACTCGGCCACGCGGCGGCCTTTGGCGATGGGAGCTGTGGTGTAGCAGCCGGCGGCGTGGATGGCGGAGGAGCGGATGATCAGAGCCATGCGGGTGTGCGATGCTTTCCTTAGGGCTGAAATTTGAGGATACAAAATTTGGCGTATGCACCGCATCGTACCATTGATGAGGCGCGGCGCGAATAAAGGGATTTGAGATGAGACGCGGCTTTTTGATTCTGCTGGTTGCTTCAGCCTGCATCGTTGCGGCGGCGCGGCTGTCCGCGCAGGCCGCGCCCGATCAAAACACGCCCGCCAACAGCAGCCAGAAACCTGCCACAACCGCGCCCAAGCCTGCAGACGCCAATCAGTTTCCTACCGATACAAGCAATGTGCCGGTAATGCCCTCCAAAGACACCTCGGCGGTGCCAGACTACGGCTCAGACAACAGCGGCGCTGCCAGGCGCATGGCGCTGCCCGCTGAAGACCTTGACCCGGCGCGCAGCCCGGACGGCCCGGTTCCGGATGCCGGTGCAGGCAATGATTCGAGTTCTAGCGACAGCCGTTCAGGGTTAGACAAGATTCTGCCCGGCCCCGACGACGATCAGCCGCAAGGCAAGCACCGCAAACTGACAGCGCCGGAACCGGAGCACAAGGAGACATCTGCCGAAGACATCGAAGTCGGCAAGTATTACCTCGATAACAAAAACTGGAAGGCCGCGCTCTCGCGGTTTGAGTCGGCCATGGTTCTGGCGCCTGACGAGCCGGAGGTTTACTGGGGCCTGGCCGAGAGCGCACGGCATCTCGGCAATTTCGCCGAGGCCCGCGGCTACTATCAGAAAGTGGCCGAGTACGACCCCGACAGCAGGCACGGCAAAGACGCGCGCAAGGCGCTGAAGGAGCCGGAGATCGCCAACGCCAAGGCTGCTCCGCCCGCGCCGCCGGCAAAATAGCCAGTCTGCAAATCAGAAGTTTCCACAGGTTGTTGTCCATTCAGTCGCCAATTGGCAAGCTGTTGCTGCGTAGCAAAAGCTTGTCTCAGGGGATCGAATGGACTCTCCCCACCCCCTCGACTGACGATTTACAGTCAAGAGTGACCTGCAAAAAGCGCCGTGGAGGGCCGAAAGATGAGCGAAGGCATAGGTGTGGGAGTGATTGAAAAAGGCGCTCCACAAGGTGCGCATGGGAACGGTCCTTCGCTGCTGCTGCGCGGCGTGCGCAAGGCCTTTGCCGATGTGCAGGCAGTTGACGGGTTGGATCTGGAAGTGGCCCGCGGCGAATGCTTTGGCCTGCTCGGACCAAACGGGGCCGGGAAGACCACGACCATCGAAATATGCGAAGGATTGACCGCTCCCGATGAGGGAACCGTGGAATTGTTGGGCCTGAATTGGCGCACCGGTTCCAGTCAGCTCCGCCAGCGGATCGGGATTCAACTGCAGGAGACGCAGTTTCCTGACAAGCTCACAGTGGAAGAGACGCTGAGGATGTTCCGCAGTTTTTTCAGGCGCGGCATCTCGGTGGATGAGTCGATCCGCACGGCCCAACTGGAAGAAAAGCGCAACTCGCGCGTGGGTGGGCTTTCTGGCGGCCAAAAGCAGCGACTGGCCATGGCCTGCGCGCTGGTGGGCGATCCGGAGTTTCTGTTTCTGGATGAGCCGACAACGGGCCTCGATCCGCAAGCGCGCCGCCACTTGTGGGGCCTTGTGGATGGGCTGAAGCAGGCCGGGCGAACAATTATTTTGACCACGCATTACATGGATGAAGCCCAGCGCCTCTGTGATCGGGTGGCGATTATGGATCATGGAAAAGTGATTGCCCTCGGAACTCCGCAGCAGTTGATCGGCACTGTGGGCGGGGAAGACATTGTAGAGTTTGCCGTGAGCGCCGGCGACGCAGGCGCTCCGGAGAGCGGCCACGGCACGGTGGATGCAGCCCGCCTGACGGCGATCGCCGACGTGCATTCGCACCGCGTGGATGCGGGGCTGCATCAGCTCTCGGTGAGTGAACTGCATCTGGCGGTGCCGCGGATTTTTGCGGCGCTCAAAGAGCAGGGGCTGCATTTGAGCGAGTTTCGCACCCACTCGGCCACGCTCGAAGACGTGTTTGTGCAGTTGACGGGAAGGAATCTGCGCGATGAGTAATCTGGAATTCAGCAGTCTCTATCAACTGACGATGGTGCGTTTTCGCTTGTTTCTGCGCGAACCGGAGGCGATTTTCTGGATTTTCTTTTTCCCCATTTTGCTGGCGGTAGGCCTGGGAATTGCGTTTCGCAACCGGCCCGCGGATGTGCTGCAAGTGGGCGCCATCACGACACAACTGACGCAGGCGCTGGCTGCGGACAAGGGGCTGACCGCGTCGACAATGGACGAGGCAGAGGGCACGCACGAACTGGCCACCGGGCGCATTCTACTGCTGGCGATTCAGCATGCCGACGGCGTGGCGTACAAATACGACGACACCAATCCCGACGCGCGCATCGCGCGCCTGTTGGCGGACCGGGCCATCCAGGCAGCAGCCGGACGCCGCGATGCCGTGCAGGCCGCGAACCAGTTGGTGCATGAGACCGGCTCCCGGTACATCGACTTTGTCGTGCCCGGTCTGCTGGGCATGAACCTGATGGGTTCTGCGATGTGGGGTCTGGGTTTTGCGATTGTGGAGGCCAGGCAGAAAAAACTGCTCAAGCGTCTGGTTGCTTCGCCTATGCCAAAGTGGCAATACCTTGCGTCGTTTCTTTTGTCGCGGTTGGCCATGCTGATTATCGAAATTGCCGCGTTTCTCGGATTTGCGCGCGTGGCGTTCGGCGTTCCGTTTCGCGGTTCTCTCTGGCAACTGGGACTGCTGTGCCTGCTAACCTCGCTGGCATTTTCAGCTTTGGGCTTGCTGGTTTCCTCGCGCGCCAAGACGATGGAAGCAGCCTCAGGGTTGATGAACCTCGTCATGCTGCCCATGTGGATTCTATCGGGCGTATTCTTTTCCGCCACGCGGTTCCCGGCGGTCATTCAGCCAATCGTGCGCGCGCTGCCGCTAACCGCAGCTATCGACGCCATGCGCGGCAACATGCTGCAAGGCACGGCCATTGGGCAAATGATGCCGCAGATAGGCATCCTGATCGCGTGGTTCATTGTTCCTTTTGCTGTCTCGCTGCGCATCTTCCGCTGGAGATAACTCATTCCGCCTGGGTGAGAGGGAATCCTGGCGTGACTGCATGAAGAGCCTGCCGCAGCCCGGCCACGTTCTGATCGAAGTTATATTCCTCGATGATGCGCAGGCTCTCCGCGCCCATTACTTTTCGTGTTTCCTCGTTCGCTAGAACAATTCTCAAACTCCGGGTAAGTCCATCTCTATCTCCAGCCTTGATTACGCATCCATTCACCCCGTCATGCACAAGGTTTTTTTGGCAGCCCACCTGGTCGGTCACGATCACAGGCCGCCCCGCGTTCATGACCTCATTGATTGCTAATCCCCAGGGTTCATCGACAGAGGCGAGCACAAACACATTGCACAGATCGTAGAATCGCGGAAGCTCCGACTGATTGCGGAATCCCAAGAAGCGAACATCCCCGGGGTGAGCTTGCTTTGCGCGGCTCTCGAGCATCGACCGTTCTTCGCCATCGCCGACGATTAACAAATACGGAAGGGGCTGAACGCCGCCGGATTTGGATAATTGTAAGTAGGCTTCCAGCAAGTCCGGGCATCGCTTGCGGGCAACTAGTTTTGCGGCAAACAGAATGACGGCCCGCGCCGGGTCCAGGTTAAGCGAGGCTCGAAACTCTTCTCTTGTCCTCGCCGCCGCCGCGCACTCCCGCTGAAAGAATTGGTTGTCGACCGCATAGAAAAAGGGAAAAAGCGGAATAGCGTCGCCGAAGTTATGCTTCCAGTAAGCGGCATTTTCATCTCCGATGGAGAGCACAGCCGAAACTCTAGGCTCTAATAACTTAAAGAGGAGTTTCTTGATTGCGAGCTTCAATCGCGATCGTGGACGATCATGCAGCGTTGACTCGGCGCGCAGTAGAACCGGAATCGATAGTGAGTGTGCCACGCGAATGGCCTGCAAGTTAGTCAGGTAGTTATATCCATGCACCCAGACTGCATCGAATTTCCCTTCGCGGAGCCTTCGCTTGATTCCATGGTTGAGCGGACCCGCAGAGTAAAGGATGCTTCGATGCTGTGCAGCGCCGAGCGTTGGCAGGAATTCGTACCGGTAGCCTTCCAGCAGCGGCGTATCCCACTTCACGCGAACGCCAAATCCCTTGTCTACGTATCCGCGCACAGATATGTTGGAACTGAAAAACACAGTAAGATCAATATCCCGCTCTTGCGTGATTCTTCTTAGTAGCGGCGCCTGATATTGAATAGGATGAGTTACAAAGTAAGCTAAACGTAATTTGCGTTGCTCAGAGTAGGCGGCTAGCTCGTCTGATGGTGCAGGATTCAACTGTTATTCTCCCCTATCACCATTTTCTTACGAAAACCCCGCACAAGTCACAGCCTTGAAGGGTACGGGCTTTAGCCCGTACATAAATGCCGCAAAAACCAACCGGGCTTTAGCCCCTGAGGGAACTCGAAGCTTGAAACACGAGCTTAATCGGAGACTCCCTGGAGGCTCCGAGTTACGCGCCTGAGAAGTATAGCAGGCGATAAGGTCCCTACATGTCTTGGTTCCGGAACCGACACGAGCCGCCCGACCGCAGGATCTAGGCAATGCGCTGCGCCTTAGATGATAAGGCTGGCGTCAGCTGCGGAAGATTCAGTCGCAAGAGATAAGGCCGCACCCGCAACATTGCGGACAGTCCAGCCGGCGATCAGCAGGCTGGGCGCAGCGGTAGCCGCAAGGCTACCCAGTTCGGCGAGTGTGGTGTATTGGATCTCCTGGCCAGTTTGAGCAGCGCGGGAGATGACGGCGCACGGAAAGTCAGGCGGCAGGCCACGGTCGAGCCACTCCTGCGCCAGCAAGTGAAGGTCCCTGCCAGGCATGTACACAACGCGTGTAGTGTCTTCGATTTCCGGCACGGGCGAATGGTTGTGCGACTGCGCGTGGTGGCCCGTGGAGAAGGTTACGTTCGACGCGCCGCCGCGGTCCGTGAGAGAGCAGCCGATGGCAGCGGCTGCCGCAAAAGCGGCCGTGATGCCGGGAACAATCTGAAACGCTATGCCCGCTTCAGTCAACGCAGTCATCTCTTCCGCGGCGCGGCCAAAGATCAGCGGGTCACCGCTCTTGAGTCGAACCACGCTGCGATTGGCGCGGGCATGCGCGATCATGAGCGCGTTGATTTCATCTTGCGTAATGGTCTTGCTGCCGCAGCGCTTGCCCACGTTCAGAACCTCGGCGCTCCGTGAGGCAAGTTCAAGAATCGCCTCCGGGACAAGGTCGTCGTGCAGGATAACGTCGGCGGACTGAATAAGACGCACTGCCTTGACGGTAAGCAGATCAGGGTCGCCCGGGCCGGCGCCCACCAGAGAAACGCTTCCGCGCCGAGCCTTGGAACCTGCATGAGCCCCTGACCTCGCAACGTCAGCATCGGGCGAGCCATTTTTCTCAAGCGGCGCCAACGCCATTTGCCGTGATGGGCAGAATGCCGAGTCACAGAGCGGTAGTTGCGCCAGCCGATGGAGAAGAGATTTACGCGCCTCGCCGCGCGGATGCGTTTCGAGAACTTCGCGGCGCAGACCGCCCAGCGCTTCAAGCCACGCTCCCATATCTTCCGGCAACTGTGCATCGATCTCCCGGCGCAGGCGTTGTGCAACCGCAGGGCTCTCTCCGCTCGTTGAGATGGCGATCTGCAGATTGCCGCGGCTCACCACCGATCCGAAGAAAAAATCGCAATTGGGAATGTCGTCAACGCTGTTGCACAAAATATTTCGCTCAACGCAACCCCGATAAACCGCCGCATTCACTTCAGGCAAATCGGCGGCAGCGACGACCAGGAAATTTCCGTCAAGATCTGCCACTTGAAAGCGGCGCTCGATCCACTCCAATTTCCCTTCGTGCGCCAACTGTCGAATCTCATGCTGCGCATCGGGGGCTATGACGCGCAGACGAACCCCGGCGCCGAGCAGGCTTCCGATTTTATCCAACGCCACGCTGCCTGCGCCAACGAGAAGACAGTTGCGGCCATCGAGTTTGAGGAAGATCGGCAGCATGCTCATCGTGTAAACCTCAATCCGCCACGCCGTGCGGAACGCGCCCTGCGGGCACATCGCGCTCGACAGACGCAAGCACTTCACCCGCCAGGTGGGCGCGCAGCTCATCGTCGGAATGGCGGCCGAACCAGGCGCGAAGGTTCTCATCCTGAACGCGGTCGGACAGGTATTGGCGAAGCAGGCGCTCGATAGCCTCAGGCACAAGCGGCGCAGGGCAACGATAGCCGACCGGTCTGGCGATGGCGGCGTGTTGGCCAACCGCTCCACCCAGGCAGAAGTAATACGCGTCCGTCAGTTTGCCTTCGTGCTTAATCTTCTTGCCTTCGATTCCAATGTCGGCCACCCAGTGCTGGCCGCATCCATTGGGGCAGCCGGTCACGTTGAGCTTGAGCTCCTGGTCAAAGCCCGGCAGCCGCTCTTCCAGTTCATCCACAATCCAGCGCGTGAAGCCCTTGGTCTCGGTGATGGCCAGTTTGCAAAACTCCGTGCCTGTGCAGGCGATAGCTCCGCGCCAGAAGGAAGAGCCGTCGACCTCCAGGCCAATCTGTCGAAGCTCTCGCGTCAGTTCGGCAGTCTTCTGGTTCGGAATATCGATAAACAGCAAATTCTGCGAGACAGCCGTGCGCAACGATCCCGTGCCAAAACGTTCCGCCAAGTCAGATGCCGCTTCCAACTGATCTCCGCTCAGCCGTCCGCGAAGCACTGAAGCGCCCACCGAACTCAAGCCCGGCTGGCGCTGGGGAGTCACACCGGCGTGGTCGCGGAAAATGTCGTTCGGCACCTGCTCAGGCACGCCGGGCAGCAGTGTGAAGTCGAGCCGCGACTGCAATTCCGCAAGGAAGCTCTCCGGCGTCCAACCCTCTTTGAGAAACAGATATTTGAGCCGCGCGCGTTCGCGGCTTTCGCGCAATCCCTGTTGGTCCCGAAAGATCTCCGTGATAGCCCGAACCACGGCAAGCGCCTGATGGGGAAGAATGAAGGCGTCAAGCCGAACCGCGATAAACGGCTCCCTCGACAGACCTCCGCCCACGCGGACCGAGTAGCCGACCTGGCCGTTGTGTTTCACGGCCGTCAGGCCAATGTCGTTGATCTCCGGATTGCTGCACCACGCAGGACAGCCCGTGGCTGAAATTTTGAATTTGCGCGGCAGGTTGCTGAAGTCAGGATTTCCCTTCAGCATGGCTGCAATCTCCAGAGCCAGGGGAGCGGCGTCAATCAGTTCGTCGCCGGCCACTCCGGCCAGCGGGCAGCCGGTCACATTGCGCACCACGTCGCCGCAGGCACCTTTGGGTGAAAGGCCGGCCGCGTTCAGTGCATCCACAACCTCAGGAAGCGACTCGACAGTGAGCCAGTGAAGCTGGATGGCCTGACGGACTGTGATGTCGGCCAGGTTGCGCGCATACTTCTTCGTAATTTGAGCGATAACCCGCAACTGGCTTGAGGAGACAATGCCGTTGGGAATGCCGATGCGAATCATGAAGTAATCGGACGTGACGCCTTCGCCGCCTTTGCCGCCCGTGGCGCCGACCCCATCGCCCTGGGTATAGATGCCCCACCATTTGAAATAGAGCGAAGTCCACTCCGGCAGCACGCTTGCGCGGCCTTCGCGGGCAAAGGCGCGCACCTCGTCGAATGCTTCCCACGGGTTCTTCTCGCGCTTAAGCCGTTCGGTGCGCTGAGCTTTTGTTTCCTTCACTGCGGTAGCATCGGCCATGTCTTCCTTCTCGGTAGAAATAAAAATCCCGCGGCAGCTTGGCTGCGTCGCGGGCTATCGGAAACCTTGGAACTCGATCGGACTCTCAAACCCAGGTCACCTATGCGCGCGAAGCGGCGTCGAATGGCGACAACAGAGCTCATCCCTCATACATGCAATCATAGCCGCAGATTGTGTAAAAAACAACTGTCACCCGCGCAGCCGACCCTGCCGGGGCTCGATAAGGGACGGGGTTTAAACAGAAGTACCACTTTCGCAAAGGATCTGCCCTAAGTATCGAACTCTTTCGATCTTGAATATTCCACAGGTATCTACGGCGTATTTCAAAAATCCGTCTTGTAGCAGGGCACGACTTCAGTCAAGATTATTCCCTTGACGCAAGGTGCCGGGGGCAACTAAAGTGCAGAATCAGTGTACTTGAAGACCCAGATTTCGGCGTACCTCGGAGGGAATCCATGACTATTTGTGTCGCCGCGATGGCTGCGAAACGAAAGGCAATCGTGATGGTCGCAGACAAAGCGATCACATTCGGCAAAGAGCGGCCAATGCAGGCGGACTTGGGAATCGACAAGATGCTGTCAATTGGGAAAACGGGCTGGCAGGCTATGGTCGCAGGAGATGCCAGTTTCGCTCAAGAAGTTGTCGATGCAGCGGTAGCAGAAATCACAAATGAAGGGAAACCGCAAAACGCAGGAATCCCTCATTCTTTGACGGCCATGATGCGGTGCATGAAGGATGCGTGTAAGAAAGTACGGCGTCAATGGGTAATAGATCGCTTTATCGCTCCGCGCCTGTTTAATGAGACCGATCCGTTCGCGGGACTCCCAGATGAGTATGTCATCGAACTTTCTGGATCAATCGCTCAGTACCAAATCAACTGTTCACTACTGGTCTGTGGGTTCGATTCCGATAAGAAACCGCACATCTTTTCCGTGCTATCCCCCGGCCTAGCAATTTCGCACGACATTCCGGGATTCCACGCTGTCGGCATTGGAAGAGACATTGCTTTGGGTCAGTTGTATCAATACGAAACCAAGGATAGCCAGCGTCTTGATGAAACGATGTATGAACTTTTCGACGCAAAGGCCACAGCAGAGCTTATCCAGGGAGTCGGCTACCTGTGGGATTGCAGCGTCTTAATCCCTGATCTTCCTGAACCAGTGAAGATGACAACAAAGGTGAGGGACGCCCTAGAAGGAATCTTGAGAGAAGCAACGTGTTCTCCATATGTCCCCAGTTTTGGCAGCCAATTTGACAAGATTCCAGAATGGAAGGAGACGGTTCGGATATTTGCAGACGACCTCTTAGGTATTCCACACCAGCCGATCAAACCTGCTAAGCGGCGTCCGAAGTCAACTCCTCAAAAGTCAAAGTCTCGGCCATGACCATGTGCCGCAATGTGTCCTGAAAGAGATATGGGCTATTGCGGCGATTGAACCGAAACTGCATTTCCTCAAGATAGGCTTCCAAATGCTTTGCGGAAATCCGATGCCACGTTCCGACGATACCGCGCTTCAACAGCGAGAATGCGGACTCGACCGTGTTGGTATGGATTTCGCCGTCAACATAGACCTTGGCCTTGTGTTTGATGGTCTTGTGGCGCTCCGTGAGTCCAGTAGCCTTCACAGCGCCGGGATAGGCATTGAATTCATCGGTCACGATCACGTCCACATCATCGCTGACATTCTCGCGGATGTATTGGGCCAGCGTCCCGCTCTTGGCATCATCCGCGTGAAAGAACCGGACATCTCCGCCACGCTGCCGCAAGCCGATAACGATCTGCTTAGTGCATTCAGGATGCCCCGGCTTGTGCTGATGGCCTTGGTGCCGACCGCCAACGTAAGTTTCGTCCATTTCGACCGTGCCGTAAAGCATCGTTTTTTCCGCCGTCGCCATTGCAGCGCGGACGCGATGGCAGAGATACCACGCCGTCTTGTAGCTGATGCCGAGTGTCCGCTTGATTTGATTGGCGCTCATCCCTTTGCGCGACTCGCAAATCAGATAGGTGCAGAGAAACCACTTCCACAACGGAAGATGGGAGTCATTGAAGATCGTGCCAGCGGTCACGCTGAACTGGTAGCGGCATACGTTGCAGTCATACTGGTTGCGCTTCGCAACTTTCGAAATACTAGTAGACTTGCAGCGAGGGCAAATTGGGCCTTCGGGCCAGCGGAGCCGTTCCAATTCCGCGCGGCATTTTTCATCACATCCGAACTCTTCAATGAGTTTTACGAGGTTGGCATTCAACATGGCTAAATCCCCCAAGAAGAAAGTCAGTAAACCGGCAGCGCGAAAGACCAACGCGAAGCTGATTAAGCAACTTTTCCCGAAAGAGGTTGTCGAAGAGGTTTCCGCTCAACTTAAAGACTATGAAC
This sequence comes from Occallatibacter sp., assembly GCA_036489415.1. Lineage (GTDB taxonomy): Bacteria > Acidobacteriota > Terriglobia > Terriglobales > Acidobacteriaceae > Telmatobacter. Next base: position 47,570 of record DASXFS010000041.1, on the reverse strand, counting down.
CTAAACGGGATAAGTAGCGACTAAGGGAATGTTATCAAAATGCTAACCGTGTGTCAAGTAAATAATCCTGACTTCAGTCGTGCCGAAAATGGCCGGAAAGAGGAGGGTTTTAACCCCTGAGGGACTTCAACTCAGATCCGGTCGCCATTTTTGAAACGCGCTGTAGTTCGTGCATGGGCTTTTCGCTGAACGTGCAGCCCTCAGGCAGATACCAACTGGCTGAAGATGTCAGGCAGGTTGACGTATAACGGCGTCCCCTTGACCTCAAGGCGCGATGCTTCAATCCACTCTGTCCCTGAACACATACGGCCGGTGCGCGTCTTGGGATCGATGATCCAAACCGTTTCCACGCCCATTGCGCGGTAGTCCTGGGCGCGCTCCTGGGTATCTGAATAGCTGTCGTCAGGCGACAGGATCTCGATGACCAGCAGAGGCGCAGCTGTTAAGACGTCGGGTTGGACTCCCGCTGTCAGGACAACAAGATCCGGCACTCGCACCCGGCTCTCAGATACGCGAATCCGCTGCTCCGTGCTGCCGATGATTCCCCACACTTTTTCATGTGTGAAGAACCACGCAGCCAACAGCCACTGCACCCGTGCATGCTCCCACTTGCCCACGTTGCGCTCCCTGATTTCTCCATCCACGTACTCACGGTCCGGCCGATAGCTGGTGCCGAGGTATTCATGCAGCGGGATGTGCAGAATCGTAGCCATACTCTAACGGTAGCACGCATCTTTATTCAGCATAAGCATAAACCTGCGCGCGCTATCTAAGACCAATCAGCCGCGTGGAACCTCCAGCGCGCCCGTCAGGCTGCTCACTTTTTCCACCTGGTGGCCGCGGCACCAGGATTCCAGACCACGAGCCAGCCGCTCCGTTGCCCGCGGATCGGCGTAGCTGGCCGTACCCACCTGAATCGCTGTCGCCCCGGCCAGCAGAAACTCCACTGCGTCTTCAGGAGTAACGATTCCGCCCAGACCCACAACGGGAATCTTCACCGCGCGCGCCGTCTCGTACACCATGCGCAGCGCAATCGGTTTGATCGCCGGCCCGGACAAGCCCCCGGTAATGTTGCTCAACCGCGGCTTGCGCGTCTCCACGTCGATAGACATGGCCACAAACGTATTCGTCAAGCTCACGGCGTCTGCCCCCGCGTCCGCAACCACTTTGGCCATTTGCGTAATGGAGGTTACATTCGGCGACAGCTTCACGATCAGTGGCCGTTGGCTGGCCGCCCTGGCCCGGCTCACCAGGTATTCGAGCGATCCAGCGTCCGAGCCAAACGCCATTCCGCCCGCGTGAACATTGGGGCAGGAGACATTCAGCTCATAAGCCGCAATGCCCTCAGCCTGGTTCAGCCTTTCGATCACCGCGATGTAGTCGGCATCGGTGTAGCCGAAGACGTTGACGATTACCTTGCAGTTCGGATAGCGCGCCAGGGGAGGCAGTTTGCGCTCGATGAAGTCTTCGACGCCGACGTTCTGCAGCCCGATCGCGTTCAGCATTCCAGCCGCCGTCTGAATGATGCGTGGCGCCTTGTGCCCCGTCATCGGCAGCAGCGAAATGCCCTTGGTGACGAATCCGCCAATCTGCTCCAGAGCCACAATCTCTTCAAATTCAATGCCGTACCCGAAGGTGCCGCTGGCGGCGATGACCGGATTGACCAGTTCCATGCCGGCCAAGCGGACTTTCATGTCGGGTTTCACGCGGAGGTAATCATCCTTGCCGGGGTCGTCGGCCTTGAGGCAGCCCGCGCCCGCTTGGTTTCAAGTCCATGATACTCGCATCCGGATATACGCATCCGGATACGCGCGCCCGGTTACTCCGAAGGACCGCGCATGAGTTCCGCGCCTTGGTTTGGTGCAAGGGTGCCTGGCTCAGATGGGCTTGGGCGTGGTGTTGCGGGCGTTGGTTACGTTATCCGGAACATCGGTAAACAATTTGCCCGAGCTGTAGGCGAACTTCTGAAAGTGCGAGCCAACCCGCCGGATCGCATCCTGCGCGCCGTCGTCCCAGCGGATTTGTGCCTCCCCGTGCAAATAGGTCCACTTGCCATGCACGTCGCCAAGCGAGCGCATGGCATTGCCGCTTTCCTCAAGGGTGATGTAGAACGTGTCTCCGTTGCCTTCGCCTACCTCCCATTTGCCGAGGAAGTGGCCGCGCGAGGGACTCGACGTGCTCTGGCTGAGTGACGCATCTCCGGAGGGAAACTCGATACGCTCAATGTCGGCCAGGTTATAGCTTTGCCGATGGCCATCGTTGAAGACGATGACCAGCGAGCCAGACGCGGGTTTGGCGGCGGCCGGCGCCGCAGAACCGCTGGCAGGGGCTAACAGCAGGATGGAGCACAGGCCTGCAACGCTTGCGATCTTAGGCATAAACTTCTCCTTCGAGTACAGCCGCGGCAGTGAAAAACGCCGTGTCCATAGTACTTACGAGAAGAACCCGGCAGTTGTTCCGGTAGGCGTCGTCGCAAAGATTTTGGAGCTCAAGGGCACATTCACCGAATCCGCCAAAGCCCCGTCAGAACCTGTATAAAAACTCGATGCTGGGTGGATTCATCTGCTTTGAAAGAGCGCGGCTTTACAGGCTGCGGAAAAACCCGCTTCGACAGGAATTCGTGTGAGTTCTGTATCAGGGCACGACTTTAGTCGTGCCGCAAGTGTCGCATCATCAATGTGGGCTTCAGCCCCTGCGGTATGCTCGTGGCGACTCCGGCTTGCCGACTGGTATTTTTCTGCAACCTGTAAAGCCGCGTCCTCATTTTCTGCTTCCTCAGCACGGCTAAAGCCGTGCCCTTTCAAAACTGCGAGTTTTTATACAGGTTCTCATATATGTGGTTCCGCCCTTTCCCCTTGACATTCGACAGGAAGCTGCGTCAATCTATTGACGAATATCGAGGGGAGCCATGCCGCAGACCACCGATCTATTGCAGGGAACGTTGGACCTGCTGATACTGCAGACGCTCGACGCCGGTCCCATGCACGGCTGGGGAGTAGCCCAGCGTATCCAGCAGGTGTCGAACGAGGTTTTGCAGATCGGCCAGGGATCGCTTTATCCCGCCCTCCATCGCCTGGAATACAAAGGCTGGATCAGAGCTGACTGGGGCAGTTCTGAAAACAACCGCAAGGCCAAGTTCTACTCGTTAACCGCCACGGGCCGAAAGCAGCTCCAAACCGAATTAGAAACTTGGGACCGCCTGTCAACCGCCATCGCCCAGGTGCTTAGCCCGGTACTGAATCCGGCCCTGAACCCAGAGGCATCGTCATGATCAGCGAATGGCTAACTAGATTCCGCTTCTTGTTTTTGCGCCAGAAACCACATGAATTAGATGAAGAACTCCGGTTTCACGTGGAACAGTCCATCGAGCGCAATATCGTCGCCGGTATGAGCGCCGATGAAGCGCGCCGCCAGGCGTTGATCGAGCTGGGCGGCCTGGAGCGCACGCGCGAGCAGTGCCACGAGCAGCGCCCCGGCTGGTGGATGGGCACCGTAGCCCAGGACGTCCGCTATGCACTGCGCGGTTTCCGCCGCAATCTGGTTTTCACCATAGCCGTCATCACCACGCTCGCCGTCGGCATCGGCGCCACAACGGCAGTCTTTAGCGTCGTCGATCGCATCCTCTTCCGCAGCCTGCCCTACGCGCACGACGACCGCTTGGTGTCCGTCGGAACCGTGCATTCGTTGGAGAAGCAGGAATTCATGATGGGCGGCTTCTTCTTTGATTGGCGCGATCATCAGAAGCCTTTTGAGGCCATGGCAGCCCAGGGAACCATGCCGCACGCCTGCGATTTAGTCGAGAACAATCCAGCGCAGCTTGACTGCCTCAGCTTCGACACCGGCTTTTTGCCATTGCTGGGAATCTCACCGGTGCTGGGGCGCAACTTTCTGCCGGAAGAAGACCGGCCGAGCGGACCGCGCGTGGTCATCATCTCCTACGGGTTGTGGCAAAGCCATTACAACCGCGATCCAAACATCCTGAACCGCCAGATCGATGTCGATGGCAGCCCCGCCCGCGTCGTTGGCGTGCTGCCCAAAGATTTTCAGTTCCCGACCTTGCAGTCAGCCGACGTGATTTTCCCGATGGCGCTGAACCCGGCAACACAAAAGACCGAGAATGGGGGCTTCGGCAACCCCATGCGCACCTTTGCGCGGCTCAAGCCCGGAGTGAGCATCGCGCAGGCAAGAGCGGAGATGGAACCGCTGTTTGTCCATACCCGAGACACGTGGCTTCCGCCGCCGTATCGGAAAGACTTCCACCTGAGCATTCGTTCTTTGCGTGATCGCGAAACGCAGGATGTGCAGTTGATTGCCTGGATACTGCTGGGGTCTGCGCTAGCCGTGCTGCTGATTGCCTGCGCAAACGTGGCTAGTTTGATGATGGCGCGGGGCGAAGCTCGGGAGAGGGAACTGGCGGTGCGTGCGGCGCTGGGAGCCAGCCGGGGACGGCTGATCCGGCAAACCCTCACTGAAGCCGCGCTGTTCTCGTTTGCGGGAGCCGCGGCGGGCATGGCGCTGGCAGAGGGCCTGTTGCGGATTTTTGTGGATCTGGCTCCGACGAGCATTCCATTTCTCAAAAGGGCCGGACTGGATCTTCGCATCGCATCCTTCACCGTGCTGCTGTCGCTTGTTTGTGCGGGACTCTTCGGGCTGCTGCCTGCCTTGCAAACTCCGCGCGTGGTTGCACTGGCAGCGCGCACCGTGAAATCCCGCAAACGCACGTTGCTGCGGTGCAGCCTGGTGGTGGGCCAGATTGCCATCAGCATGGTTCTGCTCTCCGGCGCGGCCCTGCTGCTGAGGAGCTTTCAAAACATGGAGGAGCAGCGCCTGGGAATGCAAACAGGAGGAGTGTTCACGGTAAAGATTGCGCTGCCCAGTTTCCGCTACAACACAGATCAAAAGCAGATGGACTTTTACCTTCGAGCCGAAGCAGCGCTGCGGCGTCTTCCTGGAATCGGCGCGGTGGGAATCAGCGATTCGGTGCCCCCTGGCGGCTGGCAAGGAGATTTCCGCTACGCAGAGCTTTCAGTTGAAGGGAGACCCCATGCGGCGCCAGGAACGGGCGGCTCGGTGGCTGGTCGCAAGGTCACGCCGGATTACTTTCGAGCATTGAATATCCCGATCGTTCGAGGCCGGAACTTTACCGAAGAAGATCGAAGATCCAGCCAGTCCCCAGTCATTATCAGCAGGCTTCTGGCGGCTCGCATATTCCCCGATGATGACCCGATTGGTAAGGAATTTCAGGCGAGCCACGAAGGGTCCGTATCCACGGTTGTGGGGGTGGCGGAGAACGTGAAGAATAGCGGACTCATCGAGCAGGATTTGCCGGAGATTTACTCCCTCAGGAGAAACGTGGCAAGCGACTGGGAGGGCCGGGCGCCTCTGATGGTGGTCAGCTCAGTTCTGTCGCCCGAAGCAGTTGCGCCTTGGGTACGATCGCAGATTGCTGGGATCGACCCCACGGTTCCAGTGCAGATTGAAACGCTCGACCAGACCGTGAGCAAGCTCGCCGACCGGCCGCGATTCGAGACGGCGTTGCTCAGTTTCTTCGCTTTCTGCGGGCTGCTGATGGCGGTGATCGGGCTTTACGGCGTGATTTCGTTTGTCGCCACGCAGCGCACGCAGGAGATTGGCGTCCGCATGGCGCTGGGCGCCACGCGGGTGGACATTCTGCGCCTGATTGCCGGCGAGGGCGTGCGGCTGATCGTTCTGGGCGGAGCGCTCGGACTTGGTGTTTCCCTGGCCGCGGCGCAGTTGCTCAAGAGCCTGCTGTTCAACGTCGGCCCGCGCGACCCGGCAATCTACGCGTCCGTCGTTCTGTTGCTGGCCCTTGTGGCTTTGTCGGCCACGCTCATTCCCGCGCGCACTGCCATGAAGGTTGAGCCGGTCGTGGCATTGCGGTACGAATAGTTTCTGGGCCACGCCGTCAATGCGTTGTGGTTGCCTGAGGTGCAGACAGGCTCTGCCAATGGTAAGCAACAGCAGGTTGGTGGCCATTGGGTTTTGTTGTGATGGAGGGCGCAGACATGTTGAACGAATGGTTGACCCGGCTGCGGTTTCTGGTTCTGCGCCGTCCGCAGAGCGAGCTGGACGAGGAACTCAGGTTTCATCTGCAACAGGCGACGGAAGCGCGCATGGTGGCAGGAATGCCCGCGGAAGAAGCACACCGCCAGGCACTGATTGAGCTCGGCGGCGTGGAGCGCACCCGCGAGCAGTGCCACGAGCAGCGCCCCGGCTGGTGGATGGGTACCGTCGCCCAGGACGTCCGCTACGCCCTGCGCGGTTTCCGCCGCAACCCGGTCTTCACTATCGCCGTCGTCGCCACCCTCGCTGTCGGCATCGGCGCAACCACGGCAGTCTTCAGCGTCGTTGATCGCATTCTCTTCCGCAGCCTGCCGTACGCGCATGACGACCGGCTGGTGTCGGTTGGGCTGGTAGCGCCCATCATTCCGCAGGAGTTCATGCTGGGTGGCTCCTATTACGATTGGCGCGACAATCAGAAGGCCTTTGAGGCATTTACGTCTGAGACAGGAGCCAATGCGTGCGACCTCACCGAACGCAATCCCGCGCGGCTCAGTTGCGCCAGTGTGGAGCAGAACTTCCTGCCTACACTGGGAGTTTCTCCCGTGCTGGGCCGCAATTTTCTACCTGAAGAAGATCGGCCCAACGGTCCCAAAGTCGCTCTCATCTCCTATGGGTTGTGGCTCTCGCATTACGGCCTAGATCTCGGCATTCTCAACAGGCTCATCGACATCGATGGCAAGCAGGTGCGCGTGGTTGGCGTGCTGCCCAAAGACTTCGAGATGCCGGCGCTTGAACCCGCCGACATTGTTGTGCCGCAGGCGCTGGATGAGGTAGTGCAGCGCAAGGCCGACCCCGGCCGAGTAATGTACGCATTTGCGCGTCTCAAACCCGGCCTCACCATCGAACAGGCTCAGGGGGCTCTTGAACCCGTCTTCAATTACTCTCTCAGCGTGGCCCCGGCCCAATTCCGCAAGGAAGTTCATCTCCGCGTGCGATCCATCCGCGACCGGCAGATGCACGATGTGCGGCTGGTGGCCTGGGTCTTGCTTGGCTCCGTGCTGGCTGTACTGCTGATTGCCTGCGCCAATGTGGCCAGCCTGCTGATGGCGCGTGCCGCGCAGCGCGAACGCGAACTGGCCGTGCGCGCCGTTCTTGGCGCCAGCCGAGGCCGCCTGGTGCGTCAAAGGTTGACGGAGACGTTCCTGTTGTCGATGGCGGGAACCGTTGCCGGACTTGTTCTTGCGGAGGTCTTTTACGTGCCTTTATCGCCATCGCGCCGGCGGGCATTCCATTTCTGGCAAAAGCTCGCCTTGATCTGCGCATCGTTGCCTTCACTATCATCGTCTCGGCCATCGCCGGAGCTATGTTTGGAGTATTGCCCGCCCTGCAACGGCCGCGCGCGGCTGCGCTGGCTGCGCGATCGATGAACTCCGGCGCACACGCCTGGACCCGGCGTTGCCTGGTGGCCGGCCAAATCGCTATCAGCATGATCCTGCTTACTGGCGCGGCACTTCTATTGCGCAGCTTCAGAAACATCGAGCAGCAGGACATCGGGATGCAAACTCAAGGCGTGCTAGCCGTCCGCACCCCACTACCGCGGTATCGCTACACAACTGCCCAGATGCGCATGGAGTTCTTCCTGCAAGCCGAGCAGGCCATGCGCCGCTTGCCCGGCGTATTAACCGTGGGCATGAGCGACACGCTACCTCCTGCCGGAGCCCATCACGATCAGATTTACAGCCGCATCGCCGTTGACGGTATGCCCGGCAATGCTGACGGAACCGGAGGAATGGTTACCTGGCGCTGGGTTACGCCGGAATACTTCACCTCCTTCGACATCCCCATCATTCGTGGCCAGGCGTTCACCCAGGACGAGCGCACATCCAGCGACCGATTGGTGATCCTCAGCAGCCTGCTTGCTTCGCGCCTCTTCGGCAGCCAGGACCCCATAGGCAAACGGGTCCAGCTAGGCGAAGGACCCTGGTACACAGTGTCGGGGATTGCCGCCAACGTGAAGAATGGAGGCCTCGCCGGTGAAGATGAACCGGAATACTATCGCCTCCGCCGCAACCTCGCCGAAGACTGGAATGACGACGCCGTAATTGTCATGAAGACCGCGCTCAAGCCGGAAGCGGCAGCTCCCTGGGTGCGCTCGCAGATCGCGCAACTCGATCCCACGGTTCCGGTGCAGATCGATATGCTGAGCCAGACCGTGAGCAAGCTAGCCGACCGTCCGCGCTTTGAAACGGCGCTGCTCGGCTTCTTCGCTTTCTGCGGCCTGTTGATGGCCGTGATCGGTCTTTACGGCGTAATTTCCTTCGTTGCCATGCAGCGCACGCAGGAGATTGGCGTCCGCATGGCCCTGGGCGCAACGCGTGTCGACATCCTGCGCCTGATTGCCGAAGAAGGTGTGCGACTGATCTTTCTGGGCGGAGTGTTTGGACTCGGCGTTTCCCTGGCCACGGCGCAATTGCTTAAGAGCCTGCTCTTCAATGTTGCCCCGCGCGATCCGGCAATCTACGCGTCCGTCGTTCTGCTGCTGGCCCTCGTGGCTCTGGCCGCCACGCTCATTCCCGCGCGCGCCGCCATGAAGGTTGAGCCGGTGGTTGCGCTGCGCTATGAGTAGCGCGGCTTGGCAGTTGAAGCGGACAAAAAACTAGCACCCGAAAATCAAGGGCGTCCGCCGCAGCGGACGCCCTTTGCCCCTGCAGTTGTGGCAATCTATGCAGGCACAGTTTCCGCCGCGTTAACCTTGACCGGCGTAAGCCAGCCAAACCGGTCCGGCTTGAGCCCGTTGGCAATGCCGAAAAATTCGTCCGCAATTTTCTTTGTAATTTCGCCCACCTTGCCGTCGCCCACGACAATCCTGTCAATCGTCCGGATAGGCGAAACCTCAGCCGCCGTGCCTGAGAAGAAAACCTCGTCGGCAATGTAGAGCAGCTCGCGCGGGAACGCCTGCTCAACAACCGTGAGACCCAGATGGCGCGCCAGCGTGAGCACACTATCGCGCGTAATGCCCGACAGAGCCGAGTTAGCCAGCGGGGGCGTGTAGATAACGCCATTGCGAACCACGAAAATATTCTCGCCCGATCCCTCGCTCACCAGTCCGTTCACGTCCAGCGCAATGCCTTCCTGGTAGCCGTTGATCTCGGCTTCCATGCGAATGAGCTGTGAGTTCATATAGTTGGCCCCGGCCTTGGCCAGCGCGGGCATGGTGTTGGGCGCCAGGCGGTTCCAACTGGAGACGCAGACATCCGCGCCGCCGTGGCCGGCAATGTACTTGCCCCAGGGAAAGTTGGCGATGTAGACCTCAATCGGTGAGCCCTTGGGACTGACGCCGATCTCTCCATAGCCGCGCAGCGCAATGGGACGGATATAGCACGGCGCAACGCCATTGGCTTCAATGACATCGACAACGGCCGCGCAAAGCTCGTCGAGCGTGTAAGGAAGCTCCATGCGGTAGATTTTGGCCGAGTCGATCAGTCGCTGCATGTGCTCCGGCAGGCGAAAAACAGCCGAACCGTGAGGCTGCGCATAGCAGCGAACACCCTCAAATACGCTGGAGCCGTAGTGGATCACGTGGCTCATGACGTGGATATTGGCGTTTTCCCAGGGAATCAGGTTGCCGTTGTGCCAGATTTTAGAAGTCGTCTGAATAGGCATGGAGGTTTTGTGATGCTCCTTCGGGCCGCGCTTGCGGATGAATACTTCTCAGGGTAGCGCGAACAGAGGCAGCCTGTCACGGCGACCAGTGGGTCGGCAGGGCCTGACGGTAGCCGATTTCGATACCATCAGGAGCTCGGATCATTCGATTGGCGTCCTGAGGAGCACGTCTTTTGTGGTTTTATACTCCGCTTCCGGCCAAAAATGAGCGAACGGGCTGATTTTGATCGTTGGGATGGTGCATATCCCGTTGTATGATTACGGGCGTGGTGCAAACGGTTCCGCGGGGCACCCAGAAACACGTTGCCGCAATCCGAACACCAAGCAAACGAACACCTGCTAAATGCGCTGCGATCCGCGCAGCGTATCCAACCCTTCAGGAGATGCTCATTGAGAACGCTTGTTCCGTTTCGTTCGGTTTTGTTCTTTTTCGTCAGCGCTACCCTGGCGCTTTCTCCCGCGAGCTTTGCCCAGCAGCAGGGTTCGCTTGCCTTGATGCCGCTGCCCGCGCATGTCACCGAGGGTGAGGGACAGTTCCTCATTGATGGAAGTTTCGCCGTGGCCATCGATGGATACACAGATGCCCGCGTGGTCGCCGGCAAGCGCCGCTTTCTGGATACACTGAACCGCGAGACTGGAATTCCATTCGCAGCCGAGCCGCCTGCAACCAACGCCAGTTTCATCATCAAGACGGCTGGCCCAAGCGATGCGGTTGAAAAGCTGGGTGAGGATGAGTCGTATCACCTCGTAGTTTCAACCACCAAAGTGGAGTTGTCGGCGCCCAATTCTCTTGGAATCTTGCATGGATTGCAAACCTTTCTGCAACTGGTGCACATCACGCCTCAGGGCTTCAGCGCTCCCGTGGTCACCATCGACGACCAGCCGCGCTTTGCCTGGCGCGGGATCATGTTCGATGTGGGTCGCCACTTCATGCCCTTGCCTGTGATCGAGCGCAATCTTGACGGCATGGAAGCGGTCAAGCTGAACGTGATGCACTGGCACCTGTCCGACGATCAGGGTTTTCGCGTGGAGAGCCGGCAATTTCCGCTCTTGCAACAGAAGGGATCGAACGGAAGTTACTACACGCAGGCGCAGGTTCATGAAGTCATCGACTATGCGCGCGCGCGCGGAATCCGCGTGGTTCCCGAGTTCGACATGCCCTGCCACACGACATCGTGGTTCGCCGGCTATCCGCAACTGGCCAGCGGATCGGGACCGTACCAGATTGCCACCAAGTGGGGCATTCTGGATGCGGCGATGGATCCCACCCGCGAAACCACCTATGAATTTCTCGACAAATTTCTAGGCGAGATGACCGCTCTGTTTCCCGATGCCTACTTCCACATCGGCGGCGACGAGTGCGACGGGAAGGAATGGGATGCGAACCCGCGCATTCAAGCCTTCATGCGCGCGCACAATCTGAAGGACAATGCTGCGCTGCAATCCTACTTCACGGGCCGCGTGCAGAAGCTGGTGGCCGGCCATCACAAAATCATGGAAGGCTGGGACGAAGTGCTGCAGCCCGACACCCCGCGCGATGTGGTGATTCAGTCGTGGCGCGGGCCGACGGCTCTTGCCATCGCCGCTCGACAGGGAAATCGTGTTTTGCTCTCGCACGGTTATTACATCGATCTGAACCAGCCTGCATCTGAGCACTATCTGGTAGACCCGCTAGGCGGCGACGGCGCCAGCCTGAACGCAGAGCAAAAGGCGCGCGTGCTGGGCGGCGAAGCTACCATGTGGAGCGAGTTTGTCACGCCGGAAAACATTGACAGCCGTATCTGGCCGCGCACCGCAGCCATTGCCGAGCGTTTCTGGTCGCCTCAGGACGTGCGCGATGTCGATTCCATGTACCGCCGCATGGCCGTCGTCTCTCAAAAGCTCGACAACTACAGCCTCGAACACAATTCCTTCACGCTCGCCATGCTCGAACGCATGAGCGGCAATTCCAACCCGGAAGCGCTGGAGGTTTTGGCCGCGGTAGTTCAGCCTCCCATGGGTTATAAGCGCGAGCAATTGAAACAGTACAACACGCAGAGTCCGCTCAACCGGCTCGTCGATGCCGTTCCTCCGGAGAGCGAGACGGCGCGGCAATTCAACCAGCTTGCCACGCTGATTGTGGCCGGCAACGCGTCGCCCGAACAGTGGCAGGAGGCAAAGAACTGGCTCGTGCTCTGGCGCGATAATGACGCGAAGCTCGCGCCCACGCTGGCCAACTCGGATCTCACAGCGGAATTGGCTCCGCTCTCACAGAGCTTGTCTCAGGTGGCCACGCTGGGGTTGCAGGTCCTCGACGATCTGAAGAATCATCGCTCCGTCAGCGCGGATCAGACAGAGAAAAATCTGCAATTGCTGAAAGACGCCGCAAAACCCCAAGCAGTGTTGCTCGATAAGGTAGCCCCTTCGGTTGAACTGCTGGTTGCGGCAAGCGGCAAGCAATAATCCAAAGACGGTTTAAGTGGTGGTGGCGTTATCGCGGCGGTAATGCGAGCAGAACGCCACCATCGCCATATAGCCGGTTATCTCCGCGCGGAAGCTTGAGGGCCGATGCGCCGCCCAGGTCGCGCTCATAGATCTCACCATAGTTGCCCACCGCTTCAATCACGCGCGCCACCCAATCGTCGTCGAGCCCCAGCGCGCTACCGATCTGATGCGATCCGCCGAGCAGAAACCGGCGCAGCGGATCGCCGTCTTGAGTCGAGTGGGCGCGCAACGCGCTGACGTTGGCCTGCGTCACGCCGCTCTCTTCGGCCTGCAGCAACGCTTCCATCACCCAATTCACAATCATGGACCACTGCCGGTCGTCGTCGCGCACGGCTGGGGCCAGCGGGTCATTTGAAATGCTCTCAGCCAGCAGCCGCGTTAGCTTGCCGTGCCGCGCCATGGCCGCCCGCGTCTGCGCCAGCCGCGTCCGCTCGCCAGCCAGCGCGCCGCAGTTGCCGGTGGCAAAAGCCGCCTGCATCTCACCCTCTTCCTGAAAAGGAAACGGTACAAAATCCAAATGCTCATGCGCAAACCACGCGCGCACACTCTCTTCAACAGCGGTCTCAGCCAGGAAGCAGACCTTCTTGCCGCTCAACTGGCGCGCCTGCGTCACCTGGCTTGAAGCAGGAACCAGAAAGCCGACGCCATCCCACAGCACTGGCCGCGAGAATGCGACGTGTGTTCCCGCCGCATGGGTAAAGTCGTCAGAGAGCGTGGCCGCCATATCCACTTCGCCTGCGTTCAACGCCGCCATGGCGGCCACGTCATCGGGAAAGGTTTTCGTAGCCGCGTGGCCCTTGGGTCCCAGCACCGCAACCGCAACAGCCCGGCAAAGGTCCGCATCAAACGCAGCGCGATTGCCATGATCGTCCGCAGTGGAATATTCGGCCTCCTCCACGTCAATGGCGCAGCGCAGAATGCCCGCCGCACGCACGTGGGCCAGCGTTGAGGATGCAGTTGCCGCGCGCGCAACACAGCAAGCAGTCAGCAGGAAAATGGTCACTGCGGAAGCGACGCACGTTGCGCGCACTAAGGCGTCCAATTGCCGGAAGTTGGAATTCCAGGCGTTGTGTCCGGTCGCGGGTTGAAGTCGGCTGGCACGGGATTGGGAAGTCCGCTGTCGGTCGGCGTGATCTCTAGCTGCCGGCAGCCCTGGCCTTCGGCATGAGGGAAGCGCGAAATTTCAGCGGCCGGAATGGTTGCATAAGCCGCGCTCAGCGGCGCGCGCTTGCCATCGAGTCGCAGCGTGTCAAAGGCCGAGGTCATGTCGCCCACGCCGGCGACCTTATCGTCTGCCGGACCGAGATTCGGTTGTCCAAACTTTTCCGCGCCAATCTGCCGCGCCCGCTCCTCGTCAGGCAAGTCGGCAAGCGGCACAAGGCCAAACAACTCATCCACGAACTTGATGATGGAGCTGTGCTCCGACGGCACATGAGACACGCCATGCGCCACTGCAAACGGTGAGATGAGCAACGCCGGAATGCGCGGCCCTTGTTCGAGCGGAATGCCGGCCGCATCGTAGGAACGGATGCGCGGTTTTGCATGATCGTACAGGCCGTCCGACTCATCGTAGGTGATGATGATGGCGCTCTCGCGCCAATAAGGGCTGGCGGCGATTGCGTTGATCTCCTGGGCCAGCAGCCCCTCGCTGATCTGCGTGTCGGAGTACCCAGGATGATCGTCGTTGCCGTTGAAGACCTTCGCCAGTTTGGGGTTGGGGTCCTGCGGTTTCCATCCTTCAATATTGCCGTAGCCGCCGCGAATATAAAACACGCCGGACGGCGGCAACTGCCGGGCCGCAAGCGCAGCAAAAAACTCGCTCAGTCCATGCAGGTGCGTGCTGGCCACGGGGTTGTTGGCCACATAGCCAAAATATTCCGGCGCATTATGGTGGGCCACGTAGCCCTCGTGCGACGCCTTGCCCGATGCGTCGTTGATCTCATGATCGTAGCCCTGTTGATACCAGCCCCAGTTGACGGCCTTCACACCGTGGCCCGCGATCTTGTCGATATCTTCTTGCACGTCAGGTAAATCAAAAGTCGGATCATAGTCAGCGGCCGTGGTTTTCTTGATTGCCGTGCCCATGAAGGAAAGCGGTAGGCTGGCGAAGGTGAGATTCTTTGACACGCCGCCGAAGGGATGTGTAGCCTGCGGCTGCTTGAGCCGGTCCGCCGTGTCGAGCGGCGATCCCCAATAGGGCTGTGGGTCCGAGAGCATGGGCACGGTTGCTCCTTTGCCCTTGCCCCCCGCGTCCGCCGCATCGGGATGCAGCAGCCACTGCGTCTCGCCGCCCTGACCGGAGATCATAGCAATGGCATTCGGCGTCGATGGTCCCACGATGGTATCCATGAAGTGGTCAAATAACGTAAAGCGATCCGCGTAGCGCCAGAGAAACGGCGCCGTGTCGCAATCCACGTGACCCATCACCAGCTCGCCAAACTGCTTGCGCTCAAGCGTCGGCGCATTGGAAGGCTTGCCATCCTTGACCGTCACGCCTTCTTCAGTCAGCGAGTACTCCGTGTTCCGCGCCACGCCGTTCGTGTCGAGAGCGATCTTGCGGGCGATGCCCACATGCGAGTGATCCACAGACGCGACATCGGCCGGATAAATCGGTACCGTCCTGCCGTTGGCATCGACCACCGTGGCTGGAATCTTGAAGGGCGTAACCGTGCCGAGCGAGCCGTCGGTGTTGACGATGGTCTGCGTGAATCCGGCTACGTGATTGGGCGTGTACGGTCCATCGGGCCCCGCGTAGAGCCCGTCGGCCCCAGGATAGCCGGCAAAGTAATAGTCGAAGGAGCGATTTTCCTGAAAGAGCACAAAAACATACTTGACGTGGCGTCGAATGAGCTCGAGCTTTTGTTCGGCAGAGAGTGCCGGCTCGCTCGCAGGATCGATCACTTCAGCGGCCACCTGCGCGCTCGACCGGGGTGCGATCGTTACCTCGGGCACAGGCGATGCAGACTTGTCCTGCGCCGCGCAGATTCCCAAGCTCGTTCCGCAGAGCGCAAGAAACACCGCGGATGTCCTAATGCAAGCCGTGTTTTGCATAGAACCAAGGTATGCGGTTGGGCGTTGCCGTGGCAACCGCGACCGGCGCCCCGGCCTGGCGCCTACTTCGGATGCTCATCGCGATAGGCCTGAAGGCTGGTCCGGCCATCGGGTAGCTTCCAGCGCCGGGCTACGATGATCATCCAGATGAAATTCAACGCGGCAATAACCCATGCGGCGATGAATGCCGGCATAAAGTGAGGGCTTTTCAAGTCGAAGGAATAGAGCGGAGTAAATAAGATGAGGATTTCAAGCGCGGCAAAGCCGATGGCGAAGAGAAATTTTGACCAGCTCCACAAACCGGCGCGCTGTTCCTGGCGAATGCCGGTGATGACAACGATGAACTGGAGAATGATGAACAGTATCCAACTCATGTTTCATTGACCTCGAAGAAAACATCTGCCCCAAGCATGGTTAGGATTGCCGGACCAGGGTCTGCCTCCACCAATAGATGCCGAGGCCAAAGAGAAACAGGAAGTCGATGCCCGCGAGAACCATTGCAGCGATGAAGAGCGGCTTGTACTCCGGGTGATTCTGATAGAGCACCGACGCTGGAACCAAAATGAGGTACCCCAGCAGCACAAGGCCGGTAGAGATGAGCGTCTTGCGCAACGTGAGCTGGCCCTTGCGCACATACTCTCGAGCCACGAACAGTTCCCAGATGATTTTGAAGATCTCGAACAATTTCTCCCTCCAGTTTGAACACGCAGCGGAATGCGAGAACCTACGCGCTTCATTTCTGTAGGCGATAAAGGAGCCGGAAATGCATCATGAGAGTCCGGCAGCAGATCAATTTGAAGGGTAGGGGTTTCAGTTGAAGAACAAGGGCCCCGGCTGAAGGACGGGGGGCTTTAGTTGAAGAACAGAGGCCTCAGTCGGAGAACAGGGGCTTTAGCCCGTACATTGTCAGCCCAGAATTCAGTCGGGCTTTAGCCCCTGAGGGACACTTTAAGCGGACGAGTATGCGCCGCCGATCGTACAGCCATGTGCTAAGGTTCAATCCGTGAAAGCGAAACCAACAGATCAAAATGGCGGCCGGGTAAAGAGCACGCGGCAGCTGTTGCCCGGTCTCTCCGTCAAAGACGGATTTACCCCGCATCCCTTCGACACCAAGTTCGGCGTCAGAACCAGCGGACTTGTTGCCGGCCGCCACCTGAAGACCGGCCACCAGCATGACCGGCACGCAACCGCGTACTACGGCGTCGCGCCCTCGGTGCTTCACGCGTTGGTAAAGCGCTGGCAGAAAACCGGGCTAGCTGCGGCAACGTCGCAGACCACTTTTGTCGATCTGGGAGCAGGAATGGGCCGCGCAGTCTTGTTGGCCTCGCAGCTTGGATTCAAGGCAGTGGTGGGTGTGGAACTGCATCCAACGTTGGCGAAGATTGCTCAGAATAATGTGAGCCTCTGGCGAGCAGCCGGCCGGGAGCGTGCGCCCATACAGCTCGTGGAAGCGGATGCAGTGGAGTTTGTGCTGCCTTCAGGGCCAGTGCTGGTCTTCATGTTCAATCCGTTTGGCGCTGCGGTGCTGCGCCGCCTGTTGAAGCGTTGGCAGGTTCTCGACCGGCGAGCAGCGCCTTTGGACATTCTCTACGTCAACAACGAGCAGGAAGGCGTCCTAGAGTCTACGCAGGATTGGCGGCGTCTCTTTCTCGGCAAGGTGCGGCGCTCAGCGGCAGACGCCATTGCCGACCACAAGATCATGGCCAACCAGCCAGAAGGCGAGTACGCCTCGTCGAACTGGGAAGACTGTTCGATCTGGCGCTTGACGAAGAACCAAGGCACTTCTCAAAGAGGTTGACGAAACAGCGCTGCGGAGCGAAAGCTGTTAGCTGAGCAGCCTGCACGTTGTTGCATTAACAATCACCGCGAAAGTCAGGATTTCCGCCATAGCGACCAGCGGTACAGCAAACGAGCGAATAGAACCCAAGTCACCCAATGGAGCAACCACTTGAAGGAACCGCATCTGATCCTGGGATTGGGCGAGTTATTGTGGGACGTTCTGCCGGAGGGTCCGCGCCTTGGCGGCGCGCCGGCCAACTTTACCGTCATGGCCGGCCGGCTCGGCAGCCACGCCGTGCTGCTCAGCCGGATTGGGCGAGACGATCTCGGCCGCATGGCTCTGGGCCGGCTCGAACCGCTGCCCGCCGACATCAGTTTTGTCGAAACCGACGCGGTGCATGAGACTGGCCGCGTGACAGTGTATTTTGACGCCGGCCAGCCGCATTACACCATTCACCAGCCCGCCGCTTGGGATTTTCTCGAACTCTCCGACGAATGGCTGCGGCTCGCCGAGCGCGCCGACGGCCTTTGCTTCGGCTCGCTTGCGCAGCGCAGCCAGGCATCGCGCCAGACCATCCAGACACTCGCCGCGCAAACCTCGTCCAAATGCGTCCGCGTTTTCGATGTGAACCTGCGCGCCCCTTTCTACTCCGCCGAGGTCATCCAGGAATCGCTCGGACTGGCCACCGTGGTCAAGATGAACGACGCCGAGGTTCCTCTGGTGCTGGGGTTGTTGGGCCTGCCCGCGGACGGCGAGCGGGCGCAGGATTTCGCGGATTCCAACTCTCAAGGGCACAGCTTGGCGACACACGCTGCCGAGCGGCCAAGCGCCGCGCGCCTGCTCCGCGAATTTCCGAACCTTGAAATGGTGGCCGTAACCCGCGGCGGACACGGCAGCCTGCTGGTCACCCGCGACGAGTGGCATGAGCATCCGGGATTGCCCGTCGAGGTGGCGGACACCATCGGCGCCGGAGACGCATTCACCGCAGCGCTTACGCACTATCTGCTGCGCGGCGCGGATCTTGCCACGCTGAACGAGGCAGGGAATCGATGGGGCGGTTGGGTAGCCTCGCAGTCGGGAGCCATGCCCGCTCTCCCGGATGAGGTGCGCGCCGGAATCGCCGCGGCAATCGAAGCATAGAAATCGAAGAGAAAGCTGGCTCCTCTCGATCCGCACATTTTGCCTCCGCCATTTTGCAGATAATATCTCCCCGCCGTCGCACAATAGCTTATAGGCGGTAAAAAGCAAAACCGCCGCGTCAAAAGATCGCGAATGCCCGAAAAACCAAACCACGACTTGGCCCTAGCTCGCTCCTTGAAGGCCTGAACGCCCTGAACTGAACGGCCAGCAGACCCGCCCCCCCTTAACCGGTAGTAACCATGCAGTTGCAAAGCTAGTAAACATGCGTCGGCGTCCCGCCAATGCCACGGCACGCAATCGATTGCTATGGCCAACAAACCCCAATTGCATCGACAAAGATTTGGTCGTTCCCGTAAAGTTTCAACAGGCAGAGTCGGTCCTGACACCAGGGCCAATACCCGCTCAAAGAGGATGCTGGATGGCAGGACCGCGCAAGACCGCAATCAAGCTGGCCCCGCCGCCCGACCAGGTCCCGGCGCAAACAACGGCCAAATACCGGCGCGTCTTCGATTATCTTCATGGCCACATCCAGTCCGGCGTCTTGAAGCCCGGGGACCGTTTGCCCAGCGAGGCGGAACTGGGCAAGCTTTTTGACGCCTCGCGCATCACCGTAGCCAAGGCGGTGCTTGACCTGCAGCGGATGGGTCTGGTAACCCGCCGCCCAGGCGCGGGCACCCACGTCCTGTCTCCACATCTGGCTGCGGGCCGCACTTTCGGGCTGCTCATTCCCGAGCTTGGCCTCACGGAGATATTCGAGCCCATCTGCCACGGCATGATGCGCTCGGCGTTTGCCCGCCCGGATGCGCTGCTCTGGGGCAACGCCGCCACATCCGTGGGCGAAATGGCCAAAGAGGCCGAGCAGATGCTCAGTTCCTTTATCCGCCAGAAAGTCGCTGGAGTATTCTTTGCCCCTCTTGAACTCACCGGAGACAAAGATGCGGCCAACCGCCGGATCGCGCGAGATCTGGAGCGTGCGCAGATTCCGATGGTCTTGCTGGACCGCTGTTACTTGCCTTACCCGGAGCGCTCGGCGCACGACCTGGTGGGAGTCGACAACCGGCGTGCCGGATACATGGCGACGACGCACCTTCTGCGCCTGGGCGTGCGGCGGCTGGCCTTTCTGGGCGAGGCCCATGCGGCCAGCACCCTGGACGCGCGCATTGCCGGATTCCACGAAGCCCTCACCCGGTTCGGCATTGTGCCCCAGCAGGACCCTGCCTGGCGCGGCAGCCCGCAGGACGAAGCGCTGGTGCGCCGCCTGCTCGATACCCTCAAGCCGGAAGCTATTGTCTGCGGCAACGATCTGACCGCGGCCCGCCTCATGCAGACGCTGATCGGCCTCGGCGTGCGCATTCCCGAGGAGATTCGGATTGTGGGTATGGACGACGTGAAATACGCCAGCCTGTTGCCTGTTCCGCTCACCACCATCCACCAGGACTGCGCTGGCATTGGCATGGTCGCCATGGCCACCATGCTTGAGCGGCTTGAGCACCCTGAGCTCCCGGTGCGCGACATAACCGTGCCCACCAGCCTGGTCGTGCGCCGATCCTGCGGCGCGCATCTCGGTATGCGTTCCCACCCGGACAGCCTGGCAGTCTGAACAGGCCCTGACATCGCACGCAACGCCGTCGCCCGCCGGTGTCTCAATTCCAATCGCCCGGCGCCGTTGCTATAGAGTAGTTTCATCGTGATCGTCAACATTGCCAGGCGCGCGCATGACCACAACTGGGAACTCGACCCGATCACCCGTTCCCTCTTGGATACCGATTTCTACAAGCTGCTCATGCTGCAGTTCATCTGGAAGAATTTTCCAAAAACGCAAACCTCCTTTACCCTCCTCAACCGCACCGTTTCCGTGCGTCTCGGCGACCTGATTGACGTGGACGAGCTGCGCGAGCAGTTGACGGAGACGCGCCGCCTTAAGTTCCATAAGTCGGAGCTCATCTGGCTCGCCGGCAACACGTTCTACGGACGCCGCGGCATCTTCGAGCCCGCATTCCTTGAATGGCTGGAGCAGGACTTTCACCTCTCCGATTTCGAGCTGTCTGTCGAAGACGGCCAGTTATCGCTTCGCTTTCACGGTCCCTGGACCGAAACCACGCTCTGGGAGATTTACGCGCTCTCGGCCATCGACGAGCTGAAAACGAGGGCCAGCCTCAAGCTCCTCAGTGAGTTTGAGCTCGACATCCTCTATGCGCGGGCCAAGACCAGACTATGGGAAAAGATGGAGCGCCTCCGCGGCGTACCTCGTCTGAATGTCAGCGATTTCGGAACACGTCGGCGGCATAGCTTCCTCTGGCAGGAGTATGTGGTCAAGGCCATGAGCGATGTATTAGGCTCCAGCTTCGCCGGCAGCTCGAATACTTACCTGGCCTACAAGCACGATCTTGAGGCCATCGGCACTAACGCGCATGAGCTGCCCATGGCTCTGGCCGCGCTCGCCGACGACGAGGAAGAGCTGCGCACGGCGCAGTACCGCATCCTCGAGTTATGGCAACAGAGTTATCAGGGTGAGTTGTTGATTCTTCTTCCTGACACCTTCGGCACCACCCAGTTTCTCCGGGATGCGCCCGGCTGGGTAGCCAACTGGACCGGCCAGCGCATCGACAGTAAGGACCCCTACGTAGCGGGCGACGAGTACATCGCATGGCTCGAGGCTCTGGGGCGCGATCCGCGCCAAAAGCGCCTGATCGCCTCCGACTCGCTCGATGTGGAGCAGATACTCGGCCTCCATGCGTACTTTGGGGGTAAAATTCTCAACGGCGCAGTGCCGGCGGATTTCCAAAGGGCGAGCGACTTTGAAGACGAGCGCAAGTGGGTTGCGGAGCGGAGGATTCGCTTCAGTGCCGGTTGGGGAACATTCCTGACCAACGATTTTCGTAATTGCGATCCGCGCGGCGGAGATGGATTCAACCCCGTGAGCCTGGTCTGCAAGTTGACTGAAGTCGATGGCCGCCCGGCAGTGAAGCTGTCCGATAATTATCTGAAGGCCATGGGACCAGCCAGCGAGATCGATCGCTACCGGAGGGTCTTCGGAACGGCTGGAGTGGAAGATGTGCCCCTGTTGTCGTAAGTTGCAACGAAGCTAAGCTGGTAAGCACGTGTTTCAAAAATCTGTCTTGTAACAGGGCACGACTTTAGTCGTGCCGGAAATGGCCGGAAAAACAGAGGTTTTAACCCCTGAGGGATCTCAACTCGGATACGGCGCGATTTTTGGACAGGCAATCAATTACGCAATTGAAATTGAGGTGCAGCAGGTGGCTCGACCCAGAAGCGGTGACAAGGAGAAAGCGATTCTCAATGCTGCACTGCGCATCTGCGCAGAGCGGGGAATCAATGGCGCGCCCACATCGGCCATCTCCAAAGCGGCCGGCATTGCCGAGGGGTCTCTGTTCACCTACTTCAAGACCAAGAATGACCTGCTCAACCAACTCTACGTGACTCTAAGAATGGAGTTCAGCCGCCATCTGCCCGATTTTCCCCACCAGCAGGATGCGCGTACCCGCCTCCGGTACATCTGGGATAAATACCTCGACCTGGGAGCCGAGCATCCGGAGCAGCTCAAGGTTTTAACCCAGTTGCGCGTTTCCGGCAAGCTGTTCAAGGACAACGAAACACCCAACTTCGCGCTGGTTGAACTGATGAAAGCCATAGCCGAAGCGGCTGAGGAAAGCGGCAAACTCGATCTCCCCGCCGAATATCTGGTGCTAATGGTCCGTGCGCAGATGGAGATGACTGTGGAATTCATCAACGCCCACCCCGAGTCGGCAGCGGTGTGCCGCGAGCAAGGCTTCCAGATGCTCTGGAACGGCCTGACAAAATAAATCTCTTTTCGTCCTCAGATCGTGTTTCAAAAATCCGCCTTATATCAGGGCACAACTTCAGTCGTGCCGAAAAGAGCCGAGTCTTGTATGAGGGCACAACTTCAGTCGTGCTGAAAATGGCAGGAAAGCAGTGGGCTTTAGCCCCTGAGGGAATTTTGATCAACACCCACTGAGTCGTTTTTGAAACGCACTCCAGATCGATGAGTTCCGCAAACACACCAACCCATCAAAAAAAGGTCAGTTGTGAGACGGGGCCGCCACTGCTGCAGCAGGCGGCGGAACGGGCCTATGCTTGGCGCGCAGGTAAGCCACCAACTCGGCAATCTCCTCTTCAGTCACGGAGTCGGCGAACGGCGGCATCTTCTCTCCGCCATTGAGAATCTGGTTTTTGATTTTGGCCGGTGTCCACAGTTTGTCTTTCCGCAAGCCGCTGAGGTCAGGGCCTTTTCTTCCGCCGCTGCCTCCGGCGCCGTGGCAGTAGGCGCAGCCCTTGTCACGGAACAGGACCGCACCCGCCTTCTCGTTGGCCTTAGACCCCATCAAGGCGAAAGACGGTGTTGCCGCGCAGGCGGCCAGAAACAAGATGAGGAAAGCGTGAAAGTATTTAAGACGCGGAATCACGAAGACTATTTTCTCATGGCCGGGCCGCGAGCCGCCCAACCTTTTGACGGAGAAGCTGACAGCAGGCTCATTCTGGATCGATGAGGTTACCGCGAGTTTTGTAAAAAGAAATTAACAGTGTTGTTACGATGTTGTAGCACTTTATTCATATCTTCGAGAACAAGCAGGGTGCTTCCTGATCGATCGAATCCCTGTTCATTCGAGGAGACCAGAAATTCATGCATATTTTTTCAATGAAGTGGCGTCAAGCCATGCCGATACTCGTGTATCTGGTGGCTCTTGCCTTGACCGTTTCGCCTTTGCGCGGACAACAGGCGGCGAGCGGCGCGATCCAAGGCACGGTAGTTGATCCGCGCGGACAGGCTGTGCAGGGGGCCGCAGTGCTGGTCAAAAACGCATCGCAGGCCGCCGAACGCAAGGCGACCACCGACGGAGATGGCAAGTTTACGGTCGGCGGCTTGACCGCTGGCACCTACACCCTGACGGTTACCGCCGCCGGATTTGCGTCCGGAACTGAACGAACCGTAACGGTAGGGCAGGGACCGGCGCCTGCCATCGACATTTCGCTCGCCGTAGCCTCGGTCGCCGAGGAAGTGACCGTCGAGGCCGATGACACCACCACCGTCGCCACGCGACTCTCGCCCGTCAAGGCGCTGCTCGATGCAGGCTCAGCCCGCACCGAAATCACCAATACCTACATCCGCGAGTTCACCTCGCCGATGACCGATTTCACTGAAGTCATGCAGATGGCGCCGGGTACCTTCAGCGTGAGCCCCAACGGCGTGGGTCTGGGGCAGAGCAACACCTCTTTCCGCGGCTTTATCGACGGCGACTTCACCATTACCTACGACGGCATTCCGTTCGAGGACACGAACAATCCGACGCACCACTCGTGGGCATTCTTTCCCGCTCCTTCGATAGGTGGGGTGGACTTCGACCGCAGCCCAGGCACGGCATCCGACATTGGTCCTGCCAACTATGGCGGAACCATCAATCTTCTTTCGCCCACGCTGCCCGCGGATCAGCTTTACCGGGTCTCGGAATCGTATGGTTCGTGGAACAGCAATCTGATCGATGGGCAGTACAACACCGGGCTGTTTGGCGGCGCAAACCCCAAGGCCAACCTTTGGTTCGACGGCCACCACATGGGCTCGGACGGCTACGAGACCAATAACTACCAGCAACGCACCGCCGGGGAACTCAAGTTCACCTATAAGTTCTCCGACAAAACCTATCTAACCCTCGACGAAGACTCTGTGATCCTCGATGCCAATAACTCTGGCAACGCGCCCTTGCGGGAGCAGCTCACAGAATACGGCGCCAACTACTATCTGGACGGAACACAATTCCTCTCAGATGGAACTACTCCCAATGCGCAGTGGTACAGGTATTACTTCTACCATGTGCCCACGAACTTCGGATATGCCGGCCTGACCAAGGATATCGGTCACGGATGGAAGCTCGACACAAAGGGCTATGTCTACGACTACTCCAACCACGAAAAATACAACAACAGCACCTCCGATTCCACCATCCTCGACACTTTTGCTACTAATTACTATGGAACGCCCACCTATTACCAGACACTAAACAGCAACGGTAAGGGCGGCATCGACAAAATGAACCAGTACATCCACGCCGGCGATATTATGACCCTGAGCTCGGCATCGAAGTACGGCGTGTTTCGCACCGGCTTCTGGTATGAGTACGCCGGCACAAACAGGTATCAGATCGCGGCAAATCCTCTCACCTGGGTCGATGTGACAGCGCTCAGCGGCATCAAATTCCACGAGAATTTCTGGACTAACTCGGTACAGCCTTTTGCCGAGTATCAGTTAGTGGCCATTCCTAAGTGGACCATCACGCTCGGCGTCAAAGATGCTTACTACAATATGAGCCTGAAGCAGTTTGCAGACGGCAAGATCGTAGGCAACCTGGGCGGCGCGCCTTTCGTCTCCAACGACGCCGGTTATAACTCCTGGCTGCCCTCGTTCGAGGCTAACTACCGCATCAAGCCTAACTGGTCGGCCTACGTGCAATACGGGACGGGCAGCGTCATTCCGCCAAGTTCCGTCTTCGACGTGAACCAGACAACGACAACAGCGGGAACAGCAGCAGGAGTTACCGTATTGCCCAAACCGCAGACGGCCTCGACATATCAGGGCGGATCGGTGCTGAAACTCAACCGCCTAAGTTTGGATGCAGACTACTACTACATTCACTTCCAGAATTCCTATGTCGCCACGCCTGTGGCGAACAGTTACACCTACAACACCACTCCACCGTCGAACACAACCGGCGTTGAGGCCGAGGGCAACGTCGCCGTGACTCGTAAGCTGAGCGTGTTTCTGAACGGAACGCTGGCTTCCGCCAAATATGTGGCCACCCCGACCACTCCGGAGCTATGGGTGGCCAGCGCTCCTGAAAACACTGCGACCGAAGGCATAACGTATCAGGACAGAAACTGGGATCTCGGTTTCGTAAACAAGCGCGTAGGCCCGCAGTGGAACGACAACACCGATGCGAATGGCAACCTGCTTCACCAGGCCATCCCCGTTGCTCCGTTTACCGTTGCGAACATGTTCCTGAATTACACGCTGAGGAACGGAACCAGGTTCGATCAGTCGAAGATCAGGCTGAGCATGAACAACCTGTTCAACAATAACAACATCGCCGGAGTAACGGCAGCAAACACCGGCACGGCCGCCACTCCCTTCGCAGCCAACGGCATGGACATGCTCACAACGGTGCCAGGTCGAAGCGTGATGGTCACCTTCCAACTAGGCTTCTCGCCAAAAGAAAGATAAGTGCCGGAACCGCGGTTTGAATACGGACCGCGGCACGAAGTTTGAAATGAGAAAGCCTCCTCTCTAGGCGCAGTCCCTATGAAGGATTGCGCTTCAATGGGAGGCTTTCGAGTTTTACCTGCAAATTCCCTATAGAGTAATCTGGCCTGATATGGCGGCAGCAGCAGGCTGGTACACGGGGGAACTGCGCCGGGAACTGGCAGCGCGCAGCCGGCTGTGGGCGCGCGGGCGACTGCATGTAGAGAGTTACGGCGTGCAGCCGGTCATCGTCTATGCGCCTGAACACACCGCGGACCAAGCGGATGCCGGCCTTGGATGTCTGCGCCACGGCAACTTCTTCGATGCTTCCTACAAAGCCATCACCCAGCGCAAAGATTGGATGCGCCGGTTCGACAAAATTCATGCACAGGGGCGAGCGCTGCCCAAGGCAGAAAGGCGCTGGCGCGAACTGGATTCATGCATGAGCTCAGATGCGCTGCTGATGAATGTGTTCTGCGCGCCCGGCGTGGCTGAGTCGACAGCGGTGCGGAACGCGCTGGGCGTGGACGCAGATGCAGAGCCAGTCTTCGGCTGGAAGGCCCGCGTGCCGCTCGCTTCCGGCCGCGTCGATCGGACAGAAGTCGATATGCGCTGGGGCGCGTTGCTCGTCGAGGCCAAGCTCACCGAGGGCGATTTCCAAACCCGCGCCGCCAGCGTAGTCGAAGCCTATCGCGACTTCGATGCCGTGTTTGATCGCGACCGTTTGCCGCGCATCGAGCTGCGCACAGCGCGCAAACGCACAGCCGTCGAGTTCGCCGAAGAATATACGCAGGAGTGGGAAGAAGCGGCGACGGATGACGCCGCGGCCCGGGAATTTCAACAGGGAATCGTCGCCCGCGCTCGCGAAGCCGAGCCCGCCGAGCCGGCCTATGCGGGCTATCAGCTCATCCGCAACGTGCTGGCCGCCTACGCCGAAGGCTGCAGTTTTTGCGTAGTGCATGACCATCGCCGTCCAGACCTGCGCGAGGCCTGGTTCGAGGTCATGGCCGCCGTAAAATCAGCAGAGATGCGGGTGCGGTTAAAGGTGCTCACCTGGCAGGAACTGGCCGCCATGGTTCCGGTTGAGTTACAGGAATTTCTGGATTGGAAGTATGGAATCGTACCAGCGGGCAGGGAAGCCTCTCTCATGGGGCAGCCTGCGCAGAGGGAATAAAAGCCCGGCAGCGTCCCGGATGGCCAATTTTGCAGCGGGCGGTTCACAGAGTGGGATGAATGGACGCAAATCGGGATTGGGCTGAGAATAAGAGAGCCAGCGTTTTAGCCAAAACTACCCTAAAACTGGTACGTTGAATTAGAAGGATTTTTATTCAAAGATGGTCTCAAGTCCTTATTTTTCTCTGGCGGTTCTGTTCGTTGTGGCGTTGTGCTTTGGTCTTGCGCCGCTCGGGCTGGCGTGGCTTTGGGCGAATGTGTTTTCCCCGGCCAAGCCAAACGCGGTGAAGAACGCCATTTACGAGTGCGGACTCGAGTCCAGGGGAGATGCGTGGGTGCAGTTCCGCTCGGCCTATTACCTCTACGCCATCATCTTTCTTATCTTCGACGTGGAAGCAGTATTTCTGCTGCCGTTTGCGGTGGCGTTCACCGGCTTGGGCGTGGCAGCGTGTGTTTCCATGCTGGTGTTTGTGGTCATGCTGATTGAAGGGTTGGCCTGGGCCTGGGCTAAAGGCGTGCTCACGTGGGCATGAGGCCAGAGATCGGATAGCCGTTAACCCGGAATAGCGAAAGAGCAGCACCGAAAACGACTGATCTCTGAAAACTGATCTCAGATCTCTGACAGCCGCAATTGAGGAGCGTAGCAGCAATGGACGATGGACTGAAGATCGAGCTGGGCAAGCAGGGCGTCTTCGTCACTACCATCGAAGAGCTTTACAACTGGGGCCGTCGCAGCTCCATCTGGCCCATGCAGTTTGGGCTGGCCTGTTGCGCCATCGAGATGATCGCCACAACCATGGCCCGCTATGACTTGGCGCGCTTCGGCGGAGAAGTCTTCCGCCCATCGCCGCGCCAGGCCGACCTGATGATCATCTCCGGCACGGTCACCAAGAAGATGGCGCCGCAGGTGGTGCGGCTCTACAACCAGATGGCCGAGCCAAGGTATGTAATCGCCATGGGCGCATGCGCCATCTCCGGCGGCCCGTTCAAGCAGGGCTACAACGTGCTGAAAGGGATCGACCGCTACATCCCGGTCGATGTGCATATTCCCGGCTGCCCGCCGCGGCCCGAGGCGCTGCTGCACGCCTTTATCACGCTGCAGAAAAAGATCGACGAACAGCCCTTAACCGGCGAAGGCCGCCCAAGACACTTGGATGCCGGTGCTCAAGGTGAATTTCCCGTGCCTGTGCAGGGCGAACACGATCTGGAGCCGACGTCGAACAAGGGCGTATGGCCGGTGCCCATCACAATTCGTTGATCGAGAGCACGCACTTAGATACCAGGGATTGAGGAACTGAAGTTTGAAGACGGTAGAAGAAATCAAGGCGGCGATTGAACAGGCGGTGCCCGGCGCGGGAGTGGAGATTATTCTCAACCCCAGCGTCTGCACCCAGCATTCGCTGCGCCTAGCGCCCAGCCATGCCGTTGCCGTGGCGACGTTCCTGCGCGACGACGCGGATCTGGCGCTCGATTTCCTATCCAACGCCACCGGCATCGATTGGCCCGACAAGGAAGTTGCGGAGAAGGTGAAAGTCATACGCACCGTAACCAAAACGGTCGACGGCGCGGAACAGCAGGTAGAAGAGACAGTCGAAGAAACCCGCAAGCACGTCGTGCCCGGCTGCCTTGAAGCCGTCTATCACCTGTTCTCGGTCGCGAAAGGTTATAAGAGCCCGGTAGTGATCCGCATGAAGACCGTCAACCGGTCGGACCAGGTGCAGTTGCCATCGCTCACGCCCGTCTGGCGCTCGGCGGAGTTCCAAGAGCGGGAAATTTTCGATCTCTATGGCATCGTCTTCACCGGCCATCCCGACCTGCGCCGCATCCTCATGTGGGACGAGTTCAAAGACCACCCCATGCGCCGCGATTACGTCGAGCCGGATGACTTTGAATACGAGCCCACAGCGCACGATGAAGTGCTGGCGCGCGCTCAGGCGCACCGCGCCAAAATGGCCGATCTTGCCGCCGGCCAGGAAGGCGCTGGCGCATGAGCACTTCCGGAATCATTCAAGACAAGCGCGAAGGTTGGAATCGTCCGCCGGTGATCGAGCCCGAGGGCGACGCGGATCTGCTCGAAGTAGCCATGGGCCCGCACCATCCGTCCACGCATGGTGTCTTCCGCATGGATGTGGCTCTCGACGGCGAACGTGTCATCCGCCTCAAGCCCGTCTTCGGCTACCTGCACCGCAATCACGAAAAGATCGGTGAAAACAGCAGCTATCTGGCGTCCATGCCGTTCACCGATCGCCTGGACTACATCTGCCCTCTTACCAACAACTGGGCCTATGCGCTGTCGGTCGAAAAGCTCACCGGTCAGGAAGTTCCCGAGCGAGCCGAATATTTGCGCGTGATTCTCGCTGAGCTGACCCGCGTGGTGAATCATACTTCCGCGATTGGTTTTCTGCTGCAGGAAATGGGCGCCAGCGGCACGCCGCTGATGTATGCATTCCGCGAGCGCGAGAAAATTCTTGACCTGTTTGAAGCCCTCACCGGCGCGCGCATGATGGTGAACTATATGCGCTTCGGCGGCTGCCGCGTAGACGCCACGCCCGCATGGCTCGCTGACGTGCGCAAGGTGCTCGACAGCCTGCCGCAATTTTTCGATGAATTCGAGAACCTGCTACGCAGCAATGAAATTCTGATGGCTCGCTCGCAAGGCGTGGGCATTCTGCGCCCCGACCTCGCCGTCAACGCCGGCATCACCGGACCCATGCTGCGCGCATCGGGCGTCAACTACGACATTCGCAAGGTCGACAGTTACGGCATCTACGGTCGTTTCAAGTTCCGCGTGCCGCTGGGCGAACACGGTGACATTTATGACCGCTTCATGATCCGCCTGCTCGAAATGCGCGAGTCGATCAGCATCATCGATCAGGCCCTTAAAGACATTCCCGTCGGCCCGGTCATGGATCCCAAGGCCAAGCTGCGCGGCTTCCGTCCCAAGCCGGGCGAAGCCTACGGACGCATCGAAGGGCCCAAGGGAGAACTTGGCTTTTATCTCATCAGCGACGGCAGCCCCAACCCGTACCGTTATCGCATCCGTCCGCCAAGCCTCATTAACCTGACAGTGCTTGAGGATATGTGCCTCGGCAGCAACGTTGCAGACGTCGTGTTGATTTTTGGAAGCGTGGACATCGTGCTGGGAGAAGTAGACCGATGAACATCGTGCCTGAATATTTCGTGCCTGCAGTTATCGCGCCCGGACATATCGTGTCTGGAGATGTAGACCCGCTAGCCAGCAGACTGTTTTAGTGGATGTTTTGAAAGGGCACGGCTTGAGCCGTGCCGCAAAGGTAAGAAAAACGTTTTGGGCTTAGCCCCTGAGGGAATGTTGGATAGGAATACGAGCGTGTTCAGCAGTCCCATGGCGCTTGCCCGTCATTGGCAATCTGTACTCTGCAATCTGTCATCTGGTTGGAGGTTCTCTTGTTAGGCGAAGGCATACTGAAAGGTCTGGGAGAAACGGCGCGAAACTTTGCCGGCAGTTTTGTCTCCGCGGAGCGGCTGACGACGGTTCAGTATCCTGAAGAGCGCGTCGCGCCCATCGAGGCTACGCGCGACTTTCCCTTCCTTGTCTACGACGGCGCGGACTGGGAGGCCGGCCTGCGCTGCGTCGCTTGCCAGATCTGCGAGAAAGAATGCCCGCCCAAGTGCATCTACATTGTCAAAAGCACAGACAAGAAGCCCGATGCCCTGGGCAAGCCGCAGATTTATCCCGCTCGTTTCGACATCGACATATCGGTTTGCATGAGCTGCCAGATCTGCGTCGAAGTCTGCCCCTTTGAAGCCATCAAGATGGACACCGAGTTTGAGCTCAGCACCACCGACCGCTTTGGCGGATTGCTCTACGATAGAAAAGAACTGGCCAAATCCAACGAGCACTACCACAAGATTCATCCCACTGAAGCAGCGGAAGTGGATGCGCGCCTGGCGGAAGAAAAAGTAAAAGCAGAGGCCAAAGCCGCCGCGGCTGCGGCCGCCGCTGCTGCAAAAGCCGCGGCAGCAGCCGCTCCCAAACCCGCCGCTCCCGCCGCTGCGCCAAGTCCGGCTTCCGCTACGCCAAGCCCTGCCTCTGCCGCGCAAGAGCCTGCCGCGAAAAGCCCTGAAGGGGAGAAGTAAGGATGATCGAGAAAGCGGATCAGATCTTCGTTCTCCTGGCCCATTGGCTGGTAAGTTTTCTTCCCGCTTCGCTGCAACACGCGGCCATGGTGCTGTTGGGCGTTGTCGCCATCATCGCAACCTTCCCCGGCCTGTTCGCCATCACCGTGCTGCTTGAGCGCAAGGGCCTGGGCCGCATGCAGAATCGTTACGGCCCCAACCGCGTAGGACCCTACGGTCTCTTTCAGCCCATTGCCGACGGCATCAAATCTCTGACCAAGGAAGACATCGTTCCTTTCAGCGCCGATGCCGTGGTGCATTTTCTCGCCCCCGTGTTGCTGGTCGTTGTCGTCTTCATGGGCTATGCGGTGCTGCCCATCGGCCGCAACATGACGCTGGTCAACATGGACGCCGGGTTGCTGTTCTTCTTCGCCATCGGCGCTTCATCGGAACTATCCGTCTTCATGGCCGGCTGGTCGAGCCGCAACAAATACTCGCTGCTCGGCGCCATGCGCGCCGTAGCGCAGATGATCAGCTACGAGGTGCCGCTGCTGATGTCGAGCGTCGCCATCGTCATGATGACCGGCTCGCTCTCGTTGAACAAAATCGTCGACGCGCAGAATCAATACACCCACGGCTTGCCGCACTGGTACGTCTTCACCCCCTGGGGATTCGCCGGCTTCGTCCTCTTCGCCATCGCCGCCACGGCCGAGACCAACCGCTCTCCTTTCGATCTCCCCGAAGGCGAGTCGGAACTAGTCGCCGGCTATTTCACTGAGTACTCCGGCTTCAAGTTCGCGCTCTTCTTCCTCGGCGAATACGTCGGCATGATGGGCATCTCCGGTCTCGGCGCCACGTTGTTCCTGGGCGGTTATTCCGCGCCCTTGCAGGTCCTCGGCTTTGTTCCTTCGTGGTTCTGGTTCTTCGCCAAGGTCATGCTCGCCATGTGCGTCTTCATCTGGGTGCGTGGAACACTGCCGCGCCTCCGCCAAGACCAGTTGATGAACTTTGCCTGGAAGTTTGTCCTGCCCTTGTCGCTCCTGAATCTCATCGTCGCCGGAGCCTGGCGTTTCATGGGCGATGGCCTGCTGCGCTGGGTAGTTTGCTCTGCAATTCTTCTGCTTGCCTACGTTGGCATGGCCCGCGTGGGCATGCGCAAAGAGCGCTTCGGCCCAAGGAGTTACCGCTATGCCGACTAGCCACTTGGGTCTTAAGCCAATTTTAGAAACGATCTGTCATCCTGAGCGGAGCTTGCCGCGTCCTTTTGCGGCAAGTGGAGTCGAAGGACCTGCTTTTTTACGTAGGTTTCCGTTCCACGAACGCCCGTCTCACTACACCAGCGTGAACGGGAGCAGCCGATGAGCATTGTCTTCTACATCCTCGCCGGACTATCGGTCGCCGGTGCGCTGGCCGCAGTGCTGCTGAAAAACACCGTCCACTGCGCGCTGGCCCTGACCGTCGCCTTCGCCGGGCTCGCCTTGCTCTTTCTCGATCTCGACGCACAATTCGCCGGCTTCGCGCAGATTCTCATCTACATCGGCGCAGTCGCAATCCTCGTTGTCTTCGCCGTTCTTTTGACGCGCGGCTCCGAGACGCCCAGGGACACCGTCTACAGCCGCAACGCGCTCGCCGGCCTGGTAATCGCCGCCGGAGTCTTCGCAATCCTCGGTTGGGCAGTCTTGCACAGCGCGCACGTTTTGCCGCATGAAACCGCAAGGCCTGCCGTAACGGTCATGGACATCGGCAATGCCCTCATGGGCCGCTACGTGCTGCCGCTTGAAATCGTGGCCCTGCTGCTGACGGCAGCATTAATTGGCGCAGTGATCGTAGCCATGCACGAGAAAGAAGGCGCCCGATGAATCCTCTTACGGGTTATCTGCTGGTTGCTGCGCTTCTCTTCGCCATCGGCCTCGCTGGCGCGCTCACGCGGCGCAGCGCCATTCTGGTGTTGATTGGGATTGAACTGATGCTGAACGCCGCCAACCTGAATCTCATCGCCTTCTGGCGTTACGGACCTCATCCTGAAGCGCTCACAGGCATGATGTTTGCCATCTTTTCAATCGCCGTGGCCGCGGCCGAAGCCGCCGTGGGATTGGGGCTGGTGATTTCCATCCATCGTCACGCACACACCACGGACCTGGACGCGATGAACAGGATGAAGGGGTGAGAGGTTGATGCAAGAGACAATTTCGTTCACTCCGCAACTGGGCGCTTCGGCAATTACGGGAATGCTGTGGCTGATTCCCGCCGTGCCCATCCTGTCTTCCGGCGTGATCGCCCTACTCAAACAGCCAAAGCGCAGAACAGCCTCTGCACTGGCCATTGGCTCGCTTGCGTTTTCGCTACTGCTCGCTCTCACCGCCTTCGCGCACGTGCTCTCAGGCTGGGCACATGGAATAGCGGTCCGCGAGACCATGAACTTCACGTGGTTTCGGTTCGGCTCGACCCCCGTAGACCTGGGCTGGGTGCTCGATCCGCTCTCGGCCATCATGCTGGTCATGGTCACCTTCGTGGGCCTGTTGATCTTTATTTACTCCACCGGCTACATGGCGCACGACGAAAACTTCACGCGCTTCTTCTGCTTCCTCAGTTTGTTTGCCGGAGCCATGCTCGGCGTGGTCATCGCTAACTCGCTCCTGCTGCTGTTCATGTGCTGGGAGCTAGTGGGACTCACCTCCTACTTGCTGATTGGCTTCTGGTATCTGAAGCCATCGGCCGCCGCTGCCGCAAAAAAAGCCTTCCTCACCACCCGCGTCGGCGATGTGTTCTTCCTGCTGGGAATCGTCTGGCTATTCGGGCAGACCGGCACGTTGCTCTTCTACAACAACGGTGCTGGTTCCATGGAATCGCACGCCCTGCTCGGCCTGCTGCTTCAGCACTCCGCCTTAGGCCTCTCCGCTGCCGGCGCAATCGGCTTGCTGATCTTTGCCGGAGCCGCGGGCAAGAGCGGCCAGTTTCCGCTCCATGTCTGGCTGCCCGACGCCATGGAAGGCCCCACGCCCGTCTCCGCGCTGATTCACGCCGCAACCATGGTGGCCGCCGGCGTTTACCTCATCGCGCGTGTCTATCCGCTCATGCAGGCCGGAGCGCTCGCCGGAGGAACCACGACCGCATTGACCGTCGTCACCTGGGTCGGCGCATTCACGGCCTTGTTTGCCGCGCTCATCGCCGTCGCGCAGAACGACATCAAGCGCATCCTCGCTTACTCCACCGTTTCCCAACTCGGCTACATGATGGCCGGCCTGGGCATGGGTGGTGTCGCGGTCGGCATGTTTCATCTCATCACACATGCGTTTTTCAAGGCGCTCCTGTTCATGGGCGCCGGCTCCGTCATTCACGGCTGCCACGAAGAGCAGGACATTCGCCACATGGGCGGCTTGAAGAAATATATGCCGCTCACCTTTGCCACCTACGCCGTCGGCATGCTCGCACTCTGCGGAGTGCCGATCTTCTTCTCCGGCTTCTGGTCGAAGGATGCAATTCTTGAGTCAGCGCACGGCTGGCCGCTCTCGCACGCGCCCTACTACATGCTTGTTTTTGGCGCGGTGCTAACCGCCTTCTACATGACGCGGCAAGTGAGTTATGTATTCTTTGGCACGTATCGCGGTCACGGCCACGCGCACGAGAGTCCCAGGTCCATGACCACGCCGCTGGCGATTCTGGCCTTCTTCGCCATCGCCCTCGGCGTCCTTGGCACGCCGGCGTGGCCGTGGTTCCGTGCATTCCTTGAAAACCGCGCGGCAGCCGTCGATCTCCACGCTTTTGCCGAGCCGGCATGGCTGATGTTATTGCTCACCTCCTGCGTCATTGTTATTGTGGGTATCGGTCTAGGCTGGTTGCTCTACGGCGCCAAGTCTCCCGCGCCCGAAACTCCCGATGTGCTCGAAGCCGCCGCGCCCTTGCCCTGGGCGTGGCTGCGCGACCGGCTTTATGTGGATGAGTTCTACGGAATGACAGTCATCGCCTTCTACAATTGGTGGGCGCGTGTCGCTGACTGGCTCGACCGCCGCGTCTGGGGCGGCGCAGTGGCCGGTGTCGCGTGGGCCTTTGGCCTGTGGGCGCTGTTGAACCGTTTCCTCGACGCGAACGTGGTGGACGGCACCTTCGACAAGGGCTGTGAAGAGTTGTCCACGGGCGGTGGGTTGCTGTCGCGGATGCAGTCGGGCCGCGTGCAAACCTATCTGCGTTTGCTGGCCCTGGCCGTGGTTGCGCTCGCGGCAATTCTTATCTGGAGCAGCCGGGCATGAATGGAATCCCTCTACTAACGCTGCTCACTCTGCTGCCGCTCATCGGCGCGGCCATCGCGCTTGTCTCCGGCAAGCACGCGCGCGGCGTGGCCATTCTCACCACCGGGGCAAGCCTCGCTCTGGCGCTTTATATCTGGACGCAGATTCCCGCGAACGGCTCCATCGGCCTGGTAGAGCGAGCCAGTTGGGCGCCGTCCTTGGGAATCGAATATCACCTGGGCGTCGATGGTCTGGGCGCGCTGATGCTGGTGCTCTCCGCCATTGTCACGCTGATGAGTGTTGACGCGGCGCACCGCGTGCATCACCAGCCGGGACTTTATTTCGGCCTCGTTCTGTTACTGGAGTCGGGCCTCTTCGGCTCCTTCACGGCGCTCAATTTCTTTCACTGGTTTTTGTTCTGGGAACTGAGCCTGATTCCGGCGTTCTTCCTCATCAAGCTGTGGGGTGGCGCGCGGCGAGGTCCCGCGGCAACGCAGTTTTTCGTCTACACCATGGCCGGCTCCGTGGCTCTGCTGGTGGCGTTTCTGGCTGTGTTTCTATCCACCGGCAGCATGGACTTTCAGGTCCTCGCGCAACTGGCTTCGACAGGCGAACTCGGGCGTCTCGTAACCGCGCACCTGGGACCGGTAATGCTATGGCTCGCCGTTGGAGTGCTCGCAGGCTTTGCCGTCAAAGTCCCCATGATTCCGTTTCACACCTGGCTGCCGGCAGCCTACGCTGAAGCTCCTTCGCCGGTGACCATGCTGCTGACCGGCGCCATGTCGAAGATGGGCGTTTATGGATTGCTGCGCATCGCCCTTCCGTTGTTCGGCCATCAGATCGCACAGATGCGCACGGAACTGCTGGTGCTTGCTGTGGCGACGGTGGTCATGGGCGCATGGGCCGCTGTGGCGCAGAAAGACTTGAAGCGCGTCTTTGCTTATTCCTCGGTCAATCACCTCGGCTACTGCCTGTTGGGAATTTTTGCACTGGCGGTTCCGGCCGACGGCTGGAATGCGGCGCAGTTTGCCAGCCAGGCCGCTGCGCTCAACGGCGTGATCCTGCAGATGTTCAACCACGGCATCACGGCCGCGGCTCTGTTCTGGTTCATTGCGATTCTGCAGCAGCGCACCGGCGGCCATCGCGGCATCGAAGACTTCGGCGGCTTGCGCAAACCGGCGCCGGTTCTCGCGGGGTTGATGGGCATTGCGCTGTTCTCTTCGCTCGGCCTACCGGGCCTCAACGGCTTCGTCGGCGAGTTTCTCATCTTCCGCGGAGTATTTTCCTTAGCCTGGGTCGCTTCCACAGTTTCGATCCTCGGCCTGCTGGTAACGGCGGCTGTGATTCTTACCGTGATTCAAAAAGTATTTTCGGGTCCCGTGCCGGAGCACTGCTTGGGCTTTGCCGATCTGCATACCGGCGAGCGGCTGGCGCTTGCTCCCGTCATCGGGCTGATGCTGCTGATCGGCCTTTGGCCGCAACTGATTGTGAACAGCGTGAACCCGACGGTTCAAAACCTGCTGGCGCACTGGAGATTTTAAGTGTTAGCGTGGACCATTTATCTCTCGTTTGCCGGGGCACTGATTGAGGCGCTCTTGCCCAAGGGCAAAGGCAGATTCGTAAGGCACGGGCTTGCGCGCTGGTTTGCTCTGGCCGTGGCCGTCGCCGGCCTGGCGCTCGGGGTGCAAGGCTTCATCGCCGGCATGGGCCCAAATCACGCTGGCCGCACGGTAATTGTGGATGCGGCGTGGATTCCTGCCATGGGCATTCGCTACCTGCTGGCAGCGGATGGAATCAGCCGCGTGCTGGTGCTGCTCACCGGCATCGCCGCCGTGGCGGGCGTGCTGTTCAGTTGGAATATCGAGTTGCGCACCAATGAGTTTTTCGCTTTCTTTCTGGCGCTCATCGGCGGCGTCTACGGCGTCTTTCTCAGCTTCGATCTGTTTTTGCTTTTTGTGTTTTACGAGATTGCGATCGTCCCCAAATACTTCCTCATCGCCATCTGGGGCTCCACGCGGCGCGAATACGCGGCCATGAAGCTGGCTCTCTATTCGTTCGTCGGTTCGGCCATGGTGCTGATCGGCCTGCTGGCAGCCTATGCGGCCTCAGGCAGCCATTCCACCGGTCTCGTCGCGCTAGGTCACGCGAACCTTCCTGTCAGCTTCCAGATGTGGGCATTTCCGCTGGTCTTTGTCGGTTTTGGAATCCTGGCCGGCATGTGGCCGTTTCACACGTGGGCGCCGACAGGCCATGTGGCCGCGCCGACCGCCGCATCCATGCTGCTTGCCGGCGTGGTCATGAAGCTCGGCGCTTATGGCTGCCTGCGCGTGGCCATCGGGCTGTTTCCACGCGGGCTCGATCCGTGGGGATTCACATTCATCGGCATCGGCTCCTGGCGCGATGTCTTCGCGATTCTCGCTGTGGTGGGCATTGTCTACGGCGCGCTGGTGGCACTGGCGCAGAGCGATTTCAAATTCGTCATCGGCTACTCCAGTGTGAGCCACATGGGCTTTGTGCTGCTCGGTCTGGTCACGCTGAATCAGATTGGCGTTACCGGCGCGGTGCTGCAGATGTTCTCTCACGGCATCATTGCCGGGTTGCTGTTCGCCATTGTCGGCCGCATCGTGTACGTGCGCACGCACACCCGGCAGCTAGCGGAGCTTGAAACGATGCACCTGTCCAAGCGCCTGCCGTTCGCGGCCTGGGCATTTGTAATCGCCGGCATCGCCTCAATGGGGCTGCCGGGATTTTCCGGCTTCGTTGCCGAGTTCCAAATTCTTGTCGGCGCATGGATCGCCAAACCGTGGTGGACACTGGCCGCCGGCGTTGGAATTGTAGTGGGCGTCGCTTATACCTGGCGCGCGCTGCAGAAGGCATTCTTCAGCGATGCACCTCAGACCACGCATGTCCTCGAACAAGAGCACGCGCATCCCTTCGCCGCCATCACCTGGCCTGAAGCGACAGGCGTGGCGCTGCTGGCCAGTGTCAGCCTGTTCGTCGGACTCTACCCGAAAATCCTTCTCGATGCCATTGAACCGGCGGTCAAGGCGCTGCTTGCGGGAGGCGGACGATGAACTACGCCGATCTCTTCCGCGTCACGCTGCCGGAGACCATACTTGAAATTACGGCGCTGCTGGTCCTCGTCATCGATCTGGGACTGTTGCGCAAGACCGCGCTGAACGTACGGCTGGCCGTGGCTGCGTCTCTCGGCGTCATCGGGTGCGGCGCTGCGCTGGTTGCCGTCGCATGGCAAGGTGTCTCGTGGCTCACGATTGGCGATAACTCCAGCTTGACGTTGCTGGGCACCGGCGGGTTCATTGCCGTTTCGCAAATCGGAATCCTGGTGCTTACCGCGCTCACCCTGCTGCTGCTCTTCGATTCGGTCTTCACGAAACACATCGGCGAGTTCGTCGCCGTGATTCTCATGGCAGCCGCCGGCGGATTACTCATCGCCGGTGCGCAGGATCTGCTGGTGATCTTTATCGGCCTCGAACTGCTCAGCCTGGGCCTTTACATTCTCACCGCCTTTGCCAAAAGCTCAGGCAAGAGCGCCGAGGGCGCGCTGAAGTACTACCTCTTCGGCGGCATGTCGGCTGCATTTCTGCTGTTCGGCTTCAGCTACTTTTATGGGCTCACCGGAACGACGAATCTGGCCTTGATCCAATACCGCATCACGCTCTCGGGGCCCAGTCCGCTGTTTTACGTGGCGTGGATTCTGGTGCTCGCGGGCCTCGGGTTTAAGGTCGCCGCCGTCCCGTTTCATCTTTGGGCGCCGGACGCTTATGAGGGCGCACCCGCGCCGGCGGCGGCCTTTATCGCTTCCGTCTCCAAGGTCGCCAGCTTTGCGTTGCTCATCACGCTAGCCATGAACTGGTGGCTGCATCCAGGCGGCAGTCTTGCCGCGGACGGTTACTCGCTTGAGCAGATGCTGCGTGCCTACGATCGGACGTGGCCGCAACTGGGCACCATTTTGCTCATTGCCGCGGCAGCGTCCATGGTGGTCGGGAATCTGGCCGCGCTGGCGCAAGTGAGCGTGCGGCGTCTGCTGGCGTATTCGGCCATTGCCCACGCCGGCTACATTCTTCTTGGCCTCGCCGCGCATCCTACCTTCGCGGGCGAGGGAACTGCCGTGGCTTTCAACGCCGAGAGCTTCTTCCCCGCTTTACGCTCCATCGAGGCCGTGCTTTTTTATGTGCTGACCTACGGCTTGACCACCGTCGGCGCCTTTGGAGTGGTGGCAGTCGTCGAGCGCTCCACGGGCAGCGACAAATTCGATTCCTTCCTCGGTCTGCACAAGCGCAACCCGCTGCTGGCCGGCGTGCTGCTGGTGCTGTTCCTCTCGCTCGCCGGCATTCCTCCGCTGGTTGGCTTCTGGGCCAAGTTTAATTTGTTCGCGGCAGTCCTGGGCGAACATGCAGGAGCCGTTCCCTTTGCCCTGGTATGCCTGGCCATTGCCATGAGCGCAGTCTCGCTCTACTACTATCTGCAAATACTCAAGCGGGCCTATGTGATGCCGGCCGTCGATGAAACTCCCATCAAGGTGCATCCCGTCGTTTTGACCGTGCTGGTCGCGATTGCCGCAGCAGTGCTTGCGTTAGGCTGTTTCCCCACGCTTCTCGGCGGATGGATCGGGCGTTTCTAAAGCTCGCGAGCAATAGCTTCACGCTCCGAATTCAGCCCTCAGCCTCCGAACCAGAATCGGCCGTCTGTCTTCCGATCGGCCCTCCTGCCTCGCGGGCATGAAGATTGGGCCTCTCTTTTCCACAAGCGGTGCGCCGCAATATTGTGAATTTAAACGTACATACGGTGGAAAACCCGCGCCGATCTTCATAATTTCTTTATAGCCGCGCCTTTATTCTTGAATACACTCTAGACTAACTGCACTCATTTTGGATGTTGATACAGGAAAGAGCTGAATTCTTCAGCCGAGAACATTACGCAATTCCAAGCAATCTGTGAGGAGACATGATGCAAATTGTTCCCAGAAGTGCCGCACGGTGTGGACTGTTCTGTCTGGCCGTGCTTCTGTATACGCTGCCCGGCCTGGCGCAGCAAACGCTGGGTTCGTTGAACGGTACGGTCGTCGATCCATCCGGTGCCGCGGTGGCAGGGGCCACGGTTACGGCCACGAACGCGGCCATCAACGTCACATCGACCACAACCACATCGAGCACCGGCTACTTTCAGATATTCAACCTGCCCATCGGCACTTACGTCGTCAAGGTGAGCCGCGATGGATTTGAGGTATCGCAACTGGAAAATATCCCGGTGCAGGAGGCGCGCGCCACCACAGTGAACGCGGCTCTCAAGGTGGGCCAGGCGACGGAATCGGTGACGGTTACCGCGACTCCGCTGCTGAACGCTACAGATACCACTAACGGTTACACGCTGGACTCTTCGCAGATTCAATTGACGCCTCTGGCTACCGGCAGCTTCACGCAGTTGGCCGTGCTTTCGCCGGGCGTGAATGCGGAGCTACTCTCCAATCTTGACTCGAACTCCGGCCTCGGCAATCAGCCCATCTGGGCCAATGGCCAGCGCGATACCTCGAATACGTTCCAGGTGAATGGAGTGGACTCCACCAACCTGTTCAACGGCAAAAGTTCCAGCGGTTCCAGTTCACAGCGCTACAACTTCAACATCGGCAGCGCGCCCACCGCCGGGGGATCATTCTCCGTGGGCACTTCGGTCTTCGGATCCAACGGCAACAGCTTGCCTTCTCCTCCTCCGGAGTTTATCCAGGAAGAGCGCGTCAATGCCTCGATGTATGACGCCCAGCAAGGCGCCACCAGCGGTGCGCAGATTGACGTCAACACCCAGACCGGCACCAATAGCTGGCACGCCTCGCTCTATGGCACCTATGCCAACAACGCGCTGAACGCTTCACCCTATTTCTTCAATCAGGCCTATCAACTGGCTACGCAGGGCGTGGGTGTATTCCCCCAGTCGATGGTGAACCCATGGCTTCGCCGCTGGGATGCGGGTTTCACCGCGGGCGGTCCAGTCAAGACCAACAAGATATTCTTCTTCGTTGCATACCAGCGGCGCCAAAATGAGGATAGCGCCACAGGGCTTTCAGAAGCGACCGTTCCTTTCGGCTTGACCGACGATCGCTCATTGGGCGGGCTCCTGAATGCCGATGCCAGTTGGGGCGGGTCGCTTACCAGCACGGGACAGATCGATGGCGTTGCGGCCGCCTTGTTGCAGGCCAAAGCGGCCAACGGCCAGTACCTGATTCCTTCTTCGCAGGCGGCTGCGGGCGCCACTTACCAATACGGCGTACCGAACGTGTACCTGCTTGGAGTTTCCCGTCTGAACTCCGATCAGGCCAATGCCGCGATCGACTACGACGCCACCAAGAACGATCGTGTCTCGGCGAAGTACTTCTACCAGAACGCGCCCGTGACAAGGCCCTTCGGTTTCTCCGATACGGCCGGCTTCCCGGTAACCCAGCACAACGGCTCACAGGTATTTTCGCTCGGGAACACCATCGCCATCGGGCAGAGGTTGAATTGGGAGCAGCGCCTTGGGTTTGTTCGCATGGGTTCGTTCAGCAACTATGAACAGAGCCTTCCCGGCGGCAATCTGGGAGTAGGCGCCGCTCAAACAGCAGGCCTGGACCCAAATGTCCTTTCGGGTTTGGCGATCAGCAACTTCGGCTATTACGACCAGTACTCGCCAACTCTCAACATTGGTCCGTCTGGAGTTCCCGGCGCGTTCGTGGACATGGGTTACTATCAGAACCGCGTGAATCCCTCCACCAATGTGATCTTCACGGCGGGCAAGCACACCATCGTTGCCGGCGGCGGCTACAACTACACGCAGTTGAATATCACCAATAACCGCACCGGTCACGCCCAGGTCAAGATCAGCGGGTTTGATAATTTCCTGCAGGGAATTGTGCATAGCTCCAGCGTTTTCGAAAGTATCGATGACACGGCAAAGCGCAACAATGCGGATCGTTACTATCGCACCAATGAGATCAGCGGCTATGTCCAGGACAAGTGGCAGGCTCGCACAAACCTGAGCATCACCGCCGGTGTTCGATACGACTACCATGGCGGCATGACGGAAAAGTACGGCGACATGTTCAACTTCGATCCGGCACTCTACGACGTGACGGGCACCGACCAGACCCCCGACGGGCTTAAAGTCGTTAACTCCGGATTCGTAGTCGCCGGCAATAACAAGCTGCACCCCACGCCGGGCGTCTCAGCCTCAACGCTGAATGGCCGCCAATGGGGCATATCGCCCCGTGTCGGCTTTGCCTGGTCTCCTGAGGCCAATCACGGCAAGGTGGTCATCAGCGGCGGCGCCGGGATGTATTATGACCGCGGCGAACTGGTGAGCTATCTCTCCCAGCCCGCGGGCGGTACCATTGGCGGTCCCTTCGGCGTCAGTGAATCTGCCCCGCTCACCAGCGTCGCGCAAGGGCTCTCCAGCTCCGGCAATCTAACCCTGGAAAACCCCATCGGAAACCAGGCCTTCAATACTCCGGCGCAAGGCGGCATCTACGTGGCTCCCACCACAGACCCAGGCGCAATGGTTCAGGTATTGCAGGAACAGTTGAATCAGATGACGGGATATCCCAGTCCCGGTTCCTATGATTATCAATTTGGCAAGAACTGCAGCGGCTGGCAGAGTCAGGAAGGCTACACCCTTTGCACCCCGACCATTCCGTTTGGCTACTATGACAAGAGCAACGTCCTGCCCTACACCATCAA
Source organism: Occallatibacter sp. (assembly GCA_036489415.1). Taxonomy (GTDB): domain Bacteria; phylum Acidobacteriota; class Terriglobia; order Terriglobales; family Acidobacteriaceae; genus Telmatobacter. The sequence continues at coordinate 4,937 of DASXFS010000041.1, read as the reverse complement.
CTACACATTGGATATGCAATGGCAGCCGTCGAATTCCGTGGCAATCGTGCTTGGCTACACCGGAAATCGCGGCCGCCACTCGGTGATTCCACTTCCGTTCAATGAGCCCGGTATTGCCACGCCGGCCAATCCCATCTGGGGCGAAACTTCCTCCTACGGGATGGAAGTGATGGACCAGAATTCATCCAACTGCGATTACGACTACTGCCCCATCCCCGAGGAGCCATGGGCCACTGCTGACTCGGGCAACACCGACTTCCGAGCGCCCTATGTTGGTTACAGTCCCAACTCCGCATCCTTCAAGACCGTCGGTGTTTCAGCCTACGATGCCCTCGAAGCCCACCTTGAAAAGCGTCTGTCGCACAACTTCCAGTTGGGCGCAAGCTATACCTGGAGTCACGCGCTGGATGAGCAAAGCGACATCGGGCTCTTCTTTACCGGAGACAACCCGAACCGCTTGCGCGATTCATGGGCATCCTCTGACTTCAACCGCACCCACGTATTCAGCGCCAACTTCCAGGTAGACGTCCCGAATGTGGCCAGGGCGCACTCGCTCATGGCCCACGCCACCAATGACTGGCATCTGACCGGCACCGGCATTCTGCAGAGCGGCGAACCCTATTCGCTTTATGAGTTTTACGGCGCTGTCGGCAGCATCAACTTCGGCAACTATCCCACGCTCATGAACCCGATTCTCGGTATCAAGGATCCGCAGCATCCAAAGACCGCATTGACCGGAAACAAGGGTTCGTCTCGCGGTTCGGGCGGCAGTTACATTCCCGCCATCGATCCCTCGCAGCTCGCAATCCATTACCTGACGCCGGGCGAGGACGGCATCCCTGTTTCAACGGGCAATGATCCGTCAGATATCTACGAAACATCCTTCAATGTGGGGCAGCGCAATATCTTCCACCAGTCAGCGCAGAAGCGTCTCGATCTCTCCATCCGCAAGGGCTTCAGGATTTCGGAGAAGATCACGGCGCAGTATGAATTCAACGTTTTCAACGTGACCAACACGCCCAGCCTCGACGTGCCCCAGGATCAGGCGCAGATTCGTCAGAACAACGGATGCTCGGCTACCGCGATCAGTGCCTATGGAGGCGGCACGAATTGCAACCAGTATCGTTCCTACCTTGGATACGGGCAGGTTGTCACGTCAAACAAGCCCGCGGATCAGCAATCGGCTCTGGGCAACCTGGATCAGATCCCTTACGCGACTGGTTCGGGGAAATCGACGCAGCTTCCTCTGACCCTTTCGCTTAATCCGCCACAAGGCACTTGCACAATTGCACCTCTGGCCATTGCAAATACCTCAAGCTGCCCGAACAATGCCGCTAACTTTGGCTCCGCCACTGGAACCATCGGCGGCTCGCGCGCCATCGTGATGGGCTTCCACATCACCTACTAACCCTGAGTCCTCGTTCTCTGGGAGGCAATAGCCGAATCGGGGTCCTTCGGGACCCCGATTACACTTTGCAAACATCCATCCGCGTTTGCAGATCATTTCAAGGCTTGGGCGCATAATGGTTCATAAGTGGTCGGCCAGACGCTCCTCCCTATGACTCAACGGGATGGGTAACAATCTTTGGTAACGTCGGAATCACCGTCGGCTAAGAACCTCAGTTAACAGGCGACGGTACCCCTCCCCTATTTCACTTTTCCCCGCAAAATATTGCAAATACATGAGTTAGGTAAAAATAAGCCTCTCCGGGCCATCCAAAACAAAGGGCTTACCTTTTTCGCACGTTGTCCTCTTTTCCAAAACAAAGAACTTACGAGCCGCACTGACGACAACAATCACCGGCTCCCAACCCATTTTCCGCTGAAAAAGACCTTTGCCCAACCAAATTTGGAACCATCCTTGAGCCGTGAATCCCGATTCCGGAATATTTCCTGTTGAAAACCTGTGGAGAACCTGATTAGAGTAGGCATCATCAGCCGATTGCAATACTTGTGGTCGTTGGAAGGTCTGTGTTCCTGAGGTGTATGCATGCTCTGCCCGAAGTGCCAATCCGAATCCATATCTGTGATTCCCGCGGAAGTGCGTCTTTACCGCAACACCATGCGCACCATGAGTCATCCACCCATGACGCCCTCGCCGGACGTCCGTGTTTGCCTCGATTGCGGATGGAGCGAGTTTTCCATCCCCGGCGCCTGGCTCTCCGCTGGATGGCTGCGCTCGCTGCGCCCGCAGCCGGTCACCACTGGAGCCACAGCGACGTCTTAAGCCGAAGAACCGGCCGCCCCATGCTTGTGGTGCGTACAGCCGCGCTATCCAAGAAATCTGTACGGTCTCTCATCGCGGAATAAAAGAGATGAGAAACAAAAAGGCCCCCAGCCAAAGCTGGAGGCCTTTCGTTTTGCACTCGCTTTTGCGCCGAAGGCGCGTCTGCCTGGATGGCAAATCCTAGTACATGCCGTCCATGCCACCACCGCCGCCGTGACCGCCGGCCGGAGCTGCCTTCTGCTCCGGAAGTTCGACAACCAGTGCTTCGGTGGTAAGCAGCAAGCCAGCAATCGAAGCTGCATTCTGCAACGCCGTGCGGGTTACCTTGGTGGGATCAATGACGCCGGCCTTGACCAGATCTTCAAAGTTGCCGGTCGCCGCGTTGTAGCCGTAGTGCTTGTCTTTCGATTCGAGCACCTTGGCCACGACCACTGCGCCCTCTTCGCCGGCATTGGCGACGATCTGGCGGAGAGGCTCTTCGAGCGAGCGGCGAACAATCTGCGCGCCGATCTTCTCATCGCCTTCCAGGGTCTTGATCAGGGCGTCGACCGCGGGGATGGCGCGAACAAGAGCGACGCCGCCTCCGGGAACGATGCCTTCCTCAACCGCGGCGCGGGTGGCGTGCAGAGCATCTTCAACGCGAGCCTTCTTTTCCTTCAGCTCGGTCTCGGTTGCCGCGCCCACCTTGATGATGGCAACGCCGCCCACCAGCTTGGCCAAACGCTCCTGCAGCTTCTCCTTGTCGTAGTCGGAGGTGGTCTTTTCAATCTGCGAACGGATTTCCTTCACACGTCCTTCGATGTCCGAAGACTTGCCGGAGCCGTCGACGATGGTGGTGTTGTCCTTGTCGATGGTGATGCGCTTGGCCTTGCCCAGGTCCTCAAGCTTCACGCCTTCCAGCTTGATGCCCAGATCCTCGGTGATGGCCTTGCCGCCGGTGAGGATGGCAATGTCGCCCAGGATAGCCTTGCGGCGATCGCCGAAGCCGGGAGCCTTCACCGCTGCGACGTTCAGCGTGCCGCGCAGTTTGTTGACTACGAGAGTGGCGAGTGCTTCACCTTCCACGTCTTCAGCAATGATGAGCAGCGGCTTGCCGCCGCGAGCAACCTGCTCCAGCAAGGGCAGCAGATCCTTCATGGCGCTGATCTTCTTTTCGTAGATCAGGATGTAGGGCTCATCGAGAACCACTTCCAGGCGTTCGGCGTCGGTCACGAAGTAAGGGCTCAGGTAGCCGCGATCGAACTGCATGCCGTCCACGGTTTCGAGGCCGGTGTGCATCGTCTTCGACTCTTCGATGGTGATGACGCCGTCCTTGCCGACAACCTTCACGGCATGGGCGATGATGTCACCGATTTCCTGGTCGCCGTTGGCGGAGATGGCGCCCACCTGGGCAACCGAACCCTCATCAACAGGCTTGGAGAGCTTGCCGAGAGCGCCGCCCTCGGTCCACTTGCCGTCCTTGTCACGCGAACCGATGATGACCGTAACGGCCTTGTCGATGCCGCGCTTCAGGGCAGTTGGGTTAGCTCCAGCAGCAACAGTCTTGACACCTTCCTTGAAGATGGACTGGGCCAGAACGGTTGCGGTGGTGGTGCCGTCGCCGGCGACGTCACTGGTCTTGGAGGCAACTTCACGGACGAGCTGTGCGCCGACGTTCTCAAGCGGATCCTTGAGGTCGATTTCCTTGGCGACAGTAACGCCGTCCTTGGTGATTGTGGGGGAGCCGAATTTCTTCTCGATTACGACGTTGCGGCCCTTGGGGCCGAGCGTCGCCTTCACTGCGTCCGCCAGCGTGTTCACGCCGCGCAAGATCGCCTGACGGGATTCTTCACCGTGCAAAATTTGTTTTGCCATTTCTGTAACTCTCCTAGTCAGTTGTCAGATTTCAGTTGTCAGTTGTCAGTCATCGGTATTCAGTCATCAGCGGCTGCATTCGTTCAGCCAGGGGCCGTTACTGACAACTGATCACTGATTACTTCTTGACGATGCCGAGGACTTCTTCTTCACGCATGATGAGGAATTCTTCGCCGTCGAGCTTGATTTCGGTGCCGGAATACTTGCCGAACAGAACCTTGTCGCCGGCCTTCACGTCGAGAGGGAAGACCTTGCCTTCGTCGTTCGACTTGCCCTTGCCGACGGAGATGACTTCGCCTTCCTGGGGCTTTTCCTTGGCGCTGTCGGGGATGATGATCCCACCACGGACGGTTTCGCCCTCTTCCAGACGGCGGACGAGGATGCGGTCATGGAGCGGAGTGAAAGTGGTTGTTGCGGATTTGGTTGATGCCATTGCTTCGCTTCTCCTTCAGGGCCCCGGCTGGGTTGAGTCCCGGCCGCGGGATTGGTGTGGTTTTCAAGAAAAAAGCTTGGGAAGCTGCCTGGTGGTCGCCCCGCAAGTGGATACCGCCCGACTTGCTGAGCAATTCTGCCGGCAAGGTGCTAGCAGTCAAGCCTTCCAATTGCTAACAATAGGGAATTGGGGATGAATCTGTCAAGGGGGTGACCGTCAAAATATGAGTGCATTAAGCTCATGTAAATTTATCGTGAACTCGCGCAGCTTCAACCTCATGGTTTTCTGATCCGGCCCGAGCGTGTCTGGACTCTTAATTGCAAGATCAAAGACACGGGACAGCGGAACCAATCTCTTCCCCTGTCTCGCAGGAATCAATATGGGTAATACCTCTTTTGGCGGATTGCGGCATCCGTAAAAGAG
>DASXFS010000043.1:0-77689 GCA_036489415.1 Occallatibacter sp. | reverse complement strand
CGCAAATGAACGTGGAGCAATCTATGTGTGCAGCCTCCGGCCTAGCATCGCAATGGGAACGGATCGACTGGTCTCAATGTGAGCAGAGGGTCAGGAGACTGCAAGCGCGCATCGTCAAGGCAACACAGGAAGGCCGTCACGACAAGGTGAAAGACTTGCAATGGCTGCTGACCCACTCGTTCTGCGGCCGAACGTTGGCTGTAAAGCGGGTGACGAACAATCAGGACAAGAATACGTCGGGAGTGGACGGAGCGATCTGGAGCACTCCCGCGTCCAGATACAAGGCCATCGACACACTCCGTCGGCGAGGCTATCCGGCAATGACGCGCACGAAGAACAGCCGCCAGCGGCGGCGCGTGCGCGCAAATTTGCCGCAAAGAGCGCCCCGGCGGGGCAGCGGCAAATACGAAACCATTCCGTTCCATCCACCTCCGCCAGCGGCTCTGGCAAAAAACGGATTCGGGAGGTTCATGGTCAACGCGGCTTGTTGCGTTGACCTCTTTTGGATTTATCGTGGGTCTCTGCCGCTTTCGACGCCTTGGCCTTGGCGTCGTCCGGTTGTGGGAGTTCCCATCCCGCCATGCCCTGTAACACGCGGTCCGCGTGCTTGATGGTGTTCACGTGTCCATAGTGGGTTTCAATCATGTGGACGGAAGTTCCCATCTGCTCGGCAAGGAAATACACGTCCACGCCTTCCTGTAATCGGAGCGTGGCGTAGGTGTGCCGGAAGCAATAGGTCGAGCGCGGCACGCCCTGCGTGCCTTCGCGCAGTTTCGCTTCGTTCAGAAGGTCGGCAATCAGCGAGCTGTAAAGAGTTTTTGCGGGTTTGCCCGTGGTGTTGGCAAAGACTCTGTCGTCCGGTTCCGTGGCTTTGGAGATCCCGCGGATACGTTCCAGATACTCTCCGACGCTTTTAGGAGCCACCAGCTTGCGCGACTTACCCTTGCCTTGGACAAACAGCACAACGATCTCACGCCCCTCGCGGTCCTCTGCAGGCATAATGTCGCGCCAGCGGAGATTCTTCATCTCCGCCGGCCTCATGCCTGTATTGCAGGCAATCAGGATCATGTTGTAGGTGACGGTGCGATACCAGATGCTTGAAGGTTTATCTGCCTCGGCAATCCACTTCCTTCCCACAGTGTGGAGCTTGCGGTATTCCTCCAGCGTAAACTCATCGCGCCTCATCGTCTTGAGCTTGGGGCGCTCGTCGAAACGCTGGCTGGCCGCAACATAGCGTTTCTTGATGGTGTAATTCATCACCGCACCGAAGATGGACATCTCCAGGCGGATGGTGGAATCGCTAATAAAAGGAACCGTCCGTTCTTCGGAAAGTTTGACTTCAATTGGCTTCAAAACCCTGATGCCCAGGGTTTGCTGAACCTTGGTTCGGCGCTCGGCTTCCTTATTCGCGAAGGCTTGCGCCATTTCGGCAGTGACTTCTCGAACACCGTTGCGCTTGTTGCGCCCCGCGCCGTTCTCCCGTCGCCATGCCGGATAGCTGCCCCAAAGCTCATCGCCAATAAGGTGGACCTGCGTTGAGCCTACATATCGGTCTAAAGCGCCTTCGATGATGGCGCGAACTTTCTTGGGCCGCGCGGCGCTGATCTCTCCGCGTCTCGCCCGCGCCTCCTGCATCAGGAGGTACTCTCTCCCCACCTCGCGGAAGGGATGATTGAACACAGGAACGTCATGCTTTAAGCGGAACCGGATGTCTGCGTCCTGGTCGAAGGCGCGTTCCCGCGCCACCTCAATGTCGGTCGTCTTGAGCGAAACCGTCTTGTAGCGGTCGGCTTTGGGTATTTTCATGCGGCAATACCACATCCGATGATCCACGTCGCCACGCCGGAAGAGAACCAGGCCCGGCTTGAGTTCCGCTTTGTCCGTGACGAATGCCATGTTCGCCTCCATCTTTTTCGATGCGTCCTGTGCAGATTCCGTGCAGATTTCTCCGGCAAGTCATTGACTCTGCGTATCTGTGCAGGACTTGTATAGATGATATCAAAATATTATGTTGTTTGTTTATAAATATTTACGATATATTTGTCATCCTGAGCGAAGCGTACTTCAGCGGAGTCGAAGGACCTGCTGTTGTTTTTGCATTTGCCTCAAGGAATCGCTGCACAACCACTGCTTTGAAAAGGCACTATTTCAGTCATGCCGAAAATGCCTCCAAAAAGACCTTGGGCTTTAGTCCCCGAGGGAATCTTTACCCCGAGTGCCGGATATGCATCACATCGCCATCCTGCACCACGTATTCCTTGCCTTCCAGCCGCAATATCCCTTTGCTCCGCGCCGCCGCTTCCGATCCCGCCTCCAGCAGCGCATCCCAGCGGATGGTTTCCGCGCGAATAAAGTGATGCTCAAGATCCGAGTGAATCGCTCCTGCGCCCTGCGGCGCTTTCGAGCCCAGCGGAATCGTCCACGCGCGGCACTCGTCATCGCCGGCCGTGAAGAAGCTGATCAACCCCAGCAGCTCATAGCTTTTGCGGATCAGCCGCACCAGCCCGCTCTCGCGCAGCCCATAACTGCCCAGGAATTCCGCCGCTTCTTCGTCGTCCATCTCCGCCAGCTCGGCTTCCACTTTGCCGCAGATCGCCGTTGCTCCCGCGTTGGACCTGCTAGACACTTCATTCAATTTAAAAGCGCCAACGGCGCCTTCCAGGTCGTCGCCCAGCGTGGTGCTTTCGCCAATGTTTACGGCATAGAGAATAGGCTTTTGCGAAAGAAACATGAAGCCCTTGATCAGCTTTTTCTCGTCCGCCGTCATCTCCAGTTCGCGCAGTGGCTGTTCTTTTTCAAGCGCCTCTTTCGATCGGAGCAGAAGCGCTTGCTCTCGTTCAAGGTCAGACGTGCGACCTTTCTTCAAGTCTTTTTCAAGGCGCTCCAGCCGCTTTTCAATCTGTGTCAGATCGCTGATCATCAGGTCGAACTCGACGCTCTTGATGTCGCGCAGCGGATCGATCGGCCCGACGTGCGGAATTGAATCATTCTCAAACGCGCGCAGCACGTGAATCAGCGCGTCCACATTGCGCAGGCTGGTGAGGAATGCGGTCTCTTTCAGCGCCTCCTGCCCAATGGCGGCCACGTCCACATATTCCACTGTCGCGTATGTGGTCTTCTTGGGCGAATAGAGCGCCGACAGTTTGTCCAGCCGCTCGTCCGGCACGCGCGCCACGCCAATATGCTCCTCGCGCGGGTTCGAGTAGGCTTTTTCTTCGAGCTTAGCCTTGGTAAGAATTTTGAATAACGATGTCTTGCCCACCTGCGGCAGGCCGATAATGCCAGTCTTCATGCACGTCCTATTTGTGACCCCTGCACGATCAAATCCGCGCTACAGAGCCTCTTCGATGATACAGGAGCGGGGACTGAGCAACAGGGACCAGGGACGAAGGGACTAAGGGACTAGGGAGCAGGGAAGCGGGAACAGCGATTCGCGCAGAATGATCTGGGTACCCCATCCTTGAATCGCTTTTGATTCAAGGGTGGGAAAGCACAGACCTCACGCAGCTGAGAAAGAAATCCTTCAAACTCGCACGCTCTCCGCCCGCGCCACCAATACCACCGTCGCCAGCCCCATCAGCACAATGGCCATCTCGACATCTTCGCTGCGGTTGTGCAGCTTGTTGAAGTCGAGAGTAGCGGGATTGGTCGAGTCGGCCAGGTTGATAGCTCCGCCCTCAGCCGCGCGATCGCGATCCATGGCGGGAATGATGCTGAACTGCGAGTACACCGTGCAGCCTACCATCATCAGCAGCAGCGCCATTGGCGCCAGCACATTGCGCGGCCTGTAGATGCCCCACGCCGGAGCCAGCGCAAGCAAGGCCAGCGCCACCATGCCTGACACCAGCCCCACGCCGTGCAGAATGCGTAGAAGCTCGCCCACAATCGTGCCCGCGGTGTGCGTGTTCGCTTGCAGTGTGGTGAAAGTGACAGCCGCCACAATGGGGAAAAAGATCTCCGCGCCCAGCCACACAATCAGCGCGAGATAAAGCAGCGTGCGAAGAAGAGTTTTCATGGGGAAAGAATACTAGCAGACAGGGAATAGGGAATAGGAATGAGTCCTCGCGGATCGGAAAGGTGAGTCGAGCCGAAAACGCCGGGTGCTCCATCCATTCGCAGCCTCATCGCGAATGGGTGGGAAACCACGAACCAAAACTGATCTCTGATCTCTATCTCCGGTTCAGCGCCCGCTTCAACACCGTCTCCAGCGCATCCTTCACGCGCGTATACTCGTCGGGCGCAATGGAGCCGTTGATCTTCTCGCTCTCCAGCGCAAACAGCTCTTCCTTAAGCGCATTCAGCAATTGAGACTGTTTTGCCGCAGGCGAACTGAATGCCGGGTATGGCAGCGCTCCGCCATCGGGCAAACCGCCAGCAACAGCCGCACCCGGCGGCTTGCGCAGCAGAAAGGCCGCGGCGGCCGCCAGCAGCAACCCCAGCCCGCCAAGAATCCACCACTTGTACTTCGACAGCGGATCGGGCGTGTCGATGGGGTTGCCGATCCCGCCGCCTGGCGTGCCGCCGTTGCCGGTCGCGCTCGCGTCCGCTCCCGATGCGTCCTGCGCGCCCATGCCTGCCGGCTGTTGTCCGGCTGGTGCGCCTTGCTGTTCGCGAGGAATTGCGCCGGTGCCGGAGATGGTGAAGTCCACCGGCTTGGCAGGCATTGCGTTTTTCAGCACAAAGGTCTGCACGTTCGGGTCTTCGGGCACGGTCTTGAAGGACTCGCCCGCAGCCGCGGTAAAGGTCATGCTCTTGGGCAGCAGGATGGCCAGGTTGTCGGCGGGCAGCGTTTCCTGCGCATGAAACGTGTACTTCCCGCCGCCGTACGGGATGTGATAGGCAAGCTGAAACAGCGTGTCCTTTTCGCCGTCGTCGGGCTGGATAGGGAAGTTGAATGCGTAATGACCCTTGGGTCCGTCGGGGTCCATCTTGATGCTGGTGGGCAGGCCGTTGGGGCGCTGTCCACCCACGCCGTCCACTACCGCATCGGCAGGAAGCACAATCTGAAACGACTTGGCGCTCCACTGCGTCGTGGGCGGCGAACTGGTGTTGTGGACGAAGAAGCGCTCGGTCACCTTCAGGTGGTCGTTCTCCGATTCAATTTCGAGCACGTCTGCCTCGATGAACACGCCCTGCACCTTGGGAGCCACGTCATAGACGGTGATGTCCGCAGGCGTCGCGCCCTCGGGAGCCGCGATAAAGTAGCCCGCTCCCTGGTGCGTCACCCGAATCAGATAAGGACCGCTGCCGGGTTCGGCGAGCGAGTAGCGGCCTTTGGAGTCGGTGGTGGCGTGAGCCACTTCGCCCATGCCGGCCTGCACATCCACCAGCACCACCGGGTCTCCGGCTGCTGGCTTGCTCGTGGTCTTATCGGTCACCGTGCCGGCAACGGTAGCGGCCTGCGCCAGCGCGTCGGTGAGCAGAAGGGTCAAAGCAAAAGTGCGAAAGAAAAGTTGGATCAATCTCATTGTCTTAAGAAATTCCTTCTGTTGATAAAGCGTAGCGTTCCGCCTCAAATCTTGTATGGAAATCCGTCTTTGCTTTGAAAGGGCGCGGCTTCAGCCGCGCCATCACCAGGATAGGAGAGGAAACTGGGCTTTAGCCGCATCCGTTTCCGATCCTCTCATGGCACGGCTAAATCCGTGCCCTTTCAAAGCAACCGCCTATTCATGCCCCCTGTAAATGTTCAATCTCAGCCAGCAACAATGCTGCTTCGTTTTCAAGTTGAGCCCGCTGCACCTCGAAATCTTCGTCCGGATATTTGCCGGCCTTGTACTCGAAGTTCAGGTCGCGCAAGTTTTCATAGAGCTGCTCCTTGCGCTCCAGCAGAAAGTCGAGGCGCGTCTTTTCACGCTGGCTGGCGAAGACATTCTCCGGCCAGAAGGTGTAAATGAAGAGCGCCACCATGAGGGCAGCACCAGCCAACTCTCCTTGCAGGGTGGTCATGGCTCAAAATCCTCCGTCGCTGGTATCGCGGCGAATCTGTTCGCGGCGTTCACGCTCGGCCGGGTCCATGGCGGCTGCGTCGTTCTTAGCCTCCAGCGTCTTGTCCGCTGACCAGCGCCGCACCAGCAGAATGGTTCCCAGCAGCGCGGCGGCGAACACGGCGAAGGGCGCGATCCAGGCCACCAGGTCGAAGCCATGCGCGGTGGGCGCGGCCAAAACAATGGCTCCGTACTTGGCAACGAAAGAATCGAAGATCTGCTGCTCGCTCTGGCCCGCGGCAATTCCTGCCCTCAGTTCGGCATCCTCGGGCTCACGGGACGGGCAGCCCAGGTGATCGCACTCGCCTAGCAGTTGTGCGCAGCCGCATTGGCACATGAGCCGGTGGCTCAGGTTGTCGAAGCGCGAATTGGCGTCCGAAGCCCCGAGCGAAAAGCACACGGCCAGAGCAAGCGTGCCCGCCTGCAGGCTTTTCCACAAAAATGTCCAACGTGTTTTCTTCACAGCCGGCCGCCCTTCAGCGCCGGCTCTGTCGGAGCCGTTCGCACAGGCACGCGCAAAGAAGCGGTCGACGGGCTCAGGCTGGGAACCAGCGCGATCAGCGTGCCGAAGACCAGCACCACCAGGCCCGCCCAGATCCAGCCGACGAGCGGGTTGAGAAACGCCTTGATAATAGGCTGGCCGGTATCAGGGTTCGCGCCTTCATACACCACATACAGATCCCAGCTTGGAGTGGAGTGAATGGCCACCATGGTCTGCGGCTGCTCGTTCACCAGGTAGACGCGCTTTTCCGGCGTCATCTGGAAGGCTTTCTTACCATCCTTGTACACGTCAAGCATCGCGTACTCGGAGTTGTAATTCAGGTTCGAGTCCTGCGTGAAACCCATGCACTCCAGCGTGTAAGGACCGATGGATATTTTGTCGTGCAACGCCAGCTCGCTCTCCACATTGCGGTTGAAGGCCGAGCCGGACAGACCGATCACCACAATCACCACGCCGATGTGGATGATGTAGCCGCCATAGCGCCTTGTGTTGCGCCGCGTCAGTAGCCAGGTAGCCACGAAGAGGTTTTTACCGGTCTGTTTTGAGATGACGCCGGCTCCGCGCAGAAACTCGCTGGAGATGGCCGTAAGCACCGCGGCCGAAACGGCAAAGGCCACCAGAGCGTAGAAGTTTCCGCTGCTGAAGACGCCGCCTTTCCAGGGATGGACACCGACAGCCACGCAGACGATCGCCGTAACCCAGAACGCGATGACCGGCAGCACAAAATTGCGGCGGATGCTTTTGAACGACGCCGCGCGCCACGGCAGCAGCGGTCCCACGCCGGTCAACAGCAGCAGAAAGATGCCGATGGGGATGGCCACGCGGTTATAAAACGGCGCGCCCACGGTCACCTTGTTGCCCACCACGTACTCGCTGATCACAGGAAACAGCGTGCCCCACAGAATGACAAAGCAGGCCGTGAGCAAAACCAGATTGTTGAACAGGAAGCTCGATTCGCGGCTCACCAATGACTCGATATGGTGCTCGCCCTTCAGGTGGCTGCGCTGCAAAACATAGGTGAAGATGCACACCGCCAGCACGACGCCCATGAACACCACAAACCACGTGCCGATGGAGGACTGCGCAAAGGCGTGTACGGAACTGACGAGGCCGGCGCGGGTCAGCAGCGTGCCCAGCAGCGTGAGCAGAAAGGTCGAGAAGATGAGCCACACGTTCCAGCTCTTCATCATGCCTTTTTTCTCCTGCATCATTACAGAGTGGAGAAACGCCGTGCCGGTGAGCCAGGGCATGAAGCTCGCGTTCTCTACCGGGTCCCATCCCCAGTAGCCGCCCCAGCCCAGCACCGCATAAGCCCAGTGCATGCCCAGGAAGATGCCGGCGGTCAAAAACATCCAGGTGACCATGGTCCAGATGCGGGTGACGCGGATCCATTTCTCGCCGGGGTAGCGCATCATCAGCGCGCCCAGGGCAAACGCGAACGGCACCGAGAAGCCCACATAACCCAGGTAAAGCATGGGCGGATGAATCACCATTTCCGGATACTGCAGCAGTGGATTGAGCCCATTGCCGTCGTCCGGAATTGCTCCCCGATAGAGCGAAAACGGCGGCGCGGCAAAGCACAGCACCGACAGAAAAAACACCTGGACACCGGCCAGAATCGTGCCCGCGTAGGCATACAGCTTCACATCCACCTTGTGCGTCAGCCGAAGAACAAACCCGTAGGTGGCCAGCAGCCACGCCCACAGCAGCAGCGAGCCTTCCTGCCCGCTCCAGAGCGCGGAAAACTTATACGCTCCGGGCAGCGCCCGGTTGGAGTGCTCCATGATGTAGGTGATTGAAAAATCGTTGGTAAAGACAGACCAGATGAGCGCGAATGCTGCCGCTGTTACGGCCAGAAATACGGCGATTCCGGCTCTGCGTGCGGTGTCGGCCAGGCGCTCGGGCGAGATCGAGGCCGGTCGTCCTGTAGCAATCAGCCGCAGGGCAATCGCTCCGGCGAAAAGATTGTAAGCGGCCAGCGCCAAAGCAATAAGAAGGGCAAAACTACCGAAGGCTGCCATGAATTAAGACTCCACGATGATTCTCGCACGCAGGCGCGGGGAGCATTGCTCTACCTGGGACGGGGCTCTCAAGCCATCATAAGCCTTCCATTTGTGATCTGGCTCACTCCTATGGTGAGTCTCAAGGGAAGTGCAGACCGGGGGCAAACACAGTGCGGCCCTGGGACCACTTTATGATCATGTAATTGCCGTGAACCTGAGAATGGAATGCGGCAGTGAATCTTTATGCATAAGGGACTCAAGCATACGGGCAGGATTTTGTCAGGCAGCGTGGGGTGTCAGCAACTCGCCGGCCGCAGTCAACAGCTCTTCGTTTGCGTAGGGCCGGGACAAGAACCGCACACCACCCCCTCGGTAGTCTGCCGACACCTCACCGCCGCCGCCCAGCACCAAAACCGGCACGTTGGGCAGCCGGTCATGCAGTTCCGCGACGAACGCCGGACCGCCGATCCCCGGCATGTTCAGACCGCTGATCACAAGGCCCAGGCACCCGGCAAACTGCGGCTGCTCCACCAGGCACAAAGCCTCCGCGGCATCGCCCACCCTCTGAACGTCGTCGAATCGCCCTTCCAGAATCGACTTGCGGAAAAACGCCTGCAGCGGATCGTTGTCCACCAGGAGGATGGTCGGCATATTGGGCCCTGAATTCTGCGCGGCCCATTGAAAGACGGGACGGCATAGTTACTAACTGATTAACTTGGATGTTACGAGGGCCACCTCCAGTTGCTTACCCGAACAGGAATTCCTTCTCCTTGAGCTCTTTAATGGAGTCGCGCAGCCGCGCCGCCTTCTCAAACTCGAACTTTTTTGCCGCGTCGCGCATTTCCGTCTCCATTTTGGCAATAAACGCGTCCAGCTCGGCCTGCGTGGCGAACTCCTGCGGCAGGCCCGTCGCCGCTTCCACTTCCACATCGCCATACTCGGCCTTGAGAATTTGCGCCAGGCCCATATCCATGGTGTTGATAATTGACTGCGGCGTAATACCGTTTTCCTCGTTGTAGGCCCTCTGGATCGCGCGCCGCCGGTCCGTTTCATCCATCGCCCGGCGCATGGAGTCCGTAATCTTGTCGGCGTAAAGAATGGCCTTGCCTTCCAGATGCCGCGCCGCGCGGCCCATGGTCTGGATCAGCGAGCCGGCCGAGCGCAGAAAGCCTTCCTTGTCCGCGTCCAGAATGGCCACCAGCGAAACCTCCGGCAGGTCAAGCCCTTCGCGGAGCAGGTTAATGCCGATCAGCACATCGAACTCACCCTTGCGCAGCCCCGCCAGCAGCTTCACGCGCTCCAGCGTTTCAATCTCGGAGTGCATGTAACGGCAGCGCACGCCGACTTCGGTGTAATAGCCGGCCAGGTCCTCAGACATGCGCTTGGTGAGCGTGGTCACCAGCACGCGCTCATTGCGTTTTGCCCGGTCGCGGATTTCGCCCAGCAGATCGTCGATCTGTCCTTTCACGGGCCGGATCTCGACCTCAGGATCAACCAGCCCCGTCGGCCGGATCACCTGCTCCACCACCACCCCCGCCGAGCGCGTCAGCTCATACGGCCCCGGCGTTGCGGAAACATAAATGGTCTGGTGAATGCGGTTCTCGAACTCCTCAAATTTCAGCGGCCTGTTGTCGCGCGCCGACGGCAGCCGGAAGCCGTAGTCCACCAGGTTCTGCTTGCGGCTTTGATCGCCGTACCACATGCCGTGAACCTGCGGAATCGTCGCGTGGCTCTCGTCCACAAACAGCAGAAAATCGCGCGGAAAATAATCGAGCAACGTCGGTGGAGCCTCGCCCGGCAGCCGGCCCGAGAAGTGGCGCGAGTAGTTCTCAATCCCGTGGCAATAACCCATCGACTTGATCATCTCCAGATCGAAGCGCGTCCGCTGATGCACCCGCTGCGCCTCCACCATGCGCCCTTCGGATTCAAGCTGCGGCACCCACTCGTTGAGTTCCTTCACAATCGAATCGATCGCCTCAGCCTTGCGCTCCGGTTGCACCACATAGTGGCTCTTGGGGTAGATCGGCAACCGCGAATACTTCTGCTTCACCGTTCCAAACAGCGGATCGATTTGTGAAAGCGACTCAATCTCATCGCCGAAAAGCTCAATGCGATAAGCGGCCTCGTCATAGGTGGGGAAGACTTCGATCACGTCGCCGCGCACGCGGAATGTCCCGCGCCGGAAGTCCGCCTCGTTGCGCTCGTAAAGGATTTCCACCAGTCGCCGCGTAATGTCCTTGCGGCTGATGCGCTGGCCTTTTTCCAGCAGCAGCAGCATTCCGTAGTAGGCCTCCGGCGACCCCAGGCCGTAGATGCAACTCACCGAGCTGACAATGATCGAGTCGCGCCGCTCAAAAAGGCTGCGCGTGGCCGAAAGCCGCAGCTTGTCCAGCTCCTCGTTGATCGTGGCTTCCTTCTCGATATACAGATCGCCCGCCGGAATGTAGGCCTCCGGCTGGTAATAGTCGTAGTAGCTCACAAAGTATTCAACCGCATTGCCGGGGAAAAACTGCTTGAACTCGTGATAGAGCTGCGCCGCCAGCGTCTTGTTGTGCGCCAGAATCAGAGCCGGCCGCTGCGACTGCTCAATGACCTTGGCCATCGTAAAAGTCTTGCCCGAGCCGGTCACGCCCAGCAGCACCTGGTGCTTCTCGCCGGCAGCCAGGCCCTCCATCAGCTCGGCAATGGCGCGAGGCTGATCGCCGCGCGGCTTATAGCTGGTCACCAGTTGAAAGTCCATGCGAGATTATACCGCAAGAGCGAATAATAAGCGAAAATCGGCAGAAGCCGGTCGTGGGCCAGTTTCCCCTTCGGCGCGACTCACCCAGAGCCCTGCCAATGAGCGCATTGGCGATTTGCCGCTCGTTGACGACAGCAACATATTGGGGGATTGAAGCCGTTTATGGGTCTCTAGGAGCTTGTTGAAAAACGCTAAATGGCAGTTGGTATTGAAAACAAAATCGTGCTGGGAAGCCCGTAGAACGATTCATCGGACTTCGGTGATGGTTGAAAGTACCCGATTTTTGCCGAATTCTGGTACTGCGAATCGTTTTTCAACAAGCTCCTAGGGATGAACCTATCGCGCGGGAACGCCGCTGCCGCTCCAGACCGTGGAGGTGCGTATACCGAGATCGATGTATTCCCGGTCGGCGATGATTGCGCGGGTGAGCAGCTTGCGATGGCGCTTGCCGGGCAGTTGGGAGATCGTCCAGCCCCATGCGGCCTTCGCAGGCGCGGTAAGATCGATGCCCACCCCTGGGGTTTTGAGTCCGGCTACATCAGCCACGGTGGTTTTGATTTCGATCTGCGGAAAGGGAATGCCTGCGAGTTTGCCGCGGATGGAGGCTGCGATTCGCTCCACTTCCCGAAAGCGTTCTGTAGCGATATGTCTGTTGCGCTTGAAGTCGTCCAGCGCCTCGTTGAGCCAGGCGCGATAATCGCGGACCTCGGGGCTTTTGCGATACTTCATCGCGTTCTTCAACAGTTCGGCCGGAGTATTGCTCTCGCTCAGAAGGAGTGGAAAGAAGGTGGGCGTGTAGGGAATGTCGGCGGTGGGTCTGCCTGAGAGCTCGCCGAGTTTGGTGAACAAGTAGTCTTCGGCGCCGCGGGCGGCGTTTTGGTTGAGCGTGAGCGCCAGGAAGAGGCGCGAACGCTTGGGCTGCATCAGGTGGTCGGTACCAGCCAGTTGAGCATAGGCGCCGAAGATCAGTCCCCCTAGGATGTAGGCGGCCAGGCGCTGCTCATCTGGGTTTTCGAAGGTGAGTTCGCCGAGGTTGGGATACCAGGCGTAACCCGAGGTGGTGAGTTCTCCCACGATCGAGGCCAGATCCCTCAGGATCTCATTGGCCTGCTGGCCGCTCACTCCGGCTACCCCGCCCTTATAGAACTTTGTCAGTTCGGCGAGAGCCGCATTTTTCACATCCGTGTAGGCTTCAAAGCGGACGTTGACGTTGACCAACACTTCCTCGTTCTCATTGATCGCAGCAAGAGTGCGTCCCTCAAACGGCATGTCGACGTCGAAAGTGGCGGAGTAGTCGAAAACAGGGATCTGCTTTTCAATGATGAGGCGATCAAAGAACGTGCCGAGGGCATGGATGTTCTTGCTGAGCAGGTCCCAGGCGGAGTTCTTGTCGTAAGAATTGGCGGAGCCGCGAAGGAAGACCTCTCCGCAGCGGAGAATCATGGGATCGACGACCGGTCCGCCGATGGCTGCGATGGATTGCCAGTCTTCCTGCTTTTCAACGAAGAGAGTCATGGGGGCGACTCCTTGATGAGTTTTGAGCCCGAATATTGCAACTGATACCACCTTGCGCGGGCAAAGTCCATACAAATCGGAGAAGCGTGGCGGGCGGGCCCCGGCACTTCATTCCCTCCGAGCCACAGATGAAGGGTGCCCCTCGCACTTGCGGACGGGGATGCGTTTTCAGTCCCGACTAGTCTGCCAGTATCCACCGATCAACTCGTTCGAGCTCAACTGTCGCCAACAGGCCTTAGCACGTTTCCAGGCCGCGACGGAATGGAAATGCGAGTTAGCGATTCACCACTTGCCGGACGAGAAATCTACACCGTCGCCCGGTCCTATCTCACCGGCTTCGATTGCGGGCGCCGAGACACAGCGCAGCCATGTTACGGTGAGTCAAAGGAGCCGTTTGGTCCCAAGCTATGCTCATCCGAATCACTGCGTGTCTTCTCCTAGCCCTGACATCCGTTCCAGGTGTGTTCGCCACCGATTTCACCATGAATGTGACGGACAAGAATTACCTCGATACCCAAGGTTTTAGCGTATTTCTCTACGACAGCACGTACCATCCTGTTTTCGTGGACCAGAAGAACACGGCCATGGAGATGATTCTTCATGGGGCACGCATCGCCACGAACGGCGACGTGCGCCTGATGCCGACGCCCGAGCAGTGGGATCTGGTGGCTACCCTCAAGGGGCGTCACGCCGATAAGGCGAACAACCGGCTCACCGCCGACCTCGCTTTCCCGGCGTTCGATCTGAGCTACACCCTGGAAGTGGAAGCGGAACCGGGCGGGGTGAAGGTCAGTATCAATCTCGACAAGCCGCTCCCGCGGAGACTGGCTGGGCGGGCGGGCTTCAACCTGGAGTTCCTGCCCTCGATCTATATGGGCAAAGCTTACCTGGTGGATGGAAACAAAGCCGGCATCTTTCCGCGAACGCCTGACGATCCGATGGTTAAGGTGTTGCCGCTGGCGGATGAGCCGAAAAAGGCCTACTACCTGGAAGACTGGGATAAGGCCAAGGGATACACTGAGCCGTTGCCGTTCGCCGAGGGCAAGAGCATCACCCTGGGTGTGGACGACGCGCTCGCCCGGGTCAACGTCAAGTCGGACACGGCCGATCTCATGCTGTTCGATGGACGCGACCGCGCGCAGAACGGCTGGTTCGTGTTGCGATCGCTCATCCCTTCGGGCAAAACCACCGGCGCCATCGTGTGGCACATCCGGCCGGACGTGATTCCGAACTGGACGCGGCCGCCGATGATTGCGCACAGCCAGGTAGGTTATGCGCCGGGTTTCTCCAAGGTGGCGGTGCTCGAACTCGACCCGAAGTACACAGGCCCCAAGACGGCCAAAGTGCTGCGCCTGATGGAAGACGGATCTTACAAGCAGGCCTTCGAAGGCCCGATCACGGCTTCAACGCCCTGGCTGCGCTACGTCTATTCGAAATTTGACTTCACTCCGGTCAACGATCCCGGCCTTTATGTCATCGAGTATGCGGGCCAGCGTACGGCGCCTTTCCCCATCTCCAAGGACGCTTACGCAAATATCTGGCAGGACAGCCTGGACCATCATCTTGCGGAGCAGATGGATCACGTTTCCGTCCGCGAAGGCTACCACATGTGGCACGGTGCTTCACACCTGGATGATGGCCGCATGGCGCCCGTGGTTGGAGAGCAATTCGACGGCTGGAATCAGGCCACGGCAACGGACGGCAAGTACAAGGGCGGCGATCACATTCCCGGGATGAATGTGGGCGGGTGGTACGACGCCGGCGACTTCGACCTCGAGGAGCCTGCGCAACTAAGCGTGATTCAGAGCCTGGCCCTGGCGTATCGCGAATTCAATCTCAAGTACGACGAACTTACCGTGGATGAAAAGGCGCGTGAAGTTGAGATGCACCGCCCCGACGGCGTGCCGGATACGGTGGAGCAAGTCAAGCACGGCGCGCTGCTCATCCTGGCGCAGTTTCACAATATCGGCCACGCGATTCGCGGCACGCACGAACCGGATCTGCGCCAATATACGCAGGTCGGCGACGGAGCCTCGAAGACCGACGGTCGCATCTATGACCCGAAGCTCGGCCCGAACGAAGTGAAGGGCGACTACTCCGGAAGGCCGGACGATCGCTGGATATTCACGTCAAACAACCCGTTTTTCCAGTGGAACGCCATCGCGGCGCTGGCTGCGGCGGCCGATGTGCTGAAAGGCTATGACGACGCATTAGCGAAAGACTGCCTGGAGACCGCGATCAAAGCATGGAAGGACGAGAAGGCTCACCCAACGCCGTTTCCGGGGGCCGGCGGCTTCGGCGCAGGGGCTCCCGGAGGCGGCGTTCTGGCTGCGTCTCAGGGGGTGGTGCCTGGCGCGCGCGGGAGTCGCAACGGACGGGGCAGCTCGGGCGCTCCGGCAAGTGCTGGCACGGCGAACGCACAACCTGCTCCGCCGGCCGGCTTCGGCCGTGGCAGGTTCGGCGTTGGACAGGACTGGGCCGCGGCTCTGGAATTGACCATTGCCACCCATGGCGCCGAGCCCTACAAGTCCCGTCTGAAGGAGTTGTTCCCGCAGATGATTACTCCACAGCAGATGGAGTTCCGGGGTTGGACGGCAGTGCGAGCATTGCCTTATCTGGATGCGAGCGCGAAAGATCAAATGCGCGAAGCGGTGAAAATTTACAAGGCGGATTTGGACAAGCGGTTGGACGCCACCCCGTTCGGGGTGCCCCCGAGCCTGGGCACCTGGGGCGGATCGGGCGCCGTGGTTGACATGGCCATCCGGATGTACTTTCTGCACAAGACTTTTCCGGATATTGTGGGCCCCGAATATACATTGCGCGCTGTCAATTACGTTCTCGGCACGCACCCGGTATCCAGCACTTCGTATGTAGCCGGCGTGGGTACGGTCTCGAAGACGAAGACGTACAGCAACAACCGCGCCGACAACGCATACATTCCCGGCGCCGTGATACCGGGATACATCATCATCAAGCCGGATTTTCCGGAGTGCATCGACGATTTCGGATTCCTCTGGTTCGAGGATGAAGCCGTCGTGGCCGGATCGGCAAACTGGGTCGTGGCCGGAAACGCCGCGGACGCGATCACCAGGGAATCGAAGTAGGATCACTCATCATCCGGATCACAATATCGAGTATGGCGGGTTTCTCGTGATCGGCTGGGTGCAGAGGCTCCCGATTTAGGTGCGGGCGTTCGGGTAGGCGATTCTGTCATCGCAACCTCGATAACTCCTGATTAAGTCGGCTTATGCTCAGGAGCGCGCCACAACCGGCGTGAAACGCTTTTCCCGATAGACAATTCAATGAAGCCTCATAAAGCGTTCCATCATCTGAATTGAAGGACGGATATGCTCGATCACATTTTCATTTCTGTATCCGATGTAGAGCGCTCGATTTCGTTTTATACCGCAGCTTTAGCTCCTCTCGGCATCACCACCCGCGTCGACTACGACGGCAAAGACGGACCGCCCGGTCATCCGGACCTGAAAGGATTTGGCGCAAATGGTCGCATCTTCTTTTGGCTTCGGCAGGGTTTGGCCGACAGCCGTGCCGCGCACGTCGGTTTTGTAGCGAAGAACGGGAGTGAAGTCGATGCCGCCTATGCTGCAGCTATGGCGGCAGGAGCCACGGACAATGGCGCACCCGGAGCGCGGCTGTACTACGACCCGCGCTATTACGCGGCTAATGTTCTGGACCCGGACGGCTACAGCCTCGAATTCGTATATAAGAGCTGGCAGCACTGATTGATGGAGAAAATGATGCTCTATCGAACCACTTAGCCTCCAGTAACTGCATTGACGTCTCCTTATTTTCGAGAAGCGTCTTTGTCATTCCTATCCATTCATCTTTGCAAGAAACTGGACGACGGCGTGACAGAGCTCTTCGAGACTGTCAGCGTGAACCACATAACTGCCTGTCGACAAAAAACTAAGATTTCTACGGACCTGCCTATGATTACTCCGCGCGCAACGCCTCCATGGGATCGACTCTTGAGGCGCGCGCCGCAGGCAGCCATACGGCCACGAGCGCAATCGCAGTGAGAATGAGTGGCGCCGATACAAATACCGCCGGATCCCAGGGCTTGACGCCGAACAGGAAGCTTGCCAGCAGGCGAGTAAGGCCGAAGGACGCGGCGATGCCGGCGACGACGCCGACTAAGGCCAGCCGCATGCCCTGCCATACAACCAGCTTGCGTATCGCGTCGCGGTCCGCGCCCAGCGCCATGCGGATGCCCATCTCCTGGGTGCGCTGCGCGACGGAGTAGGCCATCAAACCGTAGATGCCGATGGCGGCCAGCAGCAACGCCACCGCCCCGAAGATGGTCAGCAGCAGCATGTTGAAGCTTTGCCGCGCCGTGGAACGCCCCATCACCTCATCCATGGTGCGGATATGCGCCACCGGGAAACCGCTGCTCGCGATGCGCAACTGCTCCGTGATGGCGGGAATCGACGGATGCGGGTCGCCGCGGGTGCGCACCAGCCAGAACAGCGGCTGGACATCGGAGTAGGCGGCGGCATACCCGTCCGGGACCTGGGCAATGGGAACGATCATCATCGGGTCGGCGGGCTTGCCGAGGCCGCTGTTGTGGGAGTCGGCGACGATGCCGATGATCTGACGTTCCGGCTCTCCGTCAAAATCCGGCCCTATCCCTTGCCCGCAAATGACGTGCTGCCCCACGGGGTCTTCGTTGGGCCAGAGGTGCTTGGCGAGGGCTTCGTTAATCAGGGCTACGCCGGGTGCGCCGGCTTTGTCGTTTTCAGTAAAGCCGCGTCCACGCAGGATGGGAATCTTGAACAGGCTCAGGTACCCCGGCGTGATGCTCATCCACTTGCTTCCACAGCAGTCTTTTCTGACCGGACGCCCGACGATTTGGAACGACATCCCATCTCCAACATCGACAGGCAGCCAGTAAGCGGCGGCCGCAAGTTCCACCCCAGGGAGGACATCGAGCCGGTCGCGGCCATCCCGCACGAGCTGAGTCACGCCGGCTGTGTTCTGGTAGCGTGGGCCGTTGAGCGACATCTCCATGGTCAGCACGTTGTGCGCATCGAAGCCCGGACCCACGCCATGCAGGGCAATGAAGGTGCGAATCAGAAGCGCCGCGCCGATCAGCAGCACCAGAGCCAGTGAGATTTCGCTGATGACCAGCAGCGAGCGGGCCTTCCCCTCGCGCAACCCCGTGCCGGAGCGGCTGCCGCCCTCTTTGAGCGTGGAGTTCAAGTCGGAGCGCGAAGCGCTAAAAGCAGGGAACAGACCAAACAGAATGCCCGTAAGCAGAGAGACGCCAAGCGTAAAGCCGAGCACGCGCCAATCCATGCCGATAGCCGAGCCGTCTTCGCCGATGCGTGGTAGTCCCGCCGGGCTGACGGCCAGCAGTGCCCGCAGGCCTGCAAAGCCCAGAGCCAGGCCCAGAATGCCGCCGGCCAGGGAGAGCAACACGCTTTCAGTGAGCAACTGGCGCACGATGCGCGCCCGGCCGGCTCCCAGCGCCGAGCGGATAGCGAACTCCCGTTTGCGCCCGGTGGCGCGCGCCAGCAGTAGATTGGCGACATTGGCGCATGCAATCAGAAGCACCAGCCCCACCGCGCCCAGCATCGTCAGCAGCGAATTGCGCGCGTCGCCAATGATGCTGTCGCGCAGGGGGCCAACCTTAAAATACGGCCGCCAATCCGTATTCGGAAACTCACGGTGGTACTCTGGGCTCGCCGCCCGCAATTGGGCGTTGGCCTGCGCCACGGTGACGCCCGGCTGGAGCAGCGCGGTCGCCTCAAAGAAGACGTTCATGTCGCTGCTGACCGGGTCAAACTGAAACGGCAGCCAGAGGTCGGCCTGCGGGTCGGCGACAAAATCCTTTCCGATCACGCCGACGACGGTGTACGGCTCATTGCCCAGCGAGAGAGATTTCCCCACGATGGCTTGGTCGCCGCCGAACCTGCGCTGCCACAATCCATAGCTCAGCACCACCACGTTGCCGCCGTGGGGCGAGTCCTCGCGCGGCGTGAAGGTGCGTCCCAGCGCCACCGGCGCGCCATACACGCGGAAGTAGCCCTCCGTAACGTGAATTCCATGGACTTGCTCCGGACGGCCGCCGGTCAGGTTAAAGCCCGGACCCGCGTTGTCGTACGCCGCGACCTCTTTAAACAGGTTCGTTTGCCGCTCAAAGAAGTGGAACTCCGGAATGTTATGAAGGTTATTGGCAAGCATGGACGAGGGCGCTAGAAAATCGACCATGCTATCGGCGTTGGGATAAGTGAGCGGCTTGAGCAGAACCGTATTCACCACGGAGAAGATAGCGGTGTTGGCTCCGATGCCCAGCGCCAAAGCGGCAACGGCAGCGACGGTAAATCCGGGGGTCTTCACCAGCATTCGCACGGCGTGCCGCACATCGCTTCTCAGGCTTCCCATCTTTCGCCTCCGTCAAGCAGATTCAACGAAGCATTTTCCTAACCCGCATGAGCCTGATTCTCTTCCATTGAAAAGTATCGTACAGTGTCCCGGCGCAGGCCGAATTTCGGGTATCGAATGTTTCCGGCCAGAAGATTCAAACCGGCCCACTGCCCCAAAAAGTCTACTCTCAATTTCATCTCCGCCGTTTTGCAGATTATTATCCCCAACCGGCGCACAATAATCTCAGGAGAACCCTCAATGAGCCAAGCCGTCCCCGCCCTGATCCAGGAAGTCTCGCCTAATCCGTCCCAACGCAACATCGCCGTCCAGCGTTGCTGCGCAGCCCGCGACCGCTCCCTTGAAGAGAGTCTCACCCGGAAGATCGACAAATATGAGGCCAGGAAGCACGCTCAAGAGGCCTACCGCGACGCCCTGCCGGACCTCTCCGGCTACGAAAACATCCGCGACTTCATCGCCTGCATCTCTCACGGCCTGCTCAGCGGAGATATCCACCCTATCGAAAGCACTACGTTCCTCTACGCCGCCCAGGTCGCCATCAGCGCTCTCCGCCTCGAGCCAAAAGACAAGGAGCCAAAAGATAAGAAGCGCACTGCGGCATAACCCACCCCCCGGTCACAGGTAGTAACCGGGCAGTATCGAAATAGTTACTACAGCGTGTTTCAAAAACCCGTCTTGTAACAGGGCACGACTTTAGTCGTGCCGAAGATGGCACGAAGGGAGGGGGTTTTAACCCCCGAGGGATCTCAACTCAGATATGCCCGGCAGTTTTGAAACACGTTCTGTTGAACCAACGAAAGAACGCACCGCGAAGATCAGGTTCGTCCCGCGCCCGGCCTTCTTTAACGGGATAACCCCGCAATCTGAACATGATAAGGAGTGAGTAAGTCACCCGTGGAGTGTCCCACGGCGGCCAAGGCAATGCGGTAATTCACCTGCGTCTGCAATAGAGTAAGTTCAGCCTGCGCCAACTTGGTCTGTGCATCGAGCACAAAGAAGTTAGTCTCCGCGCCTAACTCAAATTTGCGCTGTTCGGCGGTAAGCGATTTTTGCGCAAGATCAAAGGAAGCAGTGCCCGCGGTCAACGCATCTCTGGCCTCTTCCAATTGATGAACGGCATCCTGCACCTCGCGTGTAATCTGCTCACGAATCTGGCCTCCGCTATAAAGATCGTGGGTGCGCGAAACCATGGCGTTGCCTAGCGCAGCCTGCCCGCCGCGATTCTTGACTGGAAGCGTCAGGCTGAGAATTCCGCCGTAGCCCGGATAGCCGAAGCCGAAGAGCTGATTCATCGACGTGCCGAACCCGCCTGGCGCCACAAACTGGCCGGTCAGGAGATTGTATTCATTGCCGCCTAGCCCGCTGCTCTGGTAGAAGCCCTGGACCGAGAGATTGGGTTTAAGCTGATTGTGCGCCAGGCGAATGCTGTCCTCATCGTTGGCTAGAGCGTCCTTCACAACATCGAGTTCCGGCCGCTGGCTGAGCGCCTGCGCAAGAGCCGTGTCGGTATCGATCACTTCCAGTTCGCCCGTGGGCTGCGGCTTCTCAGTCAGATTCAAGCCAAACACGCGAAACTGCGGATCGCGATCCGCGCCGATCGTAAGTCGCAGTGCCT
The DNA here is from genome assembly GCA_036489415.1 of Occallatibacter sp. GTDB lineage: Bacteria > Acidobacteriota > Terriglobia > Terriglobales > Acidobacteriaceae > Telmatobacter. The sequence continues at coordinate 56,925 of DASXFS010000043.1, read as the reverse complement.
CTTCTGCCTGGGTAAGCGCATACGCAGCCTGAATCACCCCAACCTTGCGCGCGGCAACTTCAGACTGAGAGCGATAAATATCCAGCGGCGGCAGCGCTCCCAGTTCAAGCGAGCGCTTGTCGCGGTCATAACTAGCCTCGGCTAACTTCAGCGACTTTTGTTGCACGTCGAGAGCGCCGCGTGCCTCGACCGCATTCCAATACTGGCTCACCACCTGCAGCACGGAATCATTCACTTCGGCTTCAAAGTTGGAGCGCGACTGCGCCAGCGAACGCCGCGCAATCTTGATCAGAGCGGTGTTGGCAAACCGGCCTCCGCCTTTCAGTAGCGGCTGGGTAATGGTGAAGGTCAGCGTGGAAGAAAAAAACGGATTGAAGTAATAGTAAGAGTTATTAGTGGAGTATTTATTGGTGGAGATAGTCGCCAGAATATTAGTGCCAGGAGCAAACGTCTGCGTGTAACTGACCTGCCCGGTTTGACTCAAGGAATTGAGAGTCGAATTTGCGGATTGCCCAACTCCCTGGAGTTGGCTGTAACTGGGAGAGGAGTATCGATTGATGTTGAGACTGCTCTGCACGCTCGGATCGAATGGCTGAAACTGACTCAACAAAGCGAACTTCTGAGATTCAATTTGCGTTTCGTCAATCTGCACGTTGCTGTTGTTTTCCAGAGTCAGCAGGACGGCGTCGCGCAGGCCGAGGCTCAGTTTGCCGTCCTGCACATAATCCTTGAGATGCTCGGGCGGCGGCAGCTTGTCTGCGCGCACACGCGCCGTGAGCATGCCGCGATAACTCTCAGCCGACTGCGGCCGCGCAGGCAGCATAGCGGCGAGCATGAAGAGCGAAACGAAGGCAACGCGAATGAACCTCATCCCAGGACCCCATTAACATACGGAGATAAGTAGAAATCGTAAACTGTGCTGATCTGTTGAGTCATATTCGAACCGGTATCACTCATAGCGAATGGCCTCCACCGGATCGAGCCGCGCGGCCTTGGTGGCGGGGTAAATTCCAAAAACCAGGCCGACGGAGATAGAAACAAGAAAGGCCAGCGCGATGGAGCTGAAAGTAACAATGGTTGACCACCCCGCAAGCCACGCGATAAGCCGGGAGATGAAGAAACCGAAGACCACGCCGATTGTTCCGCCGGCAAAAGAGATCATGGTTGCTTCAACCACAAACTGACGCACAATGTCAGATTGGCGCGCTCCCACAGCCCGCCGCAGGCCAATTTCGCGGGTACGTTCCAGAATGCTGGCCAGCATGATGTTCATAATGCCGATGCCGCCAACAAGCAGAGAGATGGATGCGATGGCCACCATGACGGTGTTGAACAAATGTTCGGTGCGCTTCTGCTCCGCCAGCAATTCCGCCGGAACAATGATGCTGAAGTCGTCTGCGCCGTGATGCGACGAATTGAGAATTGCCCGCACCACCTGCGCGGCTTCCGATATATCGGCAGAGTCAGCCAGGTTGAGATAGATTCCGTCTATCTCATCGCGAACATCGCTATAACTATCCTCAAGACGAAGGAAAGCCGATTGCAGTGGAATATAGATGTTGTTATTCACGTCCGTGCTGCTTGCGGCGGAACTATCGCTTTGCGAACTAAGTTGCGGACTCACGACACCGATGACGCGGAACCACTGCTCATTGACCTTGACGTATTGGCCCAGAGGATTGGACGAGCCGAACAGGCTCCACTTGGCGGCTGCGCCCAGCACGCAAACCGGGGCAGCGCGGTCCTCATCGCCCTGATCGAAGAACCGTCCGCTGAGCAAGTGGAGTCCGGCGATGCGCTGGTAAGTGGGGTTGACGCCCATCACCGTAGGCATATCCTGCTGCGCTTTGGGAATGATCTTCGACGGGGTAAGACGTTTGCGCGGCGTAGAAGCGACAATGCCTTCAAGATCGTCGTTAATCACCCGATAGTCCTGCAAGGTAAGTCCAGGAGAAATCTTGCGTACCTTTTGATGGGCCTGCCATTCCGTAGTTTCTTTGGCTTCGACAATGAGATTGTGAACTCCCATTTGTTCGATCAGCGCCATCACCTTCTGGCGCGCGCCCGCGCCGATCGAGAGCATGGCGACCACCGCAGCCACGCCGAAGATCATGCCCAGCATGGTGAGCAGCGAACGCAGGCCATGTACCAGCAGATTCTGCATGCCCAACTGCGCGTCGCGCGCCCATTGCTGGTAGCCGAGCACGAGACGCGCCGGCAACAGGGAATCGTTTGCGGCCATCAGAGTGTCCCTTCCATGTTGCCGGTTGCCGAATTGCTGCCCGTTTTACGCGGTGCGGTTGGATCGATCAATGCGACCTTGTTGCCTTCTTCAAGTCCTGTGATGGCGGCGCGGCTTTCGTTCTCGCTCTGGATCTTTACTTCGCGCTGTTCGTAGCCATTGCCTTTTTTGACATAGACGATGCGCTTGCCGTCTTTGAGGAACAGAGCCTGGCGAGGCAGATAAAGCACATTCTTTTTTGCGTCTCCGAGAAAGACGATCTGGGCCGTGAAGCCGGAGCGCAGGCGCGGGTCAGGCGCAGCCAGTTGCATGGAAACTTCAAAGGTGCCATTCGTGTCGGAAGAAAAAAACTGACGCACCGACATTCCGCCCACGCTTTTGACCGTTCCATGAAAGACCTGTCCCGGCAATGCATCAAAGACCACCTGGACAGGCTGACCAACACGCACATTGCTCCGATCCTGCTCGCCGATCTTCGAGGTCAGGTCGAGACCCGTGGGATCGACCACCTGTGCAATGTTGCTGCCCGGTTGCACTTGGTCGCCCTCGTGATAGTCCGGCAAAGTCATGCCGGTAAACATGATTCCTCCCATGGCATCGACATTTTTCTGAATCGAAACCAGCCCATCCATGGGCGCTGTCACACGCATTTTATCCAGGTTCTGCTGCGCCTGGTCCATGGCGAGTTTCGCCTTGTTTGCTTTTTCCTGGGCAAGGTACGTAGCAGCCTGGTCCGTCGCCTTGTGTGACTCAATATCCTTTTCCTGCTCCGCCAATATCCGCTTGGCCTGATCCAGGGCAAGCAGGTTTTTGTCGGCGTCAATCTTGCTCACAAGCTCGTTTTTCTGCACATCGAGCTCGGCGCGCCGCACGTTGTAACGGTCTTTCAAAAGCAGAACCTTGTCTTCAGCGGCAAGCACCACGGCGTCGGCTTTGGCCTTGGTTATCTCCTGCTGAGCCTGCAGCAGCTCGGAGTTATTCTGCTCCAGTTTGTAACGCTGCTCGCTGGGATCGAATTCAAAAACAATGTCGCCCTTTTTTACCAGTTGTCCGGTGTGGATCAAATGCGTGATCTGCAGTGCGTCTCCACCGACGGCCGGAGCGGAGAGCATGATGGAATGGCTGGCTCGCAGCTCGCCGGTCGCGTAAACCTTGAGGTCGATTTCGCCGCGCTTCACTTCAGCCAGTGGAATCTCATCGCTCCTGGTGGCCACGCGGACGCGGCTTGAGGCCACAACCCCGCCGATGCCCGCGACGAGCACAAGGCCCACCACGCTGCCGATCATGAGGCGATGCCGTTTTATGCGCGCCATCTCACTCCTTTCCCGACGGATCCTGGAGCGCCACCAGATCGCCTTGCTCCAGGCCGCTGGAGATGAGGATGCGGTCACGGCTGCGCCGTTCGATTTGAATGGCGCGCTCCCGGAACGCCGAGCCATTCCACACATAGGCCACCGTCTGGCCCGATTTGAGGAATGAGGCCTGCGCCGGAATGGTGATCGCATTGGGTACGCGATCGGTAATGACCGTGATCTGCACGGTCATGCCGGGCTTGAGCCGCGGGTCCGATTGATCGCATGAAATCTGCAAATCAAAGTTGCGCGGAATGGGCCAGCCTGCGGAGAAGTCGGACGTGGCAATGGTCCCGATGCGCTCGATCTTTCCCGTGAACTGCCGGTCGGCAATGGCATCCAGTTGCAGCGTGACCGGCTGCGCCACTGCCAGGCGGCCGCGTTCGGTCTCATCCACGCGCGCGGCGATGCGCATGGTGGCCGCGTCGGGAAGCTCGGCAATGGGCGTGCCTGGCCACGCGCGCTCGCCGGCTTTGAATGGCGCTTCGCCGCCATTGTGCCAGATGGAAAGAAGGTTGAAGATTCCCGCCGATGGAGCTTTGAGCGACATGGAAGCCAGCGCGGTTTCAGCGCGTTGTGCGTCGTAATCTGCCTTGCGGCTGGCATCCTTTTTGTCTTCGATCGTGGCCTGATCGACAGCGGTATCGGACTTCAGTTTCTCTTCCGCTTCGTGCAGCGCCTGTTGGGCGTCGGCGACTTTCAGCGTAGCCTCCGCGCCTTCAATTCTGGACACGACCTCTGCCTTGCCGGCGTCGAGCTTTGCCACCTCGACATCGTATTTCGCTTTCATCACGGCGGTCGTGTCGGCTTCTTCCGTCAGGCGCCCCTGTGCGCGCGCCTGCTCAATCTCAGCCTGCGAGGACTTGAGCAGGGATTTATCCTGCGCCAGGTCCTGCTGCGTTTTGGATGGATCGAATTCAACAACCACGTCGCCTTGCTTCACCTGGGACCCGTCGGCGGCGATCTTGAGAATCTGCAGGTCTCCGGCGTTGGCAGGCGCGGTGATGGAGATGGATTTCATAGCCTTGAGCTCACCACGAAACTGAAGCGCGTCAAGAAACTCTCCACGCTTCACCTGAAACGTAGGAACGGCAGGCACTTTGCCGGAATAATGGACGACACCAAAGACGGCCGCACTCGCGCCGGCGAGAACGACGGCAAGAACAATGTATCTGCGCCTTAGCCAGAGGTCCTTGAGTTTCGCAATCATTGGGCGCCGCTCCTCGTGCTTGCAATATCAACGCCGGCCGGCTCCACGTCAACGGCCGCGGAAAGATCGGGCATGAGGCGAGGATCATGGCCCTTGATGGAGAACGTTGCCGAGAAGTTGCGCAGCTTGGATGAGAAGTCGCCCGGCGTGCCCATGGGATCGATGGATTCGAGCTGCGCTTCAAAGACCAAATCGGAGTACGCGTCCAGATGCACCTGCGCCTTTTGCCCAAGCCTCAAGGCGAGCAGGTCTTCCTGATTGACGGGCACGTGAACCTCCATGATGGCGGGGTCAACCACCTGCATGAAAGGAACGCCGGGGCGCACCTGATCGCCTTCCTGCACCTCGCCTATGTTGCCTTGCTTCCAGATGGTATTGAAGACAACGATGCCATCAATCGGTGAGTGAACCTGCATCAACGCGGAGTTGGCCTGCGCGTGCAGCATGGTTTCGCGTGTGCGGTCGCGTTGAATTTCCAGAATGCGAATCGAGGCCTGCGCTGCGGTGCGCTTCAGGTCGAAGGTTTGTTTCAACTGGGCCAGCGTGGCCTGCGCTTCGTCCAGATCTTCCTGCGCTTTCTCGGCGTCGATGCGCGAGAGCAGCTCAACCTTCTCCATTTCCAGCTTGGCCTTGGCAAGGCTGTCTTCCGCCTGCTTGATTTCGGTTTCGTCTTTTGCGCGCGCGGCCGTTTCTTTGGCCTGCTCTTCAATCACCTTTTCATTTTCGTCGTCGCTCTGCGCCTGCTTGTCGATTGCGTCGCGCAACTGCGCCTGGCGGTCAAACTCCACCAGCAGGTCGCCTTGCTTGACGCGCGTTCCGCTGGGAATAAGTTTGGTGATGGTGAGCGTGCCCACCTGCTGGCCGGCCAGCAGAGGCGCTTGAATCGACCGCGCTTCGACAGCGGCCGTCATGCCTTTGAGACGCAGGGTTTGTGGCACGGCGTGAAACGTGGTGGATTGTATATTCGCGGCGTCGCCGTGCGGCTGGGTTTTGCTGCAGCCGGATAAGGACGTCAAGAGGGCTGCAATCCCCAACGCCGCCAGCAGGCCAGCACTCGCGCCGCGCGGCAACCGCACAGTCCGGAGACCGGGCGGGGAATCTGCAAGCGCCGTCGCCCTGGAACATTCAACAGATTCGTCCGGGCTAATCACTGGGACCCAATCCAGCAGGACACGATTCCATGCGGCCTTGCTCCACCGTCATTCTCTTTCTCGCAAATATACGCGCCCCGTCCCGTGGCATCAAGAACCGGAAGACCTCCGGCTCAGAGTCGGATAAACGAGCCCCGGCACACGAGCCCGAACACATGCGTTGGAATGACCTTCTTCCTTAGACGTTCTTTAGACGCATCGGTGAGGATTTTCGCTCACGCGGTCTGCATTTTTTCAGCCGCGGACTGGTTCTCAATTTGCAGCCGCCAGTCTGTGACTCAGAGTCTTCGAAGATCCCCAAAAAAAGAAAAGCCCCCACAGACACAAGCCGATTGCTCGATCCGTGGAGGCGCTTTGTAAAGAGCCGTTAGCTACCTTCAGCTTTAAACCACAACTAATTTTTCTGAATTCAGGCAATAACTCGGGCAGGCGGGAACCCGGCCAAGCCGGCATCTCACCAGGGCAGCGATTGGCCCAGATGGAAATAACCTCCCGATGGTCCGTCGCCGGGCAGCGTAGCCAGCGCGGCACTGGTCTTGCCGCCCTCGCTGAGTTCCATCGTGGCCTGCGGGCCGCCCATGTCTGTTTTCACCCAGCCGGGATGTGCGGAGTTTATCTTGACGTTCGTGTCGCGCAGCTCATAAGCAAGGTGAATGGTATAGGCGTTGAGGGCTGTCTTCGACGCGTCGTAGGCAAATGACTTGGCGTGATAGATGGGTGATTTTGGATCGGCGTGCAGTGTGAGCGAACCGAGAATGCTGGACAGGTTCACAATGCGCCCGGCCGCGCTCTTACGGATCAGAGGCAGCAGCTTGTCGGTAAGAGCCACCTGCGCAAAGAAATTGGTCTCGAACACTTTGTGCAGCAGGTCGGATGGAACCTCCGCGGCAGAGTGTTCGGGGCCGGTACCGGGGAAGACTCCGGCGGCGATTCCGGCATTGTTCACCAGGATGTCGAGCCGCCCGTAGCGCGAGTTGAAGTAGTCATACGCGGCCTGCGCGTCGGCCGCCTTGGTAATGTCGAACTGGAGCACGTCTGCGTCTACGCCAGCGGCGCGCAGTTTTTCAACGGCCTGCTGACCCTGCTTCAGGTCGCGCGAGCCGATCACAACTTTTGCGCCTGCATCCTTCAATTCGAGTGCGGTTTGAAAGCCGAGCCCGCGGTTTCCGCCGGTGATGAAAGCAATCTTCTGCGACATAAGAAAAGTTTCTCCTGTGCTGCTTAGGATTCCCGCCGGCGGCCAAAAGATGCAGCGATTCTGCGTGGGCCGGAGCGCCGTATGATGGGAGGACCGGGGTTTCATCAATGTTGCGAACTGCTTTGAAGGCTTCGTTGCTCGTGGCTGCTCTCCTGTGTGCCGTTTCCGCGGTCGCGTTTGCGGCCCAGACGCGCACGCCCACCCCGCGCATTCCTACCCAGGACGGCCTGGTATACGGCACTGCCGACGGGCAGACGCTGACAATGGATTACTACGCTCCCAAGGGCCGCGGCGTGCATCCCATCGCGATCATCATTCACGGCGGCGGGTACCATGGCGGGGATTCAAAGAGTGGCAGCGAGGCTTACGTTGCAGACTTTCTTGCTCCGGCCGGATACGCGGTCTTCTCCGTCAACTACCGTCTGGCTCCAAAATATCCTTATCCCTACATGGTGCTCGATGTTCAGCGAGCCGTGCGCTACATCCGCTATCACGCCAGAGATTGGCACGCAGACCCCAACAAGATTGCGCTGGTAGGCGGCTCGGCCGGCGGATTCCTGAGCAACATGGTGGGACTGAAGAATGACGCGGGCGATCCGCAAGCGGTCGATCCCGTGGACCGCGAGAGCGCCAGGGCGCAGGCCGTCGTGAGCCTCTATGCGCAGAGTAGCTTCCAGTTTGTGCCGCTCAATGCGGATGTGCATCGGCTGCTGGACCCGCTGATTGCGCAAAAGGGCGAGAAGGAAGCGATTCGCGAAGCCTCGCCGATCACCTACGTCTCGAAGGACGATCCACCGTTTCTTGAAATTCTGGGCGACATGGATGAGTACATCCCCTATTCCGAAGCCACGAACCTGCAAACGGCTTTAGAGGCTGTGGGCGTGCGTTGCGACATTATCCGCATCCCCGGCGGCAAACACGGAACAGGCGGATGGAACAAGCTGCCCGGCGTGCCCGACTGGGAGCGCGAGATGACCGAATGGCTGAACGCCAGGCTGCATCACAAGGGCCCGATCGGGCAGGGAATTCGTGCGCGAGTTGCACCCGACGCGCCCTAGAAGCTATCTCGTAAATTTGCTTTGAAAGGGCACGGCTTTAGCCGTGCCGTAAAATGCCCAGTAAAACCAGGGCCTTTACAGGCTGCGGAAAACTTCAACACGGAGGGAGGCGGGGGTTTTAACCCCCGCATAAAACCAACAAAATTATGCCCGGCTTTAGCCGCGGAGGGATGTTTTCGCCCAATTGTGCCGAATTCCTGAGTATTTCCGCAGCCTGTTTAGCCCTGAGGTACACGTTTGGAGCGTCTGAGTGGTGTTTATGAGATGGCCTCTACTCTCGGTTTCTCCATTGCCGTACCAAATCTTCGGCAGCTTCAGCCCAGTGGGGGAATTCGAAGTTGAATCCCGCGTCCAGCAGGCGGCCGGGAACCACGCGACGGCTCTTGAGCACTAATTCGGACTCGGTGCGCAGGAAAAATGCGCCGATCTCGATTGCGAATTCCGGCAAGGGCAGGCCGTTGGGCATGCCCCACGCGTCACGCAGGGTTTCCATGAATTCGCGATTGGGCAGGGGATTGGGCGAGGCCAGATTCACCGGACCTTCGAGCTCGTCGTGGTCGATGAGGAACTGAACCGCGCGGGCAAAATCGGACCCATGAATCCAACTCACGAACTGCCGTCCGTTGCCTTGCGGGCCGCCCAAACTGAATCGGACTAGGTTCAGGAAAATCTCGAAAGCGTTTCCGGGCGTGGGGCTGAGAACGATCGCAGAACGCAGAGCAACCCTGCGGGTGCGCGGAGTGGGCGTCTTGACGAAAGCAGCCTCCCAGTCTTTCGCCACCTGGATGGAGAAGTTCCACGTTTCGGGCGCGCGGCGGCGTTTGGAGATGAGCTCGTAACCGCCCAGTTCGCCCGTGGCTTCGTCCATGGCGCGGTCGAGCGCGTGGCGATAGATGGTGGCCGTCGAGGCGTTCAGCCACACGCGCGGCGGATTGTCGAGCGAAGCGATGACGCGGTTGAGCAGGCTGGTCGTGCCAATGCGCGAGTTGTAAATCGCGGCGCAGTTGTCCGCCGTGTAGCGGCAATTCACGCTGCGTCCGGCCAGGTTGATGCAGACGTCGGCTCCGTCCAGAGTCTCGATCCACGGGCCCTCATCTTCGCCGTCCCAGTGTACTGTTTGCCAGGGGGCGGAATAAGGACCGCGGGTGAGCACGGTGACGTGATGGCCTTGCTGTTGCAAGGTTCGCGCGAGGGCCTGACCCACCTGGCCGCTGCCGCCGGGCAGCACAATGCGCAGCGGCCGCTCGCCTACGCCGTTTGGCCCGGTGGTCAGGTTAATCATGGATTCAGACTATAGGGTTGGGCTTGGGCATCGCTAAGCGATCAGGGATGCGGCGGGTAACCCCAACTGCGCATGAAGGCACGCCGCCGCCAGGCACGAAACTCGCGAATGACGAGAACGAAGATGACCACGAGGAAGATCAGCGGGCCATAGAAGAGCCAGGGCGGCTGCACCACGCGGTCGCCTTCTACGGAGACGCCGTCGCCCGTGTGCAAGGTGCCGAACATGGCCACCAGGTCCTCGCCCACATGCACGTTTGATCCCAGGCGAATGCTCCCGAACATGCTGACCATGTCGTGTTCGATAGTGGCGTTGTCGTCCGCGGTTACGCTGCCGAAAAAGTTCACCACGTCATGCTGCGCGTCGGTCGCGATGTGGGTGTTCCCGAAGAAGACTACGACATCGCCGGTAGCTTTGCCCTCGATGTCCACGCTGCAGAAGAAGCAGACAGCGTCATGAACCTGCGTACCGGGTTCTACGTGGATGTTGGAGAAGAACTGGACTTCGTCCTGCTCCGCGCGGGCAGGCGTACAGGCGGCCGCAAACGCGGCGCCAAGCAGGCAAACAGCAAAGATCTGCCGGACCATAGTGAGCTCCACTTCCCAAGACTACGGGAAAAGGAGAGGAAAAGTTCCGGGCGCGGTAGAAAAAATTGAGCAAGGGATTCTGCAGCTTCCCATCCTCGTCACGGCGAAACCGCGGCAAGGATGGGAAATTCAAGGGTTGCGGGTCTTCTAGAACTGGAACCTCATGCCGAGCTGAATGCGGCGCGGCGGAACGACGGAAGTGACCTGGCCGAAATCGCTTGAGGTCTCCACGGTATCAATGCCGCTGGCGTTGGGGTGGTTGAGCAGGTTGAACGCTCCGGCGGAAAAACCGACGCGCGGAGCCTCTTCGTCCTTGTTCGGCGTGATGGCGAAGTCGTGGCCCCAGCGCAGATCGAGATCGACGTACGACGGCATGCTCTCCGAGTTGCGCGCCACGCCATCGGGCCGTGTGTTGAACAGGTCGTCGCCATAGGCGTCGGTGCCGGTAAGCACCGTCCACGGCCTGCCGGAGTTGGCAAAGACGCCGGCAGAGAGGTTCAGCACGCCCTCTGGATGCAGCATGGCGTACATGCCCAGTCGATTGCTGCGGTCCCAACCGGAGTTCGACCACTCGTCGTTGGGCGCGTACTGGTTTTGCGGAAACCAGCCGATGCCGCCGGTGTTGGATTCGTAGTGCGACCAGGTATAGCGGCCGAAGCCGGTGAAGTATTTGTTGAGCCGGCCGCGGTAAGAAACGTCCATGCCGTTTCCTTCCCAGAAGCTCTCCGGCTGCATCTGGCGGATGCGTCCGTACGCCGGATCGGGGCGCACCGTGTAGCCGGAATCGGGCGTCGGCGCGTTGATGTCCACGGAGCGGAAGGCGTCAATGCCGCGCGCCGAATAAACGCTGACCACGCCCGTTGCCTTCTCACCCAACTGGCGCTCGATGGAGAGGCCGTACTGAATCTGATAAGGAATTTTGGCGTTGGGCGCAAGCTCAGCCAGCGACGGCGGCTGCGCCGTCAGCGCGACGCAGTTGGTGATGGGCACGCAACCGGTGGAGGGCAGTGTGGCGGGGTTCAATGACAGGTCCAGGGCGCGACGGCGCGCATCGCCGTAGCGGGCCAGGTCGAGCAGCGGGCCGGAGCCGAAGCGGTCGTAGTAGATGCCGCCGCCGCCGCGCACCACTGTCTTCGATGCATCGCTCAACAGCCAGGCAAAGCTCACGCGCGGAGAAAAGCCCAGCCGGCGCGTGGCCAGGAAGTTCTGCCAGTCGTAGCGCACGCCCGGTGTAATGGTGAAGCGCGAGTTGACCTTGAACTGGTCCTGGACAAATGCGCCCATCTCCTGCTGGTGATAGACAAAATGAACGTCGCCTGTGTTCTGTTCGAATCCTGAAGGCAGATTGGCGGCGTAATTCTGCAGCGCGGACTGGAGCACGGTGACGCCGTCCGAGGCCAGCGTGGGGCCGAACGTGTAGGTGCCCAGCGAATTGGTGTTGTCGTCGTAGGCGCGGCGGTCAATGTGGGGCGCGCTGATGCCCATCTTGATCGTGTTGCGGCCGCGGGTCCAGGTCAGCATGTCATAGACGCGGGCGTTGAATTCGGTGGCCAGTGAGTCGTTCTGCGCCGAGCCGGAGACAAAATCGCCGGAAACGTCCACCTGCGGAGCCTCGGCAACGTCGAGGTTCTGGGTTGAGTCGCGCTCGCCGACCAGGGAAATCTGGTTGAGCATGGTGGCGGAAAGCGCCTGGTCGAAGTGGGCGACGAAATCGTCTTCGCGGAACAGGTTGTTGTATCCTGCCGAGGCCAGCGACTGACCGCCGACGTCCTCGTTCTGCGAGGTTGCGTCCTGATAGCTGTATTGCACGTAGCCGGAGACGCCTTCGCGGAACTGGTGCGCCACGCGGGTCGAGAACTCGGTATCGCGGGCGGGCGCGTAGACATTGGCTTCATAAGCGCCCGTGGGATTGTCCGCCGTGGGAGCCAGCGTGGCGTCCACCACCTCGTCCTGGTCGTACAGCACCCGGTTGAACGAGCCCAGGAAACTGGTCTTGGACAGGTGAGGGATGGGGCCGGTGACACTGCCCTCGTAGTTCTGGCGTTCTTCAAAAGGTTTCGACGGAGCCAGCGCATTTTGCGCATTCAAGGCCGAGTCGCGATAGAGGAAGTTGAACTGGCCGTGGTAGTGGTCGGCGGTGGATTTGGTGATGATCTCCATTTGCCCGCGGCCCGGCCAGTAGTACTGCGCGGAGTAGGGGTCCTGGTTGATGCGGATCTCTTTCACGGCAGAAGCTGAGACAGTGGCGCGGTTGGCCTCGACGCCGTCCACCATCAAGCCGGTGCCCCCCGTGTCGCTCACGTCCTGGTCGAGAAAGGCGCTCATCGCCGTGGCGTAATCGTTGTCGAAAATGGGCAGCGCTTTCAAATCGCCGGCGGTCATCACCGAGGAGTCGTGATTGTCCTCGGTAGTGGTGAGGTCCTCACTGGTGTCGCCATTGACATGCACCATGGTGGCCACCGAGGCGATGGGCAAAATAATGTGCATGGGCGTAGGCGGAGGCGCGGCAGCCGGGCTCCCGATGGCCCCGGTCACCGGGCCGATCACCACAGGCGTGCGCACCGTATCGAAGCCCGGCTCGGAGACCACCAGCGTGAAGCTGCCGGCATGCGGCGCCGCAAGCTGGAAGTTGCCCTCACCGTCGGAATGAATGGTGCCCGCGACTGTGCCGCTGGTATCAAGAAGGTCAACCTCTGCGCCCGGAACAATGGCGCCCGTGGGGTCGGCTACCACCCCATGCACGGTGGGGGTTGCGGGCGCTGCCGGGTAGGTGGTGTGTGCCGCAAACGCGGTGCAGGGCAGGAAGGCGCAGGGCAGGATCAGGGCGGTTCCCAGAGCAAAAAAGCGCATCAGGTGAAATCTCCAAGGCAAAGCAAGGGTGTGAGCCACGCCGAACAGGCAAAAAGCCGCGCTCCGAACAAATTCGTCGGTTACTTAGATTATCCGATGAATCCCGGGCCAGCGGGATGCTGAAAGTGGGAAAAATTTGCCCCTCGAACTCTGATGGTTCACAACCGGTTCATAGAAGGACACGTTTTCAGGTATTTCAGCCAATGTGCGGGATCTCGTTCCCATAGGGCGATCCCGTCATTCTGAAATGCATTATCGCATGTCTGAGCTGCGTAATATTGGACGGACCAACCGGTTATCGGTCAGCAAAAAATCTTCCGATGCAAGAAATTTTCCGGCGGAAGTTGCGCGCCTTGGTTTAGGCGCGCCGGGCAGCGCGAAGCGTTGTCCCTACCGCCATGGGTGAATTTTAAATTGGAGTCAGCGCCGCCGTCCACTCCGCGGGCGAATCGACCAGCACGTCGGGCTGAGCGCTTGCCAGGCTTTCGGGCGCCAGGCCAAAGGTGCAACCAATGGACCAGGCACCGCCGTTGCGCGCCGTCAGCACATCCACGTGGCTGTCCCCAATCAGCACCGTCTGCTCCGGCGTCGCACCCGCCTCGGCCATCAGTGTCAGCAGGCCTTCGGGGTTAGGCTTCTTGGTGGTAAAGCTGTTGCCGCCATAGATGCGCAGAAAGTAAGGGGCCAGCCCAAGCGCGGCGCAGATGTCCTGGGCCGGGCGCACGGGCTTGTTGGTGAGCACGGCCATGGTGCGCGCCGGCGAGCCCGGTTGGTCATGCAGGTCCTTGAGTGCGGCCAGCGCTTCGAGCACGCCTTCATAGGCATACGTAAAGTCCAGCTTGTGGGCGCGATAGTAATCCAGAAAAAACGGGTAGGCGGATTGGACGAGGTCTTCTTCGACCGCGCCGCCGTAGGCTTTGGCGAAGCCGCGGCGCAACAGCATGAGCGCCCCGTCGCCAATGAACCCGGCAATCTCCGTATCTTTGAGAGCCGCATGGCCAAACTGGTGCAACGTGGCGTTCACGCTGTTGCACAGGTCCTGCGCGGAGTCGATCAGAGTGCCATCGAGATCGAAGACAAGCAGCTTGAGCTGCTCAACAGGAATAGGGCGAAAAACACGGATCATGCTTCCAGTGTAATGGGCTGCTGTGCGCGGAAATTTTGCTGCAGACGGCGCGGGCGCATCAATCCGGCAAGGAAGCAGGGACGCGAGACCGGAGCAAAAGAGAGGATCAAACAGAAGCGGGGAACAAAAAAAGAGGCGAGGCCTTTCCCTGGAGCACGTGATGAAACAATCCGGGCCTCGCCTGAGGAACGCTTTTGCGGGGTCTGCGCCGATGGTGCCAGCGCAAACCCCTGATGTTTATCGCGCGGCACTAAGCGGCTGAAACTTAGTGGACGCGAATGTCGCCCGAGCCCGTTTCGACGCGCACCGTGGGGCCGCCGCCATTGAGCTTGCCGGTCACGTGATGGCGATCGTTCGAGCCTTGCGTGAGCATTTCGTGGTCGGTGTGGATACTGCCCGAGCCGCTTTCCGCATCGAGCGTCATGGGCGCATCGCCGGCCCACAGTTCCACGCTGCCGGAACCCGTCTGCAGGTGCCAGGGCGCTGAGGGTGTTCCACCGGCCTTGATATCGCCTGAACCGGTTTCGGCGCGCAGGCCGCCCTTCACGTCTTTGATCTCGATGGAGCCGGAACCGGTCTCGGCCTTTACGTCGCCGCCGGAGGTTTGCTCGGCGTAAATATTGCCCGACCCGGTGTTCACGGTAAAGCCGCCGCGTAGGCCAGTGGCGCGAATGTTGCCCGAGCCGGTGTTGAGCTTGGCGTTTTCGCCCACGCCGTCGTCGGTCACGTTGCCGGAGCCGGAGCCGGCCTCAAGATAGGCGTCTGCCGGGGCCTGGATCTCGTAATCGATGCTGATGTTGTGCAGGTTCTCGTGCTGCTGGCCGATGCGGACGATGTTTCCTGTCTGCTCAATCGGAGGATTGCTGGCGATCTCGCGCACCTTCTCGTCATTTGTGCCCCAGTTGGAATGCACATGCCCGACGATATGCAGTTGGCTGCCCGAGCCCTGGGTGATGTGGATATTGCCCGAGCCCGTGGCCACGGACAGTTCCACGCGACCGTTGACCGACAGGTTGCGTTCAAATGTCTGTTCTGAAGCCAGCGCCGGAACCGCCGCCAGCGCCAACACCGCTGCTGCTGCCAGGAATAGATGCTTCATCGTGTTCCTCATTTCTTCAGAGATCAGGGGTTAAGAATTACGTGGCCAAGAGGCCGGGGAGACTTGGACAAATCACGCGAGCCAGCTCCATCAAGAGAACAGTTCTCTCGGCCCGAGTTCTGTCAGCCCGATTGATTTGAGTGCATCCCGATTGCCAAATCAGCTTTGGGGCCAAATCCATTGCTTTCAATCACAACGTCGCAAGGTGCCGATTTCTACGGCGTTTTCCGTGTCCGCTTTTGAACAGCGCCGTCCGCCGCCGCACAGAGGACCGCAACGCAGAAGGGCAAAGCAACCACCCTCCGCAAGATACGTTTGCCAACCAGCCTCGGTTCCTTGTTTCTCGGCCCGCGAGTCTTTCAGTCCCTAGTCCCTTAGTCCCTCGTCACTAATCCCTTAGTCCCCGGTCCCTCAGGCCCTGGTCTTCAGTACCTGAAATGCTATCCTCACACCGGGATGCACGGTCTTTCGCTGCTCAAGTTTGTCGCCGTGGCCATGCTCATTCTGGTCAACGCCTTTTTTGTGGCTGCGGAGTTTGCGCTGGTTTCAATCCGAGATACGCGCATTGAGCAGATGCTGGCCGCGGGCGTTCCCGGGGCGCGCGCCGTGCGGCGGCTGCAGCAGGACCTCGACGATTTTCTTCCCGCCGTGCAACTCGGCGTCACGCTTTGCTCGCTGGCGTTGGGCTGGATTGGCGAGCCGCTAGCCGCCGCGGTCGTCGCCGGCTGGCTCAGTGTCTTGCCGTTTACCCAGCCTCACGCGCTGCTCTACGCGCACATTGTCGCCGTAGCACTGGGCTTTGCGCTCATCACGTACTTCCAGGTCGTGGTGGGCGAGCTGGTACCGAAATCACTTGCCCTGCGCAGGGCTGAGGCGCTGGCCCTGGCTGTGGCTCCGCCTATGCTGCTGTTCATGGCCGTGGTGCGGCCGGCTGTGCGCGCGCTCAATTTGTCAGCCGGCATGATTCTGCGCGGCTTTGACATTCAGCTATCGGAGCGCGCCTCCGTCCACTCGCCGGAAGAGCTGAAGCTGATTGCCACCGCGGCCCGGCGCATGGGCCTGCTGCCCAGGTTTCAGGAGACGCTGATCCATCGCACGCTGGAACTGGAAGACGTGATCGTGCGCGAGATTATGACCCCGCGCAAGCAGATTTTCTCGCTGCCCTCGAACATGCCGCTGGAAGAAGCCAGCGCCAAGGTGATCGATCACATGCATTCGCGTGTGCCGGTCTACGACGAGACGCGCGGACCGGAACATATCGTAGGCGTCGCCTATTCAAAAGATCTCGCCCGGCTCATCTACTTCCGGCCAGCGCGGCACGGCGCAGCGTCCTTTGTCGAGTTGAAACTGATGCAGGTCATGCGCGACGTCCTTGTAGTGCCGGAGACTAAATCGGTGCTGGATCTGCTTCGCGACTTTCAGCAGCGCCGCCGCCACATGGCCATCGTGGTGGACGAATACGGTTCGACGGTAGGCCTGGTCACGGCCGAGGACGCAATCGAGCAACTGACCGGGGAACTCGAAGACGAGTTCGACTCGCCTGCGCTGCCTGTGCTGACAACGGCCTCCGGCGCGCTGCTGATGGATGGCGGCGTGAACCTGCGCGACCTGGAAACGCAGATGCAATGGAGCCTGCCGCGCGAGGGCGGCGTCGAAACGCTGGCCGGCTTTGTGCTGATGCGCCTCGGGCACATCCCCCAGGAAGGCGAAAGCGTCATCTTCGAAGACCGGCGCCTGACGGTGGTGGAGATGGATGCGCGGCGGATTGCCCGGGTGCGCGTTGAGCCGATCGAAGATGAAGCTCCGGTAACAGATTGAAGCAGGGTTCTTGACGAGTGTAGTCAAATTTGACTACACTTCATTCAGGAAGCGAGCAAGACGGAGATGACTAGAAAGACGCGGCCAATCTCCTGGATCAAGGCCGCCCGCAAGGATTTCGAGCGCTTCCCATTACCGGCGCAGTCGATCTGTATCGCGGCTCTGACGATTGCGGCCGAGGGCGGCAAGGCAGACATTGTGAAACCGTTCAAGGGCCTTGGCTCAGGCGTATTTGAAATCGCCCTGCCTTGGCATGGGGATGCATTTCGAGTTGTCTACGCAGTCCAAATCGCGGAAGAACTCTGGGTTCTGCACGCTTTCCAGAAGAAATCAACCCAGGGAATCAAAACCCCGCAGCATGAGGTCGAACTGATCGAAAGCCGGCTGAAGAGGTTGAAGGAGTTGCTTGGATGAAAAGCGAAGATGTTGAGCTTGTTCGCGGCAGCGGCAATGTGTTCCGCGATTTGGGCCACGCCAGCCCGGATGTCGAGCAACTGAAGGCGATTCTGGCCGCGGAGATTATCAAAATGCTTGACCGCCAGGAGCTCAGCGTACGAGACGCGCATTCCCGCACGGGAATTGCGGCGGCTGATTTTTCCCGCATCCGCAATGCTGACCTTGGCCGCTTCACCCTCGACCGCCTGGTAGCGACGATCAACCGTCTCGGGGCACGCGTGGATGTGCGGGTGAAGATTCGTGCTGTTGTTCCGGCTGGGCGGATAGTCGCGCGCGGCTGAGTCCTGCATCGGTTCCTTTGCATACGGCGTAGACTTTCGCCGAAATTTTGCGCGATAGAAGAATCGGGCCTTTGCCGGCCAACTGAAGACCGGCAACTGAAGACTGAGAACTGACCAACTGACCACTGCCCTCTGGTTTATCGTTGAAAGCGAGCCCATGAAGCAGATTCTCACCCGTCTTGCTCTCACGCTTCCCGTCGTCTGGCTGGTGGTTTCGCTGGTCTTCCTGCTCATTCACCTGGTCCCCGGCGATCCGATCCTGCAAATGCTGGGCGACGGAGCAACGCCGGCGGACATCAACGCGCTGCGGCATCAATACGGCCTTGATCAGCCTCTGTGGACGCAGTATCTGCACTACTGGAGCGGCGTGCTGCACGGCAACCTTGGCAACTCCATCCGGCTGCACTCGACGGTGGCCAACCTGATCGCCGCGCGCTACCCCTACACGTTGGCTTTAACCCTGGCGGCTCTCGGGTTGGGTCTGGTTCTTGCATTGCCGGCGGGAATTTTCGCTGCGGTGCGACGCGGCCGCTGGGTTGACCAGGTGCTGTCGGTGGTGTCGCTGTTCGGATTGTCGGTACCCGGTCTTGCACTGGGGCCGGTGCTGATTCTGATCTTCTCTATCCGTCTCGGCTGGATGCCCGTGTCGGGAGCCAACGCAAGCGGAGGCCGATCGATCGATTGGCATTATCTCGTATTGCCTTCGGTGGCCATGGGCGCGTCGCTGGCGGCGATTCTCACGCGCATGGTGCGCACCGCAATGCTGGAAGAACTGGGGCAGGACTACATTCGCACGGCCCGCGCCAAGGGGCTGAGCGAGACCTGGGTGGTGTGCCGCCATGCGCTGCCCAATGCACTGGTGCCGATTGTCACCGTGGTGGGCTTGCAGTTCGGCGCGCTGCTGGCGGGCGCTATTGTGACGGAGACCATCTTCAGTTGGCCGGGGCTGGGGCGGCTGACGGTGAGCGCAATTTCCAATCGCGACTACGCGCTGGTGCAAGGCTGTCTGCTGTCGATCGGATTGACCTATGTATTAGTAAACCTGCTGACGGACGTGGTATATCGCTGGGTAAATCCGCGGATGCGCGGATAGGTGGTGGATGCGATTGGCGTGGGGCTAGACGGGGTAATTTCCGAGTTGGTGACAATCCACTCCCAACCGTCTAATCAGCAGTTGCCGAATCAGCTCGGCGTGAGATACCAATGTCGCAAGGGGCCAGCAAGAGGGAGTGTTGAACATGATGACAGACCGTGCTTCGGGTGTTCGTACATACAGAGGAATCCTGTTACTCGTTGTACTGGTGAGCCTCCTTGCTCAGCTTCATGCCGAGGACGGAAGCTGCAAAACGCAATCTGTTCCCGTTTCGGGGTCGATCTGGGGCCAGATTCCTCCACCTCGGGACGGCGTCACCGTGACCTACTACGACGATGCCATCGTGTGGGTCGGACTGAATCACATCTACGCGGATTCCCAGAGTCTGACTCACCGCTGGCGAAGCTTCATTCCCTGGATGTCGTCCAGCATCGTCAGCGTTTTTCCATTTAGCAGCTCGCTCCAATCTCCCGCCACTCGCATGCCGCTCTTTTATGTAAGCCATACCGCGGCAGCGATCGAAGCTTCTGAGCCCGATGCCCGGTGGGTTCACTTGGCGCAAGCCGATGCGAAACACAACGCGAGGTCAGTTCAGGTCACCTCGGGGCGGTCTGTCTTCAGCTTTCACCCGGGATTCACCGCACGCGAAGAGATTCCGCTCAGGTTTCATGTCCTATCGGGTGCTGTTTACACGATCCAACCGGAGAGGACTCTCGATGACGGCCAATACCTTGTGATCTTCGGACCATCCGCCCTGAGCGGGTTCGAATTCGAGATTGGGTGTTCGGGCGCTCATCGTGGCTGAGTCGAAGGTTTGTGCATGTGGAACGCAAATCCTGGAGGGTACGCGCAGCCTACTCATCACGATTGTTCGGGAGTAACAGGCGTCAGGGTTCCTGTCACTGGTGTGTGACCGCCTATCCGGAAGTTACCCTATTGCCGATGCAAGAACTGGTTGCATAAATGTTGCGTGGCCAGCGGAAGAATCTCCATCAGCGGCTAAAGCTCCATATTCTATGCGTCTTTCATGGCACGGCTGAAGCCGTGCCCTTTCAATACTCCATTTATGCAACCTGTCTCTACGGATGGAGTGGGACGATCTCCGCTGTGAGCTCGCCATCTTCCTCGATTGTAAGCAGACCTACGGTAACCGGGAGCTCGAAGCGGCGCGGCCCGCAACTGCCGGGATTGAAATAGAGCACGCCTTTCTTCTTGTAGAAAACCGGCACATGCGTATGGCCGTAAAGAACAACCGCAAACTTTGCCGCGGCAGGGTCCAGGTGCAGCGTGTTCAGGTCGTGGAGCATGTAGACGTAGCGGCCTTCAAGCAGCACCACGTCAGTCTCCGGTAACTCACTGCAAGGCCCCTCGCGATCCACGTTGCCGCGGATAGCGGTGACAGGTGCGATCTTTTCCAATTCGCGCAGGATCGAGATTTTGCCCACATCGCCCAGATGCAGAACGCTGTCTACGCCGGCGAGCACGGGAGCAACTTCGGGGCGCAGTAAGCCGTGGGTGTCGCTGATGACACCGATCTTCACTTAGAGCCCCAGTTCCAGCCGCGTGCGCGGATCAAGCCGGTCGCGAAGCGCATCGCCCAAAAAGTTGAAGCCGAGAACCGCGCCGGCGATGGCAGCGGCAGGGAAGAGAACCAGGTGCGGCGAATCGAATAAATGCGAACGCGCGTCATTGAGCATAGAACCCCAACTGGGCGCGGGAGCGGGAATGCCCAGGCCTAAAAACGACAGCGTGGCTTCCGCCAGAATGACTCCGGCCATGCCGATGGCGGCTTGGACGAGGATGGGCTGCGCAACGTTGGGCAGAATATGACGAAAAAAAATGCGCGGACCGGTTGCTCCGAGCGCGCGCGCTGCATCTACATATTCACGTTCGCGCACGGCCATCACCTGTGCACGGACGAGGCGGGCATAGCCGGCCCAGCCGCCGATGGCCAACGCCAGCACGAGGTTAGAGAAGCCCGGTCCAAGAAAGGCTGCAAACGCGATGGCCAACAGAATGCCCGGCAGGGCCAGGAACGTGTTCATGGCGAAGGTTGTGAGCGCGGTGTCTACCCAGCCGCCCAGGTAGCCGGCCAATCCTCCGATTGCGAGGCCGAGCGCCAAGGACACGGCAACCACGCTGACAGAAACCGCAAGCGAAAGGCGCGCGCCCCACAGCAGACGTGAGAGCGTGTCACGGCCTAGTTCGTCCGTTCCGGCCAGGTGTAACGCGGATGGGCCTTGCAACCGATGAAGCAGATCGATGGCCGCAGGTGGATGAGGTGCAAGCCAAGGGGCTGCAAGACCGCCCACAACAAAGCCGGCCAGCAGCAGGATTCCGAGCGCGGCCAGTGGCTGGCGACTAACACGAACGACCGCGCGCCTTAACCCGAAAGTGGCAGTTACTTCTTTGAGCACACTGAAAGAATACAGCTTAGTAACAGATAAAGGAGGCTTGATTATTATGCGAGTTTTGATAAAAAGTCTTCTTTTATCTTTTGCGTTTGTTACTGTTTTTCAAATCAATGCAATGTTGCTACTGCGTCCATCCGTGGTTTCCGCGGCAGTGGATGTATCCGTGAATAACAATCAGGCTCCGCGCGGAATAGCGGAGCAGTTATTCGAGCTGGGTAATCAGGCGCGTGCAGCGCAAGGACTCAGGCCTCTCGCGTGGGACCCGGCATTGGCGTCGGCCGCCCTGAACCACTGCGCGCGCATGGCCGCTGAAGGACCGCTTTCACATCAATACAATGGCGAGCCCAATCTGAGCGAGCGCGCAGGGCAGGCAGGAGCACACTTCAGCCTGGTTGAAGAGAATGTGGCTGAAGGCTATCAGCCCGCTTCGATTCATCAGACGTGGATGAATTCCGAGCACCACAGAGAAAATCTGCTGAACCCCGGCGTGGATCGCGTGGGCGTGGCCGTGGTGGCGCGGGGCAACATGCTCTATGCCGTGGCTGACTTTGAGCATGCCGTGCCGGTGCTCACACCCGAACAGGTGGAGAGCACAGTAGCGAACCTGATGAAGACGGCGGGGATTTCGGCTTATGGAAACTCGACTGGCGCGCGGCTGGCCTGCGCCGAGGACCATGGATTGCCCGTTTCGCTCGACCATCAGCGCCCCGAGTTCATCATGCGTTGGCAGGATGCGGAGTTGTCGCATTTGCCATCGCCACTGATTGATCGGATTGCGACGGGCAGGTACCGCGATGCCGCAGTAGGCAGTTGTCCTTCGCAGAGCGCTGAGTCAACCTTCACGGTTTATCGCGTTGCAGTGCTGCTGCTGAAGCCGGAGCCCGCCAACCTGTCGCGCACGTACCTGTCGCAGAAATAGCCACCGAGCAGCCCGCCGCAAATCCGCTTCTCAACTTCATGTTTCTCTGCGTGATTACCAGAAATCAGACCGCAATCATTCTCTCCATCGGCGATGGAACCCGCACCGAGGCCATGCCGGCCGCGGTTGCGGCCTGAATACCCAAATCCGTGTCCTCAAACACCAGGCAATGTTGCGCCGCCACACCCAGTCTCTTGGCCGCAAGCAAGAAAGCATCCGGCGCGGGTTTCGAGTTGATATAGTCTTCCGCGCCCACAATGGTTTCGAATTTGTTGAGAAGATTCACCGCGGTCAGGGAGCGGATCACCGAGCTGGAGCGCCCGCCAGATACCACCGCGAAAGGAATGCGGCCATGTTGCGCCTCAATGTGTTCAAGGACCTCAGGAACCGCCTTGAGCTGCGGCAGCAGTTCATAGTAAAGCCCCTCCTTGCGTATGCCGACAGCTTCGACGGGCATGCTGAGGTTTTGCATGATGTTGAGCGTGGAAATGATCTCGTCCACCGGCTTGCCGCCCCAGGCGTAGAAGAGCTGCTCCTCGAAGACGCAGTTCCATTCGGCCAGCGCGGTCTTCCAGGCAACGTAGTGCAGCGGCATGGAGTCGACGATGGTTCCGTCGCAGTCAAACAGATAGGCCTGGAAAAGACCGGCAGGGACGGGCAGTTTCATGCGGGGAGGGATCTCCTGTGAAAGCGGGTTTGCAGTACGTGAATTCAGATCAGTTAGCGTTCACGAATCGAGCCGACGCTGGCCGGCTCGCGTATGAATCAGGGGTTAGCCGCAGTGGCAGCCTCGGGCGCCTGCGCCGCGCCGCCGCCTTCCCCCGGCTTTGTGGGCTCCATTTGCAAAGCATTGTTAAAGCGGTTGAAGTAGTTGAACAAGCCGATGGCGCAAAGCAGCTCCACGATCTCGCCTTCTGAATAAAAGCCGCGCAGTTCGGCAAACTGTTCATCGCTCACGGCGTGCGCGTCGCGGGTAACGGTTTCGGCCAGGCGCAGCGCGGCTTTTTCAGCGGCGGTAAAGTCCTCACGCCGGGGCCAGTCCGCCAGATGCGCAAGCTGGTCGTCATTCCAGCCCAGATTGCGGGCCAGGATGGTGTGGCTGGCCAGGCAGTACGGCGTCACATTGATCTGGCTGGTCCGAACAATGATCAGCTCCTTGAGCCGGGCGGAGACGGTTCCCGTATTGAGCACAGCGGCAAAATGCGCCTGCATGGTCGCGAAGATTTCCGGCCTGTGCGCCATCACCCGGAACATGTTGGGCACGTTGCCTCGCTGCGCAAAGGCTTTGTCATAGAGCGCCGCCATTTGCGGCGTCACTTCGCTGCGATCAAGGCGTGAAATGCGAGACATAAGAACTCCTGAAGAGACTCCCTTTATGGTACCGCGAGCGCCGCCATCGAGAAGAGACGCGCAAGAACGGAAAGAAACGCGTAAGACCGGAAAGAGGCGCGTCAGCCCATCGCCACGTCCGCTCTCCATCGCCAGGCCTGCGAGGTGCGCGTGGGGCAGATTTGCAGCCCCCTCGGCAAGTATGGTATTCGGGTAAGGATCGTAAAGGTGTCCAAGGCCGCATGAGAAGACGTTCAAGACGCGCCCCCAATACTTCGGAATCCACAGGCAAGATTGGCCAGGAACTCCCATCAAATCAGCCCGCTCCGCTGGTGCCGCTCTATCCCGACGATGAGCCCTCCAAAACGTCCCCGGAGCAGCCCCCAGCGCCACGGACCCAGGTCCAGCGGCCTCAGGAATCGAGGACCCAGGAATCGCGGGCTCAGGAGCGAACTCAGCAATCGCGCCCCGCACCCGCCGAACGGTCTTCGCCGCCAGCCCGTCAACCCCGGCCGGAGCGGCCGCAAAGGCAAGAGTGGAATGAGCCCGCAGACTCAGGCCGCTTCGAGCTTGAAACCCAGCCGGAGACGCCCAGCGTGCCTCCGCCCGCTCCCGAAGCCGCAGGCCGTTCACCCCAGGCGCCCAAAGGCTACGTCGTGCTGGCCATCGGCCTGCCCGGCTCCGGCAAAACCACTTGGTTTCGCCGCCGCGGCGTCACTCCGCTCTCCAGCGACCTGCTGCGCAACATTCTCTTCGATGATGTCGAGGAACAGCGCTATCAGGGCCTCGTCTTCTCCACCCTCCGTTCGCTTCTGCGCGCCCGCCTTATCGCCCGCATGCCCTGGAACTATGTGGACGCGACGAATTTGTCTATTCACGAGCGCCGCCAGTGGATCAAGATGGCCAAAAGCTTTGGCTATGAAGTGCAAGCCGTCTTCTTCGACGTGCCGTTGGAAGTCTGCCTCGAACGCAACTCCAAGCGCGACCGCAGCGTCAGCGAAGACATCATGCGCAAAATGGCTGAAAAGCTGAAGCCCCCCGTCTTCGAAGAAGGCTTCGACAAGATCACCGTCGTGCGCGTGAAGAGCGCAACCTAGAGCATTCGCGCAATCCCCGTTTCATCTAAACGTCGAGGACTCCAATGAGTACACCCCCCGTCACCACCCCCTACGTAGAACCCTGGCTCCGCGGCACCCACTCTGAAGTCCCCGCCGTCGGCCGCGCCGTCCTTCACGCCCTCGACCTTGCCCTCGACGACCTCACCAAATGGACCGAAGGCCTCACCGACGAGGAAGTCCAGGCCCGGCCGCTCGGCCTGCCCTCGGTAGCGTTCCACCTGCGCCACATCGCCCGCTCCACGGACCGCATTCTCACCTACGCCGAAGGCGGCCAGCTCTCCGCCGAGCAGCTCGCGCTCCTCAAAGCGGAGCAGTCCGGAGAAGAATCCCTCGCCGCGCTCCTGGCCGAAGTGGAAACCTCGTTCAGCAACGCCGCTGACCGCATCCGCGTCCTCGCCACAGCCGACTTCAACACCTCTCGCAGTGTCGGCCGCAAGCAACTCCCCACCTCTATTGGCGGCGCGCTCATCCACGTCGCCGACCACACCCAGCGCCACGTCGGCCAGGTCGTCACCACCGCCAAGGTCCTCAAAACCCTGCGCACTGAATCCTGCTGATCTGGACTCCGTCCCCGCTTCGTGCATCTCACGCTGAGAATGCTTGCCCGCAGACCCCCTGCGGCCCTGCATCACGGAGGAAACCATGGCAGAAGCGAATAAATGCGGCAACCCCGCCTGTAGCTGTACCCCGCCCAACAACGAGAAGTTCTGCAGCCCCCACTGCGAAGCCTTGAAAGGCTCCGTTGAAGTGGTCTGCAAGTGCGGTCACGACCACTGCTCCGGTTCAACAACAGGAGCGTAACCCGACCCCGCACCTCGGCGCCCGAATAACGCGCACACAAAAAATCCGACGTGGGAGGCGTCAGCCTCCGCGCCGGATCGTCTTTCCACGCAGCATCCGCAGCCATCAATCCAGATCGCTGATGTGCCCCATCTTCTCCTGTTTGGTCTTCAGATACCCGGCAAACGTCTCCTGCGCCTCAACCTCGGCCGAGATGCGCTCCACAACGGTGATGCCGCCATTCTCCAGCGCCGCCACCTTCTCCGGATTGTTCGTCATCAGCCGCACGGCGGACACGCCGAGCAGCTTGAGCACCGCGGCGGGCAACTCGTACGCGCGGCAGTCCGCGGCAAAGCCCAGTTCGACGTTGGCCTCCACCGTATCCATCCCGTGATCCTGCAACTCATAGGCTTTCAGCTTGGCCATCAGGCCAATGCCGCGGCCCTCCTGCTGCTCGTAAAGCAGAATGCCCGCGCCCTCCGCGGCAATCTTGCTCAGCGCCAACTCAAGCTGCAAGCGGCAGTCGCAGCGCAGCGAGCCAAACACATCGCCGGTCAGGCATTGCGAGTGGATGCGCACAACGGGCGGCGCAGCGTGAATGTCGCCCATCACCAGCGCCACCAGGCCCTCCACCACGCTGCCCGCCAGCGGCTCAGGTTCGCAGTCGGGGCGCGCCGCAGCCAGCAAGCCCTCAAAGCCAAAAATGCGAAACCTGCCCCAGCGAGTGGGAAAATCCGCCTCCGCGACCTTCTTCACGCTCTCAAATGCCATGGCTCCATTCTACAGAGATGATCTCTGACCCCTGCTCTCTGCATTGCGATACATTGAACAAGTGACGGACAACCTCATTCTGATCACGCTGCTGGTCAAGCTGGGCGTGATGGCTGCTGTGGCCAGCGTGCTGGCCCGCGTTACCACCTTCCGCCGGCTGTTCTTTGCCGAGAAGCGCAGCTCCCGGCAAACGCTGGCGTTGCTGGCGTTTTTTCTGGTGCCGCTCACGCTGGGCGTCTGGGTGCGGATCGAGGTCCCCAATTTTCTGGCCGCCGATATCTCCTTTGCAACCGTGATTCTGCTCGGTCTGCTTTTGGGCCCGCGCTGGGCCATGTTTGGCGGTGTGGTGCTTTCCGTGCCCGCCATGTTCCACCATGAATACCTGACCTTGCCTTTCAACGTGCTTCTAGGCGCGGGTGCGGGCATACTGGGCCGCTTTGTTGAGACGGATGAGATCTGGTCGTTCACACCCTTTATCGATTTGAGTCTCTGGCGTTGGGTGCGCCGCAATCTGCGTCAGCCGCGCGTCGACCGCCAGTTCCTCATGCTGTTTCTCATCCTGGCCGCGGAAGCAGGTCGCGACTGGGCGGCTCACGCCTTTCCGCACCGGCTGTTTGCGCTGCTGGCCAGCCAATGGTGGTTGCAGGTGCTGGTGTGGCTGTTCGCGCCCATCGACGTAGGCATTGCGCTCAAGGTGTGGAACACGCTGCGCCTGGAGATGAAGCTGGAAGAGCAGAAGCGCCTGCTGCTCGAGGCGCGCCTTGATGCCTTGCAACGGCAGATCAATCCGCATTTCCTCTTCAATACCCTCAACTCCATAGCCTCGCTGGTGCGCGTGAAGCCGGAGATGGCCCGCCAGATGACGGTAAAGCTGGCCAACATTCTGCGCGCGCTGCTCAAAGACCACGACACCTATGTTCCGCTGCGCGATGAGTTGAGCTTTACCGACGACTATCTCGACATTGAAGTGGTTCGCTTCGGCGCGGACAAGCTGCGCGTGGAAAAGGAAATCGATCCCCGCACGCTCGATGTGCTGGTGCCCAGCATCCTGTTGCAGCCGCTCATTGAGAACAGCATCAAGCACGGTTTGGAACCGCGCCTCCATGGCGGCACCGTCACGCTGCGTAGCCGCCTGGAAGGCAACCGCGTACTGATCGAGGTAGCGGACGATGGAGTGGGCATGGGCAACCGGCCGGCCTCGGCGTTGCGCCGCACCGGCGCCGGCATCGGCATGAAGAATGTGCAGGAGCGCCTTGAGGTGCTCTACGGCACTCAGGCGCGCTTTGAGGTAGTGAGTAATCCGGGGCGGGGAACGCTGGTCTCGATCGAGATTCCCGCGAATCTGCCCGATGGCTTCTAAGCCGTGCGCCGATTGCCCCGCGCCGCGCCGTTCTTTTTGGCGCGGTGGGCGAGCCACGCTTCGTATTCATCCCTTACCGAAATTCCGGGTTTGCGGAATGGGCGTTGTCCCTGGTGCATCAACTTGAGGAACTCCTCGTACTCCTCGCCCGTGCTATCGCAGAACAGAGATGAAGTGGAGGAGCCGAAAACGATAGGAGCGGCTGGAACCGCAGGAACCGCAGTAGCGTCTGGAGCTTCGCCGAACAGCATGGCTGCGACGTGTGGAGCGATAGTATCGGCACCCTTTGCCGCTCCGCTGTGAAGCCGACCGCGTTGCAAACCCGTCCACGCCAACAGTCCCATAACTTCCCCCTTTTTTGCTTCAATACGACCTTCAGATTTCGCTAATGGGTAAAGTTGATGAGACCATGATCCAACAGGACTGTCTGTAACACTTTTGAGGTAAAGTGAATTCCGCGCAGAGTTTTATGCGCTTTTTCTCCTCAAAATAGTCCGAAATCCGGCGTTCAAATCGCGGATGAATCGCTCATAATGCCGCAACAGATTTACCGTCGCGACTCCAGCGCCAGCACCGCATAGCTTGTCGCCGCGTCGCTCATGAATTTGCCCGTGTTGGTGCGTGGATCGCGGCTTTTATTCAGTGACCACGCCGGCCATGCGCCTGTGGTTCTGTCCTGGTTCGCCATCAGCCATGCGATGCCTTGCGCAACATGCGAAGTCGATCCGGAATTAGGCGAGACTGTTTCCAGCACCAGCACAATCAAGCCGGTCGCGTAGCCATCCGGGCGCGTTTCAAGCGCAGTGTCGTCCATGCGCCGCCAGGTGCCCAGGTCAGTGAGGCTCCAGCCGCCGTCTGTGCGCTGAAGGGCGTAGAGGTCTTTAAGCAGCTTGGCGCGCTGGGTGTCTGTCAGCACGCCCGGGAAGTAGTTTGAAGCCCAAAGCGCGACCACTTTGTTGAGCAGTGGCTGCGCTTCGTAGTGGCTGCTCAAATAGCCGGTCAGAGCCGTCAGGTTGGCAGCAATCTTCGGGTCGTCGCGATAATGATCGGGAGCCGTGCCCACGGCCACCGCCATCAGCGCCGCGCCGTGATACTCCGACTCCGGCGACTCCCACGGCGTGAAGTTGAAGTTCTGCCAGACCCACGCGCCGGCCGATTGGCCGCTGGTCGATTGCAGGGCCCACGCATTCTCGAAGGCCAACCGCGTGGTCGGGCTCAGGTGGCCCTGGCGCGCGTCATAGCTGGAAAGAATCAACGCGTTCAACACCGACTCGGCATCGCGCGACTCCACTTCCTTGCCCGCCCCGGAGACAGCGTCGCTATAAAACGGAGCCATCTGGTTCCACAGCGTCACACGCTTTTCAATGCTGGCCAGCATCACCTGCTCTGTCGGCGCCAACCCCTGTTCGCCCAGGTCGCGGCGCATCGCCGGCCGCGCCAGCCCATAACTGGCCTGCGTGTGGCAGGAGATGCACAGCGTTCCGTGGTCTTTCTGCGCCCTGTCCCAGCTCTGCCAGTAGATTTCGCGGCCGTCCAGATAGTGCGCCGCGGCCTGGCGATCCCATGTGGTAGCGGCTCCTGCGCCGGGCCTGTCCGCCGCTTTCACTCGATGAGCCGATTGCCGCGCCACGATGACGGCTACAGCCACCGCGACCACGCACACCACGAGCAAACATGCTGCCAGCAGTCTGGATCGGATAGGCGTGATCTTCATACGGAACACCTTGGCAAATCTGTAGGCAGTGGAGAACGGGAAGCCCTGCCGCATATTTGGAGTCGTATCGACAGAATACGGCAAAATCTGGAAGCTCAAGCCGCTTTTTGACGCTTCTCCGCTCACCACGCGGGGGCGCATGGAAAGTTAACCTCGCACCCGCGCGATCAACAGGCCGCCGCGCTATGCTCAGAAGATGGTCCGTTTCACCGTTCTCGCGTCCGGCTCCAAGGGCAACTCGACAGTTGTCACCGGGGGCCGCACGCGCATTCTGGTGGACGCCGGCCTGAGCTGCCGGGAGCTGTTCCGCCGCATGAAGCTGGCCGGCGAAGACCCGGAAACGCTGGACGCGGTCATCATCACCCACGAGCATTCTGACCACGTCAGCGGGCTGGCCGTGACTGCGCGCAAGCTGGGCATTCCGGTGTACTTTACCGAAGGCACCCACCGCGCCTGGATGCGCTGGCTCACCCCACGCCGCCAAATGACCTACGCACAATGGGTTGAGCAGTGCCGCAAGCAAGCCGCCGAGCGCCAGGCTGAAGCTGAATCCGCCCAATTCGATACCGCGGCCGAATTCGACGAAGCGGAAGCCGAATCCGATGGGTGCCCCATCCTTGACGCAGCTTCATCGCGGCAAGGGTGGGAGATCTCGATCCCAATCCAGTCCCCAAACCAGCCTGCGAATCAGAAGCAAGAAGTGCTGGAGCAGGAAGACACAGCCCGGATCCCCTCGCGCAAGCAGGACCCAACCTGGCTTCCCGGGCTTCAGTACTTCCAGGCAGGCCAGCCCTTTGAGATCGGCGACATCGCCATCAGCCCCTTCACCATTCCGCACGACGCCGCCGACCCGGTGGGTTTTGTCTTCCGAACCGAAGGAGTGCGAATGGCTCTGGCCACCGATCTCGGCTACATCCCTCCCAACGTGAAAGGCCAGCTCAAAGGCCTCGACCTGCTGCTAATCGAGTCCAACCACGACCTCGAAATGTTGCGCGACGGCCCTTACCCCTGGAGTGTCAAGCAGAGGGTACTTTCGCGCGTTGGTCACCTGTCCAACGAGGCCGCTGCAAATTTCCTGGAAAAGGAATACGACGGCCAGGCGGCCTATGTGATTCTGGGGCATCTGTCTGAAAGCAATAATCTTCCCGAATTGGCACGGGTCACAGCCGAACGCGCGCTCAGCGGACGCGCCAGCCTTTTGGCCAACCGGCTGTTACTGGCTGAGCAACATGATGTTCTTGCTTCTATTTATTTCTAAGTCAATTCGGTTACAATGGTAAGAGATGGGCATCACTCTGTACCAGGTAAGTTGGCAGGGGCAACGCGCCGGACAGCCAGAACACATTTGGACTGGACCGGTGAGAGCAGGGCAGACCTGAAACCGAAATCACAGGTCCAGCATCTGACAGAAAGAGGCTAGTTTGGCCTTGCCACGTGAACCGCGTAGGACCATAGCGGTTGAACACAACCTTTTCAAAGTGAGTCTTTGACTTTATGGCAAGTACCCGATGCGCAGACAGAGTCGCAGGCGCCATCCTGGCAAGCTGGCGATATGACATCTCAGGAATTTCCCCCGAGATGCGCAAGGACTACGAGCATCATTTTGCCGAGTGCCCCCACTGCCGCGCCCGGCAAAAGTTTCACCGCAGCCTGGACGTAACCCTCGCCGTATTGACCTCTCTGGCGGTCTTCTTCTTCCTCTTCGCGCTCGCCGTCCTTCATCACATCAAGCCGCTTGAGAACGTAGCCTTCAAGGTCCTCGGCCTGGACATCTTCGACATGTACCACATGCTCATGTCCGCGGCCACAGCCGGTGTCCTCTTCTCCGTGATCGCCTTCGTGCTGGTTCTTACAGCCACGCCAGTGCCAAACTATCTGGGCGGCATCGCAGCCGAGCGCGCACGGCTCATCGAAGAGCATCTTCCCGACGCCATCAAATCCCTCCGCCCGCGATGAAGAAAGAGTCCGCCGAGCGTAAGAATCCTGAGAGCCTCTCGTCAAGAGAGGCTCTTTTGTGCATGGACGCGCTTCGCTCTGCGATTGATCAGGGAATCGCCAGCGGAATCGCAAAGCCCGGTGTTTTTTCTCGTACTCGGACCAAGTACGGCCTTCCTCAAAGGAAGGACTGATGCCGCGCCTGTTTCATCAGCAGATGCCACCGACTCGATACCTCCGAAGAAGGCGATTCGTGTTGTAAACAACAAAGGCGAAGCTGCAATAGCTTCGCCTTTGTTATCGAAGTTAGCACTGAGTTACTTCGTGATCGGAGCTCGCAGATCTCCGCCGGTCATTTCCTTGGGCAGCCCCAGCGAGAGAATGTTAAGCAGCGTCGGCGAAATATCGCGCAGCGAGCCGTCATTGCGCAAACGATAATGCGGCGCATCTTCCGCCACATAAATCATTGGCACCGGATTGGTGGTATGCGCCGTGTGTGGGCCGCCGTTGACGGGGTCTTTCATCAACTCCGCGTTCCCGTGATCGGCGGTAATGAGCCACGCGCCGTTGCGTTCCTTGATCGCTTTATAAATGCGTCCTAACTGCGCGTCCACGTATTCACAGGCGCGAATGGTCGGCTCCAGTTGACCTGAGTGGCCCACCATGTCCGCATTGGCAAAGTTGGCCACAATCAAATCGAACGCCGTATCGTTGATCGCTTTCACAATCGTGTCGCCGATACATTCGGCCTTCATCTCCGGCGCCAGATCGTATGTCGCCACCTTCAGCGAGGGGCACAGGATGCGCTCCTCACCAGGGAAGGGAACTTCGATGCCGCCGTTGAAGAAGTAAGTCACGTGCGCGAATTTTTCCGTCTCTGCCACGCGCAGGTTGCGCAACTGGTGTTGCCCCAGCACATTGGCCAGGATGTTATCCATGGACTCGGGCTGAATCACCATCGGCAGCTCGTAGAGTTTGTCGTACCGGGTCATGCAGGTGTAATGCAGGTTCTTCGGAATCTCGCTCCGCGGAATGGTCTCGTCGAGAGATTCCCAGCCATCCAGGTCGCGGCCGCCTTTACTGTTGAGGCCGCTTTCGCGCGCCAGCACGCGGGTAATTTGCCGTGCGCGGTCGGCGCGGAAGTTGAAGTTGATGCACACGTCCTCATCGCGTATCTGGCCGACGGGTTTGCCTGCGCCATCGACCACCACAAAGGGAACCAGAAACTCATCGGTGGTGCCGTTGTTGTAACACTCCTTGATGCGCGCCTGCGCGTCAGAGTAAGCGCCGCCCTCTGCCTTGCCGTTGACCATCGCGTCATAGGCCTTGCGTTCGCGTTCCCAGCGCTTGTCGCGGTCCATGGCATAGTAGCGCCCGTTGATGCTCGCCACCTTGCCCACCCCGTACTCGCGCATCTTCTTTTCGAGCGCCGCAATGTAACCCGCGCCGGAAGTTGGCCCGGTGTCGCGCCCATCCATGAACGCATGGACAAAAACCCGTGTCAGGCCGAATTCATGCGCCGTCCTGAGCAGCGCATAAAGATGCTCCTGGTGCGAGTGAACGCCGCCGTCTGAGACCAGGCCAAACAGGTGCAGTTGTCGTCCCCCCTCGCGCGCGCGGGTCATGGCGCGGACAATGGCATGATCCTTCTGGAACTCGTCGGCCGCGATCAGGGCATCGATGCGCGAGATGTCCATTTGCACAATGCGGCCGGCGCCGATGTTCAGGTGGCCCACTTCGCTGTTGCCCATCTGCCCGTCCGGCAGGCCCACAAAGTGGTCGCTTGCCTGGATCAGCGTGTTGGGATACTCGCGAAGCAGCTTGTCGTAGGCGGGTTTTTTGGCCAGCGCAATGGCGTTGTCGGCGGTTTCAGCGCGGTAGCCCCATCCGTCGAGGATGGTCAGAACGAGAGGACGCTTGGGAGTGGGCACGAAGAGAACACCTCGGGATAATCGACGTAATGTTCTCAGGATAAACCGCCTGAGAGCGGCGAGGCCGCTGGCGGGGCATAGGTAACTTGGCCGTCATGCCACAGCCGCTCAGTGCCGAGCCAGGGCCTGTTCACGGGTTCGTGCCTCCGTTACTATCCACACCGGCTACAGCTGGAATTGGTTCCAATAGTAATCGACTCACTGACTGGTCCGAAGCGTTTTGCAGGGTTTACGACCAGCTGGACCTCGGGATTGGAGGCAACGGACAAGGCTGGCTGCCTTGCGGCCTGCCTGAAGGGCTGCCTCAACGGCTGTCTGCAGAGCGACACGCCCTGCAATTCAAATGCCGGCTCGAAAGCCGTCTGAATAGACGATTCGGCCTCTACGCCCACCTGGATATGAAAAGCCGGGACCCCGCTGATCGGGTGCCAGCGGAACGAATGCCTGAACCCGCTCCCGATGCGAACCAGCCTCCGCCGAAAGAAAACGTCGAGCGCCTCGGAATAGCTGGTAAACGTTGCGGATTGCGTCTGCGCCCCATCAACCGTCGCCCGGCCGGCCCCATTGTCCCACCAGCCGTGAGCTTCCCGCACCACGGTAATCTGGCGGCCGGCTCCATCCCGCTGGGAAAGAGATAGATCGTAGAACTCAGCCCGTCCCCGCACGGCGGTCGGCTCATGGGTCTGGAAAAGAGCATTTTGCATGGACTGAACGGCGCCGCCTCTCTGCGTGGAAGATATGGTCAGTTGGACCGCAACCGTGCTGCGCCGCGCCCCTGGAAAGATGGATGGCTGTGTTTGATCTACATCGTCCGGCAGAAATTCCCTCGTGTGCAGGTGTCTTTACCGCTGTTTCACCGTAAAGGCATCCAAAGCGTTTATTTTCTTTCTTTCCCAGAGGTAACCTTGGGAAGTTAAACCGAAGTTTTCCCAAAGTAAGACAAGTCGTCAGTTAAATCCTCAGCAATTGCGGATCGGGAACATAAGCCGTGCAATCATGGCGAATATGAGTACTCAAGGAGATAGTTACCTTGCTCATCCTTTTGAAGGAGACCCCCGCTGGCTTTTAATCCAGCGCATCGCGGCCAGTTCCGGTTTCGTGAATGCGCATCGTCTTACCGCATTTCTCCGTTACGTCGTAAAGCAATCTCTCGCCGGCCAGGGCGCAAATCTGAATGAGCGCAGCATCGGCGAGGTGGTTTTTGGCCGGTCCCGGGAGTACGATCCCCGCGACGACAATATCGTCCGTTCCCATGCCAGCCGTTTACGCAGCCGGCTGGAAGCCTACTTTGAAGCCGAAGGCGCCGCCGAACAGTGGCGCGTCTACATCCCCCGCGGAAACTACATTCCCGTCTTTGAAGAGATCGGTCCCGCGCCCCGGCCTGCTGCCATTCCGTTCTTCCTTCCAGAGTCCGCGCATGTACCCCAGCAGCCCCACACCGCGCCGCGTCCCGCCCGGCTTTGGCCGCGCGTTTTGAGGCTGGTGGCCAGTTGCCTTGTGCTGCTGGCCGGGGCCATCGGAGTTGCGTCCGCGTTTTCTTATCTGCGCCAGCGCACATCGCTTGCAGACACCCCGTCTCACCAGCTTTGGTCTCAACTGTTCCGCAGCAACCAGCAAACCATCATCGTCCCGGCTGACAGCAATCTGGTAATCGCCCAACTGATGGTCGGTCATCCCATATCCCTGCATGACTACGCGGGAGGAAACTACCGCCAGGCATTGGATTGCGTGAAACCCTGCGACCCCGCCGTGCTGCGCGCCGTCGAGTCCTCCCGCTACACGTCCATGAGCGATCTGGAATTCGCCGTCAAGATGTCCCACCTTCCCGAAGCCATACCCAACCGGACCGAGATCGGCTTTGCGCGCGATCTGGAACTGAAGGATTTCAAGGAGTCGAACCTGATTTTGGCTGGGTCGCAGGAGTCGGACCCCTGGATCGGCGTCATCAGCGGCGCGATGAATTTTGTGATCCATGACCGCAGTTCCGCGGGCGCGGAGCGCGTGGAGAACAGGCAGCCGAAGCCAGGTGAAAAGAGTGAGTATCTTTACGACACTCACGATCCACAGCACCGGGGCCTGGCCACCATCGCATTTCTTCCCAATCTGAGTGGCAGCGGCAACATGCTCGTCGTGCAGGGTTTCACCGGCGCAGGCACGCAGGCGGCGGCGGAGTTTGTCACCAGCGGAAAAGACCTGGACACGCTGCTTCGGCCCTATACCAGGAAAGACAGCAGGCTTCCGCACTTTGAGATTCTGCTATCGACCACAGAGGTCAACGGCATGGCGTCTCGCTCGGTCCCGGTGGCGTTGCATATCGATCCGTAGCTTGCGGAGGCCGGCTCTTCGCGAACGATGCTCCCGCTTTGACGCGATAGATTTGCCCGCAAAAGTTGAAGAGAGAAGGCCGAAGCCTTGCTCCCTTCAACTTTCTAAAAATGCGGTGTTACAGCTTAGCCGTTGTAGTTCAGGCTCTCCAGCCCCAGATAAACAGCGCCTGAGCCCAGTTCCTCTTCGATGCGCAGCAACTGGTTGTATTTGGCGACGCGATCGGTGCGGCTGACCGAGCCGGTCTTGATCTGGCCCACGCCGGTGGCCACGGCCAGGTCGGCGATGAACGTGTCTTCGGTTTCGCCGGAGCGGTGCGACATGACTGAGGTATAGCCGTAGCGGCGGCCCAACTCGATCGCTTCCAGCGTCTCAGTCAGCGTGCCAATCTGGTTGACCTTGATGAGAATGGAATTGCCCACGCCCTCGTCAATGCCGCGCTGCAGGCGCTTCACGTTGGTCACAAACAGATCGTCGCCCACCAGTTGAATGCGGCTGCCGAGCTTGTCGGTGAGAATCTTCCAGCCTTCCCAGTCGTCTTCCGCCAGGCCGTCTTCGAGAGAGACGATCGGATACTGCCGGCTCCAGTTGTCGTAGAAGTTGACCATCTCTTCGCTCGTCAGTTCGCGCTTATCGCTCTTTTTGAAGACGTACTTTTTCTTTTCCTTGTCATAAAACTCACTTGATGCGGGATCGAGCGCGATGGCGATCTGTTCGCCGGGTTTGTAACCGGCCAGCTCAATCGCTTCGAGAATAAGTTCGATGGCTTCGGAGTTGGACTTGAGCGACGGAGCAAAGCCGCCCTCATCGCCCACGGCCGTGTTGTAGCCCTTCTTCTTGAGCACGCCCTTCAGAGTGTGGAAGGTTTCGGTGGCCCAGCGCAACGCATCGCTGAAGCGCTCCGCGCCTACGGGCATAATCATGAACTCCTGAAAGTCCACGTTGGAGTCGGCATGAGCTCCGCCATTGAGTACATTAAGCATGGGCGTGGGCAGAACGCTGGCGTTCACGCCGCCCAGATAGCGGTAAAGCGGAATCTCCAGCGTTTGGGCCACCGCGCGCGCAGCGGCCATGGAAACAGCAAGAATGGCATTCGCGCCCAGCTTGGACTTGTTCGGCGTGCCATCCAGGGCAATCATGGTGTGGTCAACGAGGCGCTGGTTGGTGGCGTCCAGCCCCTCCAGTTCCGGAGCGATCACGGTTTCAATGTTTTCGACAGCCTGCAACACGCCCTTGCCCATGAAGTGGGTCTTATCGCCGTCGCGCAGCTCCACGGCTTCGTGTTCGCCAGTCGAGGCGCCTGAAGGCACAATGGCGCGGCCCAGCGCGCCGCTTTCCAGAATCACATCCGCTTCCACGGTCGGGTTGCCGCGCGAGTCGAGAACTTCGCGGGCACGAATGGCAACAATCTCAGTCATATCGCTCCTCAAAATGCGGTGCTGCAGCCGGTCATTCAGTTTGGGACGGCGATCCACGGCCAAAGTTTCTCCGGCGGCGCTTTGAATAGTGTTCAGAAGCTGTGGCGCGTGGGAAATATCGTCTCCGTCCAATGCAAAAATTGCGAATCTACCCTATGGATTCTAACAAACCGGTCAGTGCCGAGCAGGGCTGGCTATCCCATGCGTGTCGAGACCTTTTCGCCCGCGAACGCCGCAGCGCGAACCACGATTGGGTTGCAGTCCGGAGGCCATGGGCTCCAGTGAGGGCGGGCTTTAGCCCGTACATAAGCGCAGCAACACAATCGGGGCTTTAGCCCCTGAGGGTTCTGCTCTGTTTCAAACTGCACAACTACCCGAATCCAGCCGCAAAGCCGTTAACGCTTTTGATTCGTGCTGCCTGAGGCACACACCGGGCCCACAGGCGCGCGTGGCTTTGGGGTCCGGCGCTAATCTTAATTTGGGAGAGTAGCAGTAAGGGCAAATTTACCCCTCGCGCGCAACTCTCCGGCCTCGGCAGGGTCTATATAAGCCAGGGGACCTTTGCCCGCAAAAAGGAGTTTCGCATGAACCGGCCAATTCTCGTATGCGCCTTGTTTGTCGCAACTGCTGCCGTTTTGGGAGCGCAGGATGCGAGCCAGTCGAGTTCCCAGCCAAGCCCCTACCAGGGTGTGTCGCATCCTCCCGCGGACGACACCATCACTACGACAAGCATTCCTGAAGCCAAGCCCCCGGCGGGTCATCCCATGAACGCACAGCCCGCGCAGCCGGCTCCCCAACCCGCTCAGGACGTTCAGCAGCCAACTCCGCCTCCCATGCCGGCAGCCGTGCAGAGTCAGTCGCAGCCCTCATCGGTCGATCCCTCGGTCAACTTCCCGGCCCCGCAACAGGTGGACGGCACCGACGCTGGAATCGTGGGCATCGCGCCCTCGGCCCCGCCTGAACAGCCGGCTCTGAACCAGCGCGCCTATGCCTATGACCCCGACGGCGATATCGTGCATCCGCGCCCGCTGCAACCGGGAGAACTCCAGGAAGGTACCAACATTTTCGTCAGCCTGCTTGACCGGCTCTCCACAGCCGAGACAGAGCAGGGCCAGCCATTCCGCACCCGCGTTTCCTCTGACGTGTTGCAGGGCGGCCAGGTGCTGATCCCCGCCGGAGCGGAGATTGACGGCAAAGTGGTCGAGGTTTCAAGCGGCCGCGCGGGCGGTCACGGAACCATGCGCCTTGAGCCGGAGTCCGTCATCCTGCCCAACGGCACGCGTTTCCGCCTGCACGCTGAAGTGACAGGCACGCCCGGCTCGCGTACGCACGTGGTCGGTGAAGGGACCATTCGCCCGGACTCGCGCATCAAGCGCGACGGCATTGAATACGGCGGTGCGGTGGGCTCCGGTGTTGTGACCGGCGCCATTGTCGCTGGCCCGGTGGGCGCTTTAACGGGCGGCCTGATCGGCGCGGGCGCCATCACGGTCCATCTGCTGGTGAGCCATTCTCAGGCCACGCTTGAGAGCGGCACGACACTCATCTTCCAATTGACTGACCCGCTTTTCCTGTCTCAGGAAAACGTCAGCCGCTACTAGAACTCCGGCCTGCTAAACTCCCTCTTGCAATGGGAGAGGTTTCCGATGGCCGAAATTCAAACAATTGCAGTGGTGGGCGCGGGCACCATGGGCTCCGGCATCGCTCACGTCTTTGCCCGCGCAGGCTTCCGCGTGCTGCTCAATGATGTGGAACAGCGCTACCTCGACCGCGCGCTCACCCAAATCCGCACCAACCTGGGCCGCGAGGCCGCCAAGGGCAAGCTAGCCGAAACCGAGATTGAGACAGCGCTGGCCCGCATTACGCCCACCGTGGACGGCGAGGCGCTCAGCGCAGCGGAGTTCGCCGTCGAGGCTGCCTCGGAACGCTTTGAGCTGAAATCTGAAGTCTTCCGCGCCCTCGACCGCATCCTGCCGGAATCGGCCATCCTGGCTACCAACACCTCCTCCATTTCCATCACCAAACTGGCCGCGCAGACCAAGCGTCCTGCGCAGGTCATCGGCATGCACTTCTTCAATCCCGTGCCTGTGATGGCGCTGGTAGAGATTGTGCGCGGCCTCGCCACCAGCGACCAGACCTTCGCCTCCGCTCACGCGTTGGCCGTCAAGCTGGGCAAGACGCCGGTTGAGGTCAACGACGCGCCCGGCTTCGTCTCCAACCGCGTCCTCATGCCACTCATCAACGAAGCAGCCTTCGCCGTGATGGAGGGCGTTGCTACGCGCGAGGCCGTAGACCAGGTATTCAAGTTGGGCATGGCCCACCCCATGGGCCCGCTTACTCTGGCTGACTTCATCGGTCTCGATGTTTGTGTGGATATTCTGCGCGTGCTGCAGGAGGGCTACGGCGATCCTAAATACCGCCCTTGCCCGCTGCTCGTGCGGATGGTGGATGCCGGTTGGCTAGGCCGCAAATCAGGACGCGGATTTTATACCTACGAAAAATGAGAATGCGTGGCAGTTTGGAGAGCGGTTCACAGACTCCTTACTAAATGTAAGGAATTGGTGTAGAGTGATTTCAGGAGTTCCTTATGGCGACTGCGGCGGTCACATCCAAGGGCCAGATTACGATTCCTGTCGAGGTGCGGCAAAAGCTTCATTTGCAGGCAGGAGATCGCGTCACGTTCATTGAAAACGAAGATGGGGATTTTGTGCTCAAGGCAAAGACCGGCTCTCTCGCAGACGTGAAGGGCATGTGGAAGTGGAGTGGCAAGCCGGTCACTATTCAAGAGATGAACGAAACCATACGCAAAGGCTGGGCAGGACAGCTTAAATTCGAAAAGTGAAGCGAACCTATGGTCGGCATTGACACCAATGTGCTTGTGCGATTCATCGTTCGCGATGATCCATCCCAAACGCGCAGAGCAGACAGGCTACTGGATAATTTGACCAAGGAGAATCCGGGTTTTGTCTCTTCGGTCGTTCTGGCTGAAACGATATGGGTTCTCCAGAGCAACTACCGAATGCCAAAGAGCAAACTCATGTCGTACATCGAAAAACTCATTCAATCGCGAAATCTCGTTCTTGAAAACGAGCTGGTGGTCCGTCAGGCTCTGGATGTTTTTCGAGACTCAAAGGCCGATTTTTCCGACTGTCACATTGAGCGCACTTGCTCGTATGCCGGATGCAGCCGAACGGTGACATTCGATGAGGACGCCGCCAAGTCAGCTGGGATGATCCTGATTTAATCTCACCCCTCTGGCGAAGGTTTTCGGAAACCGTCTTACACCGGCGGTCCCGTATCCACCACCGGCACTCCATCAGGCGCCGTGAAACGGAACTCATCCGCCGGAGCGGGCGCGTTGGGGACTTCGCCGGTGAATGTGAAGCGCGTGATCGCGCCGTCAGCCTCTTCCACCTCGATGCCGGTAATGGTTCCATCTGCAGTCACCGTGAGCGAGAGTCGGCTGACGCGTTTTTCCTGACCCTTGGGCTGGCCGGAGAGCGTGAAGCGCCCAGCGGCTGCCGGAGCCAGCGTCAGGCTGCTCATCTCTTTTTCAAGCTCCGTATGGCCCAGCAGGAAGCGCAGCGGAGAACGCAGGTCGTCAAGCTGCTTGGCCTGCATCCGCTGCACCTGCGGGTCGCCTGGTGAGTAGAACCAGGCGTATTTGCCGTCGAGCAGGAACAGCTTGCCGCGCGGCGAGCTGTAATCCCACCTCATGCGTCCCGGCTTCAGCAGCAGCAGTGTGCCGCTCTCGGAGCGGTCCATGCCCAGCCCTTCGTAGCTCTCCGTAAAGCCGGCCTTGAGGGAGCGAAGCTGGTTGTAATGATGATCGACACGCTGGGCCAGCTCATGCGCGGACAGGTCCTTCGCGGACGGCGCAGGACCTTGAGCGCAGAGGTACGTGGACAGCAGAAAGCCGGCCGCACCCAACAGGCGGCCGCATAGCAGTTTGCTCGCCCTCATTGGACGAGCTGAGTGCAGTTTGCTCCGCCCGTCGGGTCGGACTTGATAGTGCCGAACTGGTCGCTGCAATAGCCGCTGTCTCCGGTCTTGCCCACAGTTTGCGGAACGCCGGTAACCTTGTAGCTCGTCACCCGGTCCGTCCCATTCACCGTCACCTTCTGGCAGTTGCCGATGGTGAAGATGTAGCCCGATTTGTAGCCCGAGGTGATGTCCGGCTGCAATATCTGGGCCGCCGCCGGCGAGGCAGCGCCTGTATTCGGATCGCCGCCCAAA
Organism: Occallatibacter sp.; assembly: GCA_036489415.1. GTDB lineage: Bacteria > Acidobacteriota > Terriglobia > Terriglobales > Acidobacteriaceae > Telmatobacter. The sequence goes on along the minus strand of DASXFS010000043.1, from coordinate 15,875 downwards.
GCCTTCAGGTCGCAGGCGTATCCGTTGGCCGGGTAGGTGGACTCGTACTGCATCTCCGCCTGCTGGATGGCCCGGATCGACTGAATCGCCGAGAGCCGGTTGGCGTTCTTCTTCAGGCTGCCCACGGTGGGAATGGCAATGAGCATCAGGATAGCGATGATAGCCATCACGATAAGCAATTCCATCAGCGTGAAACCGTTGGGGAGCGTGAAGCCGTTGGGTTCCTTCGCGCAATCAAGCCCGTCGTGTTCATGGGTCAGTCTGGAGTCGTGCGCGCCGCGGCGGGCAGGAAAGAGCAGAAGCTTGCGATTCATGGAGTTCGATTGCCTCGTGGAGCAGGCCGGAGTCTCCAGCCCGTTCGAGAAAATGCTACATCGTATGGACGCAGAAGGGAAATCAGACGCTCGAACAAGCAAGAATCAGCACAAAACGACTTGTCATCCTGAGCGAAGTGTACTTCAAGGGAGCCGAAAGCCTGCCCTGAGCGAGGCCGAAGGCCCTGCTTCTGCCCATGTTGGCCCGAAGCATAATGCGCGGCTATTGTGAAACGAACTTAGGACTCAGCGCCCAGGCCTACTGTCTCCAAAGTTCCTTTACATCAGCCCCTCAAAGGTTCTGTTCTGCTAGCATCAGAGACATGCATCCACAGCCTCTAATCTGTGTCACGGATGTCGAAGCGAGCAGCCAGTGGTATCAGCGTCTGTTGGGTTGCCGCGGAGCTCACGGGGGCAGTCAATATGAGCAACTGGTCAAGGATGGCCTGCTCATCTTGCAATTGCACAGCTTTGAAGTTGAACACCATCATGGCCCCATCGGCGATCGCGCAGACAAGCCCTACGGTAACGGTGTGCTGCTCTGGTTCGAGGTGGAGGACTTCGACGCCGTAATGCAGCGCGCCGGCGAAATGGGTGTCGAAATCGTGCTTCCCCGCCATCGCAATCCTCCCGATGGCGACGGCGGCCCCAATCACTGGGAATGCTGGATGCGCGACCCGGACGGCTACACTGTCGTCGTCGCCAGCCCTTATGGAAGCGCCGACGGCGCCTGGCGCCCCGGCCCTGACCTATTCACTTAACATCTGTTGACCTTGCCAACGATGCGGCTGGCGCTGGCGAACCTTCCGTGCGCCGTCCATCACGCCATCGCCCGTTACACGCCATCCCCTTTCAATCGATCAATTCGTCCTTCTTCACATCGAGCGTTGTATTTTCCAGCCGAAGCCGCAGTGGGAATCCGCCCACCGCGGGCGCTGCCTGGTGGGCGATCTTCTCGAAGGTGGCAACAACGTCAGCGTCGTTCCACACGCCGTCTCCCACAACAAAGGAGAGGCTCGTGCCATCGCTCTGTTTGGACAGAAAGACGTCCGCGCCATTGCCGCTAAAGAAGTCCGCCGATTTGAGAACTTCGCTCAGAGCCTGCGCCTGAGATTCAGTGGCTGAGCCCAGATAATAGATGTCATCCTTTCCGACAGAGAGCTTGCCGACGCTCGATTCCTTCTCGACATCGTAGGTTTTATTCAGCAAGCGCACTTTGATCGGGAATCCTCCAACCGCCGGAGCCGCCTCGCGTCCCAACTCATCAAACCCGGCAGGAATGCCGGCCGTATCCCAGAGGCCTTGTTTGACGACAAAAGAAACCACCGTACCGCTCGCTTCTTTATCCAGCAGCACAGTGACGCCCTTGTCAGAGAAGTATCCATTTCCTCTCAGCACTTCACCGAGCGCCTTGGCCTCAGCCTCGGTCGCCGAACCGGAGTAAAAAACCTCGTCCTTGGTGCCGACAATGACCTTCGGTCCGTTGTTCGCCCTGTAAGTAGGGATGAACACGATCAGGAAGACTAGAGAGAAAATAACGCCGAGATAGACGATGGCGATCCAGAAAGCAGACCACTTTGACGCCAGCAGCCCACCCTGCTGAACATGCTCCTTCACCGCCGCTCCCTGCGTGGACTGAGCGGCCCACTTCATTGCAAACAGCAAACACAAGGCGATAGGGGCTGCGGACCCCTGCGGCATCTTCCACCCGACGAGAATGGCGAGCGCGGTGACGACAATGCCGGCAATCACGGCGGCGCTGCCGCGGCCTCCGTGGCCCAAACGGCGATCGTTAACCGCCATCAGCGTGGCTCCTGCCGCCGGAGTGCCCAGGAATGTGGCCAGCGCCACCGCATTCGCGTCGAACAGGGTAAAGGCCGGGGCCGGCACACCATGAATTGAACCGTGGGTATTTGAATTTTCAGCAAGCTGCTGCGGAATCGACGACATTGGGCTCTCCATCTTTTGTGGCGTTGTTTCGATTGGTACGCGCGATTCGGAAATAAATTGCGTCAACGTCCCGATCAGCATCCCGGTCAGTGTCCGTGCTATGCTGCGCTCGGATTGTCATGGGTGAGCCGCTCGCCTACCATTGTTCCTGTTCCTACTTAGGTTCCAAGAGGGCCGACAAAGATGCTTGTTGAACTGCGCGCGGAAAACTATGCCGTCATCGACCACGCCATTGCCGTCTTTGGCCCCGGACTGAACCTGCTCACTGGCGAGACCGGAGCAGGGAAGTCGATCCTGGTGGATGCGCTGGCGCTGCTGATGGGCGGCAAGGCCTCCGCGGAGGTGGTGCGCCACGGAGCGGACAAGGCGGTGGTGGCCTGCGTCTTTGAAGCCACGCCGGGCGCGGAGACCATCCTCGAAGAGAACGGCATCGACTCCGAAGGCCACGACATCATTCTTCGCCGCGAAATTCTCTCCACCGGCAAGGGCCGCGTGTTTGTGAACAACCAGCCGGCCACGGTAGCTGTGCTCAAGCAACTGGCCCCGGAACTGGCCCTGGTTCACGCGCAGAATGAAACCCTCACCAGTTTTGACCAGACGCAGCAGCGCATTCTGCTCGACCGTTTCGCCGGCATCGCGACCGATGCGGTCAACGAGGCCTACACGCGTTGGCGCGCAGCCCAGGTCAAGTTGAATGAACTCGTCGAGGGCGAGCAGGACCGCCTGCGCATGGTCGACCTGTGGAGCTATCAGCGCAAGGAGATTGAAGCGGCGCATCTGGAGCCCGGCGAAGACGACGCTCTCGCGACCGAGAAGCGCGTGCTGGCCAATGCCGAGAAGCTGTACGCCGCGGCCATGAGCGCGTTCGAGCAACTGTACGAGGGCGGCGCGTCCGCCGAGGTTTCTCTCCGTGCCGCCGCCCGCAATGTGGAAGAACTGGCGCGCTATGACAGCCGCTTTGCCGAGACCGCGCAGCAGTTGGAGTCGGCGCGGGCAACGGTTGGCGACGTGAGCGGCAGCTTGCGCGATTACGCGGAGGGTATCAACGCATCGCCCGAGCGGCTCTCTGAGATTGAAGATCGCCTGGCCGCGCTCGACCGGCTGAAACGCAAATACGGTCAGACCGTTACCGAGGTGATCGCTTTCGGTGAAGACGTCGCCGCGAAGCTGGCCGAGGTGGAGGATAAAGACGAAATCCTCAAGGCGCTTCGAGCCGATCTCGATGAGGCCGCGCGTGCCTATCGAACCGCCGCGGCCGCATTGCACCAGGAGCGCAAGGCCGCCGCCGGCAAGCTGGCCAAGCTGGCCGAAGCGCAGATCAACTCGCTGGCCATGAAGGTGCGGTTTGAAATCGCGGTGCGCGCCGGCGAGAAGGATGCGGACTGGACCGCCTCCGGCTGGGACACCGTCGAATACCGCATCGCCACCAATCCCGGCGAGCCGCTGAAACCGCTCGATGAGATCGCTTCCGGCGGCGAAATGAGCCGCGTGATGCTGGCCCTGAAAGTGAGCGTGGAAGAAGGCGCGGCCAAGCCGAAGAAGAAGACCGCGACGCCCCGCACCCTGGTCTTTGACGAGATCGACATCGGCATCGGTGGCCGCGCGGCAGAAGCCGTGGGGCAAAAGCTGAAAGCTCTCAGCCGCGGGCAGCAGGTGCTGTGCGTAACCCACTTGCCGCAGATTGCCGCATTCGCCGACCAGCATTTCCTGATCGACAAGCGCGAGGCCGATGGCCGGACCAAGATGCAGGTCCGCCTGCTCGATGACCGCGCGCGCACCCACGAAGTGGCCCGCATGTTGAGCGGTGCCAAGGTCACCGACACCAGCCTGCAGCACGCCGGTCAGATGATCGCCGGGAGCCGTTAGTCGAGGTAAAAATCAAAGGGCTCTAATACTACAGTTGTAGATCGGAAATTCCGGAGGGAGCAGGGGGTTTCAACCCCCTGACAGACGGCAAAATTGCGGGGCCTTCAGGCACGGGCCCTTGTCGCTGCTACAACATAAACCCCAAGTACAACTGTAGTACTAAGCGTCGGCCAGCGGTTCGTGGCCGGAGGAGAGCAGGTCTTCCACCGCGTTCAGGATGAAGGTTGGATGAACCGGCTTGGCATGAACTTGAAAATTGTATCCCTTTTTCAAGGCTTCTTCTAAAAGGACGCTCGTGTCCGGCTGGCCGGAAAACAGCAGAAGCCTGCAAGCCGGGTAGTTGGTCCTGATAATAATTGAAAAATCGATTCCGTTCATACCGGGAAGCATTACGTCCACAATGGCCAGGTCGGGCGGCCATTCGGCGATGATTTCAATGGCTTTTTCCGCTGCATAGGCAACCTGAACGCTGTAACCGCGCGTCGAGAGTATAACGGCGAGCGTGTCCGCGATGGATGCCTCATCCTCGACAACCAGAATCTTGCGAATTTCAGCATTCCCCAGCATTTAAACATTCCCTGTTCCTCGTCCTGGATCTTCTGAGAAACGAGTGGTCATCCACTGACCGTCAATTGAATTGAGTTCCTATATTGCCGAACCGAGCGGCTGGTACCCGTAGTTTGTTGGTCCGGTCAACGCCATCCCGCAGTTGCGAGACGTTTCCCCTTCTTGTCTTTAGTTACGATGCGCCAATGCACCTGTTAGTATCCTGCCATGGTCGCTAAATCATTGATTTCATTAGTGCAATTACATAAATGAAATGCAATGCCTCAAGCAGCCTGGAGTCTCGATGGTCGCACAAAAGATAACGTCTGCCGAATGGTCGAATCGAATCTGCCGACTCCTGAGCGATTTGAAACTGACTCAGGCCGGACTCGCGGCACGCCTTGGCGTTTCCCCGCCCACCATTTCCCGTTGGATTAAAGGCAGGCATGAGCCAACCGCGGAAAGCTATATCGCGCTGGGCAACCTGGCTGGCCGGCCTGACGGTGTCTACTTCTGGGAGCGCGCCGGCATGAACACCACCGGCCTGCAGGATGCCAGTTTCCTCAAGGCCGTCTCCTCGCTGCGCGTCAGTCTCCAGGACTTTCAACTGGTCGCCGCCAGGAAGATCTCCCGTCATCTGGCCGGCAAGGGGAATGCCGTCGCCATCCCCTTGTTGAACGTAACTGCGTTTGGGGATCGGGTTCCGCCCAAAGAGAACGTGAGCCTGTCCGATGTGGAAGTGGAAGACGTGCTGCTGGCGCCGCTGTCCTGGTGTCCGCATCCTGAAAACATGATCAGCATGCACCTTGCAGGCGACTCCATGTATCCGCTCATTCCTCCCGACTCCATTATCTTTGTGGATACGGCTGTGACAGACCGCGATCGGTTTCACCAGCGGCTGACAGTGGTTGCGCACCGTGACCTGGGATTCAAGGTGGCGCGATTCCAGCGTCTTGGAGGGTTCGATCTGCTGGTCTCGGCAAATCACAAATATGCGCCTTTGGATGTGAGTAACGCTTCAAAGTGGAAGATATTTGGAGAAGTCCTCTGGTGGGTATCGAAAGACGAGAAATCAACCCCGTGAACTTGACGCCGGTGTGAGTGCCCCGCGTTCCTGAAAGTGCAACCCCCACGCGGACGCGACTTCCGCCCACGTGGGGGGTAGGTCAACAGGAACACAAACGCGAGACCCAAGAAAACGCGAGACCAGTCCAGCGCCTGCGCTGAGACCTGTTGTTAGCGCTTCTCTCCGCCGCCGACATGGCCGCGGCCATCTCGAACTTCATTTCCCTTGAAGTGGGCAACCTTGTTCACCGGCTTGCCGGCTTCCGGCTTGTCGCCACGGTGCGGCGCCGCGCCTTTGTAGCCGTGTTGAACATCGAAGTGGTTATTCACATGACCATGGAAATTCTTAGGCCCATGGAACCAGGGACCCGCGCCGATAAATATGCCGCCGGTAAACCACTCCGGGCCGTAGTAGCCATAAGGGGCGCAGGTGTAGGGCGCGTAGTCGTAATAGCCGTAAGGGCATTCCGGTGCGACGCCGATATCGACGGCCACCTGGACTGCCGGTTTGGCCGCGGCCGACAAGCAGAATGTGGCAAGAGCGGCGATAGCAAGAAGCTTGAGTTTGTTCATCACTTTCTCCTCTTCGATATTTGCCAGAGCAATCGTTTTGACTCCCCACGACGCACCAGACTGCATGAACCACATGCAGCGGCAGCGCTTGACGACCAAAGGCAGCAAAAGAGCTTACAGCGAGTTCTTTGAAATGGAATGCGTTCAATGCCTCCAGTCCCGCTTTAGAGTTGAGATGAGACTGAAAACAGAAAGGATGTCAGCCCAGCCTGGTTTAGCGCACTGCGACAAACCGAGCGGTCCCTATTTATACAGAGTTCATCATCCGGGGGCAGATAAGCCTGGGGCAGGCAACCGGGGCGCAAGGTTTTCCTTCCGCCCCAGACTTCGGTGAATGCGTTCAAATTCGATGGATGCGTTCAGTTAGCAGGGATCAGTTCGGTCCAGCTTTGGCTGACCGGATAGACGGCGCCATTGGGGTCCGAGTTGTCCTGGGTCTGAATCAGGGTGCTGCCGTCTGAGGAGACCCACTGGTGGTTGTATTGATCGCTGGCCTCGATCTTCTGGCCGGTGCTGGGGTTGATAAACGTCTGCCGGTCGAGCGAGTACTGCACCGTGCGCTGCGCCGCGTGGTCGATAGCGGCCTGGTTGTTGGCGTCACTCTGCATGGCTGCCCGGGTGCCGGCCTCCCGCTGCGCGTCCTGCGCCTGGCTCCGCGCTATCAGATCCTGATTCACTTGAGCGTAGTGCGCGGTCATGGCCTTGAACTGGCGATCGCTGGCAGCCTGCATCTGCTGGAAGTTGGTATTCATGTCGTGGATCACGCGCTGGTCCCACTCATTGTCGATCTGCTGAAATGCGGGCGTATGCGCAATCATCTGATCCAGGTGGCCCTTGGGGGCGCGCGTGATCGCGGTGCCGCGAGAGTGGCAGCTCAGGCGCGTATACGGACGCTGCATGACTGCCTGAAACTGCGTCTGCTGGCAGTCAATCACCACGAAATCCATTTCTTCAACGGGCTGTCCGTTCAGGTCATATTCAACGCGGACCTGCGCCGCATCCTGAATCGCTTTTCCTTGCAGACCGTACCTTCTCAGTTGCTCGGTGGCCTGTTCGCTGTTCGTGGCAAGCGCGGCCTGCATTTTCGGGTTCAGCGGCACAAGGTTCACGGACTTTGCATTGGGGTGCAGTTGGGGCACGGCGATGTTCAACAGAAGTCCGGCAGCCGAATCGATGTTCATATTCGACGGGCACCTCGGACCTTGAAAGTTAGTTCCATTACTGGAGCTGGTCCAGGACACGCCCGGCAGCCCCATATATGCCGAGATGCCGTCGGGGCTTACCATCGAGTAGGATAATCCGGCGGCAGGATACGCAGCTGCGTGGCATCCGGCGGGGCGCAGGATGGTTCCCGCAAACTTCCATCCGTTGGGGACGTCGATGGTGAACGCAGTCATGCCATAGGCCGGATCGGTTACCTCAGCCTTGTGAGAACCGGTCCAAGTGGAACTCACTGCGTGGGCCGTGCCGCTGGGGAGTTTTTTTGTTGGCTGAAACAGCCGGTTACAGAGATCATCGCCAAAACCGCTGCCGCACCTGTCGTTACTGCTCCAAGCTTCATAAGGGCCTCATTCATCTTCGTTGCTCGCATGGTTTTACCGCCGGGGATTGGGGTTGGGTTTCCACTTCTCTGGAGCGTGAGCCGGCAGGGGGACAACAGTTGCAACTTCGTCCTGTCTGCTCATCCAATCGGTACGCGCCACAAGCCGGAAAAATGCGTCAGCAGCGGTTCAAGGTGCAACCGGACAGGCGCTTGTGAGCAGATCGGAAGTTTTGTGCGGGGATTTTGCGCAGGGATGTTGTGCAGAAGTTTTTTGTGCCGAGGTTCCTTATGTAGGAGGATCGGCCCTGGAAGCTATCTCACAAATCTGCTTTGAAAGGGCACGGCTTTAGCCGTGCCGCAAAATGCCCAATGAAGCCGGGGACTTTAGCCCCCGAGGTACACGTTTGGAGCGTCTCAATAGCGTTTATGAGGTGGCCTCCAGAAAAAGATGAGGCGAGAGCAGGTCAGCGAAGCGATTTCCTGACCGTCGATTTCCTGCCTGGAACGGCGTCCAGGTTAAGAGTCGCGGCGCTCAGGGCAAGCGCCACGGCTTCTTCAGTTTCTTATATTGAGCAATCGGCAACTGCACAAGCACGGGGCGCGCAGCCGGGTCGAGCCATGCCAGGATAGGTTCAAGCTGGTCCTGCGGCATCGCCGTGCAGCCAGCCGTTCCCACTCCAGCGCCGCCCCACACATGCATAAACACGCAGGAGCCCACTGAGGGCGTCGGCGGATTCGCATTGTTGTCGATCACCGCGCCCCATCTGTATGCAACGCCTGCGCGCGCCATCTGCTCTGAGCTGTGCCAATCCGGCGACACGGTGGCACGATCGACGATGCGGTTATAGAACCGGGACGTGCTGTCATCCACGCACTCTACCGATGCTGTCAAGGGAATATACGGCATCTTCCAACCGGCCGGCGCCTGGGCGGCATAGCCGAATGCGGAACTAAAGCGAAACGCTCCCGCCGGAGATTTCCCGTCGCCTTCCTTCTTCACGGGGTCCTTGGCATCGCGCAGGCCGGGTTCATCCGTCGCCGCCAGCCCAGCTCCCCACCCCATCCCCTTTTTGCCCACCACAATCTCAATCGAATCGCCCACGCGCTTCCACTGCTCCCCAGGCCGCTCTCGCTCGTAGCGTTGCAGCCGCCCATCCACGGCATTCCAAGCGGGCGTAGTGACGACAATCATCTGCAGAGAGGCGCTGAGCGGCTGCCGGTTCGGAGCCTGGGCCGCGGCAGAGAAGGCGGAACACAGCAGGAGGCTGGACAAGCTGGCGATGGAACAACAGAGGGACTTTAGCTTCATCGATTTGTAGCCTTTCCGCGACGGGCCGGTTGGGAGCTGACTGCATCCCCAGCGCGCGACGGCAACCCGGAGTCGCGGAGGTTTGATTCAGGTAACCGTAGCACAGGGAGGAGAGGAGGCCCAAAACGTGGATTGGTCGCGTTGCGGCTGCTGGATGACCTTGCGCTGACCTACGAGGTGGTGCGAATGCTGAGCGGGGCCAAGGTGGCAGAAACCAGCGGACAGTACACAGGGCAGATGATTGCGGGGAGCCGGTAGGGGAGAATTTGGGATAATCGAAGATAGTTCGTGACATTCGCCCTCTGTTCGCCTATGATTGGCCGAAAAGGAAAGGCCTAATGAGAAACCCAGTCATCTTTTCGGCGATTGCTGCCCTGCTCCTGACTGTCCCACCCCAGGGACAGAGTGCGCAGAGTCAGCCGAGCGCGACCGCCGCCAGCCCACAGGCGGTCTGCGCGTACATCGTAGGGCGCATGACCACGGCGCTCCCGCAACAGCCTACCCTTTGTTCCGGCAAGCAAGGTCAGGCCCTTGGGTACTATTCCATCAGCATATTTTCGCCGAAGAATGTGCTCTAAGGAGACGCGCGGCGGGCTTGGTCATCGGCATTGTTTCAAACATTAGAAGACTTGGTAGAGGAAAAATCTTTGAATGGAGCGTGCTCGACGACCCCCATTTGCATTGCAAGTATCTCTGACACCTACATGGCACAACATAATTGGCGTTACAAAATAGTCCTTTCAAAGGATTTGGCCCGTCTGGGGAAGGGACCCTCTATCCGGGTCGAATTCTCTGAGGATTGGTATCTCTTCTGGTGGCAAATGCTCCTCAATGCAAAGGAATCGGATTCCGCTGGATCAAAGGAAAATGCGACGCAAATGGGGAAAAACGCATGCGAAGACTATATTGCCGCGCTTCGGAAGATGACCATGAACAGCGAGCTTCCAATACCAACCTGCTCAGTCATGCTGGCGAACAGCAAGAATATCTACATCGCACTCGACTTTGCGGATTGGACATACACGACACTCGGTGAATATGTGTACGAATTGCCCCCTACCATCGGGAGAATGTTCGACAACACAGGATACGGCGGCCAAGTCATAATTCGATCTCCGTGGACGAGCAACGGAGGCTCTCCGGATCGGGTTTATCAGATATATCCACTTAGTATATCCACTTAGGGCAATCGAGTTTGCAAACGAGGAGAAGGAAAACGGGCTACGTGGCGAAGGAATAACTGGCGGCGTGGAGGTAGAGCACATGTTGGAAACCAACTTCGACATTCACGGGCAGACAATCGAAAACACCTTTGATAGCTCCATATTGGCGAACGCGTCTGTGGTCAGATACGCGACAGGTCCCGACGATACCGTAACCATAGACACGACCGACGGAGCAGAATGGAAGATATCGAGAGAGTCGTTTGACCGCTGTGATTTGAGCATTGGACGCGAGATCAATGTATCGACTCTCTTGATAACTGACGGCGCCGCGAGGCTTGACGGGCCGCCTGTTTTATCGACGCAAAACAACGCCGCGTATTGCAAGCTGGCGGCGACCTTCGTTAAAGGGTGGTAGAAAAAAGGGTGGTAGAAAGTCGATCAGCTGCTGTACGCCGCGAGCGGGAGGGTGAGTTGATGACCATGTCTATCGACTATGCACTCAAATATTGCTACGACTTCCACCAGTTCATCCTGTCGCAGTTGGCCGGGGTTCGGTACGAAGAGACCCCAAGGGCCTTGCTGGCCCTTGCCTATGCCGCTATTACACTTGAACATCAGTATGCGATCCTGACGTTGTCCAGAAGCAATATCAGAGGATCGGCCCTCGCGCTTCTGCGCCCTCAAGTTGAGACTGCCTTTCGAGGTTTGTGGGCAATGAAATGCGCGACTGACGATCAGGTGGAGGCAATTGGCCAAGGCGGCACCGAGTTGTTCCCTCGTTTCCGGGAAACGGCGAAGATTCTCGACGCAGCATACGGATACCAGGAATATCCCTATTTCCGAGGAATAGCTCAGGAATGGCGTGGCCTGTGCGGTCTCACCCACTCTGGCCTGGAACAATTGAGCCGCCGATTCCGGGACGACGGCAGCGTTGGGCCAAACTATCCAGACGAACAAATCGCGGGTCTCCTACATTTCTCTCCGAGCGTTACCGCCGCGCTTTTCGTGCCCGTGTTCGTTTTGATTGGGTATCAAGACAAAGCAACAGATTTGGAGAATTGGGCGGTTCAACGCTGAGAAGCAGGTAATCCGGACCCCGCACTTGGGTGCCGGTTTTCTTTCCTGTCGCTTCGATGCGGCGATTGGTATACTGGGAGATGTGACCACAACACTGCTTGAATCCATCTCGAACGGAAACCACACCGAGACTTCCCCCGGTCAGAAACGGGTCTTGTTGCTGAAGCCGCGAGGCTTTTGCGCCGGAGTGGTGCGCGCGATCGATATTGTGAAGATCGCTCTGGAAACCTTTGGCGCGCCCATCTACGTTCGGCGCGAAATCGTCCATAACCGCTATGTTGTGAATGAATTGGCGGAAAAGGGCGCAATCTTCGTCCATGAAATCGACGACGTGCCGGACGGCCAGCGGGTCATCTATTCCGCCCACGGCGTCTCGCCCGCGGTGCGGGAGCGCAGCAAAGGCCGTGGCCTCAAGGTGATTGACGCCACCTGCCCGCTGGTGACCAAGGTTCATATCGAAGCCGTCAAGTTCGCCAGGGACGGCTATTCGCTGGTGCTGATTGGCCATCGCGACCACGACGAGATTGAAGGCACCCTCGGCGAAGCGCCCGATGTGACGCAAGTGGTTTCAAATGTGGCCGAAGTGGCCGAGCTGGTGGTGCCCGACCCCAACCGCGTGGCCTATCTCACCCAGACCACGCTGAGCCTGGACGAGGCCCGTGACATTATTCACGCGCTCAAGGAAAAGTACCCCAACATCGCCGGGCCCCATTCGCAGGATATTTGCTACGCGACAGAGAACCGCCAAGTGGCCGTGCGCAACGTGGCCCACAACGCCGGCCTCGTGCTGGTTGTCGGATCGACCAACAGCTCGAACTCCAACCGCCTTGTCGAGGTTTCGCGCAATCTGGGCACGGTGGGGTACCTGATTGATAACTCCCAGTCCATCGACCCAAAATGGCTTGAAGGCGTGAGCACTGTCGCGGTCACGGCGGGCGCATCGGCCCCGGAAGTATTGGTTGAGGACGTGGTCAATTATTTGCAACTAAACGGCTTTAACAGCGTCGAAGAAGTTGAAGTGATGCCGGAAAATGTGCGCTTCGGGCTCCCGCCTGAAATTGTGCAGGCGATAGGTAGCGCGGGCGGCACAGAGACGCTGCCGGTGAATTGATAAGAGCTTGCGGCCAGCGAACTGACAGAGAACCGCTGTGGCCATGCGGTTTGCGGCTGGCATCGAAACGCCAGCAACGTTATCGAGACAGGTTGGATCGAGACAGGTTCTGAGGCGCTTTCAATCGAATGAGTATTCAGCAGGGCATCAAGCAATCCGCAAACGCCGAGGAGCGGGCAGTTCAGTTTGCCGCGTCCCGGACTGTGGCGCCGCGCTTTGGGCGTATGGATGCGGATCTGGCCGATGTGGATTCGGCCATTGCGCACTCGCGGGATTTCATTCTTTCCCAGCAGCATCCGGATGGCTATTGGTGCGGAGAGCTGGAAGCGGACTCCATGCTCGAGGCCGACTACATTTTTCTGCACACGCTGCTTGAGACCGGCGACCCCGGCCGTTTGCACCGCGCGCTCGTTGAGATGATGCGCTACCAGAATGAGGACGGCAGTTGGAGTCTTTATCCCGGAGGTCCCGGCAACATCTCGCTTTCCGTCAAGTGCTACTCCTCCGCCAAGCTGATGGGCATGAGCGCGGACGATCCGCGCCTGGCCAAGTGCCGCGCCTGGGTGCTGGCGCACGGCGGCGTGGTCGCAACCAACACCTTCACCAAGATGTATCTCTGCGCTCTGGGCGAGTACGACTACGATGCCGTCCCAGCGATTCCGCCGGAGATTGTTCTCTTTCCCAATTGGTTTTATTTCAACATCTACGAAATTTCTTCGTGGTCGCGGTCGATCCTGGTTCCGCTGGCCATCATCTACGCCAAGAAACCGTTCAAGCGCATCTCGCCCGAGCAGGGAATTGACGAGTTATACGTCGGCGGCCGCGCAAGTGCCACGCTGCGCCTCAGAATGGATAAGAAGAAGCTCGTCTCATGGCGTAACTTCTTCCTGGTCGTCGATCGCGTCCTGCATTTTGCTGAAGCCGTGCATCTGCGCCCGCTGCGCAAGCACGCGCTGCGCAAGGCCGAGCAGTGGATGCTGGCGCGCCTGGAAATGACCGACGGCCTGGGCGCTATTTATCCAGCCATGCTGAACGCGATCATCGCGCTGCGCTGCCTGGGCTATTCCGAAGACGATCCACAGGTCATCCGCGCCCGCGACGAGTTTGAGAAGCTGGGCATCGAGCAATTTCCCACCGAGGGCGTTCCGGAAGAAACCTTCCGCATGCAGCCGGCGGTTTCGCCCGTGTGGGATACAGCCCAGGCCGTCTACGCGCTCGGCGAAGCCGGCGTCGCTCCCGACGATCCGCGCATGGTCAAGGCCGCCGACTGGATGCTGGCCAAGGAAGTGCGGCACAAGGGCGACTGGGCGGTGAAGGTGCCGAACACCGAGCCCGGCGGCTGGTACTTCGAGTTCAACAACGAGTTTTATCCGGACACCGACGACACCGCGCAGGTGCTGCTGGCGTTGAACAAAGTGGACAACCCGCGCGAAGCCTATCAACACAAAGTCGCCCAGCGCGCCATCGAGTGGGAGTTTGCCATGCAGTGCCGCAGCGGCGGCTGGGGCAGTTTCGACAAAGACAACACCAAGATGATCTTCCAGTACATCCCGTTTGCCGATCACAACGCCATGCTCGATCCGCCGACTGTCGACATTACCGGACGCATCCTCGAGATGCTAGCCACCTATGGCTACACGCGCGACGACAAACGCGTCGAGAAGGCCATCAAGTTCATCCTCAGCGAGCAGGAGCCAGACGGAAGCTGGTTTGGCCGCTGGGGCGTGAATTACATCTACGGCACGTTTTTGGTGCTGCGTGGCCTTGAAGCCATCGGCATCGACAACCACGAGCCGGAAATTCAGCAAGGCGCCGAGTGGATTCGCATGGTGCAGAATCCGGACGGCGGCTGGGGCGAAACCTGCGGCAGTTACGACGACCCGAACACACGCGGCGTAGGCCCAAGCACGCCGTCGCAAACTGCCTGGGCGCTGCTCGGCCTTCTTGCCGCCGGCGACGACCGTTCCGACTCCATTGCCAAGGGCGTCCGTTGGCTGCTCACGCGCCAGCAAGCTGACGGCAGTTGGGACGAGACCACGGGCTCCGGTTGGACGCGACAGGCCTTGTACACTGGCACCGGCTTCCCGCGCGTCTTCTATCTGTCCTACGAAATGTACCGCCAATACTTCCCGCTTCTGGCCTTAACCGGCTACCGGCGGGCCATGGAACGCACCGCATGAGCGGTTTCGGGCGGTAGGCCGGGGATTTATCCCCGGCAAATGCTTTGAGAAATGAAGGGTACGGGCTTTAGCCCGTACATGAATTGAGATCAGCAAGACCCGGGCTTTAGCCCCCGAGGGAATGCAAAGCGAGTTTGAGCAGCTTGCACCACCGCATCATCGAAGTTTTGTAACAGGGCACGACTTTAGTCGTGCCGCAAGACCGCAGAGAAAGACCCGGGCTTTAGCTCCTGCGGAAAACGCGCAACCGGCGAGACAAAAATGTCTCTCCAAACGCGCCGGAGGATCAACAAAGAATGGCCATTCCCATCTCCCAGGTCGCAACAGTCGTCAAGTACGTCTGGAAGCAGAAGCTCCAGGGCAAAAAGCGCTATCCGCTGGTGCTCATGCTTGAGCCTCTGTTCCGCTGCAACCTGGCCTGCGCCGGTTGCGGCAAGGTGCAATATCCGCCTCACATCCTCAAAAAGCAGCTCACACCAGAAGAATGTTTTGCCGCGGTCGAAGAGTGCGGCGTGCCCATGGTGTCCATCCCCGGCGGCGAGCCCCTGCTCCATCCCCAGATCGTCGAAATCGTTAACGGCCTCGTTGCCCGCAAGAAGTACATTTACCTCTGCACCAACGCGCTTGAGCTCAAGAAGCGCATCCACGAGTTCACGCCGTCCAAGTACCTCACCTTCTCCGTCCATCTTGACGGCCAGCGTGAGCACCACGACTTCTCCGTATGCCGCGAAGGCGGCTACGACATCGCCATTGAAGGCATCAAGGAGGCCGTCAAGCGCGGCTTCCGCGTCACGCCCAACTCCACCTTCTTTGACGGCACGGATCCTAACTCCGTCCGCCAGTACTTCGACGAGATTATGGCCATCGGCGTCGAGGGCATGGTGCTCTCGCCCGGCTACAGCTATGACAAGGCGCCCGACCAGTCGCACTTCATGGGCCGGGCAAGGGTGCGCAAGCTTTTCCGCGCGATCCTGTCCAACCGCAAAAAGTCGTGGAAGTTCAACATGTCTCCGCTCTTCCTCGAGTTCCTCATGGGCGAGCGCAACTACGAGTGCACTCCCTGGGGCTCTC
Source organism: Occallatibacter sp. (assembly GCA_036489415.1). Taxonomy (GTDB): domain Bacteria; phylum Acidobacteriota; class Terriglobia; order Terriglobales; family Acidobacteriaceae; genus Telmatobacter. The sequence goes on along the minus strand of DASXFS010000043.1, from coordinate 104 downwards.
CCGCCTACAACATCTTCGGCTGGCAAAAGCCCTGCTACCTCTTGCAAGACGGCTACGCCGACACTTTCCAGGAACTCCTCGACAGCACCAACTGGGAAAGCTAC
>DASXFS010000055.1:0-6837 GCA_036489415.1 Occallatibacter sp. | reverse complement strand
ACGGCTCCGCGAGGTAAAGGCGCGAACCAAAGAAACACTCGATCAGGCCTTCACCGACGCTCTGCCTCACATCACTCCAGCCAACGCAATGGCTTGGTTCAGACTTCCATTCAATAGTCTAAAGAAAAACAGAAATACTCTAAGGGAGATGTTGCCCCCTAGCCCGTCGAGGATCACTCGGAATCAGTGCTTACTGTTACCAGCGGGAGATGGTGAGGTTGTCCATGTAAATGGTGTTGGCTCCCGACGCGCCCTGGCCGTCAATCTGCAGGTTGGTTAGCAGGGTTGGGCTCCAACCGAGGGCGAAGGCTGACGGTACGGTGGCATCGATATTCTGTACGACGCCATCGAGAGCCGCGGACTCATAAGTCACATTGCCCTCATCATCGCGGGAGTAGGCGATCTGTACGTGATGCCAGGTGTTCAAGCTCCAGGAGCGCGGATTGCACGATTGCTTGGAATGAATCCATTCATCGATCGGGTTCTGAGGAGTTCCGGCATTGGCGGTGTAATCCCAGGTGCCGTCCCAACCGTCGCACTGAAAACCAAAGATGACGGTTTGTCCATTGGGCATGACCTGATTCATATCCATCTCTATGTTGGCGATGGATGCGGAGGCAGGGGTGAGGTAGAGCCAGACGTCATAAAGAAAGTGCGTCGATGTCTGATCGTCGCCGAAGGATACGTAATACCGTTCGCCGGCATTGGCGGCGAAGGTGGTGTTAAATTCGCGGGCGCTGTCGCTGAGCGAAGGCGAGCTGACAATGCTAGTTGTTCCACCGGATGTGCCCGGTGTGCCGATATCGTGATCTGCTTTCCAACTGCTCATGGCCTGGATGTCGCTGACGCTGATGGCGCCCGAAGGGGTTGTCGTGGTGACGGGGTTGACGTTGATGGCGACGTTGACGGCGCACTGAGCTCCCTGATTGCCCAACGACTCAACATGCAGCGTATGCGCGCCGGTCGAGGCCGCAACGCTGGCATTGAGAGTGGTGCCGTTGAACGTGGTCTCAGCGCCGCTATCGAGCGAATATCCCATGGAACTGACGGGTTGCGACGAGCAGGCCGCGGCGGTTGCGTCGACCGTGAAGTCGGACGAAACCGTAGCACCGTTGGCAGGGCTGGTTACGACGATTCCGGGCGCGGGCGCGGTGGGGGTTGTGGATACTGCGGTAATGGCGACGTCGGTGTCGCAAGCGCCTCCGCCATTGCCCCAGGCCTTGACGTGCAGCGTGTGAGCGCCGGCCGATGCAGTGATGGTTGCGGCAACAGACGAGCTGTCTACGATGGTGGTGTCGGTACTACCGTCGAGCGAATAGCCCATGGCGGCCACAGTCCGCGATGAGCAGCCGTCGGCAGAGGCGACGAGGCTGAAGGACGTACCGACTTGCGCGCCGTTCGACGGGCTGGTCACGGTGATTCCATTGGAAGAAGGCACAGAGGCGCCGAGGATTGTCAGGGGGACGGCTACGGCGCATCCAGCGCCTCTATTGCCCCACGACTTGACATGCAGCGTGTGTGCGCCGGCGGGCGCGTTGACTATTTGGGTGTTGAGCGATGCACTGTCGACGATGGTGGTGTCAGAACTGTTATCGAAGGAATAGCCCATGGCGACGACGGGCTGCAAGGAGCAGGATCCGGCGTTGGCGGTGAGCGTGAACGAGGGGGAGACCTCGGCGCCCATGCCGGGGCTGCTGACGCTGAGGCCGCCCGTGCTGACGGCGGACGTATTACCAGCGACGGTGATGGCCACGTCGGTAACGCATGCGGCTCCCTTATTGCCCCACGCTTTTACGTGCAGCGTGTGCGCGCCGGCCGAGGCCGGGACCTGGGCATTCACCGAAGAGTTGTCCACGATGGTGGTATCTGTGCTCGAGTCGAGCGAATAGCCCATGGCGGAAATGGTTTGAGACGAACAGTTGCCGGCCGAGGCCGAGAGCGTAAACGGGGAGGAAATCTCCGCACCGTTCGCAGGGTTGCTGACGGTCACGCTCGCCCTTGCCGGAATGGTCACGAGCATGAGGAGCGCGGACGCCAGAGAAAGCTTCAGGTTGATTTTCATAAACTTCCTTCACGCAATTGGATTGGTTCTGTTGCTGCTGTTTATGGGCAAAGAACCTTTGTCACGTGCGCAAGGTACTTTGACCTTCTTGATATGGGAGCCAAGGCAACCGTATGTTACTTAATCACGTCTATGACAGAAGTGACCTGTATGTTCTCTAACTACGCCGTGTCCCAAAGCTGGTAACACATGCGTTGACGCCGATGGACTGAGCGTCTGAATTTTTGCGCGCAACTTCCCTCTGACTCTTTTTCAGCGGACTACGGAAAGAGCCGGACAAGCGCGCGGATTTTCAATGGGAGTTTCTGACCGGGAGAAACGAGATACGCCTGATTAGAACTACCCAACAAAGCCGCGATCGGGTCTTGAGACCTATGCGATCACGAATCTTGCTGATGCAGAGTGCCTACATTTCTGCTAGCTGACTTAGTTCCGACACGTGCTGGAACGAAGGCAGAACCCAGGATTAGTTACGGCCCTACTTACACACTTTCCTGAGCGGTGAAATAGATCCCACCGAAAGAACTCAGGAAAGAGAGCAAGGTTCCGGTGTTCGCAAACCTTACTGGTAACGCATAAAGGTAACCCCTGGACTGATGTATAAGAAATAGCATTTACCTAGCGGATTTGAGATAGCACAAAGGTGGTGAGCGGCTCCCACGATTGGGCGCGTGGCGAGCCTGCCGTGGACTTGCGCCCGGGCGGCATTGCGGCCTCACGTTCCCCGAGGGTTAGCCGAAAGAACAGATAAGGAAGACGTTCTTTGCTTCCGGGCGGACGGGATATGGCCACGGCGAGTTTAGCCAGCAACGAGCGCGGGTCCGGCGGCAGAAGCGCGGGCGGCCGGGACAGGCGCGTGGACGAACGGTTTGACCTGAACGGCGCGCCGGGAACACTGATTCACAAGGGAGCGAGTCTTGCGTGCGAGGTGCTGGACGTGAGTTTGAGCGGCTGCAGGCTGCGCACGGTCAAGTCTTTTACGGACGGGGCGCTGGAGTCGGTGAAGGTGGTTCTGCCCATCCAGGAGATGGTGCTGAGCATCTGGGGCATTACGCAATGGACGACGTGGGATGGAACGATGGGAATCCGCTTCATTCATCCCACGGGGCGGAGCCGAAACCAGCTTGCCGGCCTGCTGACGTGCCTTTTGGACGAAACCGCGGCGGCGGTGGTGAAGAAGGCGATTGCGGCGGCGGCGGGCCAGGTGGGGAGCGCAATCATTGCGCTGGAGCATCCGCCGGCGGCTGAGCCGGAGGTTGCCGAGGGCGCGGAAGACGAGGAATTTCAAGCGGCTCCCGCGCCTCCGCCGGCGCCGAAGAGGCCGGAATTGCGCAGCGAGCATAAGGTGCTGAGCATGGAGGCGGGCGAATCGCCTGCCGTGTTGCACCTGGTGGCGGATGAGTCGATTCTTGAGGGGCATGTTGTGGATGTGAGCCAGGATGGCTGCCTGGTTCGGCTGGCGCGGCCGTTTCAGGTGCGGCTGAAGGCGCAGGCGGAGGTGGATTTCCATCTGCGCGGTTTGCCGTTCCGGCTGCCGGGGACGACGAAGGAGATGCACGGCGAGCGCATTGTCGAGGTCCGGTTTACGGAGATGAGCAGACGCAAGCGGGAGGATCTGGCGCTGGTGATTTTGGAATTGATTGAGCGGAACTGATGAAGCGGGGTAACGCTGCGAATGCGGCACGAGACTAAGGCGGGTTTAAGGGCTTTGCTGCCAGCCGCAGGTGGCGTCGGCCGTGACGGATTTGCCGTTGAGGTTGAAGCAGGCGGCGCCGTTGATGTCGGTTGAGTAGGTGCGGACTTTAGCGGCTTCCAGGGCTTCAAGGACTTCCGGGCGGGGATGCTGATAGCGGTTGTTAAGGCCGCAGGAGATGACTGCCCATTGCGGGGCCACGCGGGCCAGAAACTCAGGCCGCGTGGAGGTGAGGCTGCCGTGATGGCCGACTTTGAGCAGCGTGCTCTCGAGGCCGGTTTCGGCCAACATGGCTTGCTCAACGGGCGCTTCGGCGTCGCCTTCGAGCATCACCGAGGTTGCGCCATAGGCAACATGCATCACAAGCGAATCGTTGTTGGTGGGCGCGGGGCCAGGCTGATAACTGCTGAAGGGCGCGAGGACGGCGATTTGCGCGATGCCGAAGGGGAATACGTCGCCGGCGCGAAAGGAGCGTACGCGGACGTGGAGATTGGCGGCCTCAGCGAGCAGAGCGTTGTATGCGCCGAAGCGGGGGTTGTTGCCCACCCATAGCTCGGCGGGATGAAAGTTGCGCAGGACGGCGGGCAGTCCGCCCATGTGGTCGGAGTGGGCGTGGGTGAGGGCTACGGCGTCCAGGTGGCGGATGCCGCGCGACCAGAGAGCCTCAGAGACAACTTCTTCGCCAATGTCGAACTCCTGCGGGGCTTGATGCGGTCCGCCGCCGAAGCCGCCGCCATCGACGAGCAGGGTTTTGCCGTCGGGGGTGATGAGGAGAAGCGAATCGCCCTGGCCGACGTCGATGGCTTCCATGAGCAGGGCATCGTGAGGATGCTGGATGGGGCGCGGAGCTACGGCGGCCAGAGCGGCGAGCAGCAGAGCAGCCCACGCAGATCGGCGCTGCCAGCGGGAGCCGCGGGCCAGCACCATGGCGGCGGCGAGCAGGATGCAGAAGGCGGCGGATTGGATGAGGAGCGGAGCGGGGATGCGGAAATCGCCCAGGGTGAGCGAGCCGAACCGATGGACGAGCCAGATTCCGAAGTGAAGCGGCACCGCGACGAACATGGCCGGGACCACAGCGGCCGCGGGCGAGACCAGGGCGACCAGGAGCGTGACGAGCGCGGCGGGCATGAGAACGACGAGCAGCGGCAGGATGAAGAGATTGACGGGCAGAGCAAAGATGGTGATGCGGTGGAAGTAGAGCGCCATGGGAAGGGTCATGGCCAGCTCGACAACGCAGGAGACAGCGAGCAGTTCGACGACGCGCAGGAAGAAGCGGACGGTGAAGGGAACGATGCGCCACGACCAGGACGGAATGAGACGGCCCTGGACGGCCTGTGATGCTTCGGATGCGGTCTGCGCGGTGTCGTGCAACAGACTGAGTTGCGGGCGCGCTTGGGCCACGTTCTCAGTCGGCCTGGGGTCGCGGGATGGCGCTGGACGGGAATCGATGTCTGCCTGCCACGCCATGGAAAAGATCCTCAGTGTTTCTCGAAACCGCGCCTGTTTTGGGGGCAGTTTGGCGTCAATGGCGGTGAAGGCCAGATCGCGCGTGGCGGTGACGTAGGGGTGGACGGTGTTCGCCAACAAGGGCGCGGCGATGCCGGCGATGGCGATGACGGCGAGCAGGGTCATTTGCAGGCTGGCGTCAAAGAGGCTGCGGGGGCTGACGGCGAGCAGGCAGAGAGCGGCAAAGCCAATGGTGTTGAGTGGGCTGCGTTCGCGGTAGACGAGACGCGCGAGCAGGTAGAGGGTGATCATCCAAAGCGAACGCTGGACGGGCGTGGCGAAGCCGGTGAAGAGCGCGTAGGCCAACGACGCGGCGATGGTGATGAGCGTGGCTGGAATGCGCGGCAAGCGCAGGCGGCGGCCGAGCCAGAAGATGCAACCGGCGACGATGGCCAGATGAAGCCCGGAAACAACCAGCATGTGAAAGGAGCCGGTGCGCTCGAAGCCGACGCGGAGTGAGTGGTTAAGGTAGGTGCGGTCGCCGGCGACCATCGCGGCCAGCATGGCGGCGTCGTTTGGGCTGAGGCGCAGAGGCTCGGGCAGGCGGCGCATGGCGGTCGGCAACGCCAGCAGGCGCGCGGTGGAGGCTTGTTGCAGGCCGCTGAGGCGGCAGGCCAGAGAGCCGGCGGGCGTGTGGCCCAGGCGTTCGACCTGGTCGAGATTGATGACGGCGGAAGACGTGACGCCCTGGCCGAGGAGATATTCTTCGCGGCTCCAGACGCCGGGGTCGTGATAGGTCTCGGGCTGGCGCAGGCGAGCCACGGCGCGGATGCGGTCGCCGCAGTGGAGGGGTTGCAGGTTGGGCTGTGGACTGGTCTGCGCGGATGCATCCGATGGCCAGCGGAGGGTGAGGCGGACGTTGCCCAAGGCTGGGGTTTGGATATCGGAGTCGCTGGTGACGAGTTCGAGAGTAGAGACGCGGAGGCCGATGCGCTGCGATGGGCGCTCAAGGGCGCTAGCGGCAATGGGCTCGTCGAGGCTCTGCTCGATTTCCTGGCGGACGGGGCCAGCGTCGATGACGGTGCCCTCGACGGTGCGCGAGAGGCCGTCTGACAGCGCGGACAGCGTGGGCGCGGGAGCGGGGTTGGGCTCCATTTGCGCGCACCATGCGCCGAGCAGGCACCAGAGGATGGCCAGCGGGAGCCAGGCGAGGCGCTGGGCGCGGAATGCGGCGAGCGCGCAGAGCGCGGCCACGGAAAAAACTGCGATAAGAATCAGGCTGGGGCGGAGCCAGAGCCAGCGGGCGAGGGTGATTCCCGCGGCGAAGAGCCAGGCAGCGTGAAACAGGGGGATCTGGCCCAGCGGAAATTGGCCCAGCCTGGCGCCGCGTGGCGCCGAGGCAGAGCTATCGAAGGCTTGCCCGAAGTGGGGGGATTCGGCTTGCATTGCGCCTGAAAGTTGAAAAGGTTCTATGGGGGTCAAGGGTAATGCATTTGGCAATTATCCCTTGACATCAAGTGGAACAAATGGCATACTAAAAGAGTCATGAAACCGACTCAGAGCATTCCGAAGAATCTCTGTTACACGATTCAGACGTTCAACGCTGAATTTCCAGACAATGACTCTTGCCTTGATT
>DASXFS010000056.1:0-178245 GCA_036489415.1 Occallatibacter sp. | reverse complement strand
CGAGCGGTACGTGTTCTTCGGGTTGTGCTTCTGCAGCACCTTGGTAATCGCCGCCGTCAACGTCGTCTTGCCGTGATCGATGTGGCCAATCGTCCCTACATTCACATGCGGCTTGCTGCGATCAAACTTTTCCTTCGCCATCTTCGATTCCCCTAGTTCCTTCCGTTGGACTTTTTCTTATCGACCCGGATATGCCTTCAACTCCATACCCGGTCACCGAAAACTCTTCAGGCGCGGCCTTAATAGTAGGCGTACACCCTGAAATATCTCTGCCGCAATTCCAGCGGCACCGCTTCGACCAGCCGTAGATACCGTTCCCTGGTCAGGCCCTGATCTGAAACCGGAAGCGTTCCGTAGAGCGCTACCGCTTCCTTGCCTAGAAACCCGCGCCGCAGGACCGTCTCATAATCGCGAATGCGCAGCCTGGACTTGGCAACCCGCGTCAGAAAGACTTCCACGTCGCGCGAGTCAAACGCCGCATCGATCAGCGTGTGAAGCTTCGCATACACCTGCTCGTCCTGAACTGCGATGCCTGCCTGCTCAAACATTCCCTTGTCACCCTTGCTTCAGCCTTGCCGTTTCAACAAATCTTTATCACCCTGGCTACTAAGACCTATCGCCGGGGACCCCAATCTTGGAGCGGGAGACGAGGATCGAACTCGCGACCAACAGCTTGGAAGGCTGTGACTCTACCACTGAGTTACTCCCGCAAAACAGCCGCTAGTTCACTCTAGCCAAATATCTGGAGCTGATGACCGGGCTTGAACCGGTGACCTCTCCCTTACCAAGGGAGTGCTCTACCAACTGAGCTACATCAGCCCTGCTTACTTCAACGCATCCCCCCGGGCCCTGAGAGTGACTCTTGCGTCAGGGTTAAAACCCTGACCTACCGCTATATCAGCCCTGCTTACAAACTCGAACTACTGTCGCCATCCCCGCTTTGGCGGCGAATCCTGTCCGCCTGGCGGGCTAAAACCGTTCTCAGAGCCAGCCCGCCAATCACAATCAACGGAACCAGCCGCAACTCCACCGGCCTGCCATGAACAAGAACCGTGCCCTCGCCCATCGTGAACCAGACCAGCAATCCCAACAATACATACAGCCCGAGAGCCACTGGAAATCTGCGCTCCAAGTCAGAATTAGCGCCCGTTAGTCCCCGGCGCTCTTCCGGCTGCGGATCACTGCCCATTCCAGCCCCTCACATCAGTGGTGCACAGGGGAGGATTCGAACCTCCGTAGCTCCAAGGAGCGGCAGATTTACAGTCTGCTGCCATTAACCGCTCGGCCACCTGTGCCCAATCACCCCGGCAAGCAAAACATCGCTGGCCGGAGATCACATCCATCTCTATCCTGCCCCTCGATCAACCCCTCGCGTCTTGTTTCAAAACGCGACCTTCAGCGCATCGGCTCCCGCCCGGAAACCTCCGGCATTTCGGAGCATGCACCTCAAGTGGGATCACTGCGGAGGACAGGCCCGGCGCTTGAAAAAAGTCCGCTCACCGGCCAATGCAACCCGTTTCAGGCCCCGTTGCTTCATCTTCCTTTAAGTGGAGCTGGCGAAGGGATTTGAACCCCCGACCCTCTGATTACAAATCAGATGCTCTACCAGCTGAGCTACGCCAGCCCTTTCCACCCGGAAAACCAATTCCAGCGCCCGAAATCAATCCCGAAGACGCGCACGGACACACTCCCGCTCCGCACGTTCAACGGCACAGGAATCAAGGTTAGCACACCCCGAGGAGCGGAGCAAACCAGGGCTCGCACAACATGAAAATTGGCCGCTTTCCACAGTCCGAAGACTGGACGAACGGTTCCTGCCTAATCCCGATTTGCGTCTAACCAACCATGCCCCCCGCGTTGATTCCTGTCCAGACTTGCATCCAAACAAGAATGGTACCGAACGCCAGAACCTTCCAAGCTCGCCGAAAGACCGTTTTCCAGGTCGCGATTGCTCTCTTCTGCCTCCTGGGAGCACAACCGCGCGGGCACGCGTCAGCCGCTTTATTCATGGAGGAACCTTATGGCTTATTCGGAGCCGTGAATCCAACCGGCCACGCCGCGGTCTATCTGAACCACGTCTGCGCCGACTCGCCCATCGTCCTGCGCCCCTGCCACGACGGCGAATACGGGGTCGTCATCAGCCGCTATCACAAGATCGACGGCTATGACTGGATTGCCATCCCACTCGTTCCCTATCTCTACGCCGTCGACTCTGTTAACGACATTCCCGCCACGGTGAACAAAAGGCAGGTTGCTGAGTTGCGCGACGCCTATCGCCGGGCGCACCTGCTCGATCTGGCTCCCGACAACGAAAAAGGCGGGCCACCCAGAGGTGAGTGGACTGAGTTGATCGGAGCCTCGTTCGATCGCAAAATCTATGGCTTCCAGGTCGACAGCACCCCCGAGCAGGATCAGGAGTTCATCGCTCTGTTCAATGACCGCAAGAATGTCGGACACTTCAACCTGCTGTTCCACAACTGCGCCGACTTCTCCCGCGTTGTGCTCGATACCTACCTGCCGCACGCCATTCATCGCAACTTTATTGCCGACGTGGGCCTGATGACCCCCAAGCAGGTGGCGCGCTCGCTGGTGGCCTACGGCAAGAAAAATCCTGGGGCTAACATGTCCGCTTTCATCATCCCCCAAGTAGCCGGATCCATACACCGGAGCCATCCCGTCGACGGCGTCACGGAATCGCTGGTCAAAAGCAAGAAATACCTGCTCCCTCTGGCTGTGTTTGCCCCTGAGGTGACCGGCGGAGTGATCGTTGCCTATCTGGTTAATGGCCGGCTGAAGATACCCAAGGGCGCGTCGGTCTTCGACATCGGCGATGCGGAGGTAACCGACGCGTCAGAGCCGGCGGCTGAGCCGGCGCGTCAGCGTCTCCCGCTGCCGCCGGACCCGGACGAGCCGGTGGCTCCGGTCGCGGTGCCAGCGGCCGTGCCTCAAATCTGAAGGACCTGACATGAGGAATTTCTGAAGCAGACATCTCAATGAGGCTTGCTTGCGAACTTTTTTCGCATACAAATAAAGCATCAAATGATGCTAAAATGGATGCGTGGAGGAATCTATGAGAACGACGCTTGCGCTCGACGATGATCTGGTTCGCACGGCTCGGGATTTCACGGGCATCACCGAGAAAACGGCGCTGATTCGGGAGGCCCTGAAATCACTGATTGAGCGGGAAAGCTCCCGCAGGTTGGCGGCGCTGGGCGGTACGATGCCGGAATTGGAAGACATTCCCCGCCGCCGAGTGGATTGACCATGATTCTTGCGGACACAACGATCTGGATCGACCATTTTCGCTCAGAAAACCGGGAGATGCGCAGCCAGCTCGACAAGAGAAATATTGCGATTCATCCGTTCATCGTTGGAGAACTGGCCCTGGGCTCGCTGCGTGATCGTGCGCAGACGCTCGCGTGGCTGGACCTGTTGCCACAGGTGCGCGTGGCTCAGCTCGGCGAAGTGCGGCAGATGATTGAAGCGCGCGGTTTGCACAGTCGTGGCATCGGCCTTACCGACGCGCATTTGATCGCCTCCGTCTTCATCCATCCGCCTACGAAGCTGTGGACCAAGGATAAGCGCCTGTCGAGCGTGGCCGAGACTCTCGGCATTCACACAACTCTGCCCTGAATGATCCGTGGCCGCCGAGTAATCTCAATTCCTTATCCAAGATGCCAATGCTCAAGAACAAACATTCCAGGTGTGAAATGTGCGTCTACGCTTGCACGTTAAGCTATTGACAGTGGTCGTGATCGTCACTAGGCTCGTCACAGATTTCTAACTGCAGCCATGTTGTGCCATAGTCGTTGTCCGAAAGGGGCAAGGGTGAAGAAGCTACTTGCAATGGTGCTTTGCGTTCTGTTCCCAATCAGCGCTCTTGCTGGCGAAAACGGGTACAAGATTGACTACGATGGCGGGTCATTACCCAACGCCAAAGCCGGCACCAACATGAAACTCTTTATCGAGGGAAGCAACATCAGGATCGTCAAGGACAAGACCGACGTTGCTGTAATCCCAGCCGCGGCCGTGACGGAGATCAGCTACGGCCAAGATGTTCACCGCCGGGTAGGAGCCGCGATTGGCGTCGCAGTCTTTACGTTCGGCCTGGGAGCTTTGTTGGCATTGTCGAAGTCGAAGAAGCATTTCGTTGGGCTCACTTGGGATGATGGCGGCAAGAAGGGCGGGCTGGCATTCCAAGCAGACAAGAATGATTACCGAGGCTTGCTCGCTGGACTTGAGGGTATTACCGGGAAGAAGGCCGTCGACACAGACGCCATGAACGTGAAGAACTGACGAAACTTTAGAGTTGCTTCGACTCGATTTTCCGTCTCCCTGTGCAAGCGGAATCCCCGTTCCAAAGAGGGAGGGGCTCGGGTTTCCTCGACGAGAGCCGTTCTATTAAGCCGAAGGCTCAGCCGGGCCTCAATAGGCCCCGCCCTAGCAGGCGGGGTTTTCTATTTTGCTAGTCCAGTATACCCCTAGCCGGAATTAGCCGAGGAGAGCCGTCGTCAGCTACCGCCTTTGATACTAAGGTGAGGTTGGCTATGTCGATCATCCTCCAAGCGGCAGCGTTCTTATTTTGGATGACTCGTACCATCGGTGAGGCGCTACCGGCCATATCGACTTCCCAAATAGAACCGTCTTCGCCATTCACAGATACCTTGTCTCCACATCCAATCATGGGGCACCCCCTATCGGAAGTCTACGCCAGATTATTTCAACATTTGCCCGCAAGTGTTTACTTCCCAGACGCCGTTTGCCCTTTGATTTGCGAAGTACAAACAGATAGTAAATCTGTCTCCCGCCTATAACCCGGCTAGAGGGTTCAACTGATGGCATTCCAACCGGGTCAAGAGGTAAGGGTCAAGAATACACAGCACATAATCGGGAAAATCGTCCGGTTACGCGATTCCGATCCTATTGAGGGCGATTTGTACTTGGTTAAAATTGAGCCTCGTACCCTAGTTCTCAAGGTCAGTAGTCTAGAGGCGATTGATGATTCGGGAGCCGACCCGAAACGCCCAAAACCGGGCACGCCCGAATGGATTGCGGAAGCACAAAGAGCCGTGAGCATCCTACAGGCGGCCCTAAATAACCCCGAAGACCCTATAGCTCGGAAAGCGATGGTTGAGACTTTAGACAAGCTCGGCTTTCTCATGCCGATTACCTCCGATGAGGCGGCAACGCACTAATAGGACACTACCTCAGGTGATACCTTGATCTCTGACGGCCCATGCACAGACGCACCCGTAGATCGCTCTTTATCCTGGCCGCGGTCCTGCTTCTGCTGGCCGTGGCTGTCTTCCTTCGCTCCAAGGCTCCGCCGGAGGCGGCGCGGCTGCTTCCGGAGTCAGAAGGCATTGTCTACATCAACCTCAAACCCATCCGCGTCTTCCTGCGCAAGGACCTGAAACCGCCGCGCCGCGTGCCCGAGTATCAGCAGTTTGTTGACGCCACAGGTATCGACTGGGAGCGCGATCTGGATCAGGTGGCCATTGCTCTGCATCGCATGAACGATCCCCACGGCCCCAACGGCCCCGTCGCCTACTCGATGGTGCTGGTCGGCAACCTTACGGGCAAGCGCCTCAACACCTGGCTTGAGGCCAACGCCGCCTCGCGTGAGTCCTATGCAGGACACACGATCTACTCCATCCCATCAGAGAATCGAACCGTACGCGTCGCGCAAATTGGCTACGACATGATCGCCGTCTCTAATTACCCCAGCCCGGAGATGATTCACTCCATGCTCGACCGGCATCGCACGGCCGCGCTACCCTTTGCCGGCTCCACGCTTCTAACCCAGCACTACCACGAAGTTCCGCTGTTGGCGCTTGCCTGGGGAGTTGGCCAGATCGGCCTGCCGTTCTCTGAAAGCGGGGCCATCCACATCTTTGGCTTCTCGTTGCCGCTCGAAGACGACTCCACCATCATTGCCAGCGTCACCCCGGCGCTGTCGTTGGGCAGCTCGCTGAACGTCAAGGTGGAAGAAATTGCCGCCACAGACGATGTGGCCGCCAGCCAGGCTGCCGCCCTGGCCACGCTCGTCACCCTGGCGCGCGGATTCGCCGTCCCACTCTCCGCAAACCCAGCCAACAACAGCCTCAAACAACTCCTCCAGTCCGCTGAAGTTACCCAGAAACATAATCAGGTGGTAGTGAGCGCCAAGATTTCGCCCTCCCTGCTGACCACGCTCGCGCAGAGTGAAAATTCTTTGGCATCCCCGGCAACCCTTCCCGACGCCCCCGCATCTCACTAGTCATTGCAGTTTATTTAGCAACACTTCCCCTGGTTTGCACCGTATCCGCCGCTGGAACTTACCCCTGAGAATTCCCCTTGTGATCGCGGGCCCCTCCAATTCTCCACATTCAAGGGAAGTTCCAGGCGGCGGTATTTCTTCTGTGAAGGCAATGGATTTGGCCGCGATCTCTAATCGCTCAAAATTTGCACCCTAAATCGCATTATCTGCGTCAAAAGACCAAGTGCGACTGTTTTGTTTTGCTGAAAACCGATTTTGTTTGAGCTTAGGCGCTTATCCCAAAAATCCAGACCTGAATCCCTAACCTTGGAGAGGTTCCATGAGAATTCCGCTTCTGCCCCAAATCCTGAGGACTTCTGTCTTCGTTTGCTCTCTTGCTTTGCTCCTCAGCCTCACCGCGCGCGCCGCCGATACCCCAGCCAGTTCAAAGCAGCCCGTACTCACCGGCCAGGCCGCCTTTACCGATGCGCTCCACGAGTCTCCCGGCACGCGCCGCCACCTCACCTGGGAAGACTTGCCCGCACCCGCGCCCGACCAGTCCGTCGACAACGGCCCCACGGTTGTTCCGCGCCCGGCCAACGCCTGGCCTATCGCGCCCAAGGGCTTCAAGGTTGAGCTTTATGCAACCGGCCTCGACAATCCCCGCCTGCTACGCGTCGCCCCCAACGGCGACCTCTTTTTGGCCGAGAGCGAAACCGGCAAAATCAAAGTCTTCCGCGGCGTGGGCCCAGACGGCAAGCCGAAAGAAACCTCAGTCTTCGCCACTGGCCTGCACCAACCCTTCGGCATCGCCTTTTACCCTAAGGGCGCCAATCCCAAATACGTCTACATTGGCGATACCGACGGCATTGTTCGCTTCCCCTACAAGAACGGCGACTTGAAAGCCACTGGCTCCGAGGAAAATATCGCGGAACTGCCCGGCGGCGGACGTCTGCGCGGCGGCGGCCATTGGACCCGCGACCTTGTGTTCTCGCAGGGCGGCAACAGGCTCTTCGCCTCAGTCGGCTCCCACTCCAACATCGACGATCCCGATACCCATCCCGAGGAGTTCCACCGCGCAGACGTGCTCGAGTTTACCCCCAGCGGCAAGTTCATCAAGATCTATGCTTACGGCATCCGCAACTGCGTTGGAGAGGCTATCAATCCCACCACAGGTCAGCTCTGGTGCTCCACCAATGAGCGCGACGGCCTGGGCAATAACCTTGTCCCCGACTACATCACCCATGTGCAGGAAGGCGGCTTCTACGGCTGGCCCTGGTTCTACTTTCATGGCCCGGCCGGCGGACTGCAGGACCCGCGTCATCCCGGCGCGCACCCCGAGCTGCAATCCAAAGTCATCACTCCAGACATCCTGCTTAACCCCCACTTCGCCTCGCTGGAATTGCTTTTCTACACCGGCTCCGAGTTCCCCGCCGAATATAAAGGCGACGGTTTCGCCGCCGAGCACGGCTCCTGGAACCGCGCCCAGCGCTCCGGCTATGAAGTCGTCCGCCTGCCTATGAAGGACGGCCACGCGACGGGCGAATATGAAGACTTCCTCACCGGCTTTGTGCTGCCCAACGGCGCCGTCTGGGGGCGCCCGGTTGGCGTTGCGCAAGCCGATGATGGCTCGCTGTTCGTCTCCGACGATGGCTCCAAGTCCATCTGGCACGTTACCTACACCGGCAAGTAGATCGCAGCGGTTTCGGGGTGCCCGGATCGCTAGCTAAACCGTCAACAACTCCGTCCGCGCGAAGAGATCACCGCAGGCCATGCGGCGAAAAAAATCGCCAGGCCAAATCGCCGAACCGCCGATTTCCAACATTCAAAACAACCGGATAAGATGAAAAGACTACTTTGAACCGGGGGCCTGAATTGCCTTCTCGTCTCATCTCGATGCTCGCGCTGCTCTGCCTGTCGACGGCCCTCCACGCCCAGCCGGAGGCGCCCGCAGCCCAACTCAAGGTGCCCGCGCGCTTCCAAATCTATGGCGGCTACAGTTATCTCTCCAACTCTTTCAATGGAGTGCCCGGCTCTCGTCACGCGTTGAACGGATGGGATGCTTCCGTAGGCTTCCCGGCCTGGCATAACCTGCGCTTCAAAGTAGACGCTTTCGGCTATAACGGCACCAACCTGGGCGCACCGCAACATGCATTTTTCATCCTGGGCGGCGGACAATACGATTGGCATGTGGGACGGGAAACCGTGTTTGCCGAGGGATTGGCGGGAGACGGCGGCTTGAACAGAAATTGGGGGGCAGCTCAGATCCCCGGCGAAACCGCCTCGTTTGCAACTCTGCTTGGCGGCGGTCTGGACACACCGATTACACGGCACATCGCTTTCCGCGTCGACGGCGGCTTTCAGTACTCCTACTTCGCGCTTGTGAAGCCGCCGCCCTACAATTCCCCGTACCGGATTCCGGGCCTGCCCACAGATTTTGGCCGTCTCTCCAGCGGGCTGGTCTGGCAGTTTTAGCGCCGGCCACGCCACGCACACGGGCCACGCGAGGCGCCTCGCTCGACCGAGCCTTGCCCAATCTGCTTTCAATGACGACAATGCTCCTGGGAGCAGGCTCACCTTCATGCAGATAATTCCAACCTCATTGACAGGACGAACCGGCGCAACCGCGCTTGTGGCGTTTTGTTGCCTGCTGACGGCCCAGGCGCAGAATCCGCCGGCCACGCCGGCGCCGCCTTCTGCACCGGTGCAGGCCGCAGCGACGGCTAACCTCAACGACACACTGCTGGCCAGAGCCACCAGCCTCTATGATTCCACCGCTAAATCCGGCCTCCGCAGCTTCGACTGCGAGGTTCGCCCAGACTGGAGCAAGATCATGCTGAGTTCTCGCAAAGGCGCGCCCATTGCTGCCGGAGACACGCGGCTCGACTTGCTCAATACTGTGAAGATTACCCTCCACGGCCGCATCAAGGGCAGCTCGACCCTCGACTGGCAAATACCCGCTCATTCAGCCACGCCGCTCGATGCGTCTTCGGCTGCCATACTCGACAAGGCGCATCGCGGCATCGAGAACACTTTGCAAGGCGTCCTCAAGCTCTGGATTCCTCTCGTCGATGGCTCCGTTGCGGAATCCTTCGGCGAAGAGGATGCGGAACTGGCTCAAACCGAAAATGGATACACCCTGCGTTTGAACGATAAGAACCATTCCGTGGCCGAAGAGTTCGATCGCAATCTCCTCCTCAAGCAATTCGTCGTTAACGGCTCCGGCTCCTCCGTTAACATCGCGCCCATCTTCGAGCCCACCAGCAGCGGATTGCTTCTGAGCAGCTTCGTGGCCCGCATTCAGCCGGCCGGCGCGCCGGCCGAAAGCGCCCAGCAAATGCATGTGGCCATCGAATACCAGCCGATTGCCGGTACGCAGATCCCCAGCAGGCTTTCCGTTGAAATACCCCATGTGGTGCAAATGGACTTCGCGTTCGATGCATGCACCGTGAACAGGCCCTGATTTCGCGGCTACCTTGCCAACCCCTGACGCAGGATGCACAATACCCAAAGTCTTTTGAAAGCAGGCCATTTTCGTGTCGAAATTCGCCGTCGCTTCACCCTTCCGGTTCTTGACCGCTCTTGTGGCTGTCTGTTGCGTGACCGCCGCAGTCTCGGCGCAGAGCCCGCCTGCGGGTCCAACCGCGCAAGCCAAGCCCGGTACAGGGCCCGATCCCAACGCCGCATTGCTGGCCAAAGCCAGCCAGCTTTACTACTCCTCTGCTAAAGCTGGACTCAAGGCCTTTGACTGCGCGGTGCATCCGGATTGGCGCACCGCCATTCTCAGTGCGACACCGGGAACGGCGGTGGCAGAAGGCGATCCTCGCGTGCTGATGCTCAAGACCGTCGGCATCACCCTCCACGGCCGCATCATGGGCGCTTCTTCTCTCGACTGGAACCAGCCGAGCCCCACGAAGCCGCTGGACCAGGACTCGCTCGACCTGCTCGACCACATGCACGGCGCGACGGAACGAACCCTGACCGGCTTCATGCAGTTCTGGTCACCGTTCATCGACGGATCGGTGATTCCGGCTTCCTCCGACGGGCTGGAAATCACCCATGGCGAAAAGGGCTACACCATTCATGCCGACCAGGGCGGCACATCGCTCACCGAAATCCTGGACAACGACATGGTCATGCAGCAGTTCAACGTGGTTACGGGCGGCGCAAAAATAGATTTCTCACCGCGCTACAAGTCCACCGATCAGGGCCTGCTCGTGAATGGCTTTGCGGCCCGCATTCAGGGCCCTTCCGATCCGCCAGAAAAGGCCCAGCAGATGCGCGTCGCCATCGACTATCAGACCGTCAACGGCTTCCCTGTTCCTTCCAGGATCGGAATGGAGATGGTTGGCGCGGAAACCCTGAACTTCATGCTCGATGGCTGCACAGTCAACCCGCCTGCGAGTTAGGGCCTGCCGAAAAAGCGTCGTCCAAACATAGAATCGGCTCCCGTCCATCCGGGAGCCGCTTCTGTATTGAACATCAAAATCGCCGTTCGACCTGTGTTTGCGGTATCTTTGTCCGCGATTTCTGTTCGTAATCTCTGTTCGTACTCTAGGCCCTTGGCCTAGGAGCCGTTGATGGTTCCGTCCAGCTTGGCCACCTGCGCATAGGTGGTGCGCAGATACTTGTGCGGATTGACCGGAGTGTTGTTCACGCGCACTTCATAGTGGAGGTGCGGACCGGTGGCGCGTCCGGTCTGGCCCACGTAACCGATCACCTGCCCGAGCGTGACATGCTGGCCGGGCAGCACGGCGATCGCCGAGAGATGCCCGTACAGGGTCTCATACCCGTGACTGTGGAGCAGTACTACCTCGCGTCCGTACCCGGCACCCATCGGCGCTCCGCTCACTTCTCCATCGGCTGTGGCCCGGACCGGCGTGCCATAAGGCGCTTCGATGTCGATGCCGGAGTGGAACGCGCCCTCCCCGTTGAATGGATCTTCCCGCTCTCCGAAACTGGACCCGACGCGACCCTCGACCGGCCACATGGATGGCGCGTCCGCCAACTGTGTCCAATCGCCGGTGTAGCCCGGCGTCAATCCGCCCTCAAGCGCGCGCGAAACCCGCCCGCTCAGAGCCTGCGCCCGCAACGCATAGAACTGGTCGATAGAGAGCTTTACCTGTTGTTGATTCACGTTGTCACTGAGCGCCAGGGTGGCAGGCGTAGGAGCTGCCGCTGCGCGGGCTGCCGCAGCAGCCTTAGCTGAACCCAGCCGGTTTTGTTTAAGTCCATAAAGAGACGACACTTCATTGGCCAGCGCGCCCAGCGACGCCACCTGCACATCGCGGTCATGCGCAATCTGCGCCATCTGCTTGTAATCTTTGCGGAGATTCTCCCGGTCCTGCCGAACCTGATTGTAACTCTCTGTTTTCAGCAGCATACGGGTATAAGAGCCGGCCAGCCCCACGATCGTGAATGCACCGACCAGCGCCGCGGCCACAAAGCCGTAGGCGTAGTGCAGGGGAAGCGGAATTTTGCGTATCCGCCCGTCTTCATCCCTGGCCACAAACAGAATGTAATAGCGCTTGCGTAGCATGTTGGCCCTTCATCCCTGCAACCCGCAGGGCCGCAATTCGCCTTGGACCTTATAAAAGTACATGGCAGGGCTTTTCAGTCCCGGAAAAACAAATAGCTACCCTGACGGGTAATGTTCCATAATCCTCGTTAAGGCTACCAAACCGCCATGCATGGGGTCAACGAAATCGCGGTGGAAAATCCTTCCAATTCGAGAATTCTCCCGTATATAGATAGATCGTCAAATCCCACCAAAGGATTACCGCCGTGCCCATTTTGCTGTCCGAGCGCTTAGATGTAATCCCCAACCGCTGGCCACCGATTTGCCCTATCCTCAATAAATGCCGTCCCGCACTACTAGGTCCGCCAGCTACACCGGCCGAGGCGAACTCGCTATCATCCGTCACATTCGCGCCCGTTCAGCAGGCTCCGCGTTCCTTGGCCTGACTCTCGGCATCGGCGACGACTGCGCTCTGCTTCGCTCCCGGCCGGGCCAGGAACTGGCCGTCACCACTGATCTGACCATCTGCGGGACCCACTTCCGCCTCGACTGGCACACGCCGGAATCGGCAGGCCATCGCGCCCTGGCGCGGGGCATGAGCGACCTGGCCGCCATGGGGGCACGCCCTGTGGCTGCCTTTCTCTCCTTAGGCTTGCCCCGTGACTTTGCCAATCCAACCGGACCGTGGTCCGCTTCGTGGGCGGCCCGCTTTCTCGACGGTCTGCTAGCCCTGGCTGCAGCACACAAGACCCCGCTGGCCGGGGGCGATCTCTCTGAAACTCTCGTCCCGCTGGCCGACATTGTGCTCATCGGGTCGGTTCCGGTCGGCAAGGCTCTGCTCCGTTCCGGCGCGCGCCCTGGCCACCTGATCTACGTCACCGGGTCTATTGGCGGAGGAGCCGCGGCGCTGCCGCATCTTGACCGCGTGGCCAGGCAAACCAAGGCCCGGTCAAGCGGTTTAAATCCTAAACGCATTCCCAGGGATCTCATGCCACTTCTGACTCGCCATCTTTACCCGCAGCCCCGCATCGCCCAGGGACTTCGGCTCCGGTCTCAGGGCCTGGCCTCCGCGGCGCTTGACCTGAGCGACGGCCTGTCCACTGACCTGACCCATCTCTGCGAAGAATCTCACGTGGCAGCGGAAATCGACCCGTCCCTGCTGCCCATCCATCCCGGCGCGGACCTCCACTACGCTCTGCACGGCGGAGACGACTACGAGCTGCTCTTCACCGCCGCACCCGATGTTCGCATCCCAAAACAGATTGCCGGCGTCGCAATTACCCGCATCGGGCGCATTCTTCCGGCGCGCGGCAATCGTCCCACTGTGACCGTACTCATGCCGCAAGGCCCGCAGGCGCTGGAGCCGCAGGGCTGGGAACATTTCTCCTGAGTTTATGTTTGGCTATGGGGGCTGTAAGCGCGGTCGCAATCTCGAAAATCGCCGCGCGCCGTGTCCACATTTTCAACTCAAAGTCCATCAACCGCGCGAGCCACCTGACAACGCCTATTTCTACCGTCTATCATGTTGGTTGCCATGACCAACACCCCTCCACGTGTCCGGTTTGCCCCGTCCCCCACTGGTCTGCTCCATGTCGGGAACGCTCGTACTGCTCTCTATAACTGGCTCTTCGCGCGCCGCGCTGGAGGTCAATTCATCCTCCGCATTGAAGATACGGATCTGGAGCGCTCCGAGACGCGGTATGAAACCCAACTCATTGAAGACCTGAACTGGCTCGGCATCCACTGGGATGAAGGCCCGGGCGCGCCTGGTGAGCCCGAGACGGGCAACTACGGCCCCTATCGCCAGTCTGAACGGCTGGCCATCTACGCCAAGCATACCGAGCGCCTGATGGCGGAAGGCAAAGCCTACCGCTGCTTCTGCACTTTGGACGATTTGGAAGCCGAGCGCCTGCTGGCCGCCGCACAGCACCGGCCGCAGATTTACTCCGGGCGCTGCCGCTCGCTCGACGCGGACACCATCAACCGCAACCTCGCCGCAGGCATGCCGTACGCCATCCGGCTCGGCATTGAAGACCGTCCGCTCTGCTTCCACGACATTGTCCGCGGGCCGGTGGAGTTTGCCGCGGGCACCGTCAGCGATCCTGTGCTTGTCCGCTCGGCTGCGGGCGGCAGCGCAGGCCTGTCAAAAATCGAAGGCGGCGGCATTCCCGTTTACAACTACGTGGTCACCATCGACGACGCCCTCATGGGCATCACCCACGTGATTCGCGGCGATGACCACATCTCAAACACTCCCAAGCAGGTGGCCATTTATCAGGCCTTCGGCTGGGCGGTCCCGGAGTTCGCACACCTGTCAACCATTCTGGGCGCTGACCGCGAGCGGTTGTCCAAGCGCCACGGAGCGACGTCGATCTCCACCTTCCGCCAGATGGGCTATCTGCCGGAGGCGCTGGCCAACTATCTAGCTCTGCTTGGCTGGGGCGCTGAAGACGGCAAAACGGAAACCTTTACAATCGCAGAGCTTGCTCCCATCTTCTCGCTCGAGCGCGTCACTCCGTCGCCGGCCATCTTCGACTTCGACAAGCTGAACTGGCTCAATCGCCATTACATCAAACAGGCCGATCCGGACCGCATCGCCAAGCTGGCCGAGCGCCAGTTTTGCCTGCACCGGCCCGATGTCTTTCCACTCTGGTCGTCCTCCGAGCTCTATACGGCCGAGACCATCGACCTGCTCGAACACCTCGACCCACCTATTCATCTCGATCTTCCATCGCGGGAGATGATTGCCGAACGCAGGGCTTGGTTTCTCAGCCTGCTTGCTCTCTTTCTTCCCTCCGTGGATCACCTCGACCAGTTGCCCATCAAATCTTCCTTCATCTTCGGCTTCGATCCGGACGCCTCCCATGCCGATGCTGAGAACGCGGCCATCCTGGCCGCGGACTCCGCCCGCTCCGTCCTCAGCGAGTTTGCAAGCCGCGTTCGCGCGCACGCAGGCCCCGTTACCCCCGAAGATTTCAAGACCTGGATCAACGAAATCAAGGCTGCCACGGGCGTTAAAGGCAAGGAGCTTTTTCATCCCATCCGCATTGCCTTGACCGGCGCTCATTCAGGCCCTGAATTTGACAGGGTTATCCCTCTCATTGAAGAAGGCGCCGCCATGGGCCTGGCCATTCCCACGGTCCACGACCGCATCGAGCAATTTGTCGGAGTTTGAGCAAGCGTGAACGGCGTTTACTGGATCTATGCCGATGCTTTTACACCGCCAGGCTCAGCGCCGCCGCGAGATCAGGTCCCATTCGCGCCCACACGGCTCGCTGTCGTGCTGTGCCCGCGCGGCGGCAACCAGTTGCTTAGAGATCTCTCTCATCTCAAGCATTCCGGAATCCAGACCCTTGTCTCGCTCCTCAGCGCAGAACAGGTAGACATGCTCGAACTGGCTGAAGAACCTCTGCTGGCAAAGCGGCTGGGCATGGCATTTCTTCATCATCCCATTCCCGACCACGAGTTGCCGCCCGACCAGGATTCGTTTCGTGCCTTTGTTACCGATCTCGCTCGTCGCCTCTGCGCCGGCCAGAGTCTCGGCATCCATTGCTGGGGAAGCATCGGACGCGCTACGGTCACCGCGGCTTGCACCCTGATCCATCTGGGCTGGGAGCCGCGCAAGGCACTCGCCGCCGTAGAAGCCGCCCGCGGTTGCCCGGTGCCCGATACCGAGGAGCAGCAGCGCTGGATTCTGCGCTACAAGGCTCACGCATGAACGAAGACCGGCCAGCCCCAATCGTGAACCTGACGTTTTCCCACCGCTGGCAACAGGCCCAGATCCTATCCGCGCGACCGCTCATTCTGCCCAATCGCCATTTCGTCTATCCCCTGGAAGCCGAAGAAGTGGAGCGCGGCGCACTTGAAGTTTTGATTCGCTACAACGAAACCGAGCAGCCTTTTCTGGCCACCTGCGCGCTGGGCTTCCGCGACCCCGCCGTCCCCACCGGTCTCTGGTCCGCACCTAATCCGGACGAGCTCTGCGCCGTCTCCGGCGGCTACGCCTACCTCATCGATGCAACCGATCCCGACCGCTTCACAATGATTGCCTTCCGGCCCGTGCTCGAAGTCCGCGCAGTTCTCAGCGAAAACCTGCTGCTCTTTGTCGGGCATCACGCCATCCTCGCATGGGGACGAGACGGACAGGGATGGAAATCGGACAAGCTCTCCGACGAAGGCGTAACCATCACACGCATTGAAGGCGCAACGCTCCACGGCCAGGGCTGGAACATGATCGCCGACCAGGAAGCTCCGTTCACGCTCGACCTGAAGACGGGGCTGCGCACCTGAATAGTCAGCTAGGCAACTGATTGCGGCGCCAGCTCTTCATACCCCGCATACACCCCTTCAAACACCGCGTCCCAGCTCATGGTCAAAGCATGGGCACGCGCCGCCAGACGCATCTCCGCATGTTTTTCGGGATTCCCCAGCACTGCAGCCACGGCTGCGGCAAACTCGCAGTCCTCCGCAATCCGCCCTGTCTCTCCATCGCGCACAATCGTCTTCGGGCCGCCGTCGATTGTCACAATCGCCGGAACGCCGCTGGCCATGGCCTCCAGCACCACGTTGCCAAACGTGTCGGTGTGCGACGGAAATACCAACAGGTCCATATTTGCGTACGCGGTCGAGAGCGCTTCGCCTCTCAACACTCCGGCAAACTCCGCGCGCGGCAGTTGCTCGCGCAGCCAGCCTTCTTCGCGGCCTTGCCCCACGATCAAAAACCGGAAACCCCTGTGTCCCATCGCTTCCAGCTCTCGCTGCACACGCGCCAGCAGCGCCACGTTCTTCTCGATGGATAGCCGCCCCACAAACCCCAGTACGTAATCGCGATCTTTGGGATCTCTGTTCCGTTTGCCGGGCGCGAACAGGTTCGCGTCCACGCCCCGCTGCATCAGGCAGCAGGGTCGTCCCGTGGCACGCTTGAGCAGCGCGCACAGCTCCGCATTGGGCGCGTACAGCACCTGCGCCATGGAGTAGAACCGGGCCGCCGCGGCCATTGCCAGGTCCTCAATCGCCTGCTCGGTCACCAGCGATTGATTTGGCAGCAAACGCAAGAGCCAGTCCGAGCGCCGCGCCAGGTATTCATGCACATTGGTGTGCCAGCTTGCGGCTAGCGGTAGATCCATCTCACGCGCCAGGCCGGCGCCTAACATTCCCACTTCGCTGGGGCCGGTGATGTGAATCAGGTCCGGCTTGAAGCGATCGAGGACCTCGCCAATGAGAGGAATGTGGCGAAGAAACGCTGGATCGAAGCGAAGGTCTTTTTCCAGAGCAAACGACAGAAAGCCGCGCGACAGCTCGAGCGTCCACACGTTTCCGTCTTCCAGAATAGCCTTCGCGCGATCTCCGGCCCGCACACACAGAAACGGCAAATTCCGCCGCCGCGCAAACGCCTCGAAATGACGGCTGGTATGCGCCACTCCGTTCACTTCATGGAACGAATCAGGAAAATAAGCCACGCGCGGCATACGCCCCGCCGCTGTCTCGCTTGAAATCGGATTGAGGGTTGCCGCGAGCACAAGTACTTAGAACCAACCTTCTAGCCGTCGTGCTCGCCCAGCGCCAGCCGCGCCTGGTGCGCCTCGCTCCAGGCCATGCGCAGCCCGCCTGAAACCAGCCCGCGGCCCATCAGTTGCACCGCTCCAATGACCGCACGCATGGCCCGCGGAGCCTTGCCCCCTGGCCATACTTCACTGAGCGGCCGGACGATTCCGTTGCGGTCTGGGTGATAGACGCGCTCGTCCCAGTTCCGCGAGCCTTGCGGAAACTCCGGATAGTTTCGCACCGCATCGATCGTCGATTGCAGAATCCGATGCTTCCATGGCTCAGCATACTGCGGCATGAACAGCAGATTGCTCTTCTTCTCGCGCCGGATCTCGTGGACAAACTCCGTAAAGCCGGCCGCGTTGGTCAGGTTGATGGTGGCGTTCGGCTCCACGCCGTGCCGGTCGCCGCCGGAGATGAGCAGCATGTGCCAGTTCTCCGCTAACTGCCGCGTGGCGCGATTCTCTTCCCAGTGCCGCAGCCCGTTCAGTTCCAACGCATGGAGAAATGCGCCATTTTTCTGCAGGAACTCGTTCACCAGAAACTGATGCTTTTCTTTGCCCACCAGGTACAGGTCCCACATGGGGTGGTTGAAGACCACCAGCACATTCGGCTCCGCGTGCAGCGCGGAGAGAATTTCCGTCAGCCGCGCGTTGCTGGGATTCACCGTATAGCAGGCCAGCGTGGCCATCCACTCCGATGCCCGCGCACTGGGCAGATTGTGTACGCCCAGGTGGAAACTCTGCGTGCCGTAGGGCGCGCTCCACTCGACTGAAACCGGAATCTGCCGCGCGCTGGGAATCGTCCTGAGCAGCATGGGCGCGCTGATCGTGTCGTGGTCGGTGATTGAAACCATCGCCGCCAGATCTATCTGTTCAATCTGGCTGCGCTCCAGGTCGAATGCCAGCCTGGGCGTCATAGGGGGCGTCCAGTAGGCCGCCGCATAGTTGATCCGGATTCCGTGCAAACTCTCCGCGCGCCGCTCCATGCGCGACAGAAGAGGCCGCAACACCGGAAATTGATTGCCGAAGTTCGCCAGAAAATCCAGCGTCTCAGTTGACTGGTTGGTATGGCTGTGCAGGGAAACTCCGGTACGAAAGCCGCGTGGTGCGTGGTAGTCGCGCCAAAGATACGAGATGGTCGATCTGGCCATGTCTGCTCCTTCTCCGCGTTTGTTTCCGGATTTCTGCACTCAGTATCGTCTCCCGTCCATAAATGGAAGGTTAAGATGCCGCGAATTGCCCTTCAATTACTGAAGGAATCAAAAGCGTTACCCGGAAACCGCTCGAAAACTGGCATCGATACTCAGCAAAACCAAAGCTCCGCCTTCAGCACGCAACTTCACTGCGTTCTGCCGCACCTTTTGTTTGCTGGTGTTGGTTACTTGCTGGTCTTGGCCATCTCCGGACCCAGAAAATCTTCCAGCGACCATCCGGCCATTAGTTCCTTGCCCGCCGTCGCCGCGGCCACTGCGGCCGTCGCCTGCTGGGCGGCCTCGGCTTCCGGCGCCAGGTAGTTTTCTGTCAGCCCCTTGCGCAGCATCTCGAAAGCCTGCTCCGGCGTATCGGCAAACTGGAACAGGTCAAGGTCCTTGGGAGAAATTGTCCCTGTATCTACCAGCGCATCGAGGTTGAAAACCCTCTTCCAATACTCCGAGCCGTAGATGACAACCGTAATCTTCTTGGCCAGCTTGTGGGTCTGCGCCAGCGTGAGAATTTCGAACATCTCATCCAGCGTTCCAAAGCCCCCGGGAAAAACCACCAGCGCCTTCGACATGTATGCGAACCACAATTTGCGCATGAAGAAGTAATGGAACTCAAAGTTGAGGCTGGGAGTAATATACGGGTTCGGCGACTGCTCGAACGGCAGCCGTATATTCAATCCGATGGTCTTGCCGCCAGCCTCGTAGGCTCCACGATTGGCTGCTTCCATGATCCCCGGGCCGCCGCCTGAGGTGACCACAAACCGGTGCCGGCGCGAGGGAATCTGTTTCGCCCAGCCGGTGAGCATCCGCGACAACCGCCGTGCGTCCTCGTAGTAACGTGCCATCTCTACCGCGGCCACGGCCCGCTTGCGCTGCAGGTCCGTGGCCGTGCCCTCCACAATCTGCGGCACGCTGGCGGGCTGCTCGTGACTCGGCGCCGGTTGGCGCGATCCTGTGTTTTCCAGCAGTTCCAGTTCATGATCGGCCTCTGCACGGCCGCGAAACCGCGCCGACCCGAAGAACACCACCGTGTCCTGAATCTGCTCTCGCCGGAATCGCGACAGCGGCTCCAGGTACTCGGAAACAATCCGTATCAGCCGGCCATCCGCACTGTTCAAAAACGCAGGGTTCTCATAGGCCAGCGGAGCCTTTTCCAGAGCCACCGGTGCGGTACTTGCCGCGCCGACGCCCGCAGGTCCCAATCCCAGGTCCGTGCTTTCTTTTGCCTGTTCCTTATTCCCTGTTCCCTGTTCGCCGTCGCTCATTCCTTGTCCGTCCCATGCCGGATCGCATCGTGAAATGCGATCCACAAATTCAAAAGCCCGAGCCCCGACACAAGACCCCGCACCACTCCGTTGGCCGCATAGATTGAGAGCGTTGGAAACTCCAGAAAAATCGGGTTCTGGTCCCAGAACATCGGCGACCACGGCGCATAACAAACCGCCAGGCCAATATACATCCGCAGCAGTACCCGCAGAAACAGCTCGGCCCGCTCCAGCCAGCGCGGAATCCGCTGCGGCCCGTGCTTGGCTGTCGCGGCGATCTTGGCGGTCGTTGCCGCCGGCTCATCCCCAATCCCGCTCGCGGAATCCGGAACCAGCGCCGCTCCAGGCTGTTGAGCCGGGCTCGCGGGCAACGAAGGCGATGTCAATTCCGGCTGCTGGGGCATTCTCTCTGGCTTCGTTCGGCAAATCCCGCTTTCCAGCCCATCAAAAAGGCGTACAGCGCAGGCCCAAAATCAAGCCCGCCGCAGGGTTACCGTACTGCAACGGTATCACAGCAAACCGGCCCGGCCAGCGCGCTCCGGGTCGCCCGCCAAGCGGAATCCTCTTGCCTCCGGCGCCACGACCGGCATAACCTGTTTACCGTACGTTGGCACTCGCGTCCAACAGACGCAAGCTCCTGGAAAGACACCCAAGGAGGCTCTCATGAATCGCGCCGTCATCTCGTTCGCCCTCCTGTTCGGATCGACCGTTCTGGTTGCGCAGACTGCGAGCCAGAACCAGACTCCTATCCAGACCACAACCCTCAGCGTCGCACCACCGCCGAGCAGTTGCCCAGTCTCGCTGCACGCCAGGCAAACGCCCGGCGGTGACAGGATGGTGGTGAACGGGGTCGTGACGAAAACAACCGCCCAGATGCTTCATCTCACGGTCACCGATCGTGACTCCAAGCGTGTGGTTGCGGCCAGCGTTACGGTCCGTGGCTTCAGCAACAAAGCCCGCTTCCTGCCGACAGGGTTGTCCAGTCAGGACTCGTCCGATGCGGCGAAGACTCTCGACGTCATCTTCTCGCCCGCGACCGGCAAGGAAGTTTCCGCGGACATCTCCGTCCCCGGCTTCACCGCGGTCAGCGCCATCGATCTGAACTCCGTTACGTACTCCGACGGCTCGACATGGAAACTGGCCGCTGGCAGCTCCTGCCGTTCCTGGATCGATGGATTTATGCTTGTGAGCAGCCGTTAGCAAAACGCCGGGCCGCAACGCATCGTTGCCTTCACGCGACAAGGGGCGAGCATCTTGAACGAGATGCCCGCCCCTTACCGGTTCATTTGAACCGCGGTTAATTGATAACAAACGTGAACGTAGACGTCGCGGTAATGCTCGACGTCGCCGAGTCCGTCCCGGTTAATGTGATAGTGTAAGTTCCCGTAGGCGGATTGGATGTGGCAGTGGTATACACGCCGCCGCCGCAGGCTGTCGCCGCGAATCCTACGACTGCCAGAAGAAGCAGCCCGGCAAGCCCGCGCAGCTTGCGCGAGCCGCGTCCCATAAAGCCGATCAGGAGCAGCCCGGCAAAGGCCACCGTGAAGGGCACCGGGTTCGTTTTCGTTTTCGTGTTCTTCGCCGTGTTCGTCGGGTGCAACCGGCGCAGCGGCTGCTTCCCGCTGGTACGCATTTCGGCCTCGGTGGCGCAGTCTGAGGCATTCGTGTCCAAGGTCAGTACCGTGGTGACGGCTTCTGTTCCGGTGATGGCTACCGTTCCATCCCCCGCGCTGTTCATATTGGTAAAGCCCCAGCACAGGTTCTGCAACGCGGTGTCATTTGAAGTATCAAACGTCAAATCCACCGTGCCCGTGTACCCGCTAGCAGGGGTCACCGAGATCGTCTCGTTCCCTGCGCTGCCCTGGGCCACTGTCAGAGTGCTCGGAGCGGGAGCGGGTGTGAATGCGATGGTTCCTTTTCCCGAGCTGACTGCCGCAACATTCACCGTTACGCTGCCTGTCGAGGCGGCGTCGGTGGAGTCAGCAACATACGCGGCCAGAATCGTGTGCGAGCCCGCGGTCGTGAATGACGTCGAGTAAATATAGGTTCCGTTCGAGGCCAGCGTCTCCGAGATTGGCGTCCCTCCATCCACCGTCAACGTGATCGTCCCGGTTGGCGTCCCCGTCGCCGCTGCAACCGTGATGGTGAAGGAATCTGTTGCGTTGACATTCGGCGCGCTGTTCGATGCCGTGATCGTCGTTGTTGTCGCAATCAGCCCCGCGGTGGAGGTTGTGTTGGCAGGCCATGCGGTTGCCAGATTGGTGGCATCCACCGATCCGAGGCCGGTCACCTGGTCGTAGCCCGTTCCAGCCGAGAAACCCGCCGTGCTGCTGCAATCCGCCGAGCCCGCCTCGCAATCGTTATTCCCCAACGTGATGTCGTGGAACGCCGATGCGTAGGTTGTGCTGTTGGCTGCCAGGGTATAGAGAGTCGGATTGATGAGGCCCTGCCCGGTGGCATATCCCTGCTTCTGATTGATCAGCGCCAGGATGCCGGAGAAGATAGGCCCATCGAAGCTGGTGCCGCCGGCCACCGTCAGGTCTTCTGTCGAAGCATCTCGGAAGCCGGAGCTGCAACTGCTCTCCTGTCCGCTTTGCCAATCGCTCGTGTCACTGCTGCAAAAGAGATAACCGGGATAACTTGGCGAAGCATACAACGCCAAGTCCGGCACGTCGCGCTTGCCATCTGTCGGAATGCCGGGCACGTCTTTTTGCCACGTCGGCTTGGGAAACAGCGCGCTCGCTCCGCCGCCGCCCGCGCTCAGGCAGTTGGCCTCGCCGCATCCCGACGCGTCGTCGTTCCAGGCCATCTCAGGAATATACTGAAGCGCCGAACTGACAACGTCTGACGCGCCCTCGGCCGCCCAGTAAGCGGTGTCTGCTTCGTCATAGGCGGCATTGGCCGAGGAAATCTCCGTGCCGCCCATGCCCGTCACATATTGGCTACTGGCCGGATAATCGACAGCCAGCGCTTCCTGCTCGGATGCGGAAGGCTCCCCTGGTCCAATGCCGACAAAGCAATCGGTCGAGCCGTCGTCTCCCGCGGCAGACATGATCGTTTGCCCCTGCGTTGCGGCTTGCTCAAAGGCCGATTCCAGGGTTGACTCCGCCGCCGCTCCCGATCCGAGAGTGTTGCCGGCAAGTTCAGCTTCGCACTCTCCATAGCTGCTGCTGATGATGGTCCCAATCTTTTCATCGATCGCATATTGCAGCGAGTCAAAGGCGCCGTAGTTCAGATTGCTGCCGGTGTACACAAAATTGATGGTCGCCCCAGGAGCGATTGCGCCAGCCCACTCCACGTCCAGATCCGACTCCGCCTCATCGCCCTCGGCCTGAACCGTCGCGTTCCCCGAGTTCGGCACCAGATAGGGAACGGGGTCCTTTACAGGCAGTCCAGCGGCGGATTCAAAGGCCTCTATATCGCTGTTCTGAATCTCCGACTGGCCAACCAGCGTGATCGACTGCCCCGTGCCTGTGACGCTGCTGTTGTAGAGCGGCTTGATGTCGTAGACCGTGCCAATATCGCCCGGGGCAAAAAACACATCCCCTGACACGCTCGACGTAAACGACGGCTTCACACTTGCATTTTTTCTCGACAGCATATGCGACTTCGGCCGGAAATCGTCGAGATTCGTGATCCCCAGAATCGCGGGCGCCAGCGCCGATGGAACGCTCAGAGTCGTCGATGGCGCAAAATGCCGCGTTCCGTTGATCTTGTAGTAGTGCATCTGGGTTGAAAATGCCTGCTCAATCTGCCGCACGCTGCCGGAGAAATGAATCGCATTCTTGCTGCGCGCAATCGAAGCAACTGAAAATCCCTGTTGCTCCAACCAGCTCTGCACCTTGCTCAAGTCCGCATCGGTCATGCCAAACTGCGCCGCGAACTGGTCCGGCGTGAGCCACTGATGATAGAACGGCGATGCGGGGTTCTGCTGCGCGGCAATCAGGGTCCGCAATGCGGACTCCTGCGCTGTGGAACGATTGAAGACCATGCTGATGCCGGTAAGACGCGTATCCGCCGCCATCCTGCCAGCATCAAACTGCGGCTGTGCCAGAGGATGCACAGAATTCTTCAACGGCGACTGTTCCGCGCTATTGATCTCGGCGGTGATGCGGGGAGACGTCCGCTGCGCGCCCGCGGATGGAATCATCATTAAGCAAGCGGCAAGCAGACCGCATACCCAAAGATACTTTCGCTCTAATTTTGCAGTCATCGTCTTCATGGCCATCCTTCTTCAGTGGGGGAGAGTGAAAGTAAAGGCACAAATACCCTTACCGGCAGCGGGCAATGAGGCCACAGCCAAGGGTAGAAATGCATATTGCAGAGGCAGAAGACGAATTGCGGGAGACTCGCCACGCCGGCCAGATGGCCTCGGGGTTCGGGTGATCCCCGATACTCCCTGCGAACCTCTCAGCGTGTGTTGACACCTCTTTCCGCAAAAAGTTGCGGCGCCGAGCAATTTTTCAAGACCACGCCATCACAACCGGAGATAAATGCCGATCATCGGCTCCGCCGTGTGCGTGAACGCACCGCTCGATCCATAGAGCGTGGTCAGATCCGGAGCCCGGTACAGATTGCCCCGGTATTGCAATCGCAGCCCAATGTGCGGAAGCAGGCCCCAATCCAATCCCGCCCCGTACACAAACACCGGCTTGTTCGATGAGGTGGTATCCGCCTGCCCGCTGCTGGGTTCGTTGAACAGCAATCCGCCTCCGGCCAGCGCGAACGGCCGCAGATTTGCAATCTTTAACGATGCCACCCAATCGCCCGTCACTTCATGTGCATCGGCCGAAACCGCCGTCGGCAGCGGCCCGCAAGGGCCGCCAGGTGCGGGGCAAGGGAGGTTGTCGGGATAAAGGGCGTACACCTGGTTGGCGCGGTTGAAGGAGTATGTGCCTTCAAACCCCACCAGCGGGTTGGCGATGTGACGCATCTCAACAATGCCGCCCGCCGCGTTCGACGGACTCTGCGCAACGCCATCGCCCGTCGTTGTCCCGCCAAATGCGCCGTAGATGCTCACGGCAACATCCGTCTTCCCGAGACTGCTGACTTCCGACACCTGAGCACTCGCAATCGCGCTTCCGGCCGCACCAAATCCCACCGCAAGAATCGCGGCTTGTATCCATCTGTTATGCATGATGACCTCACAATCTGAAAATACGTAGACTCCGATTCGCGAATTCCAGGTCTGGGTTGCCTCTTGCCCCTGTTGGACGCAGGACGGTTCGCTTCGGTTAGAGGTCTTCCTATTCCGCATGGCGAGACGCCGGTTCTCTGTCCAAAACCGAACACGTCTGTCCACGCATGAACACCGGTACATCTCGCCGAAGCCATGGCCGTCCCGTAAACCATTCCACATCAAGGCTTCAAGCCTGAGACGCAGTGGAAGCCCGATTGCTACCCTGAATCCAGAAAGTCGTTGTTCTCTTCCGCAAACCGGGACAAAAGCCAGAACTGGAGAAAAGCCCATGGTCGCACTCTGGATGCAGGACCTGCGTTACGCATTGCGGCAGCTTCGCCGCTCCGGCTCGTTCACCGCGGCTGTGGTGCTTACCCTGGCCGTCGGCATCGGCCTCAATGCGGCCATCTTCACCATCGTGGATTGCGTTCTCCTGCGTCCCCTCGGCTACCACGAAGCCAGCCGCATCTACTCCATCGACACGCGCTTCCTTCAGAAAGGCCGTTCCATCCCCAGGCTTGGCGGCGATGACTACGTGGACGTAGCCAATCACGTTCGCTCCATCGAGTCCGCCGCCTACTATGCCGCCGGCGAGGACGGCGTGCTGTTGAACGGGCAGTCGCTCTATCTCAACATGGCCGGCGTCAGCTCCCGCTTCGGCAGTGTGATGGGCGTCGAGCCGGTTGCAGGGCGCCTGTTCCGCGACGACTCGGACGGCGGCCCAGACAACTCCGAAGTCTTGGTCGCAAATTCCTTCGCCGAGCAGCATTTCGGCTCTGCGCAAGCCGCCATCGGCCGCGCTCTCGATTACGACGGCCGCACCCGCACCATTGTCGGCGTACTTCCAACCGGATTCTCCTTCCCCGGCAAAACCGCCGTCTGGATCGAGCAGCCGCCGCGTCCTGAAATCGCCAGCCGCACCGCCTATAACCAGCGCGCCGTCGTCCGCGCCAGGCCCGGCGTCACCGCCGCCGCGTTGAATGCCGAGATGGCCACGCTCTCGCGCCAACTCCAGGCCGCGTATCCCGACGACCGCCTTAAAGCTCTTGAAGCCGTTTCTCTCCAGGATGAAATCGTCGGCCCCATTCGTCCCACGTTGCGCCTGCTCATGGGTTCGGTCATCGTGGTGCTGCTCATCGTCTGCGCCAATATCGGCCATCTGCAACTTGTGCGCTCCACCCGGATGCGCCGCGACGCAACCATTCGCACCGCGCTGGGCGCTACGCGCACGGCAATCGCACGCCGCGCCCTCCTGGAGTCGCTGGTCCTGGCCACCGCCGGCTGCGCGCTCGCGCTCGTCATCGCCCAGCCGGCACTGCATCTGCTTACCGTCATGGCCCACGATCAGATTCCGCGACTCGCCGATGTGCGCCTCAATTGGGACGTTCTTCTGTTTTCTTTCCTGATGAGCGTGGCCACCATGCTCATCACAGCTCTGCTCCCCGCATGGCGCTCCGTGACCGTCAGTCCCGCCGGTGTCCTCAAGCAGGAGCAAGCGAGCAGCAGCGAAAGCCGCAAATCGCGCCGGCTGCGCGACGCCCTCATCGTGGGCGAAGTGGCTCTCACGCTCGCTCTCAGCGTGGCTTCGGTGCTTCTGGCACGCCAGATGATCTCCCAGTCTCGCCAGGATCTTGGCTTCGTGCCCGACAATCTGCTCGTGATGGATACCCACGCAGCAATGCCTCAAACACAGGCGAGCTTTGAGTCTTCGCCGGCCTCGCTCATCACTCTGCACGCAATGCTCGATTCCATCGCCAAGGTCCCCGGCGTAACGAGCGTCGCCGCCGTTCAAGGTGTCCCCATGGGTGCCGGCAGCGCGGACGTGGGGTTCGCCGTGCGCGGCCGCATGGAGTTCAAGCCCGGCGTAGTACCGCTGCCGGATGCGGACATTCAGCCCATCACGCCAACTTATTTTCAGACGATGGGCATTCCCCTGCTCCAGGGCCGCATGATCTCCGATCAGGACACCGAAAACACCGCGCCGGTGCTTGTTATCAGCCGCGAGCTGGCGCAACAGGTCTTTCCTGGGCAAAACCCCATCGGCCAGCAGATTATGTGCGGCTACGACGCAAAATCCAGTTGGTGGACGATTGTTGGCGTCGTCGGCAATGTCCGCCAGAGTTCCCCAGCGTCGCCTATGGGGCAGACTATCTACGTGCCGGTAGCGCAGCACACCTTCCGCGCCGCCGATATGCAGATCGTTGTCCGCACAGCCATGGACGCAGCCACCATGGCCACGACGCTCGAACCCTTGCTCAAGCGCAATTACCCGCAGGTCGCCGTCAGCTCCACCACCATGCATGAAGCCATCGGAGAATCTTCCCGCGCGCAGCGTTTCCGCACTCTGCTCTTCGGCTCGTTCGCGGCCGTCGCTATTCTGCTGGCCGCTGTCGGCATGTACGGCGTGACCGCATACACGGTGGCGCAGCGCCGCTTTGAGTTTGCCCTTCGCTTCGCGCTCGGAGCCCAGCGCAGCCAGATCGTCACCATGACCTTGTCGCATGGAATCGCAGTCGCGGCCCTGGGCATCGCAGCCGGCGTAGCGCTTAGCTTCGGCTTGCTACGCGTAGTCGGTAATCTGCTCGGTAAACTCCCGGCCTTCGATCCCGTTTCCTACGCCATCGCTATCCTGGGCGTCTTAGCCATCGCCATCATTGCCGCCGTCATCCCCTCGCGCCGCGCCTCACAAGTAGAGCCCATGGGCGTGCTGCGCGGCGATTAGGCGACCCGTTTGAAATGGTGACCGTGCCGCGGAAACAGCTAATCCATGCGCAGAGCAGTCATGGGGTCAAGCCGGGAGGCGCGCCATGCCGGAACGGCACATGCCGCGATCGCGGTAAACAGCAGAGTCGTGCTGACGAGAGCATAAACCGCGGGGTCCAGTGCTGGCGTACCGTAGAGCATGGACTGGATGAGCTGCGCCGCGCCCGTGCTGGCAATCAGCCCAAGCACCAATCCGAAGATTGCCGGGCGCAGGCCGTCGCTCAGCATGAGCCGCATCACTTGCGGACGCTGCGCGCCCAGCGCGATGCGAATGCCAATTTCCGGCGTGCGCTGGGCGACGATGTACGACAGGACTCCGAATAAGCCCACAGCCGCCAGCACCAGCGAGATGACCGCAAAAGCGAACAGCAGCGTGGCGTCGAAGCTGGCATTGATGGTGGACTGACCCAGGATCTGATCCATGGTCAGTACGTTGGCTACGGCTAGGCTGGGATCGATCTGTGCAATGGCTCGCTGAACCGGAAGCGCCAGGCCGGATGGCGCCTGCCTGGTGCGCACCACGAGCATTCCGGAGCGTTCCGAGCCCGCGTAGAACGGATAGTAGATCGTGGGGTAAGGAGTGCTGGAGACAGTTTCCAATGTGTCAGCCACGACGCCCACAATCTGCAGGCCAGTATCGGCTCCCGCCACGTCAACCATGTCCAGCTTGACATGCTTGCCAAGAGCGTTCTCTCCATTGAGAAACTGCCGGACAAACGCCTGATTGACGATCACCGCGCCGCTGTGGTCCAGCCGTTCGTCGGGCCGCAGGAAGCGCCCTTCGAGCAGCAGTATCCGCATGGCGCTGAAGTAGCCGGGATCGACAAAAACGGTGGACGCGTCAAGCACCTGGCCTTTGGGCAATGGAGGGTGTTCGCGGATAGTAAAAACGTCGTCTCGTATGTGGCCCTGGCCGGGCAGCTCGGTGCTCACGGCAGCCGCTTGAACACCCGGCAACTGCCGGACTCTCTCGGCCAGTTGCTCATAAAAAGTAACGATCTTCGCCGGTGAGTCGTAACTGCCTTTGGGGAGATCAATCTCCATGGTCAGCACGTCATGGGTTGCACAGCCAATATCAACGGAACGGAGCCGCGTATAAGTTTTGAGCAGCAGCCCCGCGGAGATCAGCAGCACCACTGTCAGGCCCACCTGCAGTCCCAGCAGCACGCGCCGCAAACGGACTCCGCCCTGGCCGCCACTGTAGCTCCGCGACGACTCATGCAGGATTCTGAGGATATGTTTGTCGTTCGACGAGAGCGCGGGGATCAAGCCGGCAACCAGGCCGCACACCAGCATTACGCCCATTGTGAACAGGACGACCATGGTGTCGATATGAATGGAATCCGCGCGGGGAATATCTTGCCGCGCATGAACCAGCCACAGCAGAGCGGCCTCAGCAAGCGCCAAGCCAATCGCGCCTCCAACGACAGACAGGACGATGCTTTCAATGACCTGTCCGCGAATAAGGCGCGCCCGGCTGCCGCCCAGCGCGGTGCGCACCGCCGTCTCTTTGCGCCGTGTTGCCGCGCGCGCCACAAGCAGATTGGCGATATTCAGGCAGGCGATGAGCAGTAAACATCCTGTTGCCGCAAACATGGCGTAGAGCCCGGTTTTGAGCCGGAAAACCTCTGCGTCCAGGATCGGCCGAATGTTGGCTGCGTCGTTCACCGGCCCATCCGGAAACTGCCTCCGTATCTGCCGTTGAATCGTGTTCAGCTCCGCCGTCGCTTGATCGATGGAAACGCCGGGCTTGAGCCGCGCCACCGCGTCCAGATTGTGAGCTGTGTGCATGTTCATCACTTCCGGAGACCGTTCGTGATAAATGGGCGTCCACAACTGCACTTGGCTGTCGGGATAATTGAACCACGCGGGAAGAACTCCAATCACCGTAAACGGCCGCGCGTCCAGCAGAATCGTCTTGCCGATCAGGTCCGGGTCGCCCCCGTAACGCCGCTTCCAGAGGCCCCAGGTGAGCACGACCGTTGCATTGGCGTCGCGCCGGTCGTCGCTGGGAAGAAAGACTCTTCCAACGGCTGCTTCCACGCCGAGCACGGGAAACATATTCCACGATGCCTGCTGCGCATGCGCCAGTTCCGGCAGTTGGCCGGCCGCACCGGAGAGGTTGTAGTCCACCGCCTTTTTAATGGCCATTCCTTCAAAGCTGTGCGCCTGCGTCTGCCAGGAAGCGAACGTGCCACCGGCTACGATGTTGTCCTGGAAACCCTTTGTGTTGGCCTCATAAAGTCTGACCAGCCGGCCCTGATCTTTAAACGGCAGCGGCTTCAGCAACACCGAGCGCACCACGGTAAAGAGCGCAACGTTGGCTCCAATGCCCAAACCCATCACCAGAATGGCGAGCAGGGAAAAGCCGGGAGTGCGAACCAGAGTGCGGATGCCGAAACGAATATCCGACAGCAGCAATTCAAGACCCTGCCAGCTCCACGTATCGCGCGCCTGGTCACGCAGCGTCGCCGGGTTGCCGAAGCTGCGCAGCGCGGCGCGACGAGCCTCTTCGCGGCTCATTCCGGCGGCAACGTTCTCGGCCGTCTGCTGCTCCAGGTGGAATTCGAGCTCTTCGCTCAATTGCCTGCCGGCGCGATCGCGGCCAAGCAGCATCTTCGAGCGCATAAGAAGTTTGTCCATCCAGCGCATGAGTCAGGCCTCCTGCACCACGAGGTTGATGGCCTCGGAAAGCCGAGCCCAGTTGGTCGTCTCCGACTCCAGTTGCTTGCGGCCGGCAGCGGTGAGCGAATAGAACTTCGCTTGCCGCCCTGTTTCGCTCTCTGCCCATTTGGCTTTGATCCAGCCCTGCTGCTCCAGCCGGTGCAGCGCCGGATAGAGCGAACCCTGCTGCACCTGCAACACTTCGCCTGAGATCTGCTGGATGCGCTTGGCAATGGCCCAGCCGTGGCGGGCCTCGACGGAGAGGGTTTTCAGAATCAAAAGATCGAGAGTTCCCTGGACGAGATCGCTTGGTTTACCCATACTATGATTATCTACACTATCTGTTGTAGACCGTCAAGGTGTCATCATCCGCTCCGATCTCACTGCCCGGATTAAAGCCCAGTTCACAAATTCAGAAAGAACATTCCCCCGCTAATTCGCGTTATCCTTTCAAACAATATGACCCGCCGGTTTTCGCTCCGCATCATGACTATCTTTACCGCAGCCGCGCTCTGCCTTTCAGCTCTCTCCGTCACCGCACAGCAGGCGGCGAACGGCGTCATCCCGTATATGGGTGAGCAGCCGGTCCGTGCCCAGCACGGCATGGTCGTCAGCATTCATCACCTGGCCTCTGACGCCGGCCTTGAAGTGCTGCGCGCCGGCGGCAACGCCGTGGACGCCGCCGTGGCCACCGGCTTTGCTCTCGCCGTTGTGCATCCCGCGGCCGGCAATCTGGGCGGCGGCGGCTTTATGCTGCTGCGCACCCACGATGGCCACACCACCTTCATCGACTACCGCGAGAAAGCCCCACTCGCCGCCACGGAAACCATGTACCAGGATGCACAGGGGAACGTCATCCCAGCATCCAGCCTCCAGTCCAGTGTGCTCGGTTATCGCTCCATCGCCACGCCCGGCTCCGTGGCTGGCATGGTTTACGCGGAGCGCAAATACGGTAAGCTCGGCCTGACGCGCGTCATGGCCCCGGCCATCAAGCTTGCATCGGAAGGCTTCGTCCTCACCGCCGAGGAAGCCGGCGCGCTCACCGATCCAGACCTCGCCAAGTTTCCCGACTCCAGACGCATCTTCCAACGCGACGGCAATCTATATAGGGAGGGCGAAACCTTCCGCCAGCCCGAACTGGCCCGTACTCTCACGCGTATTGCCGCCAATCCCGACGACTTTTATCACGGCAAAATTGCCCACAAACTGGTTGGTGCGCTGCACAAAGGCGGGGCACTCATAACCCTCAACGATCTGGCCCAATACAGCGTCGTCGAGCGCGCGCCGGTGACCGGCAGTTTCCACAACTACACCATTCTCAGCGCCCCGCCGCCATCTTCCGGCGGAATCGTTCTGGTGAGCGCTCTCAATATTCTCGCCGGTTACGATCTGGCCAAACTCGGCGACCGCACGCCTGAATCCATGCACCTGATCACTGAAGCCTATCGCCGCGCCTACATGGACCGCACCGATTATCTCGGCGACCCGGATTACAACACCATCCCCACGGCCGCGCTCACCGCCATGCCTTATGCGAATGCATGGCGCGCTACCATCGACCCTGCGATGGCGACGCCCAGTGCCAGCCTTGTCCGTCCAGCCGGATTCTTGCCGCCGCCGCCCAAAACCGCCGGTCAACGCCGCATCGAATCGCAGGACACCACCCACTTTTCAGTTGTCGATGCAGAAGGCAACGCCGTCTCCGTCACCACCACCCTCAACAATGGATTCGGTTCCCACGTCACTGCGGGCTCGCTCGGCTTCCTGCTCAACGACGAGATGGACGACTTCGCCTCTAAAATGGGCGTCCCCAATATGTATGGCCTCATCCAGGGCCCAGCCAATGCCATCGCTCCCGGCAAACGGCCCTTGAGCTGCATGACCCCCACGATCGTCCTTGAAGACGGCAAGCTGCGCTATGTTCTCGGCTCGCCTGGCGGGGCCCGCATTATCACCACCGTGGCCAATATCTTTCTTTCCGCGGCCGAGGGCGGCCTCAATATCCAGCAGGCCGTCGACGCGCCCCGTTTTCACCACCAGTATCTGCCCGACACGCTCTCTCTCGAGCCCGGCTTCGACCCCACTACACTAGCTTCCCTGCGCAAAATGGGCTACACGCTCGACATCTCCACGCACCACTGGTCCAATGGCGAATGCATCGCGGTCGACCCCAAAACCGGCGAGCTCTCCGGCGGACAAGACCACCGCAGCCATTACGGCAAAGCCGCCGGTTATTGAGACAAGGGCCGCGATCTCAATCGTTTCCCGAACCCGCCCAATTCGGCACCAGAGCCTCTGGCCTGTCCCAGACTCTGCCTCCCGCACCATCTGCCGCAACACCCGTCTGCCGTAACCTGTTCAAAAAATGAGACAATCAGAGTAGCGTCCCACTTGCCTTCCAGGCTTGGCGGATGCGGGGGATCCATTCACGATGCTGCGAGCCCTGTCCACGCACCTGTTTCTCAACCAGCGCCTGCACCCCGGCCTGCTGGAACTGGCTGCCCGGTCCGGTGCGCAGGCTGTTGAAATCTTTGCCGCCCGCCAGCATTTCGACTACTCCAGCCGCGAACACGTGGCCGAGCTTGGCTCCTGGTTCCGCTCCAACTCGCTGCAGCCGTTCTCCATGTATGCACCTCTCTTCCCTGACCGCGAGATGGGCCGCGCCGGCGCACCCGCCGTGAAT
This sequence comes from Occallatibacter sp., assembly GCA_036489415.1. Lineage (GTDB taxonomy): Bacteria > Acidobacteriota > Terriglobia > Terriglobales > Acidobacteriaceae > Telmatobacter. The sequence continues at coordinate 145,187 of DASXFS010000056.1, read as the reverse complement.
GTGTTGCACCCTGAGAAAGCCCGCCGCATCGACGCCATGGACGAGATCAAGCGGGCCCTCGAATCCGCCGAGCTGATCCCCTTCACCAATCTCGTGCTTCATCTAGGAGAGCGTGAAGACGGCTGGTCGCAGCGCTCCATCGAATACGCCGTTACCGCCCTTGAGCATCTCGGCGCTTTCGCTCATCCCCTCGGCGTGCGCCTGCTGGTAGAAAACCTCGTCAGCGAGCCCACCACCCCGGAACACCTCGTGACCATCCTTGAACTCGGGCACTTACCCAACGTCGGCATCTGTCTTGACCTCGGCCATGCCCACATCACTGTGGGCGTCACCGAGGCCATCGCCACCCTGGGCAGCCGCATTGCCACAATCCACATACACGACAACCACGCAGTGAAAGACGAGCATCTGTGGCCCGGTGACGGCACAATCGACTGGCCCGCTGCCATTACTGCCCTCAAAGCTCTTGCCACGCCGCCCACCGCGGTTCTGGAAATCAGCCCCTCGCTCGCCGACGATGTGCATGCGCTGCCCGCACGCATCGAGCAAGCCTTTGCTCTGTTCGACTAAAACCTCCGCCTAGTTCCATGATCCGCATCGAATCCAAACAGACACATTCTGAAGGGAGAAGCGAATGACCACGCCTCTGGTTCTCGTCGCCGGCGCCGGACCCACCGGCATGACGGCGGCCATCGAGCTCAAGCGAGCCGGCATGAACGTCCGCATCGTGGACAAGTCTTCGCAGATGGCGCAGCATTCCCAGGCTCTCGTCGTCCAGGCCAGAACGCTCGAGCAATTTCAGCGCTACGGAATCGCCTCAGCCGCTGTTGATCGCGGCCACAAAATCACCAAAGCCCATCTGTGGAGCGAAGGCGAGAGGATTCTATCCTTTAGCCTTGAGGACATCCCCAGCCGCTATCCGTACGCCCTCATGCTGCCGCAAAGCGAGACCGAGAAAATCCTCAATCAGTGTATGGAGTCGCTGGGCGTCACGACGGAGCGCGGTACTGAGCTTCTTTCACTCGCCCAACCCGAGGGTCTGGTCTCCGCCGTCCTCCGCCACTCCAGCGGCAAGCAAGAGCAGCTCAATCCGGAATGGGTTATCGGGTGCGACGGAGCGCACAGTGCCGTCCGCTCCAAGTTAGACATCCCTTTCGAGGGCGGAGGCGTCGCTCTCTCATTTTTCCTCGGCGACCTGGAACTGGACGGCCCCGACGTGCCGGGCGATGAGCTCTCTGTGCATTTGCACCACGGCGATGTCGTTTTCATGGCTCGGTTACCCAACAAGCTTGTCCGCCTCATCGTTGCCATTCACTCCCGACAGGACGAGGAACTGCACCGCGACCTTACCCTCAAGGACTTTCAGGATGCCATCGACAACGCCGGCGTCAATGTTCGCGTCCGGTCCTCTGACTGGATGACGCCCTTTCGCGTCCACGATCTTCAGGCGCGCCACTATCGCGCCGGCAGCGTCTTCCTTGCCGGAGATGCATCTCACATTCACTCCCCTGTCGGCGGGCAGGGAATGAACACCGGCATCCAGGACGTTGCCAATCTAGCCTGGAAACTGGCCGCCGTGGCCCGCGGCGCGAGCGACGCTTTGCTGAACAGCTATGAGGAAGAACGCGCCGCCGTGGGCAGGGCGTTGCTCCGTTTCACCGAGCGCGGATTGAAGTTGGCCACCGCACCCAACCCAATCATCGAAGCCATCCGCGACAATTTGCTTCCCATCGTCTCGAAGCTCCAGCCCGTCCAGAAAGCCATGCTCGGATTTGTTTCCGAAACAGCCATCGAATACCGCTCGTCGTCCATCGTCGCCGATCACGGCGGAGACGGCAACCTGAGAGCAGGCGATCGGCTCCCCGATCTATCCTTCGAAACCAGCGACGGCCCCAGCACGCTACTGCGCAACTGGACCAGCGCCTCGCATCTGGCTTTTGTTCTCTCGTCTACGACGACAGACTCAGGCGCTAAAATCGCGGCTTTGCGCGCCGCTCTGCCGCACGCTGAGGTTGTTCCAGTGCCCGCCCATGCGCTCGACAACGAGGGCCGCCGTCTGCTGGGAACCGAAGAAAAACTACTCATCGTCCGCCCTGACGGCTACGTCGGCTTCCGCGGCCCGGTCGATACTCCCACCCACTGGCAAGCCTACGCTCGCCAGGACGCCCTCGCTTGAACTGCAGCCGTCTGCTTGACGGCGGGAACTGAACGCGAAATCAGAGAAAACGCGGACTTCGCGCCGTCAACTGCCCGCGCCTACTTCGCCACGCAGGCATAGCTCGCCGCGTCCTTCCGGTCGCCACTCCCCTTGTACACAGCCGCTTTGGGATAAGCGCAAATCGGCTCCGTAAACGAGACGCCTTTGCCGGCTCCGGTGGTATTCGTATTGCCGCGTGCAATCACTTGTTCCGGGACCCGTCCCTTTTCCACCCACTCCTCGAGCGCAGTCGTAATATTGTGCTCCGTGTCGTCGAGTAGCGGCTTGAACGTGGGACCAAACTGGCCGAAATCCGCCGGCCCCGGCCCGCCACCGCAGTGCTGCATACCCGGCACAAGAAACAGCCGGACAAATCCATCCGTCTCCTGCTGCCCAACCTTCTGCTCCACGCTGTTGAAGTAATCGATCGTAGCCAGAGGCGAAATTGCCGCATCATCCCATCCGTGATAAAGAATCAGCTTCCCGCCTCGCGCCCGGAAGGCCGTCAGATCCGGATTGACCGCATCGAGCGCGGCCGCGGTCTTTGCCTGGGCCACCTTCAGATCGCGATCCAGGTTGAAGCTGTTCAAATCCCAGTTTGGATTGGAATAAACCAGGTTGCGAAAATAGCCTTCCGTATAAGCCGTGCCCGCGCTCTTGCGCGGGGCGCTGCCGGTAATCCAACCCTGCCATCCGTTGTCGCCCAGTTCCGCACCGGGCAAGAGGCCATGGTAGACGAGCGTGCCATCCGTCAGATACGAACTTGCATAGAGCGCCTTCACGCTGTTAGCCTGCGCCTGGGTCAGGCACGCATCTGTCTCCGCGCCTTTACACACGAGCGTGTCTGGCGAAAAATGGCAGCTTCGCGGATCGGCCAGAAACTCGCCCGGCTCATCCTTGTGACAGGACGCCAGAACTGCTTTGTAGATCGCGGGAACCTTGCTCGCGGGAAGATAACTCTCGGGCCGCGCCAGCAACTGCTGCGTCATCTGCGCCGCGCGGCTGATCAGGCTCGTCCAGTTGTATGCCGGAGCACCGGCCAGAATGCCGTCGTAGTCGCCGGGAAACCGCTGCGCCTCCATCAGCGCCTCGCGTCCGCCGTCGGAACAACTGGTGAAGTAATTATGTTGCGCAGTACTCGAATAGAACGCCTGCACTACCGTCTTGCTCAACCCCGTCATGGAGTGAACGCCGCGCCAGCCGAAGTCGATTACCTTCTCTGGATGCCCCAGCGCCCAGTCTGAGTCCGTGCCGCCACCCGTATGTCCGGTGTCGGTTCCGCCGCTTGAAAACCCGCTGAGCACCGCAGCCGCCAGACCGCGGTAGTCAATCGACCCGGCAAACCCGCCGTTGCCTTGCCCGATAAACTTCCCGTTCCATCCGGCAAGCGGCAGCCAGATCTCGACCTTGATATTCGAGTCCGCTGTCGGTCTCACGATCGCCACCACCCGGCAAAATGCGGGCAGCTTCTTGAAGATGGCATCGGGATGCTTCTGCCCGAGATCGAGCACGCCTGCCTCCACAACCGCCGCTTGCGCAATCTCGGTCCGCGCCAAGTTCAATTTGCCGATCTGCGCGCAAGCCTGCCTCGCGCCGCCTGCCGTTTGCCCAAATCCGGCTCCCACCGCACACAGCGCCATCAGCGCCAACGCCGCCCACTTCCTCATGCATCGCTCCAAAACTCGGCAATTTTGTAACCCATAACCAGAACCCCTCGATCATAATCCGTCCAGAAGCTCTGCGCCGTTGGGAATTGTCGATGCTTCAATGAGCCCGCATAGTGAACGAAATACCTGAAAGGAACTTCGAGATAGAAGTTGGGCCGCAACCCAATATCTCAATGCTTAACCCGGAGCTAAACTTGATCCGAAGCTAACAAGGGTCAATCAACATATCTATAAGTCCGAGGGTCATTTGGTCCATCTATGCGGAATCACGCCGCTCTGGTTGCCCCGGAGCCAGACCTGAACAGGGCAAAAGGGGCTCGATGCAACATGGCGACGCAGCGGCGTGAATCCGAGTCCAGCATTACTTTCTAGTGGAAGAGGCCCAGCAGCCAGCACAACACCAGGATCAACAAAATGGTGCCTACGCCTATGCCTCCGCCGCCGGCATAGCCCCACCGGTTGTAACCGTAGTATCCGCCGCCTCCGCCAAAAACCAGCAGCAGAATCACAATCAAAATGATCAGTCCCATGGCAAATCTCCTTCTTCCCGGGTCGTTTGTCGCGACCTGCGCATCGCAGGAGCGCGCACATCTGAAAACTCGATGGATCGCGACCTTGCAACTGGAGTGTCCCACCCGGCAACCGCCCCGCGCTGAGCAATCCAGTACAGCGCGAATCTTGATCAGGAATTCTGGTCAGGGCCTTCCCTTCGCCTTGTTCTTCGCCACGCGCGCCTTCACGATCTTCGTCACCAGCGCCTTGAGCAATGGCTCATCTACCGGAAACTGAATTGTTCCCTTCGACGTCTTGTACTTCTTCAGCACGTCCCCGAACTCCTCGAACAACGCGCCATCCATAGGGAATAAACTGCAATGGTTCTTGAACGCGGCATACCATACCAACATTCCCTTGTAGTGGAACGACGGAATTCTGTAGCTGATTGCCTCGGTCGCTTCCTTGGGCGCGGCGGCCCGGATCATCGCCCGTACCTTCTTGAGGGTGGTCCGCGCCGGCTCCGGCACCTGGGCCAGGTATGCTTCCACCGCTGCGTTGCCAATTTCCGGACTCGTCTTCTTCACAACCATCGCGTTGGCTCCTTTCGACTACGATCCCTTCCCTTTCCGCCCCAGCGAATCCGTCGCCAACTCGACGACACTCACAACGATCGAAAGCTCACATATAAAACACGGATTCTACGCTTCAGCCCTATCTCTGCGCCTGTGGTCGCTCCAGTGCGACTGCCCCTAGCTCCTATCGCCAACTCCGCGGACACCGCTCTGCATCAATCGCTGAAATATGCGAGTCACTCGAACACCAATCACTCGAAATGCCAACACTTGAAATGTAAGATAAATCCATAAGGAACTTCCCTATGCCGAGCGCCGTTCCAGTATCCCGTCTATCCCTCAGCCAGCTCGCCCCTTCGACCGTCCAGTCCGAAATCCGTGCCATGACCGCTGAATGCGACCGCATCGGCGGCATCAATCTGGCGCAGGGCGTCTGCGACACTCCCGTTCCGGCGGTCGTCGAGGAAGCCGCGATCCAGGCCATCCAGGCAGGCCACAACATCTATACCCGTCTCGACGGCATCGCCCGCCTGCGCAATGCCATTTCTGCGAAGCAAAAAAGAGATTACGCCCTGGCCTATGACCCTGAGTCTGAGGTCCTGGTCGCCTCTGGAGCCACAGGCGGGTTTCACGCGGCGGCCATGGCTCTGCTCAACCCCGGCGATGAAGTCTTGCTCTTTGAGCCCTTCTACGGCTATCACACATTCACGCTCAAGTCGCTGCGCGTCGACCCCGTCCTCGTGCCTCTCGCCGCGCCCGACTGGGCTCTCGATACCGATGCCCTGCACGCCGCTATTACCCCGCGTACCCGCGCGATTGTCCTCAACACGCCCTCCAACCCCAGTGGCAAGGTTTTCTCGCTCGCCGAGCTTCAAGCCATCGCCCAGGCTTGCCTGGACCACGATCTCTTCCTGATCACCGATGAGATTTACGAGTACTTCGTCTACGACGGCGCGCGCCACATCTCCGCCGCCGCGCTCCCCGGCATGAGGGAGCGGACCATTGTGATCTCCGGCTTCTCCAAAACATTTAGCATCACCGGCTGGCGTCTGGGCTATGTCACTGCCGACCGCAAGTGGATGGGCGCGATGAGTTACTTCCACGACCTGACTTATGTATGCGCACCCTCTGCCTTGCAGCACGGAGCCGCCGCCGGCCTGGAGCAGTTGCCACCAAGCTTCTACAGCGAGTTAGCTTCGTCTCATCAGGACAAGCGCACTCGCATGTTGTCCGCACTTACCGATTCCGGACTGACGCCTACGACCACTCCCGCCGGCGCTTACTACGTGCTGGCCGACGCTACCAGACTCAAAGGCCAAACCGCGGCCGAAAAAGCCCGTTACTTATTGGCATTTGCCGGCGTAGCTTCAGTAGCCGGCTCAGCTTTCTTCCGCCAAGGCCGTGGTGAAAATCTATTGCGCTTCTGCTTCGCCAAAAAGGACGAAGACTTGGACGACGCTTGCGCCCGGCTGCGCAAACTCTGACGCCAAACCTAGCCATGATGGGCCCGTTGACCGCCTGCGCAGGCAAGACCGGTGGCATATCGCGCCAGCCCAGGCAGGCCCCATTGGCTTTACCGCAGCGCTGACCAAATGGCCAGGTTCACTCCAATCATCAACACGGCCGCTCCAGGAATGAGCAGCAGGGCTCTCTTTAGCCGCGCCGGGTCGTCGCCGGCGATGGCCCCGATGAGCCGCGAGCTCACTGCCAGGCCTGCCCAGCCGCAGGTGATGACGAAGCCAATTGCGGTGCCGCTCATGCGTGGAAATGCATTGCCCACCATGGCTAGGGTAGTGGGAAATACCGGAGCCATGGAGAGGCCGGCGATGAACACCAGCGCGGCGGCAACGGTTGGATTGCTGGTCCGGAGCATGAGGAACGTAGTTACCGCCATGGCAATGGATGCGGCCAGCGTAACGGTCACCGCGGGCACGTGGATGAGAATGGGAGATACGCCGACACGGCCAATCAGCAGCCCGAGAGCGAATCCCAGCGAAAGAATATTCAGCGCGCGAGATTCCGGAATGCCTTGTGCGATGAGGTGGCGAGGCAGCCAGTTCCAGACGCCCACTTCGCAGGATATGTAGAGAAACAGGAAAAACCCGAGCAGGAAGAGCAAAGGACGGCCGAGGACAGAGCCCGCATCGGCCAGCACAAAGCTGGCAGCTCCAGACGGTGCCGGCATTTTAGTGACGGCCTGAATCACGAGCGCAACTACGGTAAGCGATGCGACGGTATAGCAGAGACGAACCCAATTCTTTTTGAAGACATTCGCGGAAATAAATGGGGTGGTGAGCCCGCCCAGGCCAAAGAAGAGGTTGACGAGGTTGAGCGCAATGGCGCGATGGTCCTCGCTGACGCCGCTCACCAGCGCATTGGCGCCGGTGACGACGATTCCACCGCCGACCCCAAGCAGAAAGAGAAGGAAAACAATGCTGCGGAAACCCGATGACCGCGGCAGCGAGAACAGCGCAACAGCAATGAACGCCAAGCCAAGGACGAGGCCTATCTTATCGCCCTGGTTGTCCAGCAGCGGGCCCACGGCAAGCGAGGCGATGATCAACCCCAGCGCCTGCGAGAATGCTATGATCCCATTCTGCGTCGGGGTCAGCCGGAATCGATTGGAAAGATCAGGCAGAATGGTGCCCAGCATGGCGGCAATCATTCCGTAGACAAAAATGGCCAGTATGGCGGCAAAAATCAACACGGATCTGACTTCCTTTCGACGACTGGGTTAGGTGTATGCGAACTCGATCCAGAAAAACTCAATCCAAGGGGAGTAACTTTTTCAATATGGATTCGTCAGAATTGTACCGCCCGCCACTGCTCGAAGACCAAACGGGAACGTTTAGACTATTCCCTGCGTAAATTTATGCGTACATCCGCGAGCTAAGGAAACCGATGGCCAATCTCTGGAATGACATCAAGCACTCCCTGCACATGTTCATCAAAAACCCCGGCTTCACCATAGCCGCGGTTGCCGCACTCGCCCTGGGCATCGGCGCCAACACCGCCATCTTCACCGTGGTAAACGCCGTCCTGCTCAAGCCGCTTTCCTATCCCAATGCCGATCGGCTGGTTCAGTTTCTCAACGTTTCACCCGATGGCCGCGGGCCAAGCGCGTCCATCCCCAAGTTTCACATCTGGCAGCACCAAACCAACGTGTTCCAGGAGGTAGCCGCCTACGACTTCGGCGGTCCCGGCTTCAACATTACCGGCGATCGCCCGGAGCAGGTCCACGGCCTCCACGTGACAGAGGGCTATTTCCGGCTTTTCGGCGCGCCAATCCTGCTGGGCCGCACCTTCACGCTGCAGGAAGACCTGCCCAACGGCGGCAAGGTGGTGGTACTCAGCTACGGACTGTGGCAGCGCAAGTTCGGCGGCAATCCTAAAATCATCGGCCAGGCGCTCTCACTGGGCAACGAGCCTTACACCATCATCGGCGTCCTGGGCAGAGAATTTCAGTCCGATCCGGAAGCCGACATCTGGCTGCCCTTTCAGTTCGAGCCCAACAGCACCAATCAGGGACACTATTTTCTAGCTGCCGGCATGCTCAAGCCCGGCGTCACGCTGGACCAGGCCAACGCGCAAATGAAGTTGGCTGCGGACCAGTTCCACCGTACTTACCCCGAGTCGAATAAGCAGCAGGGGTTTGCCGTCGAGCCGCTGCGCGATACCATCGTCGGCGATGTGCGCAAGTCGCTGCTCGTGCTGCTCGGCGCTGTCGCCATGGTCCTGCTCATCGCCTGCGCCAACGTTGCTAATCTTCTGCTGGTCCGCGCCACGGGCCGCAAGCGCGAGTTCGCCATACGCTCCGCACTCGGCGCCGGACGCGCCCGCATCGTCCGCCAGTTGCTTACGGAAAGCGTGCTGCTCTCGGTAACCGGAGGAGTGCTTGGGCTGATCCTCGGCTTCATCGGCGTGCGCGCGCTGCTGGCCGTGAGCCCGGCCGGCCTGCCCCGCATCGGCGAAGACGGCGCACAAGTCGGCATCGATTGGCGCGTGCTCGTCTTCACACTCGCGGTCTCTCTGCTGACAGGCATTGTCTTCGGACTCTTTCCTGCCCTCAGCGCCTCGCGCGCCGACCTCAACTCCACGCTTAAGGAGAGCAGCAGCCGCTCCGGCACGGGCTTCCGCCAAAGCAAGGCTCGCTCACTGCTCGTCATCAGCGAGGTCTCGCTCGCGCTTGTCCTGCTGGTCGGCTCGGCGCTGCTCATCCGCTCCTTCATTGCACTGCGCGCCGTCAATCCCGGTTTCGATCCCCGTCATGTGATCACCATGGAAATGTCCCTCACCGGCGACCGTTACCAGAAGACCGCGGCCGTGGCCCAACTTGTGCGCGCCGGCCGCGAACGTCTCAATGCCATTCCCGGCGTTGAAGCATCCGCCTCCGCCTGTTGCATCCCACTCGAAGGGGGCTTTGGGCTGCCCTTCACCATCGTCGGCCGGCCGCCGGCAAAACCGGGCCAGGGCACCGGCGCGGGATGGATGAGCGCCTCGCCCGGCTATTTCGACGTCTTCAAAATCCCCATTCTGCAGGGCCGGGCCTTCAAGGATTCCGATTCCACGGGCGCGCCTGGCGTGGTGCTGATCAATCGGGCCATGGCCAAGCAATTCTGGCCCAAGGAAGATCCCGTCGGCCAGCAGATCGTCATTGGCAAAGGCGTCGGCCCAGAGTTTGAAGAGCCCGCCCGGCTGATCATTGGCGTCGTCGCCGATGTCCACGATCAGGGTCTCAATCGCGACCCGTTCCCGCTCATGATCGTTCCCCAGGCTCAGGTCACGGACGGCATGACCGCTCTCAACGCCCGCATTGGCCCGGTTGCCTGGGCCATCCGCACACGCGGCGATCCACGCCAAGAAACAGCCCTGATCATCGAGCAGCTCCGCCAGGCGAGCGGCGGTTTTCCCGTTGCTCGCGTGCGGCCCATGGAAGAAGTGGTCGTCCGCTCCACCGCGCGCGACAGCTTCAACATGCTGCTACTCACTATCTTCGGCGCACTGGCGCTGGTACTGGCCGCCATCGGCATTTACGGGCTCATGGCCTACTCCGTGCAGCAGCGGACCCAGGAGATCGGCATCCGCATGGCCCTCGGCGCAGACCGCTCGACCATCCGCAACCTTGTGGTCTGGCACGGCATGAGGCTGGCTCTCATCGGCGTGGCGCTGGGCATCGCGGCGGCCTTTGGCCTCACGCGCCTCATCGCCAGCTTTCTGTTCGGCGTCAAATCCTGGGACCCCGTGGTCTTCATCACCGTCCCGGTCATTCTCTCGGCGGTAGCCCTCGTCGCCGTGTGGTTTCCCGCAACTCGCGCCGCCAGGCTCGATCCCATGCAGGCCCTTCGCGTGGAATAGCATGGGCGCCGCTCCGTTATAGCAGTTCTCCAATTGCTGTACATCGAAGGCAGGATGATAAGTGACTTTTTCCTTAAGAAAAAGCCGCCTTGCACGCAACCAAACAGGGCACATGCATTGGAGAACTGCTCTAGACTGAAGATGCGATGAGAGCAATAGAAAGACGGAGGGGGAGTGCGGCGCTCGCTGCGCTGGCCGTGGCAGCTGCAGTGGTTTTCACGGGCTGCGGCACTCCCGGTGCGCCGTTGCCACCCTCGCTCAAACTCCCTGATCCAGTCACTAATCTTGCAGCCGTGCGCACCGGCAACCAAGTCGCGCTCACCTGGACGATGCCCAGGAAGAACACAGACAAGCTCCTCATCAAGGGCAATGTGCCGGTACATATCTGCCGCAAGGAAGGCTCCGGCGTCTGTCTGCCCGTCCCTACCAAGCTATTTTTCGCTCCCAATGCCAGGGCTGCATTCACTGACACGTTGCCGCCCGACCTAGCCGCCGGCACGCCACGCCCGCTCACCTACTTTGTCGAGCTGAGCAGCCCTCACGGCCGTTCCGCTGGCCCGTCCAACGCTGCTCACGTCCTCGCAGGTCAAGCGCCCGCTGCAGTCGCCGGTCTTTCCGCCCAGCTCCGGAAAGACGGCGTTGTTCTTCATTGGACACCGGACGAATCCCAAGCGCAGCAAACCGTCATTCGCCTACATCGCAAGCTGCTCAGACCCAATGCCGCACCCACCAACCTCAGTTCGCAAAAGGGATTGTTGACCCCGCCCAAGGAACCAATCGAGCAGAGCCTACTTGTCGAACCCCCCGCTGAGTCTGGCCCGATGCCGAATCGAGTTCTGGACAAGACCATCCACTTTGGCCGCACATACGAGTACCGCGCCCAACGCGTCGACCGCATCGCCATCGACGGCCAGACCGTCGAACTCGCCGGTCCGCTCTCCGACCCCATTCGCGTCGATGCCATCGACACCTTCCCACCAGCCGTTCCCTCTGGGCTCGCCGCCGTAGCCACTACCGCCGACTCTTCCACCACCGGCCCGTCCATCGATCTAAGCTGGCTTCCCATCACCGAACCTGACCTGGCCGGTTACGCCGTTTACCGTCGCGAAGCTGATGCGCCCGCCGATACTTGGCAACGCATCTCGCCCGCGCAACCCGTCATCGGGCCGGCCTTCCACGACCCCAACGTGCAGCCCGGCCACAGCTACCGCTACGCCGTCACCGCTATTGACCAGCTCGGCCATGAGAGCGAGCGTTCGCCGGAAGCTGAAGAGACCGCCCCCAACCCATAGCTCCACACGCTGCTCCAAGAGGATTTTCCTCATGAAATACTGCCGCTTCCTGCTCGATAACCAGCCCCACTACGGCACCGTAGAAGATCGTAACGGCGAGTTGTGGATTACAGACCTCATTCATGCCCCGGAAGAAGATCTTGCCTTCCACCTCGCCCATAGCCGATCTGCGGCGCCATCTCTCGATTTCGCATCGCTCGCCTTCGATCCCATGCCGCTCTCGGTCGCCGATCTGCTGCCGCCGGTCACCCCGTCCAAGATCATCTGCGTCGGCCGCAACTATCGCGATCACGCCAAAGAACTCGGCAATGAAATCCCCACCGAGCCGCTGCTCTTCTTCAAACCTCCATCGTCGCTGCTCAAGCCTTGCGGCGTTGTGCGTATGCCTGCCGCCTCGACTCGCGTTGACTTTGAAGGCGAGCTGGCCCTCATCATTGGTAGCCGCGTTACCAAGCTACTTCCTGAGGCCAATTGGCGCTCCACCATCCGCGGTTACACAATCGCCAACGACGTGACCGCCCGCGACCTGCAAAAAAAAGACGCCCAATGGACCCGCGCGAAGGGCTTTGACACCTTTTGCCCTGTCGGGCCCATCGTCAGCGATGAAGTCGATCCCCAGGCGGGCCTTATCGTCGAAACCCGCGTCAATGACGAGCTCCGCCAGCAGGGGTCAACGCTGGACTTCATCTTCTCCATCCCCGCGCTGCTCAGCTACATAACCGCCGCCATTACCCTCGAACCCGGCGACCTTATCCTCACTGGAACTCCGGCCGGAGTGGGGCCGCTCGAGGCTGGGGATCGAGTCGAAATAAGCATTCCCGGCCTCGGCGTGCTCACAAATACGTTCCAACCTGACTCCGACTGACGCCGCAAATGCTCCAATTGCACCCAACGTTCACTTCTCGCATCTGAAATAGCTGTACACTGAACCCGAACGGCTCCAGTCTCACGGCGACCTTTGCGTCGCACTTCCAGGAGGAAATTATGCCGAATCTGCTCGAACAGTTGCGCAACTATACCGTGGTCGTCGCCGACACCGGCGACATCGATTCGATGGAAAAGTTTCGCCCCCAGGACGCCACGACCAACCCCTCGCTCATTACCGCCGCAGCGCAACTGCCGCAGTACCAGCCCATTGTGGACGGCGTTCTCAAAGATGCTCGCAAAGAGCTTGGCGACAGCGCTACCGACAAGGACGTAGCCAATTTGGCCTTCCGGCGCCTGGCCATCGCCTTCGGCAAAAAGATTCTCGCCATCATTCCCGGACGCGTCTCCACGGAAGTGGACGCCCGCCTGTCCTACGACACAAAGGCCACTCTCGATCAGGCCCGCTCCATCATTGCGCAGTACGACAAGGAAGGCATTGGCCGCGACCGCATCCTCATTAAGATCGCCTCTACCTGGGAAGGCATCCGCGCCGCTGAAGTGCTGGAGCGGGAAGGCATCCACTGCAACCTGACCTTGCTTTTCGGTTTGCACCAGGCCATTGCCGCAGCCGACGCCGGCGTCACGCTCGTCTCGCCCTTCGTGGGCCGCATTCTCGATTGGTACAAGAAAGACACCGGCAAGGATTACCAGGGCGTCGATGACCCCGGCGTCCAGTCCGTCGCCAAGGTCTACAACTATTACAAGAAATTTGGCTACAAGACGCTGGTCATGGGCGCCAGCTTCCGAAACATTGGCGAGATCAAGGAGCTGGCCGGCAGCGACCTGCTTACCATCTCTCCGCAGTTCCTTGCCGAGCTCGAATCCACCCAGGGCGACCTGCCCCGCAAGCTTGATCCTGAAGCGGCAAAGCAACTGGTCATCGTCAAGATCGACGTTGACAAGGCCACCTTCGACGCCATGCATGCCGCCGACCGGATGGCTACCGACAAGCTGAAGGAAGGCATTGAAGGCTTCTCCGCCGCGCTCGTCAAGCTTGAATCCTTGCTCGCCAATCGTCTCGCCGAGCTCGAACAGCGCCAGCCCGCAGCCGTCTAGACTGAGCCGCATTCGCACGCAGAAAGGGCAGCCCGAGTGGCTGCCTTTTCTGCTTCAAGCCTTCGCTTCCGTTCGCAATCACTTCTGCCTTCTGCTAACAAACTTGATTCATTCCTGATCGCATTCACAACTTTTCCGATAAGCTCAGTGTCAAAGCAAGACAAGCAGGCACTGGCTGGCATCCCCGGCTTCGCGCACTTAAGGCACCGGCCAAGGCCCACAGAGCATTGGCTGCCGCGCGCAGTTCTGGGAGGTGTGTATGCAGGCTCCGAATCAACCGTCGCCGTCTCATCCAGTCCCGTCGCATCCGCTCGAGCTGTTCTTCCAGCAAGCCGTCCGCAACAGCTACGAGGGCAAACTGGGGCTCAACGATCCAGGCGTAACCACCTACGTCGCACATCTGCTCTGCGAATTCTCCGAGTCCGACAAGCTTTACCAGGTGCGCGACCAGGTCGGCCACCCCATTGAAGAGCTCACCGAGATGATGCTAGCCTCCGATCCGGTCAACGGCACCGCACCTTCGTTCGACGCCGAGCGCGCGCTGCGCAAGCACATCGGAGACTACGCTCTGTTTGTCGCCGGCATGTACCCGGAAGCCATAGCCTCGGACCGGCGCGAGCGTCGCCATCAGCCCTCGCTTGGCGAACTCATCCACGCCGGTAAGGAGAGTTACTTCATCGTCAGCCAGTTCAATCTCTTTGAATACGAGCAGGAAGCCCCGCTCTTTGCGCGTCTCTCTGACCGCTTTGAGCGCTGCATTCTCGGCCTCACGCTGGTCCGCGAAGAGCTAGGCCCGCGCAAGCCGCTGATGCTTCCGCCAACGGTGAACTAGCCTCGAGCCCAAAGACGGCGGGTTTCTGCATCCGCAGGCCGACTTATTGCCAAAGAGCGAGGAGACCACGAACCAGTTCGCGCTTCTTTGAACGAGGATACCTGGTGCAGTTCGTCGCTGACCTTTCTTGTCGCCTCAGGCAATGCTTAACCGCTTGGCAACAAATCGCCGAACATGCGCAGTGTTGGCCTCGAAACAGCGATAGATCAGATACGCTGCGCAAAAAGTGAAGGCGTAGACGCCCAGTAGGGTCGCGATCGAATGCAGGCTCATTGACGGACGCGCGGATGTGGGTACCAGCCACGCTTTAATAAACACGAATATCGAATAATGCACCGTATAGAGCGTATACGACATGGCCGACAGGTGCGTAGCTGCGCTGCGATAGAGCGACTGGGAAGCGGGCTGGCGATAATGCAGAATCAGCCAGAGCACAACCGAAAAGAAAATAGCTGTCGAGAAATCTGAAAGCGCAAGGTTAAATGGCTTTATCACAACCAATAAATTGAATCCGGCAAAAATCAGGCAAACCCAAGGCGTGATTCGGTAGGCAAGAGTCTGCGATAAACTGCGAGGCAGAAGAAAGGCAGCCACGCCCATCAGCCAGATCAGGTAGTAAAGGGAAATATCTTTTCCACAGAAAACCGCCACCGCAATGGCCGCCGCGATTGAGAATGCCCGATAGCCAATCCGTCTCGAGGATACCGCTGCAATCAACAACAGCGGAAACATGATGTAGTACCAGAACTCGTAGGAAAGACTCCATAGAGGCGCGTCAGAGCCAAAGATCGGCACACGGATTCCCTGAAGAAAGAACAGATTGCCGAAGAAGTTGGTGGCCGTCAGCCGACCAAGACCGGTGTTCCCACCCGTCGCGGCGAGCAACTTGGCGTAGACAGGAGATGTGTGCAGAAAAAACCTTACCCCGATCGAATCAAGCACCAGACCAAGAAGCAGGGCCGGGGCCAACACCACCCACAAACGGGTCAGCCGCTGTAACAGATATGATTTCCACGACCAACGGCCCGACCTCAATGCGCGAACTGCGCCGCCACCGACAAAGAAACCGCTCAACACAAAAAACACAATCACTGCCTGATGGCCCAGGTGTGTGCGATCGGCTGGAATCGCGGCAGGCGCGGCAGCAGCGGCTCGATTCAAATGTTCAGTTGCTTGTTCTCGGATATTCGTGCCCAGGAACATATACGTTCCATGGCCCAGAAACACGGCAAGAGCCGCAAGTCCTCGAACAGTATCCAGATGCACGGAAAAGGCGGGCACAGATTTAGCTTCACGCGATGGAGCCACATCGACTTTTTCCATGTCCGCCCTGATTATAGCAATCCAGATAGCGCTCTGGTGCCAGCGCAGCGCCACTGTGGCCGACGCTCATTGTCGCAATTTCCGGCTCGCACAAGCCTGTTTTAATCCGGTCCACAATGAACGAACCGCGAAGCTGATTCCTCGTCGCTTGCCAGGGCAAGCCGATGAATAGGAGCTTGGCGCCCCACCCTCGCGACGTTCCTGGTTTTGTCGCCAGAGTGGGGATCGCTCAGCACAGTGTTCTGCGCAGATTGATCGATTTACTCCGACCAGACTGCCAGCACGTTTCCCACTCCGTCTGAGAAGTGGAACCGCCTGCCGCCGGGAAACTCGAACGTCGGGACAACAATGCTTCCTCCAGCCGCGACAATCGCATCTTCTGTTGCCTTCAAATTCGAGGAGTAGAGCACAACCAGCGGCGCAAACTTTCCGGGCGCTTCATGCGGCTCGCTCTTGAAGAATCCGCCGCCTTCAACACCCTGCCCGGCAAAGCTCACATAGTCCGGGCCGTAGTCCTGAAAGCTCCACCCGAAGGCTGCTGCATAAAACTTCTTCGTCCGCTCGATGTCAGTCGAAGGAAACTCGATGTAATTGATCTTGTGGTGATTTCCTGCGTTGCTCATGGCTTGTCTCCTTTGGGTTCTGATGCAATGGAGTCGAGGAAAAGGCGGTGCAAATGTCGAGGCGCAGGCACACCCTTCCCTAGGTTCACCTAGTTAGGCGTGCTTCTGAAGTGCGCCCCCATCCACATTCCCTCAGAAGCCGGAGAGTGCAGGTAGAGCCCGCTCATGTTCGTTCCTGCGCGCGGACTCGCGAGGTACGCGCACAGATTAGCAGAATTCCGCGACCTCCGCATCGAAATTTTCACGCACATTTGCCGGGTGAAAATCACCGGCTAAGCCACAGCGCGACACCACCCGTAATCGAGCGCCCCGGCATGGCGACCCCTTGAATCTCCTGATAGCCGGTATTACTCAGATTCCCCAGCCGCAGATACGGCCGCACCCGTCCCGACTCGCGGGTCAGCGCAGCGTTCCACACCGGATAGGGCGATGCGTTCCACGGCGCTTCGCCCGGTTGCTGATATGGCTTTGCAATCTGCACCGTATTGATCATCGTGAGCATGCGCCCCAGCAGCGCCGTCCATGTTGCGTGGATATTTTCGACCGGATAGGCAAGCGCATACTCCGATTGCAGCCCATGCAGCGAAGCCTGCGCACCCGCCAGCCCGGTCCACGCAACCTGCACCCTCTGCGACTTTGCCGGCGTCCAGGTCATCGATGATTCGACTCCGGCAAAATGCAAGCCGCTCAAGTTCGTCGCCTGCCATTGCGCTGCGGAGGAAGCGCGCACATAGTCGATCGTGTCGTGCTGGCGCGAATAAAACCCGGTTGCAGACAGCATGAAACGGCTCGATGCATTCCAATCCACTCCTCCATCGCCCGACCATGCCGACTCCGGCTTGAGATTCGGATTGCCGATCGTAGTCGGATCGGAGTAGTAGAGGTCCGTATACGTCGGAATCCTGAAGCCATATCCCCCGCTCCCCCGCAGCTTCACTTTGTCCGTCAGCCGTAGGATTCCAGCCAGTTGCGGCGCCAGCACGGATTGCGCCCCGCCTAAAAATATCTCTTCCCGCAAACCTGCTGATAGATTCCAGCGTTTCTTCGCCGGCCGCCAATCCATATCCACGTAACCAGCCCCGCGATTGCGCGCATGAAGTCCGAGATTATTGCTGTCGATACTGTCCCCATCCGACTCGAGGCCAAACAGCAGCAGCGATCCCGGCCCGAACGGCACAGTCCTGCGCAGATTCGCCTGCCACGATCCATCCATGTGATTGTTTTCATACGCGGCCGGATCGTCGCGCAGCAAAACATACTCATCCGTATGCCGCCGGTAGCCAAATGCTGCCTCGGTCTTGCTTCCCAACTCCTGTCGTCCAGAGGCAAACCATCCCTTGGTTCGTTCCCACGAATCATAGGGCCCGTAAAACTGATTCGCGCCAAAGCTCCGGTCGCTGGAAGCAAACAGCAGGTCGGAAATGCCAAGCCGCGAACCCCGCCACACCTCAAGCGACGCATCTTCATTGCGATAATCGCGGTCCACCATAAATCCCGTGGAAAAATTCCGCTCGGCGGTCAGGCGGCTGCTCCATGGCCCATGCGCCAGCGCGCCCAGCAGCGACTCTTCGTTGCCGCCAAAGCTGCCGCCCCCGGCGCGCAGGCGGAGCGACGACACCGGCGGCGCTGCCGTCAAAAAATCCGCCACGCCGCTCAGCGCGTCTTCCCCATGCAGCGTCGAACCCGCGCCGTGCAGCACCTCGATCGAGTCCATCGCCGCAAACGGAATGGGCAGATCAAGATTGTGGTGCGCCGTCTGGCTGTCATTGATCCGGAAACCATTCAGCAGCACCAGCGTCTGCTCAAAAGTGCCTCCACGCAAAACAATATCCGCCTGCCCGCCACCCGCGCCGCGCTGTTCCAGAAAAACAGACGCGTCCGTGCGCAGCAGATCCTGCTCCGACTCGAGCGACAGTGTCTTCGTTTCCACGGGCAGCACCAGCACGGAACGGGGCGACTCCGCCAGTGGCACGGGAACCGCCGAACCGAGCACGACCAGGGTCTCCGTTGGATGTTGAAGTAAAGTCGAAGGTTGAGATGCGGGAGCGGTTTGCGCGTGCATCGCATGTGCGCAAGCCACCAGACCCAGGCAGCCTGCAATCCATCTTGCTCTTGAAATCCTCATAGGCCTGCTTTCTCTCCGATCTTCCGCGCACCGGCATCCATTCGCAACGAAGTTTTCATATTGTTCTAAATAATTGAATCAATCAATTATTATAAGTTCCATGCGTATCAATGCATTTCTCCGCGAGAGCCCCATGTTTGCCGTCAATCGTGCAGCGCGCCGTTTTGAATCGCTTACCGCGCAGGTGCTTTCCACCGACGATCTCAGTTTTCTGGAAGGACTGGTGCTGGCGGCCTTGTTTTTCGAGGCTCCGCGGCCCGTGAAACCATCGCATCTGGCGGAGACATTTGCCACTACGCGTGGCAATGTGAGCCACTGCGTCTCGTCTTTGGAAGCCAAGGGACTGCTGCAGAGAAAGATCGATTCGGAAGACGCGCGCGCCTATCAACTTACTTTGAAGCCCCAGGGGAAAAAGTGCGCTCTGCGCGTCATCGGCGCATTCGACAGGCTACAGAAGGAATTCGAGAACGAGGTTGGCAAAACCGCCCTGGGCGAAATGCTCAAAACTCTGCGTAAGCTCGAAGCGCTCTTTTCCGCAAGCAGGAGAGCGCCTCGCCGGAATTCTTAAAGTATGTAGCGCGACAAATCCTGATCCTTCACCACCGACGCCACCATCTGCTTCACATATTCGGCGTCGATCAGAAACACCTTTTCCGGTCCGGAAGCAGTCATGCGCTCCTGGTAAGGCAACGGCGTAGAACTCTCCGCCTTGATGGCCTCGCTCAGCGCTACAGCAGCCTCGTCGTCCGGCGCGCGGCGCGCCACATCCGGAGCCAGGAAGCTCACATCCTCAAGCACGCGCTCCATGATGGTGTGCAGCCGGCGCGCGCCAATATTCTCTGTCTGCTCATTCACCTTGAAAGCAAACTCCGCCATCTCGCGCAGCGCCTCCGGCGAAAACTCCAGGCGTACGCCTTCGGTCTCAAGGAGCGCCGCGTACTGCTTGGTCAGCGAGGCCTTCGGCTCGGTGAGAATGCGCAGGAAATCATCGACAGTGAGCGATTGCAACTCCACGCGAATCGGAAACCGGCCTTGCAACTCCGGAATCAGATCGCTGGGCTTCGACACGTGAAACGCCCCTGCCGCAATGAACAGAATGTGATCGGTCCGCACCATGCCGTAGCGCGTGTTCACGGTGGTGCCTTCGACGATGGGAAGAATGTCGCGCTGGACTCCTTCTCGCGATACGTCCGGCCCGTGCCCGCCTTCGCGCCCGGCAATCTTGTCGATCTCGTCCAGGAAAATAATGCCGCTCGACTCGACGCGCTCGACAGCCACGCGGTTCACCTGATCCATATCGATCAGGCGGCCTTCTTCTTCCTGCACCAGGTAGTCGAACGCGTCGCCCACCTTCATCTTCCGCTTCTTGGTGCCGCCGCCAAAAATGTTCGGCAGCATATCCTTGAGGTTCATCTCCATGTCCTCAAGGTTTTGGTTCGAGATGATGCCGAACTGCGGCGCGCGTTCGCGCACGTCCAACTCCACCATGCGGTCGTCCAGTTTACCCTCGCGGAATTGCTGACGCAGCTTCTCGCGCGACCGCTGATAGCTGTCGGACCCCGGCAGCGTCAATTGCCCTTCCTGCGCCGGCGGCGTGGGCGGCGGAGGCGGCAGCAGGACATCGAGCAGCCGCTCCTCGGCGTTCATCTCCGCCTTGTCTTCCACCTCTTCAAGCCGCTCCTCGCGCACCATGTCGATGGCGATCTCCACCAGGTCGCGAATCATCGACTCCACATCGCGCCCCACATAGCCCACCTCGGTAAACTTCGAGGCTTCGACCTTGAGAAATGGCGAACCCGTCAGCTTGGCCAGCCGCCGCGCAATCTCCGTTTTGCCAACGCCGGTCGGCCCAATCATGATGATGTTCTTGGGCATGATGTCGTCGGCAATGTCGGGCGGCAGCTTCTGCCGGCGCTGACGGTTCCTGAGCGCGATTGCCACGGCGCGCTTGGCGGCCTTTTGACCGACCACGTGCTTGTCCAGTTCCGTCACAATTTCGCGCGGCGTCAGCTCGTCCAGCGAGAGATCTTGTTCTTCAGCGGATGCGGGTAAATAAATGGCCATTCAGTTCCTTATTCAATCTTAACTAGCAGCGCGTCTGCTTTGAAAGGGCACGGCTTCAGCCGTGCCGCATGTGCCTCGAAAAGTCTGCCGGGCTTTAGCCCCTGAGGTGAATTGCCTCAACCGAAGGTTGAATCCCAGGCTTCCCATGGTGTCTTGATCCCGCCGCGATAAGCCGGGCTGAAAATAGGACTGCCGCAAAGAAAGTCGCCCATAGGCCCGTGCTTAACCAATCGGACTTATCGACACGGCCGGCATTTCCAGTAAATACGTCCACAACCATAAAACCTGCATACAGCAGAAGGTTCAAAATCGTGAGGTTGAAACCAAGCCTTGACTTCTTGTTGCTAAACAGAAGGATCAAAGCCGCGATAAGCTCAATCGGCAGCAGGAACAAGAACCAGCCAAGCATCCTTTCCCAGGAAGGAGCGTGGCGATCGAGTGCGGTTGCTCCCGCTGAGTAAACCTCGGCAAATGCGCAGAGGCTTAGGCACACGGTGCAAACAACATTGCGAAGTCGGATAAGCCATCTCACGTCGAAACTCCATATCCAGACTCATGGGGTAGCCATCAGTCACCTGGAAACTTCCCTCAGGGGCTAAAGCCCGGTGAGTCTAGGTGGCCTTTGCGGCACGGCTGAAGCCGTGCCCTTTCAAAACGCGACCTCAATTGAAGGATTATGCCTTTAACTCCTCAATTGTGATGCGATCGTTGGTATAAATGCAGATCTCGCCGGCAATCTTCATCGCCTTTTCGGCAATCTCGCGCGCGCCGAGGTCTGTGTTTTCGAGCAGCGCCCGCGCCGCGGCCGTGGCGTAACTTCCGCCTGACCCAATGGCCGCCAGCGCCTCGTCGGGGTCGATCACGTCGCCCGATCCGGAAATTAAAAACGTCTGCCCCTTGTCTGCCACCAGCAGCAAAGCCTCAAGGTTACGCAGCATCTTATCGGTGCGCCAGTCTTTGGCCAGCTCAACAGCGGAGCGATTCAAATTCCCCGCATACTGTTCGAGTTTGGTTTCAAAGCGCGCAAACAAACTGAACGCGTCCGCCGTCGATCCCGCAAACCCGGCCAGGATCTTCTCCTGGTAAAGCCGCCGTATCTTCTTGGCGGAGTGTTTCAGCACGTGATCGCCCAGCGTTACCTGCCCGTCGGCGGCCATGACCACCACGCCATTGCGACGGACGCAAATTACAGTCGTCGATCGAATCCCGCCACGGGTTTGGCTCCGCTTCCGGGAATCCTGTGCCAGTGCGGAACTCGTGTCTGAAATCACGCTAAAACCTCCGGAAACAGCGCCTCCACAAGGGAGGAATTCATGCAAGATGCAGACACGAGTATATCGCAGCGAGGACCCGCGGCCTGCCGCCGACTCCACGCGGCAGCGGCGGAATTCACGCTGCGGTATCCTCTAGTTGGGACCATACGGGAGGTGTCCCCCCTGTCCATGACCTTCCGCAGCGTCAACCCATGGGAGATCGCCGCCGGCCTTGTCCTTCTGGCCGCGCTCACAGCGCTCGTCCTCTGGCTCGTGTTCCGCAAGCGCCCCACGCCGGAGGAATTGGAACGCGCCCGCCGCCAGCTTCTGGTCCAAACCGGCCGCATT
Source organism: Occallatibacter sp. (assembly GCA_036489415.1). Taxonomy (GTDB): domain Bacteria; phylum Acidobacteriota; class Terriglobia; order Terriglobales; family Acidobacteriaceae; genus Telmatobacter. The sequence goes on along the minus strand of DASXFS010000056.1, from coordinate 123,058 downwards.
GTGGACGGCATGCTGCTCGACGTCTGCGAAGTGGAAGCGGCAGACGGCCGTACCCTCACCATGCTGCTGTTCAGCTACCGCAACGGCGGCGTCGACTACGAGTGCTCGCAAGACATTACCGATATGCCCGGCGTTGTCGATATCTCGCAAGTGCGCGCCGGTTTTCCCTGCTCGGTGCGCTATCAGCCCGGCAATCCGCAAAACTCCATCGTCGTCGCCGAGCATTGGTCCGGCCTCCGCATCGGGCTGCCCCAGTTCCCCGCCTTCGACGATCCAGATCCTCTGGACCTGAGCCACCTGCGGCCGGGGAGGGGATAAAGCGATCTCCGCAAGGATGGCGTCCTGTCGGGGTCAGGTAATCTCCGGGTAGGCGACAATCCGGGCGGAACGCCGCAACGTTCACTCGCAAGCGGCGGAGGTACCGGGTTCTCATGAAAGCAGCCAGATCTGAATGCTCTTGTCAGATGATCCGGTAGCTACATCAGGCTGATCTGCGGCGAACGCAATGGCTGTCTCGGAGTCTTGATGCCCCGCACCGGGAAGGAAACCCGGTACTTCGTGAACGCCGCAGGAGGATGGGCCTGACAAGCGCCCCTCCCGAATAGTACGTGGCCGGGACAGCCTTACGTGATACGATGCGAGGGTTCCGGAAGCGAAGATAGAGATTGAAATTCCAGTGCGTATTGATCCGTGAAGGCTTGAATCATTGATCTCGGGAGGAAATAGATGGCCATCCCCATCGCGTCTATCGCCGCTACCCCCTATACTGTAGGCGCACCGCAGGTGATCCCTAATGTTGCAGCCACCCGGGGCGAGCATAAGATCTATACGCCGATGCCACCCGCGCTCCCGAACACGGCCCCCAGAATCAATGCCACCTGGACGCACGATGCGACGAATGCCAATGTCATGATTTTCACAGGGGCTGTGAATGCAGGCGGCACCGCATACTATTTGCCATACGACACAGACAAGATCACCTCCTTGCGGCTTCCGGACCCGCCTCCCCCCGGCGTAGATTTCTTCCTCACGGCGAACATGAGCGGTTGCAAGTTCTTCATCGATACCATCAACCTGAGCGCGGACCTGATGGTTTACCACGCCAATGCCCGAAGCACTAGCCCGGCCCCCGCTCACTCACCTGCTAATTTTCAGAACCCGCTTGCGCTCGCCGAACTGAACCGGCTGCATGCCGCAGCACAGAACGACTACACTTTGCCTCCGTACAATTTAGTGCTCAATAATGTGGCACATCTGGCGAAGCTCGCTTACTACGGCAGAGGAGCCTTAGCTGAGCAGAGGAAAGCCAACGCCCATCGCCGCCCCTGGGTTCCCGCCTCGACCCCGGGCCGGACTCTTAGTGTGCCCGGTCCGGCACATCCGGTAACAGGACTTCCGACCAACGTAAACGTGGCACCTGAGTTTTGGGGCGGATGCAGCGTTTTTGGTTTCTACAATGCGGGCTGGCACTTTTATTATCAGACGTGGGGCGGTGTCGAGTATGATCGCCCGACGGGCGCCGGGCCGGTAGCGAAGGCTCTATTTACCGGCCATTGGAATTATTTGGGCAAGCTGACGACGGAAGGCGGCCACCGTGGAGTCAGCAACCTCTATAACAAAGTTGTGGATCATGCTCAGTTCCACTAGGACCTGTTAACGCTACCTGGACGGTGGCGGCGGGAGCCGATTTCTCCCAGTCCTAGGAGACAGGAGCGACGCATACTGGGTTTCTGCTCCCGCCTGTGATACCCAAGGTGACGTCGCCATGTCGTACATCTGGTCTACCGCCGCCGCTCTGGATGGATGACTGCCCATCCGCCAGTTACTATTTGAATAACAACTCTTTCTCGATCCGGCGCGTTGCGACTTATACCCATCCCCGGTATACTATTTCCATGCATGTCCACGCAGTGCCTGCGTCTCCTAGCGCCGGCAGAACCAAGACGGTTCTCCGCTTCTCGCTCGTGGCTACGCTGGCCTACGTTGTCATTACGCTGGTCGCCGGGCTGCGTGCGCATTCCCTGGCGCTGCTCTCTGAAGCCGGCCACAACGCGTCTGACTTCCTCGCACTCCTGCTCAGCTTTGCTGCCGTCTATTTTCAGACGCGCCCGGCGAGCCACTCGAAGACCTTCGGCTACCAGCGGGCCGGTGTGCTCGCTGCCTTCATCAACGCGGCCAGTCTTATCGTTATCTCTATCTGGATCGGCTTTGAAGCCGTCCATCGGCTCTCGGCACCGGTTGCCGTTCAGCCCCGCCTGATGATGATCGTGGCCGCCGCCGGCGTGCTCATGAACGGCATCATCGCCGCCCTACTGTGGGGCGTGGCGCGCGACGTGAACATGCGCTCGGCATTCCTGCACATGGCCGGCGATACGCTTTCTACAGCCGCCGTCATTGCCGGCGGCGCGGGCATCCTGTTCACCGGGCAAAACTGGATCGATCCCGTTTTGTCACTTCTGATCGCCGCGCTCATCCTGTGGTCCAGCGTGGGCATTGTTCGCGAGACGCTCAACATTCTGCTCGAAGGCACGCCGCGCGACTGTTCCCTGCCTGAAATCCGCTCCGGCATGGAAGCCGTGGAGGGTGTGATCAACGTTCACGATCTCCACGTCTGGAGCCTCGGCTCGCAGTCCCGCGCGCTGGCCTGCCACGTGTGCATCGCGGATATTCCGCCGTCGGAGAGCGCCTGCATCCTGGCCAACCTCAACCATGTGCTCAAGGACCACTTCCAGATCGCCCACACCACCATCCAGTTCGAGCACAGGGGTTGCGGCGAGCTCGAAGGCTGCGTTGTCTCCATGGAAGAGTTGGCTGGACCTGCCGGCGAACACACGCATCACAGGCACTCCCACTAGCGCCGTCTTCGCAGCTCGTCGGGCCCGGAATTTCTTTTAGCGGAGGGAGCAGTAACCTTCAGGTCACTGAATCAGGCACAATTCATCGCGGGCTTCAGCCCCGGAGCCTAATCATTTTCAATGCACGTGCATTCGACTGGAAGAATCAGTGTCAGACCCAGCCTGGGGCTGAAGCTCAAGCCACCGAGAACCGCTTCTTAGTGGCCTAAAGGCCACTGCTCCCTCCGTTACTGCTGCCGCTGCTCGGCCAAAAGCTGCTTGAATGCTGGAACTCCGCGCAGCCCGGCAAACTCGCTGTCGGCCTCAATTTTCTTAGGGTTGGTGAACCCCTCGTTCAGCGCCATGCGCAGGTGTTCGATGGCGCAATCGTTCATCCCCGCGCGCACGCAGCCTTTGGCCATGTAGTAGTTCATGGCCCCGCGCTCTTCGACCGACGCCGGATTCTGCACGCGCGGGCTGGAGTTGTCTTTGAAGATATTCGGATCGATCTGAAGCGCGGTCTTATACATCTCCCAACCTTTTTTGTATTTGTGCTGAGCCAGGAGATTTGTTCCCAGATTCTTGTAGATCAAACCCGAGGTCGGTTCCAGTTTCACGGCCTTGCGGTACATCCGCTCGGCACTGCCGTATTCCTTCTCCGAGTCATAGATCGTTCCCAGGTTGTTCATCACCCGGGCGTTCTTTTTATCCAGCCGGAGCGACTCTTCATAGCAGCGGGAGGCATCCTCAAGATTGAACATTAGTTGATAGGCAATGCCCATTTTGTTCCAGACGTCTGCGGAATTGCGGGGCGCCTTCTTGTAGGCTTCAATGGCCGCCTGGTAGCGCTGCTGGCCCATCAGCGAGTCGCCCAGCGCTTCGGGCGTTGCGGGAGGCAGCGGAGCGGGCTTAGGCATCGCCAGCGGAGCCTGCGCCGGAGCCGGAGGCGAACTTTGAGTGGGGGGTTGAAGCGAACTCTGCGCCAGCGTCTGGGGCGTAGTCTGGGTCCGAGTCTCGCTCCGCAGAGCGGGTGCTTCAAGGGCCAGGACGCCCACCACTGCGAGCGCCGGCAGCCAATGGCGGTGATTGGGCCAACACATAGTCCCTCCTCAAGAAGGAACGGAGCGATTAAAAATTCTCATCGCTCGCCAGCATGCGAACATGCCATATTAGACCACCAAACGGTCTAAATGCATCGGCCAAAATTGAGCATCTCATGGGTGGTCGAACAAAATGGGGGGAAGTGGTCAGTTTCGGATGATGGCATTTTCGATTCTGCTCCTCCGCGAAGCCGGAAGGTAGAGCGGCTTTTTCTTCCAAGAAAAAGCCACCTCGGTCGATTTCGTAACATCATTATGTGGTTCGGAAATGCTCTAGACTTGTTCCACACGGAGAGTGCCCCAGTGAGTACAACCAGTGAATGTAGAACCCAAACCGATCTGGCCGCACGTTTCAAGGCCACCCGCCGCCGCACCCTGGCGATCTGCGAGCCGTTAACCGCCGAGGACATGATGGTCCAGTCCTGCCCGGAGGCGTCCCCAGCCAAGTGGCACCTGGCCCATACAGCCTGGTTCTTTGAGTCCTTCATTCTGCGCGAGTTTCTGCCCGGCTATCGCCTCTTCAACGACGATTTTCCCTGGCTTTTCAACAGCTATTACCAGAGCTTCGCCGCTTTCCCTGAAAAGCGCTTGCGCGCCTCGTTCTCGCGCCCAGGGCTCGATGAAATCCTGCGCTACCGGGAACACGTAGATGAAGCCTTGGGGCAGCTTTTGGAGCGGCTGCAGGACGAAGGCCCAGGCCACGAAGCGCTCAAACGCATCGAGCTCGGCGTGAACCACGAGGAGCAGCACCAGGAACTGCTACTCACCGACATTCTGCACGCCTTCTTCACCAACCCCCTCAGGCCCGCATACCGTTCTCCCGCCCAGAAAATGGGTGACCCAGGCCTTGATTCCGAGACTTGGGAAAGCCCGAACACTGAAACCAGCAAAACCGCCCAGTCCCTGCGCTTCGTCAGCTATTCCGGCGGCCTTCACCAGGCAGGCCACGCCAGCCCCGGTTTCAGCTTTGACAACGAGCTGCCCCGCCACAGCGTGTGGCTTGAGCCCTACAGCCTGGCTCACCGCCTCGTCACTTGCGGGGAGTTCGCCGCCTTCATCGCCGATGGCGGCTACAGGCGTCCCGAGCTCTGGCTCTCCGCCGGCTGGGACGCAGTGCAGGCCAACGGCTGGCGCGCCCCACTCTATTGGACCGAAGCAGAAGGTGAATCCCGCATCTTTACCCTACGCGGCGAACTATCGCTCAAGCAACTCGAAAACACGCCCGTCAGCCAGGTCAGCTACTTTGAAGCCGACGCCTACACCCGTTGGTCCGGCCATCGCCTGCCCACCGAATTCGAGTGGGAAGCAGCTGTGGCCGACCGCCAAATTATCGGCAACTTTCTTGATTCAGGCCACTTGAGGCCCATTCCAGCGGAGCAGGGCGACGGAATCAGCCAGGTCTGGGGCGATTGCTGGGAGTGGACCGCCAGCGCCTACCTGGGCTATCCCGGCTTTAATCCACTGGCCGGCTCACTGGGCGAATACAACGGCAAATTTATGAGCGGCCAGATGGTGCTGCGCGGAGGCTCCTCGATCACGCCGGCGGTTCATATCCGCGCCAGCTACCGCAATTTCTTTCCTCCAGAAACCCGGTGGCAGTTCTCCGGCATCCGATTGGCCCGCTGAAACGTTTGGGTATAAGCTGGTCAAACCCGGCCGACGGAATTTCCTCACACTTTCGTAACCGACGCCCCCGCCCGCGCATCCAAAAACCCAATGACCACGTTCGCGCTGCCGCAGATCACTGAAAGAGTTGAGTCTCCTGTCGCTTCGGCAGTTCGCGAAGGGCTGGACGCACGTCCCAAACGCTTGCCCGCCTGGCTGTTTTACGACGCCGACGGCTCTGACCTCTTCGAGCAGATTACCCGCCTGCCCGAGTACTACCTCACTCGCACCGAGCGGGAGATTTTCGCTGCCCATGCCGCCGAAATTATTGCCCGGGCTGCGCAATTTGAGGACGCCGACGCAACCCGCCTGCGCATTGCCGAGCTAGGCGCAGGATCTGCAGACAAGACGCGCCTCCTGCTCAAAGCAGCGGTCGACCGCCAGCAGACCCTCGTTTACGAACCGGTGGATGTCTCTGCCAGCGCCCTTGAGGCCGCCCGCGAACGCATCGAGCGAGAGATTGCCGGAGTCGAAGTTTCCCCACGCGTGCTCGATTACACCCAAGGCCTGGATCTTGAACCAGCAGCTCCCGGCGAGCGCCGCCTGGTGCTCTATATCGGCTCCAGCATCGGCAACTTCGAGCCCCACCAGGCCGAGCTACTGCTGCAAGGCATTCGCGCCGGACTTGAGCCCGGTGACACCCTTCTGCTGGGCGTCGATCTCCGGAAAAATGAGCACACCTTGCTAGCCGCCTATGACGATGCGTCCGGCGTCACCGCCCGCTTCAATCTGAACGTGCTCGCTCGCCTCAACCGCGAGCTGGCCGCGGACTTCGATCTGGAGGCGTTCGCGCACCGCGCCGTCTGGAACCCGGACGAGTCCCGCATCGAAATGCATCTTGAGAGCCTCACGGCCCAGCGCGTCCGGGTACGCTCGCTCGATCTTGAAGTCAAGTTCGGCGCCGGCGAAAGCATCCACACCGAGAACAGCTACAAGTACGCCCCCGGCCACGCCGAAGCCATGCTGTCCGACGCCGGATTCGACCCCGAATCCACCTGGACCGATCCCAAAGAATGGTTCGCGGTCTGCCTGGCCCGCGCCCAGTAACGGCGAGCAAGGCACAATTCTGAGTTCTGAGTGTTCCATCCTTTCCCCCGTTGTTGGCGGAAAGGATGGGAAAGCACACCCGCAACAGCCGCGTCCTCACCCATCGCCAGCTACTTCGGCGCTCCAACCCGCACTAGCAGAATGTCGTGGCTCCCGATCTCGATCGGCATGTGCTCAGTCAACGTAATTGCCTTCCCCGTCCACAGGTTTTTGCCTTCCTGCGGCCCATGCAGTCCCAGCTTCGCCAAATCCAGGTGAAAGGGATGCGTCGAGTAGCGCGAATCCCCGGCGGCCAGCACCGCAACGGCCAGCGCGCCGCCCTCCAGGTGCCGCGTCCACACTTCCACTTCGCCGTCCGAGTAAGCTCGCGTTCCCTGCCTGCCCAGCGTGTCCTGGTCAATGGCGATCACGTCCTTGTTCATCAAGATCGCCTTGATCTCCGGCTTCATGTCCGGCAGGTCATTGCCGGCCAGCAGCGGCGCGGCCAGCATGGCCCACATGGAAAAATGCGACCGGTTTTCCGCCAGCGTCAGTTTGCCGTTGCCCACTTCCAGCATGTCCGGATCGTTCCAGTGCCCAGGGCCCGCGTACTTCGCCAGACCATCCTGCTGACTCAAAATCGCGTAGATGCGGTCCCAGTGCGGATCGATGTCGCCAGTCGTCCGCCACAGGTTCCCGCCCAGTGCGGGCGCCCACTCCCACGGAGCATCCCAGCCATACTGGCAGAGCGAAAACACAATGGGCCGCCCTGTCGCCTTCAGCGCCTTCGCCATTTTGTCGTAGGCGTTAAACATCAGCCGCATCTGTGCCGCATGGTCGTTGGGCGCCTGCTTCTGCATCACATCCGGAATAAAGCTGCACAGGTCGTACTTCAGATAATCGATCCCCCAATCGGCATACATCTTGGCATCCTGCTCCTCATGCCCCAGCGAGGCAGGATAGCCGCCGCACGTTTTGGTACCCGGCCCGGAATAGATACCGATCTTGAGACCCTTTGAATGCACATAGTCGGCTAGCGCCTTCATGTCTGGAAACTTTGAATTCGTGTGCAGCACGCCGTTCGCGTCGCGCTTGCCTTCCCACGTGTCGTCGATGTTCACGTAGATGTAGCCTGCGTCCTTCATGCCGGAGGACACAATCTGGTCCGCGGAGGCGCGAATATCCTTATCCGTGACCCTTTCCGCAAAGTAGTTCCAACTGTTCCAGCCCATGGGCGGCGTCTGCGCCACCTGCTGCGCGGACGCCCGCGGGGCGTTTACGGTGAGGGATGTAAGCGATGCCAATGCCAGGGCAAGCAGCGAGAGCGAAGCGGTTATGCGCATAGTTCGGTCCTCATTTGGAAACGATTTCAGACGGAATTCTATGCCCACACGCGAACTTTCCGCAATCGTAGAATTCGCAAGCCCGCAACCGCTCTCCGAAGTCCAATTTTCATGGGAGCCACAGCTGCGGTTTCTCGCGTACTCTACTCAAGAGAATGCTTTCCCGAGGAGACCGCTCCTGCCATGGCCGACACTCATCCCGACGTCTCGCAGCTTTTTCTCGACTTTTCCCGCCGCAAGCTGGTCGAACAGTACTGGCCCCGCCTGCGCGCCTGCGTCGAGCCGCTCGCGCCGGAGCAAGTCTGGTGGCGCCCGAACCCAGCATCCAACAGCATCGGCAATCTCATCCTGCATCTCAACGGCAACGTGGGCCAGTGGCTCGTGGCCTCGTTTAACCGCCTGGAGGACAACCGCGATCGTCCCACCGAATTCAACGAGACCAGCCAACTTCCCGCCGCCGCATTGCTGGAAAAACTTGGAGCCACCGTGCAGGAGTCGTCCCAGGTCCTGGCGCGACTGACGCATGCCGATCTCGTCGCGTCCTATGACATCCAGGGCTACCATGTCACGGGACTCGAAGCCATCTACCAGGTCGTAGAACATTTCGGACTGCACTACGGCCAGATTGTCTACATCACCAAAACCCTGTCCGGCAAAGACCTGGGCTTTTATCGAGAATTGAACAAAACCGGCCGAGCCGGCTGACAGTCGACTCAAATCCGGACATCTCTTCGAGTTTCTGGCTGACCCAAAAAGCTCAAAGCCGCTGCGCACAGGCCACGCGCGCAATTCCCTGGAGGTCGGGTACGAATTCGATGCGTTCAAATCCAGCTTGCTTGAGCAGTCCGGTAATGGCCTCTGATTGACCGTGGCCAATCTCCATCAGCAAGAATCCGCCCGCCGTCAGCACCGCAAAAGCCGCAGGAATCAGCCTCCGATATACATCGAGCCCATCTTCGCCGGCAAACAGCGCCAGCGCCGGCTCATGATCGCGCACCTCGACCGAAAGCGAGTGGCGATCCCCGGTCGCAACATACGGCGGATTGGAGACGACTATCTGAAACTGCTCAGAGGCAACAGCCGCGAGCAGATCACTCTTTTTGAAATCGATGCGCCCAGCAACATCATTGCGCTCCGCATTCTTGCGAGCAACAGCCAGCGCGGCGGCAGAAATATCGACAGCCGTAATTCGCGCCTCAGGCAGGCTGCACGCCAGCGAAATCGCAATCGCGCCTGAACCCGCGCCCACATCTAGAATGCGCATGCGTTCAAATGCAGCGGCCAGCTCAAGCGCCTTTTCCACCAGGTGTTCGGTCTCCGGCCGTGGAATCAACACAGCAGGAGTTACATGAAACGGCAGCCCGTAGAACTCCTGCTCGCCAGTAAGGTATTGGATCGGCTCGCCGTTCAATCGGCGTTCAATCAGCGATGTGTAATGAGCGGCTTTATCGACGGAGAGTTCATCGTCAGAATGAGCGAAGAGCCAGGCCCTGTTCTCACCCAGTACATGGAGCAGCAGCGTTTCCGCGTCTTGCCGGGCGCGGTCAGGATGCGGCCCGAAACCCAGGCGCGCCATACCGTCTGGAACGAAGTCCCGCAGCGCAGCCACAGATCACGCCGCCCGGTTGGAGTCGGCCTTCAACTGCTCCGCCTGGTAGTGCGTAATCAGCGCATCCACAATCGGCTGCAGTCGGCCTTCCATCACCAGGTCAAGCTGGTGCAGCGTCAGTCCAATGCGATGGTCGGTCATGCGGTTCTGCGGAAAGTTGTAGGTGCGAATCTTCTCGCTGCGGTCGCCGGTGCCCACCTGCTCCTTGCGGGCCTTGGCCAGTTCCGCGTTCTGCTTGTCCATTTCCATTTCATAAAGCCGCGACCGCAGCACACGCATGCCCTTGTCGCGATTTTTGATCTGCGACTTCTCATCCTGGCAACTGACAACTGTATTCGTCGGCAGATGAGTAATGCGCACCGCAGAATAAGTCGTATTCACCGACTGCCCGCCCGGACCCGATGAGCAGAACGTATCGATGCGCAGGTCCTTAGCTTCAATCTTGATGTCCACATCCTCGGCCTCAGGCAACACAGCCACCGTCACTGCCGAGGTATGCACGCGGCCCTGCGTCTCCGTCGCCGGAACCCGCTGCACGCGATGCACGCCGCTCTCCCACTTCATCTGCGAGTAGACGCGCTCGCCTTCGATGATCGCGATCACTTCCTTGTAGCCGCCCACGCCCGACTCCGACATCGACAGCACCTCAACCTTCCACCGGTGCTGCTCGGCAAAGCGCGTGTACATGCGGAAAATTTCCGCCGCAAAAAGGGACGCCTCGTCGCCGCCCGTGCCCGCGCGAATCTCAAGGATCACGTTCTTCTCGTCGTTCGGGTCCTTGGGCAGCAGCAGCACCTTAATCTCTTCTTCAAGCGCCGGTTCGCGCGGCGCAAGCGCGGCAATCTCCTCTTCGGCCATGGCGCGCATATCGGGATCGCTCTCGGCGAGCATCGCGCGCGCCTCGGCCAGACCCTGGCGCACCTGCTTCAGCTCGCGAAATTTCTCGACCGGCGCTTCCAGTTCTCTGAGCGCCCTGCCTGCCTTCTGATATTTCTCGTGGTCGGTAATCACTTCAGGCAGTCCGAGCTGTGCGGACAACTCGTCGTAGCGTTGCTCCATCTGTTCCAAACGGTCAATCATGGGAAAACCTCTTTAGCCACTGCGTGGCGGGCCTTTGGCTTAGTTTTTAAAATGGAAAATAGGCGCAGAACAGCGTAGGCGGCGGGCGCCGCTAGAGAAGTGCCGGGATGGGCTGATGGAGAGCCATATATCTGAGATTCATTCTAACGCGAAACTGATTCTAGAGGAATGGATTCACGATCTTGACTCCATCGAATTCCTGACCGTGCTGCAGGTCTTCGGTTAACACCACGCGGCAGCCACTCTTCCTGGCGCAGTGGATGACCAGCGCGTCCCAGTAGGAGACCTGGTGCAGCCGATGGAAGTCAATTGCCGCTAATACATCGGATACAGCCGGCTCGACCAGATGAAACCGGGTGAAGATTTCGACTTTGCGCCGCGCGATGGCAGGATCAAGGCTAAGTTTTCGGCAGACGTTGACGAAGTACTCCTGCAAGACCTGAAGAGAAACAACTCCGGACTTGTTCTCGCGATGCGTCCTGATGAGACTATCTGCGAGACGCTGCTTTTCCGGGTTGCGGGTGTCATCTGCATAGAAAAGAATATTTGTATCGAAGAAAGTAAGTGCCGGCTTATCGTCGCTCATACGCATCTTCGCGGTTCCACTTCCAACCCTTTGAGTCGCCCAGCCCTGAGTGCGCTTTTAGAAACTCAAGATCGCTCGCCAGTTGCTCGTCGTCGCCAACGATGTGCTGGAGGTGTTCACGAATCTCCTGGTTGATCGTCTTGCCGGTCGCGCGCAATTTTTCCCGCGCCCGCTCAACCAGTTGCTCGTCAATGGAGAGCGTGATATTCATGTACACAGTATATGTGCACACATATACTGTGTCAATAATTTGAGAGTAGTTAGCCACCTATTCAAAAGCAATCGCTCGGATCGCAGGCATTCACCAGCGGCACCTGCAACGTTGAATCATGCTCGGAGCCGGAGTAGATGGTAATCGTGGCCGGTTTATAGTCTTCCGGTTTTGCCGTCATGATGTTCGGCACAAACGTTTGCGGGTTGCGGTCATAGAGCGGAAACCATGTGCTTTGGACTTCGACCACCACCGTATGCCCGGCCTTGAACACATGGTCCACGTCATGCAGCGAGTACTTGTACTCGTGCATGGAGCCGGCCGGCAGCGACGCCGGCTTGTCGAAGCTATTCAGGTAGCGTCCGCGAAAAATCTCCTCGTTCGTCATCAACTGGTAACCGCGCATCTTGGGGTCCGTCACGGTATCGTTATCCGGATACTCGTCGATCAGCTTCACCACCATGTCGTTGTCCGTGCCGCTGGTGGAGGCAAAGATGTCTGCCACCACTTCACCCGTCAGCACCAGGTCATTCTTCAGCACCGGCAGCTTCCATACGGCTACATCCTTGCGGCCGGTCACAAAGCGCTGGTCTTCGGTCATCCAGTCGAACCACTGCGAGCCCTCGCTGTACGTGGGCTGAATGGGCCTGTGCCGGTAGGGCACCGGGTTGGCCGGGTCGCTCACATAGCTGGTCTTGGCCTGCGCAGCCAACTCGCGCCAGCTCAGCTTGCCGTCCCCTTCTAAATGCAGGCTCGTTGTCCGCGCTTCTTTGGGCGGAAAATGCGCATACCGCTTCCAGGTATTCGATCCCGTCTGAAAACTGGCCGTATCTTCCAGATCGAAGCCTGCACGGTCTTCCCCTGGCGCGTCTTTCAAATAGTGCACAAAAAACTTGGCCTCAATCTGCGCGCGAAACTCGTTGCCAATGGATTCGCCGTAATCCAGGTTGCCCAGGTGCCGCGACGACGAAACCCAATAGCCATGCCGCCACGGTCCCAGCACTAGAAAGTTCTCGTGCTTGGTGTCGTGCGGCTCCAGCGTCGCATACTCGGTTTGCGGCCCGTACATGTCTTCCTGGTCGTAATAACCGCCCACCGTCAGCGTCGGCACGGCCACCGTGTTCAGCTCATGTTCCACGCCGCGCGAAGACCACACCGAATCGTATGCCGGATGCTCCAAAAACAACTTCCACGTGGGCAGAACCTTGGACCCGGACTTCTTCACGTCTTGCTGAAAACTTCCGCGTTCCAGAAAGTAGTCGAACCCATCCATCGGCTTGCCGTCCTTGTCCTTGCCGTAGTCCACGGTCGTTGATTCCTTGCTGGTCTCCATTTCATACACATAGTCATATCCATAGCTCTGCCGGAACGCGCCGTTGTGAAAGAAGTCGTCGCCCATCCACACGTCGATCATGGGTGCCTGCGGTGAAATCGCCTTCACCGCCGGATGCGGATCGATACCCGCCATCATGGCCAGAAAGCCCGGATAGCTGGTGCCCACAAATCCCGCGCGCCCGTTGTTGCCCTGTACGTTGGCCAGCAGCCACGCCACCGTGTCGTAGGTATCCGTGCTCTCGTCAATCGCCTTGGGATCCTTATGATCGGCCCCGTGATCAACCAGGGGCCGCATCATCACAAACTCGCCCTCGCTCTTGAACCTGCCGCGAATATCCCCGCACACATAGATGTAGCCCTCGCGCGCCAGTTCCGGACGGCCGCCTGAGAAGGACGCGCGGTTGGTCCCATCGCATCCGTATGGAGTGCGCTGAATCAGGAACGGCAGCGGCCCGGTGATGTCCGCCGGCTTCAGATACACAACATGCAGCTTCACCCCATCGCGCATGGGAATCATCGCCTCCGTGCGCTGGTAATCGTGGAAGAGATGATGCACCGCTTCGCCTGTGCGGCGAAAAACAGCGTCCGGCTCCGCGGAGACAGTCACGCTCGCGCCGTGCCCAGCCGCATCCGGCGTAAATTTGAAAGTCGCCTTTGAATTGGGAACGCCGAACTCTGTCGCCGAGATGGGCTTCAGCTCTTCGGGAACGCGCCGCTCGGACTCCGCCACCAGCTTGCCATCCTTCACATAGAAGCTGATCGGCGTGTCCGGATCGGCAGCATCGGTATATTCCCCGCTCAGCGTCTCAAGCTGTACCGCGGACGGCGCGGCATCCTCGACAGCCGCCGCAACCCGCCCTGGCGGGACCGCCGCAGGTGAAGAGCCCAACCGTGAGGAGCCCAACAAGGGCCGCGCCAGTGCGGCAGGAGCACAGGGAAAAAGAGCGACGCAAACAAGACCAGCAGCGATGCGGGGATGGATCAAGCGACAGACCTCCAAATAGCTTCAGAGAAGCTATCTGGAATCCTAAATCAGCCGTCAGCCGGTCATGGAAAGACGTCGTCTCTTCGCCGCGTCTTCGTTTTGATCCTCCGCCTTATTCTGAGCTGCCTCCGTCTACGGTCTGGTTCCGGGCATTATTTTTACCATGCATATCAGGTTCCGGACGCCTATACTGCACACAGCCGTTTTTTGACCGATATTCAACCGGAGGGACCGCATGGCACAACCATCCACCGGGAAGAAACGACTGACGCCCAGCATAAGTGCGTCATCCGCAGGCCGCTCCCGCTTGCGTATGGAATTATCGAAGATTGCGGGCCAGGCGGAACCGGGGCAAAACTGCGCGTTGAACCAGAGCCGGGAGTGTTTCCTGGGACTGCATGTTGTGGCGGGCGACTTCTCCCTGTCCAGTCTTACTGATTGGATGGCCACGCTCCGGCCTAACTCCAGCACGGGCATCTGGATGGTGCCCTTTCGCGGGATTCTCACTGCGGATGTTCCCGTTCCCCTGGACCTGCTTTACCTCGATGAAGAATGCCGAGTCATTGATACGGTGGAGTTTTTCCCAACGTTTCGCGTCTCTCCCTCCAGTCCGACCGCCGCCAGTGTCCTCGCGCTTCCGTCGCATTCTATTTTTTCTTCCCAGACGCAACGCGGAGACCGGCTGGTGGTTTGTCCCGTCGACGAGATGGATTGGCATCTGGAACAAATGGAGCAGTCCGGCCAACTTCAACCGTCGGGCCAATTCGACCAAAATACCGGAACCATGGCCTCCAGCCCACAGTCCGCCCTGCCGAGCTACGTCCAAGGCCCTGTGTTGGTTCGCGATGAACCGAAGAAAGTCGTCTCGTTCCCGATGCGGGAAGAAAGCCACGGCAACGCACAGCCTGCGCCGGTTCGCGAAGAGCGGGGCGAAATTGCCGGACCTGTCGCGCCGGGGTATGCCGTGCTTGAGCCTGTGCAACCCTTCGCTCAGCCCAGCGCTCCTCCGCAATCGCCCTCTCCACGCGACACACCCGTCACGCACGGCAAGCCGACCAAACCTTCGCGCAATTGGTTGCAGCGCTGGTTGTCTCCCGAGCCTGCCGAACCGAGGAAATCGTCCCGCGATCCGGTCTCCGGTCTCACCGCCTATTTCTTTACCGGCGGAGCTCCAGTGGCGCATGAGATTCGCGATTTCAGCGCAACGGGGCTTTATGTAGTGACCGCTGAGCGCTGGTATCCTGGCACGGTGATCCGCATGACGCTTTCCAAGCCAGACACCGGCCAAGCGCCTTCGGAGCGCTCCATCACCATCGAAGTGCGGTCTGTCCGCTGGGGCAACGACGGCGTGGGAGTGGAGTTTTTGATTGCGCCGCCTCGCAAATCAGGCCGGGGTAAGCCTTCTCCGCTTGACCCGGTCGATAGCGCGCAGCTCGTGCGTTTTCTGAAGCCGCTGAAGAAGTGATCGTTGAGACCTCTTCTTTAAGTTCCAGCACGCTCGGTGGCTAAAAACCTTCCGCGAATTTTCTGGCCCAGAAACATTTCCAGTGGTACCCTTTGTGGACTCAACGGCAGCCCGTCCCCCACGCAGTCAATCTGGGCGGCCGTTAGATACCCCCCCAAGGAGAAACCATGGTTAGGAGAATCAGTCTGCTCTTGCTGGCAGCGGCTGCTTTGCTGCTGGTCTCGACAATGAATTCCCAGGCACAAACCGTGTTGACCCACCATGTGCGGGAGGCCACCCGCACCGGCCAGGCGCAAGCAATCGGGCGTCTCCCCGCAAACCAGATCATGCAACTCGATATTGTTTTGCCGGTGCGCGACCAGGCGGGACTTGAATCGTTCCTCAACGATGTTTACGATCCATCCAGCTTCTCGTACCACCGCTTTCTCTCCGTGCAGGAATTTACCGAGCGGTTTGGACCCACGCAGGCCGATTATGACGCAGTGGTCAACTTTGCCAAGGCCAATGGACTGGCGGTGGTTGGAGGCTCGCGCGATGGCATGGAAGTGCAGATCAAGGGGCCTGTTTCGGCCGTCGAAAAGGCTTTTCATGTGGCCATGTTGACCTACCAGCACCCCACGGAGGGCCGCACGTTTTACGGACCCGACCGCGAGCCCACGACCAGCCTGCCGTTCCCGCTCTGGCACATCTCCGGCCTGGACAACTTCTCCGTTCCGCATCCCATGATCCTCAAAAAGAGCGACTATGCCAAGGCGCACGGCATTCCCGAAGACAAAGTGGTAACCCACGCCACCACTGGTTCCGGCCCGTCGGCTTCGTTTCTGGGCAGCGACATGCGCGCCGCTTATTACGGCGGAACGGCGCTCACCGGCGCGGGACAGAACCTGGGCTTGTTTGAATATGAAGGCACCGATCTGGCCGATCTGACCACCTACTTCAAAAATGTGGACCAGACCAACAACGTGCCCATCACGCTGCTTTCGACTGACGGCACCAGCACATCGTGCCTGGACACCAGGGCCGGCGGGGATTGCGACGACACCGAACAGACACTCGATATGACCCAGGCCATCGGCATGGCTCCGGGCCTGTCAAGCCTGGTGATGTACATCGGGTCCACGGACACGGCCATCATCAGCGCCATGACCACGCACAGCCCACTGCCCACCACCATCGGCTGCTCGTGGGGATGGACGCCGGCAGATCCATCCACGCTTGATCCATATTTTGAGAAGATGGCAGCTCAGGGACAGAACTTCTTTGCCGCTTCCGGCGACAGTTCCACCTGGTCAAAGAGCAATGAGGCGTGGCCTGCGGACGACGCGAATATCGTCTCCGTCGGCGGCACGGACTTGACGACTGCGAGCGCCGGCGGCGCGTGGAAGTCTGAAACCGCATGGACAGACTCGGGCGGCGGCATTTCGCCGGATAGCATCGCGATTCCCGCTTGGCAGAAACTCTCCGGTGTCATCAACTCCAGCAACAAAGGATCGACCACGCTGCGCAACGGGCCGGATGTTTCAGCCAACGCGAACTTCACGTTCTATACCTGCGCCGACCAGACAACCTGCCTGGCGAATGAATACGGCGGCACCAGCTTCGCCGCGCCCATGTGGGCCGGCTACATTGCTCTCGCCAATCAGCAGGCCCTTGCGAACGGTGACTCGACTCTCGGCTTCATCAACCCCACAATCTACGCGCAAAATATCACCTCTGCCTACGCCACCGACTTCCACGACATCACCAGCGGCACCTCCGGCAGCTATTCGGCAGTGACCGGCTACGACCTGGTGACCGGCTGGGGCAGTCCGAATGGAACCGGGCTAATCAACGCGCTGGCTCCTACCAGCCAGACACCGGCCTTCACCATCGCCGCTTCGCCTACTTCGGTTTCGGTCGTCGCGGGCAGCAGCGGCAGTTCCACCATCACAACCACGGTCTCGGGCGGATTCGATTCCGCGGTTGCCTTGAGCGCGAGCGGGCAGCCCTCCGGTGTGACGGTGGCTTTCAACCTCGCGTCGATCGCGGCGCCGGGGTCCGGCTCATCCGCTGTGACAATCACCGTGCCCTCGACGGTTACCGCGGGCACAAACACCATTACCGTGACCGGCACGGGAGGCGGCCTTACGCATACGGCCACCATCTCGCTGACGGTGACGGCCGCTGGAACGCCTGCCTACACGCTTACTGCCTCGCCCACCGCGGTCTCCGTGGTCCAGGGCAGCAGCGGAAGTTCCACC
Organism: Occallatibacter sp.; assembly: GCA_036489415.1. GTDB lineage: Bacteria > Acidobacteriota > Terriglobia > Terriglobales > Acidobacteriaceae > Telmatobacter. The sequence continues at coordinate 105,579 of DASXFS010000056.1, read as the reverse complement.
ATTACGACCGCTGTTTCCGGCGGGTTTGACTCGGCGGTTGCGTTGTCGGCCTCCGGTCTGCCGACGGGCGTCACGGCTGCCTTCAGCCCGACTTCCATCGCCGCTCCGGGTTCGGGCTCGTCCAAGCTGACTTTGACCGTGGCCTCAACCGCTGCGGCTGGAACGTCCACGATCACCATAACGGGAACCGGCGGCGGAATCACGCACACGGCAACCGTAACGCTCACCGTGACGGCGGCGACAGCAGGCGCCTTCACCATCTCCGTCTCGCCTACGTCCGGCTATCTGGATCGCGGGCAAAGCGGCTATGGGGTGGTTACCATCAAGGCCTCCGGTGGGTTTGATTCAGCGGTTGCCTTGTCGGCGACGGGCATTCCGTCCGGCGTGACGGGGAGCTTCAGCCCCACATCCATCACGGGTTCGGGCACGTCGGACTTCACGCTGACGGTATCAAGGTCCGAACCCACCGGCACTTACCCGATCACCATCACGGGCACGAGCGGCAGTACAACGCACACCACAACCCTCACCTTCTCGGTGGAGAGATAACACAACCCGTCAGCGCCTGCGTTCGCTTAGCAGGCGCTCAACAAAAGGGCCCGGACTGCGCAGTCCGGGCTCTTTTATGCGTAGCCGCTTGATCGATCTATTTGTGCTGTCTCAAAATCCAAAGGCGTCGCTGCGGCCGTAATCGCAACCTCGGCAATCAAAGACCAGGGTTCAAGTAAGAGGGGCGTGGCCGGAAGCCAATTTGCCCGATCATTGTCCCAGTGGAATTGACTATGCGCCGCTGCGTTGCGCTTTACAAATCGGAATACATACGCTCGCCGTAGTCCGTGGCGATCAGCGACGCGAGGAAGCTGACGAATTTGAATAGCAGACTTCTCATGCGGCGATCATGCATCGGCAGTCTCTACGGCACGATGAACGCCCGAAGAAATTACCGTGACAAATTTGATCGTGACAAATTCAAATCACACGGGACTGAAGCCCCAGCCCGAGAAAATATCCGCGTTGCGCAAACACAAACATCTGAGCAGACCCCTAAGTCATTGCCGGTCCGCGTCCAACTCCAGGTCACCGATCGATTATCCTACGTCCTTGGACTCCCACTTCCAACCTGACCGCGATGCTCCCAGTCCGTGGGCTGCCGTGGCTGTCACGCTCTGCGGCGTGTGCGCGTTTCTCCAGCTCTACTGCACACAGCCGCTGCTGCCGCTGTTCACCAGTCTGTTTCACGCTTCCAAAACCGCCGTTGGCATGACGGTCTCCGCGGCTACGCTGGGCGTGGCGCTGTCGGCTCCCGTCTTTGGCGCGCTCACGGAACGGCTGGCCCGCAAGCGCGTTATCGTTGCTTCGCTGCTGGGCATCTCCATCCCCACGCTGCTGTCCGCAACTTCTACTTCCCTTCCACAGCTCATCTTTTGGCGATTCCTGCAGGGCATCATGGTTCCAGGGGTGGTTGCCGTCATCGTCACCTACATCGGCGAGGAATGGCCTCCGGACCGCGTGGCCCTGATCATGAGCTTTTATGTCAGCGGAACCGCGTTGGGCGGCTTTACGGGCCGCATCGGCACGGGCATTCTGACCGACAGATTCAATTGGCGCATCGCGTTTCTGGCACTTGGCGTGGCCTCGCTGGCCGGAGCAGGAGCCGTGGCCGCCTGGTTGCCGCGCGGCAGGCAGGCGGCGGAGATTGCGCGGCTGCGGCCTGGGAATCTGCCCGCTGAGTCCGTGTTCCATTGGGGCGTCGACCGCTCGTTCTTCTTGCAGATTCAAAGCCTATTCCGTAACCGTCAGTTGGCGGCTACGTTTGCGGTAGGCTTCAATGTGCTGTTTTCGCTGGTTGGCGTCTTTACCTGGATCACCTTCCACCTGAGCGCCGCGCCGTTCCGGCTTTCGACGACCGCCCTGAGCTCGCTTTTCTTCGTTTACCTGATCGGCCTGGTGGTCACGCCCGCTGCCGGATTTCTCATTACCCGCGTCGGCCTGCGCGCGGGCATTGCCGGAGCCATCGTCTGCTCCATGGCCGGGGTGCTGCTCACGCTCGCGCCGTCGCTTTCCGTCATCATTCTTGGCCTCGCGCTGGTGTCCTCCGGCGTGTTCGTGGCGCAAACCGCAGCGCAGAGCCACCTGCGCGTGGCAGCCCCGCCGGGCGCGCGGGTGACCGCCGCTGGCCTTTACATGACCTGCTACTACTTTGGCGGAACAGCCGCCGGCGTGGTTCCCGGAGCCTTCTGGGCGCTGGGCAAGTGGCCCGCCTGTGCGGCCTTCATTGTGGCCATGCAGGGCGTCGCGCTTGGCATCGCGCTGGTGGGATGGCGTACCCCCGAGACCCTCTGAAATCGCGGTCAGGAAGAATCCATGAACCCCAACCCCGTCAAAACGAATCTATAGAGGGGTATGCACCCGCTCCGAGAACCTTTGGAGCGTTTTTCCGCGATGTCCGCCCCCTGCGCCGGACCCCGCGTAGCCGGATCGGCATAACATGACTGTTTCTGGCCGATAATGATAAGAACCCGCAGAGGAGAAGACTTTTGTCCGCACTGCAACCTGCAACGCCGGCCCCCGGCGGCGTAACCGTCACCAACCCGCAAGCCGCTCCGCTGACGCCGTGGAAGCCGCGCGTGAACCCATGGCTGATTGCCATGACCGTGGCCCTGGCCGCCTTCATGGAGGTGCTCGACACTTCCATTGCCAATGTTGCCCTGCCGCACATTGCCGGGTCGCTGGGCGCGAGCACGGATGAGGGCACCTGGGTGCTGACCAGCTATCTGGTCTCGAACGCCATTGTGCTGCCGCTGGGCGGTTGGGCCTCCAGCGTGATGGGCCGGCGCAACTTCTTTGTCTTCTGCATTGTTATCTTTACCAGCGCCAGTTTTCTCTGCGGCGCCGCGCCTACTCTGCCGCTTCTGCTGCTCTTCCGCGTGATTCAGGGTGCCGGCGGCGGCGGCCTGCAGCCCATGGCCCAGGCCATCATGGCGGACTCCTTTGAACCCCAGAAGCGCGGCCAGGCCTTTGCTCTGTATGGGCTGGTCGCCGTGCTGGCGCCGTCCATCGGCCCTACCCTGGGCGGATGGATCACGGACAACTTCTCCTGGCGCTGGATCTTCTATATCAACATTCCGGTCGGCATCCTGGCCTTCATTCTGGTCACCCGGCTGGTGGAAGATCCGCCGTGGATCAAGCCGGACCGGTCACGCTTCTTCCGCATGGACTACGTAGGCCTGGGTTTCCTCACCATCGCCATGGGCGGCATGCAGATCATGCTCGACAAGGGCGAGGAGAATGACTGGTTCTCTTCCAGCTTCATCCGTTTCTTCGCCTTCCTTTTTGTCACCGGAATGATCGGGCTAGTGTGGTGGGAGTGGCGGCAAAAAGATCCGCTCATCAACCTGAAGGTTTTCCGCTTCAAAAACTTCGCCATCTGTTGCTTCCTCATGGCGCTGGTCGGCGGCGTGCTGAACGCCAACACCGTGCTGCAGCCGCAGTTCATGCAGCAGCTTCTTGGCTGGACAGCCACCACGGCCGGGCTGGCCCTGACGGCGGGCGGTGTGACGCTGGTGTTCATGATGCCGCTGGCTGGCTACGCCACGGGGAAAATCTCCGCGCGCACGCTCACGGTCGTCGGTTTCATCCTGTTTCTTGTCTCCTTCCGCTACGCGGCCGATGTGACCACGCTCGACATGACTTTCTCTGCCGCGTCATGGCTGCGCGTGGTGCAGATGCTGCCGCTGCCGTTCTGCTTCATCTCCATTACCACGGCGGCATACGTGGGCATGCCGAAAGAGGACTCGAACCAGGTGGCTGGCCTCATCAACTTCGCGCGCAACATTGGCGGAAGCATCCTGATTGCGCTGACCAACGCGCAGGTCACCAGCCGGTCCATGTGGCATGAGCAGCACCTGCAGAGCGCCATGACGCCGTCCTCCATCCCTTATCAACAGCATCTAAACGCTCTGACAGGTTTCTTTGGCGGCGGCTTCGGCGGCCCCAACGGCGCGGCCATGGCGCTGGCCAACATTTATAACCAGCTCAACCGCCAGGCTGCGATGCAAGGTTATCAGGACGTTTATATGGAGCTTTCTTATATGTCGATCGGGCTTGTGGTGCTGGCCTTCCTGCTCAGCAAGAACAAGCCGGGCGCAGCTCCGGGTGGCGGCGGGATGCACTAAGAGCAGCCCTCGGGACAGCATCAGTCCGCAAGATAACGGCTCGCCATCCTTGGCGAGCCGTTGCCGTGTGTCATTCAAGCGACCATCTGCTGAATACATATTCAGTCTCGACTTTCTGCACCAGCGTCGTCTTGCCCCGGTTCACAACAGATTAAAGGCGAGGCTGGTTGGAAATCGGACCTGCGGGAAATCGGATAAGGATAGCTTGATGCCGCTAAAGTGGTATCCCCTTGCGATTGCGCCGCGCTTACACTGATCTCTCGTCCCTCCTGCGGATCGTTTTCCCATTCTTGAGGCATAAGCCAATGCCAGGAATCTATCGCCAGATCGCGGCAGTTGAGCAGCCCTCGGCAGATGCCGTGGCGCCTTCGCTGGCAGAGATCATCTCTGCGCTTTCCTTCGCTCTCGATCTGACGGAGGGCGCGGTTCCCGGCCATGCGCTGCGCTGTTGCCTGCTGGGCATGCGGCTGGGCACAGAACTCGGTTTCTCCGATGTGGCGCTGGCCGACCTTTATCACGCGCTGCTGCTCAAAGACGTTGGTTGCAGCAGCAATGCGGCGCGCATGTGCCAGATCATCGGCGGCGGCGACGAACGCGCCGTTAAATCAGGCGTAAAACTTGAAGACTGGACCAAGCCGCACAAGCCGAGTCTTCGCGCCCTGCGCCTGCTGTGGCGCAATGTACTTCCCGGCGAAGGCCCTATCTCGAAGCTTGCCCACATCGCCAACATCGCGCTCACCCAGCACGAGAACAACGAAGAGTTGATTCAGCTCCGCTGCGACCGCGGCGCCAGCATCGTGCGCAAAATCGGCATGAGTGAACAAACCGCACAGGCCGTGCGCTCGCTCGATGAGCACTGGGACGGCAGCGGCTATCCGGAGCGGTCAAGCGGAAGAGGCATCCCCGCACTGGCCCGCGTGATGGCCGTGGCGCAGCATCTGGATGTGTTTGCGCGGGAACGCGGCCCGGAGCAAGCCATGCTGGTGTTGCGCGAACGCAGCCGGCGCTGGTTCGACCCTAAAGTCGTTAGAGCAGCCGAATCGCTCCATCGGCGCGGAGCTCTGTGGATGCAGTGCCTGCCCGGCAGCGGCGAGAGCTTCTCGCAGTCCGAGATTTCTGCCCGGTCCGCCGTCCTCGACCTCGCGCCCGCTGAGACGGCGCGCATCGGCGCCTCGCATATCGATCTCATCTGCGAAGCCTTCGCTGAAGTGGTCGACGCAAAATCGCACTTCACCTTCTGCCATTCGGCGGGCGTTACGGATGTTGCCTCGGCCATCGGCAAGGCCATGGGGCTCAACCCGCAGCGGAGGCAACTGCTGCATCGCGCAGCGCTGCTGCACGATCTTGGCAAGCTGCGCGTCCCCAACTCCATCCTCGACAAGCCGGGCAAGCTCAACAATACGGAGTGGGCCGTGATGCAGGAACATCCGGCGCTCACCGGCGCCATCCTGCGGCGCGTAAAGCAATTTCGCGAGCTAGCCTACGTGGCCGGCGCCCACCATGAAAAGCTCGACGGCTCGGGCTATCCCGACCGGCTCCATGCGGACGACCTTTCACTCGAGGCGCGCATTCTGGGCGTCGCGGACGTGTATGGCGCGCTGGTCGAAGACCGCCCCTACCGCAACGGCTTCAGTCCGGAAGAAGCCATGAGCATCATGCAAGGCGAGGCTCCCAGCAGACTCGACGGCGAATGTTTTTCCGTTTTGTCCTCGGTCGCGGCTTCCATCAACCAGTCAGTCCCTTTCCTGGTGCCGGCGAATTCCGCGCAAGCTGACTCCGGCCAGCATGGGCCGCATGACGTTGAGCCGCCCATCGCCATTGCCCGATAGCGCGCCTTTTCGCAGCTTACGAATTAGCCAAAAGCATCCGCATCAGAATGGCCGCGCCCACTGACAGCAGCAGCGCGATGGGCATGACCACAACGCCGACCTTGAGAAAACTCCAGAAGCCGACGTGCAGCTTTTCCCGGCGCAGCGCCAGCAGCCAAAGGATCGTCGCCAGCGAACCCGTCACGGAGAGATTCGGCCCCAGGTCCACGCCGATGAGCACGGCATTGGGCATCAGTCCCTGCACATGCGCGGCCTCAAGCGTGCCCCCGGCGATCAACCCCAGCGGAAGATTGTTGACCAGATTGTTGGCAACGCCAACCGCGAAGCTGACCACGAGAGCGCCCGCTCCAGACGGCAGCCTCTCGGCCCACGCAAGCCAGGCCTGCGTCAGGCTGAGAGCGCCCACGCTCTCTACCGCATCCACCAGAATGAACAGCCCCGCCACCAGCGCAATGGTCTCCCAACTGATTTCCCGTGCCAGCCGCAGCGGGTTGCTTTTTGCCTTCATGGAGACAGAGGCCGTAATAGCCAACGCCGCCAGGCAAGTGGGCAGGCCCAAATCCCGGCCCAAGGCCGAGGCCGCAAGCAGCACAACCACCATCCCGGCGAGTCCGCCCAGCACCAGTTTCCCATCCGTCGTCAGATTTTTGGCTTCGACTTCGTGTTCGATCGTGCAGCGGAGATCCTTGCGGAAGATCCAACGCATGGCCGCGTATGTCGACACGATCGAAACCGCCGACGGCACTGCAAACGACGCCAGCCAGTGTCCAAGCGTGGGCATGCCCTTGTGAAACACAACCAGGTTGGCGGGGTTGGAGATAGGCAGCACAAACGACGCCGCGTTGGCGATCAGCGCACAGGCGAATAGATAAGGCAGCGGCTCAACCTTTGCCTTGCGTACCGCCGCCAGAATCGCCGGCGTCAGCACCACCGCCGTAGCATCGTTCGACATGAAAATGGTGACCGCCGTTCCTGCCGCATACACCAGCGTGAACAGCAGCAGACACGACCCGCGCGCGCCGCGCACCGCAGCCGCTGAGAGCCACTCAAAGACGCCATGCTCTCGCGCCAGCTCCGACAAAAGCATCATGCCGATGAGGAACAGATAGACGTCACTGCCCTCGGCAATGGCCCGCGCGGCGAGGCGCAGCGTGATGAGGCGCAGAGCCACCAGCAGCGCCGCACCACCGCCAACCCAGTAGACTTCCCGGATGCCACGCGGCCTTACCAGCATCAGCGCGATGCTGGTAACGACAATCAGAGGCAGCAGAATCTCGGTCAGCGTCATTGGCCCTTCAGAAAATCTCTCCCAGGCTAAGATGCTTCAAGTTACGATGCAGAGCCTCTCCTGCGCTGACTTGTCTGATCGTGCGCCCTAACCTTTCGCGAACATCTGCTTGATGCCGCGCAGCGCCTGGCGCGTGCGCGCTTCGTTTTCGATGAGCGAAAAACGCACGTGGTTATCCCCGTAGTCGCCGAAGCCGATGCCGGGCGAAACAGCAACCTTGGCCTCGTTGAGCAGCCGCTTGGAAAATTCAAGCGACCCCAGCTTGCGATACTGCTCCGGAATCTGCGCCCACACGAACATGGTCGCCTTGGGCAGAGCCACAGGCCAGCCCAGCTTATTCAGCCCCTCCACCAGCACGTCACGGCGCTTGCGATAGTTCTCGCAGATTTCGGCCACGCACTCCTGCGGCCCCTCGAGCGCGTGGATCGAAGCTACCTGGATGGGCGTAAACGTGCCGTAATCGAAGTAGCTCTTGAGCCGCGCCAGCGCGCTCACCAGCACCGGATTGCCGACCATGAAGCCGACGCGCCAGCCGGGCATGTTGTAGCTCTTTGAGAGGGTAAAGAACTCGACGGCCACGTCCTTGGCGCCCGGAACCTCAAGCACGCTGGGCGGCTTGTATCCGTCGAAGGCGATGTCGGCATAGGCCACGTCGTGGATGAGATGGAAGCCATACTCGCGGGCCAGCTCCACCAGGCGCGCCAGAAAGGGCAAATCGACGCACTCGGTTGTCGGATTCGACGGGAAGTTGACGATCAGCGCCTTGGGGCGCGGAACCATGCGGGGAATCAGCTCTTCCAACTGCGCCAGGAAATGCTCGCGGTCATGCACCGGGACACTCACAACGTGCGCACCGGCGATGACCGGGCCATAAATGTGAATCGGGTAACTAGGATTCGGCACCAGCACCGTATCCCGCGAGTCAAGAATAGCCAGGCACAGATGCGCAATGCCTTCCTTGGAGCCGATGGTGACAATAGCCTCGGTTTCGGGGTTCAGGTCCACGTTGTAGCGCGTCTTGTACCAGTTGCAGATGGCCTTACGCAGCCGTGGAATTCCGCGTGAAACCGAGTAGCGATGCGTAGGCGGCTTCAACGCCGCTTCCACCAGCTTGTCTACGATGTGTTTGGGCGTGGCTCCGTCGGGATTGCCCATGCCGAAATCGATAATATCCTCCCCGCGGCGGCGCGCAGAGACCTTCATTTCCCCCGTGATGTTGAAGACGTAAGGGGGAAGGCGTTGAATGCGACTGAACTCTTCCATGATGACTCCATTATGTACTGCGCACAGGCAGGCGAGCGTTAGGCGGAATCGAGAATCCGGCGCTCAGGCACCTGATTCGGAACTGCATTGGGTTGTGGGATGAGAAGAGCGGGTATCTAGGCGGCCGGGGCCGCCGCAGCACGGGCTGCACGCGCGCGCAGAATATGCGAGGTTGCCGAAGCGCTTGAATGTGCTGCCAATTGCATAGTGGAATTATAGCGTGGACGGCGACGTGAAGGATTTGGTGTGGTTCGCTTCGCCCCTCCGGGGTGAATATCGTCAACTCGCGAGCTTTCCCAGCGTTCCCGTCCGCTGACGCGGACTTCACGCTGGGCTATTATCGCGCTCTCCCTCTGGGAGAGGATGCGGCGGGCGATGTTGACCTGACTCAGTTGCCGGTGGTGAGCACCACGCGGAAGCGCGCCTTGCCGCTTAGCATCCGGTCAAACGCCTCGCTCGCCTTCTCCAGCGGATACGTCTCAATCATCGGCTTCACGCCCGCCAAGGCGCTGAAGTTGAGCGTATCTTCCGAGTCCATACCGGTACCCGACGCCCATCCGACGATGGACCTGTTACCCATCACCAGCGGAATGGCGTTCGCTTCAAACGGCTTGTCGGGAACGCCGAGAATGACGAGTTTGCCATTCGGGCCCAACCCGCCGACTGCGGCCGTCAGGCTGTCGGCGTTCGTGAGCGTAGACAGAATCACCGCCGCTCCGCCCAGCTTTTGCAGTTCCGCAGCGAAATCCTGCGTCGTGCTGTCGATGTAGAGATGCGCGCCCAACTGCTTGGCCAGGGGAGCCTTGTCTTGTCCGCGCGCAATGGCAATCGTACGGTAGCCGCTTTTCACCGCGTATTGAACCGCCAGATGCCCCAACCCGCCAATGCCCAGAACAGCCACGGTATCGCCCGGCTTGGCGCCGCTGTGGCGCAGGCTGTTATACGTCGTCACGCCCGCGCACATCAGCGGCGCAGCATCCACATCCGCCAGATCGTCGGGCACCAGAGCCAGCGCATTGGCTGGCGCAATCACGTAGTCGGCATAGCCGCCGTCAAAGCTGATGCCGGATATCTGACCGTTCTCGCACAGGATAAAGTCGCCCCGGCGGCAAGGCGTGCAGTAGTTACAGTGGCCACCATGCCATCCCAGGCCCACCCGCTGCCCCGGCTTGAAGAGCGGCACGTCGCCGGCCACGGCATCCACCACGCCGGCAATCTCATGCCCCGGAACGCGCGGATAGGCAATGCCGGGAAAGACTCCGAACTTGGTGATCGCATCGCTGTGGCAAACGCCGCAGGCCTGCACGCGAATGCGCACCTGCCCCGGACCCGGTTCCGGAAACTGCTTTTGCACCAGATCAAAAGCTCCGCCTGCTGCAGTCACTTGTACGGCACGTCCGCTCACTGAAGGCATAGATCAGCACTCTCCTGTGCGCTTGGATGAACCCACATACCAAAAAGGTGCAGTTAGAAACAACCCGAAGCTAATGAGCGGATTTCCCAGATGCGTGGCCCGCGAACTTTATACTTGAGTTGCCATGCAAGCATTTCTACCCGTAGACGAACAAATGGACCTGCTCCAGAAGGGCGCGGCGGAGATCATCCGCGTGAGCGACCTGCGCGCGCGCCTGGAAGACTCGCTCAAAACCGGCCGCCCGCTGCGCATAAAAGCCGGCTTCGACCCCACCGCGCCGGACCTGCACCTGGGCCACACCGTGCTGATGCGCAAGCTGCGCCACTTTCAGCAACTCGGCCATACAGTGATTTTCCTAGTCGGCGACTTCACCTCTCTCATCGGCGACCCCACTGGCCGCAATGTTACGCGCAAGCCACTCACGCGCGAGCAGATCAACGCCAATGCCGAGACCTATAAGACGCAGGTCTTCAAGATTTTGGACGAGTCCACGACCGAAGTCCGCTACAACTCCGAGTGGCTCGGCAAGCTCGACTATGAGCAAACCATCCGGCTGACGGCGCACTTTACCGTTTCGCAAATGCTGGAGCGCGACGAGTTCCACAAGCGCTTTCAAGCCGAGCAGCCCATCAGCCTGCATGAGCTTCTCTACCCCGTGATGCAAGGCTACGATTCGGTATGCCTGGAGTGTGACGTGGAACTCGGCGGCACCGATCAGAGGTTCAACCTGATGTGTGGCCGCGAGCTGCAGCGCCACTACGGCCAAAAGCCGCAGATCGTGCTCATGACGCCTATTCTCGAAGGCCTCGACGGAGTACAGAAGATGTCGAAGTCTCTGGGAAACGCGATTGGCATCAACGAGCCGCCAGCGGAAATGTACGGCAAGTTGATGAGCATCAACGATGAGCTGATGTGGAAGTATTTCGTCTTCCTCACCGACCTCAGACAGTCGGAAGTGGACGCGCTCAAGGCTGAAGTCGCCGCTGGCACGCTGCATCCGATGGAAGCGAAAAAGCGGCTAGCGCGGACGATCACCGCCGGCTTCCACGGCGAGGCCGCTGCGGCCAGCGCCGACGAAAACTGGGCGCGCATGTTCCAGCAGAAGGAAGCAGCGGAAGACCTGGAGGAAGTTGCCGTCGCTTACGCCGATCTTGTCGGGCCGTCCGGTGCGCCGGGAGGGCTGCAGATTCGCTTACCCAAGCTGCTGGTGCAACTGGGGTTGGCTGCGTCCGGCGCGGAAGCGAGCCGGAAAATTGCCGAAAAGGCCGTAAAACTGGATGGGGAGCAGGCCGGTAATGCACTGATTCCATTAGCCACATTGCCCGCGCACATCGTAGTTCGGCTGGGAAAACGGGCCAAGGTTGCGATAATCTCGTAAAATGGCGTTGTAGGTTTGGCCAAATGGCGTATATTGGTTGCAGAGGCAAGTTATGGCGACCCAAGCTATTCCGGACGTGCTCGGCGGCGAAGTGATTCTCGGGAGGCTCATTCACCGGAGCGGGCAGCTTGCGGAGCTGGTCCGCGAAGGCCTTCCCGTCAAGTCTCTCTATCTGCTGGCTGAGCGGCTTGACCTGCGCCAGGCTGAAATCTCAGAGAAAATCGGCATCCCGCAGCGCACGCTTACGCGGCGCACAGCGCAGGATTCGCGGCTGACGCCGGCTGAGTCGGACCGCACGGTACGGCTGGCGCAGGTTTACGCCAATGCCGCCGAGACGCTAGGCAGCGGAGACAAGGCGGCGGCCTGGCTCAAGACGCCCAATCGCGCGCTGCGCGGCGAGCGTCCCCTGGACCAGCTTGACACCGACCCCGGCGTTCGCGAAGTTGAAGACCTGCTGGGACGCATTGCTTATGGCGTTTATAGCTGATGCCGGCACTGGTTTCGCTGATGCTGATTCGAGATAGCCGATGAAAATCTGGCGCATCTGCCGGGCGCCTTATGCGGCTGAGGCCTTCTCCGGCGAGGGCGCGCGGCGTTTCGGCGGGCGATGGAATTCGCGCGGCGTGCCTATGGTCTACTGCTCGTCCTCGCTGGCGCTGGCGGCAATCGAGTTATTCGTACATTTGGAACCCAATCTTCAGCCAAGCGATCTGGTGTCCATCGCCGCGGAGCTGCCTGCGGGCGAACCGGCCCAACGGCTTGAGCAGGCCACGCTGCCGCCCCAGTGGTGGTCAGATGACTTTGAGCCGCTGCGCGAGCGCGGTGACCGATGGATTCGCGAAAAATCTTCGCTGGCTATGTTTGTGCCGTCTGCTCCGCTCCACGCGGAATGGAACGTGCTGCTGAACCCGCTGCATCCGGACGCGCGGAAACTCAAGGTCGAACCTGCCGCGCCTTTCATCTTCGACGCGCGGATGTTCCGCGAAACCGGAAAGTAGCCGTCATTCGCTCAGCTCCTCCATATCCGGCTCGGTCCAGAGGAGGATGGCCTGCGGCAGGGTGAGAGTGACGACGATCGTCGCGAGCACTAAACCGTAAATGAGCAGAGCGGGCGACGCGGGAATCCAGGCCAGCAGATGCGGCCGGAACACATTCCAACTGCTCAGCAGCCATAACACGGCGAGTGCAACGGCCAGCGCCTGGTAGGCCTGGTAGTGGGCGCGGTCGCGCATTTGCATCTCGCGCTCGTCGCTGCGGTATTCGCTGCTCACGGGCTCCTGAGGATACACGTGCATCGCCAGCAGCAGAAACGGCGGAGCCTCCGTTCGCTGAGGCGGCTTGCCATTGAATGGCTTGATCAGACCGCCGAAGTTGTAGCCGCCCAGGAAGAGCCGGTTCACGAGGAACGTCGCAAAGACCAGGTAGTAGCCGGTCGTGCGCCAGTGATCGGCCACGAAGAGAGCGGCCATGAGCACGACCAGCGTGGAGTAAATGAGCACAACCAGCGCGCGGCGTCGGGTCCGCGCCGCCATGTCCACGCGCTTACCCATCAGAACGAGTTCAGCTTTCATGCGGATTCCTCTAAATCAGATTCAGTGTGCAGAGCCAACCTGGCCCTGCCGGCCCCATAGACCTGCTGGCTTAGCGGCTTAAAAGGCTCCTTCGAAAAGATTGCCTCAACCGGCAGCCCGAAATAGTCGGCCAGAGACAGCGCAAGCTTGAGGCTTGGGCTGTAGTCGCCGCGCTCCAGAAAGCCGATGGTCTGGTAGTTCACGTCCATGGCTTCCGCCAGCTGCTGACGGCTAATGCCGCGCTCAGCGCGCAGGACCGCGATGCGGTTGTAAAGGCCGCTCTCGCCGGGCTCTCTTTGGGAGTTTTCGTTCATATACCCAAACTAATTGTTATGTAATTCAAATATAATGTCAAGTATGAAAACAATACTGCTCCGGGCGGGATTATTTACTATTACGTTATCGGCTGGTTACTACCGGTTAAGGGGGGGTGGGGTAACGGCTGCATCCCGGCCAGGAACACTATCGAGATTTACGACATGGGAAATTCGTCAGCTTTGGTGAGGTCTTGTTTTTAGTGGCCATGAGCTATTGTGCAGAAGAAGAGACATATTATCTGCAAAATGGGGCATGGGTTATAGAGAAAAAACACACTCAGGACATAGAGAACCCGGTGTGCGGGGCGGGACTGGAGGTAAGATTGCCTCGCCTTGAAGGCTCAGCCCCAGCCCCGCCCGCTCTGCTTAAGGACGCGCGGCGCCCGCACCGAGCTTGGCTACCAAAAACCCATGGCAAGTACACAGGCAGCCCGGCCGCGTTATACTGGCGCGGCACTGATTTCAGGGAGAAATCTCGATGATTAAGAAAACGTTTGCTCGACGGGCTGCCTTCGCCACCTGCGCCATACTCACCGTTGTCTTCGTCCAAGTCCAGGCCCAGACACCCGCGGCCGTACTCACCATTCATGCCGATCAGCCCATCTCTAAAGTCAGCCCAACGCTCTACGGCCTGATGACCGAGGAGATCAACTACTCCTACGATGGCGGCCTCTATGCAGAGATGGTGCGCAACCGCACCTTCGGCAGCAACTGGGACGGCATCCAGCATTGGTTTCTGGTGGCGGATGGCAATGCCGAGGCCACGATTGCTGTGGACAAGGAAACCGGACCCAGCGAAGCTCTCAAATCGAGCCTGCGCATCGATGTGAAACAGGCAGACGCACGCAACCATGCCGGTGTTCTGAATGACGGCTACTGGGGGATGCCCCTGCGCGCGAACGCCACGTACAAGGGCTCCTTTTATGCCAAGGCGGATTCCGGCGATCTGGGTCCGGTCACCGTGAGCCTGGTCAACGACATGAGTGGAAAGCCCGTAGCCAGCGCTGAAGTCTCCGGAATTACGACGGCGTGGAAGCAGTACGAATTCACCCTCAAGACAGGCGCAATTGAGCCCTCGGCCGCCAACCACCTGGCCATAACCGTCGGCCATACGGGCACTCTCTGGCTCAATCTGGTGTCACTCTTTCCGCCCACTTACCACGACCGCGTCAACGGCAACCGCATTGACCTGATGGAAAAGCTGGCCGCGATGCATCCGGCCTTTTTGCGCTTCCCTGGCGGCAATTATCTTGAAGGCGACCACATTGGCGAGCGCTACGAGTGGAAGAAGACCATTGGCCCGCTGGTCGACCGGCCTACGCATCCCAGCCCCTGGCATTACCACTCGTCCGATGGGTTGGGGCTGCTGGAGTTTCTGGAGTGGTGCGAAGACCTGAAGATGCAGCCTGTGCTGGCTGTCTATGCCGGCTACTCCATGGCCCAGGAGCACGTGAACCCCGGCACCGATCTTGACCCCTACGTGCAGGACGCTCTCGATGAAATTGAATACGTCAGCGGCAGTGTCGATACAAAGTGGGGCGCAATCCGCGCTCAGAACGGCCATCCGGAGCCTTTCAAACTGAACTACGTTGAAATCGGCAATGAAGATTTCTTTGACAAGTCCGGCAGCTACGAGGGCCGCTACGCGCAGTACTACAAAGCCATCAAAGCCAAATATCCTGAGCTGCAACTGATCGCCACCATGCCCTTGAAGGACAGTCGGCCCGATGTTGTGGATGACCACTTCTACGTGCGCGCCACCAAGTTCTTTGAGGATGCGACGCACTACGACAAGACTGACCGCAGCGGCCCCAAGATATTCGTGGGCGAGTGGGCCACGCGCGAGGGTTCGCCTACTCCCAACTTCGGCGCGGCACTGGGCGAC
This sequence comes from Occallatibacter sp., assembly GCA_036489415.1. GTDB lineage: Bacteria > Acidobacteriota > Terriglobia > Terriglobales > Acidobacteriaceae > Telmatobacter. The sequence continues at coordinate 90,459 of DASXFS010000056.1, read as the reverse complement.
GCAGCCTGGATGACAGGCATGGAGCGCAATAGCGATATCGTCGTGATGGCGTCGTACGCGCCGCTGCTGGTGAACGTGAACCCCGGCGGTATGCAGTGGGAAAGCGACCTCATCGGCTATGACGACATGCGCAGCTACGGCTCGCCCAGCTACTACGCGCAGGTGATGTTCTCGAAGTATCTGGGCGACGAGACGCTGGGCTCAAAGCTGGAAGGCGAAGGACCCAAGCTGTTTTACTCCATCACCCGCGACTCGGCGAAGAAGCGGCTTTATCTGAAGCTGGTGAATGCTTCATCCGCTCCGCAGCCGGTGGAGATCGACTTGCCCGGCGCCAAGCTGGCAGCGAACGGCACTCTGATCAGCCTGAGCGCGCACAGCACCCAGGCCACCAACACGATCGACCAGCCAACCCAGATCGTGCCCGTCGAGACGGCGCTGCACGGCGTGAGCAATCATTTGCGCCACACGCTCCCCGGCTACGCGATTCAGGTGATCCAGTTCGACGAAGAATAAGAATCATTCAACACATAGAAAGGGACAACGGGCTCTATAGCCGTTGCCCCTTTTCTCTTTTCTATGCGAGCAGCGCTACTGCTGCGCAGCCCAGGCTAGCCCATCCGGCCCGGCGACAGCTACCTTGCCCACCATTTCCAGCGTCTTCAGGTCGATTGCCGCGACGTAGCCGTCGTGCCCGCAAGCGACATAGGCTCGCACGCCATCCGGCGCCATCTGGATGCCACCGGAGGCATGGACATTGGCGAGGCGCTTCACTTCCTTGTGCGTGGCAGCGTCGAGGATAACGAGCGCCTGACCGGCGGAGATGAGAACCAGCTTGCCGTCTGGGGTGAACTGAAGACGATTCTCTCCCCGCGCGTTCGCTGCCAGCGTTGCCGTCACCTTCTTCTGGGCGATGTCGATCACCGAAACCGTGCCATCCTGGGCGTTCGCCGTCCAGATCTCTTTTCCGTCCGGAGAAACATCGAACCCCTCCGAGCCGCGCCCTACCGGAATCACGGTGAGCTTCCAGTCCCCGCCCGGCGGCGCCGGTGGAGGGCCGGGCGGCGGACCACCGTTCCCGCCTGGCTGACCGCCGTCTGGTGGCATTCCCCCTGGCCCCATGCCCGGCGGAGGTCCGCCCGCGCGGCCTTTCGTCTTTTCCAAAATCGTTACGGTAGCGGAATTGACGTTGGTGACCACGATCCGCTGGCCGTCAGGAAAGACATGGATCATGTGCGTCCGGTCCTGCCCGATGCCCATGATCCAGTCAATCTTGCCGCTGGCTGGGTCGTAGCTGCCAATGGCCTTTGCGGCCTCGGCTGTGAACCACAGCTTGCCCTGCTCGAAATCCAGCCCGTGCGGCCCGCGCAGCGCGCCCAAGTCGATGGTAGGCTGCCGGGTTTGCCCCACCACGTCGATTACCGCCAGAGTATGAAACGCGCCAAATCCGTAGTTCGAGACGTAGGCTGTTTTTCCATCCGCCGATGCAATCACCTCGTGCGGATCGTCGCCCACCGGGACCGTTGCAACCACGTGCAAATCTGCTGGATCGATGATTGTCAGTGTGTGATCCTGTTTGGAAAGCGCCAGAAGCGCCGCTTTCGGAGTGGTCTCAGCCCCGGCGAGCGCCGCGAGCGCAACCACGGAGGCCACCAGCAGACAACAAGTTCTAATTTTCATTCCCTGCCCTCGCACGAACATAAGTGTAGGACGAAGGGGCGATGGCTTTAGACCAATATTTGACGATCTAGATAAACAGATTCTGGTCGTCTCGGATTCCACGCTCGTCGTGGGCACCCTGGTACGAAGAGTCGTATGTACGCAACGATTCGATGACCGCCTTTAGCGCGGCCAACACACCGGAGAGCTGCCTTACCGGCTTGCTCACGGCATTGGTCACAAACCCGCTTGCCTTGTCCACGGCGTCCAGAGTGCCGGAAAACATGCCATCGATGCGGTTGGATTGCTGGCGAACGCGTTCCAGTATCTGTTCGACAGCGGCTTCAACATCCGTTACCTGCGTGCGCAACAGATGCGCCAACTCAGACAGGTCGGTTACTGTCGATTCCAACTTGGGGCTCACCCGCTCCACGAGCGTTCGTGACTTTTCAACCAGATCCCGTGTTTTTTCGGCCGTTGGCAGCACCGAGGACTTCATGTCCTCGAAATCCTGTTTGAGAGATTTGACGGCCTTGCTCATTCCGCTATAGATCGCCAGCAGAATGATGGCCTGCGTTAACAGAGCCAGCGCGGCAACGGCAATAAAGGCCAGCTCGATCATGTCATGGTTCATACGTGGCCTCGGAATGTTCTCGCACGGCCTGAGCCGCGGACATGCAACAAATCATTCAACGCACTCTCCGGCCAAAAGTAGGCGCTCGTCTCCGAAGCCTGCACGCAAGCAGCGTCTGGCTGCTTATGCGCCTGCTCCGGAGCGGATTCAACAAAGAGGCGCCACGCCGGAGAGGGCCGCACCGGAAGACCTGCCCGGCAAACCGTTCAGCCTATAGCTCCGTCGGATCGACGGTGGTCGTACGATAGGCATTGCGTCCGGCTTCAACCGCAGCGCTGACCCGCGTAGACTGGTCGGCTACGATGCTCTTGCCGCGCTCCACAAACTCTTCCCATTGCGCCCGTCCGCGATCCACAACCTCGCGGCTGCGATCCACGTATTCGCCTACCTGATCTTTACTCTTATCCACCATGGTGCTGACGGTTTCCTTGCTCTTGTCCACAAAGGCGCTCACCTGCTCCTTGCCCTTATCCACCAGGACGCCGACCTGTTCAACGGCCTGTTGGCCTTTGGTGCGCACATATTCGCCGCCCTCGCGGGCACTATTGGCCAGGCTCTCACGGGTTTCGCGACCGCTTTTGGGGGCGTATAAAATCCCAACAACCGCACCTACGCCCAACCCCGCCAGAAACCACCCTAAGTGATTAATCCTGTTGTCTTCTGCCATGATGAAAACTCTCCTTTCGCCCAGCCCTGAAGATTGCCTGAGCGTAGCAAATTCCACGATTGGCGGCAAATGGAAAACCATCGCCGCGCCGCCTTTGAAGATTGACACACGCTCAGCCGAAAAAACTTCGCGCCAACCCACTCATTCGACGCAGATTCAGCAGCCGGAGTTGCAACCGTCTGCACGGAAACGCGGTAAGCTGCACCTGTTGAGAACGATACAGCAAATAGCCGCCGATTGGCGGCCTGCATTGCTCATTGCTGGCGAGGAGAACCTCGTCAGGCACGCCAATCCGTCACACATGCCATTCCCTTTCGAGAAAACAGTGTGAACCACCCATGGCTCAAATCACTCGCGGCTGAACGGGGTCCGCAATTCAAGTGCCGTGGCGGAATCACGCGGGTTGGCGTTTCCTAATGGCGAAGGCGTGCTTGAGAGCAGAGGCCAAGGTTGGGCAAGCGGCCGTCGATGGTCGCTCTCATCCTCCGCATCCGCAACCGCGGTCCAGGATCTCGGCGAAATGTATCCCCTGACGGCGGGAAAGCTGGCTGATCTGTTCGCGGCAACTGAAGCCGTCGGCCACGATCAGCGTCATGGGACCGGCCCCGTTTACCGCCGGAAGCAGACCAAGATTTGCTATGGCCTTCGACACCTCGATCTTGCCCGCCTCAAAACCGAACGGCCCAGCCATGCCGCAGCAGGTGGTGTCAATCATCTCCACCTGCGCGCCGGCCTTGCGCAGCAGCGCGATCTCGCTTTTCGGTCCGCCAAACACAGCCTTGTGGTGGCAGTGCCCGTGCAAAATCACCTGCGCGCCCGCAAGCCGCCCTTCGACCCAATCCGGAGCTTTGGCAGCCAGCCAGTCGGCCAGCAGCCACACCTGTTTGCTCAATCTCTGCGCGCGCGGATCGTTGGGAAACAGCTCCAGAGCCTCGTCTTTAAACACGCTTGCGCAACTGGGCTCGAGAAAGATGAATGGCAGTCCAGCCTCAATCTCCGTCGCCACGCGATCGAACACATTGGTCAGATAGCTGCGCGCGTTGCCCAGCAGGCCGAAGTCGTAAAGTGCGCGCCCGCAGCAGATGTGCCCTTTGGTCGTCTGCACGCGGAAACCCGCCTGCGTCAGCACGCGCTCGGCCGCAGCCAACGTGTGCGGATGGTAGTAGTTGTTCCACGTGTCGGCCCACAAAACAACCGCCTGCCGTGAGCCGGACTTCTCTTCTGTGCCGGCAGCATTTTCTCCGCTCGACGGGCGAGGAACATTGCTCGTCTCATCTTCCGCGCGGACTGCCTTGTACGTCTTCGGCGCCAGTTGCGGCATCTGCCGCTCCTGCGCCACGCCCACAAGATGCTTGATCAGCGGGCTGGTGACCGGGTTACTCAGCACAAAGTTGGTGAGCACCGGCGTCAGCGCGCCCAGCCGCGCCATCTTGTCGGCAAAACCAAAGACGTAATGATGCAGCGGATGCAGCTTGCCCTTATATTTCTGAGCCAGAAACTCGGACTTATACTGCGCCATATCCACCTGCACCGGGCACTCGGTCTTGCAGGCCTTGCAACTCAGGCACAGGTCCAGCGCCTCATGGACCGCTTTACTTTCAAACCCATCCTTGCGCAGCGCGCCGGCCAGCATTTCCCAAAGCAGCCGCGCTCGCCCGCGTGTCGAGTGCTGCTCCTGCCCAGTAGCCCGATAGCTGGGACACATGACGCCGCCGTCTTGCTTCAGACATGCGCCCACACCCACACAGCGCGCAGCCGCATCTTCAAGCGACCCCTGATCGGCGGCAAACACAAAATGCGTCTCAAGTTTCGCGGGCCCATTTTCTTTCCCCGCGGCACGCGGCCCGTAGCGCAGATTCTCCACAGGATCGTAGACGCGCACCGCGTCCGTGAGCTTGCCGGGATTCATCCTGTTGTCCGGGTCCCAGATTGCCTTGAATTCCCTGAAAGCCTGCGTCAGTTCCGGCCCAAACATCTTAGGCAACAGCACGGCGCGCGCCTGCCCATCGCCGTGTTCGCCACTGAGCGAACCGCCCAGGGACACAACCAGGTCCGCGGCGCGGTCAATAAACTCGCGAAATTTACGCAGTCCTTCCACCGAGCGAAAATCGAAGTTGATGCGCAGATGGACGCAGCCTTGTCCGTAGTGCCCATACAACGGACTGCGGTAGCCGTACTCGCCCATCAGCGCATTCAGCTTGCGCAAATAGGTCCCCAGGTGCGCAGGCGGAATGCCCGCATCGTCCCATCCCTCCCAGCGATCCGGCTCGCCCAGGACGGCGACGGTTGCGCCCAGCGCCGACTCGCGCACTTTCCAAACGCTCTCTGCATCCTCGTGGTTATAGATGCACGCTCGCGGAGCTTCCGGCCAACTTTTGGCAGCGGCAACCAGCGCCTCAGCCTTGCTCCTGGCTTCTTCCGCATCCCACGCGCCCATCTCCACCAGCAGAAATCCGCCGCCCGGCGGCAGCAGCTTCACATCGTTCACGGCCAGGTTCTTGCGCAGCATGAAGTCAACCAGCAGCCCATCAAATCCCTCCAGACCAATGGGGCCGAACTCAAGCACGCGCGGCACCACGTCCGCGGCAAGATAAGGATCATCGAATGCCAGAGCGGTCAGGACGCGATGCGGCGGGCTCGAAGTCAGGTTCAGCGTGGCGGAAAGTACGGTAGCGCACGTCCCTTCGGAACCCACCAGCGCCCGCGCCAGGTTGAATCCGTTCTCCGGCAGCAGCTCATCGAGGTTATAGCCGGAGACGCGCCGCGGAATGCGCGGAAATTTTTCTCGAATCAAGCTGGCGTAGCGATCTCGCAGTTGCTTCAGCCGCGCATAAATCTCACCCACGCGGCCTCCGCCGCGAATCAGCGCTTCAATCTCCTCCGGGCGCGTCCGGCCCACGGTCATGCACGTGCCGTCGTAGAGCACAACATCCAACTGCTCCACGTTGTCCACCACTTTGCCGCCCAGCAGCCCGTGAACGCCGCAACTGTTGTTGCCGATCATGCCGCCCAGAGTGCAGCGGCTGTGCGTAGCCGGATCGGGCGCATAGGTCAGGTGATAAACCTCTGCGGCCTCGCGCAGGCGATCCAGCACAATACCCGGCTCCACAACCGCCAGCTTGGCTTCCGGGTCGATGGAAGTGAGGCCTCTCATGTAGCGCGAATAATCAAACACCGCCGCGACATTGGCGGACTGGCCGGCGAGGCTCGTGCCAGCACCGCGTGGCAGCACCGCGGCTCCCGTGGCGCGGCAGGCTGCCAGAGCCGCTTCCACATCCGCAGCGTTGCGCGGAGCAATCACGCCCACAGGCATCTGCCGGTAGTTTGACGCGTCGGCGGCGTACAGCGCCCGCGAGCCGAGATCGAACAAAACGTCGCCGCGGACCGTGCCTTTGAGCAGAGCCTCCAGTTCGCGGTGCCCGGCGAACCCCTCATGGTCGAGTGGCGGCTGATTCATGAGAACGGAAATGGGGAGAATGCTCACGCTGGAATCCTAGCCCAATTGCGGTGTCACCTGCGCACGGGGAGTAACGAAAATCCACGAATCCTTGTGAATGCCGGAGGTGTGAATGTTGAAGCTCGCCGCGAATCATACCACATAATGAATTTCAGCCGGCCAGGAACAGCACTTATAACTCCATCACGAAAATGGCTGCGGATGAGTTAAACATGTTATCCGAGCTGAGATAGACAAGTTATCGCGAAGGCCACTCTTCGACCACAATTCCTAAGTCATTGAGTTGTTGAATGACTGCTTCCACATTGCGGCGAACCTTCGCCTGGTCTTTGCGGCTGGCCAGCGGTGACTCAGCCACGGCAACGACGCGGCCGTAACGCCACGCCCCGGGCGGCAGAGCTATCAACGCATCGACAAGGTCGCTGGGCCGTAACTGTATCTCCTGGCGCCTCGCCGCCGCGGGGCGCAAGAGCGTTCCCTGTCCCAATGTGCTGGGGTTGGCATCGACCATGTTCACGCGTAGATTGATCCAATCGGCATCGACAGTTAGAAACGGATTGGCCCATGCGCCGGCCTCGTGGATATCGACATAGAGGCTTTTCGTGGGCAGCGCGATGCGCGCCAGCTCAGCGCGCTCTTGGTCACGCTTGGTGGCCGCAGCCTGCGCCTGATGTCCGGCATTGACGGCATTCTGCGCCGCACCAACAACTGCCTGCTCTTCCTTGTGACACGCCACCATGCCCATTGCAAGCAGTAGTGCCAAAGTTGCAGGTAACGTTGCCGATAAGTTGAGCTGTGATCTCTGACTCACTATGACAGAATAACAGTACCTGGGGGAGTTAGATTGATCTCTCTTTTCATGGGTGGAGATATTGCAGTGCGTCCGGCTCGTTAAAAAGCCGCACCAATTGCCTGTCCAGATGTCGTCTGGAAGTAACCACATGTTGTGACTTGCAGGTTACAGACGTTACACCCGAATTGAATTATTCTGCGAATTTGTGCTCAGCCGGAGGTATGCTCGGGGGGGCATTTGAAATCGAAATGAGATTCCTTTGTCGTTTCAGCCGTGGTGTGGAGGTAAACGCGTGTACTCTCGGAAATTCGGTACCATGAGCCGGGTTCTTGCCCTGGCATTCGTGGCTTCGCTGCCAACTTACCTGGTTGCTCAGGTGGCAGCCAGCCAAGGCCGCGGCAACCCAAATGCACCCGCGCCAAAATGGGACGTTTTTGTGGGCTACAGCATCCTCGACCCCAAAGGAACTTTCTATCCCATCCAGCCCGATGGCTCGGTGCTTCCCGTTTCGTTCAAGCTTGAGAAGACCGGGATGCTTGAGGCCGCTACCTACTATTTCAGCCGGCATGTCGGACTGCAGGTGGAAGCTGGAGAACATGATCTCTTCACCAATACCGGCTTTGTCAGCACGGGCTCCAGCAACAGCGGCATCCTCACACTCGATAGCGGTTTGCTCTACCGCTGGCCTGGCATTCATCTGACTCCCTTCGTGCATGGCTTTGGAGGCGGAGCAGATATAGATGGCCCCGACCATGAGCCATATACCTGGGGCCCGATCGTGGGCGGCGGCGGAGGCCTGGACTGGTACTTCGGCTGCCACATCGGCATCCGTCTCTTCGAGGCCGACTACGAGTACCTGCACGCAAACTCCAGCCCGTCTCATGGATCTCTGGCCGCCGATGACTTTGTCTGGGGTGACGACGAAAACATCAACGCCATTCGCCTGGCCGCGGGCCTTGTGTTCCGCGGATCGTCTGTCTGGGGCCCTGCGGTCGGTTGCGGTCCTTTGCCGCCGCCTGCGATGGTTTGCGTAGCCACGCCCAGCGCGGTCTTCCCTGGCGAGCCGGTCACGGTGACCGCGACCGCTTCAGGCCTCAATCCCAAAAAGACCGCAACCTATACCTGGTCGGGAACACCGGCCTCCGGCAGCGGAAACGTGGCCACAGTGGATACGGCGCACCTCGCTCCAGGCACCTATACCGTGGAATCCAGAGTGACCGAAGGATCGAAAGCCGGCGAAACTGCCGACTGCCAGGCCAACTTCACGGTGGAAGCGTGGCAGCCGCCCACACTCAGTTGCGTGGCCGGCCCCATGACTATTCATCCCGATGAGACTAGCACCATCACCTTGACCGGCCAGAGCCCGCAGAACCGTCCTCTGACCTACACATGCAATTCTCCCTCCGGCAGCGTGGCCATGAACGGCAACACAGGAACGTTCAGCCCCAACGGTTCGCCTGAAGGCCCTGTGACCATCAACTGCTCCGTGGCCGACGACAAAGGGCAGACGGCGAACTGCAACGCCAGCGTCACGATTGTGCCGCGGCCGCACCCGCCGATCCCGCATTCGGAACCTCTCTGCTCCATTGACTTCAACAAGGACAAGGACCGCCCCACGCGCGTGGACAACGAAGCCAAGGCCTGCCTGGACTCGGTTGCCCTGGCCTTGCAGCAGCATCCGGACGACAATCTTGTGGTTGTGGGTGAGGCAACCGGCACGGGTGAAGGCGTAAGCGCGCAGCGCGCCGTCAACACCAAGAACTATCTGACCACGGAAAAAGGCATCGACCCGTCGCGCATCACTGTTGTTACCGGCAACGATGGTAGCCACGGAGTGGATGAATACCTGGTTCCGTCGGGCGCGACCTTCACATCCGATGTGCAGGGAACCAGTCCGGTGGATGAAAATCAAGTGAAGCCGCAGGAACGCAAACCGTTGCCCATGCGCTCTCATGAACACGGTCACACAGCAGCTAAGTCTCCGGCTGAGGCGACCAAGCCGGCGCACGCAACCAAAAAGCCGGACCAACACAAGAAGAAGCCGGCAACTGCCCCGGCTCCGACGAAGGGAACAAGCGGCCCGTAGGCGTGGGCCCGCAAGCAATGCATTCACGTCACGCACAAGAACTTGAGGCCGGCCGGAACTCCCGCCGGCCTCATCTGTTTTTTGCTCTACCTGCGAATCGATTCTAGCGGGCGAAATTGATTCTGACCGCGGTTTACTTGCTCATCAGATTTTGGAAGTGAGACTCCGCGCAATCGCGTCCAGCATTCCATTCAAAAAATTGATTGACTCCGGCGCCGAGTAACGCCGTCCAATCTCCAGCGCCTCATTGATGACGATAGGAAACGGCGTACCCTTGAAGCCCAGCATCTCGCCCACGGCCATGCGCAGCAGGTTGCGATCCACGGCCGGCATTCGCTCCAGGCGCCAGTGTTTGGAGTTGGCCACGATCAGCTCGTCGATCTGTTCCTGATGCGCAATGGCCACGCGGAACAGATCTTCAGCAAAGCCGCGCACATCGGGTTCCACGTCGTCCCCGGCTTTCCAGAACGTAGCCCGCACCTGGTCCGGCGTCTGCTTGCCGATGTCTGCCTGAAACAGCATCTGCATGGCCAGTTCGCGCGATTTGCGCCGCGTCCCGGCGGTCAAGCCCGGCCGCCTTGCGTTTGCGCATGATCTTCTTGTTGAAGCAGCTTGCGCCGCAGGCTCACCATTTCAATGGCCGCGACGGCTGCTTCAAACCCCTTGTTTCCCGCTTTGATTCCGGCGCGGTTCAAGGCCTGCTCCAATGTTTCGCACGTCAGCACGCCAAAGCTGTGCGGAATTCCCGTCTCTTGTTGCGACTGGCCAATGCCCCGCGCCACTTCGTTATAGATGGCCTCGTAATGAGCCGTTTCGCCGCGCAGCAAGCAACCCAGCGTCACGATCGCATCGACCCGGCTGCCGCCTTCATGGGAACGATTCGCCACCGTCCTCGCCGCAGCGGGGATTTCCCACGCGCCCGGCACGCGAATCACCTCAATGTCCGCGCGCTTTGCGCCGCTACGCAACAATGCGTCCAGAGCGCCATCCAAAAGCCGCTCGGTAATCACCGCATTCCAGTGCGCCACCACAACTGCAAACCTCATTCCCGCAGCGGAAAGATCGCCCTCCACAGCCAGCGGCTTGCCCTTCGTCGGATCGCTCCAGGCCCAGAAGCTGAACGCAAAACCCGGCTGCGGCTCGACCGTAAACATTCTCGACTTCCAGCGCGTGTCCGTGATTGGAGACAAGCGCGCGGCTGCTTCTTCGCCGCCTTCGGCGCGCAGCCAACTCTGCACAGTCTGATAGACGGCATCGAGAGCCGTCACTTCCACCAACACATCGGCTGTCGAAGGGAATTCACCATCCACGATCTCCAGATTGCCCAGCGGAGCCAGGAATGCCGCGCCGCGGCTGTTCTCCTCATTCCATCCCGCGCCAGGGGCAAAGCCCAGCGCGGCAAAAAAGCTTGCGAGCCGGTCGTAGACCGCTCGGCTGCCGGCAGGGCGAAGAAAGGAAATCCCCTTGATCATGGTCGTACTCTCATTGCCTGATTCTATCGTGTGGAGATGGCTATGCCCTCCCGCGCATTGGCCGCAGTGGTCTATTGGCTCAATGCGAAGAAAAGGCTGGAGCAAAGTCTGCAGTCCATCCCCAGATTGAAGACCTGATGCGTTGCTCTGAGGGGCGCACATCGCACTGCGGGGCCCTTGTCGTTGGGACCCCGCAGTGCGATGCGGCTGATGGGGGCTGTCTTGAAGGCTATGTGGTCGTACGCGGCTTGACCGCAATCACAGTGGCCGGCACGATGCCGGAAGCCGGCGCAGTGGTATCGGTAAGAGTGCAGTTCGGGTCGGAGCCCGGTGTACATGCGGGCAGGTTGGGCGCAATCTGCTGCGTGTCGGTGGGCGGCGTGGCAGTGGTCACGGTGGCAGGAATGGTGATGTAGTGAATCAGATTGTCGCCCGCCGTCGAGACGAAGAAGTACGTGTCGTCGGGTGAAAACGCACCCACCAGCGGAGCGGTAATGGTAGAGGCCGCGCTACCGCCCAGCGTTACGTAACCCACCGTCCCCGCCGCGCCGCCGATGCCGGGAATGTAATACGGCAGCGCAGCGCCGGCCGTCGTGCCGTTGTATGTGATGAAGGCCAATTTGGACTGTGGAGAGGCAACCACCTGGTTGATCGTGGTGGCGCTCACGCCGCTCACCGGAACCTGGTTGAGCGTGTGGCTGATGATCAGCGGAGACATCACGCCGGTGGAGGAAACCGGGCAGGCAGCGGGGGTTTTGTCGGCGCTGGTCGGAATGGTGATTCCAATGTCGGAAAGCGTCACTGCGCCGCCGCTTACGGCCGCGCCAAGAACGTGCTGCCCGTCCGTCGTGGCAGTCAGCGCGTCGGTAAGCGCGGGCACCGAATCTCCCTGCGGGTAGAACACAGTAGTAGCGGAGTTGCCAACGGTTCCGGAGGGGCACCACGTGTGCGCCACCGTCGGGTTGCCGCTTAGATACGCTCCCACTCCCGGAATGGTGACGGCCACGCTTTGCGCACCGGGATTCGCACCACCCGCGCTGGAGGCAGCCAGCGGGTAGGCGGTCCAGCCGGTGTTTATGTTGTAGACATAGAGCATGTCGCTGTGACCCACTCCAGCGGCCGCGCGGTCGGTGATGTAAAGTGTCTTGGCGTCGGGGGTCCATGCCGCCGCCGTGCCCATGCCGCCAAACGTCAATGAAGTGCCGGACGCGACGCTATAGAGATAGAAAACCTGACGCACCTGGTCGTTGATCAGCAATTGCCCATTGTTCGGCGATACGGCCAGCACCACGCCCGGAACCGATGTGTCCTGCTTGGAAATCGCATTGGTCGCTGTGCTGAAATACATCAACTCGTGCAGCGAACCGAAGTAAAGATTGTTTCCGGTCCGGTCCATCACCATGGAATTGGGGACATAAGGCAGGCGCACCGTTGAGCCCACTGTGCCGCTCAACAATTCGACCGGCACGAAATACTGGGACTGGCCGGGCGCGGAGAACCACAGGTAGTCGCTGGCCGTGCCGGGAGTGGTGATGGTGACCGGGTTCGATGAAATTGACAAGCCCGTGCCGTTGACACCGGTCACGTTGATTGGCGCCGGATTGCAGGTGCTCGGCTGGCAGATGGCATTGACCGAGGCCACGCCCGGAAATGCGGTTGTTACCGCGCCGGCAGAGCCCACGGTGATGTCAATCGGGTCAGTAGATTGATAATCCAGCGTAAGGCCGGTAATTGGATTCCCCAGGGTATCGATCACTGTAGTCGTCAGGTTCTGCTGCACGCCCTGCGTGATAGTTCCGGAGGTCGCGCCGTTGGCCAGCGTAACGTTGATGGAAGCCGGCGGGCAGGTGGAAAAATAGCCGGCCGACGAAGCGCCTTGCGCCACGGACGCGGTAACAACGGTGGTGCCGGGCTGCTCAGCGGTAATCTGGTTGGTCTCGCCATTGATGGAAGCAATGGCCGCGGTACCCACGTTATAGGTGAGAGTGCCGAGAGCTGCCGTGCAGTCGGGGATTGCGCTGGCGGCCACGCCGGGAGGCGGTCCGGCGGAGCAGGCCCACGCTGGGGTTGCCGAGCCGGTAACCGACGGCGGCGCGCAGAGTACCTGCTGCTGGTTGTTGCTGCCCACAAAGCAAGCCTGCGCATCCAGTTGCGCCAACTGGCCCTGCGAAAGACACGACTGCGGCCCAACCAGGCTCACGGACGTTACCTGTGGATGAACGTAGACCTCAACCGGATTGGACGTCACCGAATTTGCCGAAGCGGTAATGTACGCCGCGCCGTAGGGCAAACCGGAGGTCGAAGGCAGCGGGTTCGGAAAGTTGCAGATCGTGAAATCGGCGATGCCGCCGCCTGAGTTCCGGTTCCACGTTCCCGCGCACATGTTGCCGGTGGGCGAAATATCCACCAACTGATTGTTGGTGGTGCCGTAGGTATATTTGCTCACGCTGGCTGCGGTACCTTTGCAGGTCTTGGCCGAGGGCGCAGCGACCTGCTCCGTCTGCCCGAAAGCCATCGATATACCCGTGGTCTGCGGCGACAGAAAGATGGAGGACACGTCAGTGTCCTTCAACCCATAGCCCAGGCCGTTGCAATAATTCCCCTGCGGATTGCGCGTGCAGCCGGAGATCGAAATCCCCGCCGGAATGGCCACGCACAACAAACAAACAAGCGTCAAAAACCGCCGCATGAATCCTCCCCGCCCCGCCTCTTCAAACCGCGGAACGGTCTTTAGCGAATAACGTCAGAAAAATTGGGTTATAGCACCTTCAGAAACTCACCACGCCGATGAATTCCGCTTGCAATGCGGCTCCCGGCAGTAGCCGTCTCCATGCCGTCAGTCGGCGAAAACCGCTCGCTAATCTCCAATGAAAAGTGTATCAGGGCGGACCGTCCCCGGCGGACAAGCTCAACCCGCAGGCTCACCGGTCACCCTTCACATCCATTTTTAGCCCTGTTCCCATAGACTCCGCCGCGCCCGGTTGGCGAGCAATCTCAGCGTCCCATTCTCTCGCCCCTATACGGTTTCCTCAATCCCCCGTTCCCAGGTACTGCGCAAACCATTCCACGGCCCGGTACATTACGTCGCGCCGATGCGCCGGGTCCACAAACCCGTGCCCTTCATTGGGATAAACGACGAGTTGCGTGGGAACATGCTCGTCCCTCAGCGCATGCCAGAACTCGAACGACTGCGGCGCCGGGCACTCCCCATCGCGATCTCCCACCACGACCAGCGTCGGCGTCTTCGCCTGCTTGATATAGTCGATCGCCGAGCTCTTCGCATACACCGCAGGATCGTCATATACCGACGCGCCAAAATAAGGCGTCATCCACTGGTCAATCGAGTTCTCTCCGTAGTAGCTCTGCCAGTCGGAAATGCCAGCCCCCGCCACCGCCGCCTTGAACCGCTGCGTCTGCGTCACGGCAAACATGCTCATGAATCCGCCGTAGCTCCATCCCGTCAGCCCCACGCGGTTCGCGTCCACCGGATACTTCGCCAGCACCGTATCGACGCCGGCCAGAATGTCGCGCAGATCGCCATAGCCGAAGTCCTTGCGGTTAGCCTTGGTAAAGTCCTCGCCTTGCCCGTAGCTGCCGCGCGGATTCGGCTGCAGCACAAAGTAGCCCAGCGCCGAGAACGCCGCCGGGCTCAATCCCCCGCCCGCGCCCCAGTGCGCCACCACCGCCGCGGCCGGCCCGCCATGCACCTCCACAATCAGCGGATATTTCTTCGCTGGATCGTAGTCTTTGGGCAGCATCAACCAGCCCTGCACATGGAACCCGTCGCTCTTCCATTCCAGTGAAACGCTCTTGCCCCATGCCGGTTCCACTCCGTCATTCAGGTGCGTCAACTGGGTCACGCCTTCGAGGCCTGCCGTCATCGCCGTCGCCGGCTTCGCTTCGTAGACCTCTACCGCGTGGTCAAACGTGCTGGCGCGAAAAATGAAAGCCGAGCGGTTCGCAGTGGCAGACAAGCTCAGTTCCATCCGCCCATCGCCGACGCTTCCGGGAATGCTGAAAACTGGCGAACCAAACGTCGCGGTTACGTCCGCGCCGCTCTTGTCTCCATTCAGGTGCAGCCGGATCAACTGGCAGTTGCCCCCGGCCAGCTCGCTCACATAAAGATGGTCATTGCCATCCCACTCAACCCACGCCGGAGAGGTAGGCCGCTTCGGCGTCAGATCGACCGGCTGTCCACCGTCAGCGGAAACAATCCACACATCCCCGCCCGTCGATCCCTGATCGCTCATCAGGCCGCCAATGAATGCGATCGCCTTCCCGTCCGGCGACCAGCGGGGTACCGCGATCTGCAACCCATGCAAAGGACCGGAAACCTGCTCAGGCGCTAGAATGGCCTTCGCCGAACCCGCGCTGCTCAGCTCCTGTGTATACAGCTTCGCCACCCACCAGTTGTTCTCGCCCGGTGGGTCGGCCGCCACATACGCCAACCCCTTCGAGTCCGGACGCCAGTCGAACTCGTACACATGCAAATTGCCGGGCGTTGCCATCTCCGGAGCTGCCGACTTCTCCGCATCCACCCACGCCACGGCCACTCGTTGAATCTCCACCCCATCCTCGCCAATCACGCCCGACCATGGCTTCATGGCCGCCAGCGCACCGGCTCGCCGGGTCGCCCCCTGCACATACAGGAAAGCCACGCTCTGCCCGTCCGGCGCAAACGCCGGCGCTTCCACATACCCATCCAGTTCCGTCAGCCGCCGCGCCGGACTCCCATCCACCCCGGCCACATACAGATCGGTCTGCTCTCCGGGTCTGGCGCAATCGGAAAAGAACGCCAGCGCCTTCGCGTCCGGCGCCCAAACTATTTGCCCCTCGCGGCAATGTTGTTCCGCCTTGGTGGCTGCGGTCACGCGCTCGCTTTTCGCCAGATCGTCCAGCGGCGCCACGCGAATCTCCGTGCCGTCTTTCCCATACTGCAGCCATGCCAGCCGCTGCCCATCCGGCGATACCGCGACCTGCCCCACGGAATGGCCCCGGTTCAGCCCATTCAGCACCTCATCGATATGGGACCTCTCGGGCGTCTTGCCCGTAGACTGCCCCAGCGCCGCAGGAGAGGAGCTGACACTCGAGGTCAAAACCAAGGCAGCGCCAGCCAGAAGACCGGCGCGAAGACATGGGCGAAGTGTTGTCAAAAACATAGGGAAATGCTATCAGCCCTGCGGGGATGCAAGCTTTTACCGGACCAAGTTGTTCAATGATTTCCTATGGATGGCCCGCGGGCGGCCCTGACGAACTACTCACCTTGGGCACCATCTTGTAAAGCGTCAGCGTGCTCCTGTCGTCGTCGTCGAACACCGGATAGCTTTTCACTTTCTCCAGCCGATAGGGTGAGAGGAAGGCCTCATCGTTCAGATCGACGTCGCTCCACGCCACATACCACCCAGGCTGATACCGCGCCACTTTCTCCGCCATCTCTTCCGTGCCATACCCATCGTTAATTGAAGCGATGCCCGTCATCAACGATAGCTGGTTTCCGCTCACGCCCAGAATCAGCGGCTTCTGTTCCTGATGGCTTCGAACGATCTCTTGAATGGACGCGGCCGCATCACGGAAGTCGTAGTCCCGGCTGGTAAGAAACTGATCCATCATCACGACGTTGGCCACAAATGAAGCGGTCATGGCAACCAGCAGGAGAACTGCCGTCTTCCGCGCATTAGTCATCAGTTCGCCAAAGGTCAGAGCCACAATCCAGATCAGCGGCGCCAGCATAAACAGAAAATACCGCGGCGCGAAACTGTCCTGGCGACTGAAGTTAAACGTCGCCTGCCCCGCAAACGCAATCCAGGACGTTGCAAACAGAGGATTGCTCCATAGTTTCCGCTTCCAAGCCACAGTCAGCACCAGGATCAGCAGTCCAACTGGAAACAGGACTCGATCAATCCAGAAACAGTTTTGGAATAATTCTGACAACGTTGTGAGGCTTTGCCGCCACACGATTTTGGGCATCTTATTCACGCTGAAGAAATACTTCAGGTCGGCGCCGTAGCCCAACGCCGATGCCAGTGCCACATAGCCTTTGAGAAGCGCGGCCGGAAGCACGCCGACCGCCGCAAGCGCCCGCAGGAATCCGGCCGCAGTGCGATCCATTGCCGACCAGGCCAGCCAGAAGACCGCCGGAACCAGCAGGGCTGTTGTCGTCTTGGTCAGCATCATGGCGGTAACCAGCGCGGCCATAACCGCCAGCGGACCTATACGTTTTGCAGAAGCAAACGAAGCCGCCAGCAATACCAGGCAAAACTCGAAGATCACCAGCGTTTCCAGAATGGCCAGCCGGTTAAAGACGAAAGCGAACGGACTGGCGGCCAAAAGCAGCACGGCAATCAGTGCCGGCATTTCGACCCTCTGATTTGTGTACCGGCGCACCAGTAGGAAGACGACCCCGAGCGTCGCGATGGAGATGGCCACATTCAGCGCTCGCGCCGCCACTACGCTGACGCCCGTGAAATGGAACTGTGCGCTGAGCAGCAAGGGCCACAACGGCAACGCAACCGCCGGGTTGTAGTCACCCGCTACGTGCCAGTGCCCGGTAACGAAGTGCATCACCGCCGCACTGCCCCACCAGCCCTCATCGGTAAACTTGGCCTGGTCAATCATCCAGAACGAGTCGTTAGGAAAGTCAGCGGTCAAATAGAGAAATTTAAGAATGCTCAACACGCCGACAATCGGCCAGATTGTGAAGCGAAACCAGCGCCGCGTCCCGCGGCCATCCAGGTCAAGACGAGCGCCGAATCGCTTCCAGGACGAGATCACGGGAGTCTTCTCTTTCAAATCAATCTGTTCCAGCCGCCGCGTGAATCGCCAGCAGATTTTCGAGCAACGGCTTAAGCAGCTTCAAATCCAGCGCATTTGCGCCGTCGGATTTTGCGTTGGCCGGGTCGTCATGAACCTCAAGAAACAGCCCGTCTACGCCCGCCGCCACAGCCGCCCGGGCCAGCAGCGGAATGAACTCCGGCTGGCCGCCGCTCACCCCGCCCGCGGCGGAAGGCTGCTGCACCGAGTGCGTTCCGTCGAAGACCACCGGCGCCATCCGCCGCATCACCGGAAGCGACCGGTAATCCACCACCAGAGTGTTGTAGCCGAAGCTGGCCCCGCGCTCGGTCAAAAACACCCGCTCATTACCAGTCGATCGCACCTTCTCGATTGGATGCGCCATATCCCACGGGGCCACAAACTGCCCCTTCTTGATGTTGACCGCGCGCCCGGTCTTGCCCGCGGCCACCAGCAGGTCAGTCTGGCGGCACAAAAACGCGGGAACCTGCAGCACATCCGCCGCCTCGGCTGCAATCGCACAGTGCCCCGACTCATGCACGTCGGTCAGTACCGGCAGCCCCGTATCCTTAGCAAGCCGACCCAAAATCTTGGTACCTTCTATCAAGCCCGGTCCGCGAAAACTCTTCACGCTGGTGCGGTTGGCTTTGTCATAGCTGGCCTTGAAAATGTACGGCACGCCCAGGTCCGCGGTAATGCGCTGAATCGCATCCGCCATGCGCCGCACATGCGCCTCGGACTCAATCACGCAGGGCCCCGCGATGAGGAACAGCTTCCCCGCGCCTACTTGCACCGGCCCGATTTCAAACGAGTTGCTCACCAGAGGATTCTACCTTGCCAAATGGTACGACGTCCGTTCTTACGTTTCATCTTGAGCTTCGCCGAATCGGTGCTTAATCTTCGCTGCCATCCAGGAGGCTTCCCGTACGGCAACAACATACGTCAAAACGATGCCGATGTAGTCCCATAACGCTAACCTAGCGCCCCTATGCGTCAGCCACAAAGGAAGCAACAGTACTAAATGGCGCCAGAGATACAATCCTAGAACCAGTCTCATAAATACCTGAGAGGCGTTTTCGTGCGATCCTGGGGCCGCTCTGGGATAGCCGCAAAGCGCCGTGACAGGACGCTGGGAACTGACTGACGAACAGTGGGCCGTGGTCGAGCCTGTGCTGCAACCCGAGCGGCGTGAGGACAACCGCGGCCGACCGTGGCACGATACGCGGGCCGTACTGAACGGCGTGCTCTGGGTACTGGGAAACGGGGCGCAGTGGCGCGAGTTGCCGGAGAAATACCCGCCCTACCGGACCTGCCACCGCCGCTTCCAGCAATGGATTCGCAGCGGGAAGCTGGAAGAGGCGCTGAAGATGCTGGCGCGACATCTTCATGAGCGAGGCCGGCTAAATCTGGAAGAGGCGTTCGTGGACGCAACGTTCGCGAGCGCCAAAAAGGGGGCCTTGCTGTCGGTCCAACCCGCCGCGGCAAGGGCACCAAGATCGTCGCTATCGCCGCTGATAACAGTCTTCCTCTCGCCGTGTCTGTCCAAAGCGCTTCGCCGGCCGAGTGCCAGCTTGTTGAAGAAGTTCTTGCCGGAAGCTTTCTCGACGACCTCCCCACACGCCTCATTGGCGACAAGGCCTACGACTCTGACTCGCTCGACACGAAGCTCGCTGAAGATTATGGAATCGAACTGATCGCGCCCAACCGGCAGCGCAGAAGCAGAACTCAGGATGGCCGCAAGCTGCGGCGCTATCGAAAACGTTGGAAAGTAGAGCGGCTCTTTGCCTGGATGCACAACTTCCGCCCCCTCGTCACCCGATGGGAATACCACATCGAGAACTTCCTCGGCTTCGTCCACCTGGCTTGCCTTCACCTGCTGCTCAGACATTTATGAGCGCAGTTCTGGTTCCGGCCAGTTCGGTAATCCAGTCGGAATCACGAACCGAACAGCCGAACTTTTCCTCGTCGCAATGCGTAGAAACGTATTGGAGGTTTTTCATGAACCCGCCCGTTCAAAAGATTTTAGTCACCTACTCCGCTATTCTGAGCACAGTCTTCGCTGTTGTGCTGTTGATGGGCTCAAAGTCTCATCGCAGTCAGTCCTTCGATGAGGTAGAAGTCCATCGAATCAACGTCGTCGAACCAGACGGAACTCTGCGCATGGTGATTTCGGATCATGCCCAGATGCCTGGAGTGATCGTGCGGGACAAGGAGTTACCTAAAGTAGACAGACCGGAAGCTGGAATGCTTTTTTACAACGACGAAGGCACAGAAAATGGCGGCTTGATCTTTGGTGGCCACCGCGATGACAAGGGCGAGGTCATAGATTCAGGTGCCAGCCTTTCATTCGATCCATACGGCGAAAGCCAACAGTTGGTCCAGCTCGCGGGCGTTCAGGACGAGGATAACCACATTGTTGGGCTAGCGATTAACGATCCTAAAAATCATGTGAGGAACCGCCGAATCTGGGTCGGACGCGCGAACGATGACGCTGCTGTTGTCTCGCTGGCGGACGCTAATGGCAAAAAGCGAATCGTGATGCAGGTCGCTGCTGATGGAACCGCAAGCCTGGATTTTCTTGACGCGGGCGGACACGTCGTGAAGCACGTCGAATAGACCCAATGCGCGCCAGTGCTGCAGGCGAGACCGCCACCGAAGGGGGCTCATGCTTTCGACCAAGACTTCAAATCCATTTATGGGACCAGTTCTAGACTGACTAGCGCAAGGACAAATATCTGTCTGCCCAGCAGCTTCACCACATACTCTTGAACTTCAGAGCTGCCGAATAAATCATCCGAATCCTTGAAGGCCAAACCGCAGGTGCAGCAAAGCATGAAGACTATATAAGCGACCGTGATCGCAACTTGCCAGCTCCAGGCAAAGTCGTCGAATGGAACATAGACTAGACCGAAAACAGCGATGCTTGTAACGTGCGCCCACCGCCCGATCCACCACGAGGCCCTCCGCTCATCCTCGGATCGGTTCTGCGAAATTTCCGTTTTACTCTCTGCAGTATCCAGGTCGTCGAACATGATCTGCCCGTTCTCTTCGAGACTGATTGATCGATAGCCGAATTATACGCCTGAAAAAGGGAGCCGCAAATTATGCGACTCCCTTGAGTTATGCCTAGTTGCCAAGAATTGCATCTCCAGAGACCGGTGTAGTTATGCTTTGGTGAGCGTTGACACTTCGCCAACAACAGGACCGGCATGTTTTTTACGGTTCTTGTAACTCGCAGTAATAAACTCGCGGAACAGTGGATGCGGCTCCAGCGGCTTGGATTTAAACTCCGGATGAAACTGGCAGCCCAGAAAAAACGGATGACCCGGTAATTCGACTATCTCCACATAAGTCGAGTCGGGCGTAGTGCCGCTCAGCCGCAATCCGCCGCCAGTCAACAGAGCTTCGTACTCGCGGTTAAACTCATACCGGTGCCTGTGCCGCTCGCTGATTTCAGTTGCGCCGCCGTAGGCCTTCGCGGCCAGGGAATCTTCCTGCAGAATGCACGTCCACGCGCCCAAGCGCATGGTGCCACCCATCTCTTCAACACCAAGCAGTTCGCGGAGTTTGTAGATGATGCGATGTTGGCTCGCGGTATCAAATTCGCTCGAATTTGCACCTTTCAATCCGCATACGTTGCGCGCAAACTCGATGCAAGCCGTCTGCATGCCAAGGCAGATGCCGAAGTAAGGTATCTGATTTTCGCGCGCATAGCGAATAGCGTTCAACATGCCTTCGATGCCGCGCTTGCCGAAGCCGCCGGGAACCAGAATCCCGTCGAAACCTTCTAACTGCGCCTCATAACTTAAGTCATCCGGAGTTTTCGATTCCAACCCCTCAGCTTCAATCCAGGTAACATTGAGTTTCAAATTCTGTGAAATAGCCCCGTGCGTCAAAGCTTCTTTCAGGGACTTATAACTATCTTCATACTCCACATACTTACCCACAATGGCAATCGAGACATTATCCTTGGGGTGATAGCAACGGTCCACCAGATCTTGCCACTTGCTCAGGTCGGCCTCGGGAGCGTCCTTGTGCAGATACTTCAGAATCAGCGCATCCACACCCTCTTGCGCAAACCCCAGCGGCACCTCGTAGATGGACGGCACGTCTTTCGCGCCCACCACGGCTCGCTCTTCCACGTTGCAGAATGCGGCAATCTTCTGCTTCATGTCGCGGCTCAGGTTGCGGTCGCAGCGGCAGAGCAGAATGTCGGCTTGAATTCCGATGCCCAGCAGTTCCTTCACCGAGTGCTGCGTCGGCTTGGTCTTCAACTCCTGCGCGGCGGCAATCCACGGCACCAGCGTCAGGTGAACAAACACCGTGTTCTCGCGCCCCAGTTCCTGACGCATCTGGCGGATAGCCTCAAGGAACGGCAACGATTCAATGTCGCCCACCGTGCCGCCGATCTCCACAATCGTCACGTCCGCGCCATTCGACGACACTTTGCGCATGGCGTTCTTGATCTCGTTGGTTACGTGGGGAATGACCTGAACGGTTTTGCCCAGGTAGTCGCCGCGCCGCTCTTTGAGAATGATCTGCTCGTAGATGCGGCCAGTGGTCAGGTTGTTGTCGCGCGACAGCGGCGCGTGCGTGAAGCGCTCGTAATGGCCCAGATCAAGATCCGTCTCCGCGCCGTCGTCGGTGACAAAAACCTCGCCGTGCTGGAACGGCGACATGGTTCCCGGATCAACGTTGAGGTAAGGGTCAAACTTCATCAGGTTGACGCGCAAGCCGCGGCTTTCAAGCAAACAGCCGATGGAAGCCGCCGCCAGGCCTTTACCTAAACTGGACACAACTCCGCCCGTCACAAAGACATACTTTGCCGACATCGCCGCAACCTCGCTTTTGAATTGTTGGGATTGGCCGTACCAGGGGTGCACAATCAAGTATGGCAGAGATGCGTTTCTAAATAAAGTGGAAATCTCGTCCCGCTTGGGATGAAAGGGAATCAGACTACTACCGAACCGGCTAAACTGCCATGCTTTTGGTCAAAAGTGCCGCAGCCTCTGTCTTATTGCCAACGATTCACTGCCTTAACTCAACCTTGATCAATACATCGGAGCCGAGGCTGACGTCTGTGTGAATTCCCTTCAGCGCCGTGGTCCAGTCGGCATCCATATGCCGGCCCAAAGCCACGCCGTCCAGAGTGCTTCCCAGCGGGATGTCGTCTTCGTCCCGCGCGCCTGCTTTACCGAGACCGGCACTCGGGTCGAGCCCAGGCGTGGAACCCACTCCGCCGCGGCCCATCACGGAATTAGCCCCAATGCTGTCCTTTGGCCCCAGCCCGGGGCCGATGGCAACCACCATGCCATGAATGGGCACCGTCGCGCCGCCCTTCACATCGATCTCGTCGAACCGGAAGGTCAACATGGAGTCCCCATCTCCGGCTTTTTTCGATTGAACTGAAGTCACCTTGGCGACGAGCTTCGATCCTTTGGGAAGCTCCGTGCCATCCGCCAATTTCCATGGCTTCAGTGTCTTTGCCGTAAGAACATCGCCAACCTTTGCATTTTTGGTGTTCAGATTCGATGAGATCTTCGCCACCAGCACCGGAACGTCCGCGGGCGCGGGAGTGGCTGCAGGAGCAGCGGTCTGGCCATGACTCACTGTTGGAGAGATGGCAATCAGCAACGCGGCAATCGCCAGGATCACCGGCACTTCTTTACGCAAGCGATTCACGAGTCCCTCTTTCTCGTCAGTTTCCGATACTGAGGGCCGCTTGCGCAACAGCGCGCACAGCCCGATAGCAATTTTCAGCAGAAGTCCTGCGAAAGTCAAACCAGATTTCTGCGGAGAGTTCTACCGGGCTGCGCGTGAAGCGGTTAGAAGTTCAGTGTAATCTTTGCCGTCATCGCTCGCGGAGTTACATAATGCGTTCCGCTGAACGTCGACAAGAAGTTATACAGGGCATACTTGTCTGTCACGTTGATGGCTGTCAGGTCAAGGTTCACCTTATAGCGATCGCGGTGGAAGATATTGTCCTTACCCAGCGACGCGTCAAACAAATCGCGCGGCATAATGCGCTGCGGGTTATGGTCGTTGTCGCCGGTGCCGGGGGCGGGGATCTTCAACAACGACGAGTTATATTCCGATGCCAGGCAGACCGCCGGCAGAGGATTGCCGGGAGTCGCCTTCTGGCCGCCGCAACTGAGCCCTGCCTGAAACTCCTCGTCTGCCGTGAGGCTGCTCAGATCCACCGCCGGCTGTCCGCCAAGCAGCGTGGTCGTCGCAGCACATGCACTGTTGGGATCGTTCGAGAGCGGGTTGTAGCACGGTGCCGATCCGGCCACCTGCCCTGAGTCGTAACGCCAGTTAAAGCCTCCCCAAAGTCCGCTCAGCACCTTACCGTGGGAGAAGGTGTACTGCAGGTGCGAGGTCTGGTTGAACCTCTCATCGTGGTCGATGCGGAAGGGCAGGCCTGTGGACCCGACCGTTGCGCCGGCTCCGGCGACCTGCGGCGGAAAGAAGCGTGCGGCCACTGAAGACATGACCACATACGCACTCACGTTGTGGTATTGCGGCACCTCCACGTCAAGCGCGTAGCCGGGAATCTTCGAGTTATGCCAATCGATGGGGAAGGTGATGGGAGTGTTGCCCAGCACACTGAAGTCGAAAGCATTGTGCGTGTACTTCCAAATGTATTCGCCGCTGACCACCACGCGCTTGCCCAGGGCCTGCTGCAGACCGGCATGGAACTCGTTGCGGAAGCCGGGATCGAGCCTTCCGGATACACCGGAACTGCATAGAAGCAGCGGCGCCAGCACGGCATTGGAGCATCCTTCGCTAGAAAGCACCAGATTTTCGTTGAACGGCGTTTCAAGCGTACGCGCATAGGATACGCGCAACACCGTCCCCGTGGGCTTGATGTTGTAGGCGACGCCGACACGCGGCTGCGTCTGGTTGGCGTCGGTCAGGCCGTTGTAGACATCCTCGCGCAGACCCAGGTTGAAGAGCCAGTTGCGCACCCTCATCTGATCCTCTGCAAACAAGCCCAATTCCTTTACGTCGGTGTGGCCCTGATAACTGTAATAACTGCCGCCGCGGGTAAGGTCATAGGGCGCCAATACAGCAAGGTAGTTTGGATTCCGCCCTGCCGCGCCACCGGGGCATTGAGACGGATCGCTGTAACCCGGCAAGGGACTGCCGCTGGCATTGACGCATGGTGCAGTTAAGCCGTACGCCGGATCCACGACACCCAGATTGTCATTTTCATTGAGGAATGTTTGCCCGTATTGCACACCGGCCTTGATCGTATGGATTCCCTTGGAATATGAGTAATCCGAATGCACTGCGGAGTTGGTCAGCGTGCGGTACTGCGAGATGGACGAGGTCTGCAGGTTCGCAGGTCCCAGATCGGCCAAGGCGTTGCCGCTCGGATAGTAGTTGTATTCATCTCGGCGCACAAACGCGCCCAGATTCAAAACCGAGTTTTCATTGATGACGTGCGTATAGGTCGGCGAGATGTTGATGGTCCCGATCTTGGACCGCTGATCGGCATTGCCCACGCCGGAGAAGACCGGGTTGGAGCTCGTGCCGTCACTCACCACGTTCTGCACGTCCAGGCTGTCAAAAGAGTTCGGCGTCTGGAACCAGGACCGGCTGTAGTTCACATCCAGGTGCATGGAGTCAGCAGGCGAGAACATGTAATCCACGCGATCGAAGAAGTTCTGCTCGTTGCCCTTGTCGTGAAAGACCTGAAACTCCGGCGGGTCGAGAAAGCGTCCGGAATTCATGCCGTCCATCTCTACAAAGTTTCCCCAGCTCTTGCCACCGTAGGACAGGTCGAAGGCCGCCGTAGCGGAGCCGAAGGCGCCATACGAAGTGCTCATGCTGCCCGTCGGTTTGGTCACTCCCTGCCCGGAGCGCGTGGTGGCCACAATCACCAGGCTGGTTTTGCCGCCATACTCGGCCGGCGGCGCGCCGCTGATGACCTCAATCGACTGGATTGAGTTGGCCGGAATCTGGTTGGAGAACACCTTGCTTTGCTGATCGGTAATTGACTGGCCATCTACTGAAAACGAGTTGGACGCGTGGTCGCCGAGCCCATGAAAAAGGCCGTTTGAGTCGGCCGAAACTCCCGGCGTGGTTGCCGTTACCAGAGAACTGAGCGATGAAGACTCGCTCTCCAGCGGCACCTTGGTAAATTCGTCGCGGTCTACATCGGTATGGAAGGTCGGGTCTGTTTCCACCAGATCGCCCTGGGCTTCAACCGTCACCGTGGAGTCGGCTGCGGCGATCTTCAGAATGACGTTCAGGTTGGTTCCAACCACGGAGTGAATATCGACGGCCTGGCGCTGCGGAGCGAATCCAGTGGCTGTGACGGCCACCGCGTAGGCATCAAAGGTGATGTTGTCAAAGACGAACTGGCCCAGCGCGTCGGACGTGGCGGTGCGGTCGAGTCCGCTGCGCGGATTGGTCAAATGAATAGTGGCATTGGGAATCACTGCGCCGCTGGGGTCGGTGACTGTGCCGCGGATGACGCCGGCATTGCCGCTTTGGCCCAGCGCAGGAAAAGTCGCCAGGGCCAAGGCCAGAATGGGAAGAATGCGGAAAATCGTGCCGCGAGTAAACGGCATAGGGTGCCTCCAAATATTGGCTTTTATGATGCGGGAACAAGGCCGCAGAGGAAAATCGCGGAGTCCGTTGCGCATTGGGGGGCTTATGTTTGCCGTTCGCTTTGCTTGAAATGATGCGTCGCCGCCTCGTCCTTTAAGAGGAACCAGACGCAACCAAAAACCAAGCTGAAGGAAGATCGGAAACTAGCCCTGGAAGCTGTTTGGAGGAGGGCGTATAAAGAGTTGGGGATGCCAGGGCCGGCTGACCGTATGCGCCTCAAATACCGGCGCGGGAGCCTCAATTTCGACCAGAATCACCACGGCGGCCGTCACCGCAACCGGAGCCGCGGTATGCATCACGATGCACAGCGGGCAATGGTCGGCGTCGGTATCTACCGGGTGTACGTGAACCACCTGCACCACGGCCAGCAGGGTCAGCAGGAAAAGACACACCACAGTCACAATCGGCAAAGTACCTGTCTTTGCGCGACGTTTTCCGCTCCCGAATGTCTTAAATGCCGTCAATACACGTACCCTTGCTTTAAGAATACACACCCATTGGATGTATTGAAACTGGAAATGGTCACCATTTGAACTCGTCTTTTCGTCGATGAAACGGCCCAACCCTCCCGCATGCCGCCCGTCTAACCTCCATTTGATCTACACTTGGAGCGAGTCAAACACACTCCCGGATGAAACTTCCTGCCCATTTGCGCCGCCTGTTCACCGCTTCGCTGGCAGTTCTGCTTCTGGCTGCCTCCGCCGCCTGCATCCGCGCCCAAAAGACTCTCCCCCTCAAGCCCGATGTCCCGGGGATGGCCACCAACCACCGGCTTATCCTCAAGGACGGCACCTATCAACTGGTTCGCAAGTATGAGATCGTCGGCGACCGCGTGCGCTATATCTCCATTGAGCGCTCAGGCGACTGGGAAGAGTTGCCCGTAAGTCTGGTCGACTGGGACGCCACGCGCAAGTGGGAGCGCGACCACGCCGCCCAGGTGGAAGAAGCTTCCCCGGCCATGAAGGAAGCCGAGGATATCGACAAGGAAGAATCCGCCGCGCGCGACGAGGCGACGGCCCGCCGGCCCGAGGTGGCCCAAGGTCTGGAACTTCCCGACGAGGACGGCGTCTTTGCCCTGGATACGTATCAAGGCACGCCGGAGCTGGTTGAGCTGCTGCCCACCGAACTGAATGCAAACACGAAAAGCAAACACGGCTTGAACACGCTCAATCCGTTGGCCGGCGCCAAGGCCAGCCTGGAGCTTGACGGCGCGCACGCCAAGGTTCATCTCCACGTCAACGATGCGGCTATTTATCTTTCCCTGAACGCCCGCGACGACGCCGAAGAAGTTGTCTCCCACGCCATGACCGTGAACACCGGCGGCGCCAAGGAAGTAGCCAGCCGCAAGCACGGGGCGCATTCGGCCAGTTCGGGCTTCGCCATCGTCCGCGTGGACGAGCGCCGCGCCATGCGCATTGTCGGCGCCATCCACATGAGCCCCAACGGCACCGTGACTCAGGATGAAGACGTCATCCCCACCAAGGTCACAGTGCTACCCGGCAAGCACTGGCTCAAAATCACCCCCGCGCAGCCCCTGCTCATCGGCGAATACGCCCTGGTCGAAATCCTCTCCGCGTCGGACATCAACCAGTCGGTATGGGACTTCCGCGTCGATCCGCAGCTAGGAGATAATGCCGCGTCCCTGGGACCGATTTACAAGTGAGAAGATAGCGGGGTTCAAAAACAGGGCGACTCCCTGTTGTGCAGCGTGACGTTACGCAGTACACTCTTTTCAGGATGATACGGAGTTTCCGGCATAAAGGAATCGAGAAGTTCTTTCTGACTGGCTCGAAGGCCGGAATTCAGCCTAGTCATGCCGCGAAGCTGTTTGATCAACTTACTGTTTTGAATGCCGCCACGCGACCGGATCACATGAATGTTCCTGGATGGAAGCTTCATGCGTTAAGCGGCAACCTGGTCACACATTGGGCGGTAAACGTCAATGGAAACTGGCGGCTGACATTTCGCTTCGATGGAGAGGACGCCGTTCTCGTCGATTATCAGGATTACCACTGAGAAAAGGAGTTCGAGCCATGCAAATGCACAACCCCTCACATCCCGGAAAGATTCTCGCCTACTACCTTCAGGACAGGTCTGTAACTGAAGTCGCCCGCCACCTGGGCGTAACGCGGCCGGCCTTGTCACGGGTCTTAAATGGCAAGGCTGGCGTCTCGGCGGATATGGCGCTGCGCATTTCGGAGGCCTTTAATACTGATCCTGAGCTGTGGCTCCGTCTTCAGGCGCAGCGCGACCTGTGGGTTGCTTCGAGAAAAAGACGCACCAAAGTCAAGCCGCTGGTTCAGAGCGCCGCAGCTTAGGGTCTCTTACTTGGCGTCCGGCGACTTGGCCCGCGTAAACTTCAGCCGCCGCTTCTCCCACTCCTCCGAGTTGAAGAACTTGGGGCCCACATCGATGAGGCGCGGAATCATGTTGAAGACCGCAATCCGGCTCCATGGCCGCCCGTCGCGCATGCGGAAACCCTTCTCGTTCAGGTCGCTCACAATGCCGGAGTAGCTGAAGTCCTGCACCAGCAACTCCATCATCAGCATCAGCGCCTGGTGTTCCCTGGGATGAACTTCGAGGCGCCGACAATCGTCCGAAACGCGCAGCCCGTAAGGAATGTCCTCGTCGAATCCGCCCTCGGGAGGAACTTCCGAATCCGGCAACTCGCGCCGCCACTCGATCGACACCATCTGCCACCCGCTCACCGTCCGCTGCTGGATAATGTCGGGGCTGAAAGGTGCTGAAACCACATCGCGAACCCGTTCAAAATACGCCATCGTATGCCTCCGTACAGTCTTTCCTGTCAACGTGTAAGCAATTTATCAGCCAGATCCTTAGCAATTGCAAACAGATTAAAATGGCTCATTGACATGACAATAGCCTCAAAAATCGGCATTTACAAAGCCCGCGGCCTGTCCGCTTCCGCAAATGTTTGTCCACTTTCGGACAGCGCTTACTCGCGCAAGCTGATCCCCAGCGCCTTCATCTTTCGGTACAAGTGGCTGCGCTCCAACCCCAGCAACTCCGCCGCATGACTAACGTTATTGCGGGCCTCTTCAATCTTCTTCAGAATGTACTCCCGCTCATAGGCATCGCGCGCCTGCTGCAGCGATGAGAACTCCTCCGTTGAACGGGTGCCTGCCTTGTGCGTCAACGGCGGCAGATGCTTCCGTTCGATGCGCAGCACGCGCGGATTCAGGATCATGACCCGTTCGATGACATTCTTCAGCTCGCGCACGTTGCCCGGCCACTGGTACTGCGCCAGGGTGGCCAGGGCCTCTTCGCCAATCTCCATGCGCGGGCGTCCGTACTGGCGTCCGAACTCAGCCAGAAAATCCCTGGCCAGCGGCGGAATATCCTGCTTGCGTTCGCGCAGCGGCGGCACGGCAAATGGAACCACATTCAGCCGGTAAAAAAGGTCTTCGCGAAAGTTTCCCTTCGCAATCTCCTCTTCCAGATCCTTATTCGTCGAAGCGATTAGCCGCACATCCACGCGCAGCGGCTGCGTTCCACCCACCGGCGTGAAGAGCTGGTCGTCCAACGCGCTGAGCACCTTGGCCTGCGTCTTCAGGCTCATGTCGCCCACTTCGTCTAGAAACAACGTTCCGCCGTCCGCGCGCTCCAGCGTCCCGCGCTGCTCCGGCGGTCCGCCCGGCTGCGCGCCGTGCCGGTAGCCGAACAACTCCGCATCGATATGCGCTTCGGGAATCGCCGCGCAATTCAGCTCCACAAACACGCGGTCGCGGCGCAGGCTCTCCGCATGAATGGCCCGCGCAATCAGCTCCTTGCCGGTACCAGATTCGCCGTAGATCAGCACGCGTCCGTTGGTCGGCGCCATCAGCCGTATCTGCTGCCGGAGCGCTTTCAACGGGACGCTCTCGCCGGTCAGCACCACGCCCGCGCTGAACTGCTTTTTGAACTCCAGGTTTTCCGTGCGCAGCCGCCGCGCCTCCACGGCATTCTTCAGCACAATTAGCGTGCGGTCCAGCGACAACGGCTTCTCTAAAAAATCGTACGCGCCCAGCTTGGTGGCCTTCACCGCCGCCTCAATCGTGCCGTGGCCGCTGATGATCACCACTTCCGGCCGCATCTCTTGAGCCAGCTTGTGCATGTCGGTCAAGACGTCCAGCCCGTCGCGGTCGGGCAGCCAGATGTCCAGCAGAACCACGTCGTAGGGCGCGTCCTGCAGCAGCACCATAGCCTCGGCCGCAGTGGCCGCGGTGGCCACGCCATAGCCTTCCTCGCGCAGAATCTCCTCAAGAGAATTGCGAATTTCCACCTCATCATCCACCACCAGGATGTGGTTCATGAAGGCAGTCCCTTGACGGCGACTTCCGTCGCGCCCTCCAGCACGCCTTGCGCCGCAGCGTCCGAGTCCATCAGCGGCAGGCGCATCAAGAAGCGCGCGCCCTTGGGGCTGTTGGACTCGGCACGCAAGCTGCCGCCATGCTCCTGCACGATCTTGGCCGCGATCGACAATCCCAGCCCCGTGCCACGGCTCTTGGTGGAGTAGAAAGGCAGAAACAGCCGCTCGCGGATCTCATCTGTGAGACCGTGTCCGGTGTCGGAGACGGCAACCTCCACCGAGGCGCCATCTTCGCTGAGCGAGCTGTGAATGCCCAGCACGCGCAACAGGCTGCCCTGCATGGCCTCGGCCGCATTGTCGATCAAATTAGCCAGCGCGCGCCGCATGGCCTCCGGATCGGCCAGCACGGGCGGCAAATCCGGCTCCAGGTCCCACTGCACGGTAATTCCATCCAACCTGCCGGCAAACATCGCCAGCGCCTCCTCGGCCACGCGGTTCATATCGCATGAGCGGGGCTGCGGCGCGGGAAACTGCGCCAGCGCGGAGAACTGGTCCACCAGCGTGCGCAGCGTGCCTACGCAGCCTAGAATCACCTCGCTGCACTTGCGAATCACCTGCGGCGAGTCCGGCTGTCCGCGCTCCATGTGACGGCCAATCCGTTCCGCGGAAAGCGCAATCGGCGTCAACGGATTTTTGATCTCGTGCGCCACGCGCTGCGCCACTTCCTTCCATGCCAGTTGCCGCTGCGCCCGCAGCAGCTCGGTCATGTCTTCCACCACCAGAACGGTTCCATGCTGCCCATGCGCCAGTTCCAGCCGCGCGCTGGTCACGCTCAGATGAATGGTGCGGCCCCGTGCATGCATCTCGATCTCCGTGGACGCGGCGCCCATCCTGTGACCGCGCCGGATCACCCCCGCCAGATCATCCCAGCACTCGGCCGGAAGCAGCGTCTCGACCTTTTCTCCCGCCAGGCTCACATCTTCGCGACGCCCCATCAGCCCCGCAAAGGCGCGATTGGACTGCAGCACAGTTCCCGACCCATCCAGCGTCACCACGCCGCTGGGAATCGTTTCGACGATCGTCTCCAGCTCCCGTCGCCGTTCTTCGATTGCCTGGTTGGCCGCCGTCAGTTGCGCGGAAGAGCTCTCGGCCAGAAAACGGCTCGTCTGCAAATCCGCCGCCATGTGGTTGAAGGCGCGCACCAGATCGCCCATCTCTCCGCTGGCAACCAGCGCCACGCGCTGCTCGTATTTGCCGTCCGCAATCTCATCCATCGCGTCGGCCAGCGCTTCAACGGGCCGCGTAATTTGCTTGGACAAAAACAAGGCCAGCCACACACTGGAAAAAAACACGAACACCGTGATCAGCAACAACAGCAAAAAGAATGTGGTGCGGATGCGATTGCGCGAGCGGAACAACTGCCAGTATTCGTCCGCGCCGGTGCGGATGCGCGTCACCGTCTGGCTCAACCCTTTCGGCATGGGCAGCGCCACCACTACAACTTTGCCGGAAGGGGCAGCCGACATGCCCAGCGCGTACTCCTGGTCACCCACTTTGAGCACGGCTTCATCGCCGCGCTGCGCCGCGGAGAGCAGATTGGCCGAGAGCGGTCCATGCAGGATTACAGCCGCGCCCCGCGTCCCCGCCTCATTCTTTTCCGGAAGCCATGGAAGCAGGCTGGCTACACTCGACTCCGGCGGAGCCTGGAAGCTGGCGATCGAGTGCAGATCCTTTCCGTAGACCAACGCAAAGCCACCGCTCAGCGTAATCCGCCGCGAGCTCAGCTCCTCCTGCAGCGCCGGCGGCTCCTTTTCCATCGCTCCGGACGAGGCAATCGATTCTGCCTCCACCCGCGCATTGTCGGTGACATATTGCGCCAGTTCCAGCACAACTCGCGTCGAGTCCTCGCGCAGCTCTGACGTATTGGGCGAGAACCATCGATCGATGGACCGGTTCATCAGATTGAAACTGAACAGAAACATGAAGACCGCGGGGGTGAGCGCAATCAGCGCCGCGCCCAGCACCATGCGTGTGCGCAGCCGGGCCCCCAGCGCGCTGCTGCTCTGGTCCGCATACAGCTTGAGGATGTTCCTCAACAGCAGCATCAGCAGAACCAGCAGCAGCAGGAACACCACGACCGTGAGGCTGGTGAAAAAGAGGGTTTCTCCGGAGGTCTCTGGATTCAGAAAGCGGACGCTCGAAGTATTAAAGGCCTGCAGCGCGCCCAACAAGGCGAGAAACACGAGCGCTCCGCCCCCCAGCAGAGCGATGTACCTGCGCCGTGGATCGGCCTTCAAGGTCATGCGCCGATTATAGTGCGGCTCGCAAACGACTGCGCGCCCACGCCGCCCGTCTTTTTTACCGGCCGGCTTAGGGTCTGTTATCTAATTTCCCAGGCCCTAGATCTGCGAGCAGCTCAACGGGCTCAAAATCAGATTGCCGATGTTGGTGACGATCTGGTCGTAGGCATAACGCGGGCTGGCCGAAAGCTTCTTCCAGTCCGGATCGCTGCTGAATGCCTTCCAGCCAGCCTCAAGCTCCGCCTGGTCGGCGAAGCTCAACATGTATGTCAGATTCGGCATCCGCGAGCCAATCAGCGTATCGCCAAAGAACACCGGCTTGCACCCTGCCTTCACGAAGATATCGAACTCGCCGGAGTGGAACATCTCCACCTTGCGCGCGTGCTCGCCGTAGCTCGGGCTCTCATAGGTGCGCAATTGAAAGATGCGCTTGCTCTTAGTCGCGGAACTCGGCGGTGGCGTGATCTTGGGCCATCCGGTAAAGGCGGCCAGCAGCGAGCTCTCCACGCGCCCAAACGCAGGCGCGGCGGCGGTTGCATTCCAGAACGGTTCCGCTACTTTCAGAAACGACGCATCGTCGACCAGGTGCAAATCGAGTTCCGCAAGCCCCTGTGCGGATGAGCTTGGAATCAGCAGGTAGAACACCGGCGTCTGCGCGCCAAAATCCAAACGGAATGCACCCACCGGGCCCATGCCCATGCGCGCAAGCGCCGGAATCAGGGCGTCAGAGAAATAGCTTTCCGTGACTTTTGTCTGCGGCCCGGATTGCAACATGTAGCGCTGTATCTGGTAAAAGTCGCGGCTTGACGTCACAGGCTCCGCCTTCGCTTCCACATTTCCGGCAACCGCCAAAGCCGATGCCGCAACCGATGCCACAAGAAACTGACGCCGTTCCATGATGCCCTCCCAATTGAAGGATCATTCTACGGCATCTGCTTAAGCGATCGCGTTCAGGCAATCGCGCTGGCCGGCGCTGTCCACTCCCGCTGCTGGCTCTCGGCCACGCCGCGATGCGTCAACACGCCATCCCAGGTATTCAGCCCTTCGGCCAGTCCCGCGTCCTGCTTGAGCGCATCGCGCGCGCCCAGGTTGGCGATGCGCAACAAATACGGAAAGGTCGAATTGGTAAGCGCCAGCGTGGATGTATGCGGCACGGCTCCGGGCATGTTGGTCACGCAGTAATGCACCACGCCATCCACCACGTAGCTGGGGTTTGAGTGCGAGGTCGGCCGCGCCGTCTCCACGCAACCGCCCTGGTCAATGGCCACGTCCACAATCACCGCGCCCTTCTTCATGTTGGAGACCATCGCCTTGGTCACGATCTTCGGAGCCGTCGCGCCGGGAATCAACACGCCGCCAATCACCAGATCCGCTTCCTTCGTAGCCTGCGCCACGTTGTAGCTGTTCGAGGCCAGCGTATACAGCCGTCCGCCAAAAATGTCGTCCAGGTCGCGCAGCCGGTTCAGGCTCACATCCACCAGCGTCACCTTCGCTCCAAAGCCGAGAGCGATCTTGGCCGCGTTGGTGCCCACAATGCCGCCGCCGATAATGGTCACATTGGCCGGAGCCACGCCCGGAACGCCGCCCAGTAAAATCCCGCGCCCGCCGCGTTCTTTCTCAAGATACGTCGCCCCCACCTGCACGCTCATCCGCCCCGCAACCTCGCTCATCGGCGTCAGCAAAGGCAATGTATTGGCCCGGTCGCGCACCGTTTCATACGCAATCCCGATGACCTTCTTCTTGAGCAACTCGTCAGTCAATCCCGGCAGCGGAGCCAGATGCAGATAGGTGAACAGCACCAGCCCTTCGCGGAAGAAGACATACTCGCTCTCGACTGGCTCCTTCACCTTCACCACCAGGTCGGCCTTGCCCCACGCGTATCCGGCGTCGCCCACAATCTCCGCGCCGGCATTCTGGTATTCGGCATCCTCAAATCCCGACTGCGCGCCGGCCTGAGTCTCCACCAGCACCGAGTGCCCGGCCTCTGTGAGAGCCTTTACGCCTGCCGGAGTAACAGCTACCCGGGCCTCGTTGTCTTTGATCTCTTTGGGAACGCCGATGATCATCGCTGAATCTCCTGTCTAAAGGTTTCGATGCCGGATGAGGAAGACTCGCAGGACGCGAAAACCCGGCGCCGGTTGGACTCATGGGGAGGGCTGCCCGGCGCCGGGCGCTCATCTCGGCTCATCTGCCAAGAATCCTACGGCGCAAACCGCTTCCAATGTGTGCAAACTTCGTGATAAAAGTCCCTTATGAGAACGAAACGTGACAGAAACTCCCCAGCAACGCAAGAATCGCGCTCTCCTGCTGCCGAAGCCGCCACAAAATACGCGTCTAGCCCTGGAAGCCTGGCCCTCGACGAGTTGGACGAAGCCATTCTTCATCACCTTGAGCGCAACGGCCGCGCCACGAATTATGAAGTCGGCGAGGCGGTAGGCCTGTCCGCTTCCGCGGCCTCGCGCCGCATCCAGGCCCTTGAGGCCGCCGGCGCCATCCGCGGTTACCGCGCGCAGATCGACGACCGGCTACTCGGCAAGCGCATGACTGTCTTCATTCGCGTCACCCTGGAGCGGCAGTCGGCTCCAGGGCTGGCGGCCTTTGAAACCGCCGTGCGCAAGTCCAAGGGAATCGTCAGTTGCCACCTGATGGCTGGCCAGTACGATTACATGCTCGTGGTTCGCGTGGCCGGAATCGACGACTATGGCCGCCTTCACCAGAACGAGCTCTCCCGCCTGCCCGGCGTCACCCGGCTTGAGACCAGCTTCGCCCTCAGAGACGTTCTGGAAGGAAAAGCCTGATTCGGAACCGGCCGTTACGTTACCGGCAAGCTCCAAGGTGACGATGTCTAATTACCAAATGCGGGTGCGAACATCCTTTGGTCGCATTGCCGATAACACAGAAGAATGGTCCAATCACATTAAGGATGTAGCGGAACAAGCAGTACACCCAAGGAGCGCTGTCCGATGCCAGAACCGTCCCAGCAACAGTCCAAACCGAGGAGTTCGGCCACCGCCTATGTCGTCGCAGCCGCCGGACTGGGGCTGGTGCTCGGCGTCACCGCCGCCTTCACCGTGGACCGTGCGCAAGTCGATCCGCCGCGGATTTCCGATGCCCTCAGCACGCACACGTCGAGCCTGGGTGCCCTCCCGGTCGTTTATGCCGCGACGAACCCCTCGCTTCTCAGCCAGGTCGACAATCAGAAAAAGGCCGGCGGCGCATCCCCGCTGTTGCGGCCTGCCGGCGAAACTGCTGCCAAGAATCCGGTACATACTCACAAGCGGCACCGGCTCCACAGGCTATTGAAGTGGAAGGCAGGTGCCCGGCGCAGGCCTTATATCTCGCCGAACATATCCGCCGCCGCAAATGGGCCCACGGGCCTGGAATTGGCGACCGCCGCAGCCGCGGCTGGCCCGTTCTTTCTGGGAATCGAGGGAGATGTCACCGTAGCCAGCTTCGACGCCCACACTGGAACCATTGATACCTATGAGGGAAGCACCTTCATGCTGGCCAAAGCCGGCGAAAACAACGCCATTCCCTGGGACGACTTTCCCTTCAATGTCCATTATCGCTGCGACGAGACCCGCCATTGCACCATGGTCCGCCACGGCGCAACGGCCACTGTCAAACTGGTTCAGTAACCAAGGCTGAAAGCACCCTCAAGCGAAGGTCACGGCCCGAAGGTTGAGGACGCGCAGCCTTCAGCGCCTCGTCCGCGACTGCAGCCTCTGGAATACATCCCAAGGCGCGCCGTTCCCTACTGCGCAAAATCGACAAACAGGGCCACCCACTCGTCCGACCCCAAAACGCGGAAGGTATGGCCCTGGCCCGTCAGGTCTTCAGCCAGGCAGACTCTTCCCGGCTCCACAAAAACCTTTTGCCCGCCGGCGATCCCGAATTCCGCGCGGCCGCTGATGGCGATCATGTAGCGGCGAGCGTCTGTGTTGTGCCAGCTTTCAACCGTCCCTGGAGCCGCGCGCACCACGTACGAGCGCGTGACCCTGACCGGCGTAGACTGTTCAATGGTTGCCGGCGCTCCGGGGACGGGAGAAAATTTCACGTCGACCTCATCCCAATGGGTAAGCCCGTCTCCACCTGTATAAAGGCGGGTTGCCTTGAGCGGCCCATGCTGCTGAGCCGTCACGACGTTCCGGCCGCGGTGCCCATACCATAGGACCACGAGAGAACAAGTAACAAACGCCAGAAGGATCCGGCTAACAATGGATTTCAATGAAGTTCTCCTGACACCGGAATGATTGCTACTCCAGAATAACTGCTACTCACTCCGCGTTATCGATCTGCGCTCTTTGCAGCTTGTCGGAGTAATCCACATAGACCGCCTTCCATGTTGTATAGAAGTCGATCGATCCCAGACCCTCGCGATGGCCATTGCCTGTTTGCTTCACGCCTCCGAAGGGTAAGTGGACTTCCGCGCCGATGGTCGGAGCATTGACGTAAGTAATCCCCGCCTCAAGATCCCGCATGGCCGTGAACGCGCGGTTTACGTCCTTGGTGTAGAGCGCCGTCGAAAGCCCGTAGTCGATGGAGTTGGCTATCTCGATTGCTTCCTCGAAGGTCGCAAACTCAATCAGACTGACCACCGGCCCAAATACTTCCTCGCGCGCAATCCGCATGGAAGGAGTAACTCCGCCCAGCACCGTCGGCTCAAAGAAAGTTCCGCCCGCATAACTTGCTTCAGTCAATGAGTGACCGCCCGTAAGTAACTTCGCTCCCTCGGCCAAAGCTATCGCGACATATTTCGTCGATGTCTCAATCTGGCTCTCATTCACCTGCGGGCCCACCTCGACCGACTCATCGAGGCCGTTGCCCACCTTGAGCTTCTTTGCCCGCGCCACAAACTCAGCCGTGAACTTCTTCGCAATTCCCTTCTGCAGCAGAACGCGGCTGGTCGCCGTGCAGCGCTGCCCCGTGGTCCCGAACGCACCCCATAACGCGCCTTCAAGCGCCAGTTCCAGGTTGGCGTCGTCCATCACAATCTGCGCATTCTTGCCGCCCATCTCAAGCGACACCGGCTTGAACGTTGCCGCCGCCCGCTGGGCAACAAGCGAGCCCACTTCGCTCGACCCGGTAAAGCTGATCGCGCGCACATCCCGGTGCTCGACCAGCGGCGCGCCGGCATCCGGTCCAAGGCCGCAAACGATATTCACCACCCCCGCCGGCAGTCCGGCATCCACCAGCGCCTGCACCAGGTTGTAGGTAGACAAGGGCGTGTCCTCCGCCGGCTTGATGACGCACGTATTGCCCGAAACCAGAGCCGGAAACAGCTTCCAACTGGGAATCGCCATGGGGAAGTTCCACGGCGTAATCATGCCCACGACCCCCACCGGCATGCGCACGCTCATGGCAAACTTGTTCTGCAACTCGCTGGGCGTGGTCTGCCCAAACAGCCGCCGTCCCTCGCCGGCCACGTAGAAAGCCTCGTCAATGGCTTCCTGCACGTCGCCGCGCGTCTCGGCCAGCACCTTGCCCATCTCCCTGGTCATGTCGCGGGCATACTGCTCCTTGCGCTGCTGGAGCACAAGGCCGGCGCGCATCAGGATTTCAGCCCGCTTGGGCGCGGGAACCAGCCGCCACGCGGCAAATGCCTTTTTGGCCGCGGCCACAGCCAGCGCCACATCTTCCGCTCCGCTGGCTGGAAACTCGCCCACCACATCGGTGTGGTCTGCCGGGTTCAGGTTCAGGATGGTTTTGCCGCTCTTGGCCGGCAGCCACTGGCCGCCAATCAGGTTGTGATATGTGCTATGTGTCATCGGAAAAACCTCAAAAGTGGATCGAAAGGCCGGAGCGGCCCTGAAGGACCCTCCCAAACCGGGAAACAACTGAGTTTACCGCATGGGATCGGGAAATCGCTCTCCTTGTGGGCACGAAATACAACTCTGCCCGCTGGCCGTACAATACGTTTTGAGGTAGATTTAATTTTCTAATGTCATTGAACGGTTACCCATCCCGCTCCTCGCGGTCGCACGGTCTGCGCTCGCTCTTCAGCATGTTTTCCAGCGACCTGGCCATCGATCTTGGCACCGCCAACACCCTGGTGTACGCGGCCGGCAAGGGCATCGTTGTCAACGAGCCCTCCATTGTGGCCATCAACAAGAACACCGGCGAGGTGGAAGCCGTAGGCAAGGAGGCCAAGGAGATGCTGGGCCGTACGCCCGGCAACATCGTGGCCATCAAGCCCATGAAAGACGGCGTCATTGCCGACTTCAAAGTCACCGAGAAGATGCTCAACTACTTCATCCAGAAGGCGCACAACCGCAAGATGCTGGTCCATCCACGCATCGTCATCGGCGTGCCTTCGGAGATTACCCAGGTGGAAAAGCGGGCCGTTGAAGACTCCGCTTATCGTGCCAAGGCCAGCGAAGTCTATCTGGTGGAACAGGCCATGGTGGCGGCCATCGGCGCGGGCCTGCCCATCACCGAGCCTTCGGGCAACATGGTCGTCGACATCGGTGGCGGGACTACAGATATCGCTGTGATCTCGTTGTCGGGCATTGTTTATTCCCGCTCTGTCAGAATGGCCGGCAACCAGATGGACGAGGCCATTACCAACTACCTCAAGCGCAAGTACAACCTGCTCATCGGCGAGCGCACCGCCGAGCACATCAAAATTGAACTCGGCTCAGCTTACCCGTTGGACAAGCCGCTCACCATGGAGATCAAGGGCCGCAACCTGATTGAAGGCGTGCCCAAAACCATCACCATTGAAGACAGCGAGATTCGCGAGGCCCTGGGCGAGTGCATTGCCGTCATCATGAACGCCATCCGCGTCGCTCTCGAACGCACGCCTCCCGAGCTGTCGGCGGACATCAGCGACCGCGGCATTGTTCTCACCGGCGGCGGCGCGCTTATCAAAAACTTAGACAAGCGCATCCGTGAGGAAACCGGCCTGCCCGTCTCCGTTGCCGACGATCCGCTGGCCTCGGTCGTGCTCGGAACCGGCAAAATGCTCTCCGACTTCCGCCTGCTGCGCAAGATCAAGATCGATTAACGAAAAAGCAAGGGACTAGGAACTAAGGGATAGGGACTGAACCGCATCGGACAAGCTGCCATGCGGTTCAACCTTTAGGTTCAAGCAAGACGTTCGACGCCAACCTCACCTCTTTAGTCCCTTAGTCCCTAAGTCCCTAGTCCCTCGCGTCTGCCATGGAATCACTTTTCGTCCGCTATCGAAATCTGCTGGTGCTGCTGGCCATCCTGCTCGCGCAGATCATTGGCCTGGCCGTGCAGGTGCGCCGCACCGGCGAAGGACGAAGTACGCTCGATCCCGGCGACGGTTCCGGCGTGCGCCTCATCCGCCTGTGGGCCAATGCCCTGGTCTCGCCTCCGGAGCGGCTCATTCACTCCTCCAACCTGGGCGCTGACAAGCTCTGGCAAAACTATCTCGATCTGCGCCACGTCCGCGAGCAAAATCAAGACTTGCAGAAGACCATCGATCGCCTGCGCCTGGAGCAGGCCGCTCTGCTTGAAGACGCGCGCCAGGGCCAGCGCCTGCAAGCGCTGCTCGGCTTCCAGGAAAAGTACATCTACAAGACCGCGGCCGCTCAGGTGATCGGCTCCAGCGGCAGCGAGCAGTCGCGCGTCTTCTATATCGACAAAGGCTCAGCCGACGGCGTCCTCCGCGACGACGCGGTGATCACCGCGGAAGGCATCGTGGGCAAGGTGCGCGACGTTTTTCCGCACACCTCCCAGGTGCTGGCCGTCAACGACCAGACCAGCGGCGCGGGCGTGATTCTTGAAACCACACGCATTCGCGGCATTTTGCGCGGCAACGCCAACGGGCAGCTCCAGATTGTGGACATCCTGGCCGACAAGCGTATCCAGAAGGGCGAAACCGTGCTCACGGCCGGCGGCGATCAGATTTTCCCTCGCGGCCTTCCCGTCGGCGTGGTCAACAAAGTAGTTCCCGATCCCGAGCGCGACTCCTTTATTGACGTCATGGTCACCCCGGCCGCCCATCTTGATCGGCTCGATGAAGTGCTGGTCATCATCTCCACCCAGCCGCGCTTCTCAAACCAACAGCAACAGGATATTGCCACCAGCGAGGAGCTCAAAGGCTCTGAGGCCGCAGCCATCAAGGAGCAGAAGAAAGCCTCCGATATCATGGCCGAGCGGCTCCCAGGTCTCATCGATCCCAAGCTTCCCGACGATCAGCAGCCGCTTCACGACACCTCCAACCCCAACCCGGTGGCGCACCCGCCGCAGGCGCTGCATCCTGACCGCTTCACCCCTGGCGCCGATGAAAGCACGGCTCCGGATGCGATTCCCGAAACATTGCTCGGCACAAAGGATGCCGCGCCCGATTCCGGTTCGCAGGCGCAACCGCAAAAGCCGGCATCGAGCCCTGCCGGCACGCAAACCAAATCCAACGCCAAGCCTGCGCAAACCAAACCATCACAAAAAACACCGCCCCAACAAACTCCGCCCGGAGGGAGCAACTAAGCCATGCCTCTCCTCGCCGCCGATCTCCGCCGCGATCCGTCCGTCCGCCGCTATCCCCTGCTGGCCTATGCCCTGGTGCCGCTGGCGGCGCTGGTGCTGCAGGCTTGGCTGCCGCGCGTTCTCGGCCCCTACGCCTGGTTCGATCTGCCGCTGGTGGTCACGGTCTACTTCGCGCTCGACCGGCGCAGCCCCATTCAGGGCACCGTCATGGGCGCGGCCATGGGTCTGTTCGAGGATGCGCTCTCCCATCACGCCATCGGCGTCAACGGCATTGCCAAAACCGTGGCTGGCTTTCTGGCTGCCTCCATCGGTGTGCGCATCGATGTGGAAAACCACACCATCCGGCTGGCGCTCAACTTTTTGCTTTCGCTGCTGTCGAGCGGCATCGTTCTGTTCGTTTCCCGTTTTCTGCTCGGCCTCGATTTGGAGTGGCGCTGGTACACGGCGATCTACACGGCCATCGGCAACTCGCTCATCGCACTGGTGCTGTTTCCGCTCCTGGACCGTCTGCAAATCAGGGACTGAGGGACTAAGAAATTCTCATTTGAGTCGGGCACCCTGAACGAACTGAAACCAACCGCGCACGTTGCTCAAGCAGCAGTATCCTGAAGGCGTAGGAATATGGACACGGGCAGAATCAACCGCGACGAAAAGCTACCCACTCTCAAGCTGACAGTGGTGCAGTACGGCATTCTGCTCATGATGCTGGCCCTGGCGGCGGGCCTGTGGCGGCTGCAGGTGCTGGGCGCGGACAACTATCGCATGTTGGCCGAGCAGAACCGCATCCGCAAGGAGCCCGTGCTGGCGGCGCGCGGCAAGCTGTTCGACCGCGAAAACCGCCTTATCGTTGATAACTACCCCTCCGTCTCCTGCTTCCTGGTCCGCGAACAAAACCAGAACATCGACGCCGATCTGCCCCTGATCGCCAAGGGTCTCAATCTCGACCTGGACCAGTTGCGCGCCACACTGCGCCACTACCGCGCCTCTCCCGGCTATCAGCCCATCCCCATCAAGCAAGACATCACGGCCGACGAAGACGCCTTCATCGAGGCCCACAAGAACGAGCTGCCGGAGCTAGAAACCATCCACGAAGAACGACGCCTTTATCCCCGCGATGGATTTGCCGCGCACGTGATCGGCTACGTGGGTGAGGTGAGCGAAGACGACCTGAACAATCCGCGCTACGCCTACTACGAACCAGGGGACGTGGTCGGCAAGGCAGGCGTCGAGGAGACTTACGACGAGCTGCTACGCGGCCAGGACGGCTCCCGCGATGTGATCGTTGACAGCCACGGCCGCGAGGTCGGCTATCTCGGCATCCAGCACGCCATCCCCGGCCAGGACCTGCGCCTCACCATCGACAACGATTTGCAGCGCACCGCTGAACTGGCGCTGGGCGGCCGCAACGGCGCCATCGTGGCCATGGACCCGCGCAACGGCGAGATTCTGGCGATGGTCTCGCGCCCCAGCTTTGACCCGAACGACTTTGCCGTCCGCATCAACCGCACCGACTGGAACCAGCTCATCAACGACCCCGACCGTCCCTTGATGAACAAAGCCATTCAGGCGCAGCTTGCGCCCGGCTCGACCTTCAAGATCCTCATGTCCGTCGCCGGCCTGCAGGAGGGCATTGCGCAGAACATGAAGATCAACTGCGCCGGCGGATGGGGCCCGTACGGCTTCTTCCACCATTGCGACCGACACCACGGCGCCGTGGACATTCACAACGCCATTCCCTACTCCTGCGACACCTTCTTTTACATGCTCGGCGACAAGCTGGGCATCGACCGCATCGCCAAGTACGCCACTGAATTCGGCTACGGCCAGAAGACCGGCATCGATCTTCCCGGCGAGCAGGCCGGACTAATGCCGAGCGCGCAGTGGAAGATGAAGAACTACCACAACCGCTGGTACCCGGACGAGACTCTCGACGTGGCCATCGGCCAGGGCGCGGTTGAGGCCACGCCACTGCAGTTGGCCCGCATCATCGGCGGCATCGCCTCCGGCGGCCATCTGGTCCGGCCCCACGTCGTCTTCCCCGACCAGCTTCCCGCCGACTTCCGCAAGGCCCTGCTCGAAAGTTTCCCCGGCTCCGGCGACAAGTATGTCCCCATCGACCCCGCCAACTGGATCACCATCACCGATGGCATGGCCGAGGTCACTGAGCCCGGCGCCTTCCATACCGCGGGTTCAGCGCATCTTGAAGGCATCGACTTCGGCGGCAAAACCGGCACCGCCCAGTTGATGAGTCACGAGGCCCTGGGCAAAACAGCCAAGGGCAAGTCCACCAATCCCAACGTGTGGTTCGTCGGCGTCACCCCCCGCCGCAACCCCGAGCTGGTGGTCGCCGTCCTCTGGCAGAACGGCGAATTCAGCTACTATCCCGCCCGTATCGGCGCCCAAATCGTCTCCGCCTACGTCGAAAAGCAGCGCCGCCTGGCCCACAACCTGGCCGAACCCGTCAAGCCCGAAGCTCCAGTCGAAATGAGCGCGGTATGGACCGTCCCCAACCAGCCTGCCGGCTCAACTTCTAAGCAGCAAAGCCCCAACGCCTCGGCCGATCGGCTTGAAGCCGGTCGCTTCCTCATCGACCACGGCCAGATTGCCGCCCAAACCAGCCCGCAAAAGACCCCGGAGACAGGCGCCTCGAAAGGCCACGGCTCTAGCCGTGTCGGAAGTGTTCCCAGGAAGAATGCCGCGTTAGCCGCCGAAAGAATCCTGCCTCTGGCGAATCAACAGTCCGCTCTCGCAACCTCAGGAAAAGGACAATAAGAATGCGCCGCATCCTGAGCTTCCGCGACTTCGACTGGCCCCTGCTGGGCCTGGTGCTGGCGCTCTGCATCATCTCTGTGCTGGAGATTTACTCCGCCACGCTGCACACCAAGTACGCCGCATCTGCCGGCTACTTCAACGACCAGAAGATTTGGGTCTCCGGACACGCCGGCTACCACACCGAGCAGATGCTGTGGATCGCCGCGGGCCTGGTGGCCATGTTCATCTTCGCCCGAATCGATTACCACAAGCTCATCGATCTGGTGCCCTGGGCCTATGGCGTCTGCCTCGTCGCGCTGCTGGCGGTGCTAGCCGTGGGACACAAGGTGCTGGGCGCGCGCCGCTGGATCAAAGTCGGCCCCATGCACTTTCAACCCTCGGAGTGGGTCAAGCTGGTGCTGATCCTGGCCGTGGCTCGCTATTTCGCCAATCTCGGCGGCCGCTCGCTCACCTGGAGAGACATCTTCAAGGCCTTTGCCCTGGTCGGCATTCCCATGCTGCTGGTCATCAAGCAGCCCGACCTGGGCACCACGCTCACCTACACGCCCATCCTCATCGCCGGCCTGCTGCTGGGCGGCATCAACTTCAAGCAGGCGCTGATCCTGGCCACTTGCGCCGTGGTCCTGGTGGCCGGCGTCTGGTCCAGCGGCAAGCTGCTCAAGCCGTACCAGAAGGCCCGCCTAACCAGCTTCATCAACCCCGACAACGATCCCAAAGGC
Source organism: Occallatibacter sp. (assembly GCA_036489415.1). GTDB lineage: Bacteria > Acidobacteriota > Terriglobia > Terriglobales > Acidobacteriaceae > Telmatobacter. The sequence goes on along the minus strand of DASXFS010000056.1, from coordinate 45,729 downwards.
ACCGGCTACCAGATTCGCCAGTCGCTCATCGCCGTGGGTTCTGGCGGCATCTGGGGCAAGGGCGCCGAGCGCGGAACACAGACTCAGGGCGATTTTCTGCCTATCCCGCACGCCGACTTCATCTTCGCCGCTTTCAGCGAGGAACACGGATTCGTCGGCGCTGTTTTTGTCCTGCTGCTATACTTTTTCATATTGATGCGTTTGATTCAGAACGCTCAAACAGCCGCGGACCTGTCCGGCTCCTTGATTATCATGGGCGTAGTGGCTGTGTTGACCTTTCAGATCGCGGTCAACGTGGGCATGGTCATTGGTTTTATGCCGGTCACCGGAATTCCTTTACCGTTAATGAGTTACGGCGGGTCTTCGGTGTTGTTTACGTTCCTGGCGCTGGGTACGGTGATGAATGTCCGTATGCGCCGCTTCGTAAACTGACGAGTTTGGCCCCATGGGGGTCCAGCTTGGTTTCACAAGTTCACCTCTGGCGTTTTCAGCCCGCAATGGCTCGGGCGTCAAGAGTTTGATTTTTAAGCATCTACGGCGTTTTTCCAGTTGGAAAAGCGCGCTAGCCGGCCAGGTCTGGATGGATCTCGAGCCCGGCAGGATAAGGGTTCATGAGCACGCAGAGACGGGAAAACCGTTGGCAGCGGATTTGCACGGAATACGCAAGAGGATTGGGCCACATCTGGCTGGTCTTTCTGGCGTGGTTCGTCCGTGACACTGTCTCGGTTGGAACGGCCCCGCCCAGTGCAATCTTCAAGTTGCGCAAAGCAGGTTTGGCCACAAACTCTCTGCAATCGGGTCACCTCACCACACAGCTTGTTCGTCAGGATTTCCGCCACGTCTCGCACAGTTCGCCGCCCATCTGGGCCGCCCGCCATGCGATCGCCGGCTTCCCAGCGACTCGCAGGTCATCCCTCCCGCTTACCACCCCCGCCCCTTCCGTTCTCGATTGTCTCCATCCCTCCTTGCCGCATAGCGGTTCACCCGTTCGCCTGACCCGAAACCAACTCGGTGCAGTGGCTTTTTCGTAAAGAAGACGCCGCTTCATCCGGAGTGGGCCAGTGCTCAGGTGAATTGGAGAACCGCTCAAATCCCAGCAGGCAAATGCCGCTGGACGGAAAGGTACGATGGCCAAAGAAATTTGCATCTCCTCAACGCCGCATGAAACGCGGCTTGCAATCCTTGAAGACGATCAGCTCGCGGAAATCTACTACGAACGCGAAAACGAGTACACGCTGGCGGGGTCCATTTACAACGGCCGCGTCACCCGCGTGCTCCCCGGCATGCAGTCCGCTTTTGTGGACGTGGGCCTGGAACGCGACGCCTTCCTTTATGTAACCGACTTCCTCGAACTCGAAGACCCGGAAGAGGCAGACGAGCTTGAGAAGGCTGCCGTCACGGGCGGCAATCAGCCTCCGCGCGAAGTCCGCCAATCCGGCGGCTCGGACCGCGGCGCAGGACGCGAAGGACGCAGTGAAGAGAATGGCCAGCGCTCCGGCCAAAAGCAGGAACAGCGCCCCGAAGGCGCAACCCCGGATCGCCAACCCCGCCAGCGCCGTCTGGTTGTCGAATCCGCCACGGAAGCCGTTCCCGAATCCACCACCGACACTGGCCAGCCTGACACCGGCGAAGAAGACGGCTCCGGGGCCAAGCGCTGGCGAGGCCGTCGCCGCCGTCGCGGTGGCCGCGGCTCTGCCGGCACGGCAGAAGGCCAGCAAGGCGCAGAAGAGTCGTCCGATGAATTGACCGAGACTCCGGCATCCACTGCAACCCGGGACATCCACGCCAGCGCCGCGCCCCGCGAAAAGGCCGCCGCGCAGGACTGGCAGGCTCCGGCTGCTGCCGCCGCTCCCTCGTCGCGCGCCGGCCAGACCCCGGCTGCCTTCGTTCTTCCCGGCGAGTCGCTCCGCAAATACGGCGGCACGGCAGAAGACGAAACGCCCAAAGCCGCGCCCGCAGCACCGGCCCGCCCGGCAAGCACCTACAAGCCCTCCACGCTCATCGAAGCGCCCTTGGCTTGGGATGGCAGCGGCCTGCTCCCCGGCGAATCCATCTCGCGGCATCGCAATCGCCAGCCCGAGCCTGCAGCCGATCCTGAACTGCACGGCGTGTTCGCGGACGCCGCGGAAGCCAGCGCCGCCGCTCCCGATGCCGTAGAAGAGCAGGAGTTCTTCACCGAGCAAACCGAATCCACGCATGCCGCTCCTGAAGCCGTCTCCGTCGCCCCCGCCGTCGACGCCCGCGAATATGCGGTTGAAGAAGTATGGGAAGACGCCACCGAAGAAGAGACACTGCCGCAGGCCATCGATCCAGAAGAGGAAGAAACCGAAGAGCTTTCTTCTGACCGCCTGGTCGAGCCGCTCTCCATCGAGACCGAAGAAGCCGAAGCGCACGAAGCAGAATCGGAAACGCCCGACGCTTCCGCCTCGCACCACGTCGATCCCTCCGCGCCCACCGGCTTCCGTCTCTTCGGACTCGGCGGCAAAAAGAAGACAGAAGAGCCGGCCCCGGTTCCGCCGCCCATCACTCCCAAAGCCACCAAGGTAGCCGCCGTTTCCGCCTACGCGCCCGGCGCCGGCCACATTGAAGAAGAGCTCATCGAGGAAGAGGAGTTCGACGCCCCTCATCACCACAGCAAGGCCGAAGACCACGACCTCGAAGACTATGAAGAGGAAACCCTCCCAGTTCAGCTACGCACCGGCGACCTGGGCGAAATGCTCCAGGAAGCCCATCTCGACCACAAGATTCAGTTGAACTTCGACGACAAAAACGTTGAAGATGAGTCCTTCGACGAAGACGACGAAGATGAAGACGAACCCACTGCCGACGGCCAGCCCGCTGCCGGCCAGGACTCATCCCAGCAGCGCCGCGATCGCGGCGGACGCGGACGCCGTGGCGGACGCCCCGGACAAGGTGGCTCGCAAGGCGGCCAGGGCAATCGCCGCGGCATGACGCGTCGCGCCGCGCAAACCTCTGACCTGCCCATCATTTCCGATCTCCTCAAGCCCGGCCAGGAAATCCTCGTCCAGATCGCCAAGGAGCCCATCGCCAAAAAGGGCGCGCGCATCACCTCGCACATCGCCTTGCCCGGCCGCTTCCTGGTCTTCATGCCCACCGTCTCGCACATTGGCGTCAGCCGCAAAATCGCCTCAGACGAAGAACGGCAGCGGCTGAAGCGCATCCTCGTTCACGAGCGCGGCGAAGCGAGCGGCGGCTTCATCGTCCGCACCGCTGCCGAAGGCGCGTCGGAAGAAGAGCTCCGCGCCGATCTTCGCTTCCTCATTCATCTGTGGAACGAGATCAAGACCCGCTCCGACACCTCGAAATCGCCGGCCCTGATCTACCACGATCTCTCGCTCATCGAGCGCATTCTGCGCGATCAGGTCAGCTCCAACTTCTCCTCCATCTGGGTCGATTCGCAGGACGATTACGAGCGTATTGTCCGCTTCCTCAACCGCTTCTCGCCCACTCTCGTCCGCCGCGTCAAGATGTACACCAAGGAGACGCCGCTATTCGAGCACTTCGGCATTCAGGACGAGATCTCGAAAGCCCTGCGCTCGAAAGTCTGGCTCAAGTCAGGCGGCTCCATCGTCATTAACCAGACTGAAGCGCTGGTAGCCATCGACATCAACACCGGCAAGTATGTCGGCAAATCGGCGCGCCTTGAAGACACCATCGTCAAGACCAATCTCGATGCGGTCCCTGAGATCGTCCGCCAGATCCGCCTGCGCGACCTGGGCGGTATCATCGTCATCGACTTCATCGACATGGACGAACGTAAGAACCGCTTCCGCGTTCTGGCCGCTCTTGAAGAAGCTCTCAAAGCCGACCGGGCTCCAACGAAGGTTCTGCAGTTCAATGATTTCGGTCTTGTCGCCATCACCCGCAAGCGCGTGAAGCAATCGCTCGAAAGGACGCTGAGCGTTCCGTGTCCCACCTGCCAGGCAACCGGCATGGTCAAGAGCCCAACCACCGTGTGCAATGAAATCTACACCGAGTTGCGCAAGATGAAGAAGCACTTTGAGGGCGCCGATGTGCTGCTCCGCGTAAACCCGGAAACCGTCAAGGTTCTCAAATCCAACAACGCCGCCTGGCTCACCGAGTTCGAAGAACTGGTCGCGAAGAACATCCTCGTCAAGAGCGACGCCACCCTGCATCCGGAGCAGTTCGACATCCAGGGCTGAGGTTCACAACCCGTAGAACAAGCCAGGCCGGAGCAAATGCTCCGGCCTGGCTTGTTCTACGGCGACCACTCGGCAATCGAACTTATCGGATCACATGGATCGGAATCCCAACCTTCAGGTTTCGCCAAACCTGTTCAGTGGTATACACGGGAGCCTTGAGCGCAATGGCCAGCGCCAGGCAAGATCGGTCTCCAAGCGACAGCCCGAGCCGCTCTGTTGTCACGATTAGATCCCCAGCGATCCTTGCGTGGTCGCTGGTATAGGGCTCCACAGATTGGACGGCAGAAAGCGCATCCCTCCACGCAATATCCGGGTCGCCGCCGTTCTTGACAAGCTTTGATTGCACTTCGGCCAGGTTGACCGTGCTCGCGACGGAGCGTGCCAGAAGATCCGCCGTCAGTTTCTCCTCGCCTCGTTCCTGGTGCAGCAACGCGAGCATCGCCGAGGCGTCGAACACAACCTCATTCATGCTTCGCTGCCTCACGCCTCTCGGCGCTCAATTCATCCGCCAAGTCGACCCCCGCCGGCACATATTTCCTGACACTCTCCTGCGCGCGTCGCAGCCGTTCACGCATGGTTGCAATGCGCAGTTCGCCATCGACCACGGCCAGATCGAGCATGTCGGCTTCAGTCATTCCCATTGCTTCCCGCATCGCAGCCGGAATCACTAGCCGTCCCTTTGCCCCAATGCGCATGCGAACCCGCAGTTTTTCCACTTCCCTGGGCCGCTCCTGGGTCTGCTCAGGCTCTTGCAGTTCCAAAACTCCCATATATCCCACCTTTTGCATAAGTAACACAACTTCATCATAGTGCCACAAACTCCATTAGTGGGAATAATTCTTGAATCTCTACCGGGTATAAAACTGTTCACCGCAACCTTTGCCCCCCATTCGGTGTCTAATTCAGTGCCCGGAGAACTGCGTAAGCCCCGGATGCTATTAAGCCAATTTGAATAACGAGGTTGCACACATGTCTTCCCCTTGTTTGATATCCGTTATGCGGCGTGCCTGCTTCGTCTCCGGGCTGGCAATTTTTGCAGCTGTGTCCGTCAGCGCCCAGTCCTCAACCTCAGCTAGTCCGGCCACGCAGTTTGCATCCGGCGAATCGAGTTCCAGCACTCTCCCACCTGGGTTTGACGACGGTCTTCCCAGCGCCATGGCTCTGCGCGCGGCGGCAGGTTCTCTAGGTACAAGCTCCGGCGCCTCGGCAGTTCAGGATGAGAACGGTGGCGGCGGCGGTGGCGGAAACCACGGCCTGTTCCACAACCTCGCCTTCGAGGCCGGCGGCGGCTTCAACGCTCCCACCGGCGACTCCTCCAACTACATCACCTGGGGCGGCAACTTCACCGCCGGCGGGGGATTGCACTTGAACAATCGCTTCACCGTGCTGGCCGAATACCAGTTCGTGGACGACAAGCTCCCCGGCGCCCTGATCGCTGAGACCGAAGCCACGGGCGGTAATGCACATATCTGGTCGCTCACCCTCGATCCGGTCGTCGATCTGTTTCCCAAGTCCATCAACAGCGTCTACGTCACAGGCGGCGGCGGTTTTTATCGCAAGGTCACCAACTTCACCGATCCTGAAGAGGCGGAGTACTGCGAGTACTACTACTGCGGAGTCACGACCGAGAACGAAGTGGTGGGGCATTTCTCCTCCAACCAGGGCGGCTTTAACATTGGCGGCGGCTACACCCACCGCCTGGGCGGCGTGTATGGCGACGGACAGATGAAGCTCTTCGCCGAGGTCCGCTATCTGGATGTAATGACCCCGGCGTCTGCAATTGCGCCAAACGGCCTGGGAACCGCCACCGTCGGCACCGGGACCAAGCTGATTCCGATCACTCTGGGCGTGCGCTGGTAGCCGCAACCCACGCTGTGCCGGCCCACGTCATGCCAGTGCAAACAAGGTAAAGCCTTCCCGCTTCCGGGAAGGCTTTTCTCTGCCACAAATTTGGCGCGCCGGCGACATCCGCCGCACCGCAGGTGCTTACAGAAGTCCCATCACCCTTAGCCTGATCAACCCACCCGCCGCCACGCCCGCCGTGCTCAGCACCACCAGCCCCAGCGCATACCACCCCGGTTGCTTGCCGCGGCTCTGCAGAGCACTCAGCGCCATCATTGCCAGTACGATAATCCCAAGCACCGTCACATACCTCAGCGGGTTGCCGCTCGCGATCCAGGCCGTCACGTATCCACCCGCCGCTGCTGATAAAAACCCCGTTCCAAGATGCACAAGAAACGGCCCCGGCCGCGTCTGATTCTTCAGCCCGGCCCATCCCGGCGCCAGGGCCTGCAACAGGCCCGCAAACGCCAACCCACCGGCCAACATCACCGCAAACCCTGCCAGCAATGCCAGAAACGCACGCACTACGACCATAGCCGTTTCTCCTCCTGAACCCCCACCTCACCCCGCTCAATCCGCTCCAGAAACACCCGCGCCAGCTTTCGCTCTCCCGGATGGCTCTCGCCGTGCATCGAGCACAGGTCAAGAAACTCATCGCACAGCGCATTCTGCCGTTCCTGCTGGGCAAACACCCCCTGCAACGCCAGAGCCAAGTGCCGCAACTGGGCCGCCTCCGGCCAGCTTTCGCCTTCATCGCTCAATAGTTCCACGTCAGAAAACAAACCCTTACGTCCACGCGCACACTCGTCCAGGCAAGCCATCAACTGTTCGCAAAAAGCTTCCGCCAGCATGTCCAACTGTCCTGATACTGCTTCGTCATCCGCATCCATCACATTCCTCACCGCAACTTCATTCGTCGCCTTATTTCTCTGCGGCCGCCTTGACCATCGCCGCCAGGCTTCGCTCCACATCGTCCGTCGTCGTGGCCCAGTTTGACACGCTGATGCGCATCGCCGTCCGCCCCTGCCACACCGTCGATCCGCACCAGCACGTGCCCTCGGCTTGGAGCCGCGCAATCACTCTCAGTGTCTTTTCCGCATCGCCAAATGAGACCAGCGCCTGGTTGATGACCACTTCGTTCAGGACTTCATATCCGGCGGCCTTCAACCCGGCTGCAAATCGCCGCGCATGGCTTGAGGTCCGCTCCACAATCGCAGCCATGCCTTGCCGCCCCAAAGACCGCAAACCAGCCCACAGTTCCACGCCGCGCGCGCGCCGCGACAGTTCCGGGTTATAGTCGGATGGCTCGCGCGGGCCGTCGATTTTGAGATAAGCCGCGCGCACACTCATGGCCGCTTTGAGCGCCGCAGGATCGCGCACCAGCGCAATCCCGCAGTCATAGCCGATATTGGGCCACTTGTGCCCATCCGTAGCCCAGGAGTCGGCCAGCTCAAACCCCTTGGTCAGCTTGCGATACTCCGGCGAAGCCGCGGCCCACAGGCCAAAGGCTCCATCCACATGAATCCACGCGCCGGCTGCGCGCGCCGCTGGGCAAATCGCCGCTGCCGGATCGAAGGCTCCAGTATTTACGTTGCCCGCTTGCAGGCAGAGAATCGTCCGTGCATCCAGACGCGGCAGTGCATCGGCCCTCATGCGTCCCTGCCCATCGACGGGTACACGCACTACGCGCTTGCGTCCCAGCCCCAGCAGGCTCAAAGCTTTCAACAAAGACGGATGCGCCTCTTCGCCGACGACCACGGTGATCTCCGGCGCGCCAAACAGCCCATCGGCCTCTACATCCCACCCGACGCGTTCCAGTAACGCGTGGCGCGCCGCGGCCAGCGCGGAAAAATTGGCCATGGTCGCTCCCGTCACAACCGCGCCGCCCGTGCCAGCAGGCAGTCCCAGCATCTCCCGCACCCATTCCAGAGCAACCTCTTCCAGCGTGATCGCCACAGGCGACTGCACCAGAAACGCCGCATTCTGATCCCACGCCGTCACCAGCCAGCCCGCCGCCATAGCTGCCGGCAGGCAGCCGCCGTTCACAAACCCAAAGTAGCGGCCTCCGCCTTTGGCCACCGTAGCCGGCGCGCCGTATTCATTCAACAAATGGAGCACCGTTTCCGCGCTCGTCGGCCCCGGCGGCAGCGGTCCGCGCAGAGCATTCAGCTTTTCAACCGCCTCAGGCGCAGGCGCAACCCTGCGCTCATGCACCTCTTCGAGATAATCCATCGCGTCGCGCGCCGCCCGCTTCAGCAGCGTCGTCCGCGCTTCCTCAACAGATGCGCCAGCCTGCGAAGAATGACCCGAAGTGCCGTGCGAGGAGTGAGGAGAGGAAGTAGCCTGAGATCCAGTCATAGATAGTCGTGAGTCTAGCACCGGTGCTTGTTTTGCTCAGAGTTAGTTCGATAGGGATGTTGCAACTTCCGGATTGCCGGTAAACCGCCCGCGACTCAGAAACTTGGAGGATTCTCCGCCATGCAGGCTGTCGCTAGTCACGGCTGACGTGGTTGGAAACTGCCCTATGCCGCACGCATGCACAGCTTGCAGAATCCACCCACGCCACCTTCGAAGCACCTGTGCTTCACGTAACGGTCAGCCAACTTCGCGCTCAGCGGTACCTTTCTTTGCCGCGGCTCGCTGAGTCTCGACGCATCCACTAGATTGACAGTGCTATCCTGCCACTCAGTTAAAGGCGCCGCTATGAAAAACCCTCTGAATCGCCGCCGCCTCAGGATATTCGAATTCTCCATCTTCTTCTGCGTCATCTCCACTTTGTGCAGAAGTCAATCACATGGCGTGGTCTGCAGCGATGGGTTCGGCAGTTTCAACTTTAAGTCCACGACCGGCGTGACCGTGTCTGTTGGCGCTGCAAAGAACGGAGAGTTCGCGCAGCGGGATTGCAAGGCCGAATTTACGTGGAATCAGCAAAACCTAATGGTTGAACCCGACGCCTGGCAAGTCGATGTGGATCTTATGGACGCCGACTTGGGCCTGGGCGCGCCGGTAGTTGCTCTTCAGGTCAAGCGGTCTTCCGCCGATCCGCTGATGGAATATGACATTTACTCCCTGAAGATGCCTCCGCGGAAGCTGCGAACCATCACGGGGGGAGACTTCTTCAGGGCTGCGGACACCAATCTGGACGGCCGCATCGAAATTTGGACCGCCGATGCGGGCACCATCGATAACTTCGAAAACCTTCCTTTAAGCACATTCGATTTTGCCCCGACGATCGTGCTGAGGTTTGAAAAAAGCCGGTTGGTAGATGTTAGCTCCGAGTTTCAGCCACAATACGATCGCCAGATTGCGATGCTGCGCGCACAGCTTGACGCCCGGGACTTGAGCGATTTCAAGGCTAGCGACGGCAAGTTATCGACCGTCTCCGCGTTGACCGTGGATGAGTTTCACAGCTTGCGGATCACGAAAGTCAAAGTTCTGGAGATGGTGTGGTGCTATCTTTACAGCGGACGTGACAGGGATGCATGGCAGGCGCTTGCCGAAACGTGGCCCTCGGCGGATTTCGATCGAATTCATGAGTCCATCCTGAACACGCGAGACCGCGGTATCCGCAGCGAGATCGACGGTGTCTCCTCCGAATTATCCCATCCTAATTCGAAGAAGCATATTCTCATTTACGATCAGGTTGCAGGGGGGCAACCAGCTCGCCCCGACCTTCCAGCCGATGACTGGCGGGCGCTCGTGGAAACCACTTCTAACACAGATGACCGAAAGCCTCTAATACCCCCGGCCGACACGAGACCCCAGATCATTCTTATCAGACGCCCAGCTCCGCCCCAGGGCCAGCAGGGCCCCTTGAACACGGCGACCATCGTAAACCTGGTCATTGATCCCGCCGGAAAGGTTTGGTCGGCCCAGATAAAAGGGGAACCCGACAAAGCCTTGATCGACGCTACCGCCGGATGGAAGTTTGTCCCCGCGTTCAAAGGCAATCACGCCGTGGCCTTCCGCGAAGACCTCGTAGTTTCACCCGAGCAATAGGACCAGGGACCCTGAGGTTTGGGAGTAAATATTGTCGCGCCACATCTATTGGTCCAGGGCAGAATGACTGCGATCGGCCCTGCGCACGTCTCGTGGTAACGCGACTCGCGCTGCCCCGCAACTGAAAGCACCGTCAAATCTTCGCGCAGAAGCCAATCTCGCCCGAATAGGCTATTCGGAAGTTACAGGTCACTGGTCCTTCATGCACCGGCCACTGTCATCTGTTCTCTGCCCATTGAATTCCAGAGCAAATCGCCGTATGATAACCATGCAGACGAATTTGTCCGCCCTTATTGCCGTGAGCACGCCGGCTGGCGGAGAGATGAGTGGGCTTACAGCCCACTTTTTATTTGGGGCAAAGGCTGCTCCAACCCAAACGCACAACCCGGGGCAAACACTCCGGCAGCACGGCCGCTGAAAGGCGGCGTCCCTGAAAAGACGAGTCACTCATTCCAGGGCAGTTAAACGGAACAGGAACGGGGCCCCCGACGAGCGATCTTGGCTCGCTGAGGTGTTTAGGAACAAATGGCGGTCAAGCTGGACGAAATTCGAGCGGCGGCGCAGAGGGTGGCGGCTTCCCACGGGCTCGACGTTGTGGATCTCGAGTTCATTGGCCCCGCAAAAGAGCGCACTCTTCGCGTTTATCTCGAGAAGAATGCCGAGGGACGGGCGAAACTGAAGGCGGCCATTGCGGCGGGCGAAGGGGTGGAAGACCTGCCGGAAAGCCTGATAGAGGGCACGCTAAGCTCGGATCAGCTTTCCGGCATCACACATGAGGATTGCGCGGAGTTCAGCCGTGACTTTGGCGTTCTGCTCGACGTGGAAGACCTGGTTCCGGGGGATGAATACACGCTTGAAGCCAGCTCGCCGGGCCTTGATCGCAAGCTGAGCAAGCGTGAAGATTTTGAACGGTTTACGGGCAGTCTGGTGAAGATTCAGACCTTTGAGCCCATCAGAAACAATCGGCACTGGCAGGGGCGTTTGACTGCCGGAGCAATAGACAACATCGCACTTGACCTGAACGCGGTCAAGCAGAACAGCAAGACCAGAAAGACCGGCGTGAATACCGTGGAAATTGCGCTCACCAACGTAGAAAAAGCGCAGCTTGTGCCGGAGATTTAACGACCGCTTTACGGAACGCAGGAAGTGAAGGGGACGGGCTTTAGCCCGTCCGTTGAAAAGGCTTGACGCGCGGCTTTAGCCGCTGAGGGAATGCGAAGTTTTGAGGAATTTCTCCCTCAAGGGGCTAAAGCCCCCGCAATCTTACCCGGTTTTTCCATACGGGCTAAAGCCCGTACCTTTCAACCACGCAAACCCACCGGCCCGGGCCGTAATCGCCCCCGCCGAGACTGATCAACAAGAGAGTAAGCAGAGTATGGCTACCAGCGCTTTGTATCAGAGTATCGAGCTTCTCAGCCGCGAAAAGGGCATTGAACCCGAGATCGTTGTGGGAGCCGTGGAAGAGGCGATCGCCCTGGCCACGCGCAAGTTCTACAAGACCCAGGAAAACATGCGCGGGGAACTCAACAAGGAAACCGGCGCCATCACCGCCTATATCTACAAGACCGTCGTAGCCGACGATCAGGAGATCGAAGACCCGCTCAACCAGATCACGCTCACCGAGGCCAGCGAACTGGCTCCAGGCGTTGAGGTAGGCAGCGAGATCCGCATGTATCGCGACACCAGTCCGCTCGGCCGCATTGCCGCGCAACTGGCCAAGCAGGTCATCTTCCAGAAGGTCCGCGAAGCCGAGCGCGACACCGTGTTCCAGGAGTACGCCCACCGCGAAAAGGAAGTGCTCAACGCCAGCGTCAAGCGCATCGAAGGCCAGGACATCATCTACGACCTGGGCAAAGCGGAAGCTCGCTGCCCCAAGCGCGAGCAGTCGCGTCTTGAGCAGTTCTCCATCGGCGAGCGCGTGCGCGTGGTGCTTCTCAAAGTAGACCGCGCCGCCAAGGGTCCGCAGGTCATCGTCTCCCGAGCCGCCCCGGAACTGGTCTCGAACCTGTTCCAGTCGGAAGTCCCCGAAATCTACGACAACACCGTTGTCATCCGCGCCATTGCCCGCGAAGCCGGCGAGCGCACCAAGATTGCCGTCCAGTCCCGCGACAAGGACGTAGATCCCGTCGGCGCCTGCGTCGGCATGAAGGGCATGCGCGTGCAGTCCATCATCCGCGAGCTGCGCGGCGAAAAGATCGACATCATCGAATTCAGCGAGGAAATCACCACCTTCGCCGAAAAGGCCTTGCAGCCGGCCAAGGTCAGCCGCGTTTCCATCTCCGACCTGACCGACAAGCAACTCGAAGTCATCGTCGATGACACGCAGCTTTCGTTGGCCATCGGCAAGAAGGGCCAGAACGTCCGCCTCGCCGCCAAGCTGTTGGGCTGGAAGATCGACATCAAGAGCGAAGAGGAAAAGCGCCAGGAAGTGGAGCAGCAGATGCAGGCTCTCACCGGTGGCCCGTCCACGCCCATTGAGCAGGTTACAGAACTCGGCGAAGGCATTATTCAGAAGCTGGTCGCGGCGGGCATTACGACCGTCGAGTCGCTGGCCGACATGACGCCCGAGCAGTTGGAAGAAATCCCCGGCATCGGCGAAAAGACGCTGGAACGCATCAGCGTCGCCGTGCGCCACTACTTCGGACATTTTGAAGAGGGCGAGGAGGAGTCAGCAGAAGGCGCAGAGCTGAATGCCGAGCACGCCGCCGCGGAAGCCGCCGAGACCGAAGCGGCAAGCGTTGAAGAGGCGGCTGACGAAGAAGGTGAAGCCGAGATCGAAACCCCGCACGCAGTCGAAGACGACGCCGACGTGGAATCGGAAAACTCCGCCGAAGTCATCGAAGAGGCCGAGAGCCTGCGCTCCGGCGAGGCCGAAACCGACATTCTGAACAGCGCTGATAACGACAGCCTGGCAGAAACCGAAGCCGAGGAAGCAAGCGAGACGCTGGCCGAGTTGGCCATCGACGACGTTCCTGTGGCCGGCGACGAGGCTGAGCTCGAACTGGACGAAATTGACAACGAGGGCGCGGACAAAGAGGATGGCGCATAGTTATGCGTCACCTCCTGTTCACGGATTCAAGCGATAATAGAAGTGCAAAACCCAGCCATTGCCATGAGGTAGCTATGAGCGACTAAAGGGCTTTAGGCAGCAGATTCTGAAAAGAGGCGGATGAGTAAGGTTCGAATCAACGATCTCGCACGCGAGATGGAAGTCAAGAGTCGGCAGATTCTTGATGTATTGGCGGAGCTCGGCCTGGCGAGCGGCAAGACCCACTCCAGTTCGCTGGAAGATTTTGAGGCGGATAAGGTTCGCGCGCAGTTTGAGCGCACCTCCGGGCGAGGCGGCCAGGGAAGCGGTGCATCCGCGCGCGCCCAGCAGGGCATTCAGCCCAAGATCGATCTCTCCCATGTCTCCAAGCCCGGCGACGTGCTCAAGGCCATTCTCGCCAAGAAACAGGAAGCGGAAGCCGACGCGCGGCAATCTCATGCGCCCGCACGCACCCAGCCACCGGCGGCAGCAGCGCAGGCCAAGGCCGCTGCGCCTCAGGCCCCTGTGGCGGCCGCGCCGCCCGCAGCTCCGGCTCGTCCGGAACCGCGCAAAATAGTGCCCCAGCCGCGTTCCGCGCCGCCCATTGTGGTTGCACCTCCGGCTCCGCCTGCCATTGCCTCGCGGCCCCCAATCGGTGCGGTCGTCGCCAAACCGCCTGCCGGCGCAGTTGCCGCCACGCGGCCGGCTGTCGTTGTCGCGCCGCCTCCGGCTACTGTTGTTGTCAAGCCTCTGGTTGCGCATGCCGCTCCGCCCGCTTCCCGCGAAGAACATCCCCGCGCCCCGGAAAAGCCAGCGGTGACGAAACCGTCCGCAACTCTCGCTGCTCCTGTGGCCACCGCAATCCCGAGCGTAACCGCGGCCGCGCATCCGCCAGTAGCATCTACTGCCCCCGCAGCCCCGGCCCATTCGAACGCCGCCACACCTGTCTCCGAATCCGGCGAGACCGCAAAGGAAGCTCAAGTCTCAGCCTCCACCGCAATCGAATCCGAGCCGGAAGCAGCCTCAGCGCCGCGCGCCCAGGCCGCTCCAGCCGCGCCGCCCGTCCGCCGCATGGTCATGCCTCAGACCGGGCCGCGTCCGGTCTACAAGGCGCCCATTCTGCCGCCCGCGGCCATTGTTCCCGGTACCGGCAACCAGGCCGCCGGCGCAGGTATTCAGCGCGGCAAACCCATCTTCGATCGCCGTCCCTCCGGCGGTCCCGGCAGCTATCCCCAACGCACCGCTGGCGGACCTCCCGGAGCTCCCGGCCAATTCCCCGGCGGCCCGCGTCCCAAGCATCCTACCCGCACAGGCTATGCTGGTCCCAGTGGCGCTCCCGGAGCTCCCGGCGCACGTCCCGGCTTTGGCGCTCGTCCAGGTTTCGGCGCACCCGGCGCTCGTCCGGGCTTCGGCGCACGTCCCGGCGCAGGCGGCACTCCGCCCACGGGTGAGGCTCCGCGCCCGCAGCGCGCGCCTTCCAAGCGTCCCGGCGGACGCCAGCAGTATCCAAAGACCAAGGAAGGCCCAATGAAGGGCTTTGTGCCGCCGCCGCGTTATGGCGGGGTGCAATATGGCGGAGAACCGCTGCCCATCACCCGCGAAATCACCGTCACCGAAGGCATCAGCGTCAAGGACCTGGCGGAAAAGCTCGAAGTCCGCGCCAAGGACCTGATCGCCACGCTGCTGATGACCGGCGTTTTTGTCACCGTGAATCAGTCCCTCGACGCGGAGATGATCAAGGACGTGTCGGCCAAGTTCGGCGCCGCCGCCACGGTCATCAGCTATGAAGAAGAGATCGCCAACCAGGCCATCGAAGAAGTCCTCGAAGCCGAAAACACCGGCGAGCTCGAAGTCCCGCGTTCACCTGTTGTCACCGTCATGGGCCACGTCGATCACGGCAAGACGTCTCTGCTTGACGCCATCCGCGAAACCGACGTAGCCGCCGGCGAAGCAGGCGGAATCACCCAGCACATCGGCGCATACAAGGTCCGCTTCTCGAAGGAAGGTTCGCCTGCTTCCGGACGCGAGATCGTCTTCCTGGACACTCCAGGCCACGAAGCCTTTACCCGCATGAGAGCGCGCGGCGCCAAGGTTACTGACATTGTCGTCATCGTCGTTGCTGCAGACGACGGCGTCATGCCCCAGACCCTTGAAGCCATCGACCACGCCAAGGCCGCCAATGTGCCCATCATCGTGGCCGTCAACAAAATTGACAAGCCGGAAGCCAATCCCGACCGCGTCAAGAAGCAGCTCGCCGACCGCGGCCTCATTCCAGAGGAGTGGGCCGGCAGCGGCGAGGCCGGCACCGTCTTCGTCGAAGTCTCGGCCAAGAAGCGCAAGAATCTTGACCTGCTTCTGGAAATGATCTGCCTCGTCTCCGACATTCGCGCGCCCAAAGCCACTCCGGGCCGCAAAGCCGTCGGCTCCGTCATTGAAGCCAAGCTCGATCGCGGCCGCGGCGCTGTCGCCACCGTCCTCGTGCAGGACGGCACCTTACGTCTGAATGACAGCTACATCGTCGGCAACACCTTCGGCAAGGTCCGCGCCATGTTTGACGACCGCGGACGCGCCCTCGAAGAAGCCGGCCCCTCAACCCCTGTCGAAGTGCTCGGCCTCGAAGCCATGCCCGACTCCGGCGACACCTTCCTGGTCGTCTCCGATCGCGACAAGGCCAAGGGCATCGCGCAGTACCGCAAGATGAAGGAGCGCGAAGCGCAGCTCGCCAAGAGCTCCCGCGTCTCGCTCGAAGGCCTCGCCGAACAGATCCGTACCGCCGGCGTCAAAGACCTGCCGCTCATCATCAAGGGCGACGTTACCGGTTCGGTCGAAGTGCTGGCCGACTCGCTCGTCCGCATGTCCACCGAGAAGGTGCGCATCAAGGTCATCCACTCCGGTGTCGGCTCCATCACCGAGAGCGATGTGTTGCTGGCCACGGCCTCCAACACCATCATCATCGGCTTCAACGTGCGCCCCGAGCGCAAGGCCGCCGAGCTCGCCCAACAGGAAGGCATCGAGATCCGCCTGCACTCCATCATCTACGAGTTGCAGGATGAAATCCGCCTGGCCATGCTGGGACTGCTCGACCCGACGTTCAAGGAAAACTACGTCGGCAAAGCGGAGATCCTCCAGGTCTTCCGCATTCCCAAGGTCGGCACCATCGCCGGCTGCCGCGTGCTGGATGGTGTCATTCGCCGCGATGCCGAAGTCAAGGTCACGCGCGGCGACGTGCAGGTCTACAAGGGCAAGATCGGCTCGCTGAAGCGCGTCAAAGACGATGTCCGCGAAGTCACCAACGGCATGGAGTGCGGCATCGGCCTCGGCAACTTCAACGACCTGAAGGAAGGCGACATCATCGAAGCCTTCTCCACCGAAAAGCTGGCCGCCGACCTCGGTGCCCTCACCACCGCCAAGGCATAACGGCCTCGGCTAACTCAACGCGAAACGGCCCGCTGTTCAAACGAGCAGCGGGCCGTTTTCACTTGGGTGCGCCCGCCCCACAATTCCCTCCCCGAAACCCATCCAGCCCAAAACCCCATTCCCCAATAACCGCCGCAAATTGCCGATGAACAGTCCGCAGCGAATGCTACAATCGCTCCGCTCGCAATTTCACCCAGGATGGCACTATGAAGCGCTTCGGATGTATCCTTCTACTCCTAGCAGCGGCCCCCACCCTGTTGTCGGCCGATGCCAAAAAAATGACTGTGGCGCAGTTTCAGGATATGCTCACAGGCCTGCACAATTCTCAGAAGAGCGATGAGCAGGTTGCCAACGCGCTGAAACAGATCGAGCTGTCGGAAGAACTGACCTCCGCCACCATGAACAGCATGGCCGGCCTCGTCAATGGGCCGCTCTCCACCGAGCAGTTGTACGTGCTTGAGGCGCGTAGCGCCATACTCGCCCCGCCTGAAACCGACCTGCCCAAAACTGCTCCTCCTGACGCCGCCGCCCAGCAGACCCTGCTCGCCAAGGCCCAGGACTATGCCGCCAAAACCTACCCTCAGCTACCTCACCTCACCGCTACTCGTCTCGTCGCCCGCTTCCAGAATGGCGTCGAGACCATCGAGTCCTATACCGGCACCAAGGTCAGAACCGAAAATGCCAACGATCCTATCTGGCAGCAGCTCCATGAGTACGTCCGCCTCATGAACACCCACACTGACAAGGTTGAGATCGACAACGGTATTGAAAAACCGGGCGGCAAAGACGCCAATCAGTGGGGACGCAACGGCATTGTCAACTCTATGCTCCCATTCCTCCCGCTCAATTCCCTGACAAGTGAAGCCGTCTCCTCCGGCAATCCCAAATTCCTGCGCTGGGAAACCATCAATGGCCACCAGACGGCCGTCTTCGCCTTTGCCGTCGAGAAGAAAAAATCCCATTATGCTCTCAACTATTGCTGCTTCCCCGATACTTCCAGCGTCGGCGGCGGCCTCTACGGCGGCCACGGTAAGGCAGCCGGCAGCCCCACCCCTAGCACCGGCGCCGGCCTTGGCGGCGCCAGCCCCCTTGGGCACCCGGCTGGCAACGGTAATCTTGCCAATGTATCCGACTGGAAGCCCTTCAATACCAAGGCTGGATACCACGGCGAACTATTCCTCGATCCGGATTCCGGCGTCATCCTCCGCACCATCCTCGAGGCCGAGTTCAAGCCTTCGGACTTCGTCCACTACGAGAACATCCGTGTCGATTACGCCCCAATGCCCATCGGCGGCAATAACCTCTACGTCCCCGTGCGTTCCTTCACCATCGCTGAGGTCGTCCCCAACGGCGACTCCTTCGCGAGCAACTACGCCGCTCGCCTTCAGTTCGTCACCCAGGACTTCAAGGACTTCCAGGCAGCCGGCGCCGCTACCACTGCCCAGAAGTAGCGGAACAGAAAATCTCCTCGCGGCGGACCCCCATCCGCCGCAGCAAATCCGTCCGCCGGCTATCGTCAAAATCAACATCTCGGCACAATAAGAAGGTGGGCAGTCTACCCACTTTCACCGTTCCCAGCATGAGTCTTGAGCATGTTCTAACTCGGCGCGTTCTGAAAGAACACAGCGTCAGACGCGCCACCAGCGCTTGCAAAATACCGGGCCTTCATCTCCCCAGAAAACCCGATTGCAATCCCCTCCCCGCTGTGCGATAGTGATGGCTCTCTGCATAGGCCCCCACGTTGAAAGGTGTACTCAAACCATGAAAAACCGCGCCATCGCCGCTGCCGTCATATCCAGCCTCTTTTTGATCGCCGGATGCAAAACCGGCGACGACGCCAAAGCTGCCGCCACTCAACTCACTGCAACCGCCAAATGCCTCACCGACTACTACACCGCCCTCGACACCATCCTCACCGAGTCCGACCAGCTCAACGCCGTCGAGCAGGTCATGTACGGCATCCCCTACGACGCTGTCACCAAGGCCCAGATCGCTGACAGCCGCTCTGAAATCAAGAAGCGCGCCGCCCTGGCCAAGGGCCTCACTGACCTCGCCGCATCCTTCGCCAAGCTCACCGGCTCCTCCGCTACCACCGACGCGTCTGCCTCCGCCGCCAGCCTCGCCAAAGAAGTCAACACCTTGCAGCCCATGAAAGGCAAATTAAGCTCCGATGAACAGACCGGCATGAAAGTCGCGGTCGGCCTCATCGTCACAGCCATTCAGGAGCACAAGGAGCGCAAAGCCGCCCACGGCATGGCCCAGCTCACCAAGGGCCTGCACGACTTCTTCGTGAAAGAAGAGCCCGACTACCAGTCCATCGGCGACCAGTACGCAGTCCTCTCCGGTTCGCTTGCCAACAGCCTTCTGCAGAACGGCCAGACCGATCCGGCAGGCTTTTTCAAGGTAGCTCTCGATCCCTACGGCCTCACTCCGCAGATCACTGACCCCAAACTCCGCGACGGCATTGAAAAGCTCGCCGAGCAGCAGGTCACCGCGAAACAGGACGCCCTGAAGACCGCGCAAAACAAGGCCACCGCCGACATGGAGAAATCCCTCCAGCAAATGTCTGACCGCATCGACTTGGTTGCCAACGAAAAGCCTATGGAGTTGCGCATCGCCCCGCTCTCCATCGCCAACGTCGAGAAATGGGCCTCCGAGTTCCAATCCGCGGCCGGCCTCAACGCACCCGACACTGGCTCGTCCAAATCCAAAGACGCGACCTCAAGCCCATCGAACCAAGACCAATAAAGCAGGAGATACGCCATGCAAGAAGCGCTCGCGCAATTGGAATCGACCTACCTGACCATGCAGCCGCAGATCGGCCTCATGCTCAATGCCTGCCCATCGCAGGGTGACCGCGACACCATCACCACCAAGTTTGTCGCCGCGCGCCAAAACTACTGGTCCTGCGTCAACAAGGCCTTTCATGACGACGATCCCCAGGTCATCTCGCTGACCACGGATTTGACCACCGCCAACACTGCACTGAAAACCGCCGTCACCCAGCTCGACGACATCAAGAAAACCATCGACGCCATCACACAAGCTGTCACCGTCGGCGCCAGCCTGGCCGCCGAAGTGATCACGGTCTAGGGCAGCAGTTGCTAGGCGAACAGCCGCCACTTGAGTGACCACTAACCCAGCAGCTTCATCGCGTTTGCAGAAAATTACCGCCATCGAGCGCATGCTCAAGGAGAAACCGATGGAAACCGAAATTCTCCCGCAAATCGCCGATCCCGAACGCAAGAAGCACGAGCCCGCGCCAACTCCACCGGCGCCTCCAACCGGTGCCGGTAGCACAACCTACACTCTGCTCACCGAACCGGATCAGGGCTTGCAGCCCATTTACACCTTGCTCTCTTCGGCCAAAAAGTCGATCGACATGACCATGTACGAGCTATCCGACACGCAGGTCACGACCATCCTGACCACGGCCGCTGCCAACGGCGTAGCCGTCCGCGTCATTCTCGACCAGAACAATGAGAAAGCCAACAACACTGCGGCCTACAATACCCTGACCGCCGGTAAAGTCGCCGTCCACTGGGCCAATCCTGCCTATGCCTGCACCCACCAGAAGACCATCACCATCGACCAAGCCATCTCTGCCGTCATGACGCTCAACCTCACACCTGAGGACTACGCGACCACCCGCGACTTCGCCGTCACGACCAACAATCCCGCCGATGTGGCAGCCATCGAAACCACCTTCAACGCCGACTTCACCAATGCCGCCATCACTCCGCCGACGGGAGAGAACCTCGCTTGGAGTCCCACCAATTCCCGCGCCGCGATCACCGCTCTCATCGGCGGCGCGCAAAAGTCCCTCCTCATTTCGCAGGAAGAGTTCGACGACCCCGGCATGAAGTCGGCAGTCGAAGCAGCCCTCAAGCGCGGCGTCTCAGTCACCCTGGTCCAGGAGAATCTCAAAGGAGAATACTCTTCTACGCTCAACGCGCTCAAGGCCGCCGGAGCCGTCATCGCCACTTACAGCTCCCGCACCGGCTACTACATCCACGCAAAAACCGTGCTCGCCGACTACGGCACGCCTCAGGCCAGCCTCTTTGTCGGAAGCGAAAACTTCTCCACCGATTCGCTCAATGACAACCGCGAACTGGGCCTAATTTTCTCAGACTCCGCGTGCATCGAGGGCGTCCACGCCGCCATCACCGCCGACTACAACAACGGCACAAAATTCTGAGCTTTTCCTTGCCCAGGCCATCACTGAAGCAGCGTCCGGTTTCAGACAACGATTCGCAAAACCGTTCAAGAGATGAGATCGGCCTGCGCATTTCGCGAAAGGGTCGTGGCTCAGTCCCTAAACTGGATACCGCTCCAGTTGAATCGCATGCCGCGCCACGGTGCGGCTCAAGCCCATCGTGTCTGCCGGTGTATAGCGGACCAGCCGCCGTAGAATGGCCAGTTGCGTATGCAGTAGGTCGCCCTCCGCGCTGGCCGCCAGCACCCGCCTCGCCGCCTGCTCAGCCAAACTCATGGTTTCTTCCGCCAGCAAACCCGTCATGGCTGCCGCAACTTCAGCCGAAGCTTTGGCAGCCGCAGCCAGTTTTTGCGCACGCAGCAGCGCTGATTCGAGCGCATAGACCTGCGCGATCATGTCCGCCAGGTCCGCCATCACCTCTTGCTGATCTTCAAGAGCCGCAATGAACCGCTGGCTGGCCACGCCGGCGGCAAACAACACAATCTTCCTAGCCGCCACCAACACTCTCGCCTCGCGCGCCAGCGGTTCGCCCGTGTCGCTGCTGGAGTCGAACGAGGGAGGCTGCGTCACTTCATCCATCAGTTTGTTGATCGCCGGCAGCAGTGGCAGTTGCCCCTTCAACGCCCGCTTCATCAACCAGCCGGTAATGATGAGCCGGTTGATCTCGTTCGTCCCTTCAAAGATGCGGTTGATACGTGCATCGCGGTAGTAGCGCTCCGCCGGATACTCCTCCACATAGCCGTAGCCGCCCATGGTGGCCACCAGTTCGTCCGTCACCAGGCTCAGCATCTCTGATCCATAGACCTTCAGAATCGAGCACTCAACGGCGTACTCCTCAATGCGCTTCTGCGTCTCCCGCGGCGAAGCAGCCTGATCTTCATTCATTTGCGCCAGGCTGGCGTCGATCATCCCTGCCGTGCGATACGCCATGCTCTCCGCGGCAAACAGCCGTGCCGCACTGACAGAAATCTTCCGCTGAATCAGCCCGAACTCGGAGATCGTCTTACCGAACGCCGTGCGCTCCTTGGCGTAACGCACCATGTGCGCAATGGCGTGCCGTGCGCCGCCAATACAGGCCACGGCCAGCTTGAGTCGCCCCATATTCAGCACGTTGAAGGCGATGTGATGTCCCTTGCCGGCCTCGCCCAGCAGGTTGGCGGCGGGAATGCGGCAGTCCACGAACACCAGCGGGCAGGTGGACGAACCGCGAATCCCCAATTTGTGTTCTTCGGCTCCCACCGTCAACCCCGGCGTCGCGCGCTCCACCACGAATGCCGAAAACTTTTCTCCATCGATCTTGGCAAAGACCGTGAACAGGTCCGCAATGCCGCAGTTAGTGGTCCACATCTTCTCGCCGTTGAGCGTATAGAAAGCGCCGCCGTCCGAAAGCGTTGCCCGGCAGCGCACATTCATCGCGTCTGACCCGGAACTGGCCTCGGAGAGCGAGTAAGCCGCGATCCACTCGCCAGAGGCCAGTTTCGGCAGATAGCGCTTCTTCTGCTCTTCGGTTCCATACCAGACCAGCGGCAGCGTCCCAATGCCGGTCTGCGCTCCGAACGCCGTAGAAAAACTGGCCAGCACGGAGAGGTGATCCGTAATCAGCGTGGACGAAACCTTATCCATCCCCATGCCGCCGTACTCCTCGGGAATATCGACGGAGGTAAACCCCAGCTCGGCGGCTTTTTGCATCTTCGACCGCAGAACGCCGGGTTCCTTGGCCTCAATTGCGTCAGCGGCCGGCAGAATCTCTTCGCGCGCAAACTGCGCCGCGGTCGCGGCGATCTGCCGCTGTTCGTCATTCAAATCTTCCGGAGTAAATACCTCTGCCGGCGTGCGCGTTTCCAGCAGAAAACTACCGCCCGCGGCAGCCACGGCGGGAGAAGAGGTAAAACTGGACATAGACTAGGAAGCCTCCGTTAGGTAATGCCCACATTACGCCGCAGACCCGAGCAGCGGCAACACGGTTGAGGTCAACCCCCATCGCATACAATGGTCGTTATCCCGGTCGTGGAGGCCCGCCCCTGTTCGCCGCGTTTCTGACCTGCCTGAATCCTGCCGCCAGCCTGCTCAGCAGACTGCCAGCGCAGGCGGCTGCATATCTGGCTCTGGCGCCCCAGAACGGGCTACGCCATTACCTCAAGGCCATGCAGAACACCGACCAGACCTTCAAAGGCCTTTACCACTGGAACATGTTTGACGCAGCTCTGCTGCTGCCTTACTTCGCGGTAATGATCCTGCTGGCCATCTACGGCGTTCATCGCTATACGATGTGCTACCTCTATTTCAAATACCGCAAGAACGCCAACCCCAACCCGGACGTCCACTTTGACGTGCTGCCCCGCGTCACCGTGCAACTTCCCATCTTCAACGAGCAGTTTGTCATCGACCGCCTGATTGAAGCCGTCTGCGCCATGGAATACCCCACGGACAAGCTGGAGATCCAGGTGCTCGACGACTCGACCGATGAAACTCAGCAAGTAGCCGCAGAAATTGTGGCGCGCTACGCGGCGCTGGGCCATCCGATCGTCTATATCCACCGCACCAACCGATACGGCTATAAAGCCGGTGCGCTGGATGCCGGCCTCAAAGTGGCCAAGGGTGAGTTCGTGGCCATTTTTGACGCCGACTTTGTACCGCCGACCGATTGGCTCATGAATGTGGTCCACCACTTCGCCGAGCCCGGAATCGGCATGGTGCAGACTCGCTGGACCCACATCAACCGCGACTACAGCATGTTGACGCAGATTGAGGCCATCCTGCTCGACGGCCACTTTGTGCTGGAACACGGTGCCCGTTGCCGCACCGGCGACTTCTTCAACTTCAACGGCACCGCCGGCATGTGGCGCATTCAGGCCATTGCCGACGGCGGCGGCTGGCAGCACGACACACTGACCGAAGACACCGACCTCAGCTACCGTTCGCAGCTCGCCGGCTGGAAGTTCAAATACCTGCCGCACATCGAGTGTCCCGCCGAGCTGCCCATTGAGATGACCGCCTTCAAAACCCAGCAGGCGCGCTGGGCCAAGGGACTCATCCAGACCAGCATCAAAGTCCTGCCGCAGATTTTTCGCTCCAATGTGCCGCGCCGCATCAAGATCGAGGCCGTCTACCATCTCACCGCCAATTTGAGCTATCCGCTCATGATCGTCATGTCGGCGTTGCTCATTCCGGCCATGATCTGCCGCTTCTACCAGGGCTGGTTCCAGATGCTGCTCATCGACTTTCCACTGTTCGCCGCCTCCACGTTTTCCATCGCCGTGTTTTACCTGATGAGCGAGCGCGAGCTCTTTCCCAAAACCTGGATGAAGACGTTTTTCTATCTGCCGTTCCTGATGGCTCTCGGCATCGGCCTCACGGTCACCAATACCAAGGCGGTGATGGAGGCCTTGTTCGGCATCAAGAGCGCCTTTGTGCGCACGCCCAAGTACCGCGTGGCCGGCAAAGGCGAAAAATCGCAGGCCGCCAAGTACCGCAAGCGCCTGGTGCTGGCTCCGTGGATCGAGCTCCTGCTGGGCGCCTATTTCTTCCTGGCCATCCTCTACACTTTTTCCAACCAGAACTACTTCACCGCTCCGTTCCTCCTTCTGTTCGTCGTGGGCTACTGGTACACCGGCCTGATGAGCCTGCTGCAAGGCCGCTTCGAGCGCTGGCGCACCGGCGCTCCCAAGGCCGACGACGAATCCAGCCCCAAGCCATTCCCTGTGGGTGTCTGAGTGAGTCAATGCGGTTCAGCCCGCCAATAGAAGTCTGATCGTTGACTGGCGGGCCGCGAGAATCATGCCAAGGACGCTCGACCGCCCAATTGTGCCCCCTCCGCTACAATAGACGTACGCACCTGCCGCGCCGGGAACACGAATCTCCGGCCCTGCCGGCGCGTCAAATCATTATGCTAGCCAAAAACCTGCCGGAAGCCCTTACATTCGACGACGTGTTGCTGGTGCCTGCCTACAGCGACGTGGTGCCCGTTTCTGTCAGCACGCAGACCCTGTTAACGCGCGACATCACGCTGAACACACCGCTCCTGTCGTCTGCCATGGACACCGTCACCGAGTCGCGCATGGCCATCGCCATGGCGCAGCAGGGCGGCATCGGCATTGTGCATCGCAACCTGACCATCGCCGACCAGGCGGGCGAGATCGATAAGGTGAAGCGCTCGGAGAGCGGCATGATCGTTGACCCGGTCACCATCGGCCCGGATCAGATGATCGCCGACGCGCTGGAAGTGATGCGCCGCTATAAGATTTCCGGCGTGCCCGTTACGCAGGGCAAGCGGCTGGTCGGTATCCTCACCAATCGCGATTTACGCTTTGAAACCCGCACCGACATTCCCATCGGCGACGTAATGACCAAGCAGAACCTCATCACCGTTCCGGTGGGCACCACGCTCGAAGAGGCAGAGCTGATCCTGCACGAGCATCGCGTGGAAAAGCTGCTGGTGGTGAACGATCAGTACGAGCTCAAGGGCCTCATCACCGTCAAAGACATCCAGAAAAAGCTCAAATATCCTGCCGCTAGCAAGGACGATCAGGGCCGGCTGCGCGTGGGCGGAGCCATCGGCGCAACCGGCGATTATCTGGAACGTGCGGCAGAGCTGGTGCGCGCCCGCGCCGATGTGCTGGCCATCGATTCGGCGCACGGACACACTTCGCGGGTACTGGAAGCGGTGCGCGAAGTAAAGAAGCTGTTTCCGCAGATTGGCCTGCTGGCAGGCAACGTGGCCACTTACGACGGCGCATTGGCGCTCATCGATGCCGGAGCGGACGCCATCAAGGTCGGCATCGGCCCCGGCTCCATTTGCACCACGCGCATGGTCACCGGTGCCGGAATGCCGCAGATCACGGCCATCGCCGAAGCCTACCGCGCCGCCCGCGACTACGGCATCCCGGTCATCGCCGACGGCGGCATCAAGTACTCCGGCGAAGTCACCAAGGCCATTGCCGCCGGCGCCAGCTCTGTCATGATCGGCTCGCTGTTTGCCGGAGTCGATGAGAGCCCCGGCGAAACTATCCTCTATCAGGGCCGCAGCTTCAAGACTTACCGCGGCATGGGCTCGCTCACCGCCATGAGCCAGGGCTCCGGCGAGCGCTACTTCCAAAGCACGGAAGACCTGGCCAGCGCTGAAATGGGCACGACGGGCGTGGTGCAGCGCGAACGCGCCACTCAAAACCGTTTGGCCAAGTTCGTCCCCGAGGGCATTGAGGGCCGCGTGCCTTACCGCGGGCCGCTCGAGTCCATGGTCTTCCAACTCGTCGGTGGCCTGCGCTCCGGCATGGGCTACGTGGGCTGCGGCACCATCACCGAATTGCAGCAGAAGGCCCAGTTCGTCCGCATCTCTTCCGCCGGCCTGCGCGAGAGCCACGTCCACGACGTGATCATCACCCGTGAGGCGCCCAACTATCATGTTGAGTAATCGCCGCGGCGGCTTCTGGTTCTGGATTTATGTCTGGCTGCCGGTTGCAATCGGCATCGCCGTCATTGTTCTCGAGTCGACGGAGGCTTTCGGCTCCAACCACACCAGCGGCCCACTGCGCCGGATCTTTGAAGCTCTGTTCGGACACGTATCCACCGTCCGCTGGGAGCTGATCCACCATTACCTTCGCAAGACCGGCCACTTCCTCGGCTACGGGTTCATCGGCCTGGCATGGCTGCGCGCCTGGTGGTTTACGCTGCCCCGCTCCCGCTTCTTGCTGGACGCGATTCTGGCCCTGCTCGGCACGGCGCTGGTGGCCAGTTGCGACGAGTGGCACCAGACCTTCCTGCCCAACCGCACCGGCTCTCCCTGGGACGTGCTGCTGGACTGCACTGGCGCCATCACGCTGCAATTGATTGTCTACATCTTCATGCGCAGCTTCAAACCCAAGAGGCTGGCAAGGGCAGCGTAAGCTTTACGGCTGTTCCGGACAACTGCAAGCCCGAGATCTCACGTTCTGGCACGCATCGATCACTCCAACATCCAGCGCGCCACATAGCCGACAACACTTTGCATAGTTCCCAACTCTAACTTTGCAGGGGAAGAGAAATCTTCCAGAAGGAGAGAGTAGATCAATGACCAAGAAGAGAATCGGCGACGAAACTCACATCGGTCGGCGAGCAAGCTCGTACAGCTGCGACGGCGGAAGGGTAAGGGAAACTCGGGCTGAGCTCGAGCGGATCGCCTAATCCCGCCGTTGGGGCTGTGATCCGGTAGCCGAAAACCGGATCTTCTAGAACACGGAAAGCAAAGGGCGAGTTCTCGCAAGAGACTCGCCCTTCTGCTTTGCTTTCGCTCATCGAAAGGTGTCTTCGATCACCAATAAGAAGACACGCGTGAATACAAAGCGTCGCATACTCAGCTCTCAATATAGAGCCTGACGTTATAAGCCGGGCAAACAAAAAGCACGGGCGCTTGCAGATGCAAGTGCCCGTGCGGGTTGTCGATGGGGCGCCGCGGCTAGTTGAATTAAGAACAGCGGAGAAAAAGCTGCCTGGATGGCAAATCCTAAGCGGCTTCTTCGCCCGGCTCTTCCTTCTTGCTGTCTTCCAGATGCTTTTCGAGTTCGGCGCGCTTCTTGGCCTTCACTTCGTCGCGCTTCTTACGCTTCACTTCCAGTTGCTTTTCGGCGCCCAGCAGTTCGATGAAAGCCTTCTCGGCTCCGTCGCCCTTCTGGAATCCGGTGCGCACGATACGCAAATAGCCGCCTTGGCGGTCGCCGTAGCGCGGGGCCACGGTGTCAAAAAGCCGCGTAACGGACTTGTCTGTCATCAGAAAGCTGAGAGCCTGACGGCGCGAGGCTAAATCGCCCTTCTTGCCCAGGGTGATCATTTTTTCAACCAGTGGACGAACAGCCTTGGCCTTGGCCACGGTGGTTTCCACGCGGTCTTCCACGATTACGGACGTGACCAGATTCCGCAACAGGGCGCGGCGATGGCTGGTGTTGCGTCCGAGCTTGAATCCTGCATTGCGATGGCGCATGATGCAACTCTCTTTCGGAAAATTCTTTGGGCATCCCACATCTCCAGAATCGAGATGTGGGGCACCCAGATTTCTGGACCTCAGGGGCTAAAGCCCCATCTCTTGCAGGTCCTTTTCGGCACGACTAAAGTCGTGCCCCGATACAAGGCCCTTAGAAGTTCTCGGTCTCGGTGGGCAACTGCAGATCCACGGAATCCAGTGGCTCGTCCTCGTCGTCGTAGCGGCCATAACTGGCAGCCAATGCGGCAGCGGGAGGAATGCTGGTTGGTCCGGGAACCGGGTTGCCGTTTTCGTCGATCTTCATGCCCAGCGAAAGACCCATCTGCGCAAGAATTTCCTTGATCTCGTTCAGGCTCTTGCGGCCAAAGTTCTTGGTCTTCAGCATTTCGGCTTCGGTCTTTTGCACCAGTTCGCCGATGGACTGAATGTTGGCGTTCTTCAGGCAGTTGTAGCTGCGGACAGAAAGCTCCAGCTCTTCAACCGAGCGATTGAGGTTGTCGTTGCGCAGCAGGCCGCGGCTCTCTTCTCCGCGCGCTTCGGCTTCGATTTCTTCCTCGAAGTTGATGAAGATGTTCATGTGGTCCTTCAGCAGCTTAGCGGCCAGGCCCACAGCGTCGGCGGGCAGCACGGCTCCGTTGGTCCACACTTCGAGCGTCAGCTTGTCGTAGTCAGTGATCTGGCCGAGACGCGCCGCTTCGACGACATAGTTCACGCGCCGCACAGGCGAGTGGACAGAGTCAACGGGAATGAAGCCCAGACCCAGATCGGCGTCGAAGTTCTTATCGGCCGAGATATAACCGCGGCCGCGCTTCAAACGCATCTCCATGTCCAGTTTGCCGCCTTCTGACAGGGTGGCGATGTAGATGTTCTTGTCCAGGATCTCCACGTCGCCGTCGGCTTCAATCATGCCGCTGGTGACCACTCCGGGCTGATCGGCGCGCAGGTAGAGCGCCTTCGGGCCTTCGCCGTTGAGCTTGAATGGAACCTGTTTCAGGTTCAGGATGATGTCGGTTGCATCTTCAACCACGCCGCTGATGGACTGGAACTCGTGCAGCACGCCTTCAATGCGAATCGCAGTGACGGCCGCGCCTTCAATCGAGCTCAGCAGGGTCCGGCGCAGTGCATTGCCGATGGTGGTGCCAAATCCACGCTCAAAGGGCTGTGCGCTGAACTTGCCAAATGTGTCGGAAAGCGTCTCGGCATCCACTGCCAGGCGCTTCGGTTTTTGAAATCCTCTCCAAAGCATATCGGTTATCTCTTTTCCCGCGCGGCATGTACGTCGCGATGCATTTTGCGGCGGCCGCGCAAGTTCTCCTTCGGTTGGAATGCAGGAACTGAGGGACTAGGGACTGAGGGACTAGCACAAGCGATATTGCTGCCGGCTTTCTAGTCCCTAGTCCCTGGTCCCTAGTCCCTGTACTACTTACTTCGAGTACAGTTCGACGATCAACTGTTCGTTGATCGGCAGGTTAATGTCCTTGCGCCTGGGCAGAGAAAGCACGCGGCCCGTAAGGGTGTCGAAGTTCATCTCCAGCCACGTCGGAACTGGGTTCTGCGCGGCGTACTGCGCGCCCTGCTCCACAATCAGCAGCTTCTTGGCGCTCTCGCGGATGGCGATTTCGTCGCCCGCGTTCACCTGGTAAGAAGGGATGTTCACCTTGCGGCCGTTGACCGTGACGTGGCCGTGGCGAACCACCTGCCGAGCCTGGCGCCGCGAGATGGCGAAGCCCAACCGGTAGGCCACATTGTCCAGACGGCGTTCCAACTGTTGAATCAACAGTTCGCCGGTGACGCCCGTGGCGCGGTTGGCCTTCTCGTAGTACTCGCGGAACTGGCCTTCCAGCGTGAAGTACATGCGCTTGGCCTTCTGCTTTTCATGCAGTTGCAGGCCGTAGCCCACAATCTTGGCCTTGCGGTCCTTGCCATGCATGCCGGGAGGAAAGTTGCGCTTCTCAATCGGGCAACGATCGGAGAGGCACTTGGTGCCCTTCAAAAAAAGCTTGGTGCCTTCGCGACGGCAAAGGCGGCAGACTGGTCCTGTATAACGTGCCATTTCTTCTTCTTCTCCTGACTTCGGATGACGGCCGGTTTACACATGCTCGTGAGAGCGATGCTTCCTCCCGGCCCTTGTTGTTAGAGGGACTAAGGGACTAGGGACATAGGGACTAGCACGGCCAAATGATGAGCCAGCTCTTGAGTCCCTAGTCCCTTCGTCCCTAGTCCCTGCCGCGTCTTTAGACGCGGCGCCTCTTCGGCGGCCTGCAGCCGTTGTGCGGCACAGGCGTCACATCGCGGATGGAGCGCACCTCGACACCCGCCGCAGCCAGTGCGCGGATGGCCGACTCGCGGCCCGACCCCGGACCGGCGACGCGCACATCCACCGCGCGCAGGCCGTGATCGCGGGCAGCGCTGGCGGCATTCGATGCTGCCTGCTGCGCCGCAAACGGAGTGCCTTTGCGCGAACCGCGGAACCCAAGCGAGCCCGAGCTCTTCCAGCTCAACGTGTTGCCCACCGGGTCGGTGATGGTGACGATGGTGTTGTTGAACGTGGCCTGAATGTACGCAATGCCAAACGGCACATTCTTGCGCTCGCGCTTCTTGAATTTCTTGTTCTTGCCTGCCTTGCCGGCGGCAGCCTTCTGCTCTGGTTTCGCCATTTAGGTTTTACCCGTCGCTTTCTTCTTGCCGGCAACTGTGCCCTTGCGCGGGCCCTTGCGAGTGCGGGCATTGGTGTGGGTGCGCTGGCCGCGAACCGGCAATGAACGCCGGTGCCGCGTGCCGCGATAGCTCTGGATGTCGATCAGGCGCTTGATGTGCATCGAGACGTCCTTGCGCAGGTCGCCCTCGACGTTGCCTTCGTCCTCGATCACCTGACGGATGCGGTTGACCTCGTCTTCGCCGAGATCCTGGATCTTCTTGAACGGATCAACGTTCGCCTTCTCCAGAATCTTCGCCGCACGCGGATCTCCGATGCCGAAGATGTATGTGAGCGCGATCCGTGCCTGCTTGTTGCGGGGCAGATCGACGCCAGCAATACGTGCCATGTTGGTTCCTTTACTGCTTCAGGTTATGTGCCGCCGGCCTTAACCGGTTCGCACGGTGTGTGCTTCTAGCTCCCAGAGGTTCATCGCAAGCCTTGACTCAAGCTAACTAGCCTCTTGTTGGCGGAGGGACTAGGGATTAGGGCTTCGGGACTAGTTGATGCTGCTGAAAACTTGCTGCTTCAACTTAGTCCCTAGCCCCTATGTTCCTTAGTCCCTTCGGGGAAACTTCCACGTCTACCAGGCTCGCTTAGCCCTGGCGTTGCTTGTGCTTTGCGTTCTCGCAGATAACACGAACCACACCGCGGCGCGTAATCACCTTGCACTTCACGCAAATCTTCTTCACTGATGCACGGACCTTCATTGTTTGCTGCCCTTCCTTAAAACTGTCTGCTGTCAGCTATCAGCTGTCAGCCCGTTCAAAGCTTACTTATAGCGGTAAACGATTCGTCCGCGGTTCAGATCGTAAGGACTCAGTTCCACAGCCACGCGGTCGCCGGGCAAGATGCGGATGAAGTTCTTGCGCATCCTTCCCGAAACATGGGTCAGGACCTCGTGATTGTTCTCGAGCTTGACCTTGAACATCGCATTGGGCAGTGTCTCTGTGACCACCGCCATGACCTCAATCGCGTCTTCCTTCGACAAACCGTTTCCCACTTCCGCCGGCGCGTGTTGCGCATCCGGCCTGTGAAGACCGACTGCTAATCGGTCAGAACTCTCGCGCCGGCTGCGGTCACCGCCACCGTGTGCTCAAAATGAGCGCTCATGCTGCCATCCTTGGCCACTGCCGTCCAACCGTCTTTCAACACTTCCACGTCCGGCCCGCCCGCATTCACCATTGGCTCGATGGCGATCACCATGCCAACCTTCAGCTTCATGCCGCGACCCCGCTCGCCAAAATTCGGCACCTGCGGGTCTTCATGCATGTGGACCCCGATGCCGTGGCCTACAAAATCCCGTACCACTGAAAAACCTTCGGCCTCAACCACGTCCTGCACCGCCGCGCCCACATCGCCCAGCGTCGCGCCCGGCTTCACCGCCGCAATGCCCGCATGGAGCGACTTCTCCGTCACCGCCAGAAGCCGCGCCGCGTCGGCGCCGATCGAACCTACCGGAATCGTAATCGCCGCATCCCCGAAGTAGCCGTCCACGATCGCCCCAAAGTCGACCGAAACGATGTCCCCATCTTTCAGGACCCGCTTCTGCGACGGGATGCCATGCACCACCTCGCTGTTGACCGAGGTGCACAGCACGCAGGGAAAACCGTGATAACCCTTGAAAGCAGCCTTCACGCCCAACTCGTCCAGCCGCGCCACCGCAGCTTTTTCCAGATCAAGCGTCGTCGCACCCGGCTTTACTTGCGCGCGCACCAACTCCAGCACTTCGCGAACCACCTGACCCGCGCGGCGCATCTTCTCGATCTCCTTGGACGACTTCAGTACAACAGCCACAAAATCCAGCTTTCAGAGTCAGACTTCTAGAGATCGGTACGGGGCCTTGCCTGGCTGACCCTGATAACTGATCTCTGGCATCTGTTCTTCGTAACGCACAAACCCGCCGTTCGGCTACGCTCCTTCGCGCAACCGCTTGACGGCGGCGACAATTGCGGCCGCGATTGTCCCAATCGGCCGGTCTCCATCCACTTCCGCAAAACGTCCCAGAGCCCGATAGTGCTCGACAACCGGCGCAGTCAATCCCGTATAAGCGCGCATGCGCTCGGTGAAGACTCTCTCCGTATCATCGGCTCGCTGGACCAGCGCCGCACCCTCTATGTCGCAGAACCCATCCCGCTTGGACGGATTCATATAGACGTTATAGATGGAGGCGCAGACAGGGCAGTTCCTGCGTCCCGTAATTCGACGCAGTAACTGATTATAATCCACCTGGATGTTGACCGCAATGACGGGCAGCGGCTTGGCCTCCAGCGCCATCCGCCCATCCAGCCACGCGGCCTGCCCCAGAGTGCGTGGAAACCCGTCTAGAATGTAGCCGTTGGCCGTATCGGGCTCTTTCAGCCGCGCCGCCACCATGTCATCGACCAGCGAATCCGGCACCAGTTCGCCCCGCATCATCAGCGCCTTGGCCACCTTGCCCAGCGGCGTACCCTTGGCTACATTGGCGCGCAGCAGGTCGCCGGTGGAGATTTGCGGAATGCCCCACAACTTCTCCAGTTCCTTGGCCTGGGTTCCCTTGCCGACACCGGGCGCGCCCAATAAAAGAATCGGGCCAGGTACGGTTTTTGAACCCGTCTCCCGGCCCTGTTCGACTGCGATCACCAGGTTTTCCTTCCGCGTATACGACCGGAACGAGGAGAGAAGCCATCATAGTGGCGCATGATCAACTGCGATTCGACCTGGTTGATGGTGTCCATGGCCACGCCCACCACAATCAGCAGAGAGGTGCCGCCAAAGTAGAAATTGACTCCCAAGCCATGGGTTGTCCAGGTCGGCAGGCTCTCGAAGAGCCGCCCGATCAGCCATACCTTGTCGAAGCGGATACCGGAGATCAGGAAGGTCGGCACCAACTGAATCACGATCAAATAAATCGCGCCCACCAGCGTGATGCGGGTAAGGATGTCGTTGATGAAATCGGAGGTTCGCTTGCCGGGGCGGATTCCGGGGATGAACGAGCCCGACTTGCGGAAGTTGTCGGCAATGTCGTCCGGCTTCATGATGATCGAAACGTAGAAGTAAGCAAAGAAGATAATGCCGATCATGTTGAGGAACACATACCACGGATAACCGGGCGTAAGCGCCTGCATGATGGGTTCAAGAAAACGGTTGTTCTGTACAAACTCCGACTGGCCGAACAGCATGGGCGCCGAGAGGATGGAACTGGCGAAGATGACCGGCATCACGCCGCCGGAGTTCACCTTCAGCGGCAAGTGGCTCGATTGGCCGCCCATCATGCGCCGGCCCACAATGCGCCGCGCGCTCTGGATGGGAATACGCCGCTCCGCCCGCTCCACGTAGACAATAAACGCCACTACCGCGATCATGCCCACAAGCAGCAGGCCGACGGCCATGATAGTGAACGAGCCCCAGGCGTTGGACTCGACTTTCTGATACATCTCGGCCACGCCGCGGGGCAGGCCCGCTACGATGCCAGCGAAGATCAGCAGGCTCATGCCGTTGCCGATGCCGCGATCGGTAATCTGTTCGCCCAGCCACATAACGAACGTGGTGCCGGCGGTCAACGTCAGCACCGTCATCAAGTCGAAGCCCATGCCCGGATTGAGCACCAGGCCCTGCTTGGTGAGAATGGCCGCGATGCCGATCGACTGCAGAGCGCCGAGAATCACCGTTACATAGCGGGTCCACTGGGTGATCTTCCGCCGCCCCAGCTCGCCCTCTTTTTCAATGCGCGCCAGCGGCTCATACACTACTGTTAGAAGCTGGAAGATAATGGACGCCGTGATGTAAGGCATGATGCCCAGGGCAAAGACCGTCATCTTGCGCAGGTTTCCCCCGCCAAACAGGTCCATCAACCCCAGCGCCGAGCCGCTCTGCTGGTTGAAAAGCAGTTGCAATTGGTGAGCGTTCACGCCAGGCGTGGGAATGTGCGAACCGAGCCGGTAAACGGCGAGAATGGCAAAGGTGAAAAACACCCGCTTGCGCAGATCGGGAATCCGGAAGATATTGAGGAATTTCTCAAGCATGTCGGTTTATCCGCTTCAGGCGTTGCCGCCATTCGAATCTTTTTGGGGACCTACCCCATCTTAGAGCATCCCGATCTCCATTGACCTTACGGAAACCGCGATCTGTCGTCCAAGCGCGCCGTTTGCGCCAAACGGAATGGAGAGCCCGCCCTTAAGCGCATCTGAAAAACCAGCTCGGCGTGCTCTAGGCCGCCGCCGGAGCCGCGCCCAGAACCACTGCCTTGCCGCCCGCCTTTTCAATCTTCTCGACGGCAGACTTGGAAAACTTGTGGGCATGAATGGTAATCGCCGCAGTCAGCTCCCCCGAGCCGAGAATCTTGATCAGCGCCTTCTTGCTCGAGGCCAGGCCAAGCTTCTTGTAGTCCTCGAGAGCAATCTCCGTGACCTTCTTGCCTTCGGTCTGAGCCACGATGCGGTCCAGATTGACCACCGTATATTCGGTGCGGAAGATATTGGTGAAGCCGCGCTTGGGCAGACGGCGATGGAGCGGCATCTGGCCGCCTTCAAAGCCGCGCATCAGGCTTGAGCCGGTGCGCGATCCCTGGCCTTTGTGGCCTCGGGTTGAGGTCTTGCCCATGCCGGATCCCATGCCGCGACCGACACGCTTGCGCCCGGTGTTAGCTTTCCGGGGTGCGCGTAAATTCGATAGATTCTTTGCCATTGTTTCCCTCGCTGTAGCGCCGCAGGGGTTGGTCCCCGCCGACTCGCGTTGTAGTACAGGTGTCAGAGATCATGTTTCAGAAATCAGTTGAAACTGCCGAAAATAGCAGGACGAAGCTGATCTCTGACATCTGATCTCTGAGAACTAGTTCTCCAGAATCCGAACCAGGTGCGGAATGGCCTTGACCATACCCCGAGTGGATTCGGTATCGACGCGCTCGACGATCTGGTTAAGCCGCGTAAAGCCCAAACCCTTGACCACCAGTTTGTGCTTCACTGGCGTCGAAATGGCCGAGCGGTAGTACTGAATACGAATCTTCGCCGGGGTGCTCTTCTTCGATTCCGCCATGATTAAAGCTCCTCTACGGATTTGCCGCGCGCCGCGGCCACATCGGCCTTGTCACGCAGCTGGATCAGCGCGTCGAACGTCGCCTTGATCACGTTGTGCGGGTTCGGCGAACCGAGGCTCTTGGTCAGCACGTTCTGCACGCCTGCCGAAGTCATCACCGCGCGCACCGCGCCGCCGGCAATCACGCCCGTTCCTTCCGGAGCCGGCTTGAGCAGCACTTGCCCCGAACCGAAGCGGCCCAGCACCAGGTGCGGAATCGTGGTCTCGGTCAGATTGATGCGGACCAGGTTCTTCTTGGCCGCTTCAATTCCCTTGCGAATGGCCTGGGGAACTTCCTTGGCCTTGCCCGAACCGTGCCCCACCACCCCTGCAGAGGCGTCGCCCACTACCACCAGCGCGGCGAACGACATGTTCTTACCGCCCTTTACCACCTTGGTCACGCGGTTGATGGCCACCACCTGATCCTTCAGGTTGTACTGGTTGGCATCGAGTTTCTTCTTCAATATCGTCATTGCTCTCTCGTCTGTCCTTCCGGGCTGCTCACAGAACGCCCTCGGAAAACCATGTGAATGCACTCAACCAAAACGCTAAAGTCGGGTGCCCCATCCTTCGCGCCTTTTGCGAAGGGTGGGAATCGTGCTTAAAACTCGAGGCCGCCTTCGCGCGCTGCGTCGGCCAGGGCCTTGATGCGCCCGTGATACAGGAAGCCGCCGCGATCGAAAACCACCTTCTTGATGCCCTTGCCCACAGCCGCCTCGGCCACTGCCTTGCCAATCTCCTTGGCCGCCGCCACGTTACCGCCGGTCTTCAGCTTGATCGAAGAAGCCGATACCAGCGTCTGCCCGGTCTGGTCGTCGATCACCTGCGCGTAAATGTGGTTCAGCGAGCGGTACACGTTCAGCCGCGGCCGCTCCGTTGTGCCGGAAAGCTTGCGCCGGATGCGGTCGTGAATGCGCTGCCGGATTGCGTTTCTCTTGGTCTGCGTAATCATGGGTCTCTCTTTTCCTATCAGCGGAGCCGCCCTGCGGCCCCGTTCGGTTGTGGTGAGCGGAGCTAGCGGGGTTCGCTGAGTTAGCAATTCGTTTGCTAGTCGCTATTCCCTTAGTCCCTAGTCCCTGCTTTTCTTACTTCGAACCCGTCTTGCCGGCCTTCTTCTTCAGCTTCTCGTCCGAGTAGCGCACGCCCTTGTTCTTGTAAGGATCCGGCTTGCGCAGCGAACGCATGTCCGCAGCCACCTGGCCCACCTTCTGCCGGTCGATGCCGGAGACGGTCAGGTGTGTCTGCTTGGGGTCAATCGCCACTTCAATGCCTGTGGGCAGAGGGAATTCGATCTGGTGCGAGTAGCCCAGGGTAAACACCACCGTGCCCTTGCCCTTGAGTTCGGCGCGGTAGCCGATGCCGACGATATCCAGTTCTTTCTTCCAGCCGGACGTCACACCCTGCACCGCATTGAACACCAGCGCGCGCGTCAGTCCATGCACTGCGGCGTGCTTGTCGGTATCGCGATTCACATGCAGAACGCCGTCTTTGGTCTCAAGCGAAATGCCCTCAGCGATCAGCGCCGAAACCTTGCCCTTGGGCCCTTCGACCAGAACCGTGTTGCCCTCGACCTTATACTTCACCCCCGCCGGCAGCGGGATCAGCTTCTTACCAATACGCGACATCGATTCAATCCTTCTCAATTGGCTTGCGAGTCCCGCCAAGAGCGTTCAAGCTCATGCGTTCCACTGCAGCCGGTGAAGCAGGTTACAGATGACAGTGAGCAAATCACCGCAAGAAACGGATGACTGTAATCTGTCACCTGCCATCTGTCGTTACCACACTTCGCACAACAACTCGCCGCCCACGCCTTCGCGGCGTGCCTGACGGCCAGTCATCACGCCCTTGGGTGTGGTCATGATGGAAATGCCAAGACCACCCTGGACGCGCTTGATCTCGTCGCGGCCAATGTAGACGCGGCAGCCGGGGCGAGAAATACGGGCCAGATCGCGAATCGCTGCGTCCGTGCCGCCGTACTTGAGGTACACGCGCAGCACCAGCTTGCCTTCTTCTTCCTGCGTCTTGTAGTTCGAAATATAGCCCTCCTCCTTGAGGATGCGGGCGATCTCGGTCTTCAGCTTGGAAGCTGGAACATCCAGCTTCTGATGACGCGCCCGGATCGCATTCCGGATCCGCGCCAGAAAATCTGCTACTGGGTCGGTCAGACTCATTCCTTCTCCTTCATTCCCCGTTCGCCCGCCTTGCTTGTCCGCCGTGGCGGAGCGGGAACCAGCGGGAATGTCCTTCGTACTTCTTGCAGTTGCGAGTCATCAGTTGTTGGGCGCCAGGCTTCAAACCCCTAACCCCTGATCCCTCGTCTATTACCAGCTCGACTTGACGACGCCGGGGATCTCTCCCTTGAGCGCCAGCGCCCGGAAACACAAGCGGCAAACGCCAAACTTGCGCAGAAACCCACGCGGGCGTCCGCATAGTTGGCACCGGTTGTGCTTGCGGCAGCTGAACTTCGGCTTCCGCGCGTCTTTCACTCTCTTTGCAGTAGTTGCCATAAACCCTCTTGATCCCCTTACGCGGCCCGCGCGCCCGTGAAGTTACGCGCCCTGGCGGAACGGCATCCCGAAGTGCTTCAACAGCGCCCTCGCATGGTTGTCGTCCTTGGCCGTGGTCACAATGGTGATGTTCATGCCCTTCAGCTTCTCCACCTTGGAGTAGTCAATCTCCGGGAAGATCAGCTGATCACGCAAGCCGAGCGTGTAGTTGCCGCGCCCGTCAAAGCTCTTCGTCGATACACCGCGGAAGTCACGTACACGCGGGAGCGCCGTTGAAATCAGCCGGTCCAGAAACTCGTAGGCCCTCTCGTTGCGAAGCGTGACCATGGCGCCGATCGACATGCCGGCGCGCACCTTGAAGGCCGCAATCGACTTCTTCGCCTTCGTGGTCACCGGCTTCTGCCCGGCCACCGCGGCCAGGTCCGCAACCAGCGGGTCCAGCAGCTTGGTATTTCCTGTCGCCTCGCCCAGGCCCATATTGATCACGATCTTATCCAGCTCCGGCACAGCCATCGGATTGTCGAGACCAAGCTCCTTTTGCAGAGCCTGCTTGATCTCCTTGTGATACTTCTCTTTCAGTCGTGCTGTCATGATGCTTTGCTCTCTTTCTTCCGGCGCCCGGATTGGGTTGGCCGCCGTGGCGACCGCCCGTGTACCGTTGCGGAAGGGGTTGGCCGTTTCGGTTGAAGCGCATTGGCGCTCACCCTGATCCGGCTTGGGGTCCCTTTACTTCCCTTGCCTACTTCTTGGCGGCCAACGTCTGCCCGCACTTCTTGCACACCCGAACCTTGGTGTCGCCCTCAGCCTTGTAACCCACGCGCACCGGCCCGCAGTTGGGGCACACAATGGCCACGTTCGATACATTGATGGGCGATTCCTGGTCGGCGATGCCGCCCTGGGTCCGCTGCCCCGACTTGCCCGAAATCGTCTTCTTGACGATCCGTACATGCTCCACAAGCACCGTGCCCTTATCCGGGAACACACGCAGCACACGGCCCGTCTTGCCCCGGTCCGAGCCCGTCAGGATCTTGACCGTATCGTTGCGATGAATATTTAAACTCTGCATTTCTTCTCCAAAATCGCTACCGGCCCTTAAACAACCTCAGGCGCCAGCGAAACAATCTTCAAAAACTTCTTCTCGCGCAACTCGCGCGCCACCGGCCCGAAGACGCGCGTGCCCACCGGCTCGTGCGAATCGTCGATCACCACGGCCGCATTCTCGTCGAAGCGGATATAGGTGCCGTCGCGCCGGCGGTATTCCTTGCGCGTGCGGACGATGACCGCCTTTACAACCTTGCCCTTCTTCACCGTGCCGTCGGGCGAAGCTTCCTTCACCGCCGCGGTCACAATGTCGCCCAGACCGGCTTTCTTGCCCAGTCCGCCGCCCAGGGGCAGAATCACTTGCAGCTTGCGCGCGCCGGAGTTGTCGGCCACCGCGAGCATGGTTCTCATTTGCACTGCCATGGGTTCTTCTCCTTAGTGATCAGTCCCCAGTTCTCAGTTTTTCAGCCCTTCCGCTTGGCGGATCCGGCTCGATTCAAACTGATCACTGACCACAGAAAACAGTTCTTGCTACTCGGCTGCGGCCGCTGTCTTGGCCTGCGCCGCGTCTTCAATCTGACCCAGGGACGATCGCCGGACGATCTCTTCAAGCGACCATCGCTTCAGCTTACTCAACGGACGGGTCTCGCGAATCCGGACCACATCGCCCAGCCGCGCCGAGCTTTGCTCATCATGCGCGTAGAACTTCTTGGTCGAGCGCACAATGCGCTTATACTTCGCGTGCGCCTTCCTCATTTCGACCTCGACCACAATGGTCTTCTGCATCTTGGTCGAAACCACGTTGCCGACCTTCTCGTTGCGCCGCGCGCCCGTAGTTGCCGGCGTCTGTACTGCCTCTTGAGTCGCCGCCATTTAGCGCGCTCCCTTCTTCTTCTTGCCCGCCGCGGGAACTGCTTCCGCGGCTACATCTTTGGCCTTGGCCGCATCCGGGCTCGCGCCGCGAATGCCCAGCTCGCGCTCTTTTGCCACGGTCTTGATCTGTGCAATCTCCTTGCGCAGTTGGCGGAGCTTCTTCACTCCGTCGTTCTGCCCGAGCGAGACCTGAAAGCGAAGCCGAAACAACTGCTCGGCCGTGGTCTTCTCCTGGTGCGTCAGTTCCTCGTCGCTCAGGTTGCGAATCTTTTCCAGTTCCATCTCTGTTTCTCTCTCCGGCGCTCACGGCATTCTCGCGAATCGCCGGGTGCGCAAAACGTCTGTCTTACTTCGCTGCGGCGACTACTTTCTCAGCGCCGGGGCGCATCACAAACTTGGTCTTCAGCGGCAGCTTGTTCGAGGCCAGGCGCATTGCTTCCTGCGCAATCTCCGGAGCCACGCCTTCCATCTCGAACAGGATCTTGCCCGGCCGCACCACGGCGACCCAATGATCCAGCGCGCCCTTGCCCGAGCCCATTCGAACTTCGGCCGGCTTTTTGGTAATCGGCTTGTCCGGGAACAGGCGTAGCCAGATCTTGCCGCCGCGCTTGATGAAACGGGTCATGGCGATACGGCTGGCTTCAATCTGGCGATCGGTGATGTAACCACACTCCAGCACTTTGAGCCCGTATTCCCCGAACGACAGCGATGAGCCACGCCAAGCCTTGCCGCGGCGCTTGCCCTTCTGCTGCTTGCGGTACTTCACCTTCTTTGGCATCAACATAGCGAAACCCTCTTCAAACCAGCCGGCAGCTCACAGCTGACAGCTAACAGTTTTTCTACCCGGCAAACCAATCAACCGTCAGCTGTTTGCTGTCAGCTGCTAGCTGCCTTTAAAACACGCTCGTGCCCACCGCGGGCGCCTGACGGCGCTTCTGCTCGTAAATGTCGCCGCGATATATCCAGGTCTTCACGCCGATCACACCGTACGTGGTGTGCGCTTCGGTAAACCCGTAATCGATGTCGGCGCGCAGCGTGTGCAGCGGCAAGCGGCCTTGCAGGTACCATTCAGACCGCGCGATTTCGTTGCCATTCAAGCGGCCAGAGACACGGACCTTGATGCCCTTGCAGCCGAAGCGCAGCGCCGAGTCGACACTCTTCCTCATGGCGCGGCGGAAGCTGACGCGCTTTTCCAGTTGCAGCGCGATGTTCTCCGACACCAACTGTGCGTCCAGCTCCGGTTTATTCACCTCGATGATGTCGATGAACACATCGCGGCTGGTGCGCTTGCCGAGCTCCGTCTTGAGCTTCTCGATCTCGGCGCCCTTGCGGCCAATCACGATGCCCGGTCGGGCGGTGCGGATCAAAAAGCGTAACTTGTTACCCGGACGCTCGATCTCGACTGAGCTGACGCCGGCGGCCTTAAGCTTTTCGCGCAGCTCGGCCTTGAGTTTCACGTCCTCGACCAGGAGCTTGTCATAGTCGCGCTCGGAGAACCAGCGCGAACGCCACGGCTTGTTCACTCCCAGCCGGAATCCGTAAGGATGGACTTTCTGTCCCATATGCTTCCTCTCAAACCCTCTAGGCCTTCTTGCTGGCCTTTTTCTTCGGTGCTGCTGACTTCGCTGCCGAGGCCTTCTTGGCGGCAGCCTTCTTCGGTGCCGCGACCTTGGCTGTACCCGTCGTCTTACCTACTGGCTTGGCGGCCTTCGGCTCATCCACCTTGGTGACCAGATCTGCCTTACCCTGGCGCTCGGCCACAGACAGAATGATGTGCGTCAGCCTGCGCTGATAGCGGTATGCCCGCCCCATGGGTGCCGGACGAATGCGCTTCATGCGCGGTCCTTCGTTGGCCAGCGCCTGCTTCACATACAAGTTGTCCACGTCCAGGTCCAGTCCCCGCTCGCCGGCCAGATACTTGGCGTTGTCAACCGCTGAAATCAGCAGCTTGTGAATCACGGGAGCGATGCGCTTCTTGGTGAAGGCCGCCGTCGTCAGCGCCTCTTCAACCCCCCGGCCCTTGATCAGGTCGAGCACCAGCCGCGCCTTCTGCGGCGATACGCGCTGGAACCTGGCCTCGGCCCGGAATTCTTTTTGTGTCTCGACTACAGCCATTGGTCTCTTCCTCAATCTCCACCAGCGGCTCGGTCTGCTTTGCAGTCCCCAGTCCCTGGTCCCTTAGTCCCTGACTTACCTTGGCTTGGCGCCGGCCTCGGCCGCTTTCGACCCGCCGGTGTGCCCCTTGAAGGTACGCGTCGGCGCGAATTCGCCCAGCTTATGTCCCACCATGTTCTCGGTCACATACACCGGAACAAACTTCTTGCCGTTATGCACGGCGATCGTGTGCCCTACGAACTCGGGAAAGATCGTCGAACGCCGCGACCAGGTCTTCACGACCTTCTTGTCGTTCGCCTGATTCAACACCTCGATCTTCACCGTGAGGTGCGCATCCACGAACGGGCCCTTCTTTGTCGAACGTGCCATAAAATCAAGCTCCTGATTGCTGACTGTCTATCCCTACTTCGCCCGGCGGCTGACGATGAATGCGTCGGTCCGCTTATTGTTGCGTGTCTTGTATCCACGCGTCGGCTGGCCCCACGGCGTTACTGGATGACGACCGCCCGAGGTCTTACCCTCGCCGCCGCCGTGCGGGTGGTCCACAGGGTTCATAACCACGCCGCGGTTGGCCGGGCGAATGCCCTTCCAGCGATTGCGGCCAGCCTTGCCGATGGACACATTCTCATGGTCCGTGTTGCCGACCTGCCCGATGGTTGCCAGACACTCGACCAGCACCTTGCGCGTCTCGCCCGAAGGCAGCTTAAGTAAGGCATAATCGCCCTCCTTGGCCACCAACTGCGCCTGCGCACCGGCTGAACGCGCCATCTGCGCACCCTTGCCCGGCCGCAGCTCAATTGCATGCACCGTCGTGCCGGCAGGAATGTTCTTGAGCGGCAGCGCATTTCCGACCAGGATGTCCGCTTCCGGCCCCGAACTCACCGTCGAGCCGACCTTCAGGCCAACAGGCTGAAGAATGTAACGCTTCTCGCCGTCCGCGTAATGCACCAGCGCGATGCGGGCTGACCGGTTGGGGTCGTACTCGATCGTCGCCACCTTGCCCGGCACGCCGTACTTATCGCGTTTGAAGTCGATCAAGCGCAATTTCTGTTTATGCCCGCCACCTTGGTGGCGGATGGTCAGGTCGCCCCGGTTGCGGCGTCCGCCAGTGCGCTGCTTGACCGCCAGCAGCGGCTTGTGCGGCGTATCCGTCGTCAGGTCGTCGTTCACCAGCGAGGTCTGGAAGCGCAGCGTCGGCGTTATCGGTCTGTATGTCTTGATCGGCATCGTCTTTGTCCTGGAGGGCTCGTGCTCGAAAAATCTCGAACGCCGCTCTCCCCGTTTCTCCGAAGCTCCATTTATCTTCCGAGCTTCGATAATCCTTCTCGGGCCGGGGCTTTACTAGCCCCTGA
Organism: Occallatibacter sp.; assembly: GCA_036489415.1. GTDB lineage: Bacteria > Acidobacteriota > Terriglobia > Terriglobales > Acidobacteriaceae > Telmatobacter. The sequence continues at coordinate 2,456 of DASXFS010000056.1, read as the reverse complement.
TCCCTAGTCCCCGCCTTACAGGTTGCTGACGTACTCCGGCAGCTTCTCGCCAGCCTTCAGGCGCACATACGCCTTTTTCCAGTCCGGCCGAAAGCCCGCGAACTTGCCGCGGCGGCGCTCCTTGCCCACCACATTGGCGGTGCGAACCGCGGCCACCTTCACCTTGAAGAGGTTCTCGACTGCCTGCTTCACTTCCGTCTTGGTCGCCTCGGGAGCCACGTCGAACACCAGCGTTCCCTCGGTCTCCTTCACGCTCAAACCCTTCTCGGTAATCAGAGGGCGGCGAATCACTGTATAAAGAGTCGGCATTACACGGCCTCCGTCTGTGCTGCGAGCTTGCGCTTTGACGCGTTCTTCTCGAGCATTTCCGTCAGCTGTTCCAGAGCGGTCGCTGAAAAAATGGCCCGTTCATAGCGCAGCAGATCGTAGGGGTGAACCTCGTTATTGAGCACCAGTTCCACGCCTTCCAGGTTGCGCGCGCCCAGCAGCAGCGCCTGCGACAGCGTCTTCGAGTTTTCCACCAACAGGGCGGTGCGGGTCACGTTCAGCTTGTCGAGAGCGGCACGATACAGCTTGGTCTTGGGCTCCTTCAACTCAAACGTGTCCACCACCGTCAGCTTGCCGTCGGCGAGCTTCGAGGCCAGTGCGGAGCGCAGTGCCCCGAGCAGCTTCTTGCGGGGAAACGCATAGTCGTAGCTGCGGGGCTGAGGTCCATGCACCGTGTAGCCGTGGCGCCACAGAGGCGAACGCACTGAGCCGATACGCGCGCGGCCCGTTCCCTTCTGCTTCCACAGCTTCTTGCCGGAACCGGCAACTTCGGTGCGGCTCTTGGTCTTGTGCGTGCCCTGGCGGAGCGAGGCGCGGTAATGTTTCACCGCTTCCCACAGCAGGCCCTCGTTCACCTGGTCGGCGCCAAACAGCGCGTCGGCCAGCTCGATCGAGCCTACCTTGTCTCCGTTCAAATTCAATACATCCATATTTGCCATCGTCTTCTTCTTCCGCCGGGCACTGCGTGCAGCAGCCTTCCCAGCTTTCAATGTCCTTGCGCCGCAAGGCGCGTCTGCCGCACTGCAAGTGCCAGGTGGTTACTTGCGCTTGCCGCCGGCCTTCTTCGATGCCTTCAGCGGATCGACCGTGCCGGACCCGGCAAAGCCACGGCGCTCGCGCGGCGGAGCCTTGGCCTTGGAAATCAACACATAGCCTTCGCGCGCTCCAGGAACCGCACCTTCGACCATGATGAGGTTCTCTTCAATGTCGATGCCGCGAATGCGCAGGTTGCGTACCGTGATCTGCTTGTCGCCCATGTGGCCCGGCATACGCTGGCCGGGAAACACGCGCGAGGGAAAGCTGGAGGCGCCAATCGAGCCCTGCACCTGAAACATATGACCATGCGACTTGGGACCGCCGCCGAAGCCGTGACGCCGCACAACGCCGGCGAATCCGCGGCCCTTCGAAGTGCCAATCACATCCACAAACTTGATTTCCGAGAAGATGTCCACCAGCACGCGGTCGCCAGCCTTGGTCGTCTCCGCGCCCTCGGCATCGGCTTCAACCGCCACTTCCTTGATCACCTTCACCGGAGGCGCTTCGGTCTTGGCGAAGTGTCCCGCCTGCGGCTTGGTGACGTTCTTGTTCTTCACAAACTCGACTAGGCCAATCTGTGCCGCCTCGTATCCGTCGCGCGCCAGCGTCTTCAACTGCGTAATCACGCAGGGACCGGCCTGCAGCACCGTAATCGGATGCACGTCGCCCTTTTCGTCGAAGACCTGCGTCATGCCGATCTTTTTTCCTAGAATCCCTGTAACTGCCATGTCTTCCTCACCTCATCATGCGGGCTTGTCCGCGCCGCACTGCCGGGGTCCTTCCGGACCTTTTCACTTCGCGTTGCTGCCGCAGGGCCTCATGCGCCGCAAAGCGCGTCTGCCCCACCGCAGGTGGCTACTTCTCGAACGCCTTGATCTCGACATCGACGCCGGCCGGCAGGTCGAGCTTCATCAGCGCGTCCACGGTCTGTTGCGTCGGCTCCAGAATGTCGATCAGCCGCTTGTGCGTGCGGATCTCAAACGCCTCGCGCGATTTCTTGTCCACGTGCGGCGAACGCAGCACGCAATACTTGTTCTTGATCGTCGGCAAGGGAATCGGGCCGGCCACCGTTGCTCCGGTGCGCTTGGCCGTCTCCACAATCTCGCCGGTCGAGGTGTCCAGCACGCGATAATCGTATGCCTTCAACCGGATGCGAATCCTCTGTCCTACCATGCTTATCGCTTCTTCCCCGCGATCAAGGAGCCCGAAGGCTCCTTGATCGCGATTCCTAATCCCTTGTTACTTAGTAATTTCCGAAACCGTGCCGGCGCCTACCGTGCGTCCGCCTTCGCGGATGGCAAAGCGCAAGCCCTTTTCCAGAGCCACCGGCGTAATCAACTCCACCGCCAGTTGCACGTTGTCGCCCGGCATCA
>DASXFS010000052.1:0-247023 GCA_036489415.1 Occallatibacter sp. | reverse complement strand
GGCGGCTACTTCGCCACTCCCGAATCCAAGGTCGCCTTCCGCGACGAGCTCGCGCATCTGCTCGTCGAGCAGAAGATGGCTTTCAATTCGCCGGTCTGGTTCAACGTGGGCGTGCAGGCCAAGCCGCAGTGCTCGGCCTGCTTCATCAACTCGGTGCAGGACAGCATGGATTCGATCATGAATCTGGCCAAGACCGAGGGCATGCTATTCAAGTGGGGCTCGGGCACCGGAACAAACTTCTCCTCGCTGCGCGGCAGCCGTGAATCGCTTTCGGGCGGCGGAATTGCCTCCGGTCCGGTCAGCTTCATGAAGGGCTTTGACGCGTTCGCCGGCGTGATCAAAAGCGGCGGAAAGACGCGCCGCGCCGCCAAGATGGTGATCCTCAACGTGGATCATCCGGATATCGTCGAGTTCATTGAGAGCAAAACCAAAGAAGAGCGCAAGGCGCACGTGCTGATAGAACAGGGCTACAACTCAGCGATCGACGGCGAAGCGTATTCCTCGGTTTTCTTCCAAAATGCGAATCATTCCGTGCGCGTGACGGACGAATTCATGCGCGCCTCGGAAGAAGATCGCGACTGGTGGACTAAGAATGTGAACGACGGCGAGCCCACCGAGCAGTATCGCGCCAAGGAACTGCTGAAGATGATGGCCGAGTCCGCCTGGCAGTGCGGCGATCCGGGCATGCAGTACGATTCGACCGTGAATCGCTGGCACACCTGCAAGGCCACCGACCGCATCAACGCGTCGAATCCTTGCTCCGAGTACATGTTCCTCGACGACACGGCCTGCAACCTCGCTTCGCTGAACTTGCTGAAATTCCTGGGCACGAACGGGCAATTCGATAGCGAGGGATTCCGCCACGCCGTGGACGTGACGATTACCGCGCAGGAAATTCTGGTCGACAACGCCAGCTATCCCACGGAACGAATCGGGCGCAATTCGCACGACTATCGCCCGCTCGGTATCGGCTACGCCAATCTAGGCGCGCTGCTGATGTCGCTGGCCCTGCCGTATGATTCCGACGGCGGACGCGATTTCTGCGGCGCCATCACGGCGCTGATGACCGGCGAATCCTACGCGCAATCGGCGCGCATTGCCGAGCGCATGGGCCCCTTCGGCGGCTATCCCCGCAACCGCGAATCGATGCTCGACGTGATCCGCATGCATCGCGATTCGCTGCGGCCGATCAAGGAAGAAAACGTGCAACCGTCGCTGCTGCACGCCGCGCAGAAATCCTGGGACGACGCGCTCGAGCTCGGCGAAAAGTTCGGCTACAAGAACTCGCAGGTTTCCGTTCTCGCGCCCACCGGCACCATCGGTTTCATGATGGATTGCGACACCACCGGCATCGAGCCCGATCTCGCGCTTGTGAAATACAAGAAGCTGGTCGGCGGCGGCATGATCAAGATCGTCAATAACACCGTGCCCGCGGCGCTGTTCAAGCTGGGCTACGACAACGATGAAGTCAACGCCATCGTCAGCTACATCGATGCGACGGGCACCATTGAGGGCGCGCCCGGAATCAAGCCGGAGCACCTGTCTGTGTTCGATTGCAGCTTCAGGCCGGCGAAGGGCACGCGCTCCATTCAGTACATGGGCCACATCAAGATGATGGCCGCCACGCAGCCGTTTCTTTCCGGAGCCATTTCGAAGACCGTGAACCTGCCGCATGAGGCGAGCGTCGAAGATGTGGCCGAGGCCTACGCCGAAAGCTGGCGGCAGGGAATCAAGGCCGTGGCCATCTATCGCGACGGTTCCAAGGGCACGCAGCCGCTCAATACCAGCATGGACGAGAAGAAGAAAGAGCCGTCGGCGATGGACGCCGCGGGTACTCGCATCCTCGCACACCTCGCCTCCGGCCATGCCGCTGCTGAAGCCGATGTGAAGGCGCTCGAAGCCAAGATCGGCGAGAAGCTTGAGGTAACCGCCAAGCAGGTGATCGCAGCCTCGGCTGCCTTCCAGCATGCGCTCGATGAGATCGCCAGCGCGGCCGCGGTGCCCACGCTTACCACTTCGCCCGTGGTCAGCGCCACGCAATCCCAGGCCAAGGATCCAGCGCAGGACCTGAACGGTCCGCCACGCGCCGTGCGCCACCGTCTGCCCGAGGAGCGTGCTTCCATCACGCACAAGTTCTCCATCGCCGGACACGAGGGCTACATTACCGTTGGCCTTTATCCCACTGGGCAACCAGGCGAAATCTTTATCAAGATGGCCAAGGAAGGGTCTACTGTTTCGGGCTTGATGGATGCGTTTGCCACGTCGATTTCGCTTGCCCTTCAGCATGGCGTGCCGCTCAAGGTGCTGTGCGAAAAGTTTGCCCACACCCGTTTCGAGCCCTCGGGATGGACGGGCAACGAACAGATCGGCTATGCAAAGAGCCTGATGGATTACATCTTCCGCTGGCTCAATCTGCGCTTCCTTTCCGGCACGCAGCTCTCGCTCTTCGCTGGCTTCACTTCGCAAGCACCGCAACTGCCCGCTTCGCCAAGTATCCTTCCCGATTCGGAGATGGAAGAAGAGCCACCCTCTTTGCAGAACAACTTGGCCAAGCTGGCAGAGGAAGTGGCCAAGCGGCTGAATCAGGTCAACAGTCAGCCCAGTGGTCAAGCTGCCGGCGGAGGCATTGCACCGGATCCGCATGCATGGCAAGCTCCCGCCGCCAGCCCCACGCACGGTCCGAATCTCAAAGACCGCGGCATCTATCACGCATCCGACGCCATGCGCGAGATGTACGAGATGGGCGACGCACCCAGTTGCTCGACCTGCGGAGCCATCATGGTTCGCAATGGAAGCTGCTATCGCTGCATGAGCTGCGGATCGACGAGCGGCTGCTCTTAGATACTTCCAGCGCATCGATTCCAAGATGAAAGAAGGCCATGGCGTTCAAGCCATGGCCCTCTTTTTGACCAAATCCCGGAAGAATTTATTCTGTTACCGAAAGCTGCCACTGCGAACTCGGACAAGCCGACGCGTTACTGCGGAGCCGGACCGCGGACAACCTGGACAAAATCATGCGGGCGCACTTGTCTCAAAAAAGCAGCTTTCACATCGTCCGCGCTCAGTTCAAAGTATTTCTTCGCAGCTTCGATCGGCTCGTCCAATGGAAGGCCAACCTCGGCCCGGCCCAGCAATCCGCCGGCAACCGCTTCCTCACTCGATTCGCCTAGCGGAATTTGCCGCAGAAGCAGAGCCTTGGCTTGCAGCAGCTCAGCGGCGGACACGTCCTCGGTTCGCATCTGGTCAAGGTCGCGCTGAATCAGGGCTCTCGCTTTCGAGACATTCTCCGGATTACAACCGTAGTCGACGGAATAAGTGGCTCTGGTTTTTGATGCGCTTAAACCTACGTCTACGGTGTAGACGTAGCCAGCTACCTGACGCAGATCGTGATAAAGCCGCGTGGCATAAAATCCTCCGCCCAAAACGTGATTCCCCAATTGCAATGGATAATAATCCGGATCGAAGCGGTTCAGCTTGAGCTGTTCGGCAAGAATCACCGAATCCTGTACCGCCTCGGAATCTGCCACATTGACTGAGGATGATTTGTTCTCCGGAATGGCGGGCAGCGTGGTATTCGGCGCAGGGCCGGACGCTTTCCAATCCCCAAACCATTTCTCAATCACTGCTTTGGCCTCTTCCGGAGAAACATCGCCAATGACCACGATGGTGGTCAGATCGGGACGAAACGTGGCGGCGTAATATTGCTTCACTTCGTCCAGCGTAGCTTCGCCAATCGTTGCCGGCGTGGCTTCCCTTAACACCGGGTCGCCCGCCGGCAGCAAGGCCAAATCGAGCGCGCGCGATGTCTGGTATCCAGGGCTGCGCAGATTGCCGGCCACAAACTGCGCCGTCTGTTTCTGCACCACGGCAAACGCATCCGCCGGCAACGCGGGATGCAGTTCATTGTCGGCCAGCAACTGGACGCCGCGAGAAAAATTCTCCTTCAATACATCCACGGAAAAGCCGAAGCCCGCATTCTCGTTCGCGGCAATGTCATCGAGCGCCTTCTGGAAAGCCAGCCGGTTCAGCGTCTCCGTTCCATAGGAGAAAAGCCCATCGAGAAGATCTGAGACGCCGTCTTGTCCGGGCGGCGTCTGCAGATTAGACTCGTGCTTCACCGCGCCGACAACGGAGACAGTAGGACTCGTGTGATCCGTCTTCACGATCAGACGAAGTCCATTGGGCAGCGTCGTGTCTGAAACCTGGATGAAATCCGCAGGAACCTTGAGCTGCGCCAAAGCGCCGGCTGCCCAGGCAGGAAGCTGCACCGGTTTGGTGGGAGCGGAAGTGACCTGCTCTGCACCGCCAAAGCCCTTGTCGGAGATGGGTTGTCCGGTTGGCACAGGTTTCAACGTGGCCGTAATCGAGTTCTGTTCCACCAGATATTGTTTGGCAACGCGGTTCACATCTGCAAGAGTGACGCGCTTGATGGCGTCAATATCTTCATCGGGAGACGTGCGCCCTTCGGCGGCCAGCGCGTTTGACCAGACATTTGCCAAATCCGGAATGGAGTTGCGTTGAAACTCGGCGGAGGCGACCTCACTGCGGATTGCCGCTGCTACCAGGTCTTCCGGCACGCCCTTTTGCGCATAGCCGGCGAGAATACCGCGCATTTCGTTGACGGCGCCGGTAGCGTCAGCCCCGGACGGTAGCGCCACCAGGCCATAACCGACGCTGGCCTTGGGATAGGTTTCCGCCATGCCGAACTCTGCTCCCAGCGCTTTGCCTGCCGGGACCATTCCGTAGATGTCGGCGCGTTGGCTGGCCAGCACATCGGCCAGAATCTGGCTGGCCGCGTAATCCGGCGAACTGGTCCCCGGGAACCGGTAGGCAATAAAACCCAGAACGTATGGCAGATTGCTGTCGAGCGTGAACGATTCTGATTTCACCGGCTTCAGCTCGACCGTTGTCCGATTCGGCAAAGGGTGGTTGGGCACATCGCCAAACCACTGGCGAACCTTGGCGATGGTCGAGCTGGGGTCCACATCGCCCACAATCACCAGAATTGCATTGCCCGGCGAGTACCACTTTTTATAGAAGTCCTGGAGCATGTTGCCTGTGGTCGCGTCGAAAGAAGCCTTCGTGCCCAGCGGATCGTGCGCATAGGGAGTGCCCGCGAACATATCCTGGTTGAGGCGATCGATAAATTTGTAGGTTGGATTGGACAGGTCGCGCGCCACTTCCTGCTCAATCGCGCCCCGCTCCTGCGTCCACTCCTGCTGCGAGTCGTCGATGCCATGCAGGCATGCGGCCTGCGCCTCAAGAGCGACATCAATATCGGCGGCCGGAACGGTAGTGAAATATTGGGTGATGTTCTGCTGCGTATCGGCGTTGTTCCGGCCTCCAAGCTGCGCATAGATCGCAGCCGTCTGGTCTGCCGTCATCCCTGCGCAGCCGCGAAACGCCATGTGTTCCTGCGCGTGGGCCATGCCCGGAAATCCAGCCGGCGTTTCATTGCCGCCGACCAGAAAATTCGCCTCCACCGTGACCACCGGGGCCAGCGTATTTCGCACCACCACCACGCGCATGCCGTTCGGCAGCGTGGCGCGCACAACTTGCGCCTGGTCTCGCTGAGCCTGCTCTTGCAGAGCCCGGTCTTGGGGAACGTGGCTTTGTTGCGCAGGGCCTTGAGCGAGCGCCGCGTGCGGACACAGCGCAAACGGGACTAGCAACAGCAGTGGCAGAAAAACACGCTTTTGATTCAATTGGAGGTCCTCAAGATATGTCCGGGGAAGTAAACGAAGTGCCGATGCACCATGTTTTGGGATGACTGAAACACTTCAAGTGTTGCACAATGCGCCCGTGCTCACGGCCGGTCTCTTCCCACACTCTCGGTCGTTCCGGCCGCGGCATTTCACTGATTCAATTGAGTCAGGGGGCCGCTCAGCCGCATCCAACCTAAAGACGCGTTATGGAAAGTTGCTCCGCGTCTCTCCCTGCGCCGGCGAACAATCTCAGATTCTGAACCCAACTTCTCAGATTCTGGACCCGATCTCCAGAACTAGAGATTTATGCAGCACCGACCTTCGCCGTCGCGTTTATCATCGTTACGAGCCGTGTTCCTTTAGCGAACAAGCTGAAGTCTCCATCAACCAGTTAAATGCCGGATGCAGGTTCGAGATGTTCCGGAGCAATATGTCTGCTGGGCAAGGCTGGCTTCCTCTGGCCAGTCAAATGCAACTCGCTTTCAGTAACGATCCGACTAGCATCTTTCGGCCGGCCGCGTCGCCTGCGCACTCCATCGTCGGTTTATCTGTATTGGTACTGAGCATTACGGCAGGCATCTTTATCGTGGTGGCGGGGCTGCTGCTTTACGTCCTGCTGCGTTATCGTCACCGTGCCTCCAGTCCGGACGCCGCGCAAGAGCCGGCGCAGATATACGGAAGCAACCAGATCGAGCTTTCGTGGACGGTTATTCCAGGCATGATCGTGGTGATTCTTTTTCTTGCGACGGCTCGTGTCATCTTTTCGACGGAAGCAGCGCGAAAGCCGGCCGCTGCTCTCGATGTGAGCGTGATCGGGCATCAGTTCTGGTGGGAGTATCGCTATCCCAAGCTCGGCATTGTCACCGCCAACGAATTGCATATTCCCGTCAGCGACCCTCAGCATCCAACGCCAACTTACCTGACCATGTCGTCCGCCGATACCGATCACAGCTTCTGGGTGCCGCGCCTCGCCGGTAAAACTGACCTGATTCCCGACAAGGTCAATACCATGTGGCTCGATCCGCAGACGCCAGGTCTTTACCTTGGCCAGTGCGCTCAATACTGCGGAGCGCAACATGCCAAAATGTTGATCCGTGTGTACGCTGACAGCCCCGTTCAATTTGCGGCCTGGGTTGCGCAGCAGCAAAAGCCAGCCGCGCAAGATCCCGCAGTTGCCGAAGGGCGCGCAGTGTTTCAACACAACGCCTGCATCAGTTGCCACACCGTGGCGGGTACGGTTGCCACCGGAAAATTCGGCCCCGACCTAACCCACGTTGCCAGCCGCGAAACCATTGCGTCAGGGTCTGTGCCCAACACGTCGGCCAACATTCGCGCCTTCGTCGCCAACCCTAACCATTTCAAACCCGGCGTGCTCATGCCGGTCATGCACCTGAACGATCGCGACCTGGATGCCGTGACCGCTTATCTGACGACTCTCAAGTAACGGGCTGAGCAAAGGAGCCGCATGGCAACTCAAACTCCGACCACCGCAGTGCTCGACCAGACGGCCAGACCCGCTGGAGGCAGTACGTGGCTCAGCGTCGTGCATGATTGGTTGACCACGGTAGATCACAAGAAGATCGGTCTCATGTACATCGGCTATGCGCTGCTGTTTCTGCTCGTGGGCGGATTTGAAGCCCTGCTGATGCGCATTCAGTTGGCAGTCCCAAACAATACCTTCGTGTCGCCGCAGGTCTTCAACCGTCTCTTCACCATGCATGGCACCACAATGGTTTTCTTTGTCGGCATGCCGATTCTGTTCGGCTTCGGCAACTATCTAATCCCCCTGATGATCGGCGCGCGCGACATGGCGTTCCCGCGTCTGAATGCGTTCAGCTTCTGGATATCGGCCTTCGGCGGCTTGCTCCTCTACTTCAGCTACCTGGGCGGCAGCGGTTTGTACGGTGCCGGCAGCGCGCCCGATGTCGGCTGGTTCGCGTACGCTCCGCTCACGGCCCGCGTGTTTTCGCCCGGCCATAGCACCGACTACTGGACACTCGCCCTGTTGCTCAGCGGCATTGGCACCATCGGCACGGCGCTGAATATCGTGGCCACAACCATCTGCATGCGCTGCCCAGGCATGAAGCTAAGCCGGATGCCCTTGCTCGTCTGGCTCTATCTAGTCACATCGCTGATGGCCTTTATCGCCATTGGCCCGCTCACCGCCGCGCAGATCATGCTCATGCTCGACCGTTACGCGGGCGCGCACTTCTTCGACACACAAGCAGGCGGTTCAGCCGTGCTGTGGATGCACTTCTTCTGGATATTCGGTCATCCGGAGGTATACATCCTTGTATTGCCCGCTTTTGCCTTCGCCAACGAAATCATCCCGGTCTTCTCGCGCAAGGCCATCTTCGGCTATCCGGCGATGGTCGCGGCAAGCATCGGCATCGGCTTCATCAGTCTCAGCGTCTGGGCGCACCACATGTTCACCGTAGGCATGGGCGCGTGGGCAAATACGTTCTTCACCCTCGCCACGATGATCATCGCCGTTCCCACCGGCATCAAGATATTCAATTGGCTGGCCACGCTCTGGGGAGGCAAAATTCACTTCACCATTCCCATGATGTTTTCAGTCGGCTTCCTGTTCCAGTTCCTCATCGCCGGCCTTACCGGAATCATGTTGTCGGCGTCACCCTTCGACTGGCAACTCAGTGGCTCCTATTTCGTCGTCGCGCACTTCCATTACGTTCTGGTCGGCGCAATCCTCTTCATGATCTTTGCCGCGTTTTATTATTGGTATCCCAAGATGACCGGCCGCATGTTAAGCGAGAAGCTCGGCAAGTGGCACTTCTGGCTCTTCCTCATCGGGTTTCACCTGACCTTTGACTTTATGCACATCCCCGGTCTGCTGGGCATGCCGCGCCGCATTTACACCTATGAGGCCGACCGCGGATGGATGATCTGGAACCTCATCGTCTCCAGCGGCGCAATCTTCCAGGCCATTGCGTCGCTCATCTTTATCTATAACCTCGTCCGGTCTTATTTCAAGGGAGCCATCGCCGGCGCCGATCCGTGGGATGCGTGGACCTTGGAGTGGTCAACCACTTCGCCGCCGCCGGTCTATAACTTTGCCGTGATTCCAAGCGTGGAAAGCAGGCGTCCCTTGTGGGACATCAAACATCCTGAAGACCCGGACAGCGACTACGAGTTGTGAGAACAAGCGCCATGAGCGAAACAGCGGTCATCCCAAACAATCCGAGCGAAGTCTGGACGCTGCCATCCCGAGGCATTGTGGGCATGGCGTGCCTGATTGTTGCCGAGGCCGCCATCTTCATCATCTTCGTCGTGGCCTATGTCTTCTATATCGGCAAGAGCCTTGCAGGCCCTGCGCCGCGCGACGTGCTGGAACTTCCCATCTTCACCACCATCTGCCTGCTCTCCAGCAGCTTTACCGTGCATGGCGCGGTTTCCTCTTTGCACAAAGGCAAACGAAGTGTCTGCTCTTTTTGGCTTGCCGCAACCGTTCTGCTCGGCGCAATCTTTCTCGGCGGCACCGCCCGCGAGTGGTACCACCTCATCTACATCGACGGACTCACCATCAAAACTAATCTCTTCGGCACAACGTTCTACTCGCTCGTGGGCCTGCATGCCTCGCACGTTTTTATTGGCCTTGTCATGCTGTCATTGGCGCTGCTGTTTTCGCTGCGCGGGCAAATGACGGCCAAACACACCGAGCGCCTTGAAGTGCTTTCGCTCTATTGGCATTTTGTCGATGCTGTCTGGGTCGTTGTCTTTCTAGTAGTCTACGTTTTCGGCAGATAGCCGCGGGCCGCAGCAACCGCGAAGATGCGGAAGGGAAGCAGATGCAGAACGAACAGGCGAACGGCAAAAGCGGTGCGATTCAATTGCCATCGCCGACAGTGTGGCCCATGGTGTTTGCGCTCGGCGTGGCCCTCCTGCTTGCGGGCATGGTGACCAATGCAGCCATCGGCCTGCTGGGAGCTTTGCTGGCCGTGATGGGCTGCGTGGGTTGGTTCTTCCAGGTGCTTCCCCATGAGGCGCATGAAGCTGTCACGATCCATGGGGAAGAAGTGCCAATCACCAGCAACCGGACGCTGATCGTGGTTCCACAGACAGAGCAGACGCGGCGAAAGATCCTTCCCATCGAGACTTTCCAGATGACCACGGGCATCAAGGGCGGTATCGCCGGAGGCATCGCCATGACGGCTCCCGCAGCCCTCTTCAGCCTGCTGCGCTACCACAGCATCTGGTACGCAATGAACCTGCTGGCAGCAGGCGGGTTTGTCAGTTGGGCGGCGGCGAGCGATGTGTTCCTCAGTGAGTTTCATCTGCGCGGGCTTCTCGCGGCGCTCATCATTCACGGCGTCCTGTCGCTTCTGGTCGGGCTTCTCTATGGAGCCATGCTGCACATGTTTCCCAAATATCCAATCCTCACTGCGGGTTTCATGGTTCCACTGTTGTTTACCGGAGTGCTGTATTCTGCCCTCGGCATCGTCAGTCCCATCCTCAATCAGCGTATCGACTGGTTCTGGTTTGTGCCATCGCAGATTGTCTTCGGACTGGTCTGCGGCTTCGTCGTCAACCTGCAGGCTAAAGTGCGCACGCTGCAGTTCCAGGCACTTCCGTTTGCTGTTCGCGCCGGTTTTCATGGCGACTTGGTCCGTCTCTCTTCTGAAGAGACTTATGAAGATGCGCATGATTCAGAGGACTTGAAGGACAAAGACCAGGAGGACATGCCTGGATGAAAGCGCTCTGGTTCAGCATTTCGTTTCTGGCTTGTGCTCTCGCCTTATGCGCGACCGGCTGCAAAAATGCGCCTGGAAAACCGAGGCTAGGCTCAGAGGCCGCGAACCCTGAGCAAGTAACGGACTTCGCGACACTCTACGGCCAGAACTGCGCGGCGTGTCACGGCGACGGCGGAAAGCATGGCGCCGCCATCTCGCTCGCCAACCCCGCGTATCTTGCCATGGCAGGCGTTGCCAACATTCAGCGCGTCACCGCCGCTGGAGTGCCCGGAACGATGATGCCGGGTTTCGCAAAAAGCTCTGGCGGCATGTTGACTGATCGGCAGGTCGCCGTTCTTGCGCAAGGCATGGTCGCGGCCTGGGCAAAGCCCGCGGCGTTCTCTGGCGTGGCGCCACCCGCATACGCCAGCAGTTCCCCCGGGGTCGCGGCACATGGCCAGCAGGTTTTCTCCACATTCTGCGCGCGCTGTCATGGCACAGACGGGACCGGAATCTCCACGGGCAACATCCACACCGGTTCACTTGTCGAGCCCGCTTATCTGGCCCTCATCAGCGATCAGGGTCTTCGCAGTTTCATCATCGCCGGCCAACCGGAACAAGGCATGCCCGATTGGCGTTCCGACACAATCGGCAACACAGGTCGCGCATTGACAGACCAGGAGGTCACGGATATTGTCGCGTGGCTCGCCGCGCACCGCACCGCTACTCCAGGCCAGCCTTACCAGCAGAACCCACAGTGAGTCAGGATAGTGAGTTAGGTTAGCGAGCCAGGATAGTGAATAGGGGAAACAACCATGAGCGAATTATTAAAGCATCCCGGAGAGTCAAGCAACGACGATCTGTCCCGCGAGGGCAAAGCGGCCGCGCATTCGCGCCGCACATTCCTGTTCAAGCTGTCGGTGCTGTTGAACGCCGCCGTCGGTGCAGTGCTCGCCGTACCCATTGCAGGTTATCTGCTCGGACCGTCAATGAAGAAGAACGCCGGCGCCGGCTCCTGGATCGCCATCGGCTCAGTCAATGACTTTCCTGTCGGCGAGACGCGGCTAGTTGATTATCAGAGCCCCGTCGCGCGACTGGGTGATGGAGAAACCGCCAAGGTTGCCTGCTGGGTGCGCCGCATCTCCGCGCAGCAGTTTCAAGTCTTTGCCATCAATTGCGCTCATCTCGGGTGCCCGGTGCGCTGGTTCGCGCAATCCAAGCTCTTCCTGTGTCCCTGTCATGGCGGCGCCTACTACGAAGATGGTTCGCGAGCATCCGGACCCCCGGAGCGTGGGCTCTTTGAATATAAGTACAAGCTCGCCGGCAACTCACTCATGATTCATGCAGGAGACATGCCCACGCTTGCCACGCAGGCATCCTGCAAGGGCAAACCGCTCATTGAGATTCAGCCGGCAATTGCGCCTGACAGTCCCACGCCTGCGAGGTCAACGCCATGGCAGAGCTGAAGAAGCGCATAGTTAACGCTACAGTCAAAACTTATGAGTGGGTCGAGCATCGCCTTGGGCTCATCAAGCCCGTGGCCCATGCGGCCGCGCACCCCACGCCATCGAACAACGCGAGCTGGCTCTATGTTTTTGGCAGCGCCGCCACGGTCCTGCTCGTTCTGCAGGTCGTCACCGGCATTCTGCTTGCCCTGGTATACAGTCCGTCGGCCAACGAAGCCTGGGGAAGCCTTCAGGTCCTGAATCACAACATTACGCTCGGCTGGTATATACGCGCCCTTCATGGCTGGGGCTCCAACTTCATGATCGCCATTGTGCTCATCCATATGGTGCAGGTGTTTCTCTTTGGCGCTTACAAGTTCCCGCGTGAACTGACATGGATCGTCGGCGTCTGTCTCCTGTTGCTTACGCTCGGCATGGCTTTTACTGGCCAGGTCATGCGCTTCGATCAGGACGCCTACTGGGGCTTGGGCATTGGCGCTTCCATCGTGAGCCGCGTGCCTTTCATTGGCGGACCTCTGGTTCACCTGATGCTCGGCGGACCGATCATCGGTGCTGCCACTCTTTCGCGCTTCTTCACCCTGCATGTCTTCGTTATTCCGGGCCTTCTGCTAGGCGGTGTCGCCGTGCATATCTGGATGACGCTGCTGCATGGAGTCAGCGATTGGCCAATGCCCGGCCGCATCGTAACCAAGGCCACGTACGAGCGCGAATATCAGGAACTCACCGCAAAGACAGGAATGCCTTTCGTTCCCGACGCCGCATGGAAAGACGCCGTCTTCGCTGCCGCGATCCTTCTCGCCGTCATGGCCTGCGCATTTTTCTTTGGTCCATCCGGTCCCGGCGGGCGGCCCGACCCAACCGTAATTCAAACGTCGCCCAAGCCGGACGCGCCCTTCTTATGGATCTACGCCGTGCTGGCTTTCTTGCCGCCGTCCATTGAGACGCCGGTGATGCTCGTCGTTCCGGTGCTGGTCATCGCGGCCATGCTTCTTCTGCCGTTTTTTGCCGGCGAGGGCGAACGCCATTGGGCGCGGCGTCCCATCGCTGTGTTGATGGTTTCCGTCATCGCCGTTTCGCTAGGCATCTTCACGCGCCTGGGAACACAAACACCGTGGAGCCCAATCATGTCGGCATGGACCAGCGACGCCACTCCGCCGGAATATCTGCTCAATCGTTCGCCGCTTGAACGCCAGGGCGCGCTCGTTCTGCAGGATAAACAATGCCGCAACTGCCACTCGCTGAATGGAGCCGGCGGCCAGCGCGGCCCAGCGCTCGATGCCATCGCCTCGCGCATGACGGAAGACCAGATGATCCGCCAGGTACTGCAGGGCGGAGGCAACATGCCAGCCTACGGCAATGCGCTCAACCCGTCGGAGACCAAGGCGCTGGTGAGCTTTCTCATGACTCTGCGCGGCAATCACCTTTCGCCGGCCGTCAACGCGTCGAACAAGTTGGTTGGCTCAGCGCAGTTGAGCCTGCCGCGGGAAGCCACGCCGCCGCTCCGAAAGACGCGATAACGCATGTCTGAAGCCGCTCAGACGATCTTCGCCGATTGGTCGCTGCCTGTCTGGCTGACCCTTTCTATTGTTGTTACAGCGGCGGTTTATCTGCGCGGGTGGCTGGCGATACGAAAAACAAGGCCGGCGCAGTTTACCGGACTGCGGCTTGCATCCTTCCTCGTGGGCCTTGGCGTTCTATGGCTGTCGATCGGCTCGCCCATGGACGGATTCGCCGACGCTCTGCTCAGCGCCCACATGATTGAACACTTGCTGCTCATGTCGGTGGTGCCGCCGCTGCTGCTTTGGGGCATGCCCGTTGTGCCTCTGCTGCGCGGGTTACCAGGGCCGTTGCGCTCCGCGGTGATTGGTCCGCTACTCCGCATCGCGCAGCTACGCAGATTTGTTCGCTGGCTTGGGTCTCCACTGGTGGCGTGGCTGATGATGAACATCACCTTTCTCGCCTGGCATATCCCCAAGGCCTATGACTTTGCACTCGAACATGAAAACTGGCACGCCGTCGAGCACATCTGTTTTCTCTTCTCGTCGAGCTTATTCTGGTGGTGCATTCTGCGACCGTGGCCTGCATCGTGGCAACAGCAGAACTGGGGTATTCTCCTCTATCTTGTGGCGGCGGATATCGTAAATACAATGCTCTCCGCGTTTCTGGCTTTCTGTGGCCGGCCGGTTTATGCGTACTATCTTAACCACGCAAATCCCTTTCAGGTTTCTCCGCTCAACGATCAAGTGCTTGGCGCGGTCGTCATGTGGGTGATTGGATCGTTCGCGTTTCTGGTTCCAGCCATGCTCATCGCCCTGCGACTGGCGGGGTTGAGCCAGCAGGCGGGGTCAAGGCAGAAAGCCGGAATATAAGTGATCGTCATCCCCGCTCTGCCTTCCGCACGCAGTCGATGCCGCCAACTTATAGGACCCACTTATCGCGGTGACTTATAAGCTACCCGCATTTCTCAGCATGCCGCCATCGATGAAGTGAGTGCTGCCCGTGACATAAGAGGCATCCTCCGACGCCAGATATACCGCAAGTTGGGCTACCTCTTCCGGTTTGCCCCAACGCCTGAGCGGAATCTCCGCCATTAACTGGTCGTTCAGTTTCGGGTTCTCTTCAACCTCTTTGTCGATCGGCGTGAAGATAGCTCCCGGCCCGATATTGTTGACAGTAATCTGATGCGGAGCCAATTCCACCGCAATCGTGCGCATGAGCATGCGCATGCCGCCCTTTGAAACGCAATAAGCGGCGTTCGTCACCATGGGCAGATCTTCATGGATCGACGAGATGTTGATGATGCGGCCGCCGGCCCCTTGCGCGATCATCTGCTTCGCCGCGGCCTGCGCGCAAAGAAAGGCGCCGGTAAGATTCACCGCAATAATCTTCTCCCACACCTGCAACGGACAATCCACAAATGCAAACTTCTTTTCAATGCCCGCATTGTTCACTAGAATATCGAGCCTGCTAAAGGTTGCAATTGTCTTTTGGAAAAGCCGATTAACGTCATCCGGAAGCGAAACATCGGCCGCAACCGCCAGGGACTTTGCGCCCGTCGCATTGATTTTGCCCATCGTCTCCGTGGAAGCGGAAACCTCACCCACGTAATCCACGACAACAGTCGCTCCAGCCTGCGCAAATGCAACGGCAATCGCTTGACCGATCCCGGTCCCCGCACCCGTCACCACGGCAACTTTGCCTTGCAACTTCATCACGTCACCTCTTTCCACTTGGATGCAGATGCGCCGGCCAAAGAGGTTTGCCTTGATCGGGGTTCGCTTCAATCATTGCATCGGCGGCTGCTGCCGCTATCGTCTCATCCCGCCGAATCGCGCAGCACGCGGCGCGCCGCATGATAGCCGCACATTCCATGCACGCCGCCGCCGGGTGGGGTCGAAGACGAGCACAGATACAGATTGCGAGTCCCGGTCGCGTAATTGCCCAGAGCCGGACGAAAAAAGAACTGCCGCAAGGAGAGTTCTCCGCCGTTGATGTCGCCGCCCACTAGATTGGCGTCCATCGATTCAAGGCCTGCCGGCGACCAGACGCGGCGCGCCATTACGCAGTCGCGAAAGCCGGGTGCGAACCTCTCCAGTTGAGTCTCGATGCGGCTCGTCATATCCATATCCGATCCATTCGGCACATGGCAGTAGACCCATGCCACGTGTTTGCCTTCCGGCGCTCGCGTTCGGTCGAACAGCGATGGCTGGGCGACAATCAAAAACGGACGCTCGGCCACGGAGCCGTGGTTCACAGCGAATTCCGACTGTGCGATCTCTTCCATCGTCCCGCCCAGGTGCACGCTGATTGCCCGGCTGCATTCGGGTGCGCGCCACGGAATAGGCTGCGCCAATGCATAGTCGATCTTGAAAACTCCAGGCCCATAGCGAAAGCGGTTCAAAGACCTCCGGTACCCATGCTTGAGACGATTCCCGGCCATGGCCATCAACTGCCGAGGCGTCACATCGCACAGCGTCAACGCGTCCGGCGCATCCAGTTCATCGAGTGCGGCAATGCGTCTGCCCGGGTGCACCTCTCCGCCCAGTTCGCGCAAATGCGCAACCAGCGCATCCGTAATCGCCTGCGAGCCTCCTTGTGGAATCGGCCACCCGACAGCGTGAGCCGCCGCTCCAATCACCAGCCCAACCGCCGAACTGAGTGGCTCGTCAAACGACAAGAAAGAATGCGCAGCGAGGCCCGCGAACAAAGCGCTCGCCCGCTCGCCGGCAAACATACTGCGCTCCAGCGTTTGCGCAGGTTGAAACGCGAAAATCCCGAAACGCGCCATAAGAAGAGGATGCCGAGGAATGCGCGCCACCGGGCCCAGCGCATCGCTTGTGAACTCCCTCCAGCGCTTCACCAGCGGCTCAACCATCTTCCGCCAAGCCCGGCCGTCGTCGTGTCCCAGCGCAGCTTCCGCATCGTTTAAATCGCGCTCCAGTATCACCGCCGACCCATCGTCCAGCGGATGCGCCAGCGGCGCCGATCCATGAATCCATCGCAACCCATGCCGCTCAAGCGGAAGCGACTGAAAGACCGGTGAACTGGCCGCCATCGGATGCACCGCCGAGCCGAAGTCGTGCAGAAAGCCGGGCAGAGTCAGCTCCATGGTGCGCGCCCCGCCGCCCGCCTGCGCTTCCGCTTCGTACACATCCACCTTTCTGCCCGCGCGCGCCATGGTGATCGCGGCGGCCATCCCATTCGGGCCCGATCCAATCACGTGAACGCGCTGCATCTGCTCAGTCATGGGCCGGCAACTCCTCCGGCCATTGGGTCACGGCGAATTTGCCGTCCGCTTGTCGCGTCAGCACCGGCGCATATAGCCCCATAAAATTCCGCTTCCACCAGTCTCCGGTTTGCTGCCGTTCCTCGGTCGACGTGAACCAGTACTGCCACAGCACCGCCCTCACATAACGTGGCGGTGCCTGCGCAAATGGATTTGACTTGAACAGCGCCAGCACATCGGCGTCGTTGGTGAGCAGCGATTCCTCCGTCAAAGGCACAAGATCGTTTTGCTGCCAGTCGCCCAGCGAAGCAAACCACAGGTTCCATTCAAAGCGCGGTTGGTAGGGCGCATAGATGCCCGGCGCTTTGTTGAGCGCCTGCGGCTTATACCGGAAGGGATAAGGCGTCCAGTTCTGCCCATCGTTCGAGCCTTGAAATTCGATCTCATAGCGCCCCCGCGTCATTACCGCAAACAGCCCATACTGGTTGGCAATGCGAAATGGTTCCAATGCCGCAATCGGAGCGGTCGGCAGCGGCGCATCGGGCCATGGCATGCGGATCATCTCCGCAGTGGTGGCGTAGCCAATCCATGCCAGCATCAATGCCGTCAGACAAAGGCGAACCGCCTCGAAATAGTCCACCGGTCCACGAACGGCAATCGCAGCCTCCTCGCTCTGTTCGCCGGGAGCCTGCATGATCGACAGCAAATCCATCTTTCGTTGTGTCCACCGCGGCTCGGCATCCTGTTGTGGCAGCGCAGGTAATCTAACGCGAAGCCGCTCCGGCAGCAGCCATCGCACGCCGCGGTCATCCAGCAGCAGAAAGCCCAACGCCAGCACCAGGTAATTCAGGAACGTGTAGTTGGCCGTAAGAATCACGCCGATCTCCCATGGCGTAACAATGCAGAAGCAGATGAGCCGCACCCGCCGAGGCAGAAACAGCATCCACACCACCGCCAGTTCCATCGCCAGCGTGCCCGCCACCGTGGCTGCGTGAAACCAGTGCGGCAGATGTT
The DNA here is from genome assembly GCA_036489415.1 of Occallatibacter sp. Lineage (GTDB taxonomy): Bacteria > Acidobacteriota > Terriglobia > Terriglobales > Acidobacteriaceae > Telmatobacter. The sequence goes on along the minus strand of DASXFS010000052.1, from coordinate 229,424 downwards.
CCACATACCACCCGATCCACGTAGGCAGCGGCCCATTTTGATAGTACTCATCCATCGCCGTGAAATTGCGCCATTCCGTATCGCCGCTGAGCAACTTCACTAGGCCGGATTCAAAATAGATGCGGAACCACTCCCACTGCAAAAGAAAAAGGCTGGCGCGCGAAGGCGGGCTTGCCAATCCCCAGCCCGGCCGCAGTCCGCGCGGCGCAAAAAACAAAGCCAGAAAACCAGCCTCCAGCAACATGCTGTCCGACTGATAATTTGAAAAAGCCTGCGCCGCGGCGACAAAAGAGAGGAAGCAGAGGAAGCAGACAAAGAAGCTAAGACGCGGCCATAGATTGCACAATGCCGCAACCGACGCGATCAGTCCCAGCCAGACGACCGTCATCATCATGTGCGACCCGGATGAAAACCAGAAGAGCGTCGGCGCGTACCAATATCGGAGCAGTCCCACCTGGCCCTGCAGAGCGATCAGGAAACGTTGCACGGGCAAAATGCCTCGCGGCCCGTTCAGGCCTTCAATCTGGAATACCAAAGAAAAGAATGCCGAGAAATAAATGGCCGCGAGCGCCCGCAGAAAAATCCAGCGGGCTTGAAACCGGTCGTGCGGCCCGGCCTGCGTGTCGAATAGCCAACGCAGCGGTCCGTCGGCGAGCCACGGCGCTCGAGTGGTTGGCGCGACACTGCGCTGAAGGCGCTCCATGACTTTGGACCTGCGAGATCGACCTCGCCCTTCAAAGACGTAGATTATCAGCAGTGGCAGAAGGCAGGCCACGCGATCTTGCCACGCGATCACGCAACGGCGCGGCTCGCCTACACAGTTGCTTCGCCCCCGCTTCAACTGCGATGATCGCTGCGGAAGTTTTTCCGAGGAAATCACCGCATGAAACCAAGTGGACTACTTGTTTTGCGAACGGGACTTTTTGTCTTGAGTGTTGCCGTGGCATCGTCCGGCAGCCTTTTTGCGCAACACTCCGGATGGCCGCCAGCTCCTGGCCATATCACATTGCGCGTGTGGCCCGGCGTGGCGCCTGGCGCGACCGCCAATCAGCCCGCCGAAGCGGATACAACCACCGCCAAAGACAATCTGATCGCCGGCCGGCCGCTGGTGCGGTTGGGCAACGTCTCCGTGCCCACGCTTACGCTCTACAGGGCCAAGCATGGCAGCAATGGCCCCGCCGTCGTCGTCTTTCCCGGCGGCGGTTATACCATCCTGGCCATGGATCTGGAGGGCACCGAGGTTTGCGACTGGCTCAACTCGGCTGGCATCAACTGCGTGCTTCTCAAATATCGCGTGCCCAACTCCGGGCCCTATCCCAAATCCCCCGCCGCTCTTCAGGACGCGCAGCGCGCCCTCGGGCTAGTGCGCGAGCATGCGCAGGAGTGGGGCATCGATCCCAAGCGCGTCGGCGTCCTTGGCTTTTCCGCGGGCGGGCATCTCGCCGCCGCGCTCAGCACGCATTTTGACCAGCGTATCTATGACCCCATTGATACTGCCGACAAGCTGAGTTGCCGGCCTGACTTTGCGCTCGTCATCTATCCCGGCTACCTGGCCATTGCGGATAAAAACTTCGCGGCCAATTCGGAGATCAATCCCACCGCAAGCACGCCGCCCACGTTTCTTGTCCAGGCCGAGGATGACCCGGTTCATGTTGAGAATGCCGTCGTCTATTTCCTCCAACTCAAGAACGCGAAGGTTCCCGCCGAGATGCACATTTACGCGCACGGCGGTCACGGCTACGGGTTGAGACGCACCGCGCTTCCCATAACCTCATGGCCGCAGGCTGCCCAAACGTGGCTGCACACCATCGGCATGCTTCCCGCTCAATCGAAGTAGCTCACAGTTACAGTCATGCGTCTTGCCGTTCTTACCATCTCCGACCGGTGCTCGCGGGGTCTGCTTGAAGACACTGCGGGCCCCGCCGTGGTTGCTTTGCTGCGACAGCATTGGAGCGGCGCGGAAATCTGCACAGCGCTGCTCGCCGACGACGAAGATGCGATCGCGGCCACGCTCGAAACACTTGCTCAGGACGGTGCCGTGCTGATCCTGACCGTCGGTGGAACCGGACTGGGCCCGCGCGATCGAACTCCGGAGGCCACACGCCGCGTGATCGATCGGGAAGCTTCGGGGCTGGCCGAGGCCATGCGTTCTCTCGGTGCCGCAAGCAATCCCTACGCATGGCTTTCGCGCGGAGTGGCAGGACTGAAAGGCACTACGCTGATCGTCAACCTGCCCGGCAGCCGGCGCGGCGCGGAGCAGAGCCTGACTTCGATTCTGGCCCTTATCCGGCATGGACTGGAGATCGCAGCCGGGGGCCAAGTCCATCCGTAAAGGCGGTCATGTTCATCCGTAAATCGGATTACCTCAGAGGTTTGTCGTCGGTAAGAGGAAACGCTTTCCATAAACCTCAAATCTGCGCTATCTCACGATTCGATTCTCGGAGATACTTCGCAAGCAGCATCCCCCATAAATCCAGGTTTTCAGAACGTTTGGGCATTCTTTTTCGCGCGAGAATGATCTTGAGAAACAGCCGGTAAGCGTACAATCGACTCACTGTGAATGCGCCTAGAAATGCATCTTCTGATCGCCGACGTCCCGGCTCGGTCAGCATTCGCGATGTCGCCCGCCGCGCCGGCGTATCCATTGCGACCGTCTCGCGCGCGGTCAACCGTATTCCTACGGTCGATCCCGTTTTGGCCGAGCGAGTCTGGCGCGCCATTGAAGAAGTGGGTTACCTGCCCAATACGCAGGCCCGTGCGCTGGTTTCCGGACGCAGCCGCATGTTGGGCCTGATTGTTTCCGAGATCACCAACCCTTTTTTCCCGGAGCTGGTGCAGGAGTTTGAAAACCTGGCCGTGGCGCAGGGCTACGAAGTCCTCATCGGTTCAACTAATTATGAGCCGGAACGCACCGAGTCGCTCATCCGCCGCATGTTGCAGCGCAACGTGGATGGAGTGGCCGTGATGACCTTCGGCATTGAAGAGGAGTTGGTGCAGAAGCTGGTGGAGCGTGAGTTTCCGCTGGTGTTTGTGGACGCCGGCCCCGACCTGCCCAATATCCGCGTCCTCAAAGTGAATTATGGTGAGGGCATTCGCCAGGCCGTGCAGCACCTGGCCGCGTTGGGCCATCGCAACATTGCCTTCATTACCGGCCCGCTGCGTCTGCGCTCAGCCGCGGCAAGGCGCGATGCCTTTTTAAAATCGATGTCCGAGCTCGGCCTCACCGTTCCCGCGGATCACATCGTTGAAGGCGACCACACCATGGAAGGCGGCATCGCAGCAATGGCCAAGCTCATCGCTCTGGCTGACCTGCCAACTGCCGTGCTGTGCTCGAACGACATGACTGCCATCGGCGCCCTCCATGCGCTCTACCGCACCACGCACAACGTACCGCAGGACGTATCGGTGGTTGGCTTCGACGACATTCACCTGGCGCAGTTCATGCTGCCGCCGCTGACCACGGTGCAAATGTCCTGCATGGACCTGGCCGCCGCGGCCGTCGAAGCCCTGCGCGCCGGCATCGAGAAAGACCACCCCAAGGCCGAGAAGACAGAGTGGCAGATTCCCACCCGCCTCGTCGTGCGCCAATCCTCCGCGTTCCCGCGCGGAACGCTTCCGGCATTGGTCGAGCGCGCCGCGGGCCACGCGCGAGGCAAGCGCTGAAGGTCGGGTGACGATTACGCGGCGACCGGATCGCCGCTTTTTCTCGATCGCTTCGCGTTGCTCTGTTTTTTCTCAGTGACGGAAAGACGCAGGTCCATCGTCTGCAGTACGGCGAGGAGCGTCTTCAACGTCGGATTGCCTTTGGGCGAAAGCGATCTATACAGCGATTCGCGGCTCACGCCCGCCCGCACGGCCACGGCCCCCAACCCGCCATACGCCTGAGCCAAAGCGCGCAGAGCAAGCAGGCCGCCTCCACGTTCATCCGGGTCGTTTAGGGATTCCAGAGCTACCTGCAGGTAAGCAAGAGCAAACACCCGATCCCTTCGCAACTCCTCAACTTCCCATTCGTGATAGGAGCCGCCTCCAACTGGTTTACTCATGGTTGTCTCCTCTTCCAGTCTTCCCAAAGCGCCTTGGCTCGTTCAATATCTATCGTTTGGCTGTCCTTGTCTCCGCCGCACAAGAGAATGACGTATTGTCGCCCGTGCCGACCGCAATAAACTCGATACCCGGCTCCAATATGGATTCGCAACTCAGTGATGCCTCCGCCGACCGGCTTCGAGTCTCCGAAATTGCCCGATTCAGCCTGTCGAATTCTCGCGGCGATCCGGGCCTTCGCCATCTTGTCGCGAAGTGTCGTGATCCACTCGATGAACGGAGAGCGTCCATTCTCTTCCTGGTAGTAGATGAGTTCGATCACGAGTAAGTGTAGCATAAAAGCTACAATCATGTGCCCAAACGAAGCGTGCTCTATCGGGCTGCGGATATGAAAGAATCGCCTCCAGGAGACCTTGCCGATGGAGCAGCGACTTTCTGACTTTTTGTTGGAGAAGGTTGACCTGTATGGAACAGACGGTTCAAGTCTGCCTTCCAAACACGATCGGACTATCACCTTCTACCTGGAGAAAATAGCGAAAGGGTTGATTGGCTCTAGGGAAGCCTTTACAGACAAAGAATTTTCTCTTTTCGATTCGGGTTCGGATCTAGGCCCCCTAGATTTGGAAAAGGGCATCCAGAATGATCCGGAGACATTTGAGATTGAGATCGATAGGGTACTAAGTCGTCAGGTTTTGGAGTCTGTCCCTGCCATCGTAAAGCGTTTCGCTCGAATGTCGAAGTTGGGCGCTCTGCGTGTCCCATCGGAACAGACGGGAGCGTACATCCGAGAGGCTGCTCGAACCTACGCCTACGGTTTTATGCAGGCTTCAGCAGCTATGAGCCGTGCGGCTCTTGAACAAGCTTTGAAAGAGCGTTTGGGGTGTCAAGGCAAAGATACCTTCATCCCATTTCAGAAATTGGTAAACGAAGCGAGAAAACGAAACATACTTGACGATAGGACGGCGCCCGCGATGCGCGACACCGCAAAGAAGGCTAACTCAGTTTTGCACGCTAAACCGATTGGCGAGAACGATGCTTTCGATGTGTTGATTGAAGCGAGGGGCCTAATACAGCAAATTTACGATGCGCACGACACACCTGAGGCGCTGTAAGGCTTTCTTTTTGGGAATAGCGCGCCAGGCAATTTCGCTAATTCAAAAACATCGTCCGATACAACGTATCTCGTTGCACCGGCTTGAACCCTGCATCGCGAATAATCCGCCGCAGCTCTTCTTCCGTTGTGCAGTTCGATGTGCCCGCGGCCTTCACCACGTTCTCTTCCAGCATCACCGAGCCCACATCGTTGCCGCCAAAGTGGAGGCCCACTTCCAGCACCTTCAGCCCCTGCGTTACCCAGCTGGCCTGCACGTTCTCAATGTTGTCCAGATAGAGCCGCGAAATCGCCAGGACTTTTAAATATTCGACCGAAGTAGCTTCTTCCCAGCCGCGTCCGCCCAGCGCCGTGTGACCCGGCTGAAAGCTCCATGGGATAAACGCCGTAAATCCGCCGGTCTCTTCCTGCAGGCGCCGCACCACTTCAAAGTGATTCACGCGCTGCTCAAACGTCTCGCCCACGCCGAACATCATGGTGGCCGTGGTGCGCATGCCTAACTGGTGCGCCGTGCGATGCACGCTGACCCAATCTTCCGTGCGGCACTTCAACCGCGCAATGCGCTTGCGCACATCGTCGTCCAGAATCTCGGCGCCGCCGCCGGGAATGGAATCGAGGCCCGCGTCACGCAATCGGCTGATCGTGTCACGCAGGCTCAGATCGGAGTACTCGGCAATGGCCAGCACTTCAGAAGCCGACAGGCAATGCAGCCAGATTTGCGGGAAGCGCTGCTTGATCCCCGTGAACAACCGCTCGAACCAGTCGATCTTCAAGTCGGGATGAATTCCGCCCTGCATCAGCACGCCGGTGCCGCCCATCTCCAACGTCTCGGCAATCTTCTCGTAGATCTTTTCAAACTCCAGAATGTAGCCCTCGTTGGCCCTGGGTCCTTTCAGCGGGCGATAGAAGGCGCAGAAGGTGCAGTATTCGGTGCAAAAGTTGGTGTAATTGATGTTGCGATCGATGATGTAGCTGACCACGCTTTCCGGGTGCAGGCGCCGGCGCACGGCATCGGCCTCGAAGCCCAGGCCGATCAGGTCCGGGGAGTTGAAGTAGTCGAGGGCTTCCTGGCGGGCGATACTCATAATCTCAATTCTAGTCGATTGCGGCAATTCGCCTGCTGGTGGGCGAGTCAGAGCGGATCGGCCGAGCGTCTGCTTTGCTTTTCTCGCCTCGATCGAAACAGGAACACGCCCCGGGTTCGCACCGGCCGTCCCTGTGTGCGGGTCAAATTCGAGGCCGTGGAAACTCCGCTGAACAAGACGAAGAAGTCCCAAAACGCGCGCAGAAAGTTCTTCTTTTTCCCGCTGGTCATAGACTCAAACCTTGTGAATCCGATCCGAACAAATGTCTCGCTTAGTTATTGGAGCAGCATCCAACCCCTGCGGTCGCACGATTTTTAGCTCGCGTGCTTCGGACCCGCATGACCCGGAATGGGGGGTCGGCTATTGAACGTCCTCCGGTTGAGGCGCCGGCTTAGGCGCCGGTTTGGTCTTGGCCGCCGGGCGGGAGACGCCGAAACTCATCAGCAGAAAGCCGAATCCCTTGCGCAGCGAGTCGAACAGGCTCATTGTTTCCTTTCTTTCAGTCAGTCCCGGCTGCGCTGTAAACAGGGATCGTCCAAGCGCGCGGAATGGGTGGAGTTATTTACCGGCCGCAGGGCTCATGGGCGTCATGGCTCCTCCAACTGGCTGCGTGTCGCCGCGCAGAATATCGAGCGCGGCCGGGGGCAGCGGCTTGTCGGCGTTCGCCAGCAGAATGCTCACCTGCCACATCTCGTTGTCCGTGAGCACCTGCTTGAAAGCCGGCATGCCGGTCAGCCGGATGCCGTTGGCCACCTTCCAATACGTCTCGCCGGGCGGATCGTCAGTCACCCCCATCATGGTCTCCGACCCGTGGTGGTGCATCTCCCACAGCGGCGGGGCATCGGGATACATGTGCGCGCCGAACGAGGATGGCTTGCCGCGATACCCATGGCAGGAGGCGCATTCGTCGCGGTAAATCGCCGCGCCGGCCGCCAGGTTGGCTTCATCGGGCTGGATGGGTGGGGTCTTGATCAGCTCGCGGTCGATGCGCGCGTGCAGGGGAGCATGCACGAACATTTTCTCGAGGTAGAATGGCGGATCGCTCACAGCCACGGGCACGCGGCCAAAATGCAACCATGCCACCACGGCGACCGGCACAAGAATGACACCCAAGATAATTCCCAGCAAAAATCGACCCATATTTGTCAGCGACTCCTTTGCTCTTCATCGTATTGCATTTGCCGTCTTCCGCACTGGGCGAGGCGGCAATTTTTTCCACGTAGAACCCCGAATCGAAAAGGATTATTGGCGCGATTCAAAGGCGAATCTCTCCGGCTTACGTCCAAAGCAGTTGAGGTCCACCCACAAGGCTCCCCAAGATGTTCTAATACCTATTGGGGGAGGCGCTGCCCGTCAGCGGTGGTGTGCTTCCGTACTCCCGTGGAGGTAACCCGAAACCGATGTATTCTTTTCGCCGTCTTGCCCTTTTGCTGGCGCTTGCGTCAACCATCCCAGTTCTTCAGGCCCAAAGTTCGAGTAGCAATCCCGCACCTGCTGAACCGCAGGCGCCCGCCGCGGCCCAGACCCAGCCGCAGATCAGTGTCCAGGCCCGCATCCGCGCTCGCCGCGAGCAGCGCCGCGCCGCTGCCATCCACGAGGCATACGATCATCTCTACGAGGGGTACGTCGGCGCCGGTTACCTGCGTTTCACACCGGGCGCAACGCTGCAACGCGTGAATGAATATGACTGGAACGTCGGCTTTACCCGCTACTTCAACGAGCGCCTGGGCGCGACCCTGGATGGGCGCGGCTACTACGGCACCCCGTTCATCGAGCCGCAACAGGGCACTCCCCCGGCGGGCAGCGTGCGCCTCGATAAACCGGCCATCAGCCAATACGCCGCCCTCATTGGTCCCACGTACCGCTTTTACCTGCAACCCAAGTACTCTGTCTCCGGTCGCGTGCTCGCCGGATATGCGCGCGGCAACTTCACCGGCGACACCAACGGCTACGGCACGCTCGGAGTGCTCTATCCCGACGGGTCAACCTTCGCCGCCAGCGCCAGCGTCTTTCTCGAGTACAACTTCGCCCCAAACATTGGCTTCCGGGTGGCCCCGGAATACTACCTGACCGGCTTCGGATCGACCCTGCAAAACAATCTCGGCTATAACATCGGAATCGTCTACCGGTTCGGCAAGCAATAGAAAAGCAGGGACGACGGGTCAAGGGACTAGAGACCAGCAAAGCCGGCCGGATTGACAAGTCTGTCGACCCGGCCGGCTTTTCAATGCTCGACGTTGTCTGAGCATCTTGGTTTCAGTCCCTGGAAGCTATCTCATAAACCTGCTTTGAAAGGGCACGGCTTTAGCCGTGCCGCAAAATGCCCAATAAAACCAGGGGCTTTAGCCCCTGAGGTACACATTTGGAGCGTCTGAATGGTGTGTATGAGACGGCATTAGTCCCTCAGTCCCTGGTCCCTCAGTGCCGCAGTCCCTTAGTCCCTAGCATCTCTCACTGCAATATCGGAATCCCAGCAATGCGCTGCTGCCACTCCGCCGGTCCGGTCTGGTGGACGCTCGTGCCTTTGGAGTCCACAGCCACGGTCACCGGCATATCGCGCACATCGAATTCGTAAATAGCCTCCATGCCCAGGTCGCCAAAGGCCAGCAGGCGCGACCCGGTAATTGCCTTTGAAACCAGGTAAGCCGCTCCGCCCACGGCCATCAGGTAAACCGCTCCAAACTCGCGGATAGCGTCAATAGCCGCAGGGCCGCGCTCCGCCTTGCCCACCATGCCCAGCAGGCCCGTCTCGGCCAGCATCTGCCTCGTGAACTTGTCCATGCGTGTGGCCGTCGTCGGTCCAGCCGGACCAACAACTTCTTCGCGCACCGGGTCCACCGGCCCCACGTAATAGATAAACCGGTCACGGAAATCCACCGGCAGCTTCTCCCCGCGGCTCAGCATGTCCGTCATGCGCTTGTGCGCCGCATCACGCCCGGTCAGCAACTTGCCGGTCAGCAGCAGCACTTCCCCCGGCTTCCAGGTGGCAGCTTCCGCGCGCGTCACCGTATCCAGATTCACGCGCCGTGCGCCGGACACATCGTAGGTCAGCTTCGGCCAGTCTTCCAGGTTCGGCGGGTCCAGATAAACCGGGCCCGAGCCATCGAGCACAACGTGCGCGTGGCGCGTAGCCGCGCAGTTGGGAATCATCGCCACCGGCAGATTCGCCGCGTGCGCCGGCGTGTCCAGCACCTTAACGTCTAGTACAGTCGTCAGCCCGCCCAACCCCTGCGCGCCAATGCCCAGCCGATTCACCTTGTCGTAAAGTTCCACGCGCAGCTTTTCCGCCGTCGTCACCGGCCCGCGCGCAATCAGGTCCTGAATGTCGATCGGGTCCATCAGGCTCTGCTTGGCCAGCAGCATCGCCTTCTCCGCTGTCCCGCCAATGCCAATGCCCAGCATCCCCGGCGGGCACCATCCCGCGCCCATCGTCGGCACTGTCTTCAGCACCCACTCCACCACCGAGTCCGAGGGATTGAGCATGACAAACCTCGATTTCGCTTCCGACCCTCCGCCCTTGGCCGCCACCGTAATGTCAACCTTCGAGCCCTTCACCAGCTCCACATTCACCACAGCCGGCGTGTTGTCCTTGGTGTTCACGCGCTTGCCCGCCGGGTCGGCCTGCAGCGATGCGCGCAACTTGTTGTCCGGGTCCAGATAAGCCCGCCGCACACCCTCATCAGCCATCTCTTGCAGATCAAGCTGACGGGTGCCGGGCGCAGCCTCGAAGCGCACATCCATGCCCACTTTCACAAAGACATTCACAATGCCCGTGTCCTGGCAGACGGGCCGGTGACCCTCGGCGCACATGCGGCTATTGATAAGGATCTGCGCAATCGCATCCTTGGCCGCGTGCGACTCTTCCCGCTCATAAGCCCTGGCCAGCGAGGTGATGTAATCCACCGGATGGTAGTAGCTTATGTACTGCAACGCGCCCGCAACGCTGGCGATGAAATCTTCCTGGCGGATAACGGTCATAACGGCTCCCTCTGAACTCTTTAGGGTAATAGACGAGGAGCCGGTTCGTCCTGCCGGGCCGGATAGGGGTAGTGTCCTAATTTTGATGATGGATTTGCGGCCGTTGAGGACGGTAGTTAAACATCCAGCGTCGCAGCCGAGAGGTTCTGGCGTAGGGGCGGAAGACAGGCATCGTCCACACATCCCACGGGCATAGAGTGCACACAGCGCTAAACACGGCAATGAAGGAGGCGAGTAGACCCCAAAAAGTCTTCTTCATAAATCACCTCCCACTGTGAATGGTAGCACCGCATACGCCCGACTTGAACAGAATCAAATTAGGACACTACCCAGATAGGACGAGCAAGATAAGCGGGGATCAAGTGCTGCCGTCACGGAGCAAGCAAGCCCCATGCGCTCACGATTACTGCAAAGCCGACCGCAAATCAGTATGTCCAAAATCATCGCCCTTGTAGAGCAGCGGCTCGCGCTTCTCCCGCGCCAGCGCATAGCTGAAGCAATCGCCAAAGTTGAGGCTCGCCGGATGGCCACTGCTTTTTCCGTAGTCGCGATAAGCCTGCCGCGCTATGCGCGCCTGCTCCACAGTCACCGGCTCGATGACCATCCCCATTTCATCGATCAGTTCATCTAACCTCACGCTCTGGGCCGGGCTGCGCAAACAATCAATAACAACCGCAGTCTCAAGGTATGACGCTGCTGAAATTGAAAGAGTCTTTGCGGAATCCATGACGCGCGAAAGCTCGATCCAGTCTGGCTCCCGCTTGATTGCCGACACCAGTGCCGATGAGTCCACTATCATTTCGGCAACCCCGTTTCCTCGTCGTACAACGCATTGATCAATTCATTTCCTGTGGGCCCATCCTTGAAAAGCGGTGCGCACTGCTCAGAGAATTCTCTCAACAACTCAGAACAGCTTTTTTTTGGAGGCTGGCCGTTGGCGTCGCTGGTGGCGTTCTCTCTGTCAATCTCGTTCTGCACGGCTACCGTCACTGCGGAGGTGAGACTCAAGCCCTTCATCACCGCCAATTTCTTCACGAGTTCGTACGTCTGATGATTCTTGATGTTCAGGTTCATGGTGGCTCCGTTCTAATGTCCCTCGCTCTTGCGAACCGTGCCTCGCGGGGCGACAAACACTCACTTCGGCAAGCCCGTCTCTTCGTCGTAGAGTTCGTCCATCAATTGTTTGAAAGTGCGGCCGTCGCTCATGAGAGGCGCAGTCTCGCGACTAATTTCCATCAACCGGGCTGCAATCCCCTTTCGGGCAGCGATACCTTCGGGAGCGGTCTCCCGCTCCTCGGCAGTCTCCGGAGTTATGGAATCCATCAGTGTTACACCTTTCTACCATTCAATTCTACCATTCTACCATCTATAGCGCGAATCAACCTACAGAGCCGCAACCCCCTCGAGAAATCTTCGCCATGCCCTAAGCTAGAGGTATGAACGACCTGAATCGGGAAGCGGAGGCCGCCCCAGAACTAATCACGGATCCAATCACGGACCCAATCTTCGATCTCTTAGTCATCGGCGCCGGCCCCACCGGGTTGGCCTGTGCCATTGAGACCCAGAAAGCCGGCCTGCGCGTCGTCGTGGTCGACAAGGGATGCGTCTGCAACTCGCTCTTTCATTACCCGGCGCACATGACGTTCTTCACCACTCCCGAGCTGCTCGAAATCGGCGACATTCCCTTTCCCAGCCCCAATCCCAAGCCCAGCCGCAATGAGGCGTTGCAGTATTATCGGCTCGTGGCGGCTTACTACAAGCTCGACATTCGCCAATATCACACCGTCCAGCGCGTCACCGGAGCCGACGGGGATTTCACCGTGCATATCGAGGACCGTTTTGGTCGGCCTGCGATGCTCAGGGCGCGCAAGCTGGCAGTCTCCACCGGCTATTACGACCTGCCCAACTTCATGCGCATTCCCGGCGAGGAATTGAGCAAGGTCCATCACTACTACAACGATCCTCACCCGTTTTTCGAGATGGATGTCGTCGTCATCGGAGGCAAGAATTCGGCAGCCATCGCCGCGCTTGAGCTCTGGCGCAGCGGCGCGCGCGTCACGCTCATTCATCACGGCGCGGAGATACATCGCCACGTGAAGTACTGGATCAAGCCGGACATCGAGAATCGCATCAAGAATGGCGAAGTGAAGGCCCTGTTCAACTCGCAGGTGATGGAGATCACGCCCGACGCGGTGATCGTCGAAACTCCCGCAGGCCGCCAGATGCTCAAAAATGATTTCGTCTTCGCGCTCACCGGCTACCACCCCGACTTCGATTTTCTTGAGCGCATGGGCGTGCGGTTTGAAGGCCAGGACAGGCGGCCGGTTTGCGACTCCGTCACGCTCGAAAGCAACGTGCCGGGCATCTATCTGGCCGGCGTGATTGTTGCTGGATCGCGCACCAATGAGATCTTTATTGAGAATGGGCGCTTCCACGGACGGCAGATTGCCCAGGCGCTTCGATCGAAGTTGATAGCATAAAGCTAATGCGAGACGTTGTTGGTGCATCGGAGCCTGTAAGGCCAAATGGTCTATCCGGCTGAGATGGAGGGTTATTCATGCGCTGGTGGCCGCGCTCGATACGATGGCAGATGCTCGCGGGCCTGGTACTGCTTGAGGTGCTCTCGATTGCACTGTTCGCGGCTCTCCTGATTCGCCAGCAGGCACATGAAGTGCATGAGCACATGCTGCACCGGCTTGCCCACCAGTCCACATCCATGGCGCTTCAGGCCACGGAAGCATTGCAGCAGGATCGGCAAAGCTGGGTGGGACTGTCGGTAAAAATGATGGGCGAGGCGCCCAGCGTGGCTCTCACCAAGGTTACCGATCCCGCAGGCAACATTCTTTTCGTCAGCGTGGGTGAACCGGAGCGGATGGAACTCGATCCGGCCGAACGCGCGCAAATTCCGCTCATGACCCATGACGAACCAAGGGTCTTCGCGTTAGGAAGTGATCGATGGGAGGGCGTGAAGCCCATCTTTACCGGCACTGAGTTGCGCGGCTTCGCGTGGGTGGAATCCGATCGCAACTGGGACTTTCAACAGTTGGACTCGGTTTTGCGCAGCACGGTCATCTTTGGTTCCGTATGGATCGTGGCTTCAGCCCTGCTGGTCTGGTGGATGGCCCGCTCCATATCGCGCCCCCTGGCCATCCTGCGCAGGGGTACGCGGGCGCTGATGAACTCACCCGAGGATAGCGGCAACTTTCCTTTGCCCGTCGCCATGCACAACGAGATAGGAGATCTGGTCGAGGCATTCAACCGCATGGTGGCCTCGCTCGCCGAGCAGCGCTCCGGTCTCAACGACACCCTCTCGCTGCTCGATTCCATGCTCGCCAACGCGCCCATCGGCCTGGCTTTCTTTGATCGCCGCTGCAGGTTTGTTCGCGTCAATCAGGTATTTGCGGACATGACCGGCATAAGCCTGAGCCGCCACTTGGGACGCACGTTGCCCGAGCTTCTCGTGCAAACCGTCGCCCAGGAACTGGAAGACACGGTGCTCCGCGTTTTTGCATCCGAGGAGCCGGTGCGCAATCTTGAGTTGACCGGCCAAAGCATCAAAACCGGCCAACCCTGGACCTGGCTTGCCAGCGCCTATCCGGTGCGCACCAATCCCCATCAGGTGCGCTGGGTCGGTGTTATTGTGTTGGACGCCAGCGACCGCAAGCGCAGTGAAGATGCGCTGCGCAAAACCGAGAAACTCGCAGCCACCGGCCGTCTTGCTGCCTCCATCGCGCACGAGATTAACAACCCGCTTGAAGCCATCACCAACCTGCTCTTCTTGCTGCGCAACTTCAGCCAGTTGGAAGAGCCGGCCTTGAATTACGTTGTGATGGCCGAGCATGAAGCCAAGCGCATCTCTGAGATCACGCAGCAAACGCTGCGCTTCTATCGCCAGTCCACGCTGCCCACGCGCGCCAACATGGGAGAACTGCTTGGCTCAGTGCTGACGCTTTATCGCGGCCGCCTGAACACGCTCAACATCCAGGTAGAGCGGGACTACGACGAGGAGATGGACCTGTTTTGCTTCTCCGGAGAGCTGCGCCAGGTGTTTGCCAACCTGGTGGGCAACTCCATTGACGCCACCATGGCCGGCGGCCGTCTGCTGGTGCGCGCGCGGCGCTCGCATAACTGGAAAGATCCGGAGCACGCGGGTGTCCGCTTCGTGGTAGCCGATACCGGCACCGGCATGGAGCCTTCGGTTCGCGACCGCGTCTTCGAGGCCTTCTTCACCACCAAGGAAGTTACCGGCACAGGGCTTGGCCTGTGGGTGAGCCACGAGATCATCATGAAGCATCGCGGTCTGGTGCATGTGCGCAGCCGCACCGCGCTCGAGGGCCTGACCTCCGGAACCGTCTTTGAGATATTCATCCCCGATGATCCCAATCTGACGATTCCTCAAAAACAGGTCTCGGTCGCCGCAACGGACATGTGAAGGGCCAATTCGCAAAAGGGGAAGTGCTCAGGCGCAAGCCGAAAGCATGGTGCCACGCGTAATGCCGATCTCGGGATTTTCCTTGACTTCTGAGGCGTGACGCGCTCCACTATACACATGATCAAGAGCTTCCGGCACGCCGGAATCGAGAACTTTTTCGCTACCGGAAGCAAAGCTGGCATTCAGCCTTCGCACGCAGCCAAGCTGTCGGTTCAACTGTTCCAGTTGAACAGGTCGAAGACCGCAAACGATATGGATGCCCCAGGTTGGGTCTTACACCCGTTGCGTGGCGCTCTAAAACATCACTGGGCAGTGAAGGTGAACGGCAACTGGCGATTGACCTTCGCTTTTGAGAACGAGAACGTGATTCTCGTTGACTATCGGGATTACCACTAGGAGAAAAGACATGATGCGAATGCACAACCCGCCACACCCAGGCAAAGTGCTTCGGGAATTCCTGGGAGAGATCGACGTAACCACTGCCGCAAGGCATTTGCAGGTTTCTCGCGCAGCCCTTTCCCGCGTGCTCAACGGCAAGGCAGGCATCTCTGCCGATATGTCCTTGCGTCTTTCCGCTGCGCTTGGAACGCACGGTGCAATCTGGTATGAGTTGCAAACCGACTTCGATATGTGGCAGGCATCGCAGAAGAAGCGACCAAAAATCGAGCCTTTCCATCGGGCGGCTTAGATAGAGGAGAGGCATGATGGTCTATTTTCTTACTCGTTCGTCTGAACAAGTTCAATAGCCGGCCGCAATCGGGGATATAAAATCCTGACGCTGGCGTGAAGGGCAAACAATGCCCGTAAAAAAATATCCTCAAAAAGAACTTGCATGCTCGCCGTTCCTTTGTGTTACAGTCAGTAACACTATGAAGAGTAACACTCCAACTGGGCACGATCCGGCGGAACTAGGCGAACTGGAACGCAGCATTCTTTCCATCGTGTGGCGAAGAGCCGCCATCAACGCCGAGCAGGTGCGCGAGGAACTGGGCCGTCCGCTCAAGGATTCCACTATTCGCACCGTCCTGCGCCGCCTGGAAGAAAAGGGCTACCTGGCGCATTCGGTCGAAGATCGCACATTTGTCTATCGGCCCGCGCAGACCCGCCAACGCGTAGCCGGCCGCGCCGTCAGGCGCATCGTCGACTGGTTCTGTGAGGGGTCCGTCGAGGCGCTATTGGTGGGCATGGTCGATTCAAAGGTGCTGGACAAAGCGGAACTGCAGCGATTGGCCGAGCGCATCGCCCTGGCGCAGAAAAGCGCAGCCGACCCCAAACACCCGGCAGAAGCCCAAATCCAGGCACAAAGAGGAGGGAAACGATGATTCCCGTATTGATTGAAGCCGCACTGCGCGCCTTGCTGGTGGCCCTCGCCGTCTGGGCCGGATTGCGCATCCTCCGCGTGAGCAACGTGCTGGCGCAGAAGATCGTCTGGGGCCTGGTGCTTGCCTCCGCGGTGGCCATGCCTCTGGTCATGCGCTGGCAGATTCTGCCGGCATCGATGGCGTTCCGTTTACCCGTGACGTCCTGGCGTATGACGACAAAATCGCTGCCCCTTCAAGACGCTCTGCTCTTGTCCACGCACGCAGAGCGCTTGGTAGCCGCACCCCAGGCACGGCTCGTCCCCGCGTCCGAGCCTGAGC
Source organism: Occallatibacter sp. (assembly GCA_036489415.1). Taxonomy (GTDB): domain Bacteria; phylum Acidobacteriota; class Terriglobia; order Terriglobales; family Acidobacteriaceae; genus Telmatobacter. The sequence goes on along the minus strand of DASXFS010000052.1, from coordinate 213,137 downwards.
CGAACGTCGGTGACCGCTACCCCGCGCCGGTAATCTCCAGGTCCGAATTCAATCCTTCAGACAGGACCCAATCCGCAGCCCCAACTCAAGTGGTCATTCAGCCTCACGCAGCCGTCGGAACCCAAGCCTCCATCTTCGCCCGCGTCGGCCAATGGACTGCAGATTCCGGGCTGCTTCGGCCGGGAACGCTCGCCGGGTTTTTCTATCTCGCCGTCTGCCTGTTGCTGTTGGCCCGCATGGCCTATGGCGTTGCCACGGCATTGCGGATGTGGCTCGCCGCCGAGCCGTTCGTGCCGCGGCAAGCGCAGGGGGACAAGTCTCAGCCAGGGCTTGGGCTGCGTATGCGGTTCAGTCCGGCCGTGTCCTCTCCGGTCACCATCGGTTCCGGCGTGCTTTTACCGGTAGATTGCCTGGAGTGGGACGCGGAGAAGCTGCGTATCGTGCTCGCTCATGAGCGCGCGCATATTCGTCAGGGAGATTTTTATCTGCAACTGCTGGCCGGTCTCTATGCAGCCGTGTTCTGGTTCAGCCCGCTCGGTTGGTGGCTGACGCGCAAACTGTCCGATCTAGGCGAGGCCATCAGCGACCGTGCCGCCCTGGACGAGGCTCAAAGCCGCGCCTCTTACGCCCAGGTTCTACTTGAATTCGCGGCTCTGCCGCGCCCAACCGCAATAGGAGTTGCCATGGCCCGCACCACGAATCTTTCCGATCGCATTGAGCGGCTTCTGAATGAAGCCAGTTTCCGTCAGGCCTTTACCGGCAGCCGTCTTCGTCTGTTGCTGGCGGTGTTGCTCGTTCCCGTGGCGCTCTTTGCGGGCACGGCGCTCGTCCGCGTGGAGGCCGCCTCATCCGTCCAGGCTGTCCCCGCGCCGCCTTCTCCGGCCGTGGCCCCCAGTCCGTCTCCAGCGCCTGCGGCTGTTCCATCCGCTCCGGAACCGCCCGCCGATCTGGCTCCTGCCGCGCCTGAAGTTCCAGCCGTTGCTCCAATTGCTGGTCCAGTTGCCGCGCCGGCCGCCGTCCCAGCGCCAGCAGCAGTTCCGGTGGTCGCATCTGTTCCTCCGGTTCCGCCCCGGTACATCGAAATTCACGACGCAGCCGACAACAACATGGTGGTCATGGCCGACGCGCAGGACTCGAGCACCGTCAGCGCCAATGCGGGCGGAAAAACCATGTCCCTGAGCCGCGGCTCCTCCTACTCCTACTCCTATTCCTCCGACGGAGACTCATGGGCTCTGATCAAAGATTCCAACCACGATTCCAACGACAACGTCACCTTTTCCGGGGAATGGAACGACCAGAACAAAGCCTCCATCGACAAGGCCCGCAAGCTGGCGGCCGATGGAAAGTTTCTCTGGTTCATGCGCGACGGTAAGCCCTACTTTGTCGATGATGCCGCGACCGTGGCTCATATTGAAGACCTCTACAAACCCATGGAGGAGCTAGGCCGCCAGCAGGAGGTTCTCGGCAAGCAGCAGGAAGCGCTCGGCCACCAGCAGGAAGAGTTGGGCCGCAAACAGGAGCAGGCCAGCGTTCCCACGCCCGACATCTCCGAGCAAATGGCCAAACTGAACGAGGCCGTGGCCAAGCTGGAAGCCAAGAAGGGAAGCACCGTGAGCCAGGACGAGATTGGTGACATCGAAAGCAAGATCGGTGCCATTCAGGGCCGCCTGGGCGAATTGCAAGGCCAAATAGGAGCAAAGCAAGGTGAATTGGGCGAACAACAAGGCAAGCTGGGCGAACAGCAAGGCAAACTCGGCGCGGAGCAGGGCAAACTCGGTGCGCAGCAGGGTAAGTTAGGCCAGGAGAACAACCTCAAGATGAAGTCGATCATCGACCAAAGCCTGCGCGACGGCAAGGCCCGTCCAGTGGAGTGAGCACAGGCCCAGCTGAGGAATAAGCTCAAAGTCGAAATACTCTACAGCGTGTTTCAAAAATCCGCCTTGTAACAGGGCACGACTTCAGTCGTGCCGAAAACGGCCGGAATGAAAGGGGTTTTAACCCCTGAGGGATCTCAACTCAGATACGGCCGCCATTTTTGAAACACGCCGTAACAACAGCTCAATCTGCTCAGTTGAAGTTCAACGATCTCGGCCTGGCCAAGCTGAGCGGATCGAAGTTCCCAGTCTTTTCCGTCGCCGCATGGGGCATGCAATGCAATTTAGATTGCGTCGCCGCTGCGTACGACCGCGTCACATGCAGCCTGTCCATGAGCACGTAGCGCGTGCGCAGTCCATGCACAACTGCAGGCAGTTGCGCAGGAACCTTCTTGCGGTCCACGTAGATCACCAGGGCCGCTTCCTTGGGATTGTCGAGACTCTGACCCACTCCAACGCCGAAGAAAGCCGTATTCTGCTGCATCAGGCTGCGCGCCGTCGCCTGTTTAGTAGCGATAGCCTGGCTCAAAGCCGCGGCAGGCAGCGTTTGCGCGCTTGCGGAGCCGGCTTCAAAAGGAGTCTGTGGCGCCGAACCAACGGCCACCGCGTGGGCATTGGTGGGAATCACCAGCGTGCGCACGCCTTCCACCGTTGTCGGCACGGCCGCCAGCGCGGTCGCGGGCAAGTTTTCATCCACGTAAAGAATCACAGCGCCCTCGCCGGGATGGTCGCTGCTTTTGCCCGTGGCCACGCCCAGGATACCCACTGACGGATTCACCAGCAGCCGTGCCTGCGCCAGGGCCTGCTGCGTGCGCGCCGTCTCCGCGTCGCTCAAGGTGCGCGCCTGCGCCGCGTTCACCGTGTTATCGCCGTAGTTGAGGCAACTCACGCCGTGGTCGGCCGTGCCCACAAAAGAGTAGCTTGCTCCCGCGCCCACTTGCGTGTTCAGCTCGCTCAGCACGTCTGCCACGGGGTTGGCCACGCCCTGGCTTATACCGGATGCGTCCGTCCCGCCGGCAAAAAACAGGCCCACCGGTTCGGCATCGGCCGTATCCACAACCAGCGAGCCGGAGTCGCCCGCATCGCTGAACTGGTTGCCGCTGATGGCCAGTTGGTTGGTGTAAGTCTTGGTCAGGTAGGGCTTGGTCTCGGCGCAGTCGGTGAAGTAATCGACGTTCACATCGAGGTTAAGTGCGGAGATGCTGGCGCACGTGAGTCCGGTTGTCCGTCCGCTTTTGGCAACCGTTAAACCGAGCGTTGCAGCCTCGCCCTTGCCGCCTGTCGAAGACACGCCCGGAGGAGCAGCGCCCAACGTGCCATCCGCCTGCCGCGTACCCAGTTCAAGGATGCTCCCCGTGGGGTCCACTGCGCCCGACGCCACCTGCGCAATGGCCGCGTCCGCATTGGTGGCATTGGAACTGAGCGACAGCCATCCCGTCAGCGACCCCACCGGCGTTGTACCCGGCCCGTCGCCGTAGGGCGTGCAATTGTTATCGATCAGCCCCGGCTGAATGATGGTGTCGCCCACGCTGGCCTGGTCGCTGCGCGCCAGCACGTGGTTGTTGCTCAGAAGGTACTGGCGGCCGCTGCTGTCTTGAACCAGCGAACCCAGCGTACCTCCGCAGCAATCGGAAACCTGGTTGCCCTGTGTATCGTAATCGTTGTTGTTGCCGCCTGAGGAGCCAAGCTCAGCGGGACTCAATTGTTCCGCCTGGTGCGACGCGGGATTGCTGGCAACTCCGGCCGTGTTCAGCAACAGATCGGCCGCGGTTCTTGAAGACGAATTCCCCACCGTAGCCACCACGTACGTCACGCCAGTCGACGCAATCGAGGCCGGTGCCGCGTATGTGACGGAGCACGATGTGAATGCCTGTGCCGGGCGCTGGCAGCTTGTCGTGCTCAGCGTTCCCTGCCCGCCGCTCGAACCGCTTGCGGAACCCGACAGCGCGAATGAAATCCCGTCCTGGCCGCCCGCCTCAGCCAGGATGCCCGTCACCGTAACCTGGCCATTAGCGCCCAGCGCCGCGTTCTCCGGCGTGAGCGGCTGCAGGAAACCCGGCGTCACTGTTATTACGGCCGTAGCCACTGCGGCGCCGGTGTTCATGGTTGCGGTAACCACCACCTGCACGCGATCGGCGGTCAGATAGCTCGGCGGCGTGTATTGCCCGGCAGCGCTTATGGTGCCCGGTCCGCTATTGGAGTCACCGCCGGAAACCGACCACTTAACCGGCGCTGGGCCGCCGCCGGCGAGCGTGGCCGTAAACTGCTCCACGGATGTTCCCTGCTTGCTGGTCGTGTTGCAGCCGGTGCAATTGGTATCGATGGAGCCGGTGCCGGGACTGATGCTGAAACTGGCGTTGGAGGGGTCCGCCGTAACCGGGCCGCCCGCGCAACCCGCCACGGCCAGCAGTACCGGCGGCAGAAGAACGGCGGCCAGGCGAAGCGTCAGTCTGCGCCGCATAGGGCGGTCTCCACACGCATCGCCGGACTTGCGCGCGAGGCGCAATTGGTCGGCTGCGGTTTGTGCGGCGTACGGCAAGATTCCGATTCTTCCTTGAAGCGGGATTTCCGGGTTGCTTAGCGTCCGCGTTACCTGAAAGGGCTTAACCCAACTTAGATGCTTCAACGCTCTCTCTAGTTTATAAGACACCCGAAGACGAAAAATGCACGGTTCATTTCAGGAGGGTTTAGCGCCATTTTGGGACGAATCGACCGGCGAGCTATCGAAATGTCACATGCCTGCCCATCATGTTCCACCGGGCTATACTAGTCCAGGACTTTCCACGCCCCCGCTTGCAGCCAAAGCTCATTGGTTTCTACCGCGACTTGCAAGCGTACTGAGGTTACCCTCCGAGTGATGAACGAAGAACTCATTTTTGTCACCGGCGCAACCGGCTTTCTGGGCGCGCGGCTGGTGAGCGAACTGCTGGCTCGTCAGCCGCACGCCACGCTGGCGCTGCTCATTCGTCCCAATCACAGTCAATCCAGCCAGCAGCGCGCCGATGCAATTGTGCCCGCGGCCGAGCGCCATCGCATCCAGGTCCATTCCGGCGACGTCTCGCAACCCAACTGCGGTCTTGACTCCGCAACCTACGCGCAGCTTTCCGCGGAGACGACCCGCGTCATTCACTCCGCCGCCACCGTTCGTTTCGATCACTCGCTTGAAGAAGCCCGCCGCATCAACGTCGAAGGCACGCGCCGCGTGTTGGACTTCGCCGCCGCCGCGCCCCAGTTGCGCAGCCTGGCCTACGTGGGCACGGCCTATGTGGCCGGTGAACGGTCAGACCTGGTGCGCGAAAGCGAACTCGCCGTTGGCCAGGGTTATCGCAACACCTACGAGCAAACCAAGGCCGAGGCCGAGGCGCTGGTCCGCACCCGCCTTGAGTCGCTGCCCGGCGTGATCTTGCGTCCAAGCATCATCGTGGGCGATTCGCAAACCGGCGTCACCTCCAGTTTCAAAATGATGTATTGGCCGCTGAAGATCTATGCGCGCGGCCTGTGGCGCACGGTTCCCGGCTATCCAGATGCCGTGCTCGATATTGTGCCCGTGGATTTCGTCGCCGCTTCAGTGGCGCGCCTGACTTTTGATCAGGCAGCCCTCGGCAGCGTGGTCCATCTCTGCGCCGGCCCGTGCGGCAGCGCCACCATTCAGCAAATCGCCCGCCGCGCAGCGGAGTACTTCAACGCGCCCGAAGCCCGCTATGTAGACCCCAGGCTCTTCTTTGCCGCCGTGCGTCCGCTGCTGTTCATGGCCTTATGGGGACGCAAGCGCCGCGTGCTGCGCGATGGCCGCGCCTATCGCGATTACTTCACCATGCGCATGCAGTTTGACACCGCCAACGCCGAACGCCTGCTTGCGCCCGCCGGATTGTGCCCGCCGCCGGTGCTCGACTACCTCGACCGCCTCTTCCATTACTGCGTCGCCAGCGACTGGGGCCGCAAGCCCGTTCCCGCCCAATGAATATCCTGCGGCGTTTCTGGCTCTCACGTGACCGCTCTGTCACCGTCGCCAATCTCGTCGACGAGTTGTTGCGCCGCAATGGAAATTGTGAAGTCTCGGTGGAAGAGAGCGGCCCGCGCCATCTCGCCGATCTGCACGCCGACATTTGCGCCCTCGATGCTTTTCTCCGCAGCACCGTCGCGCTCGTTCCAGGCCAGCCCGTCGCCATCTATCGAACGAACGACCGGCTCTGCTTCCTCTGGTTCCTGGCGGTCATTCGTGCCGGCGGCATCGCCGTGCCGCTCAACCCCATGCTCACGTTGGCCGAGGTGCGCCGCATCCTGGCCGACAGCGGCACGGAAATCATGGTGACAGACACAGCCGTCTTCGAGCGCAATATCGCAGACCGCCAGGCGCTCAATGTGTACACCTGGATTCAATCGGATGAGGAGCCGCAGACGCTGGAAGGATTTCTGCGCCCTCCTGTCGCCGGTTCCCACTCCGGCCCTTCGTTCCCGCCAGCCAACCTCGATCCATCCGCGACAGTCGCCGTTTTTCATACCTCCGGCACCAGCGGCTTTCCCAAAGGCGCTGCGCTTTCCAGCCGCGCGCTGCTCGGCGCGCGTGCGTCCACGGTCATTGCCGGCCTGTTTCTCGGCCCCAAAGACCTTGCCCTCGTCGCGCTGCCCTGGTCTCATATCATGGCCGTCAGCATTGCGCTCTATGGCCTCATGGCCGGCATTCGCGGCTGTTTCCTCGATCGCTTTGACGTAGCCCGCGTGCTCGATCTCGCCGAGCGTTTCGGCGTCACCGCCGTGGTTGGCGTGCCCACCATGTTCGCACGCCTGGTCAACAGCAACCCCGAACCTGCGCGTCTCAAGAGCGTGCGTCTGTGGCTCTCCGCCAGCGATCACCTGCCCGCCGAAGTGCGTCAACGGCTCCGGCAATTCGGAGCTTTGACCTGGTTGCCCTTCGGCCGCCGCATCCCTCCCGTACTCGTGAACGGCTACGGCATGGTTGAACTCGGCGGCCTGGCCATGATGGGTATCGAATTCTCTTTTCTGCCTGGCAGCGGCGATCTTTGCTTTGCCGTGCCTCCTTTCCACATCCGCATCGCCGATGAAAACGGCCGCATCGTTCCCTCCGGTCAAACAGGCGAGTGTCAGATTCGCCGCCGCGGCCTCGCGCCGCATTACTGGAAGGACGCTATCAACAGCGAGAGAAGTGCGAAGGCCCAAGGCGAGGTCCACAGCCTGCTCACCGCGGACGGCTGGCTGCGCACCGGCGACCTGGCCACGCGCAATCGCCTCGGCCTCATCCGCCTCGTCGGCCGCATGAAAGACGTCATCAAATCCGGCGGCTACTCCGTCTACGTCCGCGAACTGGAAGAGGCCATCGCGGCCCATCCCGCAGTGGCCCGCGCAACCGCCTTCGGCGTGCCCCACGCCGAAAAAGGCGAAATTCCCGTAGCCGTCATCGAGCTGCGCGAAGGCTCCCAGGCCAGCGACAGCGAGTTGATGGATTGGTGCCGGCAGAACCTCGCGCCCTATAAAGCCCCGCGTCGCATCTGGATTATCGAGCCCGGAGCCCTGCCGCAGAATCACACCGGCAAGGTGCTCCGCCGAGTCCTCCGCGACCAGTACTCCGAGAAGACAGATTCGTTCGTCTAAGCAGGATTGTTACCCCACCGTCAGCACCAGCTTGCCAAAGTGCGAGGCTTCTTCCATCCGCGCCAGAGCTTCCCGCGCCTGCGACCAATGGAAATTTTCGCCCACCGGGCGCAGCACAGCAAGGGAGATGGCCTTATTCATATCCTCGAAGTCCTTGCGCGAGCCGACATAAATCCCCTGCATGCGCACCTGCTTGTGGAGGATGGTATTGATCGGGAAGGCTGTGGGATCCGTGGCTCCCGTGAGCACGCCGACCTGGGCGATCGTGCCGCCAATGCGCAGGGCGCGCAGCGAGCGCGGTAGCGTCGCCAGACCGCCCACTTCAACCACCAGATCCACGCCCTGGCCGCCGGTCTCGTCCATCGCCCAGCGGTCCCACTCCGGGTTTTCTTTGTATTCGAGTCCCGCGTCCAGTCCCAGCGAGTAAGCCCGCTCCAGCTTTTCGTAGCTGCTGGAAATGCCCAGCACGCGCGCTCCACGCAACCGCGCCAGTTGCAAGGCAAAAATTGCCACGCCGCCCGTTCCCTGGATAAGAACCGTTGATCCGGGTTTCAGGTCGCCCACTGACAGCGCATTCCAGGCCGTGACGGCGGCGCAGGGCAGCGTAGCCGCTTCCTGAAAGCTGAGGTGCTCCGGAATGGCGACCAGGCCGGTTTCCTTGAGCACAACGTACTCCGCCAGCATCCCGTCGATGTCGCCTCCCAGTGCGCGGCGCGATTTCACCGCGGTGGGCGGCCCGTCGAGCCAGTTCTGCATGAAGATGGCGGCCACGCGGTCGCCGGGCTTCCAAAACGTCACGCCGTCGCCTACGGCCACCACTTCGCCCGCCCCGTCCGACACAGGCACGCGCGGCAGCTTCAATTTCGGGTTATAGATGCCTTTTACCACCAGCAGATCGCGGTAGTTGAAAGAAATAGCATGCACTTTGACGAGCACTTCGCCGGCTCCCGGCGAGGGGGTGGGCCGCTCTGCAAACTCCAAAGAATCAATGCCGAACGATGAAATCTGCCATACGCGCATAACTGGTGCTCCAGACTTCCGTGTAGATGAACTTGCTGTTCAGGGGATGCATTTTGAACAAAGCCCCGTAGAATGAAGATATGGCTCGTGGTTGGGAAAGTAAATCCGTGGAGGAACAGATGGCAAATGCGCTGCAGCAACCTGAGGTCAACGCAGGCAACGAGTTTGTGAGCGAAGACCAGCGACGTGCGGCCGACCAGGTTCGCACCGTAAGGGAACGGCAGAAGCAAGCACTGAACCTGCAGCGGGAAAACATCCTCTCGCAGAGAACCTCGAACCCGGCGCGGCGCGCAGCATTAGAAGCGGCCCTGGCGCAAATCGAGGCACAAATCGAGGCAATGGGGTAGCCGTCTCGTTTCCGGAGTGCATCCCTAAGCCTCTCGATGCTAACTCTCACGATGAAAGAGTAACGAATTGGCCTGGTGGATGGAAGTCAGGCTGACGCGGGCAATGTTTACGTGCGCCGGCCGGCTCGCAGCCCATACAATCGCATCGGCAATATCCGCAGGCGCAAGCGGCGTCAGTCCCTTGTAAACCTTGGCGGCCCGCCCCTCATCCCCGTGGAAGCGCACCAGGCTGAAATCTGTCTCCACCATTCCCGGGTCGATGCTGGTCACGCGGATCGGCGTTCCCAGCAGGTCCTCGCGCAGGCCGTCGCTGATTGCGCGTTCGGCAGCCTTGCTGGCGCAATAGACAGCCCCGTTGGGGTAGGTCATCTCGCCGGCCGTTGACCCAAGATTAACAATGTGCCCGCGCCCGCGCGCCACCATCCCGGGAACCACGGCCCGCGAGACATAGAGCAGTCCCTTCACGTTGGTGTCGATCATCTCATCCCAGTCGTCAATTTTCCCGGTGTAGAGCTTCTCGAGTCCGCGGCTCAAGCCGGCGTTATTTACCAGAATCTCAATCTCCGCCCACTCCGGCGGCAAACCGCCGATGGTCTCTTCGACAACGCGGGAATGTCGCACGTCCAGGTTGATCGAGTGGACCGCCTGCGCCCCGCGCTCCAGTGCCACCGAGGCCACTTCGGCCAGCTTATCGGTGCGTCGCGCCGCCAGCAGCAACCGCGCTCCCTCGGCGGCAAAGGCCAATGCTGTGGCCGCGCCAATTCCGGAACTGGCCCCGGTGATGAAGACGATCTTTCCGTTCAGGTTCATATTTCTATCTTAAAGTGCCAAAGCAGAGATCGGGGGTTAGGATTCAGAGGTCAGAGCTAAGCGGAAAACCTCGCCGGTCAATGAGCTTTGCCTCGCCGCTGTGCCATGCGGTATTGGCCAACGGCCCAATCCTCGCCTGCCAACCCCGACTGCTGCGCCTGGGCAAACACTTCGGCCAGGCTGTCGGCAAGCGAAAGCGCAGTGTGGCGCGCGGCAGCGGCTTCGCGCAGCAGGCGCAGGTCTTTCGCGCCAAGGTCAATCGTCGCGCCGGGCTCTCTTGGCGGGTGCAGCATTACCTTGCCATACGCGGCGTAGAACGGCGACTGAAACAGCGCGCTGTTGACGGTTTCAAGAAAGACCTCAGGATCGATGCCATGCACAGCGGCGTAGACGAACGATTCGCCGAGTGAATGAATCATGGCGCTGATCAGGAAGTTTCCACCGAGCTTGAGCGCGTGCGCCTGGCTCGGTTCCGTGCCAATCACCGAGATTCCGCGAGCAAGCGGCTCAAGTAGAGGCCGAGCAGCCGCCACGGCGTCATCCGCGCCTGCCGCGGCAATCCACAAACGTCCCTCCTCTGCCACATTCGGGCGGCCGAAGACCGGCGCGGCCACAAAGAGCTGTTTGCGGCGTGCGTGCTCAGCGGTAAGGCGCTCGGAGAGTGCGACGCTGATGGTGGAGAGCGCGATGTGCAGCGCGCCGGGCCGCAACGCATTCAGCACGCCTGACGCCGAATCGCCCTCACCGCCGAAAAGCACTTCCTCATGGGCCGCATCGTCAAAGAGCATGGTGAGTACGGCGTCTGCGTTCTGCGCCGCTTCAGCCGGCGTAGCTGCCAGCGCGGCGCCTGCGGCAAGGAGCGGCTGAGCGCGCTCCGATGTGCGGTTCCATACCGTGAGTTGATGGCCCGCTTCAAGCAGACGCCGCGCCATCGGCGTGCCCATTTTACCCAGACCCAGAAAAGCGATCTTCATTGAGGAAGACTCCATCGTTGTGATCTGTTGCTAGTACCGCGCCCATGTGATTTTGTAATTCAACCTCAAACTGTGGGTGCCCCAGGTCTCGCGTTTGAGACCTGGGAGACTATCGATCCACCCGGTCGCGGTACTAGTCGGCGCGTAGCGCCGTCACCGGATTGATGTTCGCAGCCCGCCGTGCCGGCAAATACGTTCCCGCCACGGCCAGCAGCGGCAGAATGCAGATGGCCGCAAGCAGCGCCAGCGGATCGTGCTGCGAAGTTTGAACCAGCTCTCCTTTGGAGAATCGGCCCGCCATAAACGCGAGCGGAAGCCCCGCAGCCACGCCCAGCAGGGCCAGCATCAACGCCTGCCGCAGTACCATCCACATCACCTGCGTGCGGTTCGCGCCCAGCGCCATGCGAATGCCAATCTCCTGCGTGCGCTGCGACGTGATGAATGACAGCACGCCGTAGATCCCCACCAGAGCCAGCAGCAGCGCGGCCGCCGCGAACGTCCCAAACAGCGCCAGAGAAAATCGTGGCCCCGCATAGCCATACACATCCAGCATCTGGCGCAGAGTCATCGCGTCCACAATTGGCTGGTCTTTGTCGATCGAGTAAACCGTGCGCCGCACCGGGTTGATAAGCTCATCCGCGGGCAGAGCCGTTGAAACCATCAGGATGCTCGCCGCCGCGGGCGCCACCGTATACGGCAGCAGAATATGCGGATAGTTTTCTCGGGCGTCCACAAAGAAAGGCAAGTCGCTCATCACGCCGACGACCGTGAATGCATCGTCCGTGAGCTTGTTCTTGCCGTCGGGTTTGAACTCAGGAAGATGAATCGCGTGCCCCACGGCATTTTCGCCGGGGAAGTAGCGGCGCGCGAAGTTTTCCGAAATCACCGCATCGTGCGACTGCGCGGAAATTTCGCGCGCATCGATAAAGTGCCCTTGCAGCATGGTTCTGCCGGAGAGCACAAGAAACTCCGGACTGGTCAGGTGCAGCGACACCACGCGTTTGTCCACCGGCTCTCCGCCAATCTGCACATGCTCGCCGTACATGTCCATAAAAGGAAAAGCCGCATCCACGGTAGCCGTGGTTACGCCGGGAACCGCGCGTACGCGGTCCAACAGATCGCGAAAGAAAATCGACCGGCTCTCCGCCGTGGGATAGTGCGCCTCCGCCAGCGGCAGGCGCATCATCAGCGTGCTGTCCGGCGCAAACGGCACCGGCACGCTTTCCACCGCAATCAGCGAGCGCACCATAAGCCCGGCCAGCATCAGCAGTGCCAGTGACAGGGCAACCTCCGTCACCACAAAGCCGCTCAGCAAGCGCCGCTGCGCCCGTCCGCCAGACGAGCGAATCCGATTCAGCGCCGCCGCCAGGTGGGGGCTCGCGCTATGCCACGCCGGCGCTAATCCGAAAATCGCTACCGTCAGCAGCGCAATGCCCAGCGAGCACAGCAGCACCGGAACGTTCATGGTAATCACGGCTTCATCGGGGATGGTTTCCGTGGGCACAATCCGCAGCGTCGCTCTCAGGCCCGCATAGGCAAACGCCAGCGCCGGCGGCATCGCGGTCAACGCCAGCAGCAGCGATTCCGTCAGCGCGTGGCGGATCAGTCTCGGCCGCGATGCACCCACCGCGGCCCGCACCACAAATTCGCGCTCGCGGTTCACGGCGCGTGCCAGCAGCAGGCTCGACACATTCACGCAGGCGATAAACAGAAGCACGAACGCCGCGCCCAGCAAAAGGTCAAGCGTGCTCGCCAGGTTTGACTTGAACATCTCATCGAATGTCAGAATACCCACGCGCAGAGTCTTCGGAAAGATGCGCGGCGCGGTCTTTGAGAAGTCATCGAAGATCGGCTTCAGTTCCGCCGTCGCCTGGGCCTCGGTCACGCCAGGCTTCAAGCGGCCAACCAGCGCAAAATAGCGCTGCCCGTCCACTTCATAGTCGTTCGTCATCTGGATGGGCAGGTAAACATCCCCTCCACGCCACAAAAAACGCGGCGGCATCACGCCGATAATTGTCCGCGGATGCCCGGAGAAGTTGAGCGTTCGTCCCAGAATCGACGGGCTGCCGCCATAGTGCGCCTGCCAGTAGCGATAGCTCAGCAGAGCCACTTCCTGGTGATTGGGCAGCACATCGTCCTCGCGCGTGCCGCGGCCCAGCAGTGGCTGCACGCCCAGCACATTGAAAGTATTGGGCGTAATGTAATTGCCGCGCAGCCGCTGCGGTTCCGCTTCGCCCGTCAGCACAACGTCGCTGATAGTGGACGCCGTTACGCCGCTGAAAATGTCCGTCTGCTGCGCGATTTCATTGAACTGCTGAGGAGTGTACTCGCGCCAGCCGCATTGGCTGAACTCAGGCGAGCACAGGCTGGGAGTGGCCAGCGTATGGACGTCCTTATAAGGGAACGGATCGATTAGGACGCCGTAGGCTACGCTGAAAACGGCCGTGCTGGCGCCGATGCCCAGCGAGAGAGTCAGGATCGCGGTGAGCGCAAAGCCCGGGTTGCGCCGCAACTGGCGGCCCGCGTAACGAAGATCCTGCCAGACCGTCTCCAGCCGGAAACTTCCGGCTTTGGCGCGCTGCTCAATTCGATCCATTTCCATTCGGCTTTCCCCCATTCCATCAAGAAGAAATCCCTGAATCAAGCGCAGAGCAAGGTCTTTTCAGCCGCTCCGCGCGGTCCTTCCGTTGGCGCTTGAGCGAAATAAAAATCCCGCATCCAGGCACAAGAATAAATCTCATCTCACGGCTTTGCTGCCAGTTCACAAACTGGAATCGGCAGTCCGGTTTCGTCAGACGCTGCGGCCCGACGAAAATCCGTAGTCGCTCCAAAGTAGCATTTATGTCGTCAAGAGCGAAAGAACGCGGCAAAGATCTCAGCAGAAATGTCAACGCAATGCGCCGTTGCATCGTTCCAGCGCTGCCCGCATAAAAGCGAAGAATAGGCTCTAAGCAGCGGTCGTGTAGGGCACGCTATCGCGGGCGTTCTGCAGCGCCACCGCCCACCAATGCAAGCGAGCCAGCATGGTTGCCATCGACCGGCACGGCCGTTCCGGCTCTAACAACTTCCCGGCATCGTCGAACTGCTCCCAGGCCCCGGCAAAGCTGACCGCATCGCGGATCGTTACCGTGTGCAGTTCCGCAAACACCAGGCGCAATTGCTCTACGGCGCGGAGTCCGCCTGAGACGCCGCCGTAGGAGACGAACGCCACCGGCTTGGCTTGCCACTCTGCGCCAAATGAATCGATAAGAGATTTCAGCGGCGCGGGGTATCCATGGTTATACTCTGGCGTCACCACCACAAACGCCTCAGCCTGGCCGATGAGCTGCCGCAGTGAAGCTGCTCCGTGGTTTCCTTCCAGATGCGCCTCTCCGTCGGGAGACGTGGCCGCGGGATCGATGATGTCGAGCAGGAATTTTTCGTTACCCGCAATCTGTTCGGCGGCCCACCCAGCCACTTTGTCGCAGAAGCGGCCCTGGCGCGTGCTTCCGTAAATAAGCCCAACTCTGATTTTTCCGTCCATGGCTTCGACTGCCTCCGAGTTTGAAATAGTTATGGAGAAAGAGTACAACCTAAAGTTAACTTGAGGTCAAGAAGAAAAACGATGAAAACATCCAGGCACGAGGGGCTTTCCACGGAATTGACAGTAGGAGAGGTTGCGGCGCGCAGCGGTGTGGCTGTATCCACTCTCCATTTTTACGAGTCGGCGGGATTGATCAAGAGCAGGCGAAACGAAGGGAATCAGCGCCGCTTTTCGCGCGAAGTTCTGCGCCGCATTGCCGTTATCCGAGTGGCGCAGCGCACGGGCATCTCACTGGCCACCATCCGCGAAGCGATGCAGACCCTGCCGGACAGACGGACGCCGACAAACGAGGACTGGAGAAAACTGTCCGTGAAATGGCGGGCCGAGTTGAACGATCGCATCGACAGGCTGGTTCGGCTCCGCGATCAGCTCGACGGATGCATCGGCTGCGGTTGCCTTTCGCTGGAAGTTTGCCCATTGCGCAACCCCTGGGACAAGCTTTCCGAACAAGGGCCAGGGCCCAGACTGCTTGATCCTGAGCCGCCGGGAAGTTATCGGCGCCAAACGGATTGCCGCCGGTAACTTGAACCCGAGGGCTGAAACTTTCATGGAAAAATTAACTGCAAAATTGGGCGATCAGCCTGGGAACCCACTCTCATCTGCCTACTGCGGCTCCACCAGGTGATGCGCAATGGCGAACAGCGCCAGCTCCAGCCGCGTCGAGACGCCAGTCTTATCGAAGATATTGGAGAGATGCCGCTTCACGGTTTCTTCGCTCAGCGTAAACTGCTTCGCGATGTCGCGGTTCGAGCAGCCTTCGACAATACAGCCCACCACTTCCAGTTCGCGCGGCGTCAGGCCGTAGGTCTTGCGCTGCGGCACCACTGCCTGCTGCATCAGGTCGTGCAAGGCTGAGACGAGATTGACCACGCGCTTGCCGCCGATCCAGTAATCGCCGCTGAAGACGGTGCGGATGGAAGTCTGCAGGTGGCTGGCAAGGGCATCCTTGAGCACGATCCCGCGCGCGCCAATGTGGAGCGCCTCAATAATCTGCTGCGTGGTGATGGTCGAGGTGAGCAGAAGAATCTTCACCGTCGGCGTGCCATTCATAATGGCGCGCATCGCTTCCAGGCCCGGCAAGCGCGGCATTTGCAGGTCGAGCAGCAGAATGTCCGGCTCAAGCTCCAGGGTCTGCGTGATGGCCTCGTCGCCGTCCGTCGCTTCGCCAACCACGTCAAAGCCCTCTTGTTCCGAGAGCATGTTGCGCACACCGATGCGTACTACGGGATGATCGTCGGCAAGTACAATTCGAATGGGCTTTTCCACGGGAACGGCTAACCTCCTGTGCTTTGCGCTGCTTATAGCTTCAACTCAGCATCCAGCATACGCTGCAGGTTTAATGCGGCGGCACGCAAATCGGCCAGGATGACAGTGCTGTTATCCGATTGGTTAACTCCTGCGGCGGCCCTGTCCGGGTCGAGCGCGCCGGATTCAATCAACTCACCCAGGCGGGCAATTTGCACAGCCCCTGCCATCGAAGCTCCACCTTTGATGGCGTGCCCAATGTGCCGCGTCTCGGTCCAGTCGGCCTTGGCAATCGCTGCCTCAAGCGCAAGAGTGCGCCGGTCAAGGTCGGCGAGGATGCTTTCAAAAATCTGGCGCAGCGCGGCTTCGCTCATCATCTCGCGAAGCTGGACAACGGTTGACAGGTTGATCACGGTTTCCTGGGGATCGAGGCCCGCTGCCGCCGGTGGACGCGACTGCGCCGCCAGTTTTTCGAGCAGGGTTGTCACTGCGTCCGGCGGAAACGGCTTGAGAATGAATCCATCGGCCGCGGTCTTCAGCTCATCTGTCGGGTCGCTGGCGCTGATCACGTAGAGTTGAGCGTCGCAATGCGCGCGTAGCTGCCGGACTAATTCGATTCCGCTCAACCCCGGCATCTGCGCATCCATCAGGATGACGCCTGGGACACATCCCTTTGCAGCCAACAGCGCCACGGCTTCCGTGCCGTCAGCGGCCGTGTGGACGGAGTAGCCGCTCATGGTGAGCATGGTGGCCATCACCTCACGGCTCACCATATCGTCATCAACGAGCAACACAGTCGGCAGATCGTGCGGCGTGATGAAGTCGAGCATAGTTAAGTTTGCCACTCGGAAGCAGATATCAAACCGAAATTGATAAAAGAGAATCCAATCAGTTCTCAAGAAAAGCCGGCAGGCTCAGCAGGCCCGGGTTCAATGGCCGATCACCAGTACCTGGAAACTCCCTTCCACCGGAGTCGATTTCAGGCTTCCAATGCCTCCCTGATGAGCCAGGTCCACGCCCATGTAGTCTGTGACCAGGTACACCTGGCCGGTGTCCGTGTTCACGGCCATGGTGCGGGCGCGTCGGCGCGTGGCCAGGTTTTGGATCTCGGCATACGTGTCCGTCACGTCCTGATGAATGATGGTCAAGGTTCCCTGGGCGTCCCCGTTGGCGGTATAGATCAGTCCGCGGCTGGCGTCGAAGCCCACCGTGTCCGCGCCGGGCCCGATGGGCAGCGACGCGACCATTTCTCCCGTGCCCGAGTTGAGCACCGCGAGCTTCATATTGCTGCAGGCGGCAAACAGGCGTTGGTGCGCGCCGTCGACGGCCAGGCTGAGCGGGTCGCGGCACTCGGAGCCAAGAGGGAAAATGCGCATCATCTCCTGGGCAGATTCCGCCGGGCGCGTCTCATGGCTCCAGTCGAGCATAGTAGTCGCGCTTCCGTCAGCCGCTGTGTCCGGTTCCGTCGTTGGCGGGTTAGAAGCAGCGCCATCGGAATGCACGTGCAGCAGTTCTGCAATGGCGGAGGCATCCAGCCGCGCAACCTGGTTGCGATCGACCAGAAGCACGAACACCTGGCCGTTGCCGTCCGACTGCGCAAATCCCAGCTTGCCGGGCATGAGGATTTGACCCACGTGGCGTCGGGCCACCACATCGATCACTGAGATGGAAGTTTTGACTTCGCGGTCGCCGCCACGCTGTGCCGTGGGGTTGCGCGGAACTGGTCTGCCATTCGCGCCGGCAGAGCTCTGCGGCTTGCCGGGTGGGGATTGCTGCTGCGGCGCAACAATCGGGTTCGTGCAAATGGCGAACAGCAGCCCGCTTTGCGCATCCAACACCAGGGCCTGCGGACCGGGGCCAGTAGCAACGGTGGCCACAATCTGCAGCGATCGCCGGTCAAAGATCTTCACCTGGTCGGCCAGCCCATCGCTGATATATCCATACTCGCCGGATGAGTCCAGGGCAATGGCGTGGGCCTCTTGCAGTCCGGCGATCTGGCCGGCAAGCGTGCCGGTTTTCACATCTACCACCTGCACCACCCGACCATGCGCAATGAACAGCCTACCGGTATCGGCATCCAGCGTCAGGTAGTCCCAAGGTCCTTTGCCGCCAATGATCCAGGTGTTTTTGATAAAAAAGGGGCTGCTGGGGAGTTCGGTAGCCTGCGGAGGCTGCTGCGCGAAAACCGGGACGCCTGCGACAGCGCACAGGACGAGCAGACACAAGCCGCACAGTCTGTTCATCGTGAATAGCCTCTTGAAGATAGGAATCGCTCCTTGAAGACGTGGCTGGCTCCTTGAAGAATAGATGCGCGCAAGCCGCGAGACGCTCGCGCAGTTCGCCGCCGGAACGGCTTTACCAGCCCGAAACGGTCCCCGGCGCATATTTGCACTGGTCAATATTGCCCTCTCGCACACCCATTCTGCCCGTATACTCGTGCGAATGGCCAAATTCAGTCGCCAAGCAAAGGACCTGCTAAAGATCGCCGGGCCCGGAATCATCACCGGCGCGGCGGATGATGACCCGTCGGGCATCGCGACTTATACCCAGACCGGAGCCCAGTTTGGTTACGGGCAACTATGGACAGCGTTGCTGATATTACCCATGCTGATTGCGGTGCAGGAGGCTTGCGCGCGGATTGGCGCGGTAGCAGGAAAAGGCATCGCGGCCGTCGTCAAGGAGCACTACAGCAAGAAGGTTCTTTACGGAATGCTGCTGCTCCTCCTGGTTGCCAACACCATCAACCTGGGCGCGGACCTGGGAGCCATGGGCACAGCCGCGCAACTGATCGTGCCTGTAAATTTCACGGTGTTGGTCCTTTTCTTTACCGCTTCCATCCTGATTCTCGAGATATTTACTTCGTACCAGACCTATGCGCGGATTCTCAAGTGGCTTTGTATCACGCTTTTTTCTTATGTGATTACCGTGTTTCTGGTGCATGAGCCGTGGGGCACAATCCTGAAAGCCACGTTCGTTCCGCACATCGAGTTCAGCGCCACATTCTTTTTCATCATTACCGGCGTCATCGGCACCACAATTTCGCCGTATATGTTCTTCTGGGAAGCTTCCGAAGAGGTGGAAGAAGAGAAGAGCAAGAAGATGATCCACAATGGAGAGGCGAAGGTAACCAAGCCTTTTATGAAGCGGCTGCGCATCGATAACATCCTGGGTATGCTGTCGTCGCAGATAGCCGCGTGGTGCGTTATCGTCGTCGCAGCAACCGTGCTCCACAAGAATGGCGTAACTCACATCACGAGCGCGGCGCAAGCAGCGCAGGCTCTGGAGCCGCTGGTTCATACCTTTCCGCACGCGGGGTTTCTGGCCAAGCTGATCTTCGCCATCGGGATTATTGGATTGGGATTTCTTGCCGTGCCTGTTTTCTCGGGCTCGGCCTCTTACGCGCTTTCAGAGGCGCTGGACTGGAAAGCCGGGCTGAACCTCAAATTGAAGCGGGCACATGGATTCTATGGGGTCATCACCATTGCGACGCTGATTGGATTGATGATCAATTTTATCGGCATCAATCCCATGCAGGCGCTGGTCGTGACTGCCGTCATCAACGGAGTGATTGCCGTGCCGTTGATTTTTCTCATTGCCCGGATCGCTCGAAACAAAGACATCATGGGCGAGTATCGCAGCGGGATGCTGTCGAACGTGCTGGTGTGGGCGACATTCGTCTTTATGGGAGCTGCCGCGGTCGCGATGTTCGCAACCATGAAATTATGAGTTGAGATAAGAGAGCAGGGAAGACCCGTTCGGTAAGTTGAGTTACCCAACCTTATCGCTATCCTTCATGTTATTCGTTGGCAGCAGCCACTTCATGAAGCCAGCCCGGCGATTTCAATAACTCGCGAGGACGCGAGCCGTCCGCAGGTCCGACTAATCCATCCCGCTCCATCAGGTCGATCAGATGGGCGGCGCGGCCGTAGCCGATTCTCAGTCTCCGCTGTAACAAGGAGGTGGAAGCCTTGCCGAATTCGAAGACCAGTCTCACGGCATCGTCGAACATCGTGTCATTCTCCTCAGGATCGGAGTTTGAGCCATCCAGCGACGCGCGTTCGTCCTTGGGCGCCTCAAGGAAGCCCTGCACATATTCGGCCTGCCCCTGCGACTTCCAGAAATCGACCACGGCCGCAGTCTCCTTTTCGCTCACATAAGGCGCGTGCAGGCGCATCAGGCGGCTCGTTCCCGGCGGCAGAAAGAGCATGTCGCCCCGGCCGAGCAGGGCCTCAGCGCCGTTGTTATCGAGGATCGTGCGCGAGTCCACCTTGGTAGCCAGGCGGAAGCTCATCCGCGTGGGGACGTTGGCCTTGATAAGCCCGGTGATGACGTCAACCGAAGGCCGCTGCGTCGCCAGCACCAGATGAATGCCGACCGCGCGCGCCATCTGCGCCAGGCGAGTGATGGACTCTTCGACGTTGGCGCGGTCGAGCATCATCAGGTCGGCGAGCTCGTCGATGATGATGACGATAAACGGAAGCGGCTCGTTGTCTTCCGCTTCCTCGAAGAGCGAGGGCATGGAGCCTTCAAAAAGTTTGTTGTACTGGTCGATGTTGCGCACGCTGCGGCTGGCCAGCAGCTTGAGGCGGCGCTCCATTTCGCGGACCGCGTTGCGCAGAGCATTGGCGGCCAGCTTGGGCTCGGTGATGATGGGCGTGAGCAGGTGAGGAATGCCTTCATACATGCCCAGCTCCACGCGCTTCGGATCGACGAGAATGAGGCGCACCTGCGCAGGCGTGGTGCGGAACAGCAGGCTCATGATCATCGCATTGATGGCCACCGATTTGCCTGAACCCGTCGAGCCGGCGATGAGCAGATGCGGCATCGTGGCCAGATCCGCCGGAACAATGCGCCCATTGATGTCTTTACCCATGGCGATGGTAAGACGGCCTTTGGCGCGCGCGAAAATCTCCGACTCCAGCACGTCGCGGAGATGGATGGTTTCACGGTCGTGATTCGGAACCTGGATGCCGACCGTGGATTTGCCCGGCATCCGCTCGATCAGAATGCTCTCGGCGCGCATGGCCAGGCACAAGTCGTCCGCAAGTCCCGTCACGCGCGAGTATTTGACTCCCGCTTCGGGCTTGAACTCGTATGTGGTGACCATCGGCCCGGTATTGATCTGCACCACCTGGCCGCGAACGTCGAACTCGCCGCATTTTTCCACCAGTGTACGCGCCTCCTCGCGGAGCGCCTCTTCGCGGACGGCCTGCGGTGCTTCGCCTGCGTGAAGCAGCGTGCTGGGCGGGAGCTTGAATCCGCTCATGGATTTGGGCGCGACCGTTGCCGTGCGCACTTCGGCATCGGCCCGTCCATGGATGGCGATGGGGTCTGCGGCGTTGCGCGGACGCGTCTCGGCCACTAGCCGGGTGATAGGCTGTACCGGCTCAGCGCGCGTGGCGCGGGCTTGCGCCCATGGGTCCGGGGTGTGAGTGTGCGGCTGCACCGGGACTGGCGCTGGCCCATTCGGCCGCGCTTGCGGTTCTGTGGCAGAGCGCTCCCAGATGCTCGTTGTGCGGGCCGGGGTCGAATCTTCGTCTTCCACCGCAGGCACAGGCGGCCGTTGGAAGGCCGGAATATCTTCAAGAGAAGTCTGGCTCCCGTAGAGGTCCTGACCGCGGTCACGTCGGCGGAAAAACCCAGCGAGACGGCTGGGGCGAAGCTCGGCTTCGTCAGCGTCGGGTTCCTGGCCAACGGGCTGTTGAGCGTCGCGTTCAGCCCTGCGCTCGGCGCGCTCTTCGCGCCAGTTGCGCCAGCGGTCATGGAAAGCAACCACGTGAATCCAGCGCTCTCCAATGCCTTCTTTCAGCGCCCAGAAGCTCACAGCAGAAGCGAAGTAGAGCCCCGTGGCGGCCAGGATGCCGGCGATGAGCCACGCGCCCTGGATGTTGACGTAGCCCACCAGCAGCGTGGAGAGAATGCGGCCCACCACGCCCTCAATGGGCAGCAGATGAAGCCAGCGCCAGTGCCATGGCAACAGGCCAAAAACAGTGGGCAGAAAGATCAGAGCCAGCAGCGTTCCGGTCCAGCGCAGCCACGGCGAGCCGCTCGGCCGCGAGCGCATCCATGTCCAGCCCAGGCCGCCCAGCCAAAGCGGCAGAAAGAAAGCCGTGATGCCTACGGACTGCAACAGCAGGTCGCTCAGCCACGCCCCAAAGAGGCCAACCCAGTTGCCCACCGCATGGGGGCCAATCTCGCCCGAGGCCGTATTCAGTGAGGGATCAGAGGCGTGCCAGGTGGCGATCGAAAGCAGCAGCAGAAGCGAAACAAGCAGCAGCAGCACACCGAGGAAGACGTTCAGCGGGCGGCTTCGCGTGGGCGACAGAACAATGGAAATCGGCTTCATGGCTTTTGCGCTCCGCTCGTAGGCTCTCCGGAATCTGCCGCGAGCGAGCCAAAGGGGCGGGGCAAGAGTCCCAGAGCAACTTCCATTATCTGTGGAAGAGAAGCCCATCCTGCCGGAAAACAGCCAGGGGGGAACCTTGGTATGGACCCCCTCAAAGCGTGCGGCAGGCCCTTGCCCCCGCGCAGAGGTCAGCTCAGAGTTGCCGGCAATGACAAGACCCGCGGCCACCCTGGGTAATCAGTCTGAAGACCCCAACAGGATTGCCTCTTTTCTTTCCGTGAAGGCCCAGTTGTCGCCCAGGCTGAAATTAACAATCGAACAGCACAGAGTGGCCACAACGTTGGCCGTAAGCACGGGAATATGCGTTTCCTCGACCAGCATCCGCATGATTGCAAGATTGCCCACCATCGACACGAGTCCGTTGGCGAGATGAAATCGCATAAATTGCGTCAAGAGAGCGGAACGGTAGCACCGGTCGCTCCACGTATAGTGCAGATGACCCACAAAGTTATGCAAGAGTGCCAACTCGATGGACGCGCCTGAGGCATAGAGATAATGCCTAGGCGTCCAACGGGTGAACAGCGCGAGCGCGGCAAGTTGCACCGCCATGCCCACAGCCCCAACCAGGTTGAACTTGCACCAGCGGATGAAGACGTTCATAACAACGGCTCTTGGCGGTAGAGCTGCACAGTATGGCGCAGGGTCACAAAGATTGCCATCGCAGTCATGCAGACGGCAGCGATGGTCCCGCCCAGATCGAACAGGAGCACGGTATGCCCGAACAAGGTGCAGTGTGGGCTGCGCAGCAGCGCCAGGTTGCCGATGACAAGCAGGATGCGAATTTCGGTCGGGCCAAACAGTCCGTGCGAAAGGTGGAAGCAGCCCAAGGTGTAAGTCGCAAGGTAACTCTCGCTCGATAGCAACAGAAACGCAATCAGCATGGCGATGGCGGTTTGCCAGTGCAGAAAGCCCGAGAAACCCAGCCCGCACATCAGGGCGATTGATCCAATCACATCCACTATGTGATCGACGTAGAAGCCGTAACGCGGGCGCTCGATGTGACGCACGCGAGCCAACGTGCCGTCCAGGCTGTCTCCGAGCCAGTTCAGCGCCAGGCAAAGAATCACCAGCAACAGAACGCGGCGGTCGTAGCGCGCCAGGGCATAACAGGCGCCCGCCGCAATCTGCGCCGCCAGGCCAAGCAGAGTGAGCTGGTCTGAGGTGATCCAGCTTGGCGCGCGTTCGGCCATCCACAGCAGCGCGCGCTTTTCGACCGACGCCGTAAGCGCCTGGTTTACCCGCCGCGCCGACGCAAAAGCGGATTCACTTTTCATTGCCGTTGATCTGGTATTCATGATTGTTTCCTTTTCGAGAGTTGTTTTCATAGAAGCGCTGACGGCTCTTAGGGCCGGATCTGTGAGCAGGGAATCACCCTCATTTGCGCAGCGCGTCGCCTACCGAGCGAAGTGTGAACTCCAGCGATGCGCGCGGCACGCTTTCTACAAATGGCCGAACCGCCCAGCCGAGGCCCATTGGAATCGATCGCGTCAGCGAAACCGACTCAATCTGCATGTAGAGTCCGCCATCTCGCTCTTCATAACTCCAGTAGGTGTTCAATCGCCACAGGAAGCCATGCTCTTCGCTGCCATTCAACGCGTGCTCGGCCGCGGTGCCAGGCGCATCTATCTCCGAGATATGCACGCTGCGGGATATGCTGTAGCCGTGCCGCGCGTCCAGCCGGCCGAATTCAACGTCGTAGGTTGAATCAAGAACCACCGTGATGATGTGCCGCTGGCGAACCCGCATTGATACACGGAAGTGGTCGCCCTGTTGGGAGAGTACTTTTGCCTGAAGCACCTGCGGCGAGAAGCGTTGCGGATAACCATTGAAGTTCTTCATCAGGCGCTCAAAATCCGCGGCGCTTGCTCCCGGAGCAAAGGCCGTGGCGCGCCAGTCGTGCAGCAGCGCGCCGGGCAGGTTCGGCCCATCCGGAGGAGTCAGCCGCTCCACGATTAACTCCCCCCGGCGCAGGCGCGTCTCTCTCTGCGGGTCAGAGGCGACAGAAGCGAGAAAGGTGTTTGGCGCCCGATGCTGCTGAGTCAGTCGCGCCTCAACCGCGCCCACATAAGAGTTGAAAGCGCCAACAGCCGCCGCCGTGGGTTCAGTCAGCGCTCGGCCAGGCACGGCCGCAAGCGCCAGCAGGCCGCAGACAAGAAAGAGCAATCGGAATCGGAACAGTTGCCGGCGCTTCATGAACTTCAGCCTGCGTCTTCCCGGGCCCGAACGCAATACCCCGCATCTCGTCAAGCCGTCGAATGTTCCTCACCGCGCAAATGCCTGCGGCAGTTATGCTTGCGGCGAGTTGTACATGTCCTACCGGGCTGGAGGGCCGCCCGCAAATCGGATACACTGGGCACACGGCATGACCGACCCCCAGCCAGCCCGGCGCTATCGCTTTGGAGCATTTGAAGCGGATGCGACCACCGGCGAGCTGCGCCGGCGGGGAATGCGGATCAAATTGAGCGCGCAGCCGTTTCAGGTACTTCTTTTACTGTTGGAGCGGCCCGGAGATTTGCTCACGCGAGAAGAAATCTCCCGCGACCTCTGGCCCGACGGAACCTTCGTCGATTACGAGCATGGCGTGAACTCGGCGGTCAATCGCATCCGCGAGGCTCTCGGCGACACAGCAGGCAATCCCAGATTCGTTGAAACTCTGGCTCGCCGCGGTTATCGCTTCGTAGCCCCGGTTGAGCAGATAGGCATAAGCGATAGCCCATCGCCATCAGTATTGCAGCCGGCCTCCTCACAGGCGAACACCCCACCAGCAAGTCCGATGGAACAAGCAGCGCTTCCGCCGCAGCCCCAGCCGACATTTGCCGGCCGCATCCTGGCTTCTTCGCACGATCTTCCCAAAGCCTCGTATCCGGTCGTTCGCACTCTCATCATTCTGCTGCAATTGATGTACCTGGGCTTCTACGTAGGTGCGCTGGCCAACCTGGCTGAGATCGCCGACCTGTTCTCAGCGCTGCCAAGAGCGGTACTGGCGCTGAATGTGCTGATCGTGACAGCCGCGATCCTGATTCCCGTGCGTGCGTTCCTGTTGTGCGCCGTGCTCTTCCATGCCCCTGGAATGCGGCAAAAATTTCTCAGGATATGGCCATTTCTGCTCGTCTTCGATGAGCTATGGGCGCTCTCGCCCTTCCTGCTGCTGCATCACATCAATTTCGGACTGGCGCTCGCATGCACCACGCTTCTGGTCTATTCGCCCTTTGCCCAGCGATCTCTGGTGCTGATGGGCGCGGCTGAAGTTAGCGCCGGAGTTTCTGCAACCATCGGCTGAGATAAGCCGCCCGCCGTAACGTTCAGTCCCATCAAATTCGTCCTGCAGTCACCCAGCTTTAATCCAAAGTTAATTTCTGCCCGCTATAAATTGCCATGCCGCCGTTCCTCATGGCGGACAAGGAGGCTTACGTGCATAGGCTCATCTCATCTTTTCTCATTGTGCTGTTCACAGCGAGCACGCTGCCGAATCCTGCATTAGCAGCAGGCAGGAGCGCTGCACTGGGAGCAGGCAATTCGCGCGGCGAAGAAACAGCAACACCCATCAAGCACATCGTCGTGATTTTTGGAGAGAACATTTCCTTCGACCATTACTTCGGCGTCTACCCCAATGCCGCCAACCCCAAAGGTGAGCCGCAATTTATTGCACGGCCCGGAAGCCCCTCCGTCAACGGCCTGACCGACGCGCTGCTCCACAACAATCCAAATTTCCTCAATTCCACTGGCAACGGCACAGGCGCGCTGAATCCTTTCCGCCTCGACCGCTCGCAGGCAGCCACCGCTGACCAGGATCACGACTACACCCCGGAGCAGGAAGCCTTCCACGCCGGCCTGATGGACGCATTCCCTCAGTTCACGGGAACCGCTGGACCGCCGCCGTCGGGCATCACCAACAAGGGCCTGGTCATGGGTTACTACGACGGAAATACGGTCACCGCGCTGTGGAACTACGCGCAAAACTTTGCTCTCAACGACAATGCTTACGGCTCCACATTCGGCCCCTCAACGCCCGGCGCTATCAATCTGATCTCCGGCCAGACCAACAATGTGACCGACCAGGCGAATGCCAGCGGGGACGTGATCGAAGACGGCGGCGGCGGCTACACATTGATCAGCGATGCCGACCCCATCGGCGACGTGTGTTCCACCACAACGGGCGCAACGGTACAGTTGACGGGCACAAACATTGGCGACCTGCTGAGTGCCAAGGACATCTCGTGGGGATGGTTTCAAGGCGGATTTGACCTGAGCCTCAAAAACAGCAACGGAACCACTGGCTGCAAACGCACCACTACATCGGCTGTCACCGGCGAGACAGAGAGCGATTACATCCAGCACCACGAGCCGTTTCAGTACTACACGCAGACGGCCAACCCCAAGCATCTGCGGCCCTCCAGCGTCAGCGCCATCGGGCTGAACGGCGACCCCGCCAATCACCAGTACGACATCAACGACTTCTACGCCGCAGTGAAAAACGGAAACATGCCGGCGGTAAGTTTTCTGAAAGCCCCAGGCTTTGAGGATGCGCACGCCGGCTACTCCGACCCGCTCGATGAACAGACATTTGTGACCACCGTGATCAATCTTTTGCAACAGAGCAGGGATTGGGATTCGACGGCCGTCATCATCAACTATGACGACTCCGACGGCTGGTACGACCATCAGTTAGGCGCAGTTGTGAACCCATCCACAACCGCGGCCGATGCGCTCACCGGCACAGGTCAGTGCGGCACAGGCACGGACACGGCGCTTCCCGGACCATCAGGCGCAACGCATGCGCAGGGCCGTTGCGGCTACGGGCCGCGTCTTCCTTACCTGGTCATCTCGCCGTACGCGAAGGATAACTATGTCGATCACACCATGCTTGACCAGAGCTCGACCATCCGCTTCATCGAGGACAACTGGCTCGGCGGTCAGCGCATAGGCAATGGCTCCTTCGACGCGGTGGCCGGATCCATCGACAGCATGTTCGACTTTTCGCGTCCGCGCCAGGGCACGTTCATTCTGAACCCCAGCACGGGCGAACCGGTCTCGTCGTTCCGCTACTAGCACTCGAAAGAACCTCGTTTGGAGGTTGAATCGCGGTTATGTCCGAAGAGTTATTTCGGACATAACCGCTTCTTCCTGATGAACGTTAATTTGTTTAACGAATGAAAATTTGCAGATAGCTCGATCGATTCGATGAAAATAGGTAGGATGAACGACCTGACACGCAGAGATTTTCTCAAAACCGGAACCATGGCCGTGGCCGGTGCGCGCATCGCAATAGCGCAGCCCACCGCTGAAGCATTAGATCCGTCGAAGCTTGCTCCGTTCGTTGACCCGCTGCCTGTTCCACGCATCGCCAAGGCGCTCGGAACCCGCGCCAACCCTCAGCATCCCCACCAGCAAATTCCGTATTACCGGATCGCCATGCGCGAAATCCATCAGAAGATTCACCACGATCTCCCTGCCACGCGCATGTGGAGTTTCAACGATAGTTTTCCCGGCCCCACGCTCGAAACGGAGAGCGGCGCGGCGATGATCGTGGAGTGGGCCAACGAACTGCCGCCACGGCATTTTCTCCCCATCGATCACACGCTGCATGGCGCGGAAGCCTCCCTGCCTGAAGTGCGATCCGTGATTCATCTGCACGGCGGCAGGACTCCAGCGGCCAGCGATGGTTATCCGGAAGAGTGGGTAATTCCGGGCAAGTCGCAGACCTGTTTCTATCCCGCGCGTCAGGATGCGGCGCTGCTCTTTTACCACGACCACACCATGGGAATTAACCGCCTCAACATCTACGCGGGCATGCAGGGTTTCTGCATCGTGCGTGACGCTCACGAGGCCGCGCTCGATTTGCCGAGCGGCAAATACGAAGTGCCGCTCATGTTCTGCGACCGGCTGCTGCGCACCGATGGGCAGTTCGATTATCCGGTGAGTGAATATCCCGGCCGCCCATGGGTGCCGGAGGTCTTCGGCAATGCGATTCTGGTGAACGGCAAATTACTGCCCTATCTTGAAGTCGAGCCGCGCACCTACCGTCTACGGCTGATGAACGGATCGAATGGGCGCTTCTATCGCTTCTCGCTTTCAGACAAGAGCCAGTTTCATGTCATCGGCAATGACCAGGGCTTGCTGGCCAATCCAGTGCCTGCGCAGCGCATACCCATGGCGCCCGCCGAACGGGTAGACATCGTGGTGGACTTTGCGCCCATGGCCGGCACGCGCCTGCGCCTGGTGAGCGACTCGTTCGACATCTTGGAGTTTCGCGTGGGAACAAAAGCGAGCAGCGTCGCAAAGTCTCTGCCGGCAACATTGCGGCCACCCACGCGTATTGATCCGGCCACGGCCGTGAAGTCACGCCGCCTCACGCTCGATGAGCGCATGAACGACAACCAGCGCTCCATGGGTATGCTACTGAACAATACGCCGTGGCACATGCCTATCACGGAGAAGCCGGTCCTGGGCACTACGGAGATATGGGAACTGGTCAACCTGACCGACGACTCTCACCCTATTCATCTGCACCTGGTGCGCTTTCAGATTCTAGATCGGCGGCGCTTTGACAGGTTCGATTTTCAGTCCAACGGCACGCTGCGATTTACCGGCCCCGTGCAACTGCCGGAGGCGCATGAGTCCGGATGGAAAGACACGGTGCGCGCCGACCCAGGCATGGTGACGCGCATTTTGGTTCCTTTTGAAGGCTACGCCGGTCGCTACGTCTGGCATTGCCACATTCTGGAGCATGAAGACAACGAAATGATGCGGCCCTATGACGTGATGCCGGCCTGAAGTAAGGCAAGCGTATGGCCATCTCGTCTCCCGCCGCGGCTCAAGGCGTAGAATAAGGTCAGTTCGTCGATAGGCAGAGCATTCTTCTCAGCAGCAAGTCGATTGTGCCGGCCGGTTCAGCCGTTGGTTCCCATCATTGAGCCTGCTTCGAATCCTGAAAAGGATGCCAACGTTCGCACATTGCAGAATACGATCCAAAATCCCGGATCCCCCACCCCAAATGCCCACCGCGCCCTGTTGCCAGTGTTGCTGGCCATAGGTGTCTTCGCCGCATTCATGCCGGCTGTCACGATGGCTGAGAATGACCCGGCAGCTCCTCCGGATAACTCTTATGAAGCCGTCGCCGGTTGCGATGCCTCTCTTGTTGAATCTCATCCAAGCGCGCCTTGCCTCCAACGCGAGCCGTTGATTGTCATTGGCTTCATGGGCGGCCACATTCATGCCGGCAATCTCCTGCACGGCGAGGCGCGCCTCGCGCGGGATCTGGACCGGCGTTATCCAAACGCTGTGGATGCCATGACCTTCGCCAACCGCGATGAGCATGACGCTCTGCGCACCGTCCTCCAGCTTCTCGATACCACCAAAGACGGGCGCTTGAGCCAGAGCGAAAAGAGCGCCGCGCGCATCGTCATCTTCGGCCATAGCTGGGGAGCTTCGGAAACAGTCCACTTCGCAAAGGAACTGGACAGGCGCGGCATCCCGGTCTTGCTCACAGTTCAGGTGGACAGTGTTGAAAAGTCGGGCGAAGACGACGGAACCATCCCGCCCAACGTGCGCGAAGCCATCAACTTCTATCAGACAGAAGGCCTTCTGCACGGCCGGCGCTCCATTCAAGCCGTTGATCCCAAGCGCACAACCATCCTGGGAAGTTATCAATCCACTTACAAGACCAACCCAGTCTCCTGCGTCGGCTATGGCTGGTTTGCGCGCGCCTTCATGCGGCCGCACATTGAAATTGAGAATGACGACGCTGTGTGGCACAGGATCGAAGCGCTCATTGTGGCGCGCTCCTGCGCGCCGAATGTGGCCGGCTTAGTCGCATCATGCATGGCCAAATAAGCCCAGAAGCTTTGCAGGTTCGCGCGTTATTCTTTGGCCGGCGCGTCAAGATGCTTGCGGATCTCTTCATAGCGAACAGGCTTCGTGGAACGCAACTCGATCTCGCCCTTTTTGCCGAGCAGAATCACGCAGAAGGTATTCTTGGGCACGTTGAAATACTGGTAGACCTTGAGCGGACCACCACTTGGCCCCTCAGCTTTAAATTCAACGTCATTGACTGAATTGCTGAAACCGCAGTTCATCGCTCCGGCGTCA
Organism: Occallatibacter sp.; assembly: GCA_036489415.1. Taxonomy (GTDB): domain Bacteria; phylum Acidobacteriota; class Terriglobia; order Terriglobales; family Acidobacteriaceae; genus Telmatobacter. The sequence continues at coordinate 183,180 of DASXFS010000052.1, read as the reverse complement.
TGCGCCAAAAGCCACGCAACTCCCACATGCAGGCTGTGCAAGCCGCCCGCATGAGAGGCCAGTTCTGCCGATTGTTTGCAATAGTCGCCCCACAGGCCAGGTGCAAATACCAGAAGCAGCGGTCTCCCGTGGAACTTTTCGAGAGCCCTGGCCACCTCTGCCGATTTGCTTGTCACCGGAACCTTGTCCGGTTGCTGTGCCTGCGCGGCCAATGCAGCCGTGATCGCAGCGAAGATAAGGAACACCCTCAGCCAACGTCGCATGACGAAAGCCTATCACGCAGGAATTAACGGTGAAAAAGCGCGAGTCTCCTGAGTCTGGAGTTCCTATCAAAAAGCGATCTGTCATCCTGAGCGAAGTGTACTTCAACGGAGCCGAAGGATCTGCTTCTGACCATGATAGCCCGAAGCATAATGTCTGGCCATTAGGTAACGAACTTAGGACTCAGGACCCTAGCTCACAATAAACTTCGCGCCCCAGATTAAAAGCGCAAAGCCCAGCAGGATGCGGTAAAGGGCGAACAGCGCGAAGCCGTGCTTGCGGACCCACTGCAAAAACCACTCCACCACGCCAAGTGCGACGATGAAAGAGACGGCGAGGCCAATGAGCAGAACCACCCAGCGTTCGCCCGTCATCACCACGTGCGGAGCCAATCCGGCCGCCACGGTGGCCTTGGAGGGGTGTATCTCCTTGAGCAGGTCCCAGCAGGTGGCGGCGAACATGGTGGGGATGGAAAGCAGGAAGCTGAAAGCCAGGGCCGTCGGCCGGTCGAGTGAGACCAGTTGCCCCGCGGCGATGGTCGACATGGAGCGCGACGTTCCCGGAAAGATGGCGGAAAGCGTCTGGCACAGCCCGATCCAAATGGCCTGGAAAAGGGTTATCTGCTCAATGTCCGTCACGTCCGGATCGTTGGTGTCAGACCATGCGTCGACGACCCACATGACGATGCCGCCGAAGAGCAGCGCTAGGGCCATGGCCGTCAGGCTGCCCAGGTTCTTCTCGCTCCATTTGTGCAGCAGCAGCGCCGGCCCCGCAGTGAAGACGAAGGCGATGAAGGTGAGCGAGATGGGATGGGTGAACACGTTGCGGTCGCCATTCTCGCCTCGCGGAAAGGTGCGGATGAACTCGACAATCCGGCCCAGGAAAAGCAGTGTGAGTGCGAAGATGGCGCCAAGCTGGATGACGATGGTGTACATCTTCCAGTAGGCATCGTCGAGTGGGATGTGCATGAGGGCTTCGGTAATGCGAAGGTGTGCCGTGGAACTGACGGGAAGGAACTCAGTTAGCCCTTCCACAATGCCCAGAATTACGGACTGAAGATAAGGATTCAAGAAGCCTCCATGACGTGCTGACAACCACGCCTCCATGGACAAGGAGAACGCGGCGACGCGCCAAAAGATGTTGAGGTCTGACTAAAAGCATAACTCAGGGCTTGGCGTGCTCAGAAGCAGGCGCGCATTTTCCCTGAAAATGCCGGAAACGCATCACTCGGTTTCAAGGCTCGAATACTGCGCCCACGCCTATTCAAGATCGATTCCGTAAACGGGAACGCCCTGGTCCAGCTTGAACACCAGCGCGCCGGCCCGCCACGTGTAGTCGGAATCGGGAAACTTGCTCTTGAGTCGCGCCGCCAGATCCTGCGCATGCTTATGCGCTTCGTCGGCCTTCTTGTCGCTGCCGTCGGACTTATACATATCGGTTAACACGGCCTGGCGGTAAACGGCCTGGTAAAGCGCCTGCGCGGTGCGGGGCCCATCTGGGAACTCGGCGGCAAATTTCTCGTAATCCTCTGACTCTCTCTCCGGGCATTTGGGCTGGCCCTGCCAGTCGCCGCAGAGCTTGTTGTCAATCAGCTCAAAGGCTGCCATATCGGCCCAGCGCGTGTGAGGATAGAGCTTGAGCACCTTTCTTAGTTCGTCTTCATCCATCTGGTCGCGCATGTAAGGGTCGCGCTCCTTGGCCGAGGAACGGGTGGAGGCATCAGCCTTCTGGATTTGCCACAGATCGTCGGCGGCGCGCCAGGCAGCCTCGGGAACCAGCGGAGAGTTGGGAAACATTTCAACCAGGCGGCGATAGAGCAGGCGGGCGCTCGCAGCGGCGTTGGCCGGCCCGCGCGGGTCTGAGGCCAGCGACTCCTCGTTGGCCGCCGCACCCATCAGAATCTGATCGCCGTTGGGCATCGTCTCGATCACTACGCCCTTGGCTTCCATCCAGCCGGAAATCGGAGGTGGCGTGTCGTCGGTGCCGAAGATGGGCGCGTCTTTGCCGCGAACCTCTTCAATGTCGGTGTTGGCATAGACGCGCAGCCAGGGGCCGCTTTTTTCGGCCACCACCATTTCCCGCCCAATCTGCACCCGGTCAACCTTCTGTGAGCTCAGGTCGGGAGCTACATAGAGCACGGTGATGCGCAGCGGCGTCGCGCGCGGGCCGGCCATGGGCTTCTCTAGATTGGACTTTTTCTGGGCAAAAGCCGGAACTGCGGCGCAAACCACCGCCAAAGCCAGCGCGCAGGAGCGGAATGTCATCGTTCCGAAGCTCATCGATGCAGGTTTCATCACGGAAAACATCATAGTCGAACGACGTTATCCGTTGCCTTCCGTGAGCACCTCGGCCAGCATCGTCGGGTCCACGTTACCTCCGCTCACCACCGCTACGGCAGTCGAGTAGGCCGGCAATTCGGCAGCGTGAAACAGCAGCGCGGCCGCAGCCACGGCCCCGCTCGGCTCGGGAACCAGGCGTGTGGCGGCCACAATTGCGCGCATCGCAGCGCGAATCTCCGCTTCCGTGACAGTCACGATGCCGTCGACGAAGGCCTGGATATGCGCAAAGTTGCGTTCACCCACCGATTGCGTGCGCAGCCCATCCGCGATCGTCCGGCTCGTGAGTTCGGCGCCCCAAATAACGATCTTGCCCCTGCAAAAGCTTTCCGCCGTGTCGCCGGCCAGCTCCGGTTCGACGCCATAAACCTTAGTATGCGGACTGAGCTGCTTCATGGCCGCCGCAACGCCAGACAGCAGCCCGCCGCCGGATACCGGAGCAAGAACCAGGTCCACGCCAGTCATCGCCTCTGCAATTTCCAGCCCGCAAGTAGCCTGCCCCGCGATGATCTGCCGGTCGTCGTAAGGCGGAATGACGATGTACCCATGCTGGCGAACCAACTCGTCTGACTTGGCCAGCCGCTCGCTCGAAGCCACGCCCACATCGACCACCTCCGCGCCCATGGCCAGCGTGGCGGCGCGCTTGATTGCCGGAGCGTTCGACGGCATCACAATCACGGCTTTCGCGCCCACCGCGCGCGCCGCATAAGCCACTCCCTGCGCATGGTTGCCGCTTGAGTAGGTAATGACTCCGCGTGCAATCTCTTCCGCCGTGAGCTGAAGAATCTTATTGGCCGCGCCGCGAATCTTGAACGCGCCCATCGGCTGCAGCGACTCGGCCTTGAGATAGATTCTTTTGCTGGTCCCATAGCCGCTCAGCCCAGGAAAAGCAGCTTCAATGAGAGGCGTGCGGACGGCAATCTTGGCAATGCGCGAAGCCGCGCCGCGAATTTCTTCGATGGAAATCAGGGATTCTTCCATGTTTTGATTATCCGCTACAGCGCAGAGCCGCTTACAGAGCCATCAGGGAAGGTATTTCGCCGGCACCGGATCGTCAGGTTTCTCCGCTTGCCAGGTGATCTCGATGATGTGCCACTGCTTGCCGTCAAACACCGCCTGGATGCTGTTGATGCCGCGGTCGGCTGGCTTGTCGTCGGTGCCGATGCTGGTTGTGTAGGTGCTCCAAAGATGGGCGATGTGAGCCCAGGACTCGGTGCGGACCTTGATCTGGCGTTCAGTCAGGACCATGCTGCCCCGCTTGCTTACCGCCGCAATCCATCCATCCACGTTGAGAATCAGCGGCGCAGCCGTACCGTCAGCAGCAATACGGATGGGGATCAGTCGCGCGTCGGGCAAAAATAGCGCGCGAAAACAAGCCCGGTCCTTGTCCGCCGGCCCGCTCACCGCCGCGTCAATGGCGGAGATGAGCTGGTCGAGCGTAGCTGTGGAAGGGCAGGCTGCCATTGTGGCCGTAGCATCCGGCGTTTGAGCGCGCAGCGCAGGAACCAGCAGGGAAGCAGCAAGAGCGAGGCAAACAGAGAGGTTTCGCATGCGGGGATTGTACAAGCAGGAAACACAGAATCGTCTACCAAGCCAATTCAACACACTTGCGATACAATGAATACATGTATTCATTGGAGAAAACATAGTGGCTACTTCAATCAGGCTTGCGCCGAAAATCTCGGAGCGGCTGGATCGGCTGGCTGCAAAAACAGGCCGTACCAAGGCCTTCTATCTGCGGGAGATCATTGAAGGCGGCATCGGCGAGATGGAGGATTACTACCTGGCCGCCGAGACGCTGGAGCGCGTCCGCAAGGGCAAGGAGCGTGTGTACTCCGCGGCTCAAGTAAGGAACGACCTTGGCCTGGGCGGTTGAATACGCCGAGACGGCGAAGAAGCAACTGCGCAAGCTGGACAAACTCGCCGCCCGGCGCATTGTCGACTTCATGGATTCGCGCGTCGCTCCCAGCGACGATCCGCGCCAGTTGGGCAAGGCTCTCAAGGGCTCTCTTGGCGATCTGTGGCGCTACCGCGTGGGCGACTACCGCGTCCTTTGCGACATTCAAGACGGGGTACTGACGGTTCTTGTTTTGCAGATCGGGAATCGCCGGGAAGTCTATCGGTGAAAGTTTCTTCTCTTCGATTCCATGTAGAATAGCCGCCGTCAAAGCCAAGGTCCGAGAAGCGAAACATTTGCCGCCCCGGTTAGTCGTGACTGGTGCGCGAATCCCGATTATGAATATTCGGATCGCTCAGAAAATGCTATGCTCAACTTCTCCCACAGGGGCGAATTATGCATGTCATTTCTTGGTTGGTCGTCGTAGCGAACTTTGCAATTTCCTCGATCCTCTGCCAGATGCTTTTTGTCGGGGTTTTCGACCGCAGCATCGGGGCGCGTTGGCGCGATTTGAGCCCATTTGTCCTCGCCCTTGGGCTTTCCAATGGGGTCGCATTTGCCCTGCTTTGGGTGCTAAGTGCTAGCGCCGCCCAGATGATGTTGGCGCTCCTCGTTCCTGCTGGTTATGGCCTCCTGATAACGCTCGTGAACGTCGTTGAGCGATCCTGGACTGAAACGATTCGCGAACTGAGGCAGACCTCGTCTCTTCTGACAGACGAAATCATCTTTCTCCGAAAGCAAATTGATCGCATGCAACTTGAACAAGAGTCTTCCATCGAGGCTCTCCGCCTTAGCGTCCCCACATTCGCCGATGCCCACAAGGACTGCTACGTTGCATTCAGGGACCGAAACAACTGGGAGTCCACTCCGAATCTTGAAACGCTCCGCGAAGTTTCAAAACGGTTGCAACAGTGAATCAGGCGGGTGGCCCGGGATATGATAAAGTTGACTGAGACGCATCGATCCGCGCTACCGTGTATCGCCCTACCGGGGGGCTTAGGCGCACATGGATTGACGACGTTCCACTTGGCAGGGCAATGGCAGGACAACAGGCCGCTCTCATCGTAACGGGTGAGGGTGAACTTTGAACAGTCAGCAACGGCGCCAAGGAGATTCAACATGCCAATCCTAAGATTCCGATCAAAAGAAGAACAGATTCTAGTCGAGGCGGCTGAAGAGAAGGCCAGACAACAGGCGAAGTATGCTGACGAGGACTGGAACAGTCTCTCGTTTAACGAGAAGAGTGGGCGAGTGTTAACGCAGGTTCACAGGATGGAAAAGAAGTAGGGAACTGAAAAACGATCATCGGGCGGGTGCTCATCCTTTCCACGGTCTCATCGTGGAAAGGATGGGACGCCGCGAACCCGTCCCCGTTCGCTGCCTGATGCTCTATGTCCGGGTTCTCGGACCTGAGAAGCGATCAATCTCACCCAGCTTGTGAGAAAGTTACTTTACAAACCCCTCAGATTTCGAGGATCACCGGCATAATCATCGGCCGCCGCCCGGTCGTTTTCTGGATCAGCCGCTTCAACTCTGCCCGCACCTTTTCTTTCACCATGCCGTAGTCGGATTTTTGTTCCGCGCTCAGGCCTTCAAGTGTCTTGAGCACCAGCTCTCGCGCCTGGTCGGTAATGTCCGCGCCCCCGAACCCGCGCATGATCACTTCCGGCTGCTGCTCCACCTTGCCAGTGCGCTTGTTGATGGCGAGAACCGCCAGCACGATGCCATCTTCCGACAGAATCCGGCGGTCCTTGATCACAAGATCCTCAACCACATCGATCGAAGATCCGGAGTCAATCAACACGCGGCCCGAAGTGACTTTGTCCTTCTTGCGCGCGTTTGCTTTGTCCAGCTCCAGCACGTCGCCGTCTTCAATCACAATGGCGTGCTCAACGGCGCCGGTTTCCATTGCTAGCCCCGCATGGCGCACCAGGTTACGGTAGTCGCCGTGGACCGGAATGAAGTATTTGGGCCGGACGAGGTTGATCAGTAGGCGCTGCTCTTCCTGGGCGCCGTGGCCGCTGACGTGGATCAACCCATTGGAGCCGTCGTCGCAAATCACGTTGGCGTCGCGGCGGTAGAGATGGTCGATAACGCGGAAGATGCTCTTCTCATTGCCGGGAATGATGCGCGAGCTGAGGACCACGGTGTCGCCGGCGTCGATGTGGGCGTGCTTGTGGTTGTCGACTGCCGCGCGGCTCAGGGCGCTCATCGGCTCCCCTTGCGTCCCGCTGATCAGGATCATCAACTGCTCGGGCGAGAAGTCACGCATCTGGCCAGGATTGATGACCAGGCCCTGCGGAATATCGATGTAGCCCAGGTCCTGCGCAATCTCCGTTGAATCCATCATTGAGCGGCCAACAATGGCCACCTTGCGGCCATGCTTTTTCGCCAGTTCCAGCGCGATGCGAATGCGATAGATAGAAGACGAGAAGCAGGTGAAGAACAGCTTCTTCTTTGTCTGCGAGAAGACTTCGTCGAGCCGTGGAATCACGGCGCGTTCGCTGGGTGTATAGCCGGAGCGCTCCACATTGGTCGAGTCCTGCAGCAGCGCCAGCACGCCGCGCTTGCCGTATTCGGCAAAAGTGTGCAGGTCGAAGGCGTGCCCGTCGATGGGCGAGAGATCGATCTTGAAGTCGCCCGTGTGGATGACCACGCCGACCGGAGTCTCAACCGCCAGCGCCACGCAGTCCACCAGCGAATGCGTCACGCGGATCGGCTCAATGGTGAACGGGCCGATGGTGAACTTGCGCTTCGGCTCGATCTCCACAAGTTCGATCTCGTCCAGCAGCTTGTGCTCGTCGAGTTTGCCTTCCACATAGGCCAGCGTAAACTCGGTGGCGTAGACCGGCACCTTCAGCTCGGAGAGAATCCAGGGCAGTCCGCCGATGTGGTCCTCATGCCCGTGGGTGAGAATGATGCCGCGGACGCAGGCCTTGTTCTCAATAAGATAAGTGATGTCGGGAACGACGATATCCACGCCCAGCAGCTCCGACTCGGGGAACATAAGGCCGGCGTCAATGACGATAATGTCGTCTTCCCAGCGCAGCGCCAAGCAGTTCATGCCAAATTCGCCAAGACCGCCAAGGGGGATGATTTTTAGTTTCTTCGTTTGCATCTGTCAGTCTTGATGGTACCACCTGTCGTGGACGGACGCGCGGTCGCCATCGGCGGCAGTGCGGCCCAGGTCCTGGCCAGTAAGGCTTGAGTTGTGAACCTATTGCTGCGGTTACTCGCGGTCAGGGTCGATGGAGCGTGTGCCTTGCAGGGTCGAAAGGTTTGGCCACCACTGGTGCTCAATGCCATAACTTGTGAAATGTCCTGCGAAGCAGTTCCATACATTTACTGGAAGCCGGCGTGATGGAATGGGGCTGAAGCCGAGAAAGAAGATCGCGTTCCACAGGGCGGTGACGGCCATCATGCGCGGTGCGCCAATGGCTAACAGCAGGATTGCGGCAGACAGGAAATTCAGATAAGGCGCATCGGAAATATAACTCAGCGTGAAGAACAACGTCCCCGGTACGATCCAGACAAGTAACATGCGGATGCGCCAGTCTTGCCAGTTGCGCGTCGCGTTCAAAACAGCCGCCACCAGCACCGGCCAGAACGCAACCAGAACCGGCACAACAAAACGCATCACATTGGCCAACCACAATGAAATGCCGGACGCGACCGATTTTTGCGTTGTAATGTCCCGCGCATAAAACAGAACGCCTCTGATTCCTCCGGGCACGTGAGCATAGGCCGCCAGCGTGGGAATCACCCAGCAAAGACACAGAAGAAAAATCCCCGTAAGAAACACAACAGCCTTCAACTTCGGTAGCCGGGTCAGAGAGTAATAAAGAAGCATGGGCGCCAGAAACACGCCATCGGATGGCCGCAATCCCGCGCCCATCGCGAAGAGAAGTCCCGCCAGACCTAGCTTCCAACTTGCTTTCTCCCGTTCATAGTCAAGTAACACACAAAAGACAGCGACAGGAAACAAAGCCTGCGATGCATACGTGCTATGCACCTCGCCGGAAAACCAGAGATAGAAGATGCATGAGTACGCCAGCGCCGCGAGAAAGGCCTTTCTTCGTCCACCGAAGAAGAGCGCGGTGTAATAGAACACCACCACCCCGGCAACAGAGAAGGAGATATTCATTACCAAAATGGCGAGGACGGGATCGGAGAACAGTCCGGCGACGCGGTTGAACAGCCAGTATCCGGGCGGCTGAATGATGTACACCTTTGCCACAATGGCGCGGATATGCGAAGGACCATCGGCGAAATAGACAGCCCCGTGGAAGAGCACCCTGGTCACCAGGGTAAAAAGCGCAAGGGTGAGCGGCGGCAGGAGCCTCGTTTTCGCCCCGGGGATAGAGGAGGCGGCGTCTCTTCGATCCTCAGGCATAGCTCATCCCTCTCGCCGTGCTACCGGCTGGTTTGAAAATAGCATGGAGTCTTGAGAAGTTATGCGACGCGGCGAGTTAGTAAGTCAAGCGCGATCCTGGGCTCGTCACCTGACGGGCACTAGCTTTTCACCGCGTTGGCCACGAGCATCGATTTCAGAATCTGGTCGGAGACTTCACTGACAGCCGCCGGTGAGTGCGACAGGAACAAGGTGTTCGTTTTGTCGCTTTCCCCAATCGATTTCAGCGTGTCAAAATATTGCGTCACCAGCACTAGTTGCATCACTTCCTTTGAAGTAGCGCCTTCGACGGCCTTCTGAAATTGCTCCACGGACAACTGCAGTCCCTCAATAATAGCCTTGCGCTGATTGGCGATGCCCTGGCCTTGCAGCGCTTTGCTCTCGGCCTCGGCTTCGGCTTTTTTCACCACCAGAATCTTTTCCGCTTCGCCGCGGGCATTGGCGGCCACTTGTTCGCGTTGCGCCGCGTTGATGTCGTTCATGGCGGACTTGACCTTTTGGTCGGGGACGATGTCGGTGACCAGCACGTTCACAATCTCATAGCCAAACGTCGACATGTCAGCATCAAGCTCCTGCTTCACGGCCGCCGCAATCGAAGATTGCGAGGCAAAGACCTCATCGAGCGTCATGCCGGGAACGTGGCCCAGAATAACTTGCTCAACGTAAGACTTGATCTGCGCAACCGGGTCTGACAGCTTGTAATAAGCGTCGTAGACCTTTTCCGGACGAACGCGATTTTGCACGGAAATGGGGATGGTGACGAAGACGTTGTCTTTGGTCTTGGTCTCCATGGTGAGCGTGATCTGGTTCACGCGCAGGCTTACCAGCCCAGCCACGGAATCGAAATACGGCATCTTCCAGCTCAAGCCCGGCTCAGCCACGCGCAGAAACTTGCCGAAGCGCGTCACAATGGCCACCTGCGCGGTATTGACGGTAAAAAAGCTGCCCAAAATAAGCGTCAGCAGAATAAGCGCCGCAGCCGCGAGAATGACCAGGAGCACAACGTCCATCTGTTTCCTCCAGTGAACTTGTGGAAGCTGGGGGAATTATACAGGCGTCTGTGCTGCGGAAGGCGCGCTCACGCGCCCGGCTCACAGCAGGAATAAGCCGCAGCGGCCGGAATTGGCTCAGTGCTGCACATTCGCATAATATCCGGCGGTCGTGCGAACCGCGACGCCCGGTTTATCCACTTGCAAATGGAGATCATGATACTCATCGACTCGATCCGCCGACGGAGCTTCAAAGGTGAGCGTGTAGTAGGCATTCGCGTCACGGACAGCGGTGTTGATCGCACCCAGAACATCGATGCCGGTCACTTCGACAAGCCCGCCGGAATGCGTGGCCATCACCTGCAACCCGAGATGCGGATATGCGGCCTGGTTTACCTTCACCGGAGCCTTCAGGTAGCTCTGATAGTAGAAGGGGTCGGCGCGGCCGAGCGTGCGCGGGTCAATAGCATAGAGCACGAGCTGCGCCTCGCGCAATGCGTTGGTGAGCCCCACAACGGCCTTGAAAGTCCACTGGAGTTGTTTGTCGGTGGGCTCGACTGAGGCCTCGGCAAGCAAGGGCCAGCCCGGGCTGACAAAAAGAGCCAGCTTGCGGCCCGGTTGAGTGGACTCGTATGCAGCCAGTTGACCGAGCTGGTCGAGCGACCACTGAAATCGTTCCGTAGCGCCCCAAAAACCCGCGTTCCTGCCGACTGAGCGCAGCTCAGAGTTGGCCGCATCCAGGCTGGCCAGCAGCGCGTTGCCATCAAGCGACGAACCCCTTTGCATGTTGAGGCCCTTCTCCGTAAGGAACGCCAGCGAGGTCGGGTGAGCCAGGTGCCCGCCGTCCTGCTTGAGATACTCGTCCAACTGCTCGCGCTCCTTGGCCACCACAATGAACTCGGTGTTGATCGCGTCCACGACGATAATCACATGGACCGGATCGGTGGCGGAGTTATGCGTATCCACTTCGTGAAAGTCCAGAATCCCGCGCGGCTGCTTGTTATCCAACAGGGTAAAGTCCCCAGCCGTGAGGCCGCTGACGTGGTGCCCCAGCTTGTCTGTGACTTCAACGTCGATCGAGATGTGATGCGAGTCAACAGGCGCGGCCTGCGCCACCGGCCCGGCCGTTGCCGGGCCAGTCGTTGCCGGGCCAGGTGCCTGCGCACGGGACGCAGCGGTGACCACGGTGAACAACAGCACTGCCAGGGCGGGGGGGATGAAACGGATGACTCTGCGGTGTGTTTGCATCATGCTTCCTTTGCTCCGCGCGTAGCAGGTCGAGGCCGTGCGCGCCGCATCGGAACGAAAGCTGAACGCGCCCAAATCGAGTTGTCTTGCCCCCATGCTGCGCTTCACCATACGATACTCCGGTTCCTCAGACTGACCCACTTTTAAAAGCTGCCGATTCTTTGACAGCGCTTTTGCGCTTCCGGTTATCAGAATCGGCCGTCTACTCGCCCGGGAAGCGGACGCCGAGAGCCGTGCGCGCGTCTTCCAGCAGCCGTGCCATACCGAGCGAGAGCGCGTGAGGAATTTCCGGGCTTTCCCGCAAGCCTGCGCGAATCAGTTGGCAGAAATGGGCAGTCTCGTAGTTAAATCCTCCGGCGGCAACAGGCTCATGGAGTTCGACTCTGCGCTGGTCCGTGTAGTGGATCGTGGCGCGCGTAGGGTTCCACCAGTTGGCGCGCAGCAGCACGTAGCCGCGCGGAGCCGAGAGCATGGCATCGCCATGGCTGAGCAGGTCGAGACCCGTGTGCAGTTGCGCCATACCGCCCTCGTGCTCGGTGTGGATCAGCGCAAAGGAGTCAACGCCGGCGCGGTTGAGCCGTCCAATCGCGTGTACGCGCTTGAGCGCCCCAAGCCAATCCAGCGCCAGAAAGGCTTCGTAAGGCCCAATACCCATGATGCCGCCCCCGCCAAGCTCCGGGAAGTGAAGCGGGTAGTCTGGCGTCAGTGTCGAGTCGCAATGACCGGCGCGAACAAACCCCACCGGGCCAATGGGGTCTTCGGCCAGATGCCTGCGCAGCCGCTGGTAGAGCGGGAAAAACGGCGGCTTCATGGCTTCCATAAACAGCCCGTCATGCTGCCGCGCGGCGGCAAGGATCTGTTGAAGCTGCCGCTGGTTTAGAGCCGAGGGCTTTTCGCACAACACATGCTTACCCGCAGCCAAAGCCGCGATGCACAGCTCAGCGTGCGTGTCAGGGTGCGTGGCCACATAAACGGCGTCGATGCCCGTCGCGAAGAACTCATCAAGTGTAGCCGCGGTATGCGGCACCGAGAATTGCTCCGCATAGGCCTGTGTGCGTTCGGAATTGCGTCCCCAAACAGCATCGAGCGCTGTGTTTGGCACAGCCACTAAACCCTGCGCGAAGCGGGCAGCGGCGCGGCCCGGGCCCAGAATGCCAAAGCGGATGAGTTGAGTGGATTCGTGCGCTTCCGGAGCGTTCATCTTGACACAGGGTATCGTCCCAACCCTCTATTTCGCCGCTTCATCCTTCTTCGGTTCGCAAAGCCCAATCTTGTTGCCGAAAGGGTCCAGGAGATTCAACTGGTCGGTATCCCAGAAGGTTTTCGTGATGCCCGGACGCCAATAGGGATAGTTCTTGGCCGACAACTCGGCGTGGAGCGCGCGAACGCCTTCAAACGTGACCTGAAAGCGCGTGCCCGGCGACCCATCGCCGTAATGCTCGGAGAGGTGCAGCACCAGCCCATCGCGCGACACCTGCATGTAAAGCGGCGCAGTAGGCTCAAAGCGATGCTCCCAGTCCAGATGGAAACCGGCGTAATCAAGATAAAACTCGCGCGCCTTCTCAACCGAGAAGATGCGCAGAATCGGAATCACCTGAAGAGTGCGCAAGCTCATGCAGCCTAGCGTAGCAAATCTTCCAGAGTGGTGCTTAGGCTGGTTTTGTCATCGCGGTATTTCACAATCACCGGCGCATACAGGCTCAACCCCCAGCCCTCGCTGTTCGCGTGCCCTTTGCCTTTGCTCACCGCCCGCGAGCCGGGCACAACCACCGCATTCTCAGGAATGATCAGTGGCAATTCGTCCGTAGCGCGCAGTACCGTCCCATTCACCAGGTCGAACACCGGCGTACCCCGCGTCAAAATCGTCCCAGCCGCCAGCACCGCGCCCTTGCGCACAATGGTGCCTTCATACACGCCTGAGTTGCCGCCCACCATCACATCATCCTCGATCACCACCGGGCTGGCGTTCACCGGCTCCAGCACGCCGCCTATCTGTGCCGCCGCGCTCAGGTGAACGCGCTTGCCAATCTGCGCGCACGAGCCAACCAGCGCGTGAGAGTCCACCATGGTCCCCTCATCCACATAAGCCCCGACGTTGATATACATGGGTGGCATGCACACCACTCCGCGAGCTACGTATGCACCCGCGCGAATAGACGAGCCGCCCGGAACCAGCCGCACCCCATCCGCCGCTGTGAACCGCCGAGCCGGGTAGGTGTGCTTGTCAACATAAGTAAGGCCAGCAGCCGAAAGGCCTGCCGGCGGAAATTCTTCAAGCGCGCCAAGCCGGAAGCCGAGCAGGATACCCTGTTTCACCCAGGCATTCACGCGCCAGCCCGTGGCTGAGGCGGCGTCCGGTGACGCGGCGCGCAGTTCGCCGCCTTCAAGGGCCGCGCGCAAAGTAAGAAAGGCCTGCATAGCGTCGCCGCTTGCCGCGGGGCCGTTGGAGAAATGGCGCTCAATGGATTGCTGGAGTTGGATGAAGTTCATGACAAATCAGAGTTTATCAAGGCAGGCGACGGAGAGCGTGGGCGAGGAGACTGCGGGGAAGATGGAATGCGGTAGACCACGGCCGCCCTGCACCAGTTTCACGCAGCCGGAGGATTTAGTTGCTTGATCTCTGCTTCGCTCATCAGCCGGAGGGGTTCCAGCCTGAAAGAGTTCTTCCCGGAGGGGGTCAAAACCAGCGGCACCGGAGTTCGATCCGCCCGTGTGCCGAAATTCTTTGATTCCAGCCACGCGCAGAGTCGGGGATCGTGAATCTCAGGCTCATCCTGCCAGAAGGCAGGATCCAAGCCGCATTGAATCTGGAGATGATCCAATTGCAACTCGATAACTGAAATATCTTTGGAAAAATAACGGCGAACGTTTGCAGCGCCCACGTGGAGTCCGGTGAATCCGCGACCCTTGCTTTGTGCTTTCACTACCATGCGTGCCTGCTCTTCAATGTCCGGTAAGGCCAGTTTCGGCTGCCGGGATGTAAGGCGACCACAGTTGATGTTCCGAACGTGCAGTCCATGTCCCGGATCGAAGACACACCAACGGACACACCCGATTTGGGACGATGGTGCGCCCCTTTTGCTCCCACGTCAAGACTGCATTGATAAAATTTGTGTTCCATCGGCAATGTTCCAGTGGTCTAGATGCAAAGCGGCGGAGCGAAGTTGCCGAGAGGGGGTTTCCGGTGGAATTCTTGGAGAGCGTACGCGATGGAATCGAACCAAACATGAACTATTTCAATCGGTAACTCAGAAACTAGGTCTCTGACCGCTTGGTTTTGTACCAGCTCAGTGCCCCATCCCTTCGCTTTTTTCTGGCGAAAGGGTGGGAAACCGTGGACCACAAAGTGCGAATTCATGTGGTCAGAGACCTAGCAGTGAAGTTTCAGAAATCCGCCGTGGAACAGGGCACGACTTCAGTCGTGCCGAAAATGGCCGGAAAGAAAGGGGTTTTAACCTCTGAGAGATCTCAACTCAGTTACGGCCGCCACTTTTGAAGCACGCTGTAGATAAGTGAGCTGCGTTGGAAGATGCATTGGTATCGATCGAGTTATCGGACGGAAAGGACGGCTTCTCTGAGCGCGTCGCTAACTCGCTGCTGCTGCGCATCGGTGATGCGGTTGAAAAAGGGCAGCGCCAGCGTGCGGCGGGCAATGGATTCCGTGATCGGCAACACGGTCGCGCTGGCGCTGGGATGAGAGCGCCATGCGGGCTGCAGGTGGATCGGCGCAAAGTAGCGTCCAGTAGCAACTCCACGCTCAGCCAGCAGGCTCCGGACGCGGAGGCGATCGATATATTCAGGCAGCCGGACCACGTAGACGAACCAGCTGATCGCGAGGCCGGGCAATGCGAGGGCCGGCGTTTCCAGATCAGGGATGTCGGCGGCTGTCAGCAGAGCCTCGTAGCGCTCAGCCGCGGCGTGGCGCAGTGCGAGCATCTCGTCAATGCGCCCAAGCTGCGCGCGTCCCAACGCGCAGGCAATGTCGGAGAGGCGATAGTTGTAACCGGGTTCCGCGTGGTCCAGCCAGTCCCCTGAAATCTTTCGTCCCTGATTGCGCAGGCTGCGCAGCCGCTCGGCATGGGCCGGGTCGCGCGCCAGCACGGCCCCGCCTTCGCCCGTCGTGAGTTGTTTGTTGGGATAGAACCCCAACACTGCCAGATCGCCAGACGACCCCGCGCGGCGCCCTTGGTGGCCCAAGCTGGACTCGACACCGATTTCCGCGCCGATCGCCTCGCACGCGTCTTCAACCATCAACAAATTATTTCGGCGAGCGATTTCTTCGAGCGCGCCCATGTCCGCTGGAACGCCGAAGGTATGCACCACGAGCAGCGCGCGGGTGCGCGGTGTGATGGCCCGCTCCACTGCCGCGGGATCGAGGTTGAGCGTGACGGGGTCAATTTCCGCAAACACCGGCATCGCCCGAACCTGGAGCACCGCATTGGCGACCGCGATGAAAGCAAAGGAGGGGATAATCACCTCATCCCCTTCGCCGATGCCCAGCGTAAGCAGCGCCAGATGCAGCCCCGCGGTGCCTGAGCTGACAGCCACTGCGTTGTCCACTCCGTGGTATGCGGCCAGCGCAGCTTCAAAAGCGGGTAGCTCCGGGCCCAGACTCAAATGCGGCGTGCGCAGGACCGCGGTGACAGCGTCGATTTCGGCCTGGGTAATGTCCGGCGCGGAGAGAGGAATGGAGACCGTCATCGCCGCGCCTTACCCGAAGCTTGGCCCGGAGCTAGCTCCGGAGTTCGCGAAAGCGCCTTCGTAGCGTTTCGCAAGGTGGCCAACAGCTTCCGCGTATCCGGATCGGTCCAGTTGCGCTGCTGGCAAATCTCCGCAACCCGCTCTCCCGCTGCCATCGATTGCTTCATCAACTCGCGCAGCCTGACGCGAAGCGCCGCGATTAACCGGTCGCTCGAAGCGTCATTCCAGATGAGCTCGAGATCGGCCGATCCGTCCCCTGTCGAAGACAAATCGATCGAATACGGCCCGTCATAAAAATGGACCTGCGCATGATTTCTCTGCCCAGTCAGCACCATCCCCACCGCCTCGATCCACACTCCCATCAAAGCAACAACCAGGTCCGTCCATCCCGGAGACGGAAAGGTCTTTTCAGCGACGACGAAAGTGATAAGACCAAAAATGGTGCCTTTCTGGCTCCTCGTCATTGACCCCGGATCAACGACAATTTCAAGCGGAGACCCGCCTCTTCGATCTTCCAGACGGTGAGGTCGGACCGCCTCCACGGCCATCACCTGTTCGATAGGCTGCTCAGGATGTATGTCCCCGCTCACCGGCGCAGGCTGTTTGATCAGCAGCCCTTCCAGGTTGACCGCGGTTAGCACGTGGGCGATGGTCTTGGCAGCCGTCCCATCGCCGTATGGGTTAACCATGCCGCTCAGCGAAGCGCGAAATTCCTGACTGAGTGCGCGCTGCAGCGCAGCCAGGATCGCAGGAGTTTCAGCGGGAACGTCAATGATGTTCGCCGCGCGCTCGCGGCCCTGCTGCCGCATGCCCACATTAACCACAGGCAGAGCGAATGACGCGCCTTCCATAATGCCCGACGACGAATTACCCACCATCGCGTCCATCTGGCCTAAAAGGCTCCAGTAGGTCACCGCGTCCAGGTTCACGAAGATGTGTATGTTCGCTCGCGCCGCCGCCAGTTGCCTGGTTCGTTCGATGAGCGCGTGGCTGCCCGCGTCGGAATTGGGATAGACGAAGATCAGTTGGCCGGGAGCTTGGCTAAGAGCGTCAAAAAGCGCGTCGGCTTCGGCGTTGGTGTCCTGAAGAATAGTTACCGGATGCCACGCAGCCAGAATCGTGGGCGCTGTCAGCTCCACGCCCAGTTTGGCTTCGAGCGTTGCGCGGTCCAGCAGCGCGGAAAGGTGCAAATGATCGAGTGACGGCGCGCCCGCGCGGTATACGCGGCTTGGCTCCTCGCCCATGCCAATCACCCGCTGTCGCGCCGTCGTCGTTGATGTGAAATGAACGTGGGCCAGCTTGGTGAGGGCATTGCGCACCTGGTCGTCAACGGCGCCCTGCGACACTTCGCCGCCCTCAATGTGGGCCATGGGGATGCGCAGCGCCAGCGCGACAGAGGCCGGCGCCAGCATCTCATAGCGGTCGGCAATCAGCAGCAAAATGTCAGGCCGCCACACCGTGAGCGCGTCGGCCAGTCCCAGGATCGCCACGCCGATCGTCTTTGCCATCCCCGTGTCGGTGTCGGAGCTGAGCAGGCATTCAATCCGTGCCTGAATCCGAAACCCGTCGTGCTCGATTTCCTTGAGCGTCGAGCCGAATTCCGGCGAGAGGTGCGCGCCCAGCGCAAAGACGCCCAACTCCACATCCGGATCAGCCGCCAGCTCGCGCAGAGGCCAGTAGAGATGGCTATAGTCGGCGCGCGAAGTAGTGATGACGCCGATGCGGCGCTTAATGCTCATCTGGCTCATCCTGTCTGGCTCATCTCGCCCCGAAAATCCCCGCCCCGCTCATTCAGCCTGGCTCTTTACGCCGGCCTTCTCTCCGAATCCATCACAGATGAAGTATAGATGTGAAATATAGATGCGAAATATAGAGATGACGTATAGACCTGAAATATAGAGGTCAAGTATAGCTGTGAAATAAAGAGGTGCCGCATAGACCATCGGGCGGCCATGGCCACGCGCTGGATCAAGAGCCCATGCACGATGTTTGCGCGCTCGCATACACTGGAGAGTTGCCGGCGCAGTTTGGCGGATTTCTTGGCTGAGCGGTCTCAGCCGCATCGGGGATGGCATTTATGCGAAGAATCGGGGTTGCGGCCCTTCTGGTTTCGATTGCGGCCGCGTGTACGGCAGCAGCGCAGGCGCGCTTTGACGCCGAGGCCGTGCGGCTCAACAATCGCGGCGTCGCGCAAATGGGTCAGCAGTTCACTGACCGCGCCGCGGAGACGTTTGCCGCGGCCATGAAGCAGGACCCCAAGCTCGCGCAAGCGGCCATTAACGAGGGCATTGCGCTGATGACGCTGCAGAAGCTCGATGAAGCCAAGAAAGCCCTGCAAGCGGCCATCGCTCTGGACCCCACCAATCCGCAAGCCTGGTACAACCTCGGCCTCGCGCAGCACGCCGGCAATGAGCTTGACCCCGCGCTCGCCAGCTTTCAGCAGGCCGTGAAGCTCGACCCCCGCGATGCCGACTCCTACTACTTTGAGGGCGTCTGCTACGCGGAAATGAAGCAATTCGATAAAGCCATTACCATCTTTGAGCAGGCCCTGAAGATCGATCCGCTCCATGCCTCTTCCGAGTTTCAGTTAGCGCGCTCTCTGCAGCGGTCAGGCAACACGCCCGCAGCCAAGGAGCGCTTCAAGCGCTTCCAGCATTTAACCAGCACCAAGATCGGAGCGCCCATCGGCCTCGCCTATGGCGAACAGGGACACTACTCCACGGTTACGCCCATCCAGGAGCCTGAAGCAGCCGGCAAGGCCATGATTCCCGTCAAGCTCGAAGAGTCGCCGCTCGTCCCCGCCGGCTCGGCCACGAATGCGACCGCCACCGGCGGCGCCTGCATGATGGACGTAACCGGCGACGGCCACATGGACCTGGTGCTGATGGAAGCCGGGCCGCGGGCGATTCGCGTATTGCATGACAAGGGCGATGGCAGCTTCGCGGAGTTCGACGCGGCATCCGCTGGTCTGAGCGCGCACGGGCACGCCGTGGCCTGCGCCGTGGGCGACTACGACGGCGATGGCCTGAATGACCTGGCCGTTGCCCTCGACGATCAACTGCTCCTGTTCCGCAATCTCGGCCACGGCAAGTTTCAAAATGTGACGTCAGAAGCTGGACTCGCCCCGCGTAATCGGCCATCGGGAATCACGTTTGTAGATTACGACCACGATGGTGACCTCGATCTGCTCTTGACCGGTGCCCCGTTGAAAGAAGGCGGCGCGCCCAATGTGCTCTGGCGCAACGACGGCAACAAGACCTTCACCGAATGGACAGAGCCAACAGGACTGGGTGGCAGCGGCAAGACCTCAGCCGCCATTCTTACCGATTTCAATAACGATCGCGCCGTGGATTTAGCTGTAACCGGCGATGGGCCTGCGCCGCTGATCTACATCAATCCGCGCGAGGGCAAGTATCCCACGCAGCCGATTTATGAAGGGCAGAACCTGTCCGCCACGGTCGGAATCGCCGTGCTCGACTACAACAAAGACGGCTGGATGGACATCGCCGTCACCCATGCCGGCGCGCCCGCCTTGACGCTGTGGCGCAATGTTTCAGGGCCCGAACAGATAGGCCGGCGGTTTGAGAGAGTGGAACTCCCGCTTAAGGACGCGCTGCGCGCCTGGGGCCTTACGCCAATCGACATTGATAATGACGGATGGATCGACCTGGCCGCGATCGTGGAAACGAACGCAGGCCCGCAAGTGCGCGTGTTTCGCAATCGCGGCGATGGCAGCTTTGAAGACGTGAGCCACGCGCTGGGGCTGGACAGCGTAAAGCTGCTTGCGCCGCGCGGGCTGATCGCTGCGGATGTGGATGGAGACGGCGCAGCGGATTTGATTGTGACCCAACTGAACGCGCCTCCCGTGCTGCTCAAGAACATAGGCGCGAACAAAAATCATTTTGTGCGCCTCGATCTCACCGGCTATGCCGACAACAAAACGGCGATTGGCGTCAAGGTAGAGACCTTCGCCAATGGCCATTGGCAGAAGTGGGAGCTGCCCGGCGCTTCTGGCTATCAGACGCAGGCCCCGCCGCAGATCCTCATTGGCCTGGGCGATGCGCAAGGCGTCGATCTGCTGCGGATTCTCTGGCCAACCGGCGTGCTGCAGGACGAAATCGACCTGCCGCATCTCGTCGATGGCCGCGCCGTGATTGCCATGAAAGAGGCAGACAGGCGAGGCAGTTCCTGCCCCGTCCTGTTCGCCTGGGATGGCCACAAATACAAGCTGGTCACGGACGTCATCGGCGCCGGCGTCGTGGGCCACTGGTTCACCCCCCAGCGGCGCAACATTCCCAACCCCGGCGAATGGATCAAGGTCGACGGAGCGCAGGTTGAGCCAGTGAATGGCAAGCTCAGTATGCGCTTCATGGAGCCAATGGAAGAGGTTAATTACATTGACCAGTTGCGGCTTGTCGCCGTCGACCATCCTGAAAATGTCGAAGTCAATCCGGATGAGCGCTTCCTCGACGACCCGCCGTTTGCTTCAGGCCGCGTAGTTGCTTCCGCAGGCACGCGGCTGCCGGTGGGCGCATGGGACGACGACGGCCGCGATGTGCTGGACGTCGTGAGCCGCCGCGATCACACATTCGCCAGTGGATTCACAGCCGCACCCTATGACGGATTTGCAAATTTGCATGCGCTTACGCTGGACCTGGGCGCGGTGGACGCGCGCAAGCCGCTCAAGCTGTTGATGACCGGCTATGTCAACTACTTCAGCGCCACATCGCTCTATGCTGCGTGGCAGGCCGGCGTCAAGCCGGTCTCGCCCTACGCCGAAGCGCAAATGCCGGATGGAACCTGGAAGCGGATAGCCGGCGATGTCGGTTTCCCCGCCGGTCTCGAGCGCACCATCGTTGTGGACCTGACCGGCAAGCTACCCTCAGGCGCGCATCGCATCCGCCTCACCACAAATCTCGAAATTTATTGGGACCAGGTGCTCGTCGACAACAACGCCGAAGCAGCCGCGCATTCAACAGAGGTGCCGCTAGCCGCCGCCACACTTCATTTCCGTGGCTATCCGAAACAGATCGAAGGCACAAGCCCCGGTGATCTGGACTACGACTACGATCGCGTAAGCCTGACCGGGCCGTTCCAGCATCAGCGTGGCAATTACACCCGCATGGGAGACGTCACGCCCCTGCTCAAAGGCATTGACAACCGCTATGCAATCTTCGGCAGCGGCGAAGAGATTGCGGCCGAGTTTGACGCGGCCAATCTGCCCGCGCTTCCCGCTCACTGGAAGCGCGACTACTTCTTCTACGCCAACGGATATGTGAAAGACATGGACTGGTGGGACGCTTCGCCCTTCACCGTGGCGCAATTGCCGTTCCATAAAATGAGCACATATCCCTATCCGCCGCGCGAGAAATTTCCCGACGATAAGAGCGCATTGGATTACCAGTTGAACTGGAACGACCGCTGGGATTCAGGCGAGCCCGTGCGCTCCTATCGGTTCGATTACCGGTTGATGCACGCAACCCCGGCCGAGGATTTGCTGCCCGCTTCGGCCACGGCGGCGAAGCAATGAGCGCCTGCAATGCGGCGGCCGGCGATTGCGCGCCCGATTGTGTATCCGGTCACGCGGAGTTGCCATGAAAGGCCTGGTGCTCGAACCCGCGACGCGGCAACTGGAGCTTCTCCGTTCAGGCGCTGTTTCCGTCTCAGAACTAGCCGAAGCCCACATCCGCCAGATTGAGCGGCTGAATCCGCAACTGAATGCGCTGGTAGATTTCGATCCGGACAAGGTCCGCGCGCGTGCGCGTCTGCATGATGCGTGGAAGGGCCATCGCGAGCGACGACCGTTGTTCGGATTGCCGGTCACCGTGAAGTCTTCCATCGCCACGCGCGGCTTCAAATGCGAAATCGGCAGTCTGCTCCATAAAGGTGAAGTCCCCGCGCATGACGCCATCGCCGTCGCGCGCCTCCGTGCGGCGGGTGCGCTGATTCTGGGCACGACCAACTGCCCGGAGTTTCTCATGGCCTACGAGACTAGTAATCTGCTGCACGGCCAAACGCGAAATCCGTGGGATCTGGACCGCACGCCCGGCGGGTCCAGCGGAGGCGAGTCGGCGGCCATTGCCGCCGGGCTTTCCGCTGCTGGCCTCGGCAGCGATAGCGGTGGCTCTGTGCGCATCCCCGCGCACTTCACCGGAATCTGTTCGCTCAAACCCACGCCGGGCCGCATTCCTGGCCGCGGCCATCTGCCTCCGTGCGTGGGCCCGTTCTCCATTCTCGGAGCCATCGGCCCCATGGCACGCACCATGGCCGATGTCACGCTGCTGTTTCGCCTGCTGAGCGGTCAGGACGCCGCCGATCCTGCAAGCCCGCCCGTGGCGCTGCGCGAGCCCGGCCTGAATGAGTTGCGCTCAAACCGGATCGGATTCTTCGAGGACGATCAACTCATCCCTGTGACGCCTGAGACCCGTGCGGCCGTGCAGTCTGCCGCATCCGCTCTGCGTGAAGCAGGTTTCCGCGTCGAGCCGTTCCGCCCGTCAACACTTGAGCCTCTGCGTCAGTTGTGGTTCAAGTTTTTTGTGCAGTGCGGCGCCATGTTTTATGCCCCGGAGATTCACGGCAGAGAGCAGGAGTTGAGCCCCATTTTCAATGAGTTTCTCGGCATCGCCGTCGCCGCGTCCCCGCTCACAGCTACTGAACTGTTAAACGCCTGGGCACAACTCGATCTGCTGCGCGCAAAAACCCTCGAAGAGATGCGCAAATATCCGGTGCTGCTGTGTCCCGTGGCCAGCGTTCCCGCATTCCGCCATGGAGAACGAGCGTGGCATGTCGAGGGCCGCATGGTCGAGTATCTTGACGCCTGGCGGCCTACGCAGTGGTTCAACGCTCTGGCCGCTCCGGCTGCGGTAGTGCCCGTTGGCGCATCGCCTGAAGGATTGCCAATCGGCATACAAATTGTTGCGCGACCCTTTGAAGACGAAACAGCCTTGGGAATCGCCGAAATCGTCGACGCCGCATTCGGGTTTCGTCCGCCGCCGATGGCGCGCGGTTGATGCTGGCCCCAAGCTTAGGCCCTGGCGACCTATGCTCAAACCAAATCGGCGGCGTATGCTCAAATAAAATCAGAAGATGGGTGCCGGAACAGCACGTGAGTTTCTGCGGGACGCGGGGTCAGCCCGCACAATCCATCAAAAGGGACAGGGAGATTCAAAGACCATGGATGCATTCGCAGATATTCTGGAAGCCGTTGGACACGCACCTATCAAGAAGCGCGCCATCACCAATCATGGCGTGCTCAACGAGGCCTACGCCTATGCCAAGCCCAGCTCTTTCGCGCGCGGCATGAGAATCGATATCGGAGAAGTTTGTATTCTGCTCATCTCCGGCACCGCGTCGATCGATGAAAACGGTATCAGCGTCCATATCGGCGATTTTCCCGCGCAACTGCGGCACACGTTCGACAATATCACCGGCCTGCTCCAGAGCGAGGGCTGCACATGGCACGACATTGTCCGCACCACCTGCTACCTCCGCGATATCGATCGCGACTACGACGTGTTCAACCTCGAACGCACTAAATTTTTCCACGAGCAGGGGCTCGATCCGCTGCCCGCGTCCACCGGCATCCAGGCGCATCTGTGCCGGCCTGAGCTGCTCATTGAAATCGAAGCCATTGCCATGTTCCGCACCGCTGGGAAAGAAGCAGCCAAAGCGTAGCCGTAGCACGGAAGTCGTCGCAACGCGCCTGCGAAGCTTGCTCGATATAGTTCGACATTGAAAGGGAAACATGAAGACTCCGAAGATATTGATCTTTGGCCGCATCGGCCAGGTAGGGTGGGAACTGCGCCACAAATTGGCCTGCCTTGGTCAGGTTTCCAGCGTGGATTTCCCCGAGATCGATTTCTCAAAGCCCGACGCCATCCGCAATGCCGTGCGCGCGGCCGAGCCGACGGTGATTGTGAATGCGGCAGCGTACACGGCAGTGGACAAAGCCGAGGCCGCGCCGGAACCCGCACAGGCCATCAACGCCACCGGGCCTGCCGTCATTGCAGAAGAGGCCCGGCGGCTGGGCGCGCTCATGATTCATTACTCCACGGATTATGTTTACGACGGCTCGAAACTTGGGCCGTGGATTGAGACCGACACGCCCAATCCCTTGAATGTTTACGGAAAGACAAAACTGGCTGGCGATGAGCAGATCGCCGCCGTGGGTGGCGACTACCTGATCCTGCGCACCAGTTGGGTATACGGCGCGCGCGGCAGCAATTTTCTGCTGACCATGCTGCGCCTGGCCAAAGAGCGTCCTGAGTTGCGCATCGTAGACGACCAAACCGGCAGTCCCACCACCAGCGAATGCATCGCCCAGGCCACAGCCGGCATTCTCGCGCAGGTCATTGCGCCCGGCGGCGGCCTTGCCGGGCGGAGCGGCGTTTATCACCTCACGAATTCCGGCCAGACCACGTGGTTCGGGTTCGCTAAGGAGTTCCTCGGCAAGCAGTCCGCTTGCCCCAAGCTCACTCCGATTACCACCAGCGAGTATCCCGTGCCCGCCCGCCGGCCGGTAAATTCGGTCTTGTCGTGCGAGCGCCTCGCAGAGACATTTGGCGTACGCATGCCTTCCTGGCAGCACGCGCTGGACCTGGTGCTCGAAACGCTGGCAGAGGGTGCCGCGCGGCCCGTCTCGTCCTGATCGGCCAGCGGCAGGTTCATAGCGGCCGAAAGTAAAAGGGGCAGCCCGTTGCTTGGGCTGCCCCTCATGTTTAGGCCTAGAGCATTTTCGGAATTGCTGTATACCGAAGCCGGGCACTCAAGTGGCTTTTTCCTCAAGAAAAAGCCACCTTGCGCGCCCCTCAAAAAGTCTACATGTATTCCGGAAATGCTCTAAACCGCGGTTTGCGGGTTAGGGCAGATAGTAGCGGAAGCTGGTCCAGAACATATTGTCGATGCCATTGGCGCCGCCGCCGGGGTTGGTGGTGCCGCCCGAGCCCGACCAGAGATCGCGCTCGAAGCGGCTGTACTGCAGGCCAAAGCGCAGTCCGCCCTTTGGTCCTTTGTAAATGTAGTACCAGTCGCCGAGCGTGAACTCCTGAACGTCCTTGTTCTGGTTGCCGCAGCTGCTGGGGGTCGAAGGATCGAACCCGGTACCGCCGCCGCCATAGGCGCCCGCAGCAGCGGTGGTGGGGGTTGGTTCGACATCGCAGCCGGTCATGCTCGTCAGAGGCGAGCCGTAACCCTCTTTGCCCCAGTAGTCGCGGTAGACGTAGTCGCCGCCGTAGTTGAGGTAGATGTTGAAGCGTGGATTTGGGTTGATTTCGAGAGTGCTGAGTGCGGAGAACGCCTTCAAAGGATCGATCTCGGCGTCCGGGCGCAGCGTGATGTCGGCAATGGTGGACGAACCGTAGCGACCCATGCCCTTGCCCCACAGGCCCTTCAGGCCGATGGTGATCTTCTTGTTGGCCAGCGGGGCGCGGAAGCCGCCGCCGATGCCCGCGCCGGGGACTGAATCGTTGTAGGCGCCTGTCGAATCGGTGCAAGTCGTGGTGCCGCTGGTCGAGGTAGTGCAAACCTCGTTGGGATAAATGCGATCACGGAAGTTGCGCTCGATGCCGAAAACTTCCCAGTGGCCCCATCCCGGTTCAAAGGCGATCTTGGCGATGAAGTCGGGGGTCATATTGAACGAGTAATTTGCGGTCGCATTGTAGAGTCCGCCGCCGGCGCCGGCCGAACCGATGAGCAGGTTGGTGGGCAGGCTGGATCCGGCAGGGTTCAGCGTCTCGGCGTTCTCAGCCGATGCGCCGATGAAGAATTTATTGCCGATGTCCTTGCTCGCACGGAAGCTGTATTGACGCGTCCAGACGAATCCGGCTGAGTACTGGGGGTCGATGGTGGCGGGCAGAATCTCAGATCCCCGGGTAAGCCCTTTGGTTGTTTCCGTCGCCAGTGACCATCCCTGGCCGCCCGAGAAATCCCAGCCGTTGGAGAGCCTTGCATCCGCCCACAACTGGCGCTGACGCATCACATAGCTGTTGCTCTGGTTGTTGTTGGAGGTGATGCCGGTACCCAGCCAATCCATCTCGTAGTAACCGGTCATGGTCATGTTGCTGGTCTTGCCGATTGCCTTGAGAGCCAGGCGTGACTGACGGCCGCTACCCTGAAATTCGGTCAACTGCGCATCGTCGGAGTATTGCAGCGGAATGCTGGTGAACGGCGTATTGAGGCCGCCTCCCGTGGCGCCCTGGCGCCACGCAGTTTCAGCCGCGATGAAGCTGCCGGTGGGTGAAAGCGTGATGCCCTTGAAGTGCAGGACATCGGGGTTTTCGATGGCCTTCTTCATTTTGGACGTTTCGTCCGAAACCGTGGTGGCCAGAGATGTCTGGTTGCCCTTCAAATCGGTCACGGTGGTCTGAAGCGTGTTGACGGCGGTTGCGTTATCGACAACTGCCTGGTTCTGAGCCGAGGCTGCGGCGTTGGCCTTGTCGGCGGAGGCCTGCGCATTGGCTGCAGCCTGTTGAGCCTGCTTCAACTGCGCATCCTTGTCGGCCAGGTCAGTCTTGAGATTGTCGATCTGGCCTTGCATCTCCTGGCGCAGGATCTGAATCTGTTCTTCCACCGTGGGGCCCGGCGGTGTCTTCCGCTTGATGGCTTTCCTGGTTGCGGTGTGCTTCTTGACCGGCGGCGTTGAACCGTCGGCTTGGGCGAATACGGCGGCGGGTAAGGCAACAAGGCTGACTGCCATAATTGCCGCGGCAGCAGTTTTGAGCTTGAAGTTCATTGGGCCTCTCATTTTCCTCTCGAATCGGGTTGAGTCGTGTTCGCGTCGACCTCTGTTGCGAACGCTCGCTGCTCCTGCATCCCGGTCGTCGGACAAGAAGTCTTCTCGTCCGTGAGTTCGGTGTGCAGGCGGAACCTTCAGGGCCGGGGAGAGGTCATCTATGCAAGCAAAACTCTCCCAAACTCATTCCACGTTCAAGAGTGGCAGAGTTAGATTAATGTTTGACTAATTCACGTGTTTTTAATGATTTGAGAGCGCAGGAATTTACATGAATGTAATATTCACATATTTGTAACATAAGTCGATCGGAGCGCCATTACGACCGTAAACCGCTCCAGCACAGCAAGAACGCGATCTTAGTCGATAAGTAGTTGTGAGCTGTTAATACCTGGGAGGATAAGAATGCCTGTATTTTTATCGAGAGCAGTTAGATAAGAGTCGTCGCCTTGATAGGCATGCCGGTAAGTGTACCGGCATACCCACCGGCATATCTTGATAACTACTAACTAGAAGACCCAGCGGGCGGTGAGAACCAACCCGTGGTTGTAAGTGTGGAAGTGGCTTGTGGCAATCTGCATACCGCCGCCAAAGACCAACCCGGGGCGTGATTTCGGATTGTCGGGGTGCAGGCCACACCGGCCAATGACGATGCCGGGCGTCAGCAGCTCCTGAGTCTTGCCGTCGTTAGCCCCGCCTTTATAGAAAGTGGCGTTGCTCTCCAGCTCCGGCCAGAAAAGTTTGCCGATCTTGTATTGCGCAGCCGTGTTCCAAAGAACTGGCTTGCCCGTGGCAGTCGTGGCTGGCGTGCCCGTAGGCAGTGTCGCGCCAATCGACGTTTGCACGTCGAATTTGCCGAAGCCCTTGCCCGCGCCTAGATTGGGCTGAACGCTGGCGTTGGTCGAGCCGTTCTTTGCCTGGCCGCTGGGAACCGTGGTCAAGGCCCAGGCGCTGAGTGTGTAGTTGCCGTGCTTGGCGTTGGCGGCCGCAATGCGGTATTTCACCAGGAAGGAAAAATCGCCCCAGCCGTCGACAGCCGCAGTGTTGTGCTGGATGTAGGGTGGCAGGTCAACGCCGATCTCCGTCTTCGCCTGCGGGATGATAAAGTTCACGCCCTTGCTGTTGTCGTAGTTCCAGGTATCGGTACCGGCAGGGGCAACCTGGCGGATGATGTCTGTGCGCACGACTTGGAAGAGGCCGGTATATGTGGTGACCAGCGGAACGGCCCAGCTGGGCTGCTTGGACTGCGCGGCGCTGACACGTGCCGACCACCTGGCGTAGAAGTTGCCGGTTGCGGTTGCGGTTGCGGGAGATGGGGGAGGGGCTGTTGCATCCTGGGCGCAGACACTGACCGAGGCGAGCAGAAGGAGCAGGGAAAGAGTAAGAATTTTCATGTTGGTCCCATCAGCATGAAGGGTTGGTACGAGACTGGCAACCGCCGATGGGGGGAGGGTTTTCTCAACCCTTGGGTGGAGGCGCACGAGACCGCTTGGGCCTCGCACGCACACCGGCGTTACTTCCCGGCGCTCAGCAGATTCGCCAGGATGCGATAGGCGCCCGGTACCAGTTCAGGCAGTTGGCGGTAAAGAGCATAGGAGACATAAATGAACGTCCCCTTGCCGGGGTGGGCCACCACCAGCCCGCCGCGTTGCGGGTCCTGTCCGGGGTCCGCGGTTTCGGTCAGCGCAGTGTAAGCCGGGTCCCAGGAATCAAGGAAAGAATGCCCACGCTCTTCCACCCATCCATCGAAGTCCGACGAGCTCAGCGCATTTGGTGACGTCAGCAACGGGTTAGCAGGGTCAAGCATTTTCACCGGCGCAGACTCATCGACAACCCGCTCCGAAGATCGGCCCAGCTTGAGCGGCAGCGGCGCGGGAAAATCGCCGCTCTGGTACTGCACAATGAGAGTTCCGCCGCGCCGTACGAACTGGTCCAGACGCGACTGAGCAGCAGTCAGCTCAGGCAAGGCGGAATAGGCGCGTATCCCCACAACCAGAACGTTCCATGCGGAAAAGTCGGACGAAGCGATCTCCGGCATGGTCAGTACGTGAGGCGTTACGCCCAGAGCCTCAATGGCCGCGGGAACCTCATCGCCGGTGCCCATGATGTATCCCACGCGCAGCCCCGCCGCCAGCTTGACATCGACCTTGCGCGTCAGCAGTTGCGCGGGATGATAAAGGTTGTAAGGCCGCAGGCCGGCGTAGCCGACAGATTGCCAGCCGGTCTCATAGGTGTGCCCAGCCGAGTGGGCCGAAGCCTTGATCGTGTAGGAGCCCGATTGAGCATTGGCCGGCGTCACCAGGAACTGGATGGGCTCCGTATCGCCGCCGCTCGCCAGATGGAAGGTTGCGGAGGCCGGTTGAGCGGTCCAGCCCTCGGGCAGTTTGAGTTCCACCGAGCCTTCCGCGGCCGCTTGCGCGTGAATCGTAACGCGCACCGGCAGCGCCGAGCCGTCCAGTGGAAGAATCCGGGCCTCAGGCTCCATCCGCACGCCGATAGCCGGGGTGACCACGAGCGGCTCATAGATGCCGCCAGGACCCAGCACCCGCTCCATGGTCTGCACCACCTTTCCAATGCGGATGGGCAGGCCGTCAAAGGTGAACTCGGCCCATGCCGCCAGCGGCCAGGGCGCAAACGAGCGCTCGCGGTATTGCGGCTGGCTCAGGTCGTAGTAAGGCTGCTCAATATTGGGGCGCGTGAAATAAGGCTGCGTGGGCTGCGCGTCGTCCGGAACATGAAGCCGAACAATGGAGTCGGCAGACGAATCGCCTCCGTGAGTGCTGAGCGGCTCGCCGTGCTGCCAGGGGCTGCCGGTCTGGCTCTCAAACCATGTTTTCTCAAGGTGGGCTTCCGGCGCGGCGTGAGCCGTGTGGATGCGCACGTTGAAATCCTCGCCCGGCGTAACGCTGCGGGGAGTCTCATCGGCCGAACTGCCTCTCGCCCCGCCGTTCTCCGCATCGCTCGATTTGGTGGTGAAGGCGATCAGGTCCAGTCCAAGCAGGTTCTTGAAAGCCGATTGGAATTGCCCGATTTTAGCGTCCAGCTCAAACAACAGGCTGGCCTTCGCCTGCGCGTCAAGCGTGCTTGCAGCCACGCGCCTGCGCAGGTCCAGCGTCTGTTGGTAGAGTCCGGCGAGCTGCTGCGCAGCGGCCGTTCCGCCTTGTCCCCGGCGCTCGCCTTCAAACTGCTTAAGCCCCGTGTCGATCTGCCCCAGGCTCTGCGACAGCCACTCCGCCTGCCCGGTACTCGCCAGGCGAACCAGCCCCGCAGGTGTGGTGTCGATGCTCACCTTGCTGTTGTGGAACAGGTCGTTATCGGGCCCATGCGTCCCGGCCTTGGCAGCGGCCTGCGGCGCCACGGCCCATAGGTGATAGCGCGTAAACGCCGGTCCGCTCAGCGTCGGGTTTGCTCCGCCGTTCTGCGACTTCTGCATGCCCCAGCCCTCGCGCGCCATCTGCACATAGCTGCGTCCAATCGCCGGGTCGCGCATACCGACCTGGATGGTCACGTCGGTCGAAGGCACGCCCGTCGTCCATGCGCCGGTCACATAATTCTTAAACTTGGCCGGAGCCCATTTGCCCGTCGCATAGTCGAACATGCCCTTGTCGGTGACGGGCGCAAACGGAACCATGGAGTAGACCGCGAGTGGCTGCCAGGGCTGCAGGCCGTCTTTCAGTTGCTCGGGGAAAACGCTCGGGTCCGCCGCTGCCTTGAACACCTCCTGCGCAATCTCCCCCGAAACCTGGTGATGCCCGTGTCCGTCCGTAATGCCGCCCACAAAGGTCGAAACAATCACCTGCGGCCGTTCCCGCCGCACCGCCAGCACAGCGTCGTAAAGCACGCGCTCATGGCCCCACCGCGCAAAAGCTTCCTCTTGAGTTTTGGAGAAGCCGAAGTCGATCTCCGTGCCCCACAGCTGTTTCACGCCGTAGTACTCGCCCGCCTTCAAAAGCTCGTTGGTCCTGATCAGCCCCAGCCCATCGTAGGTTGCAGCCGACATGGCGTTCTGCCCGCCCTCACCGCGCGTGAGCGTCAGCAGCGTGCAGCGCACACCCAGGCCGCGCGAAAGATACGTCAGCAGCGCGCCGTCCTCGTCATCCGGATGCGCCACGATCATCATCAGGCTGCCCGTAGTCGAGAGCCGGCGCAGAGACTGCTCCAGCCCTGCCTGTCCGCGGTCCTCCTGCAACGGCAGGGCGATGCTGCTGGGCTCGGCGGCCGGCAGTTGAGCAAGCTCAGATTGCTGAGCAGACAGGCGGACAGACACCATGCCCGCAAGAGTGAGGCCGGCAAGGGCGGTGCCCGCTGCTGCCTGGAGATGTTTGTGGAAGAAGAACATACTTTCCGTCAGTGTACAATCCGTGGAGTGACTCGAGCGTGTTTAAAAGCCCCGCCTTGTATCGGGGTACGATTGGTTTTGTATCAGGCCACAATGTCAGTCGCGCCACAAGCGGTTCGGTTGGTGTTGTAACAGGGCACGACTTCAGTCGTGCCGCAAGCACCGCACCATAAACGCGCGCTTTAGCCCCTGAAGACTTTTAGCCAGTACCTGCTGCGTCATTTTTTGAAATAGGCATTACGGACTTCGGAATGAATCTCGACTTTTCAGGCAGGGCCCCGCGCGAATCGATCCATGCCGCTGCTGCCAGGCGTCGTCTCTGCATCGTTGCCATGCTTTTTCTCCTGCCCGGCGGCAGCTTTGCCTCTGCGCAACATCGGCGCAGACCCCAGAAACCTGTCACCCGCTCGGCCAGCCTCACCTTCATCAAGAAAGACGGAACTTGCGTCGATGGGCCGATCTCGAGGATCGATCCCAAGACCGTAACCGTTCAGCAGAATCAATCGCAGCCCGTCCTCATTCCACGGAAGAATCTCCTTCAGGTCAGCCAGGGTGACGCGCTCGTCTTCAGCGCCCGCAGCTCCTGGGCCGATGTCCAGGCCGTTCGTCTTCGGCCCCGCGAGAGCTTTATGTTGCGCCTCCGCAATGGAAAGGTCATCAAAGGCAGCCCGCTCCAAATCACCGCCGACGGCATGGTGTTCAAGCACATGCTATGGATGAAAAAGCGCTATGCGAAAGACCAGATCGTCACCGTCGATTATCTCCGCCTGAAACCGGACTCCAATGTGTTCGATTACTTCGGCCAGGAAGCGCCGGCGCTCTTGTTCTTTTATCCGGAGTTCTACGACCGTCTGTCGGGCCTTGAGGGCAGAATCCCGGTCCGTCTTTACGATGCGCTGCTCAAAGAGGATGACGCTCCACTGAAATGTTCGCGGCGCTAATACTACAGTTGTAAATACAGAACCTCGGAGGGAGCAGGGGGTTTCAACCCCCTGAAAAGGAACAAATACAACTGTAGTACCAGCCGCCAGCGTAACCAGGCAGCGGCAAAAAGGTCCGGTTCCCTCATGATCGCCAACTCCACCGGCACAACAGCCACGCTCCAGCGCCGCATCGGCCTCCGCTCGGCCGTGCTCTTCAACATGCTGGAGATGATCGGCGTCGGCCCCTTCATCACCCTCCCGCTGGTGATCGTCGCCGCCGGGTTCCGTCTTTCGGTCTGGGCCTGGGTGCTGGGCGCAGCCATCGCCGTGGCCGACGGCCTCGTCTGGGCCGAGCTGGGCGCCGCATTTCCCCGCGCCGGCGGGTCGTATGCGTTTTTGCGTGAGATCTACGGGCCGCGCCGCGCCGGCAACTGGGTCAGCTTCCTCTATGTCTGGCAGTTGAGCTTTTCCGCTCCGCTATCCATTGCCTCGGGATGCATAGGCCTGGCCAGCTTTCTCGCCGTGTTCTGGCCCGGAATCGACAGCGCTCCCATCGCCATTCTTCCCGCGATCCATTACGGCAACCTCGCCGCCGCCGCCGTGTGCCTCATGGTCACCTGGATGCTCTATCGCCGCCTCAGCATCGTCACCGGCATGGCCTGGGTGCTCTTCGCGGGAGTCATGGCAGCCATCGCCGGCGTCATCGTTTCAGGCTTCGCTCGTGCGTCGGCCATCGGTGGCTGGCACATGCCCGCCGCGCCTGCGCTGTCCGTTGTTCCGGGATGGAGCAAAGCCATGGGCGGCCTCGCGCAGGGCACACTGCTGGCTACTTACTGTTACTGGGGCTACTACAACATCACCTTTCTCGGCAGCGAGGTAAAACGCCCAGAGAAGACCATTCCGCGCTCCATCCTGCTTTCCGTCCTCTTTGTCGCCGCTTTTTACGTCGCCATGAATCTAGCCGTGCTGCCTTCTCTCGGAAGCGCTGCGACCCATACTGCGCAGAGCGCCATCGTCCGCGTCCAGCTCGTTGCCGACATCGCCCGCTCAGCCTTCGGCGGCTGGGCCGGATACACCATCGCCGCCCTGGTCGTCTGGACCGCGTTTTCCTCCGTCTTCTCCCTTCTGCTCGGTTACTCGCGCGTCCCCTACGCCGCCGCGCGCGACGGAAACTACTTCCAGTTTCTCGCCGCCGTCCATCCCCGCCACGGCATCCCCCATCGTTCGCTCGTAGCTCTCGGCCTCGTAGCCGCCGCCTTCTGTTTCCTCACCCTCACGCAGGTCATCACGCTGCTCGTCATCACCCGCATCGTCCTGCAATTTTTCCTCCAGCACGCCGGCGTCATCCTTCTCCGCGCCCAGCGCCCATGCCTCGACCGCCCCTTCAAGATGCCCTGGTATCCGCTGCCGCCACTCGTCGCCATGGCCGGCTTCCTCTTCGTGCTGGTCAACCGCCAACACGCCCTGCAGGGCCTCGCCGTCGCCGCCGCGATCGGCCTCAGCGGCACCGCCATCTATTTGTGGCGCGCAAGGAAGCTGGCCCAATGGCCCTTCCAGCAACAATAAAAATAATTCGGCCTCAGGCCCAGGCCGTGTAAGCTTGTGCCACATCATCCGACAAGGAGGGACTTGCATGGCTTCTATCACTGGCTTTGGCGGTGCATTTCTGCGAGCGAACGATCCGAAAGCGCTCTATCAGTGGTATGAGCGCCATCTCGGCCTCGTAAAGTCCGACGGAGCGTTCGGCTTTCCCGCTCCCACCCAGTCCGCCCGGGTCATCGTCGCTTTCTTCAAGCAGGACGATGCGTACTTTCCTCCGGAACAGAAGGCAATGCTCAATCTCCAGGTCGACGATCTTGACGCGTTGCTCGACCGCCTGATCGCCGACGGCGTCACAGTCGATCCCAAGCGCGACAGCTACGACTTCGGGAAGTTCGGCTGGGTCATTGATCCGGAAGGCAACCGCATCGAGCTCTGGCAGCCTATCGAATAGACTTGACGCCTGGACTCACCTAAGCAAACTCGGGCTTAATCAAACCGCAGCAACGTCTGCGCCACCGGGCTGAAGCTCTTCCGGTGCAGCGGCGTCGGCCCCAGCCGCGCCAGCGCCGCCAAGTGCTCCGGTGAGCAGTAGCCTTTGTGGCTCGCCAGGCCGTAACCGGGAAACTGGCTGTCAAGCTCCACCAGCATCCGATCGCGATGCACCTTCGCCAGCACGCTCGCCGCCGCAATCGACAGGCTGATTGAGTCGCCCTGAACGATCGACTGCTGCGCGCAAGGCCAGTCGATCGTATCGATGCCGTCGATGAGCAGAAAGTCCGGACTCAGGGCAAGCTGCTCCACCGCCAGCCGCATGGCCAGCAGAGACGCCTGGCGAATGTTGATGCGGTCAATCGTTTCCACGTCCACTGCGGCCACGGCCCACGCCACGGCGTTCAAGCGGATCTGCACTTCAAACTCGTCGCGCTTCTTTTCCGAGAGTTTTTTTGAGTCCGTCAGCCCATCTATCCGGCAGCGCGGAGCCAGAATCACCGCCGCCGCCACCACCGGCCCAAACATCGGTCCGCGTCCCACCTCGTCCAACCCCGCAATGCGCAGCGCGCCCAGCTTGCGCGCGGCCTTCTCGTGCTTCCAACCGCATGGGGGAGACTTGACCATGCACCCAGTATAAAAACCGGAAAGCGAATCGCAAAGAAAAACCCCCGGCCGCGAATGCCGAGGGCTGTCTTACGGAGAAAACCTTACGAGAAAAACCTGGCCCAGAAAACCTGGTCCGGAAAAACCAGTGTGAAGCGGCTTAAGCGCGAACCTTGCCTGTCACGCGGTCCACTTCCTTCAACCGGGCAGCCTTGCCGCGCAGTCCGCGGATGTAGAACAGCTTGGCGCGGCGAACCTTGTAGCTGCGAATCTTCTCAATCTTGTCGATCACCTTGGAGTTGAACGGGAAGATGCGCTCCACGCCCTGTCCAAAACTCATTTTGCGTACGGTAAAGGTACCCTGCGCGCCACGATTGATGGCGATCACCAGGCCCTCAAAGGCTTGGAGGCGTTCTTTCTCGCCTTCCTTGATCTTGACCTGGACGCGAATCTGGTCGCCAGGGACGAACTCCGGGAGGTCGGTGCGCTTCAGCTTGTCGGCCAGGCGCTGCATAACGGGATGAATGGACATAGTGTCTTCCTGCAGTTGGACTCAGAACTTCCAGTTTATCAGAGATTCGCCCTCCGCGCGTGGCCCCCCCATCTCTAAACTTTTCTGCTACTAGCGTCCTGTCTCCAGAGCTTCCTTACACAGCAGATATGTCATCCACCGCGCTATCGCCTATGGCTTTGTCATCCTGAGCAAAGCGTACTTCAGCGGAGTCGAAGGACCTGCTTCTCCACCTCGCCCTGGGACCGAAACTTACCCACAACCAACAACTCCTGTCATCCTGAGCGGAGGTCGCTGGGGCGACCGCAGCCGAAGGATCTGCGGTTGCGTTTCGGGACTTATTGGAAAAACTACTGAGACACCAACAAGCAGCCTCTGGCGAATCCTGAATGCGTGCATTTTTATCCGGCCAGGGTACTGCGGGCGTACGGTAAGTCAGGGGCTTTAGCCCTGACACTTGGAGCACCGAAATAAGTCGGGCTTCAGCCCCTGAGGCATGCCTTTTACGAATCAATTTCTCCCGCGCTCCAATTCGTCAAGCGCCGATTGCTCAAACTCACTCACCCAAAAATGCGCCCGAAACCGCCTCCTGCCCAACTATCCCCCTCCTCGTTTGCAGATAATTAGGTTATAGAAGCGCACAATAATTCCATGTGCAGCTTCAGTTCGACGCCTAATTCGCACTCACCCCCCACCCCTTCGGGCACTTTAGCCTCAAATCAATGAAATAAAACAAGTTACATTCAGATAAGCCTATTTTCATGCCTCAAAACAAAGGGCTTACGTAAAATCAGCCTTGCAAAATCAGTCCGTTCCACAGCGGAAACGCCACAAATCAACCCAGGTCGCGCCCCACCGCGGCAATGTCGAATGGAGGAATTACGAGAGATTACGCTATAGTTCCCGGTATGGACGAGCAACGCCAATTACTCCGCCACACGCTGGCCGCCTTGGCTTATCGCGCCAACCGCGCCCTCGAAGGCGCCCCCGACAGCTTCGCCGGATTCGCCGGCGCCGGCCGCATGCCTGTCCAGATACTTGCCCACATGGGCGACCTGCTCGATTGGGCCTTCACCGCCGCTGTCGGCAAAGAAAAGTGGCACGCCTCGCAGCCGCAAGTGTGGGTCAGGGAACAGCAGCGATTCTTCCAGTCCCTGGGCGCGCTCGATGCATTCCTCGCCTCCGGCGGACCCATGCAGGTCTCCATCGAACGCCTGATGCAAGGGCCTGTACTGGACGCCTTCACCCACGTCGGCCAGTTGGCCATGATGCGCCGCCTCAGCGGCAGTCCCATCCGCGGCGAGGATTTCTCCGTCGCCTCCATCGTGGCTGGCCAGGTCGGCGCCGATCAGCC
Organism: Occallatibacter sp.; assembly: GCA_036489415.1. Classification (GTDB taxonomy): domain Bacteria; phylum Acidobacteriota; class Terriglobia; order Terriglobales; family Acidobacteriaceae; genus Telmatobacter. Next base: position 146,847 of record DASXFS010000052.1, on the reverse strand, counting down.
AGCGCCCGTCCAGCCCTTCAAGTAGTCCCGCACGCCCTTGCAGATCATTTCGTATCCTTGACGATGTGTTCCAGCACCCGGCGGTCTTCCTTACTCAGCACCGCGTTCTCCAGCAGATCCGGCCGATTGACCAAGGTTTTGCGAATCTGCTGTTCCCGCCGCCAACGCCGAATCTCCCGGTGATCGCCGTTCAGCAGCACTTCCGGCGCGCTCAACCCGCCAAACTCCGCCGGCCGCGTATAGTGCGGATAATCCAACAGCCCGCCCGCTCCATGCTGCGATCGGGGCACGCCGTCCTCGCCCGACGTAATCTCCGCATCCGCAGCCCCAAAGCTCTCAAACTCGCCTGAAGCCTCATTGCCCAGCACGCCCGGAATCAGCCGCATCGCCGCATCGATCACTACCGCCGCCGCCAACTCGCCTCCGCTCAGCACATAGTCACCAATGGAGAGTTCCATGTCGCAATAGAGCTCATTGATCCGCTCATCCACGCCTTCATACCGCCCGCAAATCAGCACCACCCGCTCCAGCCCCGCCAGCTCCCGCGCCACCGCCTGCGTGAAAGGACGTCCCTGCGCCGACAGCAAAATCACCGTCGGTTGACGTTCCGCAGCGCTCGGAAGTGGGTCCTCGTCGGAGGGAGGCGGGGGTTTCAACCCCCGCATAACATCCGCGGAGACAGCGGGGGCTTCAGCCCCGGAGGGAATGCTCGTCAAGATTTGCGAGGAACTCTTCTTCCCAATCCCCAGCGACGCCAGTGCCTCCGCAATCGGCTGCGGTTTCAGCACCATCCCTTCGCCGCCGCCAAAGGGCCGATCGTCAACCGTGCGATGCCGGTCATGCGTAAAGGCGCGCAGATCATGCACGCCCACCTCGACCAGCCCATCGGCCAGCGCCCGCCGCAGAATACCGTTTTCCAGAAAGCCCGAAAAGAACCCCGGAAAGATGGTGACAATCTCAAACCGCATGATGCTCCTGATGATAAAGGCTTGGGGAGACTGCGGGATTGAGCCAGAGCCTCAAGCCTTTCCCGGTGCGTTCAGGTCCACCAGCCCTTCCGGCAGCGCCATCTCCACGCGTCTGGCCGCCACATCCACGCGCCGCAGATAGCTCTTCGCAAACGGCACCAGAATCTCTTCCGGCGAAGCATCCGCATGAACCACCAGCAAAGCCACAGGCCCGGCCGAGCGGTCAACCTCTTCGATCCGGCCCACCAGCACAGCCTCGGGCCCGGCCACATCGAAAAGCGAGCACCCGATCAGATCGCCGATGTACACCTCGTCGTCCTCGAGCGGTGCGCGTTCCGTCAGCGGAATAGCGACGATCAGGCCAGCCAGCGTTTCTGCATCGGAGATGGAATTGGACTGGGCAAAATGAAGCACAATGCCGCCCTTGTGCAGCCAGTGAGCCACAAGTTCTACTTCGCGCGCTGCCGGGTCAGGCTTGGCAACGCCGGATCGCGCGCGCAGCGAATCGGCGTCCGTAATCAGCCACAGCCGCCGCCGCTCGGCAAATTTCTCCGGGAAATCGGTAAGAATATCGGCGAAGACCTCGCCTTTGCGGCCTTGAGGTTTGCGAATACGCGCCAGCCAAACCCATCGATCATCCTGACCGGCTGCTTCAGGAATTTGTGGAGGGATAGTCATTGCGCGCTGCAAAGCAATCCGGGAATCGGGCTGAGTCCGGGCAAAGCTGAGATAGGCAAGCTAGTCGTCTTCTTCCAGAATGTCGAGCGTGTAGCGGCGATGCAGCTTCATGCTCACAGCGCCCAGAATCGTGCGCACCGAGCGCGCCGTCCGGCCTTGCTTGCCAATCACCTTGCCAACGTCCTGCGGAGCCACGCGCAGGCGCAGCACGGTGCTCTCCTCGCGGCCGACAGACTCGACCTGGACCGCCGCGGGCTCATCGACCAACGCCTGTGCGATCTCGCGAACCAGATCGGCAACTGAGTCTGGGGTGACTGAATCGTGTTGGGTCATGTTCGTGCCTCTGACCAGACCATATTGTCCTGAAATTGCGACTTGCCTCGGTGCGCAGAATCGTATCACTCTTTCCCGGTCGCCGTCAGCAATTGCATGAAAGCCGGGGAAGAGATCGTGCTCGCACGCCTTGAATGTTTTCTGGAACCGGTCCGCCGAACGGAGCCCGTCCTGGCCGGTAATCCATGCAGGCGGACGGGCAAACCGATCAGGCTTCTACGGGGGCTTCGACGGCTGCCGGCGCTTCTGCTTCAGCAGGAACCTCAGCAGCCTTGGCCTTTGCCGGAGCCGCGGGAGTCAGCGGAGCAGCAGGCGCCGCGCCGGCCGGATTCTTGGCCACCAGCTTCTCCACAATGGTAGAGAACTGTGCGCCCACGCTCTTCCAGTAGGCAATGCGCTCGTGCTTCAGATCCACGGTGGCGGGGTTAGTGCGCGGGTTATAGGTGCCGACAACCTCAATGGAGCGGCCATTGCGGGCGCGATCCTTCTCGATGGCCACAATGCGGTAGTAGGGCTGCTTGCGGGCGCCAAAGCGCGCCAAACGAATCATCACCACGGCGTTACGGTTCCTTTCAAAATCCGGTGCTCTGTCAGTCTCAGGGGGCTTTTCCGGCCGGCGGCAGCGTTCCTTCAGGCCTGCGCAGCCAAATCAACGGCCAGGCATGTGCGCCCAGCCACACAAGACTCAACACCTAAGTATCGCCGAAAATGGGGTTCGGGGCAAGTTTTCAGAGAGCCTAACGAGCCGGAGGTGGGTCGCAAGGGCCAGGCATAGAAAGGGAACAAAGGTCTTCAGGTCTCTGAAGCAGCCCAACGGCTTTCGAGAATTTATGATGCGCCTACAACCTCGGGAAACAAAAACCCCAACATCGGCCTCACCCTCTTCGCCCAGCTCGCCTCATCGTGCGTGCCACAATGCACCTTCTCAAAATGCAGCGTCTCACCCGGCACCCAATGGTTCGCCTTCAGCCGCCGATTCAGCGTCTCCACATCGTGCAGCGTCCGTCGCCCTTCCTTATCGCCCACGTCGAGCCACAGCCGCGGCCGATCCCATATCTCCGGCGCGTGCTCATTCACGTAGCCCAGAATGCTCATGCGGTTCCACCACACGCTCGGCGACATCACCGCCAGCTTGCCAAAATGCTCCGCATGACGCAGTCCCAGGTAGAGCGTCACCAAACCGCCCAGCGACGACCCGCCCAGCCCCGTCGAATCCCGATCCGTCCGCACCCGATACCGCTCCGCAATAAACGGCAGAATCTCTCTGGTCAGCGTCAGTCCATACTTTGCCGCTTCGCCGCCGCCCAAATGCCAGTCGCGCTCATGCGTGTACTCCGCCAGCCTCGCCGGCGTGTTGTAGATGCCCACAATAATCAGCGGCTCCACTTCGCCCGTTTCAATGGCCGCGTCGGCATGCTCGCGCACCTCCCACGTGCGGCCATCGATGAATGAAGTCCGAGGGTCGAAGAGATTTTGCCCATCGTTGAGATAAAGAACCGGATAGGCCCGTTCCGCGTGCTCGTCGTAACCCGGTGGCACATAAACGATCAGGTCGCGCTTGTCCGGCAGATACTGGCTGGCGAAATCCGGATGAAGCCGAAGCCGTGGATGAGGAAGCGCTGCCTGCGTCGCTTCAGGCGAGGCAACCAGGCCTTTGGGTGCGTGCGCAGTGGGAGTGTCGTCGGGCTGGAGCTGCTCCAGTTGCAAATCCTGCAATCCTTTAGTGTGTATCGCCTTTTGTCTCGGTCCATCGTCTCGCGCGCGGCAAGCGGTGAGAAAAAACATCCACCCAGGCTGTTACATTAACAAGAAATCGGCAGTTCTCCAATTGGCAGGTTTGTGCCGGCAGCCGCAGGGAGCAGGAAAAGATCATGAATCGTGAGTATCACAAGTGGTATTCGAGCCGTCTGGGCCGGGATATGGAACTGCTTGCCTTTGGCCATGCGGGGTTGCCCGTGGTGGTGTTTCCCACATCGGGTGGAAGGTTCTACGAGTTTGAAGACCGCGGCATGGTCAGCTCGCTCGCTGGCAAAATCGATGCCGGCCAGCTCCAGCTTTTCTGCGTGGATTCGGTGGACATGGAGAGCTGGTACAACAAGCAGGTGCCTCCGCGCTGGCGCGTTGCGCGCCATGTGCAGTACGACGACTACCTGATTCACGAGGTGGTGCCGCTCATCCGCCAGAAAAACCGCGATGCGCACCTGGCCGCGGTAGGCTGCAGCTTTGGCGGATTTCACGCCGTCAATGTGGCGCTCAAGCATCCCGATGTGTTCACCGGCTTTCTATCGATGAGCGGTGCATTCGATCTCAAGAACTTTTTGCAGGGTTACTACGACCAGGATAGTTACTTCAACCAGCCGCTGGATTATTTGCCTAACCTGGGAGATAACTGGTTTCTTGAGCGCTACCGGCACAACAGTTTTGTGCTGGCCACCGGCTGGGACGACCAATGCCTGGGCCAGAATCAGCGGCTTGACCATGTGATGACCGCAAAGGGCATTCCTCATAAGCTCTATGTGTGGGACTCGCATAACGCGCACGACTGGCCCACATGGATGCGAATGGTCGACATCTATCTGTGAGCAAAACGGAGGGAGCAGGGGCCTTCAGGCTCCTGAAAGCAGCCCCTCGATTAACGTGGCTTTAGCCACGGGCCATTCGTAAAGGCTCCAATTCAACAAAAGCCGAAGGAGAATCAGCAGATGAGTGACTTGAATCCCTACGAAAAGTTTCTAGATGGCCGCGCGCTGGATACGATTCTCGCCGCCACGCCGGCAGAGATTGGAAAGCTGATCATGGCCATCGGCCCGGAGCATGAGAACACTCCGCCGGCCGAGGGCAAGTGGGGCGCAGCGCAGATTGTCGCGCACCTGGCAGACTGCGAGCTGGTCTTCGGTTTCCGGCTGCGGCAGACGCTGGCCGAGGATGCGCCCGTGATTCAGCCCTTCGATCAGGACAAATGGGCGAAAACGTATCTCGGCGTTCCGGCCAAGGAGGCGCTGGAAGTGTTTTCAGCGCTGCGAGGCTGGAATCTGCGCCTGATCGGGTTGGCGCTGCCGGATTCCGCGAATCGCCCGGTGACGCATCCGGAGCGAGGCACAATGACATTTCTGACGATCGTGGAAACCATGGCGGGTCACGACTTGAATCACCTCGAACAGTTGAAGAAGCTGGCGAAAGTCCGCTAGCCCCGATCACTTACTTCGCTGCGCTGGTCACTTCACAGTAAAAGTATTGTTGGTCCGGTCGTCGTCCGGCAACACGTGATCCGGATCGACAGTAGCCGACGAGATCGCCTTGTCGCCGGTCCAAACTAACTCGCCTTTAGATTCCCAGCTCTCAACCGGCACGCGGAAGCGCGTCTTAGATCCATCGGTGTATCGAACTTCAACAGTTGCAGGCAGCACTAACTGGCCCTTATTCGCAAGAGTTACATGGTCGCCGTCAATCTCAGTAATTGCCATATCGAAGCGCCAGTTATTCATGTACCAGCCGCGCCAGAACCAGCCCAAGTCCTCGCCGCCTTCGCTCGACATTTCCCGGAAAAAGTCCGACGGCGAAGGGTGTTTGAAGGCCCAGTCCCGAATATATTTCCGGAAAGCCCAGTCAAATCGTTCCTTGCCCAGTATCTGTTCGCGCAGCAAAACCATTCCATACGCGCCCTTGAAGTAGCTCACCGGATGGCCAAGCTGCCAGGTCATCGCATCCGCGGGCATCAGAATATTCGGGGCCGCCGGGTTATCCAGTACTTTCAAAATCGTATCCGCCGGCTCGCCGCCCGCCGAGTATTCTGAGTCGCGTTTCGGCCCATACACGCCGCCATCAAACTCCGCAGATTCGCCGATGTCGATGAACGTGTTGAAGCCCTCATCCATAAATGCATTGCGGCGCTCATTCGATCCGACGATCATGGGAAACCAGCTATGCCCAATCTCATGCGCCGTAATCCAGAACAGCGTTTTGCCTTTGTCGTCAATGCCGTCGAATACAATCCCCGGATACTCCATGCCTGTCGAGAAGCCCGCCACATTGATCGCTGCTGGATACGGGTAAGGGAACCATTGGCGCGAGAAACGCTCGACAGTATCCTTTACATATTCCGTCGAGCGCGACCATGCATCTTCGCCCACGCTTTCCGGCGGATACACGCTCTCTGCCAGGCTGGTTTTACCGCCGGGCAGGTTGATGCGCGCAGCGTCCCACACAAACACCGGGCTCGCGCTCCACACAACGTCCCGCGTTGAATCCATGTGGAAATGCCACGTCAATGTGCCGCTCGCTTTTGGCCGGCTCGCCGGGTCGGTCACTTCCGCCGCGCTGCGAATCACGATGGTCTTATCGCTCTTGCGCGCCTCGGCCAGCCGCGCGATCTCTGTCGCCGTGAGCACTTCGCGCGGATTCATCAACTCGCCCGACCCCGCGACGATCATCGAGCTCGGAACCGTAACGTAGTAGTCGAAATGGCCATACTCAAGATAAAACTCGCTGCCGATATAAGGTAGTGTGTCCCAGCCGCGCAGGTCGTCATACACGCACATGCGCGGATACCATTGCGCCATGTCGTAGATCTCGCCCTGCTTCGACATGCCCCACGATGTGCGGCCGCCCCACACGCCGGGAATCTGGTAGTGATAGCGGATGTGCAGCTTGAGCGTGCCGCCTTTGGGCGCCAGAGGCTTGGCCAGGCGCACCTGCATGCGCGTGTCGTCGATGACGTAGTCTGCCTTAACGCGCGTCGCGCCCTGCTCAATTTCTACGGTGTCGAGAAGAAAGCCTTCGGTCGTGCGGCCATTCGCGTTGTCTTCGTCGTTTGCAGCCTGGCGTCGGCGCGGACGCGTACCGTTGGCTATGCGCGCGCGCGAGTCTTTGCGATAGCTGTTCTGTTCCATCTGAACCCACAAGCTGGGCAGCGCGTCCGGACTGTTGTTCGTGTAAGTGATGACCTCATCGTTGCGCAGCACCTTTGCCTGCGTATCGAGTTCCGCATGCATCTCGTAATCGGCTTCATTCTGCCAGTAAGCCGGTCCCGGCGCGCCATTGCTGGAGCGATAACTATTCACCGGCCCCGGCAATGTGAGCGGGGCAAAGGTCAGGCGCGGATCGTAACTTGAGCTGCCCTGCGCTGCGGTGGTCTGGGCTGAGACAAGAGACGCGATAGGTGCAAGTGACAACACCAGCGTGCAAAGCTGCACGGCTATCCTTTGACGCATGAAATGCATGAGTACAAACCCCCAGAGAAGGATGGAACAGAATTAGCCAGCCGGCTCTTTCAGCATACCGCCATGCATCGGTGTTCGCGCTTAGCGGAAAATTGGCCCAGGCTCTCACTCATCGCGACAGGAGCTTCGACGCATCCTCCCACAACTGCTCGGCAATCACGCCTCCCGGTTCACTCCGCGCCAACTTGGCGGCCTGCCCGGCCCACATCTGCATCCTGTCGGTGTCTGCAGCCTCCTTAGCGGCCTCCCGCATGGCACGTGTCAGCCCGCGCTGAACAGGATACGCAGCCGGCGGCGGAGCATCGGGAGCCGTCGCGGCAACAGCGAACGCCGTCGCAACACTGCGTCCCGGCCGCCCGGTAAATGCCCGTGTGACCATTGTTTCGTGGGCCTCTGTTCGCCCAAGCATATCCGCATACGCAGGATGTGTGTGTGCTTCCGGAGAGCGCAGGAATCCGGTTCCTATCTGCACCGCGCTGGCGCCCAGAATCAACGCCGCCGCCACTCCGCGTGCATCGGCAATTCCGCCCGTAGCGACGACCGGCACGTTCACCGCATCGGCAACCTGCGGCAAAAGAGCCAGCAGCCCCACCATCTGGCGTTCCCCATCCTCTGCGTGGAACGCTCCGCGGTGCCCGCCTGCTTCCATCCCCTGGGCGACAACGACATCAGCGCCGGCCGCTTCCGCAGCCCTGGCTTCAGCAACCGTCGTCGCGGTAGCAAACCATAGAATGCCGTGTGCTTTCAACTCCGACACAAAGGCCGGAGCATAAAGTCCCATGATTGAGGAGACGACCTTGGGAGCCGCGGTAATCAATGCCCGGCATTGCGCCTCAAAGTCCGGCAGCACCGCATCGCCTGCTTCCGGCGGAACGGGCAATCCCCATGTTGCCAGATACTCCCGCTGCCGTTGCTCCAGGTCGAGATCGCGCACCATTGCGGGGCCTGGAATCCAGAGATTGAGCTGAAATTCTCCCTTGCTCTGCTGGCGAAATTCCGCCGCCCAGGCGTGGATCGCTTCCGGCGTCATGAGCAGTGCGCCACATGCTCCAAGCCCTCCCGCATTCGCCACGGCAATGGACAGGGAAGTGGGACACGCTCCCGCCATCGGCGCCAGCAGGATAGGCAAACGGATACCCAGGCTTTTGGCAAAGGCCTCTGCGCGAGAAAAGGGAGATGAATGTTTTGAATAGCTCATGACGAAATCTCCGAGCAGGTCCTCCACACAGCCGGATGGCCGCGAAATAACCAAGCCTGCCCTCTGACCTTGAGAATAATCATCCCAGGCAAGGTTTGTCCCATCCTGGCTCGACCATCCGGTTGGCGATTCCATCAGGGGCATCGAAAAGCCGGAAGCCGAACCGCTGCGTCCCCGTTCGGCGGCTCGACAAGTGTGTGCCGTAAACTGTAAAAGAGCAAATTTGCGGCGGCACAGCGGGCGCACGCATGATTTGTTGCCTGGAGGCAAAAGGCGCTATGAAAAAAATCGGAATTTTATTCGGGATGGAGAACAGCTTCCCCGGCGCACTCGTGCAACACATCAATGCGCGCAACATCGATGGCATTCAGGCAGAGTTTGTCGAGACCGGGGCGGTCCATCTGGACAAGGCGTCCAGTTACTCGGTGATCGTCGATCGCATCTCGCACGACATTCCGTTTTATCGCGCCTTTTTGAAACACGCCGCGCTGAATGGAACGGTGATTATCAACAACCCGTTCTGGTGGTCGGCGGATGACAAGTTTTTCAACTACACGCTGGCCGAGAAGCTGGGCGTGGCCGTGCCGAAAACGGTGATTCTGCCGCACAAAAAGCACCCCGAGGGAACCACCGATCGCTCCATGCGCAACCTCGAATATCCGCTGGACTGGGAGAGCGTGTTTGCGTACGTGGGCGAGAACGGATTCATGAAACCCGTGGACGGCGGAGGATGGCGCGATGTGTACCACATCCACAATCGCGCGGAGTTCTTCGCGGCCTACGATCAGTCGCGCGACCTGTGCATGACGTACCAGAAAGCGGTCGAGTTCAAGGAGTACTTCCGCTGCTACGTAGTCGGCCAGAAAAAGGTCCACATCATGCCCTACGATCCGCGCAAGCCGCACCATGAGCGCTATCTGCAGAATCCACCCGCGTATGACAAGAAGCTGCTGAAGCGCGTCGAGCAGGACGCGCTCAAACTCTGCCAGGCCTTGGGCTACGACCTGAATACGGTCGAGTTCGCCGTGGAAGACGGCATTCCGTACGCCATCGACTTCATGAATCCCGCTCCCGATGCGGACTTGCACTCGGTGGGTCAGGCGAACTTCGACTGGATCGTGAAAGAAGTGGCTGACCTGGCCATCGCCAAGGCAAAGAAAGCTCCGCATGTGCCAGAGCTTCGCTGGGCGGCGTTTCTAGGCGCGGAGGTTGCACCTGGCAAGAAGACCGCCGCAAAGAAAACAGCGGCGAAGAAGGCGCCATCCTCAAAAGCAACCAAGGCCTCCACCAAGGCAAAAGCAATCGAATCTGTGCCCTAAAGACAGAACGGCAAACCGTTGATATGCGTTTGTCGTGTCGGCCGCATCCATCGCTCAAGCAATCTTGCGAAAGGTGAGGTTATAGCGATACGGGCCGGTAAGCGGGTGATGGCCTGGCTTCAGCGGCTGTACGCCATGAAACCGCATCCGAGATGGCCCACCCCACACGATCACATCGCCATGTTCCAGCAGAATGTGCTTCGTCTTGTCGGTGCGCTCGATTCCTCCCAGCAGAAATACGCACTCGAGCCCCAACGAGATGGAGACGATCGGCTGGTTCATATCGCATTCATGCCGGTCCTGATGTAAACCGAGCTTCGTGCGCGCCTGGTAGCGGTTGATGTGGCATGTGTCAGGACGGAACAGCGGAAACCCCGCACGCACCGCGCAGCGAAGCGAAAAATCCAAGAGCACACGCGGCATCGGCGGCCACATCCGCCTCACTTCTGCATTCAGCGGATCCCAGCGTCGTCGAAAAGCCTCCGGCGTGCCGCAGTCCGACACCATCACGCCCATCGGCAATCCGCTGGGAGTCGTCGCATGGTGAAGCGGTGCGGCGGCAAGAATGCCGCCCACGGCATCGCAAAACTCGACCTCCTGCGCCAGAGCGAGTCCGCGCATCAACACCGCGCCCGGGAAAATCTCCTCATGCGTCGGCTCAGTGGCAAGTTGAGAAAAGAGATTCATCGCCTGCGCATCATATTACCGTAAAGGCGAATAAAAGGCGAATAAATTTACCAGTCTACGGCCATCGCTTTGTCTGTCCAAGCCTTATCCGTTTGCAGTGTCCCTAAGCCCGGCTCGAGGATTCCGAGCTTGAAATCGCTATCGCACAAGGAGAGTTCGGAACGGAGGTTCGGACGAACTTCAGAGCACTGGCTGAGAAAGCCATATCCATCGAGTGCCTTACAATTGCCACACGAAACAACGAGGTCAACCCATGCGCCCATCGTTCTCGCTCGGCATTGAAGAGGAATACCAGACCATCGATCCGTCGACGCGCGATCTACGCTCGCACATTCAGACCGAGATGCTGGAGCAAGGCAAGCTCCGTCTGCAGGAGCGCGTGAAAGCGGAGATGCACACCTCCGTCGTCGAGGTGGGCACCCGCGTCTGCCGTAACATTGATGAGGCGCGCGATGATATCTACGAGTTGCGCCGCGAGATGATCAAGCTCGCCCGCGAGCATGGCCTGCAACTGGTCGCCGGAGCCACGCATCCTTTTGCAGACTGGCGCACGCAGGAGATTTACCCTGACCCGCGCTACCATCAGGTCGTCAAGGATCTGCAACTGGTTGCCCGCGCTAACCTGATCTTCGGCCTGCATGTGCATGTGGGCATCGAAGACCGCGAAGCCGCCATCCGCATCATGAATTCGATGCGCTACTTTTTGCCTCACATCATGGCGCTTGCAACTAATTCGCCCTTCTGGCTCGGGCTGAACACCGGCTACAAAGGCTACCGCGCCAAGGTCTTTGAAAACTTTCCCCGGACCGGGATTCCAGACGCATTTTCCAGTTACTCCGAGTTTGAGAACTACGTAAGCCTGCTGGTCAAGACTAACTGCATCGACAACGCCAAGAAGATCTGGTGGGACATCCGGCCACATCCATTCTTCAACACCGTCGAAGTGCGGGCATGCGACATTCCGCTGCGCGCCGAGGAGACGGTAGCCATTGCCGCGCTGATCCAGGCCACGGCCGTCTACCTCTGGAATCTGCACGCCGCCAACCAGGACTTCCGGCAGTACGCGCGGCCGCTCTTGATGGAGAACAAGTTTCGTGCCGTGCGCTATGGGCTCGATGGCAATCTGATAGATTTTGGCCGCGAGCAGGAACTGCCTTTGCGCGACCTGCTTGAGGAGTATCTCGCCCTGATCGATCCGGTCGTGGACGAGTTGGGCAGCCGCGAAGCGATCGACGGAGTTCGGAAGATCATGGAAACCGGCACCGGCGCCGACCGGCAACTGAAGGTGTTTGAAGAGTCCAAGGGGGATTTGAAGGCGGTGGTGGATTACATGGCGCTGGAGACTGCGGCAGGGTTGTAGGTTGGTGTGCGGAGTTGCATCGGGACAGGCCATTCGGATTGAAGCACAGGCTATAGCCAAGCGCTGTAAAAGACCAGGCCAAGCCGAACGCGATCCGGACTGAATCTGAACAGCCAGGTGGTTGATGGAATTGGATGAGTCGGGTGTTTCCCCAAAATCCCCAGCAATTTCAATGCTATGATTCAAAATACTGCGCGCTCCGCGCAGCATCATAGTTGTGGTCAATTTATTCCGTGTGCCTATATGACGCAACCCTCCGCGAGTGCGCGCCGCAGGTTTGGTCCATTTGAGTTTGACCTGCAAACCGGCGATCTGATCCGCAACGGCAGATGCGTGGCATTGCAGGGCAAGCCGCGCAGCATTTTGCTTGCCCTGGTGGAGCGCGGCGGAACTACAGTTTCACGCACCGAGTTGCAGACCCGGCTCTGGCCTGGAGAGACGTTTGTCGACTTTGAAGACGGCCTGAACACGGCCATGCGCAAGCTCCGCGAGACCCTGGGAGACGATCCGCAGAACTCTCGTTACATCCAGACAGTGCGCGGCCTTGGCTATCGCTTCATCGCGTCCATTCAGGAGGTCGAAACTGCTTCTGAGCCCGAGATTCTGCCAGAAGCCGCTGCGTCAGCGGCTGATGCTGCGGAAGCATCGCTCTCCGGCGCCGGCGAGAAAAACTCTGTCTCGCCAGCGCAAGCTGGCGGCAGAGTTGTAGTGGCAAGCTCTCGCCGGTGGCTGCTCCTCGCGGTAGCCGCACTGGCGTTGCTCGTGGCCGTTAACTTCACCGTTCGGCTCGTTGGGCGGCACAATGCCAGTACGGGGCGCATCTCCATTGCCGTGCTGCCGATTGTGAATATGACCGGCGATTCGGCGCGCAACTACCTCAGCAGCGGCATTACCGATGAGCTGATTGCCCGGCTCGACAACCTGAACAGCAGCCAGTTGCGCGTGATTGCGCCCACCTCCTCGCGGCTCTACACGGGCAGCAATGTTTCGCCGTCGCAGATCGGCCAGCAACTTCAGGTGCAGTATCTGATCGTCGGCACCCTGCAACAGCAGGGCGCGAACGTGCGGCTTGCGGTGCAACTGGTGCGGGTCAACGACCAGTCGCGCCCCTGGGCCAACACCTATGACGGCGACCTGAGCCAGCAATTCGAGTTTGAATCGAGCGTGGCGGACTCGGTGTGCCAAGCGCTCTCTATCAAAGTGCCGGCGCTCGCGCACAGCCAATACCAGCCCGGCAAATACCAGGCGCACGACGCGTATCTGAGGGGAATTTACGCTCTCTCGCAGCGTTCGCACGAGGGGCTGGAACAGGGGATTGAGAGCTTTAGCGAGGCGGTTTCTGTCGATCCGCATTATGCCGAGGCTTACGCCATGCTGGCCAACACCTATAACCTCATGGGCCAGTACAACTGGATGAAAGAGCAGGACGCCCGCAGCCAGGCCCTGGGCGCTGCCCGCCAGGCCTTGGCTCTGGACCCCGATCTGCCTGAGGCGCACGCCGCCCTGGGCTTTTCCGAGTGGTTCTACCTGTGGACGCCGGCAGCCGCCGAAAAGGAGTTTCGCACCGCCATCGCGCTCAACTCCTCCAACGTGGACGCGCACCACTGGTATGCGCAGATGCTCATGACTGAGGGTCGCTTTGACGAGGCCGAGCAGCAGATGGCGGCCGCGCTCGATGTCGACCCGCGCTCGCCCATTCTGCGCACCAACCTGGGCTGGCTGCACTATTCTGAGGGGCGCATGAGCCAGGCCATCGCCGAGATCAAGGAAGTGGTCCACGAGAACCCTGACTTCCTGACCGCCCACTACAAGCTCTGGTACGCCTATTCCGCGACCGGCGATCAGGCCAACGCATGGCGGGAGTTTCAATGGGTCATGAGCTGGGATGCCGGTGGCGAAAAGATGAGGCAGGCCACCGAGGCCTACCGCAAAAGCGGCTATCACAAAGCGCTTGAGGTTTTTACCGTGGCCGAGGACGCGGACACTGGGGGCAGCCTGGTGGAGTCGGCGCGTTGCATGGCTTTCGCAGGGAATACCCAGGCTGCTCTCGCTTACCTTGAGAGGGCGCGACGGGCGCATGAGGGATGGATTTTGTTTGCCGCTAAAGACCCGGCTTTCGCCAGTCTGCGCGCCGATCCGCGTTTCCAAAAGTTGACGCAACTGGAGCAACAATAGGCCTGCACACGAAGCACGGGAAGAAAATGGTCTCTACACAACCCCAAAAATAGATCTTAGTTATTTGTAATCATCTATTTATCTGTACAGATTCAAGCCATGAACAATTCGGACGGGGTCCATTGATTCTGCATCCAGACCCAGCGTAGGCTTCGGTTCAACTTCCAACTGAAGAACGCTCCGTAGGCTTTCTGGCCTGCCGGCAGCATCCTCATTAGCCCATGTCTGTGTCTCTGGAGAGCCATGTATGTCCCCGTTCTGTTTGCGTGTTTGCCGTTACTCAACCGTTTTTTTCTCGTGCGCCTTGATCCTGTGGTTCAGCCTGTCCGTACCCGCCGCTGTCTACGGCCGGGGAAACAGTTTTAGCCGAACAGTTGTGGCCGGTTGTGTCGGCGCAGCCAATCCTGAAGGGTCCGCAATGTCCTGGGGCTCGCCGGAATCCAGGACATGACGGCCCACGCCACGCCGTAACAATCGAGCGGAAGCGATTCCTGGGCCCGCTTAAAGTTTGCGCCCTCCCTCACTTTCTTCTTCTCTGTCCCTCGCTCCCAGTACCAGCACGGTGCCAGCGACCGCTTCGTTCCGAGTTTATTCCGGAGCAGCGCAGTTTCGCGCGGCATTTCCTCATTTCATTCCCGCGAATTTTTAGAGTACCCTCGGAGAATGGGCGTTCGCGCCCGCGACCATTTTCAGGGAAGGCTCGTACCCCGCGCATGACCGAAGCGTCCAGGCATCTGCTGTCCATCGACTATCCTGCTGAATTCAAGCCCGGCGCGCTGTCGGCCGTAACCACTTGCCTGCGCATCGACCCGGCGGAGAAAGTTACGCTGATTACCGACCGCGCCACCGAGCCCATTGCCGCTGCGCTGGGCGCGCAATTGGCAGAGCGTGGCTGCCCGTGGAACGTGTTTGTGCTGGAAGATCTGGCCCCGCGCCCGCTAGTCGATATGCCGGCAGCCGTGCTTGAAGATATGGAGACATCGCAGGTTTCGATCTTCGCCGTACAGGTGCAGGCCAATGAGTTGCACTCGCGCATGCAGATGACCGACGTGGTCAACCGGCGCAAAATGCGCCACGCGCACATGGTGAATATCACGCCGGAGATCATGTGTCAGGGCATGAGGGCGGATTTCAACCTGGTTGATCGCCTTTCCCAGAAAGTGCTCGACCGCGTGAAGAAGGCTACCCGCATTCGCGCCACCACGGCCGCCGGGACCGACATTACCGCGGAGATGAATCCCGGCTACAAGTGGTTCAAGACTTCAGGGATTATTTCGCAGGAGAAGTGGGGCAACCTGCCCGGCGGCGAGTGTTTCACGTCACCCGGTGAAGTGAATGGCAAGTTCGTCGTAGACGGCGTGGTGGGCGATTGGCTGTGCGCGCGCTACGGGCTGCTGGCTGCGACGCCGTTGACTATCGAGATCGCCGGCAACAGGATTGTCAGTTGCGCGAGCGAGAACAAGCGGCTCGAAGAAGACTTCTGGACCTACACACATACCGATGAAAACTCCGACCGCGTGGGCGAGTTTGCCATCGGCACCAACTTGGGCGTGGAGCGGGTAATCGGCAACATTTTGCAGGACGAAAAATTTCCCGGCATTCACATCGCATTCGGCAATCCCTACGGCGAACACACTGGTGCCCCGTGGCGTTCAGGCACGCATATCGATGTGGTAGGGCTGGGGTTCAACATCTGGCTGGAGACCGAAGACGGCACCAACTGCATAACAGAGCAGATCATGCGCGAAGGACGGTTCCTGATCGCAGCGTAGGAGATTATGCAATCGCGACAAACTTGCTAAGGTATCACTGAAGTACTTCCAGCGCATCCCGTTCCGGGCTTCCTTCCGGGGCAAGCGCGAGCATCCGCCGGTCAAAGGTCACCAGTTTCCCGCGATGATGAACGGCAAGCGTCTGCAGGTAGGCATCGGTGATCTGCTGACGGCCCTGCAGGTGCCGTCGTATCGCTGGACTGAGCGCGCTTAGGGGAAGGTCGTCGGCCCAGAATTTGTGATTTTTGGTTGCTTCGGTTGTTTTCTGCAGAAGATCAAGCGCCGAGCGCACGCTTGGCGCTGGTTTCATATAGGCGACATTCGAGACAATACGCACAAACCCCTGTTCAGTGATTGGGCAGGTGGCCCATCCCCGATTCTCATTGCTCGCGAACCATCGTGCCATGCGTGCGTGAAATACATGATTTTCCCATAAGAGAGCGAGCAGGGCGTTTACGTCCAGCAATGCGATGCTCACGGTAACTCGTTCTCCATGGCGTCCTTGATCGCCAGGGCCTTTTCAAGTGTGATCATCTCCGACTCTGGCCCAGGTGAAAAGATCAGAATCCCATTCTCCCACTTGGTTGGCACCTCGGCGTTGAAGCCGCGTTCAAGAACGTCGGAAACTGCAGCGCCTTTCGAGATGGAACGCGCGGCTGCATATTCTTTTACCCTTTCCAAAACGTCGTCTCGAATATCGAGAGTGGTTCTCATGGCAATTCCTCATAGTTTGTCGATCAGGTGCTGCGTAGGCTCCAGGGTGATGATCGGATTATCCTCACGGACATCGGAGACCCGAAGCCCATTTTCTATGCGCGTTCCGAGTTGTTTCTCAGTAGTTCGCATCGGCGGCCCCCAACGCATCATTATTATAATATGATGTGCATTCAACAGAATTGCATCAAAAAAACTAAACGATGCTACGACAGGAATAGGCCCCCCGGGCAGCGGACCGCCTTGCGCTTCTTGAAACCAAGAGTCTGGCACATCATCTAAGCTACTGTTATGACGACCTCCGCACCGCAATCTCTGCGCATTCTTGGCAACTCCGACCTTCAATTGACACCCATTGGTTTTGGTGCCTGGGCCATCGGGGGCGGGAACTGGGAATTCGCCTGGGGACCGCAGGATGACAATGAATCGATCGGCGCCATTCATCGCGCGCTCGATCTGGGAATCAACTGGATCGATACGGCAGCCATTTATGGCTTGGGGCACTCCGAAGAAGTAGTAGGCCGTGCTCTGAAGAGCCACGCAGGCCCGAAGCCGTTGGTCTTTACCAAATGCTCCATGCGCTGGCACGCGGACCGCTCCATCTATCGCTCACTCAAGGCAGCTTCGTTGGCAGAGGAACTGGAGGGCTCTCTGCGCCGGCTGGGAGTCGAAACGATCGATCTCTACCAGATTCACTGGCCCAATCCGGACGAAGAGATTGAAGAAGGCTGGGAAGCGCTGTCGCGTTTCAAGGAGCAGGGAAAGATTCGCTGGATCGGGGTTTCAAACTTCAGTGTGGAGCAGATGAAGCGGGCAGCGAAGATTGCGCCCATAACCAGTTTGCAACCGCCCTACTCCATGCTGCGGCGGGCCATCGAAGAAGAAGTCCTGCCGTTTGCCCAGGCGCATGGGATCGGGGTAATCAACTACTCACCTATGGTTTCGGGACTGTTGACCGGAGCCATGTCTGCGGAGCGCGTTGCGGCCTTCCCAGCCGACGACTGGCGGCGCAAGTCGATCGAGTTCAACGAGCCGCGGTTATCCAAAAATCTGCGCCTGGTGGACTTACTGCGCCAGATTGGCAGCGGACATGGGGTCAACTCTGGGGTGGTGGCGGTGGCCTGGACGCTGCATCACCCGGCAATCACGGCGGCTATTGTGGGCGGACGCAGCGGAAAACAGGTCGAGGGAGTTGCGCCCGCGCTCGAGTTCAGGCTGAGTGAGGAAGAGTTTGCGCGCATCAATGCCTTTCTCGATGCAAATCCAGCATGAGAAGAGCGGTATTTGAAATAAAAAACCCGGCCGTAGCCGGGTTTTTATTTAGATGAGAGAGCGATGAACTACATGGCCGCGACGAAATCGGGGACCATCATCGGATTGTTCTCCTGCAGCAACTGGGTCATGCGGGCTGCCATGCCGGTATACATCGTTGCAGCGCGGAAGGCATTGATCCGAACGCCCTCGCTTGCCTTCGAGAATCCATACTGGGCCAGCGCCATGAGTACGCATACGCGAATCTGCATCGCGTCGCTGCGCAGGGTTTCCAGCAGCAGCCTATCCACGGTGTCGCTGTTCTTGGCCGCGTAATCGGCCATCTCCAGCATCGTGCGCGCGTTCTGGTACATCACCCAGAGACCCTTGGCGCCTTCCATGCGCTGCCATGCGTCTTCAGGAGTAGCGTTGAGACCTTCCTTCCAAAGGAACTGGTCGCTGAGCTCACGCGCGCTCCAGTCGAGGCGCAAACGAGCCAGGAGCGAATCCCAGGTTTGAGCGTTGCGGCGGCGAACGCCACTGCGCCAGTGGAAGAAGTAGACCCCAAGACAGGCAATTGCTGCAATTTCAAGTGCAATCAAAATCATTGGTGATCCTCTGGTCGGGTTTTAGTAACCCAGAAACTGTTCAAAACGGCCCGACCGGTCTTTTTGGGTACATCTACTAGTAACAGACTTTTTAATCCTTGTGGGGAAATATTTTAGGTTTTCACTACCTTAGTTGTAGAAGCAGAGTTCCCAAACCATCGCATCACCCAAGTAACCGGCTGACTGAAAACTGTATCTTGCGTGTCTCGGAGCAACGGAACTGAAAGATTAGATTGAGGTTACACCGGTAAAGCGCAACTGACAGGCACTCGATACCGGGATTCGGTCTTGAAATCTGCGGGTGCGGTTACTGGCGGCGGTCCCGGTTTTTCGCGGGTGCGGTCTCCGCGAGAGCCATACGTGTCGATCTAGCCGTTCCGGCCACAGCCAGCAGGAAGTTCTGCATTTGCGGGGTGAATTCCCGGCGCGTGGCTTCCTGCTGCGCGAAGCAGTACACCCAGTAGAGCAGAGAGCACAAGTAGCTGGACGCCATAATCTGATCCAGCAGGTGGTACTGCGGCCCCGCGGCCTGGTGCGTATGAAGAATGGCCACTGCAATACTAACCATCGAATAGAATCCAAGGCCCGTCGCAATCTGGAGTTCTCGGTCCCGCCATCCGATCGACAGCAACTGGCTGCACCCGGCCAGAGCGAGGAAGAACAAGATGCGGAGGATTGAAAAGGTTTGCTGCAAATGAACCAACAGGCGGCCTTCAATCGAAAATCCGCTAAATCCCGGCGATTTCGCGAAAGGCCAGATGGCCGCGCAAATGAGGATGATGAGAACGCCCACTGCGGCAGGCGTCCAACGTGGCAGCAGTTTTGCCATGGGCCGCAGGACTGACCGGGAAACCTCAAGCAGGACCCCAAACTGAAAGAGGGAATCTACGGCCAGTGCTACCACATATATGAGCAAATTAGAGGTGCTGCTGACATGCAGCGATGCGTAAAATTCCCCGACATCGCTAATCAAGCCCCAGGCGAGGTAAATACAGAAGACGGGGAAAGTCCTATAAGCACGCCGGTACAGTACCACCGCGAGCGCCGAAAGTTCGGCCCCGACGCCCGCAAGCCATAATGTATTTTCGATGGTCACCGTCGTCAACCTCCCGCCAAGTTCCCAAGACAGAAGACTGCACTGAGTGTAACAGTGTTACGCCGGGTGCCTTCAAAGGAATCTTATGCAGCGGCGAACTTTCCATTCGGCAGCGGTGGCACGGTGATGGGTGAAGCAGCGGCGAACTTTCCATTCGGCAATGGTGGCACGGTGATGGGCGAGGCGTCAGCAAGCTTTCCATTCGGCAGCGGCGGCACGGTAATGGGCGAGGCAGCGGCAAACTTTCCATTCGGCAGCGGTGGCACGGTAATGGGCGAGGCAGCGGCAAACTTTCCATTCGGCAACGGTGGCACGGTAATGGGTGAAGCAGCGGCAAACTTTCCATTCGGCAGCGGTGGTACGGTAATGGGCGAGGCAGCGGCAAACTTTCCATTCGGCAACGGTGGCACCGTGATGGGCGAAACGGCCGCGAATTTTCCATTCGGTAGTGGCGGAACAGTAATGGGGCTGGTGGTGGCGAAAGCTGTTGAGGCGGTTGCCAGAGCTGCGGCAATAAAGGCAAAACGTACGTTCAGCGTGATCGAGGTCATGGCTGTATTACTCCCTTGGAAAGAACTTTGTATCAAAATGGTACCCCAAAAGTTGTAGGGTTTCTACAACAAAAGTAACTGTTTCGTCAAATCCGTGCGCTTTTGCTCACTTTTTCGAAAAATCGTTGGGTAGGAAGCGATTCATTAGAGTCTTAGGTTTGCGCGGACCGTCAACCACCCAATTGAGTTCACAAGCTTTGCGAATGTGGTAACACAGGTTGATTAAGAACTAAATACGCTGGAATGAGGGGGAAACGTTGATTCCCGAACTGCGCAGCCTATTCAATGAGAGGTTCACGCCGGACCGCTACACCTCCCTGCTGAGGCTGGTGGAGGAACGGTGCGGCATAAAAGTGGAGTACCGCATTGCGGAGACGCCGATCTTTCTACCCCTGGGCTTGCTGCGGGAAATGGCCGCCGCCGGCGCTGAGATGACCCACAGCTTGTTGGCCAATACCGCCTATCTGGCTGCGGCGAGGGCGGCAATCCCCGCCGGATACGATGTGGGTGGCCAGACACCGCATCCCAATTTTCTAACGGCCGACTTCGCGCTGGTGCGCAACGCAGCCCGGGAGCTGGTGCCGCGCCTGGTAGAGATCCAGGCATTTCCCTCGGTCTATGGCTACCAGGACGTGCTGACCACGGCCTATCGAGATGCGTATGAATTGCCGTCCGGACTGGGCAGCTTGTTGAGCGGCTTGGATGAGGCCGGTTACTGGGCCCTGATGGCGCGCACCATCCTGGGTTGCCACGATCCGGAGAATGTCGTCCTTACCGAGCTCGATCCCAGGAATCAGAAGACGCTGCCGGACTTTGAGGTTACGGCACGTCGCCTGGGAATTGCGGTGGTAGACATTCGCAGCCTTGAAGCTAAGGGAAACAAGCTGTACTACCGAAAATCAAGCGGGCAAAGCGGAAGCAGTCGCATGGTTCCGATTCATCGCATTTACAACCGTGCAATTGCCGACGAGCTCATGGCGCGCGCCGTGCGGTTGCCCTTTGACATGACCCGCGCATGGGATGTGGAATGGGCCGGACATCCGAACTGGTACTTCCTGATCTCGAAGTTCTCCATACCGTGGCTTTCAACTGCCCGAGGACCTTCGCGCCCATCCGCCCATTTTTCGATGGTCCCCCCCGCGGTCTTCGTGGATGAATTTCTCGAAGGGAACGGCCGAGCGCATTTGGTTGCCGCCGGCGTGGCGTTGCCGGCTGGAACGGGCCCGGAGACAGTCTACGGGGAATTGCTGCTGAAGCCGCTGTTTTCGTTCGCAGGGAAGGGAATCCAGTTTGATCCGACACAGGCCCAACTGGAGGCAATTCCCGCGGCCAGGCGAAAAGACTTTCTGCTGCAGCAGCGGATGCGGTTCGAGCACAACATCGAGACGCCCTGTGGGCTGACGCAGGCGGAGATCAGAATTTTGTATCTTTGGCCCGACAGTTCAGGGTCTGACGGCACGGGTTCGGACGAAAGCAAGCTGACACCCGTTCTTTCGCTCGTGCGACTGGGACGTGGGAAGATGATGGGCGTAGATCACAATAAGAATCAGGAATGGGTAGGCTCCTCGGCAGCATTTTTTATGGAAAATGCGCGCCAGGAATCCAGGTAGTGAACATGTTTACTGAAGAGCGCTCAGAGTGAGACTTTATTGATTTTTAGTAGATAAATTAGTGACGCTCCTGTGAACCAAGTTGGGAGTGCGTAGCCGTAATAGCAGCGGTTACCGCGACGACAATCGATTGCGCTGAACCCGGTTACCTTTGAAGAAAACTTTGGTGCCGTATGTCAAAGAGGGGGAGCGGGTTTAAAGTGACGAGCACGCCCTATTCTGGGCCCAGGATGCAGCCAATGAACGCTTTGAAGCCGGAATTCTCCATTCCGTCTACCCTTTCAAGTTTGGGCATTGCGCCGCAGGAAGTTCGGTGTGCGGTGCGCTTTCCGCTGGCGCTGCCAGTGGTGCTTTCGACCCAGCATGGAGAAGTGGCGGCGTTCTCAAAAAATGTGTCCGCCAGTGGCGTGCTTCTGGAGTTGAGTGAGGAATTGCCCGCCGGAATCGACATCCATTTTTCCCTCCGGATGCCCGGCGAAGTGCTGGGGACTCTGCACGATGTGCTGGTTCATTGTCTGGGACGTGTGGTACGCTGCTCATTGAGTCAGACTCAATACCTCGCTGCCGCCACGATCGATGAATACCAGTTCGCGGAACAGTGACAGCATTGGTTGACCTGACCGCGCCCAACTATGGAATTCTTAGACGATTCAGCAGATGGCGAGACGCTTGACGCCTCGGTCAAGCCCGGGACGATCCGCATTATCATTGCGGATTCCCAGGCCATTTACCGTGTAGGCATTCGCAAGGTCTTTGCCTTGGAGGACGATTTGCGGGTGGTTGCGCAGGCCGATTCCATCGAAAACCTGCGTCTGGCCGTCGAACGCTACCCCACCGATGTTGTTCTGCTGGAAGGCAGTATGCTGGCCGGGACAGCCAACGTCATTCCCGAGCTTTTGCGCGCGGCTCCGGATACCAAGCTGATTGTGCAGGCTGTCCAGGCGGACGAGAACCACACCGTGGAACTCTATCGGCGCGGTGTGCGGGGAATCATATCCCGCTCCATTTCGCCGGATTTGCTGGTGCGTTGCGTGCGCCGCATTGCCGCCGGAGAAACCTGGATCGACAACCAGTCGGTGAATTGGGTCATCGAGGCGTATCGGTCTCAGGCCGCCGCCTTGGTCAGCCCCCGCACACAGCCCCGGCTTTCTCCCAAGGAAATGGCGATCATCACCTGCATCACCCAGGGCAAGCGCAACAAAGAGATCGCTTTCCAGTTGGGAACCACCGAACAGGTGATCAAGAATTATCTAAGGAAGATTTATGACAAGCTGGGCGTCTCCGACCGGCTTGAGCTGGCCCTTTATTGCCTGCATAACAAGATTATTCAGACGGACGCGGACGAGGAATCAGTGGCTCAGAAGGTTGTGGGTCAGTAAAGCCCGCTCATCGCGGCAACATAATTCTACTTTTGCGGGTTCTTGGCGACTTGCTCGCCCTCGCTACATCGTTCTCCGGTACAACTCAGCGGCGCCTGTGCGTCTTCGCTGCCTCCGCGAGCCAGCTCCAGCAGCCGGATCAACTCCGCCAGTTCCGCTTTGCTCAGGTGCCCGAGCAACTCGATGGGCGCTCGCTGGATGACGGGGTCCATCTCCTTGAGCAGTTTGAGTCCGGTCTCGGAGATTTGCGTCCACACCACGCGGCGATCATGGCGGTCGCGTTGCTGGCGGACCAGTTTTAGAGTCTTGAGCCGCGCAAGAAGGCGCGTAATATCCGGCTCCGCGGTGATCATACGGACGCCGATGGCCGAACACGTGAGCCCGTGAGGCTGTGCTCCGCGCAGAATGCGCAGTACGTTGTATTGGGTAGAGGTGACGCCCCAGTCGCGCGTCTTGTGGTGAAAGGCGCGATGCATCGCATCTGAGGTGCGCATGAGGTTGAGCAGCGCCTCTTCTTCCACGCTGAAAAAGGGTGGTTCCTGCACGATTTCAAGTTTCAGGCTGGCCATTGGCAATCACCCCACGCGTAAACAACTAATGTTCGAACCCTGCATTATATAGACCGGCAAGCACTCACCCCAGCCGTAGAAAACAACCGCGCCGCTGAGGTGAGCTCCCACTTCTGTTCATCGCGTGCCCGGGCGCGATGACCGATTACTGCTTCGCAACATCGAGCTCGATGTTCAGCTTGACGTCGCTGCCTACCACGGCGGCGGGGAATTTAGGCCCGATGCCGAAGTCGGCGCGCTTAAGGGTGGTGGTTGCTGAAAAACCGGCATGTTGCTTCTGGTCCATCCCCGCCACCGGCCCCCTGGGGCCTTCCACAGTGAGTACCACCGGCTTGGTCACGCCATGCAGCGTGAGGTTACCGTTAATCGTCAGGCCGTCGCCGCTCTTGGCCACGCCCGTGCTGGTGAACGTGGCGGTGGGGTACGTCGCAACGTCGAAGAAATCGGCCGTCTTGAGGTGATTGTTGCGGGCATTCTCGCCGGTATCCACGCCGGTCACGTCGATGGTGGCCGTGACAGAGGACTTGGTGATATCTGTTTCGTCGTAAACGATGGTGGCGTTAACGTGGCCAAACCGTCCATGGACGTTGGAGATGGTGAGGTGGGTGATAGAGAAGTCAACTTCGCTGTGTTGCGGATCGGAGACCCATGTGGAAGTCTGCGCCAGAGCCAGGGGAGCGGCAAGCGCGAGCATGACGGTGATAATTGCCAAATGCTTCATGTTTTCAGATTTCCTTTCGGTGCCAGGGTCGCAGGCCGCTGCGTTTTTCGCCCAGATCCAATTAAGGCCCGGAGCCCTGGGTTGAAAGGCAATGAGACAAAAAGGAGCGGTCCGCGCGGAATTACGGTATGCAGATAAGACGTAAGCGGGTAGTTATTTGTTGCAACAAATATTGTTGAAATTTGTCCGCAGCTGCTTTTTGTCGGGTTGAGATGCCGGGTAGAACTCAGGCCGATGTTCTTGTCTGGGCGGAATGCGGGGGAGGGCGGAATATGCGGGATTCTTGCGAAGCCCGTCTGCTATCCTCCCGGCTATGCCCTCATCCCTCCCGTCCATGTCTTTGGCCGATCACTTTCGCGCCGTCATCCAGAACTTCAGGAATCTGAGCAGCCCGCAAAAGCATACTTTTCTGGCAGCCTTTCTGGGCTGGACCATGGATTCGCTGGATTTCTTTATCTTGATTTTCTGTGTTCCGGCGATTGCGAAGGAGTTTCACACCAGGCCGTCGGCGATTCTGGGGGCAGTGTTTTTGACGCAGGCTTTCCGGCCCGTGGGCGCGCTGCTGTTCGGCATGATGGCCGACCGTTACGGCCGCCGGCCGGTGCTGATGATCAATATCCTGAGCTTCAGTGTCCTTGAACTGGCCTGTGCGTTTGCGCCGTCGCTCACAGTCCTGCTGGTGCTGCGCGCGCTGTTCGGCCTGGCCATGGGCGGAGAGTGGGGCGTGGGCGCGGCTCTGGTGTTTGAAACGCTGCCCAGGGAAGGCCGCGGAACATTCTCCGGCATATTGCAGGAAGGGTATGCCATGGGGTCGATTCTGGCTTCGGGCGCGTTTGCGCTGTTCTTCAATGGATTTGTTTTGGCCGGACTGCATGTGCCGGGCATCGGCTGGCGCGGGCTGTTCGTTCTGGGCTCGCTTCCGGCTCTGCTCGTGTTCTATGTCCAGGCCCATGTGGCTGAGTCGCCGGTGTGGCTCGCTGGCGCACGGGCGAGGGCTGCCGGCGCGCGCCAGGGAGACGGGCCGGGAACGGCCGCGCTGCTCAAGAAGTTTCTGCCCACATTCTTGTTTCTGGTGCTGCTGATGACCGCCTTCATGAGCTTTTCGCATGGCACGCAGGATGTGTATCCAACCTTTCTCACCGTCTATGCCAAGCTGCAACCATCGACGGTGGGACTGATCGGCGTCTTGTACGGATTCGGCTCAATCGCCGGAGGGTTTGTGTTCGGCACGCTGTCTGAAAAATGGGGCCGCAAGCGAGCGATTGTGGCGGCGACTCTGCTATCGATTCCGGTGATTCCGCTTTGGGCCTATGGGCACTCGGCCTTCGCGCTGGGCGCGGGCGCGGTGCTGATGCAGTTTATGGTGCAGGGCGCGTGGGGCGTAATTCCTGCGTATCTGACCGAGCTGTCTCCGGCGCCGGTGCGCGCCACAGCGCCGGGGCTTGCCTACCAACTGGGTGGTCTGGTCACGTCCTGGAATGGCAAAGCGCAAGCCCTGGCGGCGGAGCGATGGGGAAACTATCCGGCGGTGCTGGCGATTACGGTGATTGTGGTGGCACTGGCGCTAGCCGCGTTGGCGTTGGCGGGCCGCGAAGCTCGCGGACAAGACATGACCACTGTGTAAGCCGCGGGAATTTCGAACTGCGCTTATGACCGCTCGGGCAAACCGCTTTTCGTGCATCCACCGGACCGGCGTCTCCCAAGAATCCTCGATTCTACACACGAAGAAATCTCGGCTCATTTGCGCTACAACCTTTGCGGCCTGTCTGCGAACTTCCGGGCAAATTAGAATTGAATTCCATGACTTCAGATTCCAGAGCCAGCGTAGCGATCGTTGCGATCGGACGCAACGAAGGCGAGCGGCTGAAGAACTGCCTGCGCGCGGCTCTGGACGGTACGCGAACCGTGGTTTACGTGGACTCAGGATCAACGG
Organism: Occallatibacter sp.; assembly: GCA_036489415.1. Taxonomy (GTDB): domain Bacteria; phylum Acidobacteriota; class Terriglobia; order Terriglobales; family Acidobacteriaceae; genus Telmatobacter. The sequence continues at coordinate 120,706 of DASXFS010000052.1, read as the reverse complement.
ATGGGAGTGCGGAGTTCGCCCGAGTCGCGGGCTGCACGGTGATTGAACTGGATCCGCCGTTCAGCGCGGCGCGGGCACGGAACGAGGGCTTTGCTTGTGCAATGAAATACGCTCCGGACGCAACCTTTGTGCAGTTTGTGGATGGAGATTGCGCGTTGGTGGAGGGATGGCTCGAATGTGGGATGGCGGCGTTGGAATCGCGGCCGGATGTGGCAGTGGTTTGCGGGCATGTGCGCGAGATTCATCCTGAGGCTTCGGTATATAACCGCCTCTTCAATCTGGAATGGCGGCAGACAGCGGGTGAGATCGATGCCTGCGGCGGCATCTTCATGGTACGGCCGGCTGTCTTCGAGGCATTGAGCGGATTCCGGGCAGACGTGATTGCCGCCGAAGACAACGAGTTCTGCGTGCGTGTGCGCCGCGCTGGCCAGAAGATTCTGCTGCTGGATGCGGCAATGGTGCTGCACGACGCGGCCATGCGTCAATTCAAGCAGTGGTGGCGTCGCGCGCGTCGGACCGGCCATGCGTATGCGCAGGTGGCAGCATTGCATGGCGGCAACCAGGAGCGGTATTTTGTGCGCGAGTGCCGCCGTGTCTGGGCTTGGGGACTTGGACTGCCTGTGGTGGCGCTGGCGTTCGCGCCGTTTACACATGGGCTATCGTTGCTCTTGCTGGCCGCTTACCCGTTGCAATTTGGATGGATATTTTTGAGGGGAAGGCAGCGCAAGTGGGCTGCGGGCGATGCAGCGGTCTATGCGTTTTTCACTGTTCTGACGAAGTTTCCCGCGCTAGAAGGAATGCTCGCTTACTATTGGCGGCGGATGCGCGGTAAGACACTGACGATCATGGAGCACAAGGAAAGTTGATGAGTGAAATGACACCGGGCCCCGAGCAACGATCCGAGCCGTCCATGGCTGCGCACGCACACGGCAAGGGCCACAAAAGACGCGTAGGCCTGCTCGGTGCTGGCTACATTGCCGACTGGCACGCGCTGGCTCTCAAGTCGGTCGCCGGTGTGGAACTGGTGGCCGTTTGCGACCGCTTTCAAGCCAAGGCAGAGGCGTTGGCGCAGAAGTTCGGCGTGGCCAAAGTGTATGGGTCGCTGGAAGAAATGCTGGCTGCCGAGAACACGAGTCTTAACGGGTTAGACGCGGTGCATGTGCTCACGCCGCCAGACCGGCATTTTGATGCGGCGCGCACTCTGCTCGAAGCTGGCGTCAGCGTGTTTCTTGAAAAGCCGATGTGTGCTGGCGCGGACGATTGCGACGCGTTGGTACAGCTGGCCCAGGAGCGGGGACTACGGCTGGGCGTGGGACATAATTTCCTTTTTGCAGAAAACTATGAGCGCTTGCGGCAAGATGTGAAGAGGGGAGTTCTGGGGCTGATCGACGATGTGACCATTACCTGGCATCGGCCGCTGCCGCAGGCCACGCACGGGCCATTCGATACGTGGATGCTGCGCGATCCACGAAACATTCTGACAGAGGTGGGTTCGCATTCAGGTGCGCACCTGCTTGACCTCGTGGGCGTGCCGGACGAATTGTACGTGAGCGCGTCGAATGCCGCGACGCTGCCAACCGGAGTGGATTTCTATCGGCGTTGGCAGGTGAATGCGGTAAAAGGCCGCACCGTGGTGGAGCTGCGCTTCTCTTTCGTTCCCGGGTTTAGTGAATACACGATCCATGTGCGCGGGTCGCTGGCCGCAGCCACGGTTGACTTTGAACGGAACACCTACACGCTCGATGCGCATCGGCCCAGCGATCCAGACTTTGAGAATTATGGAATGGTTGTGAGCCGCGCAAAGAGCCTGAAGACGCAGGCGCGGCGCACCTTGAGTCAGTACATCAAGGCCAAGCTGAAACTGGAGAAACGAGGCAATCCGTACGGCACGAGCATTGCCCGGGCGATGGATGCGTTCTATAGTTCTTTGCCGCTCGATCAGCGGGTCGATGGCCGCATGGGCGCGCGCGTGATCCGGCTGTGCGAGAAGATGGGTGCGCTGACGAACCTGCCTGTTGAGAATGCGGCGCGCCAGATGGTCGCGGTTGTCCCGGCCGGTGCGCGAATATTGGTGCTGGGCGGCACCGGCTTCATTGGCAGGGAATTGCTGCGGCAACTGATCGATACAGGGCAGCCTGTGCGCGCGCTGGTGCGCAGTGCGGCGGGCATTCCAGCGGCATTGCGCACGTCTGGAAAACTGGAATGCGTGGTTGGAGACCTGGGCAACAAAGAAGACCTGCTGCGTGCCATGAGCGGCGTCGAAACCGTCTTTCACCTGGCGCGCGCCAATGTGAAGAGCTGGGCTGACTACCAGGCGCTGGAGATTGAAGCGACGCGTCGAGTGGGTGAGTGCGCGCTCGCCAGCGGCGTAAAGCGTCTCGTGTACACCGGGACCATCGACTCGTATTATGCGGGCGCGGGAGCGGGAACAATTACGGAACAGACGCCTCTCGATCCACAAATCCAGCGGCGGAATTTGTATGCGCGGGCCAAGGCGGCTTCGGAAGCAATCCTGCTGCGGATGCATCGCGAGCATGGTTTGCCGCTGGTGATTGTGCGGCCGGGGATTGTGATTGGGCGCGGGGGAAGTCCGTTTCACTGGGGCGTGGGCATGTGGTGGAATGACGCGGTCTGCCAGATGTGGGGTGATGGCAAGAACAAGCTGGCGCTGGTGCTGGTCGAGGACGTGGCGGCGGGATTGATTGCTGCCATGGAGATGCCCGGGATCGAGGGCCGGTCGTTTAATTTGGTCGGCGATCCGCTGCTGACGGCCGAGGAGTATCTCAACGCGTTGGATCAGGCTGGCCGCATCAGGATTCAGCGTCACGCTACGCCGATTGCACGGTTTTACTTATTGGACATGATGAAGTGGGTAATCAAGGTCGCTGTGCGCCACAGCGAGCGGCGGCTGCCTTCCTATCGCGACTGGGAAAGCCGAACGGGATGTGCAGTGTTCGATTGCTCGGCGGCGAAGACCGCGCTGGGCTGGAAACCGGTGGCGAATCGGGACGAACTGGTGCGGCTTGGGATCGAGCAGCCGTTCAGTGAGGTCATGCAGTAACGGCGGGCCTGAAAACGCTCTTTTTACCAGGGCCGCGGCGGGCTGATGCGTCCCCCGCTGGTTTCTCTCCATGCCTGGCGCATGAGGGCCAGAAACAATTTAGCTTCCACGGCGCGATGGCGGCGGACAGTATCTTTGCTGTTGCGATTGCGGAGCCAGCGCAGGGTGTGCATGGCATCCTCCAGCAAGCGGATGCCCCAGACGCGGAAGCCGTGATGCTTGCGGAAATAAAGCAGCGTGGCGCGCATACGCCACAAGACCACCTGGGATTCGCTGTCGGAAAATTTGAGAGTGGTCAGTTGGCGGCCGGATTCTCCGCCGATGTGAGTGACCACCACGTCCGGCCAATAAAGGACGCGGAAGCCTTTGGCTTTGATGCGGCGGCAGAGATCGACTTCTTCGCAGTAAAGAAAAAACTGCGGATCGAAGAGGCCGGTCGTGACGAGTGCTTCGCGGCGCATGATGGAGAACGCGCCGGGAACCCAATCGACAGCGGCCTCGACGTCCGGGCTGGCCCAGGTGCGGTCGAAGGCGCCGAAGATGCGCGATTTAGGATAACGGCTGGCGAGTCCGGAGAAGACGACAAAAACGTGCAGAAAATTAGGAAATGCGCGCGCCGAGGGCTGCCACTCGCCTTCGGGACCCACCAGGCGCGCACCGCCCACGCCTGCGGTGGTGTCGGCATCCATGTGCTCGATGGCGAGGCGTAGGGCGCCGGAATGGAAGAAGGCGTCCGAGTTGAGCAGGACAAGATAGCGGCCTCGCGCGACCTCCATGGCGAGGTTGTTGGCGGCAGCAAAACCCAGATTGACGGTACTGCGGATGAGCCGGACAGGGTCAGATTGCCCCGAAGCCTGACCGGCGGCGAATTCGCGCTCGACCATCCCCGGCGAGCCATCATCAGAAGCATTATCTACGACCAGCACCTCTGCTGTAAGGTCAGTGGGAAGCCGGTTAACCTCGGCGAGGATGGATTTGAGGCAGCCGTGCAGCAAGTCACGCGTATTAAACGAAACGACAATAATGGAGACCGCGTAGTCGTAGGCGGGCAGCAGTTTCACCGCCAGGCAGTTTCCTTCACCGTACGGCGGGGACGGGTGCGATTGCAGGTTTCTTTCGTCCGGATCGCCCGGACTGCCTCGGGGAATTGCCACAGCAGAATTCATCGGCGTGCTCCAAGTATAGTGCGGAGCGCGCGTGGAATGCCTTGATGCGCGGTTTGCACGGTCGAAGCAGGTATGTCCCCTTTGAGTTATAGAGCGGGTGAGTGGAACGTGCTGTGCAGCGGACTATGCTTAGAAGAGGCTCAGAGCGCGGCAGGAAAAAGCTTGATCCATGGTCGCTGTAGGTGCTGCTGAGGGATAACGCCAGAGAGATGCAAAGCGCGAAGCAGAATCGAAGCACGGCGCTGGCCGCAGTGATGGAAGTGTGTACGGCGGTTGCCGCGCTGGCGCTGATGGCCGCTGTGGCTGCTGGACCGCATGGTGCGGTACAGGCGGCGGCTAGGCCGGACAGCGACATCACGCATCTGCGCGTGACGAACCAGGTGATTCTGCCTGGGGTAACACGGCTGGGCATCAATCTGGGCGAGCAGACTTACTACGATTCAGGCCAGATGATGCGAAACCTGCTCTACCGCAATCCTGGGTTTGAAGGCATGGCGTATCGGAGCATATTGCATTGCCTCAAGAGCGGCCCGTCGGATTGCACGGACACGCGGCACTCGTTCGCGTGGCCGCCGGAGTTCTGGGATGGCGCCAGCTTTGAGGTCTTGGATGGAGCAGCAGTAGGCCGGCGAGGCAGCGTGAAATCAAGCGGGCCGAGAGACGGAGGCTATGGGCTGACGCTGGCCGCCGGCGGCCCGGTGATCGGCGCTGGCGACTGGCTGGCGGTGAGCAAGGATTTTCCCGGTGATCCGGCGGCGGGTTGGTGGCCCACCCTGGCCGGCGGCGCGCGCCTTGAGCCCGAGCGAAACGATCTTTCGCCGGAAACGCAAGGTCATCAGGCGCTACGGATTGACGCGGCTGGTCCGGGGCAGTCGGTCGAACTGAAGTCTTACTTCGACTCGACCGAGGGGTTCACGTTTGTGCGTCTGCGGGGGCGGTACCGGCTGAGCTTTCGGGCCAAGGCGCTTGCGGGAAGCAGAACGTTGCACGCGCATGTGAAGCGGATCGTCAACGGGAAGGCAGACTATCTCGAACAGGACTTCCAACTGACGCCGGGCTGGGCCGACTATCACGCCGAGTTTACGGCCAATGAAGGCGCGGGTCCGGCGGGTCCGGTCGAGGCGGGATTCAGCGTGGCAGGTGGGTCTCTGCTGCTGGACGATGTCGATTTGCAGCAGATTGATGGCGACGCAACCAACCAGACCGCGTTTCGCGACGAGGTTTTGCAGACGCTGAGAGAACTTCATCCCGGGGTGCTGCGCCTGATGTCGAGTCATGCGCAACTCGGCAGCACCGTGGACAATTTACTGGCGCCTCCCATGGCGCGACAGCGGCCGGGATTCTCCACCTGGCTTACCACCATGGAAGACGTTCCCGTCGGAATTCCGGAGTTTCTTGAGCTTTGCCGGGAGGTGGGCGCGGAGCCGTGGATCGTGGCTCCGACCGCGATGAGCGCAGACGAGGCGCGGGAGCTAGCGGAGTATTTGTCTGGAAATCCGGCGACTGCGGGCGGAGCTTTGCGTGCAGCGGCAGGGAGGCGCGAGCCCTGGACACGGGCATTCAAGACGATCCACATTGAGTTGGGCAACGAAACCTGGAATGGGATTTTTCAGGGCGAGACCCTGGACGATCCGGCGGCGTACGGCAGGCGTGCGGACAGTATTTTCAGAGTGCTGCGTGCCGCGGCAGGAGCTGACTCCGGCCAGTTTGATCTAGTGGTAGGCAGCCAGGCGGCGAATCCATGGCGCAGTGGAGAAGTGCTGAAAACCGCGCAGGCAGCCAACTCGCTGGCCATCGCGCCTTACCTCATGGACTCCGTGACGCAGTGGGCCAATGACGACCAGCTATACGGGCCACTGATGGCGGAGCCGGAGCAGATGTCGCGCGATGGAATTGTGCAGGCCACGCAGGCCGCCGCGGGTGGACGGCAACTTGCCGTCTATGAGGTGAACCTTCACTCGACTGAAGGATCGGCGCCGCAGTCCGTGCTGGACCGGCTCACCCCTTCGGCGGCTGCGGGTGTTGCCGTAACCGGGCACATGCTGCGCATGATGCGAGACCACGGCGTGCGCGATGAAATGCTGTTCAGTCTGCCGCAATTCCGGTTCAAGCGATCGGATGGCACACCGGTAAGGTTGTGGGGCAGCGTGGTCGAAATGGGCACGGAGGGACGCGCGCGTCCGCAGTTGCTGGCCGAAAGCCTGGCCAATCGAGTGGTGCGCGGCAGCATGGTCAAAGTAGACGTGAGCGGAGAAAATCCCACCCACGATCAGCCCGAGGGCAATGACGGCGTGCGGCTGAAAGCAGTGCATGAGCTCGATGCTTTCGGATTTCAAGACGGCAAATGGCATGGGCTCGTTGTCTTCAACTTCGGATTGCACCAGGCAAGGCGGGTAAGTGTGGAGGCTCCGGGTTTGAACCCGGGCGCGGATGTCAAGGCGTGGAGGCTGGTGAGTGCGGACCCAGGATCGAGCAACGAAAATGAAACACAGGTCACGGTACAGCAGGAGCGGATGAGCGGCACGGAGCTGAACATGGCGCCATGTTCCATGGCGGTGATGGAGTGGTCGGAGTGAGAGATCGACGGAGAGGAAAAATCAAATCGGAGTTGTAATTGGATGAAGGAGATTTTATGAGTAACTTCCGAGTTTTACTAAAGGTAATCTAGTTATGTTACTTAATAACTCACACCCATAGAACGTAACTCAACAAAGTGACTCAGTTACCGTGTTATATCTATCGAAAGGGGCATGGCTTTTGGTTCTGTCTTCTATCTTTGGGGCATCGCTTCAAAAGGCACGTCCGGATAGCTTTTAAGCATCGGTCCACTCGGACCGATGATGCACCAAATGTGTACTGGGGGCCTCGGTTTTACTGGCGGTTAGAGCCGGGGTTGGTTGAATCAATCGGTTTTTCATTCCTGAGTGCAGCGGGTTTTCTCCCGTTTGAGCGGAGACGCGCGCATGCACGTATTCTCCCGAATTGAGCGGGGGCGCAGGCAAGCACGGGGAAAGCACGAATTCAACAATCGATAGATTGGTTGGACGGACAGCGACTGCGGTGCGGCTGGCGGCTGGCTCATTGGGGTGATGTGTGCGAGCAGGAAACGGGCGCTCAAGATGAAGAGGAATTTGAAACACCCAATCGCGGTGTTGGGGCTACCCATAGATAGCCTGACGGCAAGCGGGACCATTGATGCCATCGACGGCTTGATTCAGTCGGGTGGAACGCATCAGATCGCGACAGCCAACCTCGACTTCTGGTTGAACTCACTTACAGATCGGCACCTGCACAGAATCATTGCGGGATGCAGCCTCGTGTTGCCGGATGGGATGCCCTTGGTGTGGATTTCCAAACTATTGGGCTGCCCGCTTGCCGAGCGGGTTACGGGTGTGGATCTTGTGCCCAGACTGGCCGAGCTTTCAGCGCGCAAGGGGTATCGCATTTATTTGCTAGGCGGTAAGGGAGACGTTGCCGAGCGGGCGAAAAAGCATTTGGAGGAGAAGTTTCCCGGAGCACTGATTGTGGGCACCCATGCCCCCAGCGAAGAGGCCGTGGCGCAGGTGGACCACAGTGAAATCGTGGGCAGGGTACAGGCCGCCAAGCCGGACATTCTGCTGGTTGCTTTGGGAAATCCCAAACAGGAAAAATGGATCTGGATGCACCGCAAGCGCCTGGGCGTGCCGGTGTCGATGGGCGTTGGGGGCAGTTTCGAGATTATCGTAGGTGACGTGTGGCGCGCGCCCCGATGGATTCAAAGGTGCGGCCTGGAGTGGGCGATGCGCTTTATGCAGGAACCGAACCGGATGGGCCCCCGGTATCTGCGCGATTTTCTCGGTTTGGGGCGGCGATTGCCTATGACGCTCGTGGCCGGGTGGATGCAGCGCCCCTATCTGGGCGAATCCCATGTGACGACGGTGACCGCTCCGCCAGTGATGCATGTGTATGCGCATGGAAAGCTGTGCGCCAAGACTGCATCTGCGCTGGAAGAGGCTGCGGCGGCAAGCATCGCCGGCAGCTTGGTGATGGTGGTGCATCTTCATGGAGTGAAGCAGATTACCGCGGCCGGCATCGGAGCGCTGATGGGTATACGGAGGACGCTGCTCGAGGCTGGGTTGACGCTGTCGCTGACGGATCTGAGATTCAAGCATCGATTTCTTCTCCATGCCTGGTGTGCGCACCCGCTTTTCGATGAATGGGATTTGGCGATTGATTACGGCCGATCGAAGGCCAAAGATGTGGAAGCAACGGGCCTGGTGGACATGCACAACAAGCAGGAGCCGCTTCCGGCACAAACGCGCGCACGTGGATAGAGGCGGCGCCAACCGCGGGACGGACTTCTGGGGGATGGAATGGATCTGATCATCCTGCTCCCGGCGGTGGCCTGCTGGGTGGCATTGGCCAGAGGACCGATTCGCAGGGCGCTTTTGAATGTATATCTGCCGGCCGTTCTCTTGTTGCCGCAGTACTACAGTCTGCGGTTCCCGCATCTGCCACCGTTGTCGTTCGCAGACGCGGCAATTTTGCCTCTGGGCGCGGCGCTCTGGGTAAAGGAGATGCGGCGCTGGCGGTTGGACTGGATGGACCTGTGGGTGCTGTTGTTTGCTTTGAGCGCAGCCTTGTCGGAGGGATTGAGCACGGCGCTGGCCGATGGAACTTGGAAGCAGTTGCTGGCTGTAAACGCGCCGCCCTTGGAAGGCAATCTGGCCAACGGTGGCCTGCAGTTGTTTGCCGGGCTTTGCACCATGGTCGCGCCTTATATGCTGGGCAAGCTTTTGATTGAGCAGCAGGGGGTGGAGGGACAGCCGGCGCGCAAGAGAGTGGTGCGGCGCCTCGTGGTTTCGTTGGCAGTTGTTGCGGGCATCAGCGTATTCGATTTTCTAACCGGAAAAAGCATCTGGCAGATGGTGTTCAGGCATTTCTTCCCTGACCAGCCGGTGGCGTGGACAGTGCAGATGCGGTGGGGATTCGGGCGCATCGCCGGACCCTACGCACATGCCATTCTGGCGGGAATGATCTTCCTGATGGGTTTGATTTATTGCCTGTGGCTGCGCATGTTTGCTCCCAGGTGGGGAACGAGGAAGATATTCAACGGACTGCCACTGACGGTGCGCGGATTGGTGCTTTGGGCCATCGTTGCCGGACTTCTGATGACCCAGTCGCGCGGTCCTTGGGTTGGCGTCGGTTTGGCGCTGGTGCTTGCCTTGCTGGTGCGGAAGCTTCCACTGGGCAAGGCCACGCTGGCGTTCGTGCTGTTGGTGGCGACATTTTCGGTCGTCGCCTACTACTACGGGAACCGCTACACGGACGTCGGTATGAATCATGCCTCAAGCCAGGAACAGAAGAATGCCATCTACCGCAGGGAATTGATCCGGACCTACATGCCGATCATCAGGGAGCGCAAGGCGTTTGGCTGGGGCATTACCACATTGCCGGTTTTGAATGGACAAAGCTCCATCGACAACCAGTATCTGCTGCTTGCAGCCGCGCAGGGGCTGACTGGGCTGGGATTGTTTCTGGCGATTTTGCTGGGCAGTGTGGTGCGTCTCTATCGGCTGGCGCGGCGGCCGCTCGCGATGGAGGATAGAGCGCTGGTATTTGCCCATCTGACTGTGCTCATGGGGTTGATGGCTGCGCTGACGACAGTTTACCTGGGCGAGCAGGCGCTAATTCTGTTGTTCTTCATTGTGGGCTGGATTCACGGCATGAAGCCGGTTGCAGTGGGTGCCCGAATCGGGCCTACGCTGGTTCCGGGGTTCAAGTTTGAGAAAGTATTGAGCTGACAGAAAGAGACGAGCCGGCCAAAGTCCTGCGATAGTTTCCGGGGATAGTTAGAGAGAGAGCAGAGAACATAAATGGAGCGGGTCCTAATCTCGGTGCTGGCAGTGGCGATGGCGGTGTTTGTCGCGCCGTTGTTCTTCGACCTGGCGTTGTGCATGGCCGGCAATCTTTTCCGTGCGCGCAGTCCGCGTGCGAGCGTGCGGCGCGGCATTCGCCTGGCAGTGGTGGTGCCGGCGCACGACGAGGAAGGGATGATTGCGCGGACGGTGCGGTCGCTGCATGCTGCCAATGCCGCAACAGCGGTATTTGTCGTTGCGCACAACTGTTTCGATGGTACGGCGAAAGCGGCGGCTGAAGCCGGAGCGCGAGTCGTAGAGCTGAACAACCGCAAGCTCCGCGGCAAGGGCGCTGCATTGCGGCATGGATTTGCAGCGGCGCTGGCATCGGGCGCGAATGCGATGCTGGTGGTGGATGCGGACACGGTGGTGAGCGCGAATCTGATCGCTTCAACTACGGAACTCCTGGAGCAAGGCGCCGATCTCGTTCAATGTCGCTATGAGCTCGAGTTGCCGGCTACTGGATCCGGGCATCCGCTGGCACGGCTGCGGGCGCTGGCGTTTCGTGGCATGAATGTGCTGCGCGCGCGAGGACGCGCCGGGTTGGGCTTTTCGACGGGGATCTACGGAAATGGGTTTGCCGTTACGGCAGCAACGATGGAGCGCGTGCCATTCGACGTCAACAGCATCGCGGAAGATGTGGAGTACCACACCAGGCTGACGGCTGCGGGCGTGCCCGTGTACTGGAATGAGGATGCATGCGTTCGCGCTCACTCTCCGGCATCGAGTAAAGCGCAGGCCACGCAGGAAGCTCGTTGGGAGGGCGGCCGGCTCAGGGTTGCCAGCCGCGCCACGGCCCAGTTGCTGAGAGCGATGCTGCACGGAAAATGGCGCGCATTCGAAACACTGGCTGATGTCTGGAGTCTTCCATTGTCGCGCGGAATTCTCGCCCTGTTGTTGACTGCGCTTGTCGCGGTGCATTGGCTGCATGTGTTTGCACTGGCGTGCGCCGCGGTTGCGGTGCTCTATGTGGTGCATGCCGCGTTGCTTGGCGAAGAGTCTATTCAGGATTTGGGCGCGCTGGCGGCCGCGCCGCTCTATCTGCTCTGGAAAGCGGTCATCACGCCCCTGGTGCTGCGCCAGTCTCGCAGTCGCGCGGAGTGGGCGCGCACCAAACGCGAGGTGCCGCAGCCATGACGAAAGCAGCCATGATTGCCGAAGCGTCCACCGAGGCGCTGCCCAAAGCGCAGAATGAGCTGATCGACTGGGCCATGGACCCCGAGGCTGCCATTGCCTTGGGCAGCCCGGACGCGGCGCGGGAGCCGCTCGTTGAGGTCCATCAGCAATTCGGCCGCAACGTGATGGCCACTATTGTTGCGCGCATGGTGAACATGGCGCGCGGCGTGTGCCTAGTGCCGTTTCTATTGGCGCGCATCGGCCTGGAAGCCTATGGCATCTGGACCACGATCTTCATCCTGGTGACCTATGTGGGCCTTACCACCATGGGCATTTCAAACGTCTACATCAAATATGTGGCTGAGTTTCACGCGCGGCGGGAGTACGACAAAGCCAACGCGCTGCTCTCGACTGGTCTCGCAGTGACGATCCCTCTATGCGCGGCCATCTTTGGGTGTCTTGTCTTGGGATGGAACTGGTTTGCGCCCTGGCTTCACTTGCCGCCTGCGCACGCCAGCGACGGCAAGGAGGCGGTCCTGATCGTGCTCGGCGTGTTCCTGTCGAGCATCGCCTTCAACGCCTTTGGCGACATGCTGACCGGAACGCAGCAGATCGCCTCGACGCAGGTATTTTTGACCATCGGCATTGTGGTCGAGTTCGCATTGATTGTCTGGCTGGTGAGCGCCGGACGCGGCATTCGCGGATTGGCCGAGGCCTACCTGGCGCGAACCGTAATCAACGACGGGCTGACGTGGTGGTGGGCGCACCGCACCATCAAGTGGCTGCATCTTTCCCCGCGGCGAGTGCAGCGGGAGTCGCTCAAATACGTGGTGCATTTCGGCGGACTGGTGCAGTTGCAGAGCATCCTCGGAATCTTTCAGGTGTCAGTGGATCGGCTGGCCGCGCTCACCATGATCGACGCGTCGGCTGCGGGGCTGCTGGACGTAGCCAAGAAATGGCCTACGTCTCTCTCGTCCATACCCACCGCATTTTTTGCCGCGCTGCTGCCCGCTGCCTCACATGTGGATGCCGCTTCAGACCGCGACACATGGCTCAAAAATTTGCAGGAACTCTATCTAAGCGCCGCGCGCCACTCGAATCTTTGCACGGCGGCCTTTTCTTCGGCGATGGCGTTTTGGGCGGTGCCGATCATGCACGTGTGGCTGGGCCCGGCATTACCAATGAGGGACTCGCTGATTCCCCTGTTCGTAGTATTCAGCATTGCCATGCAATTCCATATGCTGACAGGGCCGGGCACGTCGATTTTTCGCGGGATGGGGCGCGTCTATGAGGAATTCAACTATTCCATTCCCAACCTGATTCTGCTGGCCGTGACCGTGCCGCTTTCGCGCTGGATCGAAGGAGCCTGGACGCCATTCGGCATTGGCGTGGCGGTGAGCGTGGCAACGGCCCTCTCGGCCTGCGTGCTGATGGGCAGGGTGCTTTTTGTCCTGGATATGGAGCTGACGCGATTTTTGCGCGTGGTGGTGGTTCCGGGCTTTGCCTGTTACGCCGTAGCGGGCTTGCTGGCCTGGCCCGCGGCCCGGTTGGTCATGGCGCTGAATCGCTGGCAGGGAGCGGGCGTTCTGTTCGTCGTGGGCGTAGTCTATTTGGCAGGACTGGGGGCAGTGTTGTACCGGTGGGTGTTGACGAACGAGGAAAAGCAAAAGGGATATGGGCTGCTGCACCGGGGCCTGGGAGTATTCCGCGGCCGGGAGGCGACGGCATGAACCAACGAGCAAGCGTTGCACATATCGTTCTTTTGCTCGCGGGAATCGGCTGGACCAGCGCAGCGGCCGCGGCGTACGCGCAGACATCTGCTCCGGGCACGTCCGGCGATCCGCAACTGAGAGCCAACCCGCTGGAGACGCTACGCAACTTTGAGCCGGCGGCGGATGAAGAATATCGCCTCGGCAGAGGCGACGAAATCACGGTGGCTTTTGCCGGAAGGCCCGACCTGACGGCCAAGCTGGTGGTAGGCCCGGATGGGCGTATCACGCTGCCCCTGGCCGGCGATGTAATGCTGGCCGGGCAGACCCGCGAAGATGCGGCCAAGGCGATTGATGCGGCGCTTTCAAGCTATTACACAAACCTCACAGCCCAGGTCACGGTCACAAAATATACGGCCAACAAGGTGCTGGTGCTGGGCGCGGTAGAGAAGCCGGGAGTGGTGACGTTTGACGGCACGCCGACTCTGCTGGAAGCGCTTTCGCGCGCGGGCCTGGAGACGGGACCGAACAAGACGGCGCAGATTCCCGAGCGCTGCGCCATCTATCGCGGACATGACGAAGTGGTATGGGTCGATCTGAAAACACTGATCGATTCCGGCAACGCCTTGGCAGATCTGCGCCTGCGCCGCGACGATGTGGTGTATGTTCCAAACGGCGGCGAGCGTTTTGTCTCCGTGCTTGGTCAGGTGCAGCATCCGGGGGCGGTTCCATTAACCGGCACGTCGACCTTGGCCAGCGTGCTTGCCGCGGCCGGCGGGTTTACCGAGGCGGCGGGGAATAAACCGCATATCCAGATTGTGGATCCGGCCACGGGAAACTCGCGCATCATTTCGTTCAACGATCTGCTCAATCCGGCCAAGGCTCTCGAAGTCATTCCGAAGCCGGGCGAGATCATCTTTGTGCCGCAGAGCGGCTTTTACCGTGCCACGTACGCGATTGAGCGGCTGAGTCCGGCCATCACGGCGGGTGCTTTGGTCGGTGTGGGGTTGCCATGAGCCATCTTTTTAGACCATCGGCAGCATTAGAGCCGGAGCGCAGCGGAGACATGCAATTCACGCCGTCTTCCACGGAAGTGCGGGCGCTGCCGCCGCAGCCTAACGCCGAACAGGCATTCTTTCAGTTGGACATCCGGCGCAGCCTTGCACTGCATTGGCAGCTGGCGCGCGCGGTCGCGCTGGGCTTTGTTGCGCTGGCCGTGGTGTATTTCCTGGCACAGGTTTTTGTGCTCAAGTCGTGGCCCACCTACATGGCCGAGAGCATCGTGTATGTGCAGCCGACGCCGGCCAAGGTTCTGCCCAATCAGGGCGGTTCGCCGCGCTGGCCATTCGACAGCAACACCTATGAGACCTATATCCAGCAGCAGATGATGAACGTCAGCCGCCAGGATGTTCTGGTCGCGGCGCTGCACAAGCTCAAGGGTTTTCAGCGCTCCGGCGAAAGCGACCAGGCCGCGGCACTGCGGCTGGTGCGTCTGCTGGAAGTAACGCGTATTGGCGCGGCATACCAGTTTTCAATCAGCGCGCGCGCTGCAAATCCGGCCATGGCCGCGCAAATTGCCAACGCGGTAACCGCCGCCTATATTGAGAGCGCATCGCGAGATGAGCGAACGGGAGACGCGCAGCGGCTGCAAATGTTGAGCGAAGAACGGGACCGCATTCAGACAGCATTGACCGCGGACCGCACCGAGCAGGACGCGTTGAACAAGCAACTGGGAGTAGCGTCGGTGAGCTCAGCCGTTCCCGATCACTACGACGAAGACATCACCCAGATTCGCACGGAACTGGTGAAGGCGCGCACCGATCACGATGAGGCGGAGTCGAAGTTCGCTTCGCTGGGCGCGGGACACGGAGCTTCGTCGTCGGCCATCGATGCCGCGGCGGATGAGATGATCGCCAACGACGCCGGCCTGGTGAGCATGAAGCAGGCGTTGAACACGCGCCGCGCCACATTGATTTCGCAAATGGCCAACCTGACGCCGCTCAATCCTCAGTACAAGCAGGATGAGGCGGAGTTGGCCAAGATCAACGGCACGCTGGACGTAATGATGAAAGACCTCCGCGCCAAGGCGGCGGCGCGGATCCAATTGCAATTGCGCGCCGATCTGGAGCGGACCGGAGGGGTTGAGGCGCGGTTGAATGGCCAATTGCGGCAACTGGTGGGTGCGGCCACCAGCGCCACGCCGAAGATGCAGCGATCCGGCGACCTCGCGGCCGACATTACGCGACTGCAGGCCCGCTACGCAAGCGTGGATGAGCAACTGCACAACCTGATGCTGGAAGATAACGCGCCCGCGGCCGCATACCAGGTGACGCAGGCGGCGCCCCCGCTGGGACGTACCAAATCCGGCGTGCTGCGCAATGTATTGATGATCGCGTTTGCAGGATTATTTTTTGGAGTACTGGCGGCTATCGGCGCTCGCAAGCTGGACCCCAAAGTTTATATCTCCTCCGATGTGGAGCAGGTCCTGGGCTTCGCGCCTTTGGCGCAACTGCCGGATTTTCGCGAGGTTTCCAAAGGAGCGGCAGAGGAGTACATGCTCCGCCTGGCCTCGGCGATTGAACATGCCCGCAAACAAGGCAACCTGAAGAACTGCATCTTCACCGGAACCGGATCGGGGGTCGGCGTGACCACGCTCGTTAATCGCGTGGGAGAGTTGCTGGAGTCGATGGGCAGGCCAATCGTGCTGGTGGATGCCACAGGCGCTGCGGTGTCACGCGCCGTTGACGGCGCGCAAGCGCTGGTGCCAGCCGAGCGCGTGAGCCGCCCCTCGGTACTTCTGCAGCAGATGGCCGCTGGGACGGAAACCGAAGAAGGCAGACTGGTTCTCACAGACACTGCGCCTCTGGCCGTTTCCGCGGAGACCGAGTACCTGGCGCGATTTGTGGATTGCGCGATTGTCATCATCGAGTCCGGGGTGACGACACGCGCGCAACTGCGCGAAGCCGCGGCCACCCTGCAGCGTCTTAACGTGGGCGCGGTGGGCTTTGTATTGAATCGCGTCGGACTGGCGAAGGCCGATCCGGCATTTCGAGCTTCCGTCGAAGCCGTCGAGAAGCACCTGAAGGCGCAGGGCAGCAACGCCGCAAGGCGAACGGAAAGACACAGTCCCCTTGCGCCCGAACAGTCGGCCGCGAGAGACGCGCATCCCAAAACGGCTACCGCTCGCGTGCTCTTTGAGCCGGAAGCAGCGGCTGTGGCTGCTGCAGCGGCGCGGTTCTCATCGCCTTCCGTTTTGAAAGCTGCTGTCGCGCCGGCTGTTTGCCCGTCGTCGTCGATGGTTTTTGCGCCCGCCGCCGAAGCGGCAAAGCGTTTTTCCCTGCCTCTGGCGTCTGCATCCACCCCGGAGACTGACGAGGCCGTTGCATCGCCTGCGGTTGCGGAATCTGCGGTTACGGACCCCGTGCTCGCGGAGGCGGCAACCCCAGCCTCGCCGGCAGCGGCTTCCACCCCTTCGGAGGAAGCTGAGAAGGCCGACTCGTCGCCAGAGATTGCCGATCCAGTGGCTGCTGTCGTGCCTCAAGAGCCTTCCGCACCGTTTGCCGAAGCCGCCATACATTTCAGCCCGTCCCTGACTGCTGAGCCGGATGTTCCTTGTTCGCTGCCAGTGGAAACGGCGTCTGCTGTTCTCACTCCTGCGCCTGCCGTGGAGCAAGAACCCTCTATTCCGGCCGTGGATGCAATATCTACCACAGAGAAGTCTGAACCAGCGCGCGAGCCTGAGGCCGCGCATGCCCCGGAACCCATGCAATCAGAAACGCCGCCTGCGTCCGATCTACCCTGGTGGCTTAGCGATGCGCCACGCAGCGTGGAGCTGGTACGTCCGGCCGTGCTGTGGCAACCGGCAAAAGCATGGAGTGCTCGTCCTGGCTCCGCGGATGCAGCCACTTCTCCCGTTGCGGCGAATGAGAACCAGGAACTGCGGCAGAGCTGGGTGAATACGGGAAAACTCCTGGAACGCATGCCCAGCCAGCATGAGGCGCCCGAGGTTGAGTCCCCAGGTGTGGCCGCTGCCCAGGAAGCGCAGAAATCGGATACCGGGGAAGCGCCCTCCGATCGGACCTCGAGGCTGGGGGGCCTGAGGAATCTGCTGTTTGTGCTGGGAGTGAAGGACGCGCCTGCCGGGGAAGCGCAAGCGCAGCAGCACGGCGCGCGCGCGTCGAATTTTGAAACCAGGAATGTACGTTCGATTCCGGAAAACCGCGAAGGCATCGTCGGTGGGGCTTCTCCCAGACTGGTGACCGCGCCGCCTGAGTTCCTTCCGCCCAAGCCGGTCGTGATTGAGTTCGATCACGCAGATGCGCGCGTGGGAGAATCTTCCACGCGGCAAGATCGCCGGGCTGCAGCGGACGGCATTGAGATTCTGCCGTCGAAGCGCGGGCAGTACAAGAAGATCTGAGCAACTGCAGCAGAGCTTATTTCGGACGGATCAAATCGATGCGATCTCGGGTCCGGGCCCAGGTGTTGCCAGCCATGCGCCCGACGGCATCAAGGCCCGCCGGATCGACGCGGAAATCTTCCACCAGATCCTTGCGCACGTGAAAGCGAACGATCTCGCCCAGCACAATGACGCCGCCGCCGGGCTCGCGGCTCGTGTAGATAATCTGGAGTAGCTTGCACTCCATCTGCGCCGGAGACTCGGCCACGCGCGCCGGACGGACAAGCTCGCTCGCCAGCGGCGTCAGCCCCGAGAGCACAAACTCATCCACTTCCGGCGGTACCTCGGCTGCGGTGGCGTTGGCTGCGGCAGAAATCTCCTCGCTGACGGCATTCACGACAAATTCGCCCGTCTCCTCCACATTGCGCAATGTATCTTTGCGCATCTCTGAGCCGGCGCCGCGAGCTCGGATGCCCGGGCAAAAGAGCAAAGTGGGCGGATTAGAGCCCACGCCCGTGAAAAAGCTGAAGGGCGCCAGATTAGCCACTCCGTTGCTGTCCACAGTCGAAACCAGCGCAACCGGGCGGGGCACAATGATCCCTGTCATCAGTTTGTAGACTTGGCGCGGCTCAAAGTCATCAGGGTTGAGAGAAAGTACTGCGTTTTCATGACCGTCTGAAGAGACCATGTTACTAGCCTAGAGCATCCTCCCGGTCCGTGGCCCGTCCAACTCATGGGGGCCAAATTGGGAAGACCACCCAACCTGGGCACGATCGAAGGCCAAGGCAACGAGACGTGGCAATTCTGATGCGTACCCCAAAATTAGTCTTGCCGTAACATGCAATGATGCACAATCGTTAATAGGAGAGAAATTCGCCGTGCCGCGTATTCATTTTCAACAACAACTCGCCGAGCTCAAGGACAAGCTCCTTGCCATGGCTGCCCTGGCGCAGCAGGCCGTCGAGTCCGCGGTAGACGCCTACCTGCAGCGGGACAAGGGCCTATGCCAGTATGTGAAACAAAATGAGACGGCCATCAATACCGCGCAGCATGAACTGGATGAGATGGCCTATGAATTGTTGGCAAAAGAACAGCCCATGGCCATCGACCTGCGCTTCATTCTGGCGGTGATCAAGATTAACGGCGACTTGGAGCGGATCGGCGATCAGTCGATGGGCATTGCGCGGCGCACCAAAGAGATTCTGAAGCATGGCGAAGTGGACCTGCCGGTGGATTTTGCGGCGATGGGCGAGTTTGCGGGACGTATGATCCGCTCCGCAGTGCAGTCGCTGCTGGAGGGTGATGCGCGGCTGGCGGATTCGGTGCGCGAGATGGATGATGAGATCGACCGCATGAACCGGCGCGCTCACGCCGACCTGCTGCAACTGATCCAGGAGAAGCCGCAGTTTACGCAGCAGTCGATGAACGGAATCCTGGTGGCGCGCAACCTGGAGCGGATTGCGGATCACGCGTCGAATATTGCCACGGATGTGATCTTCTGGATTCGCGGCGCGGACGTGCGGCACCAGTTGAGCATGTCGATGGATTGAGAGCGCGGGCCGCGCAGCGGGAACAACTCCCCTATCGCTCTCTGACTGGGATCTGACTGTGAGAATCTAGCTGGCGACAGGGACCAGGGATTTTGCGGACGCAAGCCATTGTTTTTGAAATTCGTCCAGCGCCAGAGGCCGACCGAAGAGGTAGCCCTGGAACGCATGGCAGCCGAGACGGGCGAGCAGTTCTCGTTGCCCTTCAGTCTCTACCCCTTCGGCAATGACCGGCAAGCCCATGGCGCGGCTTAGTGAGATGATGGTCTGGGCGATGGCCGCGCTGCTCTCATCCGATAGAATGTCGCGGATGAAGGAGCGATCGATCTTCAATTGATTCAGGGGCAATCTTTTGAGGTAGGCCAGGGACGAGTAGCCTGTGCCGAAGTCGTCGAGAGCGAATCTCAATCCGTGAGCCTTGAGTTCTCTCATCTTCTCGACCACTTCTTCAATGTTTTCGACCAACATGCTCTCGGTGAGTTCAAGCCATAGATTGTTGGGGCTGGCGCCGGTCTGTTCAAGCGTCGTCAACACCTGCTGGACAAAATCTGGCTGGCGAAATTGCCGGGCACTGATATTGACTGAGATGGAGAGCCGGGCGGTCTGCCGGCGGCCGGCCCATGCGGCAATCTGCGCGCAGGCGGCTTCCAGGACCCATTTGCCCAGGGGAAGAATCAAGCCCGTCTCCTCAGCCAGGGAGATGAATTCGCTGGGCGCGAGCAGGCTGCGCCTGGGGTGGTTCCAGCGGATCAGGGCCTCGGCGCCTACCAGGTGGTTGCGATCAATGAGCGGTTGATAGTGGAGGACAAACTGGCCGGCTTTGAGCCCCAGACGGAGATCTTCTTCCAGAGCTGCGCGAACATTGACAGCCGCCTGCAGGGCGGGCGCAAAAAAGCGCATAGTGTTGCGGCCCGCGGCCTTGGCCTGATACATGGCGATGTCCGCCTGCTGCAACACCTCGTTGGTGTTCTCTCGCCGATCGCCGAAGACCGCGATGCCAATGCTGGCGCCGCTGCGGCATTCGCGGCCTTCCAGCAGGTAAGGCTGGGCAATGGCGGAGAGAATCTTTTCGCCCACCGCCTGGGCCTGTGCGGCAGCGTCTTCGGCAACCTCGCTCAAGTCTTCAAGCATCAGCACAAATTCATCTCCACCCAGGCGCCCCACGGTGTCGGTGTCGCGAACGCATGTAACAAGGCGGCTGGCGGCCTCCTGCAAAAGCAGATCGCCGGTTTGATGGCCGAGCGTGTCGTTCAGTGTCTTGAAATTATCCAGATCGATAAAGAGCAAAGCGCGCATCCGCCCGTTTCGATTGTTGGCGGTCAAAGCCTGTCGCAATCGCTCCAGCAGCAGGCGGCGGTTCGGCAGACCGGTCAGCGGGTCATAAAACGCGAGGTTGTGGATTTCGTCTTCCGCGGCCTTGGCGTTGGTAATATCCCGCGTGATGCTGAGCACACATTGAACGCCGTCAATCTCGATGATGGACGACGACATCAGCCCCCAGACTGTCTCTCCGTTTTTCTTGCAGAGTTGAATCTCCACGTTGCGGCATTCATAGGTCCTGGCCAGGCACTCGTCCACCTTGCTCAGGTCGCGCGGGTCCGCCCAGAGATTGAGTTCAAGAGAGGTTCGCCCAATCACTTCGTCGCGCCCGAATCCCATCCCATCGAGAAAGGCGCGATTCACGTCGATAAATCTTCCATCACTGGCCCTGTTGATCAAAATCAGATCGAGACTGGTCTGGAATACTTTGCGATAGCGCTCTTCGCTCACGCGCAGGGCTTGGGAGGCCTGCGCCAGTCGTTGCTCAGCGGCCTTGGCAACGGAGATGTCACGGGTGATCGAGAGCACGCAGGCCACGCCGTCGATCTCAATCAACGACGCGGACATCAAGCCCCAGAAGACCTGGCCGTCCTTCCTTTTGAACTGTGCTTCCAGATCCCGGCAAATAGAGTGAGCGCGAAGCTGCTCCACCATGCGCTGCCGGTCTGCAACATCGGCCCAGGTTCCCAGGCTCACCGAGCTTTGGGCCATCACTTCTTCGCGGGTGAATCCCATGATCTCAAGAAACGCCTTGTTGCACTCGATAAACATCCCGTCGTCCAGGCGGTTGATGTTGATCGCGTCGATGCTCGTCTGGAAGGCGGTGCGATAGCGTTCTTCGCTGTGTCCCAGCGCCTCCTGCGCAGCGGTCAGGCTGGCGGTGGCGGCTTTGGCCTCGGAAATATCGCGGACAATGGTAATGAGGCACGGAATACCGCGAATGTCGATGATGGAACCCGATAACAGCGCCCACAGAATTTCTCCGTTCTTCTTGCGCAAGCGCGCTTCAAAGCCGCAGCACCGTGAATCCCTGCCCAGGATTTCAAACATCTGCTCCCGATCGCGGGTGTCTACCCACAATCTGAGTTCCAGGGCGGTCTTTCCAATGACTTCTGCGTACTCATATCCGGTGGATTTCAGGAACATCGGGTTCACATCGATGCACTTACTACTGTCGAGGCGATGAATCAGAATACCGTCAAAGTCAGATGTAAACACCGTGCGGTAACGCTCTTCACTGGCGCGCAGGTCTTCCTGAGCCTGGTCCAGGCGCGTTTCCGCTGCCCTGAGCGCGTCGATACCCTCAACCAGCGCGTTGGGGCGCGCCACGGTGGTCTCGTGCTCCGACGGTGACATGTTCGGCATGGAAACGGCCTTTGGGCAGACAACCAGCTCAGGACATTCGCTCTGATCAGATCTTGACACAGCTTGCGCGGATGTTCTGCATTCCTTCCTCATCGGACCAAGGCGGAACCAACTTCAACCATTCGCCGAAAAAAATAAGAAAGAATTGCCTACGAGTGTACGCTCGGCAGCGGGGATTTGCCGACTCTTATCGGTGGATTTACCACGCAGAAATGGCGTCACGGTCTTTTCGGTGCAGACCGTGGCGCCATTTTGATCCCGGGCCAATCCCTTCGAGAGAAAATTCGGAGACTGCTATTACGGTTGTTGAATGGACTGTCTGCCCAGTGGCAGGGCGGATGAGTTCGAAAACAAATTACCGCGTCGCTTCAAACAGAAACCAGGCGCGGCGCTCGGCTTCATCGATCCAGACTTCGATCAAACTTGTGGTCGCGTAGTCGTTGGCCTTCGAGGCAACTTCATGCGCGGAGCGGAGGCTTTCCACCAGCGCTTTGTTGTCGCCATGGAGTTCGAGGAGCATATCGCGGGCGGGCACAAACTCCTGGTCGTTGTCGCTGATCCGCTGCAGCTTGGCAATGTGCCCGATGGAGCGGATAGTTGCGCCGCCGACCTTACGAACACGTTCGGCAATGTCGTCGGTAATCGCAAAAATCTGCTCGCCTTGCTGGTCGAGCAGAAGATGGTAATCGCGGAAATGCGGTCCGCTCATGTGCCAGTGGAAATTCTTGGTTTTGAGGTAAAGAGCGAAAGCATCAGCCAGCAAAGCATTGAGCACGCTGGAAATATTCTTTACCTGTTCCGTGTCAAAACCATCTGGAACGCTGGTTTTGGCGGCCTTGGTACCCTCATGGGTGTGCGTGGACATAGAACGAAGCTCCTCTGCCGGATAAAGCTGTCGGCACGTCCGGAATGGAGCGTCCGCGGCTTAGATCCGTACAGCAGCTTGGATGCGAACAGCTGGCCAGAAGTTCCCCGAGTTCGCCTGATTACGTCGGCCGGCGAGATTGGTCGAGGCGGCCTTTTTTACGTTTTCGCTGAGCTGCGTTCTAGGTCTGCTGCGAGCACGATGTGGGCTATATCCGCCGGGGTGCCGGCGACCGCGTCAGCGAGAGCGTACTCGGATGGAGAGCCATAGCCCCACGCGGCGGCCAGGCAGCGCACCTGGTTGGCGTGGGCTGCCTGGATGTCGAAGACGCGGTCGCCGATCATCCAGCTTGTCGCAGGACTCAGAGCGTGTTCGCGCAGAAGACGAGCCAGCAGGTCGATCTTGCTGTGGCTGGCATACTCGAGTTTGTCGCCGTAAATGGCCGTGAACAGGCCGGAGAGCTCGAAGAGATCGAGGATGCGCACAGCGGCGTGATGCTGCTTGGAAGTGCAGATGTAAAGGGGAAAGCCGTTGTGGTGAAGCTGCGTGAGCATCGCGCGCACGCCGGGAAAGACGGAGTTGTTCCGCCAGCCTTCGCGGTCGTAGCAGGCGCGGTATTCGCGGACCAGGGCAGCGCGGGCTTCTTCTGACGCGTCCGGAAGAAGCTCGACCGTCCATTCCTCCGCCGGCGGCCCCACAAAGCGTTCGAGCGGGCCCTGATCGCCCATGTTGCGGGCGTCGAGCACTTTGCGCAGACAGCCGACAATGCCGTGCTTGGAATCGGTGAGCGTTCCGTCGAGGTCGAAGATCAAGGCGGGTAATGGGAGAGACACACTTTAGTCTCGCATACGGTAGTGCGGCCCCTGATGGACTCAGAACCCGTCCAAAAACTCTTCCCTGTGTTCTCGTTTTCCGGCTCACTTGGCCAGTTCAGCAACGACCTCGATCTCCTGATGCCGCGTGCTGCCGGAGATATCGAGCGAGCCGAGAACAAGCGGCTTGCCGAGCACCAGGGTCGAGGTTCCGTCGAGCACGGTTTGGCGAACCACGGGATCCTGCTGGCCGACGCCGGACTTTTCATCCGCCACACTGGATTGCTCCACTTTTGAACGCAGCTTCAGGCCATCGGCCTCTCCGCTTGGGGTTGCTTCGATACTTAGTCCTATGTCCAGATATTGCACCTGGGAGTTTGCGCTTGTGGATGCGATGTCGTACGATCCGGTGACGATGGGCACTTTGCTGCCCTGCTTGAAAGACGTCCTCTCGCCTGAGGCCGCAATGAGCGAGAAACTTTGCGATCCCGTACGCTTTCCGCTGTCTGATTCGGTAATGGTGTAGGTGAGCCGGTACGTCTTTGTGTTGCGGTCAAGATCCGCGATAATCTTCTGCGCGAGTTGAATGTCGTCGGGAGTGCCATGGATGGAAATAGCATCCTGCGCGGGCACGAAATAGATTCTGGTATGCGGGATCATATTGCGCAGGTCGTTAGTAACTTCGGTCGCTTCGTTCGGCTGCGTAACGTCGTGGAGGTAAATGGTCTGGTAGGATTCCGCGACGGATTTTGTTTCCGCGGGCTTGGATTCCGTGGCCTGGGCTTGTGCAATCGCGCCTGGCGCAAAGAGCGCCAGGGTTAGTGTGAGAGTGACTAACATCTGGGCTGCACTGTTTACACGTGTTTGAGTCGCGTCGTAATTCAATTTCATTTCTCGCCTCGCTAAGTTGTGCATCAGAGGAACGCCTGGCTCGATCTTCCGGGTATATTTTGTGATCGACACCTGGGATCTTCTATATCCACAGACGTTGACGATTTACTTCCGCTCGGCATTTTTTGTTGGTCGACGTTGGCGGAGTTACTACGCGGAGGTCGAAACATTCAAAGTACTCGGAAATCGCAGACAGGTTGCGGGTAGAGCAATAGCTTGTTTGAAATACGGTTCCAAGTTATGCGCCCTGTTCCTGCAGCGGTTCGGGGTGATATGCTCTGTGCGCCGGGAAAAGCGATTTAGCAAGGAGAGAATGATATGTGGTTCCTTGGGATGGATGTAGGCACGGGCGGGACGCGAGCGGTGGTCGTCGATGCGGCGGGCAAGCTGATTGCCGGAGCTGCGAGTGAGCATGAGCCATTCAAAACCGCGCACCCAGGCTGGGCTGAGCAGGATCCAGAGGACTGGTGGCGCGCGGCGCAGGAAGCGATTCGCCTGGCCCTGGCCGCGGCGCCGGAGCCACGCGAGTCTATCGCGGCCATCGGGCTCACGGGGCAAATGCACGGGGCTGTGATGCTGGATGAGAACGGCGCAGTACTGCGGCCCGCGCTGATCTGGTGCGACACGCGGACACAACCGCAATGTAACTGGCTCACGGAGAAGATTGGCTATGAGCGGCTCATTGAGCTTACCTGCAATCCCGCGCTGCCTAACTTTACTCTGACCAAGATTCTGTGGGTCAAAGAGCACGAGCCGGAGATCTTCGCGCAGATCCGCCACATTCTTTGCCCTAAGGACTATGTGCGCTACCGGCTGACGGGAGAATTTGCGATCGATGTGCAGGAGGCTTCCGGCACGCTGCTGCTGGACGTAACCAATCGGCGCTGGTCGCGCGAAGTGGCGGAAGTCGCGGGAATCGACGAGAGCTGGCTGCCCAAGTTGTACGAGTCGCCGGAGGTGTGCGCGCGGATCAGCGCAATAGCGGCGGGATTGACAGGGCTGACGGCCGGCACGCCGGTGGTGGCCGGAGCAGGCGACCAGGGCGCGGGCGCGGTGGGCATGGGAATTCTCGAACCCGGCTCCGTTTCGGCAACAATTGGCACCTCAGGCGTGGTGTTTGCCGCGACGGCCAGCCCGACGAAAGACCCCAAGGGAAGACTGCATACGTTTTGCCATGCGGTGCCGGGTCTGTGGCACGTCATGGGAGTAACGCAGTCGGCGGGGTTGAGTTTGCGCTGGCTGAAGGAAACGTTTTTCCGTGGGCTGGATTACGACGCTCTGACCTGGGCCGCGGGAAAGATTGCGGCAGGCAGCGAGGGATTGCAATGGGCGCCTTATTTGCTCGGTGAGCGGACGCCGCATCTTGATCCTGAAGTGCGCGCGGCTTTCGCCGGTATTTCGATGGTGCATACTGAGGCTCATTTTGTGCGCGCTGTGCTGGAGGGCGTGGCGTACTCGCTCAAGGACACGTTCACGCTGTTTGCCGAACTGGTAATTCCTGTGACCGGCATCAGGCTGGGCGGCGGTGGCGCGCGCGGGCCGCTATGGAGAAAGATTCAAGCCGGAATCTATAGCCACGCGGTCGAGGTGCTGACGGCCGAAGAGGGTGGCGCGTTTGGTTGCGCGCTGATGGCCGGAGTGGGCGCAGGGCACTGGGCAGATCTGGCCGAGGCCTGCGGCCAAGCCATTGAAGTGGCGCAGACGATCGAGCCGGATGAGGGAGACGTTGCGGCCTACACGGCAGGATATGCGCAATGGCGAAAGCTGTATCCGGCATTGAGAAGTCTGCGGTAAGCTCAGCCAAGCTGAGAGCGGCGCGCTCGGTTCCGGTGAACAGAAGCCGCGGTGATAGGCTAGGGTCACAAGGAACCCAACCCCCGGGGAGTGCCCATGCGTCTTCATTTTGTCCTGTTATCCATGTTGTTGTGTGGCGGAGCCTGCGTTGTCGCGCAGACTCCGCAGTCTGCCGTTCCCACTTGTGCCGAGCTGCATCTTGTTCCCGCGCCGCGTGAGTGCGCTGCGGTAGAGACAATTCCGATTGGCGGCCTCGGATTTTTTGTTGCCGCGGACGGCGCCGAAGACGGGTTTGCCGCCGAAGACCTGACAGAGCAAAGCCTGGGCAAGCGCCAGGTGCAGAAGGATGCGCCGTTCATCCGCCTGGAGCGAGCCGACACAGAGCCCGCTAAAGCATTGCTGGAGCGCAATCACCTCAGCTTCGATCCGGAGATGCACGACGAAGGTTACGTGCTTGTGCCCGACGGCCAGGGCGGGTTGGCGGTAATCGCACAGACTTCCGCAGGCATCTTCTATGGTGTGCAAACAGTGAAGCAGTTGATTCGCGGCAGCGGCAAGGATCAGGTGCTTCTGGCGCCCACGCTTCGCGATTGGCCGGCGATGGCGCATCGAGGCCTGTCGGACGACTGGTCGCGCGGGCCGATTCCGAATACTGATTTTCTCAAACGTGAAATTCGCACGCTGGCGGCGTATAAGCTGAACATTTTTTCGCCTTACTTCGAGCACACCTTTGCCTATGCGAGCACGCCGGTGGCGGCGTTCCCCGGCGGATCGATGACCCCGGAACAGGCCCGCGACCTGGTGCAGTATGCGGCGCAATATCACATCACCGTGATTCCTGAGCAGGAGGCGTTTGGGCATCTGCACAACATACTCAAGTTTGAGCAGTACTCAGGCCTTGGAGAAACTCCGCACGGCTCTGTGCTGGCGCCGGGCGACCCCGGTACGCTACCGGAGATTGCCGGATGGTTCAGCGAGCTGGCGCAGGTGTTTCCTGGGCCTTATGCGCATATCGGCGCCGACGAGACATTTGAGCTTGGGCTAGGCAGAACGCGCAGCGAGGTGAAAGATCGCGGGCTCGGTGCGGTATACATGGATTTTTTGACGCAGATTCACACCGTTCTTGCGCCCGAACACAAGCAACTGCTGTTCTGGGGTGACATTGCTGTGAACTCGCCAGACTTGGTGGCGACGCTACCGAAAGACATGATCGCCGTTCCTTGGCGTTACGACGCGGAGCCGGATTTTACGCCGCTGATTTTGCCCTTTACCAAGGCCGGCCTTGAGACTTGGGTAGCGCCCGGCGTGAACAACTGGAGCCGGCTTTACCCCAATAACAATGAGGCGCTGGGCAATATCCGCGCCTTTGTGCGCGATGGTCAGAAGCTAGGCTCGAAGGGCATGTTGAACACCGTGTGGAACGACGACGGCGAGGGTATCTTCGACGAAGACTGGTTTGGCGTGCTGTTTGGCGCGGCGGCGAGCTGGCAGCCGGGCGAGAGCTCTGAGGCTGCGTTCACGGCTTCTTATGGGATGGCGTTTCACGGCGACGCAACCGGAAAGATCGACCAGGCGCAGCAGGCGCTGATGGCAGCCCACGCGCTGCTGAAGACGGCCGGCCTGGGCGATGCGCGGGACAGCTACTTCTGGATCGATCCGTTTTCACCGCAAGGCCAGCAGGTGGCGGCCAAGTTACGTCCAGTCGAAAGTGAATTGCGGCTGGATGCGGAGCGGGCCATTACACTGCTGGCTCAAGCGCGTGCGGCAGCGGCCCTCGAAGGCAAGCAGCTTGAAAATCAGGAGGCGCTGGACGCGATGGAACTGGGCGCGCGGCGCATCGACTTTGTTGGGCTGAAGTTTCAGGCCGCCGACGATTGCGTGTCCCTGTACGATCAGGCGCGGACGCTGGCGGCGTCGGGCGACAAGACGCGGCGCGGCGAGATCTCAAATCTGCTGCATACGATCGGCTCGAACAACGGGCGGATGCAGGACATTCGCGACGGCTACACGCTGCTGCGCGAACTTTACCGGCAGGCGTGGCTACGCGACGAGCGCGTCTACTGGCTGCAGACCAACCTCGACCGCTATGACCAGTCAGCGCAGTTGTGGATTGCGCGCAGCGATCACTGGCAGAGCCAGGTGATCGAGCAATGGCGCGAAACGCACACGCTCCCATCCCCGCAAGATGCCGGGTTGCCCATTGCGCCGGGCGCCACGGATGAAATCGCTCCCAAGAAGCCGCCGAAGCCAAAGAGGTGGTGGAGGATGTGAGGTAAGGGCGTCGAGATTGACCGCGGGGGCGGCCGAGTCTGGCCGCTTATTGGAAGTCGGCAAAGACGAAGCCGTCTCGGTTGACCACCTCTCCAGCTTCAAGGCAGAGAGGCGCCGTGAACATGGGTCCCGCGTAGACGCAGGTGTGAAACTCTCCGCGTTCGCCGCAAGGGTCCGCTTCAGGCGGCAGGTCGCGCAACAGGGCTTCGTCGAAGTCGCGGCCTGCGAACGAACCCGGCAATTGCTTGGTGTCGATGCAGGCCAGCCTGGCGCGTAGGCCGCCGGCGATCATGGTGCATGCCAGCTTATCGGTCGGAATCTCCCACAAAGGAAACAGCGATTCAATACCGGTGGGCTTAAGCTGTGTCTCGCGATAGGCGCGCACGTCGGTCAGGAACAGGTCGCCGAAGGCCATCGCATCGACCTGCTCAGCGAGAGCGCGGTTACAGACTTCCGTCATACGCTGTTCATAAATCTCGTTGGAACAGGGCCACGGCAGCGGAACGATCCACAAGGGAAGCTCGGCGGCCGCGGCCTGGGCTTCCAGCACTGAGCGACGCGTGCCATGCATAGCCACCCGCTGGAATTCACTGTTCAGTGTAGTCAGCAGGCCGACCAGTTCGATGTCAGGATCGCTCCGCAGCAGATGGAGTGCCCAGGCGCTGTCTTTGCCGCTGCTCCAGGACAACAGGACTCGCTTCATGTTGCAATCATAAACTTGGCGTGGGGTGCGGGCTCGGGTCTGGTTGCGGTTCTGGCGCCCCAAGTCTCAGAGTCGAGACCTAGGGGCTCGGCTGACTTGCTAATTGAGCGTGAGATCCGCGGTTAGCGGGGTGTTATCGCTGGAGTCGCCGACGCGGAGGAGCGAAATCGATTGAGTAGAGAGGTTTTGTAAGTTTTTCATGACGGCGGAAAGACTAACGCATTTGGTCGTGAATGTATGGCGTTCTCACTGTGCGCAAGATCGTGATTGACCGGTCTAGCACATTACAAGATGAATTTGGCATAACTGCGATTAGAATCGGAGCGTCAAAGAAGCGACAACGATTGCGGCTGTCTGAAGTCCGGCTGCAATTGAAGGAGGGTTCATTGCGCCTGCCAGGGCCAAGTCTTGTCTCGCAGAGCTTGGCCTTTTTTTTTGCGATTGCTCTCTCTGCGCAGTTCGCTGCCGCGGCGGGGCCACCGCGACAATCTGAACCGGCGTCCACGCTTCCTGTGAGAGAACTCACCGAGCATTCCTTGCCCCCATCAGACGCGGCGGAAGGCCGCATCAAGCTCGATGTCGTGGTGACCATTAAAGTGGATAGTCCGTGGGAGTACAGGAAACCTGTGCCGGGCCTCCAAAGCAAGGACTTCACGCTGCTCGACAACAACCAGCCCGCGAAGATTCTCTCCTTTTCCGCGTTCGACCCAACTGCGGCTAAACCCGACCCTCCCGTTGAAGTCATTCTGGTCATCGATACGGTCAGCCGCAAGTCTAAAGATGTTTTGGATGATGTGCAGCATGGGGTCGAGAAGTTTCTGCGGCAGAACGGCGGCCATCTCGCCCAACCGGTATCGATCTACCGGGTTTCCAATGCGGGCTTGTCGGTAACGCCTCAGCCTTCCACCGACGGCAACGCCCTGGCAACGGAAATCTCTCAGAAGGGTGGCCTACGCAAAATTACGCTGGATCAGGGCGACCTATCATTGCAAAACTCGTCCTTCCAAAATCAGCTTATTCATCCCCAGACTGCACTAAGTGCGCTCGGTTCCATTGTCCTAATCGAGCGTCGCAAGCCTGGCAGAAAGTTGCTTGTCTGGGTCGGGTATGGAGGGCCGGGGGAAGAAGACTATGATCGTGGTCTCGCTTTAGGTTCTCGACAAAGTGCCCGGTTCGATTGGATCACCGAGTTCTCAACCCGGATCCGTGAAGCCCGCATCGCACTCTTCGGCGTCACGTTCTGGCAAAGCCCGGATCGCAGGTTTCCGTATGAGTCTTTCCTGGTAGGCGTGAAATCGGCCACGCAGGCGAATCCCGGCAACCTGGCTTTTGAAGTGCTTGCGACGCAAAGCGGCGGCCTTGTCCTGGAGAAGCCGGACAACGACCTGACGCGCCTGATCGACACTTGCGTCCAGGATGCGGGCGCCTTCTACACCATTTCGTTCGATCCCCCACGTACCAATGCAGTGGATGAGTATCACGATTTGAAAGTGGAAGTGAGCAAGCCGGGGTTGGTTGCCCGCGCCAGCACCGGCTATTACGATCAACCGGTTTACTACGATCAGCCCTACGTTGCCGCCGAACGCGTCACAGTGGCGCAGTTGGAGCAGGCGCTGAGCAACGCCCACGGCAGGTCGGATGCAGAGACAGCGCGGCAGCTTTCCACCATGGAATTGACTGAACGAATGAGCAGCAC
Source organism: Occallatibacter sp. (assembly GCA_036489415.1). Taxonomy (GTDB): domain Bacteria; phylum Acidobacteriota; class Terriglobia; order Terriglobales; family Acidobacteriaceae; genus Telmatobacter. The sequence continues at coordinate 90,097 of DASXFS010000052.1, read as the reverse complement.
AAGGCTTTCGTCCTGGAAAGCCCGCATGCCGGGCACGAAAAGCTGGTCTGCGCTTGCGGCCGTGGCAGATGCCTCGGTTTTTCTAGGTCTTCCGCCCGCCGAGATTCCCACCAGCGCAGCCCCGGACCTCAACGCGCAGCGGCTTATGCAATCCAGAACCATCGACTATCTACTCAAAACGATTCCAAAATTACCGGATTTCTTCGCGACGCGCACAACGGCCCACTACCGGGAACCGCCGGTGAGGGAGGGGCAGACGTGGAAGAGACGATTGGCGATCGGTCGTTGCATTTAACGGGGAGTTCCCGTGCAACCGTGTTCTATCGCAATGGCTACGAGGTTGTGGACGCGGGGCCGCTGAAAGGCAAAAAGCCAAAACGGACAGCTGCGAGCTTAATTATCAAGGGTACTTTCGGTCCCATTCTCCGCACGGCAATGCTGGATGCTGCCTACAGCGGTTTGACTTGGAGCCATTGGGAAGAAGGTCCAACCGGTCTTCAAGCGGTATTCCGATATGAGATTCCGGAGGCCAGATCGCACGTTGAAGTAGGATACTGCTGTTTTCCTGACGGAGACGGGAAGGGTGCCTTCCAGCAACTAACCGGGTATCACGGCGAAATTGCGATCGATCCCCCGAGCGGGGCCATCCTGCGACTGATCCTGGAGACGGATCTCGAATCGGACCATTGACCTAACCTGCCGATTCTCCGTTCCGGCATCGTAGTCGAATACGGTCCGGTCGAGATCACAGGGCACACCCGCATTTGCCTGGTGAGAAGCGTATCCATTGTGAGAGTGCGCACTATCTTCGATATGCATGAATGGGGTGAAAACTTTAAGACCTACGGCCCCTACGAGACGATGCTGGATGATTTCGCCTTCAAGGATTACCACATGTTTCGTGGTGAGATGCGAATATTGACCGGGGTTGACGCGAATTAGAGCGCTCCAATGACAAGGGACACGTCAAAGCTGCCCGGATTCTTAACGCATTCCCAGAAAATGCCCGATACGGTAAGCAGAAACCGAGAGTCGCAGTCGGTCTTCCTGGGGAGAGCCGCGCATGAGGGCACAACTGGATGAGCAAAGCGTAATCAAGGCCAATGCGCAGTTCTGGGAGCAGATGCTGGCCATGAAGCTGGAGCCCGTGCCGTCCGCGGAGCAGTTTTGCGTTGAGGCCGGCCACATGCTGGGCAGCGTGGCTCTGAATGGCGTGTGGAAGGGACGCATTGAGGTGCGAATCGCCGGCGGACTGGCCTACGCAGCCACTGCGGCCATGATGATGCAAGCCGTGGGCACTGTGGGCGAGGCAGACGCGCTGGACGCCACCAAGGAAATTGCCAACATGATTGCGGGAATCATCAAGTCGTCGTTGCCGCGGCCGTGTTCGATGACGGTGCCCGAGTCCGCGGTGGAGCAGGAGGGGTTCTGTTACAGCGTGGCGACAGAGGGCTCGCTGATGGTGGCATTCCGTCACCCTGCCGGCGATCTGGTGGTGCGGGTTTGGGAGCAGGAATGCACAAGGGTGTAACGCGTGATCTGCGCATTGCCAGCGAAGTTGGCCGTTGCCGCAGCGAGGGTCCTTCTCGACGCGGCGGCTTTCTTTTTATCGCTGCCCGCCAACAACCGTTCCCCGTTACGACAGATGCGTGAAAGGCTGCTCGGCTAGTTTGCCGGGCCGCAGGGCGGGCACAAGGCCGGCCGTGTTGCTGGCCATGACTTCCTTGAAGGCATGGCGGAAAGCGAGCATCTCGTCCTCAGTGCCGACAGTGATGCGCACTTGCGTGGGCCACGCGGGCCAGATGCGGCCGATGTATATTTCTTTGGCCGCCATGCCTGCGAGCACCTCCTTGCCGGGCCGGCGCACATCGAGCATAAAGCAATTGCTCTCTGAGGGCGTCGTTGCGTACCCCTCGCTCTTCAGCCAGGCCAACGTCTCCATGCGAATATCGGCAATGTGTTTCTTCCGCTCTGAAACCAGATCCGCATCGAGCAGGCTGGCCTTAGCCGCGGCCAGCGCGGTAATGGGCAGCGCATTTCCGCCGAAGTACGAATATCTCTTGAGCAGGTCCGGACGCCCGATGGCGAAGCCCATGCGCAGGCCGGCCATCCCATAAAGTTTGGAGAAGGTGCGCAGAACGATCACGTCCTTGCCTTCCTTCACAAAATCCAGCGATCGAGGCGCATCGCAAAGGTGAATGTAAGCTTCGTCGATGAGCAGTATGGAACCTTTGGGGGCGTTGGCTACGGCGTACGCCATATCCGAGCGCGGTGTGCAGGTGCCGGTAGGGTTGTTGGGGTTGCAGATATAAATGACGCCTGGCGTGGTCGAAGCCGCGAGCATGGCCTTAATGTCGTGTTTGGCTTCTCCCCTTGGATCGGCCAGCGGCACTTTGATAATCGGCGTGCCGCAGGCATTCGCGGCCCAGATAGGTGCTTCGTAGCCTGGGTCGGCAATCACCAGCGGCTTGTTCTTGTCGGTAAAAGACAGCACGGTGAAATGCAGCGGATCGCTGGAGCCGGCAAAGGGCATCACGTAATCGGGGCTGAGGCCTTCGATTTTTGCGAAAGTGTTGGCCAGGTCATCTTCCATATCGAAGCGGTAGCGGCCGCCGATGGGGATGATGTCTGCGATGGCCTTGCGCGCAGCGTCGCAGGGCCCCATCGGATTCTCGTTGGCATCGATGTGGATGCCCTTGTTCGGGTCCGCGAAGTGCGGCCGCTGTGCCATCGCCAGATGCGCTTCGGTCAGAATGGGCATGCTTGCCAGGGCCGAGGCGCCAGCTGCGAAGCGGAAGAAGCTGCGGCGAGAGAAGCCATTACAACGGGTGGGATCGACAACAGGCGATGTCATGATGGAAGCTCCTTCAAATAAGGATGCGCCGAATGGGAATAGGCTCTGTGCGCAGGCGGCCAGCAACAGGGCCCATGTTGCGGAGGCTGAGGTCGGAAAATGGAACCATGCCTCAACCTATCGCTGGTTGACGCGAAAAACAAGCATGAAATGTTCGCAGAGGCGGGATGGCCGGCTTGTGCTGTGCCCGGTACACGCGGACGTCTAGGCCTGGGTGAGCACGACGAAGGCGCCTCTTGCGATGCCTGGACACCCTCAAGAGGTCAGTTTGTTTGCGGCAATGGAAGTCTTGCATGGTACACTTCCTCCGGTAAACGCTTTCTGTGAGTTTCATGCGATCAGATAGATCAACTTGCCCGCACCGGTTATTAGGAAAATCAGCGCGCCGGATTTTTTTCTTCCCGCTGCCGTTTGCCGCTTGACAAGTATAGCAGTAAAGCCATTTACTTAGGGGCGAACGTCCACAGACTTCAGTTTCGGCTCCAGGGACGAATTCACCCCTTCCAGGTGATGCAATGCTCGTATTGGCCCTACCCGCCGTCGCTGCCGCAGGTTTGCATTCCGCAACCGCGGCGGCGCTTGCCTTCAGTGCCCCTTCACTGGCGCATCTGAGCCCCCTCGACATCGCCGTCATCGCAATCTATTTCGTGATGGTGATCTGGATCGGCTTTTATCTGAAGTCAAAGGCCAATACCAGCGAAGAGTTCTTCATGGCCGGGCGCGAAATGACGGCGTGGATCGCCGGTCTCAGCTTCGTTTCCGCCAACCTTGGTTCGCTCGAACTCATGGGCTGGGCAGGCTCGGCCTATCAGTACGGCATTCTTGCCGCGCACTGGTACTGGATCGGCGCCATTCCCGCCATGCTCTTCCTGGGCATCGTGATGATGCCGTTCTACTACGTATGCAAAACACACTCGGTGCCAGGATATCTGAAGCTTCGATACGGGCAGGGTGCAAGCGTCGTCTCCGCATTTTCGTTCGCCTTCATGACCGTGCTGATGAGCGGCGTGAACATGTTCGCCATGGCGGAAGTGATGAAGGTGGTGCTGGGCTGGAATCTGAACTTCTCCATTATTGTCTCTTCGCTGGCGGTCGCCGCGTACGTGGCGCTTGGCGGTCTGCGCTCGGCCATTTTCAACGAGGTGCTGCAGTTTGTTCTTATCTGGGGCGGTGCGCTGCTGGTGCCGATTCTCGGCCTCGTCGAGACCGGCGGCTGGAACGGACTGAAGGCCAAGATTGCGCACAACGTTCAAAGTGGTTTGGTCCCCGGCGGAGACTATACCCACATGTGGCGCAGCATCGGCCATTTTTCCGACAACCCCATGGGCATTCATTGGACCGGCATCGTCTTCGGCCTCGGCTTTGCCATCAGCTTCGGCTACTGGACTACGGATTTTCTGGTGGTGCAGAGGGTGCTGGCAGCCAATAATCTGCGCTCCGCGCGCATGGCTCCGGTAATCGGCTCATTTTTCAAGATGGCGGTTCCTTTTATCGTGATTCTGCCCGGCCTGCTCGGACTGGTGGTGCTGCAGAACCCCGACGGAAGCATGATGCATCTTGTGGCGCAGAACCTGGCCACTCCAGGATCGGGATTACACAGCTACAACGAAGTGCTGCCCCTGATGCTGGTTCGCTATTGCAGTCCTGGGCTGCTCGGTCTCGGCATCACCGCGCTGATTGCCGGCTTCATGAGCGGAATGGCCGGCAATGTGAGTGCTTTTTCCGCGGTGTGGACCTACGACATCTATCAGCCGCTCATCAATAAGAAAGCCCCTGACGAACATTACGTCGCCGTCGGGCGCTGGGCCACGATTCTCGGCGTCATCATCTCCATCGGAACCGCATATATGGTCATGTCCGCGGCCGGCATCATGGATTATGTGCAGGCGCTGTTCAGTTTCTTCATCTCGCCTCTGCTGGGCGTGGTGCTGATGGGCATGTTCTGGAAGCGAGCCACGCGGCAGGGTGGCTTCTGGGGCCTGCTGATCGGCACACTCACGTCGGTCGGGCTCTATGCGTGGGTCAAGATCGATCCTTCGGCCGTGAAGTATGTCGCATTTTCGCCCCTTGCCAAGGCGCTGGCTCAAGATATGTATCGCGCTCTTTGGTCGGTCTGCGTCACGGTTCTCGTCACCCTTGTGGTAAGCCTCTCTACCCGTGCCCATTCGCTGGCATCGCTGGAAGGCGTGGTCTACGGCGCCACGAAGTTGCCGAAGGAAGAGCCCGTGCCGTTCTATAAGAACGAGTACTTCTGGATGGTCATCGCAATTATCTGTTTCCTGGCACTCAACATCTACTTCTGGTAGAGGAGTTACAAAATGCATAACTCAACCATATCGATCTGGTTTTTCATTGGCGTGCTTCTCACCGTCTATGGCGCAATGATTCTGGGGTATGGAGTGTTTGAACTTGTAACCGGCCACACGGCCAACGTGATATTGGCTAACCTGCACGCGCCGGTATGGTGGGGTGCGATCATGCTGGCGCTCGGCATTTTTTATGACATACGCTTTCGCCCCGGCCGCAAAGATTAGCTGCGATGCCGCAATCCATTCGTAAGGGAATCAAGGAGCAATTGAAAAATGACAGCACATCGAACCATGACTTTCGGAATCGTCGTAGGCAATCGCGGCTTTTTCCCTGACCACCTGGCCAAGACCGGGCGCGAAGAAATCATCTCCGTACTGGAAGCGGCTGGAGCAAGGGCCGTGGTGCTGGGTCCGGAAGATTCAAAATACGGCGCGGTGGAAACCTACGCCGAATCGAAGAAATGCGCGGAGCTTTTCAAAAAGCACGCGGAAGAGATTGACGGCATCATCATAACTCTGCCTAACTTCGGCGAAGAGCGCGGCATCGTGGACGCGATCCGCCTGTCGGGTTTGAAGGTTCCGGTGCTGGTGCAGGCCACGCCTGACCGCTCGGACGCCATGACCATCGCCACGCGCCGCGATAGCTTCTGCGGCAAGATGAGCGCTTGTAACAACCTGATGCAGTACGGCATTCCATATTCGCTGACCACGCTGCATACAGAGAGCCTGAGCTCGGCGGAATTCAAGACGGACCTGGAGTGGTTTTCGCAGGTTTGCCGCGTGGTAAAGGGGCTGAAGAACCTGCGCATCGGCGCCATTGGCGCGCGTCCCACGGCTTTCAACACTGTGCGCTACTCGGAGCGCATCTTTGAAACCAGCGGCATCACCATCGAGACGCTCGATTTGTCTGAGGTTTTTGGCCGCATCAATCGCCTGAAAGACACAGACGATGCGGCGCAGGCCAAACTGGCTTCCATCAAGAGCTACGTGACAACCAGCGGCATTCCCGATGCCGCACTGATGAAAATGGCCAAGCTGGGTGCGGTGCTCGACGGCTGGATGAAGCAGGCCAATGTGACCATCAGCGCCGTACAATGCTGGACCTCGTTTGAAGAGTTCTTTGGCGTCGTGCCTTGCACCATTATGAGCATGATGAGCGACAGCCTCATTCCTTCGGCATGCGAAACGGATGTGCCCGGCACGCTGAGCATGTACATGCTGGCGCTGGCTTCAGGCACGCCGTCGGCGCTGCTCGACTGGAATAACAACTACGGCAGCCATCCCGATAAATGCGTGTGTTTCCACTGCTCTAATTTGCCCAAGCATTTTTTCAAGGATGTAAAAATGGACTTCCAGGAAATCATCGCCGGCACAGTGGGTAAAGAAAACACTTTTGGAACGTGCGTCGGTCGCGTAAAAGCCGGGACCATGAGTTACGCGCGCTATTCAACAGACGACCGCAATGGCGTAGTCCGCGGCTATACAGGCCCAGGCAAGTTCACCGACGATCCTCTGGAGACGTTCGGCGGCGCCGGCGTGGCCGAGATTCCGCAGCTGCAGAAATTGTTAAGGTACATTTGCCGCGAAGGCTTCGAGCATCACGTAGCGGCTAACTTCAGCGATGTTTCAAAAGCTATCCATGAAGCCGCGCGTTACATGGGCTGGGAGAGTCACCACCACCCCGCCCTCGAAGACTAAGCGCAGGGGCTAGGGAAAAGGGACTAGGTTTCTGACCGCTTGTTCTTGTACCAATTGCGGATGCCCCAGGTCTCGATTTTGAGACCTGGGATAGCACGGACCCACCGCACGAAATCGCGCGGTCAGAGACCTAGAAGCTATCTCATAAATCTGCTTTGAAAGGGCACGACTTTAGCCGTGCCGCAAAATGCCCAATAAAACGAGGGGCTTTAGCCCCTGAGGCACGCTTTTGGGAGGGTCTGAATGGTGTTTATGAGATGGCCTCTAGGGACTGGACGGTTTATCACAACGCTATGCTCTTGTATGCATCTTGGTCCCTAATCCCTTGGTCCCTAGTCCCTTAACCCCTAGTCCCATTTTCTTAGCCCCTTTTCCCCAAGAGGATACGTAATGATGAGTAAGCGAATCGGTAAGAGTCTAGTGGTCAATGGCGCCACGGTGGTCACGGAAGCCGCGTGGAACGCGGAGCTGGGCTCGAAGCACGAGCGGCTGGTCGAGTGGTTGAAAGCACAGGGACTAGCCGGCGTTCTCATTCGGCGCAATGAGAACGTAGCATGGGTCACGGGTGGCGCCGTAGAGTTGCGCGTGTTGACGCCAGGTGAGACAGGAGTAGCCTCTCTTCTGATTACAGCTGCGGGCAGGCGCTATTACTTCACTACCGAGAATGAAGCACCGCGCTTGCACGACGAAGAGTTCGCCGCGCTCGACTTTGAGCCCGCGTTGTTTCCCTGGTGGGCAGACGATACGGTTGCCGCCGCGGCGCGATTGGCCGGCGGCCCGTTAGGTTCGGATACGCCATGTGCGGGCTGCACGCCGGTCAACCTCTACTCATTGCGCGCAGCCCTGAGTGAGAGCGAGATTGCCCGTTATCGCTGGCTGGGCGCAGCCACAGCGGCGGCCACGGTGGACGCGCTGCACGAAGTTGAGCCCGGACTGAGTGAGTACGACATGGAAGCCATTACTGCGGCGGGCTTGCTGCGGCATGGCATTCTGCCTTCGGTGGCGCTCTATGCCGTGGATGAGAGAATCATCAACTACAAACATGCGGTGCCGCGCGGGCGCCGGCTCAAGCAGTACGGGATGTTGAATCTTTGCGCCAGGAAGTGGGGGCTGGCCATCTCCATCACGCGATTCATTCACTTTGGCGCGCTGCCTGCGGAGCTCTCGGCGCACTTCAATTCAGCGGCGCGGGTAAATGCGGCGCTGCTGAATGCCAGCCGTGTGGGCGCGACTTCCGCGGAGCTGTTCAAAATTGCGCAAGCGGCCTATGTGGCCGAGGGATTCCCCGGAGAAGAGCGCTTCCATCATCAGGGCGGCGCGACCGGCTACGGCGAGCGCGAGTGGGTGGCGACGCCGCAGGGAGCTGAAGTGGTAGTCAACAACCAGGCCTTTGCCTGGAACCCGAGCATTCGCGGCGGCAAAGTTGAAGATACGGTGATCCTGCGCGATGGCGTCATTGAAAATCTGACTTCGACGCCGGAACTGCCGCTGCTGGCCGAAGCGATTGTCGAAGGCAGCGCGTATGCGGCGGCCGGCGTGCTGGTCAAATAAAGAAATAAGGAACAGAAACAACTTCATTTAAGCAGGCCCTTGCGTTGTCTCGCTAACTTGCGTTAACTCGTCTCGTCCGGCTGCAAAATCAGCCGAGCCGTCAGCACCACCAGCGAGGCCCACAGTGTGTCTGCCGCCAGCAGATGAGCCATCTGGAGCCAAAGCGGGGCAAGCAGCACCACATCCAGAACGCCCAGCATATAAACCACCGCGAGCAGCGCCAACACCAGGCCGCAGAGGCGCCGGTTGTCCCAGTGCGCTCGCTCCCGCGCAGCGGTGACCACCAGCCAGATTACGAAGATGCTCGCCAAGATAGCGACTGTGGGGTGCATCCAGCGCCAGCGCACCAGCCAACCGCTGGTAGCGGAGAAATCCTGTGCGAGCGCTACGCTCAACGAGGAAGATGGGAAGAGCGTGTCGCCGAGCGCCGCCAGGGATCCGGTGACGCCCACAACCATGACCACGAAGACGGCAATTGCCGCTCCAAAGGGCGCAACCAGGCGCACGCTGCCGCGCAGATAGCCCTTGCGGCGGCTGAGCAGATGGGCGGTGAGCGTAAGCGCAGCCAGCAGCAGCAGCGTATTGCTGAGGTGCAGCGAAAGGTAAGCCGGCCGAATAGGTGAGTGGCTCTGAGCGGTGAGCCCGAGTTTCACCAGCAGTGCCCCGAGGATCGCTTCAAGCAGTGTGAAGATAACAGCCGCGGTCACAGCCGCGCGTGCTAGGTGGCCACGGACCGTGCCGGCGAAGGTCCACGCCATCAAGCCCAGGACGGCAAACAGTGAGAAACCGCTCATCACGCGGTGCGTCAACTCAATGATCGTGTCAAGCTGCGGATGGTGTTGGACGACGGTTCCGTTACACAGCGGCCAGTGATCGCCGCAGCCTGCTCCTGCGCCGGTAGCGCGCACTAGTGTTCCCCCCAGGAACACGATAACGAAGTAAATGAGCACGGCCCACGCGAAGCGGCGCAGGGCCAGCGACGGAAGGCTCTTGGAATCGATTGGAACTGCGGTAGCAGGCATGAATGAAAACTCCGAACCGAACCCTCCAGTGTAGAACAACCGCCTGTTATCGGTACCGTTCAGCCGATTCTCGCGTTTTCTGCTTCGCCATTCGCCGGTCCGCGGGATTTACAGCCAAGGAGCGCCACTCGCTCATCGAGACGCACTGTTTCCATTGGATGCGCAACCGCATCCGCGGCGATGCGCAGCATTGGCCTTGACATATGCCGCTGTGCCGGGGTCCAATCGGTTGCTGGCAGAGAAGCGCCGGGCGCGTACAGCAAGATGCCCGGAATAGGGCACGGGAGGATAGGCGAAGGCATGAATACTCTGCTTTGGATGGCGCAGATTATTTTGGCGGGCGTTTTTCTATTTACCGGATTCTCAAAGATATTTGCTTACGGGCAAGTGGTGAAAATGGTGGAGGCAAGGTCCAAGGCAGGCCGGATCGGCATGTCGCGGACTCAGGCTATCCTAGTCGGCCTGGTTGAGATTGCGGGAGCGGCGGGAGTCTTGGTGCCGGTGGATGTATGGCCTCCGTATGTCTTTCTACGGCTGGCGGCAGCGGGGCTCGCGCTTCTGATGGTGGCTGCCGGCATCTATCATGCTCGCCGGCAAGAGTCAGCCGCGCCAAGCGTCACCTTGTTTCTGCTGGCGTTGTTTGTGATTGTCGGACGCTGGCCGCGCTAAAGGTCGTAAGCGATCAATCTCGTTTCTTCCTGGACGCGATGGCCAGCTCAGCGGGATGACCGCGCATTCACCAGGACTGCTCTAAAAATAGCGCTTGAGCTTGAGCATCTGCGACTCAAACGCATACCAGAGCACGGTGGCCGCTGCTGTTGAAGCAGCCAGCCGGAAGGCGACTACGGCCAGGTTGCCGGGAATGCCGTACCGGTCCATACGCGCGTCGAACCAGCCGAAATAAATAAAGATGATGATGTGGGTCATGTAGAGGCCGTAACTGATGCGGCCGTAGAAGGCCAGAGGCCCGCGGCGCAGCGCGACGCTGACCGGGTTGCGTGCGCCCGTGGAAGCAACGGCAGCGAGCATGGCGCCGGCGAAGGCCAGAGCCAAAGCTGAGTCAAGAAATGCGGTCCCGCCGGCGATGGTGGCCGTGGCGCAGAATCCCAGCAGCATGGCGGCGAGGCCAATACCAAGCCAGGCGCGGCGGCTGCAAGTGAGCGTGTAGAGGCCCAGCGCGAGCAGGCTGCCGAGGGCAATGCCGTCAAGGTGAATCAGCGTGTGGGTAAGAGTTATCCAGCGCAGGTTTGCGAGGCGCAAGACGGGCGAGGCGATGAGCGCTGCAACGAGAACGGCCGCAAGCATCCAGGGACGGCGCAGAAAGCGCACCATAGGCGCCCAGAGAAAGTAGTACTGCTCCTCAATGGCCAAAGACCAGGTGGGACCAATAGCCGGAGGCAGCGCCAGGTGAAACAGGTTTTGCACAAAAAAAATGTAGGCCAGCCAGGGCGCCGACTTGACGGCGGCGGCAATGGCGGGACCAATGAACCACGGCGCGTTAAGATAGACCACCACCAGCACCAGCAGGTAAACCGGCCAGATGCGCAGCACGCGGCGGCCATAAAAGTTGCGGAAGTAGCGGGGTTTCTCCCGCGCTTCAAGAAGGATGGAAGTAATGAGAAAGCCGGAGAGGACAAAGAAGAGATTGACGCCCGCCCATCCCCACAGGCTGGCGTAGTGGACGCTCGTGCCCACCAGCCGGGGATGGCAGTGATAGAAGACCACCGCGAGAACGGCGAGGCCGCGCAGTCCCTGCAACTCCGGGATGTAACTGGGCAGCCAGGTTGGGCGTTGGATTAGCAAGGTGGCGTAGTGAGCGGAGTTAGCGCGGTTCGCGGAGTGAGTAAGTCAGCTTTGGTGGCTCCCCAGGTATCTCCGCCGCGGCGGAGATACCTGGGGAGCCCGGTCAGGTAGCAATTCAGCGAGTGAATGGCGTGAGTGGAGTGCCGCTGTTAGCCGGCGGCCAGCTCCTTGGCCCGTTGCGTTGCGCGCATAACTGCCTTGATCAAGGTGACGCGCAGGCCGCCTTCTTCTAACTCCAGAATGCCGTCGATGGTGCAGCCGGCGGGTGTGGTTACAGCATCCTTGAGCAGCGCCGGATGATAGCCGGTTTCGAGTACCATCTTGGCAGCGCCAAAGGTGGTCTGTGCGGCCAGTTGCGTGGCCGTGTCGCGGGGTAGGCCTACCTTCACGCCCGCTTCGGCGAGGGCCTCGATGATGATGTAAATGTAGGCCGGTCCTGAAGCTGAAAGGCCGGTAACGGCGTCCATGTGTTTCTCGTCGACAACCACGGTGCGGCCCACCGTTTCAAAGATGCGCTGGGCCAACCCCATCTTTTCGTCGGAAACAAAGCGGCCCTTGCACAAACCGGCAGCGCCCGCGCCCAGGGCCGAGGGCGTATTGGGCATGGCGCGAATGACGGCGATATCGAGTCCCGACGCTTCCTCAATGGCGCGCGTTTTCACCGAGGCCGCGAAGGACACCAGAGTCTTGTCCGGCGTGAGCGCGGGGCGAATCTCGGCGATCAGGTCAGGCACCTGGAACGGCTTGACGCCGATCAGAATCAGGTCTGCCTGGCGGGCAGCTTCAAGGTTATTGGTGCTCACGTCCACGCCCCACTGGGTGCTCAGGGCGATGGCTTTCTCGGCGTGGCCCACGGTAGCGTGAATCCGGTCGAGCGCAAACAGGTTCTGCTTCAGAAAAGCCTGCAGCAGAATGCCGCCCATCTTTCCCGCGCCGAGAACGGCGACGCGAACCTGGGGCAGTTGCGCAGGTACTTCAGTGGCCTCAACGGCTATCTCCGCCATGGTTTTCCTTGTCGTGGAATGAGAGTGTGGTTCAACTCTCAAGAATACTCGCATCGGCTCGGTTGATGCCGCACATCGTGGTCGATCCTGCTGTGGCGAATCAGAGAATAACGCACGCGCAAAAATGGAGAGAAAAATGGGGTAATTTGGGCGGAAACGATGCAAATTGGGGTGTTTTTTGAGCTATTTTTCGCGTTTTAGTCGGCTTCTATCCCGACATTTTTTGCGAAATTGGTAGGGCTAGAGGGCTACGTTTTGCTGGGAAGCTACTTCCGTCTCCAATCCGTCGTGTTATAACCCAACGAAATTTCCTCTTTTGTCGGCCTATAGCGCCACATATCGCGGGCAATTCGCTTAGGAGATCGCTCGCAGAAGAAAAATCTGCTTCAGGGTCGTTGTGGGGTGGTGGGTTTTTGGGTGGCGATCCAGGTGTCGATGCGGTCGCTCAGGACGTCCAGGGGCAGGGCGCCGGAGTCGATTACCTGATCGTGGAAGGCGCGAAGGTCGAACTTGTCGCCGAGGGCCTTTTTGGCGCGGTCGCGCAGCTCTAGAATCTTGAGCTGGCCGATCTTGTAGGCCAGGGCCTGGCTGGGCCACGCGATATAGCGGTCCACTTCGGCCTGGATGCTGGTGTCGTCAATGTTGGAGTGGTCGTGGAAGTACTGGACCATCTGCTCGCGGGTCCAGTGGTCGTTGTGGACGCCGGTGTCCACAACCAGGCGAATGGCGCGCCAGATGTCGCCTTCGAGACGGCCGTAGTCGGAATACGGGTCCTGGTAGAGGCCAACGTCTTTGCCCAGGTGTTCGGCGTAGAGGCCCCAGCCTTCAACGTAGGCAGTGTAGCCCTGATACTTGCGAAAGGTGGGAATGTCCTGAAGCTCCTGCGCGATGGAGATCTGCAGGTGATGGCCGGGAATGCCTTCGTGGTAGGCGATGTCTTCCACGCTATAGAAATTGCGATCGGTGGCGTGATAGGTGTTGATGAACAAGCGGCCTGGGCGGCTGCCGTCCGGCGAGCCCTCTTCGTAGTAAGCGGGCGCGGATGTCTTCTCCAGATAATCGGGCACCGGGACAACTTCAAACTTGGCCTTGGGCAGACGGCCGAAGAGCTGCGGCAGGCGGGCCTGCATGGGCGTCAGATAGCCGCGATAAGCGGCCAGCAGAGCATCGGCCGAGGACGGTTTCATTTTTGGATTGGTCTTGAGACTGGCGCGGAAAGTGGCGAGATCGGCAAAGCCGAGCTTCTGCGCGATGGCCAGCATTTCGGCTTCGTCGCGCTTCACCTCGTCCAGTCCGATCTGGTGGATCTGGTCGGCGGTCAGATCAGTAGTGGTGGTGCGGCGAATGAGGAACTGGTAATACTTTTGGCCGTCGGGCAGGGAAGCGATGCCGGGTTCGGTGCGGCCGGCGGGGACGTAACTGACCTCAAGGAAGCGTGCGAAGCGCAGGTAAGCAGGCAGCACGTCCTGGGCGATGGCGTCCAGCGTTTCCTTCTTGATGCGCTCCTGGTCGAGGGGCTTGATGGTGGCGGGAAAACTTTTGAGCGGCAGCGCCAAGGGCGAATCTTCAGGCTTCTGTGCGGCCATTGCCTTGACCTGATCGAGAGTTTTTTCGAGCAGATACTTGGGCGGCACGCGGTGGTCATCGATGCCGAGGGCCATGTTGGCCGTGACTTGCTCGAAGGCCCTGGGAATGAGATGCAGGCGGGCGATCCAGTCGTCGTAGTCCTTGGCGGTGGTGAAGCTGAGCTGGGCCACGAGCTGCGGGTAGGTGGCGTAGATGCCGCCCATCTGGTTGACGGGCATTTCCCATTCCTTGAACTCGGCAGACTCCTGATCCTCGGTGAACTGGCGCAGCAGCAGGTCGCGGCTGATCTTTTCCTGGTCCGTCAACCCGTCGGTGTCAATGGTCGCGAGGCGCATGAGAAATGCCTGCTCGCGGGCCAGGCCATCGTTGAAGGCCTTTACGGAGTAGTCGGAGATCTGGTCGTTATAGCGCTTGTCGCCGAGAGTGGAGGCGAACTCAGGCGAGTGGACAAGATTGTCTTGCCAGTAGTCCTCAAAGATCTGATTGAGAGCCCTGCGGTTGCCCTCAACCGAAGCTGGCTGCGCGGCTTGCGAGTAGAGAACCGGAGCGGAGACAAAGAGCAGGAGCGCGGAAGCGGCCAGGAAGGGAAAACGCGGACTTCTCAATGGAGTTGGACCTCGCAGTGAAATCTTGGGAGTGAAATCTTGCCTTCCGTCGAGTGTAGAGCAACAGGGCAGGGATCAGTAGTCAGGGATCAGTAGTCAGAGACCAGGGATTTAGGGCTGGACGGGTTTATTTGCCGACGAAAGAGAGGATTTTGTCGGGGTATAAGGCGACGGATTGGAGACGGAAGTGCTTTTCCGGCGGAATGTAGGCGCGCGCCCGTAGATATTTCGGGAGAAAATCCGGCCAGAAGCAGACTAAAAGGTGAAAAACAGCCTCAAAAAGGCCCCATTTCGAGCCAATTTTGGCCGTTTTTGCATGTAATTAGGACGCTTTTGGCTAGGGTTAAATCAGAGACCAAAAGAGACTGCGGACGGAGGAGCGGGACGATGCGGGAGAGTGGGCGGAAAGCGATGCGGAGGCGGCTGGATGAGGAGATGCGGCCTTTTCGGCTGGCGGGAAGAAATAAGAGTCCGACGAATGAATTGCTGCGGGCGGCGCGGCAGGCGCTGCGTATTACGGTAGAGGAGATTGCGGAGAAGATGGGGGTGAACCGTTCGACGGTGTTCGATCTGGAGACGCGGGAGGGGAAGAGCACAATTACGCTGCGGTCGATGTCGCGGCTGGCGGAGGCGATGGGATGCCAGGTGGTGTACGGGATTGTTCCGAAGGGCGGGAAGACACTGGAGCGGTTGGCGGAGGAGCGGCTTTGGGCGGCGGTGCTGGGGAAGACGGGGACTGGGGATTAGGGAATCTGTCCGGGGGCTCGCGGCTCTGAAAGGGCACGGCTTCAGCCGTCGAGAGGATGCAAGTTACTGAAGGCTATGCACTTGATACAGAATGAAAATGACGTCAAAGATTGTATTGCCGTGACAGGGCAGAGTAAACTACAGTGATTCTGGCGGAAGGCGTGGGAGTTGAACCCGAATCCCTCGCAAGGACTGTTCGCGGATATAAAGCCGCTTAGGAGCACCGGCTCCTCGCCTTCCGCTACTTTCGTTATCTCAAAATTGAGATAGACAAACCAAGCATACCACGAATCTCTTTTTTGAGATACTATGGATAAGCCGACCGTATGCATGTTCGCGGGGTACGTCAGCGAGGCTGGCGGCCGGCTTATTCAGGATTGGTATGACGGGTTGCCGGAAGAAGAGCGGGACGAAGTCAAGGATACGCTCAACTATCTGGCTAGCCTGCCTCCGGCGCAATGGAGAAGGCCTGAATTCGACAAGCTGGACCCCCCGCTGCATGAAATCGGCTGCAAGGCCAACGCGAAGAATCACTGGATTAGGATTTACGGTGTGTTCGACAAGAATCAGCGTGGGCGTTTCATTTTTCTGTACGGTAACGGGGGCAAGAAGGTCAAGAACGATAAGCCAGGAAAGAGAAATGCTCTCGCTAGGCTGAGCCTATTGGAGCAAGGAAAGGCACGCACACATGAGTTTGTTATCGAGAAACGGCCTGCGTAACCGAATTCGCAGAGGCAGAGAAGCAAGGGCAAGACTGGTGGAATCGAATTTAGAAAAGGGGATCGCTTTTCAGATCCGAGCCACAAGAGACCGCCAGGGTATGACGCAAGCGGAATTGGCGGAAACTGCCGGAATGGGCCAGAATAACGTGTCTCGCCTTGAGTCGCCCGAGTACGGTAAACACACGATGAGTTCGCTTAAGAGGATTGCCGACGCTTTAGATGTTGCCCTAGTAGTTCGATTTGTGCCTTGGAGTCAATATATTGATTGGCTAAGCGGAACCCCACGATTTGACCGCGGCCTCACGGCAGACGCATTAGCGGTCCCTTCTTTTGAAGATGAGGAAGGTGCAGGACTAATCGAAGAAGGCCAACTGCAGAACTTAATCCCACAGATTTTGCTTGGTGTGTCTATTGACGTTCAACTCAGCGTAGGTACAGTTCGAAACAACACTTATTTCACAGGTATGCCGATCACCTATGGGCAGCCCCAACCGCTCCAAATTCTTGCCAATTTATCAGGAAGCAGTGAATCTGTTTCGGCCAGTCTAACCCCGTTCCAGTCCTACATTCCGATTGCCATGAATCCAACAACTTACGAGGAAATCCATGCCCGACAATAGCGAAAAAATCAAAGAGCAGGTGATAGAGAGATCGAGGCAAACCACCCCGAAGAGTATCAAATATGTGGATGCTCCAACATACTCCTCTTTCTATTGCAACAATATCGGATTCGCCGTGAATCAGCTGGATATTGTGCTGGTCCTTGGAGAATTGATTGAGGTCTCGCCTGAAGCAGAAGCGACGGTTGAACGAAAGTCTAGGGTCACCATGAACCCCGGACAAGCGAAGGCAATGAGCAAGATTCTGGATTTTGCGGTTGCAGCGTATGAGGCCCAAAGCGGTCACCCTGTGGACGATCTCCCAATAAATCTTCCGGAATTACCTGCAAAATGAAAGTAGACAAAGACAAATTCGATGCTTTACTCGGCCGGCTGATGCAGACTCGCCCACAAGAGGGCAAGACAATAAGAGGGGAACCGGGGAACCTCAGGCCAATAGTCCCCTCTATTCAGCCGTCAACTCCGCGGAAGGCATAGCCTCTTTGCCAAGCATCGCCTTGAGTGTGGAATTGACCTGTCCTTTGCCTTGCGTCTTCCAAGTTACTGAAAATCCACTCCATCGGGGGCTAAAGCCCCCGATTTTATGCCTCTCTTGCGGCGCGGCTGAAGCCGCGCCCTTTCAAAACGGGAACATTGCTCGCGCATAAGAATTCTTTCCGCAGCCCGTAAAGCAGTGCCTCTTCAAAGGGGATCAATTTGTCGGTTGAGCGAGTTTTTTGGACTTCGTTACGGGACTTGTTTGCAGGGAATTAACTGGTTTTCCGGTAGGCTGAGAGTACGTACAGCGAATTGAGGCAGGCCTGGAATGGAATACGGGCGTGGAATGGAAGGCAGGCGTGGGCCTTCCCGATCTTGTGCAGGCCATCTCCGCGGCGCGCGGGCGCAGAGGGAGATTCGAGACCCCGGCATTTTTTCAAAGTGAAGACGGCTCCGGCATGTGTTTTGTAGAGACGACTCCGGAGCGGGATTGCCGGATGGGCTCCTCTTTCTGCCGGCTTGAGGGTCCGTGGAGCGTTGGCCGGAAATGGCGGAAAGATGGCGGTTGTACAGCAGGAGTTGACGGCAGAGAAGACGACGAGGAAAACAGGGAGTACAACAACAACCAATAAGAAGAGGCGCGAACGGGCGGGCGAGGGGGCGGCGGGCGTACGGGCGGCGCAGGGGGACGGCGCGGAGCGGCTGCGGCAGGCGGCGGACAGGCGGGTGGGACGGAACTCGGCGAAGCTGGCCAATCTGCTGACGGACAAGGCGCTGGCGGGAGACCTGGCCAGCACGAAGATGCTGGTGGCGCTGGCGGAGGGTAAGAAGCCGATGAAAGAAGTGGAAAAGCTGGGGGAAGTGAAAAAGCCCGTGCGGAGCCTGGCTCTGCGGCTGGCGGCGGAGCCGCGATTGGAGTGGCCGAAGGAAGAGCGGAAGGAGATTGGGCAAGAGGGGTGACAGTACGGCTGGTCTGACTGGGTTGGGCGCAAAAACGCGCCCGACCGCGTTAGACGGGATGGGACGCTGGAGGTCATCCCATCAATACCATTCAGACGCTTCAAAGCGTGCCTCCGCGGCTAAAGCCGGGTCTGATTTTGTTGGCGTTATGCGGGGGTTAAAACCCCCGCCTCCCTCCGTGTTGAGCGCCTCCCTCCGTGTTGAGTTTTTCCGCAGCCTGTAAAGCCTCCGTTTTATTGGGCATTTTGCGGCACGGCTAGAGCAGTGCCCTTTCAAAGCAGGTTTATGAGATAGCTTCTCGAGTGGTCCGCTGGGGAGACGGTCCATTGTTTTGCTGATCTGTTTGCTGTTTAGGGATTGAGGATGGTTTCGTTGGCGAGTATGCGGTAGAGGGTGGAGCGGCTGATGTGGAGCTGGCGGGCGGCGCGGAGCTTGTTGCCGCGGTTCAGTTGGAGCACGTACTCGACATGATGGCGAATGATGGCGTCGAGTGAGAGATTGTCCAGATGGCTGGCGGGTTGGACAACGGGTGCAGGAGCTTCCTGAGCGTTGGGCAGGTTGAGGTCGTCGGGGCGGATGACGCCGTTGACGGCCTCAAGCAAGGCGGTTTCAAGCACGGATGCGAGCTCGCGCACGTTGCCGGGCCAGGTGTGCTGGAGTAGCCGGGCCAGCGCGCCGGGGCCGAGCATGACGGGCCGCTGCTGATAGCGGGCGCAGATTCTGTCAAGCAGGGACTGGGCGAGCGGAGCGATGTCTTCACGGCGAAGGCGCAGGGGCGAAATGGCGAAGCGGACGGCGCTGAGACGGAAGGCGAGGTCGGGCAGCAGAAGGCCCTGGCCGGCCATCTGGCGCAGCGGGATTTGCGAGGAGGCGAGTACGACGGCGCGGCCGGGCGGACGGTCTTGCATGGCTTTGAGAACGCCGAGGAGCAGGCCCTGGCCTGGAGGCGCGAGCAGGTCAACGCGGTCAAGATAGGTGAAGCCGGCGAGGGTGGAGGGATCGGCGTCGGTGACCAGCCACTCGCGCGCGTCGCGGCGTTGAAACGAGGTTCCGGCGAGCGGAGAACGGCTGAAAAGATAGCGCGCCAGGGTTTGTTTTCCGCAGCCGTGTTCGCCTTCAATGGCGGCCACCTGTACGTGAGGCGCAGCCATGTCTGCCTGCATCAGCAGCTTGCGCCAGGCGGCGCTGACGCCTACGACCTGCGCGGCTGGGCCCGAGTCTGGCGCTACGAGCGAAAGGCCGGCGGCGGAGGGCGGCGACTGGAACTGAGCGACGCTTTGCATGGTTCTCAACGTGCCTCGCCTTCCTGGCCTGGATGCAGTTATCCGGATGCAGTTATCTGGATGCAGCTATTTGGCCAACAGACCTCTTATCGGCTTTGCCCCATAAAACATGAACCGGAGAGATGAGGAAATCTCTCCGGTGCGGGGTGGAAAACGATTTGTCTGTTGCGGGGCTTGGCTTCGCTCTCGGGCCTTGGTTTTCGTTCTCGTGATCTGGTTTTCGTTTTAGCGGAAGCGCTTGGAGGGCTCGTCGGAGTAGATCTGGCCGTCGCGGATGTGGACGACGCGATGGGCGTATTCGGCGATGTCCGGCTCGTGGGTGACGAGGACGATGGTGTTGCCGCCGGCATGGAGTGTATCGAAAAGAGACATGATCTCGACGCCGGTTTTGGAGTCGAGGTTGCCGGTGGGCTCGTCGGCCAGGATGATGGAGGGGCGGTTGACCAGGGCGCGGGCAATGGCTACGCGCTGGCGCTGGCCGCCGGAGAGCTCATTGGGCTTGTGGTTCATGCGCTCTTCCAGGCCCACGTTGGTCAGCGACTCCTTGGCGCGGGCAATGCGTGCCGCGGCGGGCGTGCCGTTATAAATGAGCGGCAGCTCCACGTTATGGAGCGACGTGGCTCTGGCGAGGAGATTGAAGGTCTGGAAGACGAATCCGATTTCCTTGTTGCGGATGCGGGCGAGCTGATCGTCGTCCAGTTCGCTGACAAGCTGGCCGTTGAGCCAGTACTTGCCTTTGGAGGGCGTGTCGAGGCAGCCGATCAGGTTCATCAGGGTCGATTTGCCGGAGCCGGACGGACCCATGATGGCCACGTATTCATTGTGCTTGATGCGCATTGAGACGCCGCGCAGGGCCTGCACCTGCTGTTCCATGCCCATGTCGTAGGTGCGCCACAGGTCTTCAACGACAATGACGTCACCTTGCTTGCTGGCCGCCGATTGCGTGAGTTCTTCGCTGCCGATGCTTTCCAGAGCCATCCGAATCCTATCCTTTGCCCGGGGTTGGCAGCCCGGATGGTTCTGTCCGGTCTTGCCTATCCAGCGCCGGCTCGTCCGGCGGCTGGATACCTTGGTGATTGACGAAGCCCGCGCTGAAAGGGCTCGCTTGCCGCGGTTGAAGAGCCGCCGCGGCGGCCTTCAATTTCAGATTATGAGTTGGTCGCCACGACCGGCTTTTCGGTGTCCCGCTTGACGAGCGAACCGCTCTTCAGGGTGCGCAGGGTTTTGAAGGGTCCCGTGACAATCTCCTGGCCTTCGGTCAGCCCGGATAGCACTTCGATGTCCGTGGCGCCGGTGATTCCGGTGGTGACGGGAACAAACTTGGCGCGCAGCTTGCCGGATTTGTCCTTGCTGAGCAGATAGACGCCTTGAACAGGGACGCTCTTTACGGTTGGAGCGCTGGACGCGGCCTGCACGCCGCCCTGGCCCTTGGGCTTGTCGTCGTCTGGGTTATGCATGGTCAAGGCCTGGATGGGCAAGGACAGCACGTCGGATTTGTGGGCGGTGGTGATCTTGGCCGTGGTGGAGAGGCCGGGGCGCAGCTCGTCCGATGGATTGTCGAGCGTAACCACGACCCTGAAGTCCTTGGCCTCTTCAGTGCCGGTGGTGGACTGCGAGGTGGCAACGCCGGTGGAGCGCAGCAGTGCCTGGTCGCCGACCAAGGTGACGTGGCCCTTAAAGACCTTGCCGGGGATGGCGTCGACGGTGACGTCGGCAGGCTGTCCCATCTGAATGTTGACGATGTCGGTTTCGTCTACCTTAACATCGGCGGTGACCACGCTCATGTCGGCGACGGTCATGATGGTTGAGCCTTCGGTGTTCTGGATGCCTTCGACGACAGTCTCGCCCTCGCGGAGGGGCTCGTTGGTCACGATGCCGTCGAACGGCGCGATGGCTTCGGTAAGGTCGAGCAGGTTCTTATCGCCGCGCAGCATGGCCACCTGGGTCTGCATGTGCCCGCGGGCGGAGTCAGTCTGCGCCTTGGCCTGGTTCACCTGGGCTATGGCCTGTGCCACGGAAGCCACATCGAGGTCGTAGGCGGCTTTCTTGGCGTCGTAGTCCTGCTTGGCCAGGATGCCATCTTTATAGAGAGCCTGGGCTCTGTCCCAGTCCAGTTTCTTCTGTTCGAGGTCGGCCCTGGCGTGGTCGACGTTAGCTTCCTGGGTCTTCTCGGCGGCAACATCGGCGGCGATATCGGTCTTGGCGGCGTCGATGGCGGCTTGCTGGCCGTCAACGCTGGCTTCTTGCTGGACGTGCTCGATGGTAGCCACGATCTCGCCCTTTTTCACCCTCTCGCCCTCTTTGACATAGAGGTGGGTGATGCGGCCCATGGCCGTGGCGCCAAGATTGACGTAGTACTTGGCTTTGATCTGGCCGGTGCCGCTGACCACCGTGGACAGATCCTGCTTGACGAGCTTGGCGGTCAGGACTTTGGTGTACCCGGCTTGCTGGCGGTAAATGAACAACGCCACGAGCCCGGCGGTCACTACTACAGCGAGAATTATCAAAAGGATCTTTTTCATGTGTGCTTCAAACTCCAGGTATCTCCAAGATCAGTTTACGCAAGGAATGCCTTTGCGGTTCCAACAAGGCGCTGAATTTGCTCCCCAAACTCCTTTCCAGGACCTTCACAGATACCTGAAGGCTTCCCCATTCGAGCTGGGGGTACCTTCGAGGTGACCCCGGGATCGCATGGCTGGTGCGAGCGGGAATCGAAGTGCAGCAAACTTGTGAAGGCCGTCATGGAAGGATTGCGCTTGTTTTTTTGACGGTTGAGCCGTTCAACTGGTCTCAAAATGCCTGCTCGCAGGCGTTTTTTAACCGTTATCTGTGACAGGAGCCCGGTGACCTTCGGGGTGGTTCCGCGTCCAACCGGGAGCCGACTCCGAACGGAATCTTGCCCAGCCTTATCGGGACCCGTAGAATAGAGAATCGCAGGAGTTTCCAAGGCCATGACGTTGAACAGCCGTATCTATCTTTGTGCCGCACTGGGTTTTGGCCTGGTGTTCATCCCCGCTCAAGGGCTTCGGTCTCAGCAGGCGGACGCTCCGTCGGCTACGCCGCAGGCCCAGCCGGCTGCCAGCCAGGACCAGGAACCCGACCCGCTGAAGCGCGAGCGCTCCGACAAGGAGAAGATTCAGGCGCAGAGGAACCTCAGGAACGAGTTGAAGGGCGCTTACAAAACCTGGCTCAACCAGGACGTGGTCTGGATCATCACCGACGAAGAGGCCAAGGCTTTCAAGGCGCTGAGCAACGATGAGGAGCGCGATGCTTTTATCGAGCAGTTCTGGCTGCGCCGCAATCCCAATCCCGATTCACCGGAGAATGAGTTCCGCGAAGAGCACTACCGGCGCATTGCCTACGCGAACGAGCATTTTGCGGCCGGCAAGCCGGGCTGGAAGACGGATCGCGGGCACATCTATATCGCCTTCGGCAAGCCGGATTCGATTGAATCGCACCCCTCCGGCGGCGCCTACCAGCGGCCCATGGATGAGGGCGGCGGTGAAACATCCACCTTCCCATTCGAGGTTTGGCACTATCGCTACCTGGAAGGCATTGGCGACAACATTGACCTGGAGTTCGTGGATACGTGCCAGTGCGGCGACTATCACTTCACCATCGATCGCGGCGAAAAGGATGCGCTGGCGAAGGTTCCCGGCGCAGGCCTGACGCAGTGGGAAGAGATGGGCATGGCCAAGAAGGCCGATCGCTTCAAGGGCGGCGGCCTGGAAAACCTGGGCGCAGGGCCGGAGTCGTCCTCGCAGGGGTCGAAGGAATTCGACCGCATCGAGTTGGCCGCTAAGCTGTTTGCGCCGCCGCCGATCAAATTTACTGACCTGGACAACTTCATCTCCGAGCACAAGGTGATGAATGGCCCGGTGTTTCCTTTCGATGTGCGGACCGACTATGTGAAGGTGACCGATAGCACAGTGCTGGTGCCCGTCACGGTGCAGTTAAGGAACCGCGACATCACCTTTGTGACCAAGGACGGCGTGTCCAAGGGGATGGTCAACATCCTTATCAAAGTAACTACACTGACCCACAAGACCGTGCAGAGCCAGGAAGACACCGTCTATGTGGAAGAGCCGTCTGAGCTGCTGGAGAAAGCGCAGAATCGACAGTCTGTTTATTGGAAGGCGCTCCCGCTGGTTCCGGGTCTTTATCGCCTGGATATTGCCATCAAGGATGTGAACAACCCGGACCATGTGGGTCTGTATGGAAGCAGCCTGGATGTACCGGCCTTCCACGATGAAAAGCTGGCCACCTCGTCACTGATTCTGGGCGATGAGATGAACACGGTTTCTTCCCGTGACATTGGCGAAGGCAGTTGTGTGATTGGAAACACGCACATTTGCCCGCGCGTGACCCCCAACCGGGCTACGCCGGTAAGCTTCAAGCGCGACCAGGAACTCAACTTCTGGATGCAGGTCTACAACCTGGGGATCAACGACGCGACCAAGAGCAACGAGGCCACGGTGGTCTACCAGATTGTTGACTCGGCGACGAACGCAGTGGTCTTTGAGAAGCAGTTGGAGTCGAAGGACCTGGGAGCGCATAGCGACCAGTTAACTGTGGAGAAAAGTCTTCCCATGGCTGGTCTTCAGCCAGGAAAATACAAGGTGACGATCAAAGTAAATGACACAATCTCAAAACAAGAGATTGCACAATCGGCGCCTTTTGTCGTGGAATAGGATGTATCGCGCACAAATGGGGCCACCGGACCGAAGATTTGGATGCCCGCGCGGGTTCAATTTCAATTTGTACGAGTTCAGCCAGCGATGCCGCCAAGTCACCTTAATGTGATCATGCGCAGGCCCCATCTCGTGTTGTTGACAGCACTGATCGCTCTGGGAAGCGCTCCGGTCTACGGAGCCGCGCCCGGATCGGTTTCAGGTGTGGTGCGCGACTCTCGGGGCGTGCCGCAGATTGGCGCCGTGGTTCAACTGCTGCGCCCGGACCTGACGGTAATCGACAGCGTTTATACCAATAGCACAGGCCGCTACAAGCTGCCTTCCGTTTTGCCTGGCCGCTACGCGGTGAAGGCCATGGGCACCACATTTCTGCCTTCACTGCGTGAAGATGTCCGCGTGCGCTCAAGCACGGTGGTGAACCTGACGCTCAATACCCTTTATGAAGTGATGCAATGGCTGCCTTCAGAGCCGCGAGCGGGCAATGCGCAGCAGGACGACTGGAAGTGGACGCTGCGCGCCGCGGCCAACCGGCCTTTGCTGCGGTGGCTGGAAGATGGGCCGCTGGTTGTTGTCTCCGACCGTTCCGGCGGATCCCCCAAATTGAAGGCGCGCCTGATGGCCACGGCGCAGCAGGGAAGTTTCGGGGAGAGCGGCGAGCGCGTGTCGGCGGCGATGGAAGAGACGCCGACCAACAGCAGGGAACTGCTGGCGCAGGTAGACTTCGATCCGGGCTCGGATGCGGGCATGGAATCGACGCTGGGCTTCCGCCAGGATCTTGGGTTCGCCGGCTCGGTTGAGTCGGTGGGGGCGGTGTCTATTCATCCCGAGGTGGACTCAGCCGGGAGCGCGGGTCTTGACGAGGCTGGTTTCCGTTCCTCTGAGACGATCAACCTGGGAGACGAGTTGGAGGCTGAGGTCGGGTCTACACAGGTGCTGGCCACCTTTGCCCAGAACTCGCCGAATACCATTCTGGCGGCGCTGCCGTTTGCCAGCGTGGCCTGGCGCAAGGACAACTCCACGATTCACTACCGGGTGGCAACTTCTGTGCCGGCTTCAAGAGATGTGGACGACTCCGACGCGCGGGCTTGGCTCCCTGCGCTTTCCATGCGCGACGGACAATTGGCCATGGAACATGGGCTCCATCAGGAGATTGGCTGGGAACGCCGCACGGGCAACTCAGACGTGACCGTGCTGGTTTACTCCGACGCCCTCGATAACCCTGTCATGGAGGCAATGGGCAACCCGGATGCGAGTGAATCCGCCGCGGGTACGGAAGCCGGCGCGTTGCTTTACGACCCCGCCAGCGGGCTGGTTCGCGCCGCGGGGCCGGGGTTTTCGACGGTTGGAATGCAGGCAACCGTGGGACGCATGCTTCCCGGGAAATGCCAGGTTCGAGTGAGTTATGCCAATGGAGACGCCTTGCGACTGACGGCCTCATCTCAGCCGGCGAGTCAATCTGCAGGGCTTGCGCAGCTGATCTCGTCAGCCCATGCGCGGCGCGCGCAGGCTTATTCCATTTCGCTCTCCGGCACGCTGGACGGAACCGGGACTCGCTGGCGAGCCACGTATCGCTGGCAGCCCGAATCTACCGTTACCCAAGTTGCGGCGTTTTCTCAAGACGCCACCGATCCCTACCTCAATCTTCAATTCCGCCAACCCATTCATTTCAGCCGTGACGCATCGGGTGGCTTTGAGGCCATGGTCAATCTTCGCAATCTGCTTGCCGAGGGCTACAGACCTTACCTGTTGAGCGACGGTTCGGTGCTGGTTTTCGCGCAGGATCAGCGCAGCTTCAGCGCTGGACTGGCATTCAACTTCTAGAACGGCTTTTCCGGTCTTTAACCTCCGCATATCTGTCGGCGTTGAGCCTGAACGATGGCGATGATTTCGCTTTGCGGCGGTGATCATTCTCGATTCAAGTCGCCGGTCATTCCCGGTTCAAACTTACCCCGCCGCCGTTTCCCGGCATCTTTGGAATCCACCTGCATCTGTGCTATATTTTTCAAGTAGCAGCAGCGATTTCGCTGCCTGCGCAAGCTGTGCGCAAAGGCCTCTGCCGCACGGCGAACCCTGAATGAATGGACGCGTAGCTCAACTGGCAGAGCATTCGGCTCTTAACCGACAGGTTGTAGGTTCGATTCCTACCGCGTCCACCAATAAATCAATTCCTTACAACTTGCCTCTCTTCCACGCTCGGTCCAAGCTGGTCCAATTGCTTCACTACCCTGAGTGATCTGCGCTTTGGAGTCCCAGGGTCTAAAGTCGTCACATTTGGTCGCTCCGGACGACGGGTTCTAGCCTGTGAGTATTTCCACGGTCCTGGAGCTCATCGCATTCAACACGCTCTTCTCGATGGTCTGCACATAGACATCGCCCGTGATCTGGATGCTCGCGTGGACAGATTTGCCATTGCCCAGATTGCGGCACGCGAATGGCCGGGAATGCTTCCCCGAAGAATGGACTAAATTCTCTACAAATAAGTGCAAAATATTGCATCTATCTAAGACGCGTCACGAGTAAGCAGTGTATTTACTGAGTTTTGTAATGGCAACGAAGTTGCATTAGCTTCAATTAAACAAGCTTCCCGCATTCTACTCGGACCCAGAGGACAAATGGGTACGAATCGACTTCTGGGCTTTTTGTAAGTCGGATTCTAACTGAGTCCAGAGGCCGGGGGGGGAGATGTGGGAAGTCAGAGGAACAGGGTAGAAAAGAGTGGACTGTAGCCCACAGGGCGAAGCTTTGTCTTTTTGACAACACGCCAAGAAGGCTGCTCATTCAAAGGAGAGGCAAGGCAAGATGCAGACCCAGCAGAGTACTGGCGCTACTAACTGCGACCACTCCAGTTGGTGGGCGCTCTACACCCGCCACCAGCATGAGAGGACGGTGGCAGATATGCTCTCGGCCAAGGGCTTTGAGGTATTTCTCCCACTTTATCAGTCGATGCGGCGCTGGAAAGACAGAAAGAAGATGCTTTCACTGCCCCTGTTTCCCTGTTATGTATTTGTCCGGGGAGGGCTCAATCGCCGCTTGCAGGTGGTGACGACTCCGGGGGTTCACATGATCCTCTTCCATGGCGAGAGTGTTGCGATGATTCCGGAAGAAGAAATACAGGTAATTCGCAAGACAATCGAAGGAGCTTACCGCGTAGAGCCGCATCCGTTCCTAAAAGTTGGCGAGCGGGTTCGCGTCATACGAGGCACACTTGAAGGCGTGGAAGGGGTTCTCATCCGCAAGAAGAACACGTGCCGTCTGGTTCTTTCCGTGGCCATGGTAGCGCAATCCGTGGCAGTGGAAATTGACGCTTCGGACGTAGAGCCCGTGACTGCGCGGCGCCCGTCACACGAGATCCCGGCTGGGCAATCGATGGAGGCAGGAAGAGATCAAAGGATTCTGTCTGTTTGCGCGTAAAAGTGATGTCACGCCGGAAAAAGATCGACCGGAATTGGAAGCGGCTTAAAGGAAGAATAACTTGGGTATGTCGGGCGTACCAGCCGGGTTGGATGGTCAACGACAGGAGCGGTGATGAAAAGCAGCGTCGATCATTCAATTAAATTAGGAGTTCTTCTTCTTGTTTTGTCGGGGCCCCTTCTGGGACAGGTTCCAGGCACCAGTCAAGCGGACCGCGGGCTGCAGGCGGATGCGGTGGCAGCGTCAGCTAGCAAGGCGCACGACAACACCTTCGTGATTGGAAACGACGATCATCTGGCAATTAATGTGTGGAAGGAACCGGACCTCACACGGTCGCTGCCTGTGCGATCGGACGGCAAGATTTCCCTGCCGCTGGTGGGCGAAGTGCAGGCAACGGGGCGAACTCCTTTGCAACTGGAAGAGGAGATCAGCACCAAACTGAAGAACTACATCACCGAACCCGAAGTTACTGTGATTGTGGAGCAGATTAACAGCGAGAAGTTCAATATTTTAGGGCAGGTCATAAAGCCGGGATCATACTCACTTGCGGCTACGACGACAGTTCTGGACGCTATTGCGGGTGCCAGCGGATTCCGGGACTTTGCCAAGCAGAAGTCCATTTACATTCTTCGGCAGAATGCCAGTGGCGGTCAGACCCGCATTGCCTTCAATTACAAGGAAGTTATCAAGGGAAAGAACCCTCAGCAGAATATCAAGCTTGAACCAGGCGATACTATTGTGGTGCCGTAAGGGTTGTTTATGCTTACTCGCATTTGTCTGAGTGTTGCGTTGCTCGTCGCCATGCCCGTCTGGTCTCAGGTGGAACCTAGCGCAACTGGGCCCCCTCCTTCCTCGGAGGAAGACATGCGGACTCCGCCCCCGGTGAGCGGCGAAGCTTACCCGACCGAGAC
Organism: Occallatibacter sp.; assembly: GCA_036489415.1. Classification (GTDB taxonomy): domain Bacteria; phylum Acidobacteriota; class Terriglobia; order Terriglobales; family Acidobacteriaceae; genus Telmatobacter. Next base: position 61,842 of record DASXFS010000052.1, on the reverse strand, counting down.
CGGCTCTGAGACTCGATCAAATTATTTGCGCGCTGGATTGAACATGCAAGCCGCATACGATGACAACGTGCTTCCAGGGAGCACGAGCAAGCCGGTTGGCGACGTAATCTACTCGATTCGGTCAACATTCGCGCTGGACCAAATCACCCCGCATGCACACCGGACGTTGACCTATAGTCCAGGCTACACGTTCTACGAGCCCACCAGCGCGCTGAATGCCCTGAGCCAGAATGCGAATGTGAGCTACGAGTGCGACTTGAGTCCGCACGCGAGAATCAGCGTGCAGGACTCCTTCGTGCAATCTTCCAATGTATTCGACCAGCCCTACGGGGGAATATCCGGTTCGACGCAGTCTCCAACTCAGGCTGTTGTGGCTCCGTTCGCAGACCAACTCAGCAATTTGGCGAGCGGAGAGTCAACTTATCAATTCAGCAGGGATGGCATGATCGGTGCGGGCGGTACCTATTCAATCGTCAATTATCCCAATCCCGCGCAGGCCTCGGGCCTTTCCAATTCGAATTCGTACGGAGGTTCGGCATTCTACAACCGCCGTCTTTCCAGCACGCAGTACATCGGCGTGAATTATCAATACTCAAAAATGACATCCAGCTCTACAAGTGGCGATAGCGAGACTCAGATGAACACGATTTATTCCTTCTACACTCTTTATTTAGAACATTCTCTTTCACTTTCAGTATCGGGTGGCCCGCAGCATTTTAACGTGGCCCAGCCTCCGTTTCCGGCATCCGCCTCGTGGACACCAGCTGTAACAGCAAGCATGGGCTGGCAAAGGAACAATACCAATTTTGCGGCCAGCTACTCACGAACCGTTACCGGGGCTGGCGGCCTGCTTGGGGCCTTCCAATCAAGCAGCGAAAGTGCATCAGCGCGCTGGCAGCTCGCACGCACCTGGATTGTAGGAGCGGCGGTGAGTTACTCGAGTCAGAAGAACGTTCTTCCTGCCTTCCTTTCGTCCAGTCCAGGAGGGAACACGATCTCAGGAACTGTCTCGGTCCAACACCCAATCAGCGAGCACATCACGGCGGAACTGGGATACGCCCGTCTCCATCAAAGCTACAGCGGCATTGCGGTGATATCTGAAGATCCTGATAGTGATCGAGGGTACATCTCTATCTCCTATCAGTTCACAAGACCACTGGGAAGATAATCATGGCAGAAGAACCCGAGGAACAGAGTTCAGAACCGGTCGACCTGCAGCGCTACCTTAGCATCGTTCGTCGCCGCCACCGCCATTTTCTTATACCGCTGCTTCTTGGGTGGCTCATAGTCTGGGGAGCCAGCTGGGTCCTGCCGTCACGCTATAAGTCGAGCACGCTGATCCTGGTGGAGCAGCCGACAATGCCTAAGAGCTATGTCGAGTCAAATGTAACTGACGATTTGCAAAGCCGACTGCAAAGCATTACGGAACAGATTCTCAGCCGCACGCGTCTTCTCTTAATCATTGACAAGCTGCATCTCTATGGAGGAGGGCGCGAACAAAAGTCTCCAGACGACAAGGTCGAGCTTATGCGGAAAGACATCGACATCGAGCTTGTGCGGGATAGTCACGGCGACCAAATCACGGCATTTCGAGTTAATTATTCAGCGCACGATCCCCATATTGCGCAACAGGTCACCAGCGAATTGACTGACCTGTTCATCAATGAAAATCTGAAAGTACGTCAGCAAGAGTCGCAAGACACAACGCAGTTTATCGCCAGCCAATTGGAGAATGCGCGCGCGAGCCTTGCCGACCAGGAGGCAAAGGTACGAGAGTTCCAAGGACAGCACGAGGGTGCTTTGCCTTCCCAGCAGGCGAGCAATCTGCAAATCCTGGGCGGGCTGCAGTCGCAACTTCAGAACGAACAGGATGCACTTAACACCGCCAAGCAGCAGCGAGTTTACCTCCAGTCGTTGTTCGAGCAATACCGGGGACTCCATGGAGTCCCTCGAACTGTCGAGGGCGCACCGACAAGCTTGTCAGCGCTTGACCAGGAACTCGACAGGTTAAAGGCAAAACTGACAGATCTCAGTTCTCATTACACGGATCGTTACCCCGATGTTCAGAGAGTGAAGGACCAGATAGCCAAGACCGAGAAGATGAGAGACGACCTCATCGCAGACGGGAAGAACAAAGGCAACGGCGGTAAACAGACGAGCGACGGCACAACTGCTCGCGATGTAACGGATGCTTCACAGAGTTCACCTGCGCTGCAATTGCAAGGTCAGTTGCAAGCCAATCAGGCAGAAATCTCGAATCGCGAGCAGGCAGTTGCGGGCCTGAAGGCAAGAATCAATGACTACCAAGGGCGCTTGAACGAGGAGCCTGCGGTTGAACAGCAAATGGACGATCTAACCCGCGGTTACGATCAATCCAAGGTTGATTACGACGGTCTGTTGAAAAAAAAGAACGAATCAGAGATGGCCACCAGCATGGAACAGATGCAGCAAGGAGAGCGGTTCACCATGCTTGATCCGCCAAGCTTGCCGCTGAAGCCGGATTTTCCCAATCGCCTCAAATTCTGTGGGATCGGGTTGGGCGTCGGCTTGGCGCTGGGCCTGGGCGTGGCGGGTGGATTTGAAGTGCTGGACGGCCGCATGTACAGTGAGAAGGAAATCAAGACGTTGCTTCCTGTGACGATCATATCCGAGGTTCCAGAGATTCTGTTGCCGTCCGATGACCGGCGCAGCATGAGAAGGGCGGCGTTGGGATGGTCCATGACGGTTCTAGTCGTTGCCACCATTTTGGCCGGTTCCGCCTTCAGTTATCTTCATAACTAGGTTCTGAGTTCAAATGTACAAAGCTTTTTTCAAACTCGCGCGGAATCCGTTCGACCTCACGCCTGACCCCGTTTGTTTTGTCCCGACCGAGCGGCACGACGAGGCGCTGGCGGCGCTTTATCATGGCGTTCGACAGCACAAGGGATTTGTTGTTTTGACCGGAGAGGTGGGCACGGGCAAAACCTTGCTGCTCCGTTGCTTGCTCGGGCTGTTGAAGGAAAGCAAGGACGTTGCGTATGCATATCTTTTCAATGGCCGGCTATCTCCGACGGAATTCCTGCAGTACATTCTCGCCGATTTCGGGCTCCCTGCCGCTGGTAAAAGCAAATACGAACTGTTACTTGACCTGGGTCATTTTCTGACATCGAGGGGTCAGATGAATATGACCACTGTGCTCATCGTGGATGAGGCGCACCATTTGTCGGCGGAGATACTCGAGGAAGTACGGCTTTTGTCGAACCTTGAGACTACCGACGACAAGTTGTTGCAAATCGTATTAGTTGGGCAGCCCGAGCTAGACGAGATGCTGGATTCCGTTGGACTTAGGCAACTCAAGCAAAGAATTGCGGTGCGGACGCAACTTGGGGCGCTGGACGTTGGCGAGACCAAGCGGTACATCGAACGGCGCTTGCAGATTGCTGGACAAGACCCGCTTTCCAGCCCATTGTTTTCAGAGGAAACCATTGCGACGGTGCATTGCTTTTCGCGAGGCCTTCCTCGCCTGATCAACACAATTTGCGAGAACTCACTGATTGCGGCCTACGCGAAACGGCTGCCAAGCGTAACTCCTGACATCGTGGAGTATATCGCTAAGGAGTTCCGGCTCGATGTGGTCTCTCAACCTGATGCTGAAAACGCGGAGAGACACAACCAGATGGACGCCCAGCGAGCGATGAACGCCCTCCTTGATCTGTTTACGGCGCTGGAAAGCGGATCGCAAGCCATTCAGACACGTATACGCTTGTAGCGATTGAATTGAGCAGACATGAGCCATATATTTGACGCATTACAACGATCGGAAGGCGAGCGCGCAGAGATTGATTCAACTGCACCGCCGGAAGCGATTGAATTACTGCGGAATGCCGAGCGTAGAGCAGCGTCGAAATGGAAGACCGCAGTTCTAATTACGAAGACCGATACCCGGGAAACCGCAGAGGGCGACACGACCGTCGGACTACTAACGGCGCCTCCCGAAGCGATGGTACCGGAAGCACATGCGCAAAGCGAGCCTTCGCTGGCTGACCAACACCGAGATATCTTTGGCCAATTCCAGGCCCTGGAGGTCGTTCTTCCTCCTCAAAACCGGCTGGTGTGCTACACCGACGATGAGAGCCTGGCCTCCGAAGCATTTCGTCTGCTTGGAGTGCGATTGCAACATCTCCGCCGAGACCGGCCGCTTAGAAAAATTTTGATTACGAGCACAATCCCTCAAGAGGGTAAGAGTATGGTTGCTGCCAACCTGGCCTGCACTCTGGCTCTAAGAACTCATCAAAGGGTCCTGCTACTAGAAGGAGACCTGCGGAGACCTTCTTTATCTCAAGAATTCGGTCTAGGGAGGAATCCTGGCCTCTGTGAATACCTGCAAGGCGAGCGCGCACTTGCGAAATGTATTTACCATCTTGAGAGCCCGGGATTGTGGATTCTGCCATCAGGCAGCGTTAATAGCAATGCGCTGGAACTCCTGCAATCTGGAAGATTATCTGCACTTATGGATCAGTTAGCCGCGTGGTTTGATTGGATCATTATTGATTCTCCGCCGATACTTCCTCTGGCTGATACGAGCGTCTGGGCCCGATTGGCGGATGGAATCCTGCTGGTTACACGTCAAGGAACTACCGATAAGCGGCAATTGCAGAGAGGTCTTGAAGCGCTTGAGCCTAAAAAGCTAATTGGCGCGCTATTGAACTGTTCGCAAAGCTCGGGCAATAGCGACTATTACTATCGCGCGACAAATGTTGCGGAGGCGAGTGACGGGTCGATGAAATGACTCACACCAACCAACCTAACTAGGGCCTGGCCAGTTTTCCTCATTTTCGTCATCAATTGCCGCAAGCAGGCACCTGGTATGCGTCACCCCTCATTTCTTGAACTTAGACAAAACATCTGAAAATGCTGCTGGCTATTTGCTTTTGAATCACGTGAGGACTTGCGTGAAAAGAGCATGTCGTGAACCGTGGTTCGTTATAGACGGCCTAATGAACTGATCGTCGAGAGAGGAATCCGTTATGACTCTATTAGGCGCGGAAAATGTCGCAAATCTGGACGAGCGTGCATCTGAGCCGGTATCGTCCGGGAAACGCGAGGTCCTGAACGAAGACATCTTTAATCGGATGATCGCAATTGAGCGCAAGAGAACGGAGCGAACCAAACAGCCCTTCTTGCTTATGTTATTGGAGGCTGGCCGTCATCGGGGCTCGACAAAGAATGGTGGGTCCCTCGACAGTATTGTGTCTGTTCTGCTGGGCTCCATTCGGGAAACCGATGTGATCGGCTGGTACAAGGACCGGACAACCATTGGTTTGATGTATACGGGGCTGATCGTCAATAATAAAAACTCAGTTTTGAGCATGATCCTAAACAGGGTGAGCACCGCGCTAGGAGACAACCTGACGACTGAGCAATTCAGTCAAGTCAGCATCTCATTTCATTTCTTCCCAGACGATTGGGATGATGAGGGTCCGGGGCGCCCAAGCAATCCAGCCTTGTATCCTGACCTCTTCAGTTCCAGAAATGACAAGCGGTCCGTGGTAGCCATCAAGCGAGCAATGGATGTTGCCGGCAGCGCACTCATGTTGATACTTTGCGCGCCTATCTTTGCGGCTATCGCGCTGGCGGTCAAGTTGTCGTCCAAGGGACCGGTGTTTTTCAGGCAACAGAGGGTTGGACAGTTCGGTCAGCACTTCACATTTCTGAAATTCCGCTCCATGCAGACCAATAATGATCATAGTGTTCACAAAGAGTTCATCACCAAGTTCATCGCCAGCCAGGCGAACAGGCAACCGTCGAACGGGAATGGCGAGGGCGTATTCAAGCTTACGAACGATACGAGGGTGACGCGAGTCGGGAAGTTTTTGCGCAGGACCAGCTTGGATGAACTACCTCAGTTCCTACATGTTCTCAAAGGCGAGATGTCGCTCGTCGGCCCTCGTCCTCCAATTCCATATGAACTGGCAGCTTATCAAACCTGGCACCGTCGCCGGGTACTGGAAGTCAAACCAGGGATTACCGGGTTATGGCAGGTTACGGGTCGAAGCCGCGTCAACTTCGATGAGATGGTCCGGCTGGATCTACGCTACGCCACATCGTGGTCCCCGGCGCTCGACTTCACAATTCTTATGCGCACACCGCTTGCAGTGATTAAGGGCACGGGCGCGCTGTAGGTTCCGCGCTTCGGCCAGTGCTGCGATTTCGATCGATCCTGCTGTAACCCTTCCACGGTATGCTGCACTCGCCTTTGCCCTAATCGCAAATTCCCAACCATCAACAGACTTGAGATCGGTGAAACCATCGTGAACTTCGGTGTCATTGGCTACGGGTATTGGGGACCAAACGTCGTGCGGAACCTGGTGAGTCTAGAAGACTCCCATGTAATCGCAATCGCGGATGCGAGCCCGGCCGCGCGAGTGCGCGCGCAAAAGGCTTATCCGGGAATCACTGTAACTCCGAATGCCTCGGACTTGATGTCGTCGGTTGAGATTGATGCTGTCGCTGTCGTCACCCCAGTATGGACGCACTATGAGCTGGTGAAGGCTGCACTTGAAAACGGCAAGCACGTGTTTGTGGAGAAGCCGTTCACCAGCAACGCGGCGCAGGGCGAGGAACTGATCAACCTTGCGCAGCAAAAGAATCTAAAGATCATGGTGGACCATACGTTTCTGTTCACCGGCGCAGTAAAGAGGATTTCCCAACTCCTCGACGAAGGAACCCTGGGGAATCTGTACTATTACGATTCCACTCGCGTCAATCTAGGTCTTTTCCAACATGATGTGAACGTGCTTTGGGATCTTGCGCCGCACGATCTTTCCATCATGGATTACCTGATCAAGACGAATCCCGAGGCAGTTGTTGCGACTGGGCAAAGTCATTTAAGTGGCCATGAAGACGTTGCGTTCATGACGCTCTACTTCCCCCAGAATGTAATTGCGCATATCAACGTCAACTGGCTTTCCCCTGTAAAGGTGAGGACTACGCTCATTGGCGGCGAAAAGCGAATGGTGGTATGGAACGATCTGGAAGCTGACGAAAAACTAAAGGTATACGACAAGGGAGTAAATATAACCAGCCGCGAGGGCTTATATGAGGTGCTCGTTCACTACCGAACTGGCGATATGTGGTCGCCGCAACTGGAGCAGGTGGAAGCGCTGCGCCAGGAGCTTATGTATTTTGTGGACTGCGTCTCCAGCGGCAAGGACGCGTTCAACGATGGGTGCGCCGGGCTGCGGGTGGTCAAGATGCTGGAAGCGGCCAACGAGTCGATGAGCAAGAGGGGATCGCTGGTTTATCTATGAACTCCTATAACTGCATCGCGGACGACGTGAAACTGGGGAAGGATGTCCGGCTGTCGAAGTTCATCAACCTTTACGGATGCGAGATCGGGGACGAGACGAAGATCGGCGCATTCGTAGAAATCCAGAAGAATGCCAGTGTGGGCAAACGCTGCAAGATTTCAAGCCACACCTTTATTTGCGAAGGTGTGGTGATCGAAGACCAGGTTTTCATCGGCCACGGAGTGATGTTCATCAACGACAGCTATCCCAGGGCCACGACTGCCGAGGGCGGCATGCAAACTGAAGCGGACTGGAAGGTCGAGCGGACAGTGATCAAGAAGGGCGCATCGATCGGCTCTGGAGCGACAATTCTATCCAACAACAACGTCGGCGAGAACGCTATTGTGGGCGCTGGTAGCGTCGTCACCAAAGATGTTCCACCCAACGCTATCGTGGCCGGAAATCCGGCCAGGATTCTGCGTTACATCGAAGCAACTATAGGAAGCCAAAATGCACGACTCTAACGTTGTTTCAAACAGCATTCCTTTCCTCGATCTGGTCAGTCCACACGTGGAACTCGAGCAAGAACTCACTGGTGTGCTTCGCCGGGCTCTGCGCTCGGCTGGTTTCATTGGGGGTCCCATGGTGGTGGAATTTGAGAAGGCCTTCGCAACCTTTTGCGGAGTGAGCCATTCCGTTGCCGTCAGTAGCGGCACAGATGCGTTGCGCTTCGCCATCATGGCTTGCGGAGTACAACCAGGCGATGTGGTAGTAACTGTTCCGCATACGTTTATTGCAACAACCGAAGCCATTTCACAAGCCGGTGCTAAACCGGAATTCGTCGATATCGATGAGCGCACCTATAACATTTCGGTCGAGGCTCTGGAACAGTTTCTGAAAGAGCAATGCACTCGCGACGAGTCCGGTAAGCTAATCAGTCTACGGAGTGGACGGCCGGTAACAGCGGTAGTGCCAGTGCATCTCTACGGCCAAATGGCGGACATGGATTCGATCCTAACGCTAGCCGGCCAGTACGGTCTAGCGACTATTGAGGATGCTTGCCAGGCGCACGGTGCTGAATACTTCTCCAGGAAGCTCAATTGCTGGATGAAAGCCGGGTCCATGGGTCTCGCGGCCGCATTCAGCTTCTACCCCGGTAAGAACCTCGGTGCCTGTGGCGAAGCCGGAGCAGTGACCACGAATGATGCCAGTCTAGCCAACAAAATCAGGGTGCTGCGTGATCACGGTCAGGTGAAGAAGTACTACCACGACCTGGAAGGCTACAATGGACGGCTGGACGCGATCCAAGCCGGGTTCCTGCACGCGAAACTGGCTCATCTAGAGAAGTGGAATGCGCAACGCCGGGATCGGGCAGACGAATACAACCGTCTTCTGGCGGGAAACGAAGCCGTAAGTCTTCCGTATGAGCCATCATGGTCTCGCGCCGTGTATCACCTCTATGTAATCCGAACCAACGAACGCGACGCTTTGATGAATCACATGCAAGAGGCTGGCATTGGTACGGGAATTCACTACCCAATCCCCCTGCATATGCAGAAGGCGTACACCTCGCTGAACTATAGTCTTGGAGATTTCCCTGTTGCGGAATGCGTCTCTGCCGAAGTCGTTTCCTTGCCCATGTTCCCACAGCTTACAGCAGATCAGCAAGCTACTGTGGCTGCGGAACTCCTAACGTTTACTTCTAAGAGCACTCGCAAGCCTACAGACAATGTGCATATGTCGTTGGCAGCGGCTGAACTAACCGCATAAAGCCAATGCCCTCGCTGCCGAGGGAGCGAAAATGCGATCTCTCGTCATTTGATCAGGCTGAGTAGGGCCCACTGCCGCTGCCCGACTAACATCGATCGGCCAAGAATTGGCGCACCTTGCGTCGCCCGCGCCGAGGCCAGCGGGAGAAATTGGACGAGTGGTCCCGTCTTCAAGCCGAAACGCAATGTCGGCAGTCTCTTGACATGTCGCCCATCTGTCAGCAGGCTTTGAGAATCATGACAAGAACTTCGAGTTACGTAATAATTACCCCCGCGCGCAATGAGGCCCAGTTCATCGAACTGACTCTGCAATCCATGATTACCCAGACGGCGCCACCGCTTCGCTGGGTGATCGTGAGCGATGGCTCAACGGATGGAACAGACGATATCGTGCGCAAGTACGCGGCCGACCACCCGTGGATCGTGTTGCTTCGCATGCCGGAGCGAGCGAAGCGGCACTTTGCGGGAAAGGTTCATGCTTTCAACGCCGGCTACGAAAGCGTGAACGATTTGCCATTTGACATCGTGGGGAACCTCGATGGAGATGTTTCCTTTGGACCAAGCCACTTCGAGTTTTTGATTGACAAAATGGCGGAGAACCCAAGCCTCGGAGTTGCTGGAGCGCCCTTCCGAGAAGGGACCTTTCAGTACGACTATCGGTTTAGCAACATTGAGAATGTCTGGGGTGGATGCCAGCTTTTTCGGCGTACCTGCTTCGACGTGATCGGCGGTTATCTACCGCTAGAAGGTGGCTGCATCGACCATGTCGCCGTCATCTCCGCTCGAATGCAGGGGTGGAAGACCCGGACGTTCACTGAAAGCGTCTGTACGCATCATCGCCCGATGGGAACCGCGCTTCATGGTGTATTGCGCGCAAAGTACAAACTTGGTGTGAAGGACTACTCCGTCGGCAACCATCCGCTCTGGGAGCTCGCCCGGACCTTGTATCAAATGAAGCACCGCCCGTTCATAGCTGGCGGGCTGGCATTAGGGTGCGGATACTTCTGGTCGCTGGTTCGACGGAAAGAGGTTCCGCTTTCGTCAGAGCTTGTCGCCTTCGTGCAACGCGAAGAGATTCATCGCCTCAAGAGGTTTCTGTGCGGCAAAGGACCACTTCAAGCCTGATCATCAAAAAACGGCAAAAGGTGAAATGCTGAAAACCGCTGGTGGATATTTCGGAGTTATCTTGTGAAATCGGCGTCACGAATTGTAAGTTCTCTGCGGGCCGGCGTCCGGGCCATGCTCAAACGCTTCCTCAGCCAAGAACGCAGGACTGAGCTCAAGCGTCTGCAAGGGCAGGCACGGAAGCAATTGGCCCCGCTCCTCAGACTTGTGCATGGAAGCTTCACGACCAAGGAACTTATGGTGGAACTCGAGCGGCGCTTGCCATCGAATTTCGAGATCCTGATGATACATAGTTCCTTCGATAGCTTCCTGCCAATGTACAACGGCAATGCGAAAGATCTGGTGCGGGCGCTGGTCGACTTTTGCGGGCCCAATCGGACATTGGTGATGCCCTCTTTCGTGATGGGTGGCAGGGACTACGATGCTGCGGCCTACTTCCAGTCTAGGCCGTTCGATATCCGAACCACGCCGTCCGACATGGGGATTATCGCAGAGATCTTTCGTCGCATTCCGAACGTGCGTCGCAGCTTGCATCCCACTTGCAGCGTTTGCGCCATCGGGTTTCATGCCAATGAGGTGACGGCAGAGCATCATCTTGCCAAGACGGGCTTGGGACCGGACGGCCCATTCGGCGTCATGTCGCGCAGGCATACCGCGATCCTGGGCCTGGGCGTTGAGTATTTTCGTTGCCTGACGCACGTCCACAACGCAACCCAGACCATGGGCGATGAATTTCCGATCAAATTTGTCAGCCGCGCGACACAAGTGAAAGTCGTTGACTACAACGGCAGCGTGTACGAACAGTCGATCGGCCTCCCCGACCGGACCAAGAAACTGGATCTTTCGATTCTCGGATCAGTGCTCTCAAAGGATGAGCTTGTGGAATGGCGTTTTCACGGCGTTCCGATGTTTGCCATCCCCGAAGCCGGCATAGTGACGCGGCGGCTAATCGAGGCCGCAGGGCGAGGCATCACGATTTACGGAAGAGTCGCTGTCAACGAGAACTCGGTCGCTACTGCGCAGTAGGGAACCGTGAGTCTGCTAGGAAGACAATGAAAGAACCAGTCATTCGCCGCGTCCTGCTGGTCGGTGATACGACACTCGATCCTTTGGCGCGGATGCTTGAGCGGAGCCCGGGGATGCCATCGGTGAAGGCATCCGCTGCACCGTACGGCCAGATCTATCAGATTCTTCTGAGCTCGGCACATCCGGCGTGGGACGAGAAACCTGACTTTCTCGTAGTCTGGACTGCACCCCATCTCACACTTCCTTCCGTTGATAAGCTTCTTCGCTTCAACTTCACATCTGCGGATGGAGAGTATGAGTCGGCGCTCGCCGAAGTTGATCAATTTGCCGATGCCGTTCTCCAGGCAGCCCCACGCGTCGGACTCGTTTGTGTCCCCACCTGGATTCTCCCGGCATATGAGCGTTGGATTCAGACGCTGGGGTGGCGTCAAGGCCTCGGCCCGGCCCATCTGGTGGCCAAAGCCAATCTGCGTTTGGCTGAGAGATTCGCTTCTCAGCAGAACATCGTCTTACTCGACTCGCAGTTCTGGCAAGCCAGTCTCGGGCGGCCCGCTTATGATCCGCGGATGTACGCAGTAGCAAAGATTCTGTACTCGAGTGCCTACCTTGAAAAAGCCGCCACAGAAATCAAGAGCATCCTGCGCGGTTCCCTTGGTCAAACCCCCAAAGTGATTGTGTGCGATCTCGACAACACGCTATGGGGCGGCGTCGTGGGCGATGATGGTCCGGAGAATCTCAAGCTTGGAGCTCCCGATCCTGTCGGCGAATGCTATCAGGCCTTTCAGTCCGCGCTGAAGGGTTTGCGCTCTCGCGGCATCCTTCTGGCAATTGCCAGCAAGAATGATGAGAAGCTGGCGCTATCCGTGATTGATGACCATCCCGCAATGATTTTACGTAAGGATGATTTCGTCGGATGGAGAATCAACTGGAATGATAAGGCCGCGAATATAGCTCAGCTCGCGGAGGAGATCAAATTAGGACTTGATTCATTCGTATTTCTTGATGATAGCCCGCAAGAGCGGGACCGGGTCCGCCAAGCATTGCCAGAAGTCTACGTTCCCGACATGCCCCCTTCACCTTCAGAATATGGTCCATTCCTTACGTCGCTCAACTGCTTTGAGACACCGACACTCGAAAAGGAAGACTTTGAGCGAACGCACATGTATCACGCAGACCGGGGGCGTAACGAGATTCGCAACGTCAGCGGCGGCCTCGACGAATGGCTGCGTTCCTTGGAAATCCAAGTGCGTGCAGCCCCGTTGCGCCGGGAGACTTTGTCTCGCGCTGCTCAGTTGCTCAACAAGACTAACCAGTTCAACCTGAGCCTGCGTCGGCTCGACGAGAAGAGTTTCTGGGACTGGTCGCAGGGCCCGAGCCATTCGGCATATACCTTCCACGTTTCCGATCGCTTCGGCGACTTCGGACTTGTGGGGCTCGCGAGCCTGTCCGTCTCCGGAACCGAAGCTCAAATCGTCGATTTCGTCATGAGTTGCCGTGTCATGGGCAAGCAAATAGAGGAAGCACTACTTGGTTATACCGTGGCGAGGGCGCAATCCGCCGGCGCAGCGCGAGTGATTGCGGAACCCGTGGACGGTCCGAGAAACGGTCCGGCAAAACAGTTCTTTGGCAACAAGCTTTCAGGGGACGGGCTGGCCCCGTTGGATCCGGCTAAAGTGGCGGTTCCAAGCCAAATCAGCCTGCAGGAAGAAGCCTGACATCAGTGAATCACCCCGTGAGAAACCTATGAATGAACTCATTCCGATACTTACTGAGCTTCGGCCGGGCAAGGATTTCTCCGCAGCCGAGAACTTCTTCGACGAGGGTATCCTCGACTCCCTTGACTTGACCACGCTCGTCTCCGCTCTCGAATCGCGCTATGGCGTATTCGTAGATGTCGACGAGATGGTTCCGGAAAACTTCCGCAGTCTTGCAGCCATTGAAAGGTTTCTGGCTGGCAAGGGCGTAAAGATATAACGGCGACCTACCTGTAGGCCGGAGTGCGATCTCTTGATTCAACGGTTGCCACATATCACGGTCTGCGTTTGCACTTATAAGCGGCCCGACTCGCTTAGGCGGCTACTTACAGAAGTAAGTCAGCAGGAAACTGATGGACGCTTCACCTTGTCCGCCGTGGTCGCAGACAACGATCCGGCACGCTCGGGCGAAGCAACGGTGGATGAGATTCGGCGTTCGACATCTTTGTCGGTCAAATACTGTGTCGAGCCGACGTCCGGCATCGCACCAACACGCAATCGGGCGATTGCTAATGCTGATGGTGATTATGTTGCCTTCATTGACGACGACGAGTTTCCAATTCGTAGGTGGCTCCTGATTCTGCTTGAGACTTGCATCGCCTACAAAGTCGATGGTACGTTTGGGCCCGTGAAGCGGTACTTCGACGAGCAGCCGCCAGCTTGGTTGCAGAAGAGCCGGTTCTACGATCGCCGCGTGAATCCGACAGGCATGCGCGTTGAATGGCCTGAAGCGCGAACCGGCAACGTGCTCATCAAGAGGGAGGTTCTGTTCGCTGACCCGGTACCTTTCAGGGCGGAATTCCGGGTCGGTGAGGACCAGGACTTCTTTAGAAGAAGGATGGAGGCCGGATGCGTCTTTGTCTGGTGCGCTGAGGCAGAGGCATTTGAAGTCATTCCGCCTGAGCGGTGGAAGCGGATTTACCTGATGAAGAAGGCGCTTTTGCGCGGTGCATCGGCCGCGCTTCAACCGAGTTGCACCGCTGTGAGCATTCTCAAATCTGCGCTGGCCGTTCCGATTTATGCGGTTTTGCTGCCATTTGTTTTCCCCCTGGGCCAGCACAAGTTTATGACCCTTTTGGTCAAGTTGTGCGACCACCTCGGGAAACTTTCCGCGGTGATGGGATTAAACCTCATCAAAGAAGCTTACGTCGTGGAGAAGCCGGCATGAGCGCGTCCAACAAGAGTAACTTTATTCTGGGGCCTGATGACTTGGTGCTTATTACTGGCGCCGCAGGCTTCATCGGCAAGCGAGTTGTGCGCAGTCTGCTAAATCGCGGCGTGCGCAGGATTCGTTGCTTTGTGCGCAATTCAACCCCTCCGTCGAAACTTCAGGATCTGCGCAGTCAGGCTGGTATGGCCGAACTCGATGTATTTCGCGGCAATCTGCTCTCACCCGACGATTGTCGCGTGGCAACAAAGGGCGTATCGGTAGTAATCCACCTCGCGGCGGGTCGCGGAGAAAAGTCGTTTCCCGACGCTTTCATGAATTCGGTCGTCACCACACGGAACCTCCTCGAAGCGTGCCTGCAGCACGGTGGGATTAAGCGATTTGTGAATGTCAGTTCCTTCGCGGTGTATTCGAACACACACAAGCCGCACAGTAATCTTCTGGATGAAGAGTGTCCGATGGAAATCCGTCCTGAGATTCGCGGCGATGCCTATAGCTTTGCAAAGAGACGGCAGGACGACATTGTCATGCAGTACGGCCGCAACCGTGGTGTGCCGCATGTGCTCATTCGTCCAGGTGTCGTCTATGGACCGGGCAACGTTGCGATTCACGGCCGAGTCGGCATTGATACTTTTGGGATTTTTCTGCATCTCGGCGGATCTAACCGGATTCCGTTCACCTACGTCGACAACTGCGCCGACGCGATTGCGCTTGCCGCGCTGAAGCCCGCTATCGAGGGCGAAGTCTTCAACGTTGTTGACGATGATCTGCCCACGAGCCGTCATTTTCTGAAGCAATATAAGCGGGAAGTCCGGCGTTTCCGCTCAATCTACGTACCCAAGGTGCTCAGTTACATGCTCTGCTCCCTGTGGGAGAAGTACAGCGTTTGGTCCCAGGGCCAGCTTCCCCCGGTATTCAATCGGAGCCGCTGGAACGCGGCCTGGAGACACACGCTGTATTCCAACGCCAAACTCAAGGACCTACTTCAGTGGCAGCCTGCCGTCAGCACCCACGAGGGATTGCGGCGATATTTCGAAGCCGCCAGGGCGATGCACGAGCATGCTTAAGGTCGCCATTGTAGGTTGCGGCAAGATCGCCGATGCGCATGCGGCCCAGGTTCAGCGCATCTCCGGGTGCGAGATCGTTGCCGTCTGCGACCGCGAGCCTTTGATGGCTCGTCAACTGGCCGATCGCTTTCCAATCAAGGCTTGTTACTCCGACCTCCAGACGCTATTGGTCGAGGCTCAGCCCGATGTCGTTCATATTACAACTCCGCCGGAGAGTCACTTTGACCTTGCGGGTATCTGCCTTGAAGCTGGTTCGCATGTCTATGTCGAAAAGCCGTTCGCAATCTGCGAACCTCAGGTTCAAGCGCTCATTAGGTTAGCGAACGAGCGCGGCCTCAAGGTCACTGCTGGCCACGATGATCAATTCAGCCACGTAGCACAGCGCCTGCGCGCCGCGGTTGGGAGTGGTTTCCTCGGCGACAAGATCGTTCACATGGAGAGTTACTATGGCTACGAACTTTCCGAAACCGGATACGCGGGAGCCCTGCTCGGCGACAAAAACCATTGGGTTCGCAGGCTCCCGGGCAAGCTTCTGCATAACATCATTAGTCACGGGATCGCGCGCATTGCCGAATACCTGACTGACGATGATCCGCGGGTGACGGCGCAAGGTTTTTCCAGTCAATTCCTGCGGGAACGGGGTGAAAATGAGATCATCGACGAGCTCCGGGTGCTCATCGCAGACAAGAGTGGCGTCACGGCTAACTTCGTGTTTTCCTCGCAGATGCGCCCGTCGTTACATTTGTTCCGGATTTACGGAAACAGGAACAGCATGATCCTCGACCAGGACCAGGAAACTTTAATCAAGCTGCGGGGAGCAAAGTATAAAAGCTACGCCGAAAAGTTTCTGCCTCCGGTCAATCTCGCAAAACAGCATCTTGGAAATCTCGGAACCAATCTGCGCCACTTTTGGGCTAGGGACTTTCAGATGAAATTCGGAATGAAATGTCTGATTGAATCCTTCTATCGCTCGATCGAAGAGGACGCGCCGGTGCCTATTCCCTATCGAGAGATTCTGCTTACAGCGAGAATTATGGATGAAATTTTCTCACAACTGAATGCAGAATCGCAGCCGAGCGCTACAGAACAGAAGTTGCTAGAGCCGCCGCCAGCCGCTATGGCAGTAGTACATCGCTGAGGTTGGATGGATTTCAGGGCGAAACTTGGACCACTACATTGGAGAATGAGCGCATGGAAGTTTCGTTGACCGAACCGAGCAGCCCTTCAGCGATCGCTGGTGGCAGGATCGAAATTAGCCTCCGCGGTAGATGGCAGGCCGTTCCGGCCTTCTGGGCACTGGGCCAGACGATCATTGTAACTGGAGGACGAGTCAAGATCGCTCGCGTTCACGATGAGGAGTGGATCGAAGAAGAGGTTCTTGCGCCGGAGGAGTATATCCGTGCCATCAAGGCGAACAGAGAGATCGCCAAGGCCGATATTTTCACTTTCGTCCAGAAGGTACCTCACATCACACCTTGCTACACCTATCCTATGGAGTTGGAGAGCACGGCAGTCGCGCGCGTGGGCAACTTTACGGAGTGGTGGGATGCATTGCCGCAGATTTCGCGGAAGAATGTCAGGCGGTCCAACAAGCGCGGGGTTACCATTCGGCAGGTGCAGTTCACTGACGATGTGATATGTGGCATAGCTGAGGTTCAGAATGAAACGTCGATTCGCCAGGGAAGGCGCTACCCACACTACGGCAAGAGCTTCGAGCAGGTGAAACGCGACCATTCGGGATTTCTCGATCACTGCGACTTCATCGCCGCCTATTTCGATGGCAAGATAATCGGCTTTCTGAAGGTGGTTTATCGAGGGAAGGTTGCTTCCATCCTGCAGATCAACTCGATGATGGCCCATTTTGACAAGCGGCCGTCAAACGCGCTTGTCACAAAAGCCGCCGAGCTCTGCAGTGCTCGCGGTGTGGAGTATCTCACCTATGCCCGATTCAATTACGGAAACAAAGGTGAAGATAGTCTCAGAGAGTTCAAGATTCGCAACGGTTTTGAGGAAATGTTGGTGCCTCGTTACTATGTTCCTCTCACCCCATGGGGTCAGGTCAGTGTAAAATGCAAACTGTATCGTAGCCCGCTTAGTATCCTTCCCCGCAACGTCATTCGAGCGCTTGTCGCCGCGAGAGTGAAATGGTACGATCTCCTGCGACGTACAAGAGCCGGTGTAGCTCAATGATAGAGCGGCCGAATTGTAATCGGTTGATGGGGCGTTCAAATCCCCCCGCCGGCTCCAAACTCTCCATCCTATCAATCCGTTCTTGACAGTTCTTCTTTCTTTTTTGGACCGCAATCGCTTCATCTCATCATCTATGCCAGGCATCGTTGGTCTAATAACCAGAAACGGCCGTGAGTACGCCGAGCCAAGACTGAAACGCATGATCGCTGCCCTGTGCCACGAAACATTCTACGTGACGGGTAAGTGGAGCGATGAACGGTCTGGTTTGTATGTTGGATGGGTAGCCCGCGAAGGGTCCTTCTCGGATGGAATGCCGCTTTGCAATGAGAGGAAGGATGTTACGCTTTTCTTCAGCGGCGAGGAGTACCCTGAACCGGGAATCGCAGCGTCTTTGCGCGCCAAGGGTCATACGATTGCCGGCAAGCCTTCGGACTACCTCGTGCATCTCGCCGAGGAGGATCCAGAGTTTCCCAAGGGCCTCAACGGTCGATTTCAGGGTCTCCTTGTGGACCGCTCGGCTGGAACCGCGACGCTCTTCAACGACCGCTACGGTATGCAGCGAATGTACTATCATCAAGGCCGCGGCACATTTTTCTTTGCCCCGGAGGCCAAGGCAATTCTCGCCGTATGCCCGGAACTGCGCAACGCAGACCCGCAAGGTCTCGGGGAGTTCGTTTCTTGCGGCTGTGTTCTGGAGGACCGGACCCTATTTCACGATATCCGAATTTTGCCGACTGCATCGAAATGGGTCTTTCAGAATGGCGTTCTGCAGAATAAGAGCAAGTATTTTGAAGCGGGCGAATGGGAGGACCAAGACGCGCTCGATCCGGAAACCTATTACTCGCAGCTGAGAGAGGTATTCTCCCACAATCTCCCCCGGTACTTTGGTGGCGAAGAGCGAATCGGAATTTCGCTCACGGGTGGCCTTGATTCGCGCATGATTATGGCATGGATGAAGGCCGAGCCTGAGTCACTTCCGACCTACACGTTTGGCGGTCCATTTCGCGATTGCGAAGATGTGATCGTCGCGCGCAAAGTTGCCAAGGTCTGGCAACAACCTCACCAGGTCATTCCGCTCGGCGATGAGTTCTTGAAACGATTTGGCCACTATGCGGAGAGAACTGTCTATCTTAGTGACGGCTGTGCGGCAGTCAGTCGCAGCCCAGACCTCTATTTGAACGAGATCGTCGCTGGCATCGCACCGGTGAGAATGACCGGCAACTACGGTAGCGAAATCCTCCGCCGTCTCCGCGCATTCAAACCTGTTGATCCTGCGCCCGGACTGTTTCAGCCTGAGTTCCTCTCCAGCGTGGGTCAAGCCAGAGTGACCTACAACGCTATCTGCCAGGGTCATGCCGTT
The DNA here is from genome assembly GCA_036489415.1 of Occallatibacter sp. Classification (GTDB taxonomy): domain Bacteria; phylum Acidobacteriota; class Terriglobia; order Terriglobales; family Acidobacteriaceae; genus Telmatobacter. The sequence continues at coordinate 43,115 of DASXFS010000052.1, read as the reverse complement.
TCATTCACAGCATTCAAGCAGGCACCCTGGTATCAATATGGTCTGCTCTCGCTCGAGCAGACTCAACTCTCTGTGCGTTCCCCGTTCCTCGATAACGACCTCGTACGCACGGCATTTCGTGCGCCGCGGTCAGAATTAATGAAGAGCAACATCTTCGAGGACAGCGGTGACTGCAGCCGCTTGATCGCGGACGGGAACGCCGCATTGCAAGGCATTCCCACCGACCGCGGTTTGGGCGGCGCAACCGGCTGGATGCCGCCAATGCTGAGAAGCTACCTCGAATTTACATTTAAGGCCGAATACGCCTATGACTACGGGATGCCTCAATGGCTGGCGCGACTCGATCATCGTCTTTCATGGTTCCGTCTGGAGCGGCTATTCCTTGGGCGGCACAAGTTTTGCCACTTTCGGCTCTGGTACCGCGACGCGCTGTCCGACTACGTAAAAGAGATTCTGCTTGATCCTCGCAGCCTTTCTCGCCCATACGTCCAACGAAAAAGTGTGGAAGCTATGGTGTTCCACCACACTAGAGGTGACCGGAATTACACAACGGAAATCACCAGATTGTTGACCATGGAGCTCCAACACCGGCTGTTCTTGGATTCAAATTGAACCATCATGAACTGGGAGTTGCCGCCTAATGCCGACATTGGCCCTATGCGTTTGCCTGATGGTGATCGCGTGGCTCCTGGTCCGCGATGTTAGGCGCCGACCAAAGGTAAGTGCCGCAGTATGGATACCGACTATTCTCGTTTTGATGCTCGGATCAAGGCCTGTCTCGCTATGGCTCTCAAGTGGAGGCAGCATCATGCATGAGACAGGCAAAGCACGGAACGATATGGGGAATGATGTTACTGGAAGCTCGATCGACCAAGCCTTTTTTTTTCTCGTGCTTGCCGGATCCTTCCTGATTGCCCATTCCCGGAGAGTCAAATGGAGCAGACTGTTCGCGGGCAACACAGCAATCCTTCTTTTTTATCTCTATTTTGCAGCAAGCATTTTCTGGTCGGGAGATCCGAGTGGATCGTTCAAACGATTGGTGAAGGATTTCGGGTTGTTGTTTGTTATCAGTCTCATCTTTTCTGAAAGCGACTCGCTGCAGGCGATGAGAGCCGTATATGTCAGATGCGCTTCTGTCCTCCTGCCACTTTCGATCTTGTTTATCAAATACTTTCCCAATTATTCGCGCGTCTATGGCGTGGGCGGCCAGCTTCAATTCACCGGCGTCACGCTCCAGAAGAATTCGTTGGGAGAGTTGGTTTTGATTTCCATGCTTTTTCTCTTCTGGGACTACCTGGAAACGCGCCGACCCAGCGCGAAGTTCCGGTGGAAGCACTTGCCTTGGGATCGCGTGGCTTTGTTCCTTATGGGTTTGTGGCTGTTGGACATGTCGCAAAGCAAGACAGCCCTGCTTTGTGTCGTGATTGGCATCTCTTTAATCGTGAGGAAAGGTTGGCTGGCATCGAAAGCGGTGAGCCATGCGATACTGGCCGGAGCTTTGTCGCTGCCGTTTCTTTTGTTCTTTTCCCGTCAGTTCGCTTCGGTCATTGCCCCGGTCGTTGAATCAATAGGGCGAAACATGACATTTACCGGCAGAGCTAATATATGGGACCAAATCACCCTCAGCACTGTGAATCCCTTGATCGGCGCCGGGTATTGGAGCTTCTGGGGCGGGCCAGGTGGGTTCGCCATAGAACAGGCAATGAAAACCACTGTCCCCAACGCTCACGACGGATATTTGGACATCTACATAGATGGAGGATTCATTGGTCTGGCGATATTGTTTCTCATGCTCGTCGCCTGCGGGTTTCGCATCGTGAATCGCCTTGAACTCAAGGACCGCCTATTAAATCGCTACGTGCTCTTTCGCTTTGCCATTCTAATCGTGGCGATCTGCTATAACCTCTCGGAGTCCCAGTTTTCGCGGATGAGCATGATTTGGTTCACGACGCTGTTGATGCTTGTTGAATTCCCCCACAATCCGCACAAGGCACGAGTCTCGATCGCTGTCGAGCCCGCGGAAGCACGAATCCCAGGTCACGGAGCCGGTGCCTTTGCGAATCGATAAGCAACTCGATCATCGGCTCGGACCCTCGGAGAAGCACGCTACCGGAATGCCGTGCGAGATGAAAAACCGACTAGTGTGGTTGTTTGTCGTGGCTGCAATGGTTCACGTTGCAGTTCTTTTCGTGGCACTTCCGGTTCTAGGTCGTCGCCTGGCTCCGTCCTACAATCAAGATCGCTTTGCCGATGGCTACGATCAGCTCGCCGAAAACCTTGCGGCCGGTAACGGTTATCGATTTTACCCGGATACGGCCAGGACGCTGATGCGGGAGCCAGGCTACCCTCTCATTCTCGCGGGTCTTATCTTGGCGTTCGGAGAGAGCCTGGTGGCGGTCAAGATTGCGAATATGATTTTGGCTCTTCTCACCGCCTGCCTCTTGATCCTTATAACCAGAGAATTAACCCCCGAGGCTTGGCGTCGCAACAGTGTCGTGCTGCTTGGCCCACCTTTGCTGTTCCTCTTCTATCCAGGCACGTTGGTTGCGGAGAGCCGCGGAGGAGTGGAGATAACATTTGGCTTCCTTCTTGCTGTCTTCATTTTGAGCATCTATCGAGCAACCCGAAGCGGCCGTTTGCTTGACTACGCGTTGAGCGGCGTGGTTCTGGGACTCACACTGCTCGTCAGAAGCATTCCGATGTTCTTTCCGCTTTTCCTTCTTGCCTACCTTCTTTGTTTTGATGGCCGGCGGTCAAGTAAGCTTGTCATCTGTAGAAACATTTTTGCCCTGATCGTTGCTTCTCTTGCCGTCCTTTCTCCATGGATCATCCGCAACTACTCACTAACGGGCAAATTCGTGCCCACAGCCAGTGTTATGGGAGTGTCTGCTCAAGCCGGACAGTATATTAACGAGCATCTCTTTGATGGCAGTCCAATGTGGCTGCTTGATCGGAAGGCATCGCGCGAACGAGACAAGGTGGCCAGCAGCCTGGGACTGCCATTCGAAGACGGTCCAGGAGGGTACTACCAGACCTTCTATAAAAGCATCGATGAGATCACGTTTTCCAAATACCTAATGGGAGAGGTTATTACCAACTACAAGAAATCTCCAGCTCTCTTGATTCGATGTTTAGGGCAGAATATGTTCAACTTTTGGATCGCAGGAAAAACCTGGCCGGCGACTGCTCTTAACGCCATACTGCAGCTGCCATATCTTGTATTTGCAGCAATAGGCACGATCCATTGCTTCAGGAATAAGCAGGCAAGGGCCGTAGGCCTTCTTCTCCTCTTTATAGGTTATTACGTTTCAGTCCACGTTGCCATTTTGGCCCAGGCAAGATACTCCATTGCCCTGATGCCGCTCGTGTCGATACTCAGCACATTGGGCATTATTGCAGTTCAAAAGAGAACAATTCCGCAGCCGTGAAGGTGCAATGGAAATTTCGGTTCAACTAAGGTGGTGGATGCCGTGTCAAGTTTTCGAGATATCGATAGGGGCGCCGAAATCGGAGCAACCGAAACTCGTACGACGAATTTGAAGTGGCGACTCGTATTTTACGGGCCGACATCTTTGATAGCCCTGATTCTGTGCATGATTGTTGCCCACCTTGGCCTTTTGCACGTTCCTTATTTCTGGGACGAAATGTACTTTGCATCTGCTGCCCGGGAATTGTTAGTGTCTGGCAATCTCATCCCTAGTACGGTTGGCGCTGAGTCGCATCCTCCATTGGTTTACATCTGGCTCGCTATTTGGTGGAAACTGTTTGGATTTAGCATTCCAGTCGCGCGGATTGCGATGCTTACGATCTCGGCCTTGACCCTGGCTGGCATTTATCGGCTGGGGCGGCTTCTTACCACTGGCGCGGTCCCGATTGCTGCAACAATGTTGACCGCAGTTTACCCAGTCTTCTTCACAGAGAGTACGATGGTGCTGCTGGACATGCCGGCGGCTGGGTTTGTTCTTTGGGGGCTCGTAGCCCACTTACGTGGGTGGCATTGGAGAGCGGGGGTGCTTTTCAGCTTGGCGGTTTTGGCGAAGGACACCGCGTTTGTTGCTCCTCTGGCAGTTCTTACATTGGAAATCGTACTGGCCATCCGAGATCACAAGCGCAGCCTTGGAGCGGCAACCAAGTCGGCCTGGAAGGCAGCATTTCCATTGCTGATACCGGTGTTCGTGCTGCTGTGTTGGTTCATGTGGTTGTATCATGTGTCCGGCAGCGTTTTCGGCAACGCCCATTACGTGAATGAGAACCTCCATGGTACGCTCAACCCGGCGCGCATTGTTCTGGCGGGCGCTCAACACATCTGGCATCTGCTGATATATCTCAACCTCTATGTCCTGACCGGACTGGCGGCAACAATTTGCTTGATATTCCCAAGTTCTCGGGCAAATTGCGCACAAGCTCGTCAGCCGCGCGTGGTTAACGCTTGCCGCGGTCATTGCCGGATATGTCACCTTGCACTCCATTGTGGGCGTTGTAACTTATGCTCGTTATATGCTGCCAGTTTACCCACTTGTTGTCCTGGCATCGGTTGCAGCAATTGCCTCACGGGTGAAATGGTGGCCGGCAGTCGCGAGTCTCACGGCGGTAGCTTTCGTAGCCGCCCTGTTCCCATACACGAACTGGCTTCTATTCAGGCCTGAAGATAACCTAGCCTACCTGGATGATATTGCGCTGCACCAGTCGGTTGCCGAGTTCTTGGCAGATCGACCCCAGTTGAAAGTGGTGGCTCGATGGCCTATCTCCAGCGAACTATCAGTGCCATGGTTTGGTTATACAAAGCAGCCCCCACAAGAAATCTCAGAAATCGATTCATTCACACGCCAGAATTTGCTTGCTGCCAAGCAGAATCAGCCTCAATATATAGTGATGTACGAGAGGGAGACTTCCAAAGCGAGAATCCTCTGTTTCGAGTGCACTGGTGGCATCTGGATTACTTTCACGGCATCAAGGAACTGACGCCGGACGATGTGGCCCGGTTGATGAACGCACGTGTTCTTTACTTCGCGCGGCGTCACTGTGAGTGGGTTGCGATACTCGAAGCTTTTGGAAGGGATACGCCGGAGCAGGGACAAGCGGCTCACTAGTGGCCTTGAAGTGAAGAAGGCATAGCAAATGAGTCAAGATTGTTAAGGAGCGTACAATTTTCCAACTCTGTGCAAGAAACTCTAAGACCCCTCTAAATATTCCCTGTCCATTCCGTCAAGGATTGCGTTAAGTCCATGCAAAAGCAATGACGAATGGCTCGAAACCTGTTGCCGCGGAGATCTTACGATGCAAGGGGTTGTTTATGCGACCCAGTCAAGCAAGGACGGAGTTTGGTTCGGATGTTTCTTCTTTTGGAAAAGGTAAATCGGCATGTTCGGAGAACCTACGCGGGTTATCTTTTCCGAAGGCCGCAGCCCATTCGGTTGGGCCGGCCGATAATCTCCTTCACTTTTGACGATTTTCCCCGATCCGCGCTGCTGACGGGTGGAGAGATTCTAAGGCGCTCAGGGCTCTCTGGGACTTACTACACCGCCCTCGGGCTGCTAGGCAAAGATTCTCCATCGGGGCCAGTTTTTGTCGGGGAGGATCTGACGAAAGCTTTAAGGGACGGCCATGAGTTGGGATGCCATACCTTCGCTCATTGCGACTCATGGCAGACGCAACCACGGGCGTTTGAAGAGTCGGTTCTTCAAAATCGGCTCGCTCTTTCAGAATTGATCCCCAGTTATCATTTCAAGTCCTTTTCCTATCCGATCAGCATGCCGCGGCCGATGTCGAAACGTGCGGTGTCAAAATATTTTTCGAGCAGCAGGGGTGGAGGACAGAGGTTCAATTCCGGCGTTGCAGATCTCAACCAGTTGTCGGCATATTTTCTAGAGAAGGCAGGCGGCGAAGTCGAACTCGTGAAGGCTTTGATCGACAAGAACAAGGAAGCACGGGGCTGGCTGATCTTTGCGACCCACGATATCTCTGCCGCGCCCAGCCCTTTTGGTTGCATCCCGGAGTTTTTCGAGGAAGTCGTGAGGCACGCGGTCGATTCCGGGGCGCAGATCCTGCCTGTGGTATCTGCTCTTAACGTCGTCCTCGACGAGGCTTCGTCGAATCAGCTTGGAATGGGTAAGCGACATTCTGTCTCTTGATCTGTTGCGCTTGGACGAAATCATCTTGCCTGTCATGTAATTGCCAAGTGCCGGAGTATCGCGGCGATACGGGAGCAGTGTCGACACGAACCGATTTTCCGGGGCACTGATAGCCGGAGCTACGGTCCGGCAGACAGGTGAATCTCTGCATATTCCAAGGAGGATATCCACGATGGATGAAGCGCCGATATATGCCCGTCTTACAGAGATCTTTCATGATGTCTTTGATGAGGATTCGATTAGAGTTACACCTGTACTCTCTGCCCATGATGTCGACGGATGGGATAGCTTGACCCACATTCGCCTAATCCTTACTGTCGAAAAAGCGTTCAAAATCAAGTTCACGACTTCGGAAATCGGCAAGTTGGAGAATGTGGGCGATCTAGTCGCTTTAATCAAAACGCGGGCATCGAGGAGCACGTTGGGTATCCTGCCCGCCCCTTTGGAAAACAGCCGGTGATCAATCGATGAATTCACTGTATTCCGAATTGCAATGGCTGCCGCGTCCGAAGCCAGACTTTTCCGAGAGTCTGAAGGCTCTGGCTGCCTCGGATGATTCACTTGGCCCTGAGATGCGTGCGCTAGCTTCCTACGCCCTCGATCTTAACCAGCTGACAAAACTTGGCAAAGCTGTCAGTAAAGCGCGCAAGGAAGGTAAGTCACTCGATCCCCTGGTGCCGCTTCGGTTAGCAGTATTGAGTAACTCTACGATCGATATGACTTTGCCTGCGCTGGTGGCCAGCGCCGCGCGCCATGGCATTGCTCTTGAAGTTATCCAGCCTTCCTATGATCAGATCGCTCAGGAGGCACTTACCCCAGGCTCAACAGTCAACAGCTCGAACCCAGACGCGGTACTGCTGGCCATGGACTATCGCGCTCTTCCGCTCAAGCTTTCGCTCGGCAACGCGGAGGCTGCCTCGGCGACGGTCCAAGGAGCCCTCGGTTATCTGCAGACGCTGCGCAACGGCATCAAGGCCAATTCCAATGCGGTTTGCATTTTTCAAAGTTTCGCGCCACCGCCCGAATCGCTATTCGGCAGTCTCGACCGGGCGCTTCCGGGTACGCTGCGCTATTTGCTTGACGAGATAAATCGTGAGCTCGCCGCAATGATTCGCGCTTCGGGCGACGTGCTCTTCGATGTTGCTTTTCTCGCCGAAACTGTTGGGCTGGCCGAATGGCATAATCCGCAGTTGTGGAATCTAGGCAAGTTCGCCTTCTCTGATGAATTGATTCCTCTCTATGGTGATCATCTGGCGCGCATTCTTGCGGCCATTCGCGGCAAGAGCAGGAAAGTGCTGGTGCTCGATCTAGACAATACCATCTGGGGCGGCGTCATTGGAGATGACGGTCTCGAAGGCATCAAGATCGCCCAGGGAGACGCCCGCGGTGAAGCACATCTGGCGGTTCAGCGGCTCGCCCTCGATTTGGCCAGCCGCGGAATCGTGCTCGCAATCTCATCCAAGAATACCGACGAAGTCGCTCGCGAGCCCTTCCTAAAACACCCCGAGATGCTGCTCAGGCTCGATCACATCGCCGTCTTCCAGGCCAACTGGAACGATAAGGCGAGCAATCTCAAGGCAATTGCTGAAGAACTGTCGCTGGGCATTGACTCCCTGGTTCTTCTCGACGACAACCCCGTCGAACGCGGTCTAGTCCGTAAGTTGCTTCCCCAAGTCGCCGTTCCTGAGCTTCCCGAAGACCCGGCATACTATGCGCGGACACTGGCTGCTGCAGGCTACTTTGAGGCGGTCGCCTTTGTCGATGAGGATCTCAAACGCGCAGGTTTCTATCAGGACAATGCCCGCCGCGCCGACCTGCTTAAACAGATGAGCGGCGTCGACGCCTACCTTGAATCGCTGGAGATGACCATCACCTTCCTGCCGTTCGATGGGCCAGGTCGCGCGCGGATCACGCAACTCATCAATAAATCGAACCAATACAACCTAACTACTCGTCGCTATACCGAGCCGGAGGTAGAGGAGGCTGAGCACGATCCGAATGTCTTTACTCTCCAGGTGCGTCTTGCCGATACCTTTGGCGATAACGGGATGATCAGTGTGGTGATTTGCCGTCCCGGTGAACCCGAGGTTTGGGAGATCGATACCTGGCTGATGAGCTGCCGCGTTCTGGGACGCAAAGTAGAACACATGGTGTTGCGCGAGATTCTTCAGCACGCGCGCAGCGCCGGCATTCGCAAACTCAAGGGCGTCTACCGTCCCACAGACCGCAATAAGCTCGTCGTGGATCATTATGCCAAACTCGGTTTTACCAAGGTGGCGGAAGAAGAGTCCGGGCTAACGTTCTGGGAACTGCTCGTAGAGGGCGCATATCCCGAAAGTGCGCCGATGAAACTTGTTTCTCAAGGCTTCGCAGCTGCAGCGGAAAGGGTCCCTGCGTGAGCCGATCCAACGATCTCAACACAGCGATTTCGACAGAAGCAAAGCGGTGGCGATGGGACTGGATCTTGCTGCCCGCGCTCGGATTGTTGACCGTTTGCATTCTCGCAGGTTCGACGGAATTGGTTGCGCTATGGATCTTTCCCGAAAAGGGGAACTGGAAGAACTGCGTCGTAAACAGCCCCTCCGGCCCACAGGGAGTTCCCAATAGCGTGTGCCCGTATAAGATGGCCGAAGGGCAATGGATGGAACTGAAGTTCAATAGTTGTGGCGACTATACCGAGGTTGAATGCACGTCGAAACCCCCCGGCGCTTTCCGGATTGTAATGATCGGCACGTCATTTGCGATGGGAGACGGTGTGCGGCGAGAACAGACCTTTGCTGCATTATTGCCCAAGGAACTTTCGCGACTGACCGGGCGCGAAATCCAGCTGTATAACGAAAGCCTGCCGCGAATATCCGCACACGACTGGGCCCTGCGGTTTAATCAAGTAACGGCAGCCAAGCCCGACATGGTCCTCTGGGTGTTCAACTATGCAGACGTCCGCATCGCGTCAATCACAGAGCCGTCTCAGGATGTGCCCGACGGTCCGCCGAAACCATTCCCGGGACAGAGCGTCGGCGGTCAGGACGCTCCACCGGTATCTTCCGCTTTGGCCCGCCTTCGCGGCCAGGTAAGCTCGGCTGCCTCGTCGTTCGTTCATAAGATCAATGACGTGTGGCGCGATACCCATTCTTTCGTGCTCTTGACTCACTTAATCGGTGTAACTGAGAGTCAGAGCCAGTTCTTGGCTCGCAACAGGACCGGCGAAGCCCAATACCTGAATGCCACGCCAAGCCAAGCTCGGTTAAGGCATCTGAAAGATCTCGACGGCTACGCGAGGGATGTTCTCGACAGGGCCAGGGCTGCTGGCGTGCCTGTTGTCGCTGTGTTCCTGCCCACTCGCATTCAGGTGGCCATGATCTCCAACGGAAAATGGCAGCCCGATCTTGACCCGTACGAACTTGACAACGAACTGCGCACAATCATTGTGAGTCATGGCGGAACTTATATCGATATTCTGCCTGACATCCGCACAGTTCCCGCTCCAGAGCGGGGGTTCTTCCCGGCGGATGGGCATCCTAACCCGGAAGGGCACTTAATGATCTCCAATCTGTTGGCCAGGGAACTTACCGATGGCGCTGTCTCCGCGTTGAGAGTGAACCGCACGCAGGCCGCATTGGAGAGACGATAAAAGCCGTGGATGCAGCGTCGTTTCAATTCGTTTTTTTTGGTCTGGCTGCGGCGTTAGTCTCCAACTTCAGTCGCTCCCGCCATTGGCGCTCGGCAGTGCTTTTGGTGGCTAGCTTCACCTTCATTGGCCTGCTTGAGAGACACCCCTTCACACTGGTGCCACTGGCAGGGTTTCTACTGGCGGGGTTCATCTGCCTTGTGCTCCTGCAGCGCGGCCTTTCACGCTTGCTCCCTTTGTTTGTAGTTACTGTTGTTTTCGGCTACATCTGGCTCAAGAAGTACACGTTCCTTCCTGAAGGAATCTTTCTCCATTCCCCTTACTTCACACTCGGGCTTTCCTATATCTTCTTCCGCGTATTGCACGTGCTCATTGAGGCTGGAGAGGGCGGCGAGAAGCAGCAGATCGGCTTTTGGACCTATCTCCTCTACACGCTGAATTTCACCACATTCGTCTCGGGTCCCATCCAGCGCTACGACGAGTTTGCGCGCGACCAGTTTGCCGCCGAGCCAATCGCACTGGGCCCCGATGTCATCGGCTTGCAATTGGAGCGCATCGTTCGCGGTTTCTTTAAAGTCAATGTGCTGGCCACAATCCTCGAGATGCTTCGTCAGGATGCACTCGCCCGGATGTCATTCGACTTGTCCCCTTCGGCAAGGTTTTTTGCTGCGATGTGTCTTGTTGTTCTTTATCCGCTATTTCTCTACTCAAACTTTTCAGGCTATATCGATATCGTAATCTCACTGGCGCGCCTTATGCGCTTGCGCCTACCGGAGAATTTCGATCGGCCCTTCTCCGCAACTTCCTTCATTGACTTCTGGAACCGCTGGCACATCACGCTCTCAAATTGGCTCAAGACCTATGTCTTCAATCCGCTTCTGGTGACCTTGATGCGCCGAATCTCGGCTCCGCCACTGCAGCCGGCGCTCGGCATCTTGAGCTTCTTCGTCACATTCTTCCTCATCGGTCTCTGGCATGGCCGCACTTCGGAGTTTATTATCTTTGGCATCATGCAAGGCGGAGGAGTTGCGATCAACAAACTCTGGCAGTATGGGCTGGCTGGCGCACTAGACCGGAAGCGCTACAAGGCACTCATCGCCAATCCCGCTTATGCGGCTTTTGCCCGCGGACTCACATTCAGTTGGTTCGCATTCACTCTCTTTTGGTTCTGGGGATCATGGGCGGAGATCCACAATGTTTTTGGCGCCCTGAGCGCGTGGGCGTGGCTTGAGTTATGGCTGGCAGTCTGGTTGTGCGCTACGGCAGTCCTGGCGCTGTGGGAATGGCTGCGCGCCGCGCTGTTGTCCATCAGAACTTGCGAAGGGCCGGTGTTCCAGAGCCGCTACGCCCGGGTGATGTATGCGTGTGCATTTGGCTTTACGGCGCTGGTGACGACAATTCTGCTCAACCAACCCGTCCCCGACATTGTCTACAAAGCCTTCTAGCGCCGCGCCCAACTCGTTAGTATTCTTCCCGGCTCAGGCGCGAATTCGCTCTCCCTCTAATCCATAAGCAATGCCGAGCCCTCTCGAAAAGACCCGGCATCGTTTGTCTCTTTCCACCTCTATTGTGGCTGAACCGTTCCCGTGACGTTTGTGGGGGGCAGTGGGCCGGATGAAGATGAGGCCGTGTAGCAGTTGTTTGCGTTGAACGTAAGTGCCCCGCTTGAGCCGTCCGTCTTCCCGCCCATCACATTCAGATAGCAGTTCGCGGCAGGCGTGAGATAGACGTGGCCGGCGAGGCTGGCGACATTTCCTCCGGAAACGTCAGGTCCGATTGCAGGCCAGGGAGTAGAAATGGGCCACCAGGAAGGCCGAGCCGACAAGAAGAATGAAGAGGGCAGAACTTGGCTGGAAGGCACGGCATTTGCGTACACGGAGAGCGCGCTCGGCACTTCGCTGGAAACAAATCGAACCGCTCCGCAGGCCGCGTCGCCGGTGCAGGCATTGTAGTTTCCCCAGCGCATGATGGTAGATTCCGTGAGGAGGTCATTATAGATGTTGAAACTCGATCCGTAGCACGCGGCGGTGTAGGCGGTGCCGCCTTGATCGGAGAACCCGAGTTCATTGGTAGACAGGTAGTACTTGCCGTCACCGCAATCGGTCGTGCTTGAGGGTTCATCGGTATAGACCTTGTGATAGCTTGCCGTGCCGAAGACGTTGCCGACGAGATTGTAATAGCGGCTATAGGCGCTGAGATTCATCGCCGTGGTGTTGTCCGTCTTCGCGCCGGTCTCGGTTGCAGGATCGTGCCCGTTGTAATAGTTTCTGTAAAAGGTCAACATGTTGCTCGTCCCGTGGATATCGTCTCCGGTGAACATAATGTCCTCGTTGCCTTCGAAGAGGTCGTACATGTCCCCAATGCTGTGATGGCCGTCCCCCTGTTGCCAGACCCCCCCGAAGTAATCGTCAGTAGCCGTATTGAAGGCGAACACCCCCCCCCCACACCCCTGCATCATAAGCGGCGAAGCGATATGATTGAAGACGTTATTGATGAAGAGGTTGTCGGAGCTGTTGAAGTCGCAGGACACCCCGTAGCCCTCCGAGGCATCATTCGACCCGAAGAAGTAGCTGTTCTCCACGGTGATATGGGTCGACTGGAAGGTCTCGACGTGCTCGGAAACCCCATTCAGATCGTTCAGAGAGCGGACGTTGTTTACCCAACCGTCTGTCGCATTCACAAACTGGATCCCCATCCCATAGACTCCGGAACCGTTGGAGCCCTCGTGGTTCAGCGAAATGTTCTCGACTCCGTCGCCCATCACCGGCAGGGCACCCGACCACCAGGCTCCGGGAGACTGGCTGCTCCTCCAGTTCGGGGCGTAGATGCCGGGGGTGATGCCGATCGTCCAGGGTCCGCTACCGCTGATGGAGGTCACTGTCACCGTCTGGAACCCCCCGCGGCCGGGGCGTCCGCTAACGCCGCCTTGCTGGTTGCAGTCACCGTTTGCCCCATACGTCTGGCAGACATAGATGTTCCCCGTATCTGTCGTGTCGTCCATCTGGTCCAGAATGAGAAGACTCCCGACCTGCAGGGTGGAGATACTCCCCGTCGTAACGGCGCCGAGCTTGATGGACGTACTCCCGGGAGCATACCCGCTCGTCCAAGTCGCAACGTTATGCGGGTCGCCGCCATAATTATTGTCTCCATTCATGATGCAAACATCGGCCTGCAGACCGTTGCATCCCCCTTGCTTTGTGAACTGCACGAAAGTCTGGTCGGGTCCCGCGCCACGCAGAGTCACATTGCTCTTGTTGTTGAAGAAAACTTGCCCGGCAAAACTGTAATTACCCGCATTGAGATAAACGACTTGCCCGCTGGGGCAATTAGCAATCGCCGTATTGACTTGCGCCACTGTTGCGCCTGCACTGAGTGTGCTACAGATCGTCGTCCGGCTGGGAGTCACACCGGCTCCCGCCTGGGACCAGTTGATAGCGCGGGACGGATCAAGAATTCCAGTCCACAATTGTTGTTGCGCGCTAGACGAAAGTGGACAACTGCTGATTGTCAAAAGCCCGAAAAGAAAAATACGGGTCCACATTGCGGGTTTCTCCTTCACATTTAACTTGATGCGAGGGCGATATCTCGATGTCTCGCCAAGTCTGCCGGGTTAAACAGCCTTATGATCGGCTTGAAGCCAATCAAATACAAGAGTAATATATACCGTCGGCTTCTCGGTGCGACGAAAGTTACCTCTGGTGTTACTTTTTGTGTGAGCCGGCGACCAAGGCGAAAAAGCGTGCAGAATAAACTGGACCAAGTGTAACTCGGCACAAGAAAGCTGGGCAAACGAGCTTGAACTACCTAGAACCAATCTCATAAACCCTTGAGACTTAAAACTGTTGCATTCTGAAATTGCTCTGTGTGATCCCGTGAATGCCGATAGGCAGGACGCTGGGAGTTGACCGACGAACAGTGATTGATCGTCGAGACTGTTTTGCGCGGGGCTCGGCGGGCGGATAACCGTGGTTGTCTGTGGTATGACACGCGCGCGGTACTGTACGGTGTGCTGTGGGTGCGGGGCACCGGTGCGCAGTGGCGTGAGCTGTCAGAGAAGTATCCGCACTTCCAGACCTGCCATTGTCGGTTCCTGCAATAGATTGAGAATTAGGAGCAGTCTGCCGGGCTCCTGCTGTAGGCTGTGCAGCAACGCCTCTTTCCTCTTTGTAACAATTCAGGCCGGTATAAATGATCGGAACGGATGCCACGGCCCCTTTTAAGGAGATAACATCTTGAGAATCAGTATTTTTGGACTAGGTTATGTGGGCGCTGTATCGGCTGCCTGCCTCGCGGCTGGCGGCCATCAGGTTCTGGGAGTCGACCCGGTTGCGGACAAGGTCGACCACATTAACCGGGGTAAGTCACCCATTGTTGAAGCCGAAATCGACGAGCTCATCGCCCAGGCTGTAGCGGAAGGCTCGCTCAGCGCCACACAAGACCCGGCCCGCGCGATCCAGGAAACTGACCTTTCCTTCGTCTGTGTCGGCACTCCGAGCCAGCAAAATGGCAATCTCGACCTTCGGTTCATGCGCAGGATTTGTGAACAGATCGGGCAGTGCCTAAAGGCCAAATCGGCCTGGCACGCAGTCGTGATCCGAAGCACTATCCTGCCTGGAACCATGAGGAAAGTGGTCATTCCCACGCTTGAGGAGTTCTCCGGTAAGAAGGCGGGGAAAGATTTTGGGATTTGCAATAACCCTGAATTCCTGAGAGAAGGTACGGCGGTTCGCGACTACCTGCGCCCGCCTAAAACAGTGATCGGCGAAGCCGATAAGGCGAGCGGCGATCTGCTGGCTTCGCTCTACGAAGGCATCGATGCTCCGCTTATCCGCACCGACCTCAACACAGCTGAAATGGTCAAATACGTCGACAACAGTTGGCACGCCCTGAAAATTGGCTTCGCCAACGAGATTGGAAACCTTTGCGATTCCTTCGACATCAACGCCGAGGCTGTGATGGATATCTTCTGCCAGGACAGGAAGTTGAATATCTCGCCCGCTTATCTCAAGCCAGGGTTCGCATTTGGCGGGTCCTGCCTGCCCAAGGACTTGCGCGCCCTAGCCTACCAGGCAAAAATCCACGATCTAGAATTGCCGATCTTGAGTTCCATCCTCCCCAGCAACCAGAAGCAAGTTGAGCGCGCCGTGAAGTCGGTCATTGAGAGCGGCAACCCGCGCGTCGGAATCCTGGGATTCAGCTTCAAAGCGGGAACGGACGATCTCCGCGAAAGCCCGGCCATCGAAGTCATCGAACGCTTGATCGGGAAAGGTTATGACCTCCGCATATATGACCGGAATGTGAATCTCGCAGCCCTCGTTGGAGCGAATCGTGATTTCATCCTCAACCGCATTCCACACATTTCGCGACTTATGCTGCCCACAGTCGATGCGGTGCTGGGACATGCGCAGACGGTCGTAATAGGTAACAACGACCCGGAATTCGCTCAAGTTCAAACAAAACTCAGGGCCGATCAGAGCCTCGTCGACTTTGTCAGAATCACTCAGCAAAGGAGCGCCAGTGCCAACAGCCAGCTTATCCTCGCCTGAATCGACGTCGGCGTCCGCTTCTCTGGCTGCTCAAAAGCCGGCGCTGCTTGAGTCCATTACCCGGCTCTCCCGGTGGCTCGAGCAGCACGACTATCGTGGCTACGATACTTTCGACGGATTGAATTCCAAATTTGCGCGCGCGCTCACGTTCAACAGCGCCCTGCTTCGCACTGTGCTTCTCCAGGGCGTGCGCCGCTTCCCGCTCAATTTGCGCCCCCTGTTAGGGATTGCTCCAGACCGTTCCACCAAAGGCATGGGGTTCCTTGCTCGCGGATTCATTCGCATGAAGTTGGCCACCGGTCAATCCGAGTGGGACCGCAAGGCGGAAGCAGCACTCCAATGGCTGATTGAACACCAGTCATGCGGCTATAGCGGCGCATGCTGGGGAAACCACTTTGACTACCAGGCGCGTACCTTCTACCTCCCCAAAGGTGTACCCACCGTTGTGTGGACCGCTCTTATCGGCCACGCCTTTCTCGACGGGTTCGAGCATTTTCGCAATGACGCATACTTACAGGTGGCGGTCAGCGCCTGCGAACACATCGTGCGCGATCTTACGGCTGTTCCCGACGGAGATACAGTTTGTATTGCTTATGTCCCCGGCAAGGACACGATGGTTCACAATGCCAACACGCTGGGCGC
The DNA here is from genome assembly GCA_036489415.1 of Occallatibacter sp. Taxonomy (GTDB): domain Bacteria; phylum Acidobacteriota; class Terriglobia; order Terriglobales; family Acidobacteriaceae; genus Telmatobacter. Next base: position 27,168 of record DASXFS010000052.1, on the reverse strand, counting down.
AAGCCTGCTGGCGCGAACCTATGCCGCATGCGGCAACAGATCGTACCTCGAGCTGGCTCGTTCGGCTCTGGCCTATACAGCGAAATATCAGCGCCCTGACGGCTCCTGGTACTACGGCGAAAAGAGCAATCTACATTGGGTCGACAACTTCCACACCGCCTACGTCCTCGACTGCTTCCGTCACTACGCTCTGAGCACAAAGGACGATCGCTTCATGGACGTGACAATGCGCGGCTATCAATACTGGAAGAACACCTTCTTTCTCGCCGACGGCACCCCTCGTTACTACAGCCACGAGACACTGCCCCTCGACATTCAGTGCAGTTCGCAGGCCATCGACACTTTCACATTGTTTAGAGATCTTGACCCGGTTGCGCTACCGATGGCTTTCAAGACGGCAGAATGGACCATCGCCAACATGCAAGATCGAAGCGGGTATTTCTACTACCGAAGATACTCAAAACATATCGTGAATAAGACGCCCACATTGCATTGGGGGCAGGCAACCATGTTATGCGCCCTTGCCGGGCTGTACGAATCACTCTGAATCACCACATCCAATGAAAAGCAGAAAGATACTCATCATCGTCGAGAACCTCCCCGTTCCTTTTGACAAGCGGGTTTGGAAGGAAGCACTTGCTTTGCGCCGCGCAGGATACGAGGTCGCGGTTCTATCTCCGCGCGGGAATGGTCACACTCAAACGCACGAGGTGCGCGAGGGCGTACATATCTATCGGCATCCGATGCCCAAAGAAGGCAACACTCCATTCGGATATGTTTGGGAATATAGCTGCGCTCTTCTGTGGGAGTTCATCTTCGCCTGGTGGATCTTCTTCACCCACGGTTTCAGGGTCATCCAGGGATGTAACCCACCCGATGACATCTTTCTGATTGCCTTGCCATTCAAGTTATTCGGCGTGGGTTACATCTTTGATCATCACGACGCAAATCCTGAGTTGTATGTTTCCAAATTCGAGCGGCGCGATTCCTTCTTTAAGATTCAATTATGGCTTGAGCGGATGACCTATCGAGCCGCCAGCGTCGTAATAGCAACCAACGAAAGCTATCGCGGGCTTGCATTGACCCGCGGTGGCCACCGTCCTGAAGATGTGTTTGTCGTTCGGAACGGCCCCGATTTGGTAACGTTTCGGCTTGTTCCTCCGAAGCCGGACTTGAAGTACGGCAAGGATTACCTGGTTGGATACGTTGGCACGATGAGCGTTCAGGAAGGTCTCGACATTCTTATCGAAGTCGCTGCGAATATCCGCAGCCGTGGTCGATCCGACGTTCACTTCACTTGTGTCGGCGGCGGGCCCGGTTTACCCGCTCTCCGGCAAATGGTCAAGGATCGCGATCTCGGAGAAATGTTCAACTTCACCGGCCGCGTATCAGAGACTGATTTGCTTGATGTGCTTTCCACTGCGGATGTTTGTGTGAATCCCGACAAGCCGTGTGAGATGAACGACATCTCAACCATGATCAAAATCGCGGAATACATGGCTTTGGCAAAGCCAATTGTTCAATTCAATCTCAAGGAAGGCCGGTTCACCGCCAGCGATGCGTCGCTATATAGCGATGGAGATAATCTGGTGGCGGACTTTGCTGACAAAATTCTATGGCTCCTGGATCACCCTGGCGATCGAAAGCGAATGGGGGCCATCGGCAAGAAGCGCGTGGAAGAGCTTTTGGCATGGGAGTATTCAGAAAGCAATCTGATCGCCGCCTATGAGCGCGCATTTGAAAAGCAGGGAAGGCATCAGAATACCGCGACGAAGAACTGTGTCAGTGTGGAATCGAATTCGACCGACTAAAGGTCTTCCGGCTCCAGCATCGAAAAACAAACACATCTCAGTAGCACGCATTTTCGGATCCCGCAGGCATTCAGCCTCGATCCAGAAGAAATCTTCAACGCTTGTGAGCGGAGGCGGATTATGAAAGTAGTGATTTTTTGTGGCGGATTAGGGTTGCGGTTGAGGGAGTATTCCGAGAACGTGCCCAAGCCTCTTGTCCCAATTGGCGACGCCCCTGTTATTTACCATTTGATGAAGTACTATGGCCACTACGGGCACAAGGACTTCGTCTTGTGCCTGGGTCATAAGGGTGAGGCAATCAAGAGATTCTTCCTCAATCACAATGAGGCTCTCTCCAACGACTTTGTTCTCTCCAACGGTGGCCGAAATGTCCAGCTCCTCGGCGAGGACTTCACGAATTGGAGAATTACCTTTGCTGACACAGGCTCGAAGTCGCTGATTGGCGAACGTCTTCTAGCGGTCCGCAATCATGTCAAGGACGAGGACATTTTCCTTGCCAACTATGTTGACGGACTCACGGATATCAACTTGGATATGGTAATCGACCGTCTCGTGAAATCCGGCAAGACAGCCTGTTTTGTTTCAGTCCAGCCCACGCAGACATTTCACCTCGTTCAAGCCGACAGTGAATGTAACGTTACCAGCGTTAACCACGCTGAAACATCGCAAACGTGGATTAATGGCGGCTATTTCGTTTTTCGTCAAAGGCTCTTCGATTACATCCGGCCTGGTGAAGACCTCGTGAACGAACCATTCGCAAGGCTCATCGCGGCCGGGGAACTCATTACCGTAAGACACACAGGTTTCTGGGCTTGCATGGATACCTTTAAGGAAAGACAGCAACTGGAAGATCTCTGGTCGAGAGGAGGTGCGCCTTGGCAGGTGTGGTCGAGGAATGGCAATCATGGCGCCGAGAAGAAGGCGACAAGTTGAGGCACTCTTCCTCAAAGCTCTTTCTCGCCCTCAAGGGAACGATGCGGAACAGCCGCTCTTAGCTAAGAGTGGACAATCTTTTCGCAAATCGGACTAAAGTGTCGGAGATTTGGCTGATCCATGCAAACAGCGTTCGAAAATAAATCGGAAAGTCAGCCATCTGTGTCAGTCGAACTTTCCACCAACGAAAGTGTGGATTCTGGTGAGGTCCTGGCTTCGACTGAGGATTTGCGCGAAAAGCACTTCCGCACTGATGATCTGGTCGCCAACCTCGGTCACCGCGCGGTTACAGGCGGCTTCATTACCATCAGCGCGCAGGGCGGCAAGTTCCTTCTGAACTTTGCTGCCGCCGCCATTCTTGCAAGGCTGCTGAACGCGAAGGACTTCGGCCTCGTCGGAATGGTTCTCGGAGTCACTGGAGTTGTAAGTGTCTTTAGGGAACTCGGACTTTCAACCGCAACAGTGCAGCGCGAAATAATCACGCAGGAACAGGTTTCCAACCTGTTTTGGGTCAATGTCGGCTTTAGCGGAATCCTCACCGCCTTCTGCGCGGCGCTTGCGCCGCTTGTCGCATGGTTTTACCGCGACCCGCGGATTCTCGGCATTATGCTTTTCCTGTCGCTCACTTTTGTCGTCACTGGATCGACAGTCCAGCACCAGGCATTGCTCACGCGCCAGATGCGGTTTCAGGAGTTGGCCATTATCGATCTCACATCGCTTGCCATTGGCTTCTTGAGCGCGTGTGTGATGGCGTGGATGGGCTTCGCATATTGGGCCCTTGTTGCACAGCAACTGGTTACAGCAGCCGTTACCCTCGCCATGACATGGGTCGTATCCGGATGGCGTCCGAAATTGCCTTCTCGGAACAGTGGCGTCAAGCCCATGGTGATGTTCGGTGCGCACCTGAGCCTCGCTGATTTTGTGGGGCAATTCTCAATAAATTGTGACAGCATCTTGCTTGGCCGGTTTTATGGACCGGCTCCACTCGGTCTTTACACCCGAGCGCAGGTATTATTAGGCCGCCCCATTCAGCAGATCGTTACTCCAATTAATGCCGTTCTCATTCCCGTGCTTTCACGGCTGCAAGCGGATCCTGAACGCTACCGCCGCAGCTATATGAGAGCGTATGGCGGTCTCGCGCTCGTCATTCTCTCATTCTCTGCGATGTGCTTGGCTCTCGCGAAACCAATAGTTCTCGTCATTCTTGGCCCTAAGTGGGCTGCCGTTATTCCGCTCTTTGCGGCCTTTTCCATCGTCGCCGTGTCAAGCCCCTTGGCTGCGATTTGCACATGGATCTACGAAAGCCAAGGAAGAGGCTCGGACCAACTAAAGAACCATACGATTGCCGGCGGTGTCACATTAGTCGCCTACTTATTGGGTCTTCGCTGGGGACCTATGGGAGTCGTTACCTCACTTGCAATTATCAGCCTAGTCATCCGTCTGCCCATCGTGTATTACATAGCCGGCAGGCACGGGCCGGTAAAAACTCGTGACCTTTGGATGGGACTCATAACACATCTGCCATGCTGGGTAACAGTTTTCGGCGTCACAGCTTTGGCATATAGAGTGATGGCAAACGCCCACCCCATCGTACAGCTCCTTGTATGTTGTCCCGTCGGCGTCCTTATGGGAGGGGCTTTGATGCTGCTCTTTCCCGATCCGCGCCAAAGTGCATTCTTTGTGACAAACAAAATCGCTCATGCCCTCAAAGTGAGGTTTGCTAAGCCGTGACTCCCCAATTGGTCCAAGAAGAGATTCCCTCCATCTCGCAAAATGCCTCCGGTCAGCGTAATTCGAAGCGGACTAAAGTTGCCTTCTTTGGAATCTTTGGAATCCATAACCTTGGCAACGAATGCACGTTGCAGTCCATCCTTCAGGGCGCGCGCCGTTATCTGCCCGGCAGCGATATTTATGCCATTAGCTTTGACCCGGCCGATACTCTTCGGCGTCATGGACTGCCTGCGGTCCCAGTAACGAAGCAGACGTTTGGCCGTCCGACGAAGCCGAGTCCTTTCGGGCGCCTTTCCAAACCCTTTCGCGTTGTGCGAAGAATTAAGAACGAGATCATCGATTGGGCTGCTGCCGTAAAAGCCTTGCGCGGTACTGACTTGGTTGTTATGACGGGGACCGGGATGCTGACCGACTATGCAACCTCGGCACTTGGATTTCCCTACCATGTCTTCCGTTGGACCGCTGCGGCGCGACTCGCCGGATGCAAAGTTCGCTTTGTTGGAGTCGGTGTTGGGCCCATCTACGAAAGGCTTAGCCGCTGGTTCATTACGAAAGCTCTATCGCTAGCCGACTACCGAAGTTTTCGCGACCAGAACTCAAAGGACCGAATCCGGAAGAACGGATTCATCGGAGACGAAGATCCTGTCTTTCCCGACCTTGTATTCAGCCTTGCCAAGGGATCACTAGGCAAGCACCCGGCGGGCGATGGCGCGGTACGCCAAGTTGGTCTGGGCGTTATGGATCACCGCGACGTCCATATGTGGAGTGATGAGGAGCATCAGGCTCATTACGCAGCCTACCTGCATAAGATGTGCGAATTCACTCAATGGCTCATCAGCCATAAGTACTCGGTCCGGATTCTTCAAGGCGATGCCAGGCACGACGCGGCCACGAGAGCCGAACTCAAAGCCCTCCTGGCACAACGAGGCGTTCAATATGAGGAGTCCGGCATCAACGATGAGGGAGGCGATTCGGTTGAAGATCTGATTGCTGAAATCGCAAAGGTCGACATCGTCATCTCGCCGAGGTTTCACAATCTGTTGCTTGGGTTAATGATGGACATCCCAGCTGTCTCGATCTCTTACGATCCCAAAAACGACTGCCTCTTAGATGGCGTCGGGCTCAGAGACTACTGCCAGGCGCTCACCGAATTAGATGTCAACAAGTTGATCGATCAGTTCACAAGGCTTGCAGCGCAAGTCGAACAAGTCAAGCCGCTGATCGCAGAAAAGTCCGCGGAATACCGTATCCTTCTAGAAGAGCAATATGAACTGATCTTTGGGGAATTTGCCGCAAAATGAGGACCCAACCGTCGGTTGCTCCCATCGCGGCTAGATTTCACCGCCAGTAGAGAGGTCGAGCGAACACGAGATCCACATTCGAGATCGCGAGGATTCAATGAAGCAAGCCGCATCGAATTTCAGAGATCGAGACTATTGGATCGAAGAGAACGCGCAATATGTCGAACCGAGTTTTCGGCTGAAGAAGTGCGCTGCATTCATCAACACGATGGCTGCCGCCCGACCATGTTCACTGCTCGACGTCGGATGCGGGCCGGCTGCTCTGCGCCCGCTTCTGCGTCCAAGCATCGACTATTTCGGCATCGATATTGCAATTCATCAACCGGCCCCCTGGTTGAGAGAGTTCGACATTGCCCAACAACTGATCGGCTTTGACGATCACCGCTTCGACTTTGTAACGGCTTTGGGATTCTTCGAGTACATGGGTCAAAAGCAAAGCGCAAAACTTCTCGAGATTCGCAACGTACTGAAGGATGACGGCAAGTTTATCCTTAGCTACATCAACTTCGGCCACTTTCGCGGCAAAGTGTGGCCCAACTACAACAATGTCCAGTCCCCCGGGGCAATGAAAAGGGCCTTGAGCGAGTTCTATCGGGTGCAAACATATTTTCCCGCTTCTCACCACTGGCGGCAAAAGCAACCCGGCAAACACTCGCTCAGGTCGTTGCAAATGCTGGTGAATTTCAACATACCCGTCTTCAGCCCTATGATGGCAGTTGAATACTTCTTTATCTGTTCTCCTCTTCGCTAACCCCCTGCCACTACGATTTCGTGTCGATCACGAACGCGGTGTGGCCTGACAAACACCTCCATTCATGGGAGGTTTCAACAAGATATGGAGTAAATCGTGGGACAGTCTCTTCGGTTTCTTCCGACACCGATCTCCGGTGCCGTTGTCATCGATTCAATCCTCAGAAAGGACGACCGGGGCCATTTCCTCCGTGCTTGGTGCGTCAAAGAGTTTTCCGAAGCGGGCATCAATTTCGTTCCCGTGCAGGCAAACTTCGGGTTCAGCCGGCGAAAGGGAACAACACGAGGCATGCACTTTCAGGTGAGTCCTGCGCCCGAAGCCAAATTGGTTCGTTGCACCAGGGGATCAGTATTCGACGTCGTTTTGGATCTCAGAGAGAACTCGCCAACTCGATACCAATGGTACGGCGTTGAAATATGTGCTGATAACTATCGGATGTTATATATCCCGGAGGGTTGCGCGCACGGATATCAGACCCTTGAAGATGACACGGATTTGTATTACATGACTTCGCAAAACTTTACGCCGAGTGCAGCAAAAGGTGTCCGATTCGACGATCCTGCGTTCGGAATCGAATGGCCTCAAACACCAACGGCAATGTCCGAACAGGACCGAAACTGGCCATTGATTGGCGAAGGGAGTTCACGATGATTGTTGATACTGCACTGCTGGAGCGCGAGAAATCAGGGAAACCCATCCGTGTCGGCGTGATCGGGGCAGGCGCCGCAGGCCGCGCGATTGCGTTGCAAATGGCGACGCCCCCTCAAGGGATCCGGCTTGCCGCAATCGTTAATCGCACGCGTGAGCGCGGAGAGCGCGCATTTCGCGAAGCAGGCGTCAGCGAGTGGCGCAACGTCCAATCGGCTAGGGAAGCGGAAGCCGCCATCGACCAGGGAATTCCTATTCTTACGGACGACCCTTCAGTTGTGACCAGTTGCGGGGCTGTGGATCTCATCATCGAGGGAACGGGAACCATCGAATACGCGACGCGCATCGTCTTGGACGCGTTTCATCACGGCAAACACGTCGTGCTGGTCAATGCTGAACTCGATTCATTTCTTGGTCCGGTTTTGAATGCGAGAGCGAAACGTGGTGGCGTCGTCATCACGCACACCGACGGCGAAGAGCCTGGAGTCGCGATGACGCTTTTGCGTTATCTTCGTGGTACCGGATTGCGTACCGTCGCTGCGGGAAACCTGAAAGGTATGGTCGATCACTACCGGAATCCCGACACGCAGCGCGGTTTTGCGCAAAAACACGATCAGGATCCCAAAAAGGTCACGTCCTTTGCCGACGCCTCAAAGCTGTCGATGGAAACAACGGTTCTCGCCAACGCAACTGGATTCCGTGCTGGTCGCCGGGGCATGTATGGACCTCCCTGCGAGCATGTTCGGGAGATGGCGAATCTGCTGCCGGCCGATCAAATGCTCGCAACCGGACTGGTCGACTATGCTCTTGGAGCCGCTCCATATACAGGAGCGTTTGTCATCGTCTATGAAGACAACAAGCTCAAGCAGGCGCAAATGGGATACGTCAAAATGGGTGATGGCCCGTTCTACACCTTCTACACTCCCTTCCATTTGCCCCATATTCAAATCGCCTCCACCATCGGTCGCGCTGTCCTCCATGGTGATGCGACCGTTGCGCCCATTGCCGGTCCTGTGTGCGAAGTCATTTCCATGGCTAAGCGTGACATGCGGGCGGGTGAACGGCTCGACGGAATCGGCGGATTCTGCGCTTATGGGCTTACCGAAAACTCTGACACCGCGCGTAGTATCAACGCGCTTCCATTGAGCCTGTCTGAGGACTGCGTCCTCCGGCGAGACCTGCGTAAAGACGACGTGATCTCATTCACCGATGTCACTCTGCCCGACCGCGGCGTTGTCGATGAACTGTGGAGCGAACAACTCGCTCTATGGCCTGTCGCGGAACACGCTGCGGCAAAATAGGCTCAGATCGTATGAACGGATTCATAGACAGGCAAGCAAGAGGATCTGACCCATTTTTATGATGCCCGATCCGAATTTCTGGAAGAATCGCCGCGTGTTTCTCACGGGCCACACAGGTTTCAAGGGCAGTTGGCTTTCCTTGTGGCTTGAAGCGCTCGGAGCTGAGGTGACAGGATACTCCCTGGCGCCCCCAACAACTCCTAGCCTCTTCGAGCAAGCCCAGGTTGCCCGCTCCTTGCATTCGATTGTCGCCGACATTCGCGACTTCGATCGTATGAAGAAAGCAATCGGCGACTGCCGGCCTGAGGTCGTTATCCACATGGCCGCACAGACCGTCGTTCGGCGTGGATATGTCGATCCGATCGAAACCTACTCCACAAACGTCATAGGAACCGTTAACCTGTTTGAGGCGATCCGCCGGCTCGATCTGCAGTGCGCGGTCGTCAATGTCACCAGCGACAAGTGCTACTTCAATCGCGAGTGGGTTTGGGCCTACCGTGAAGAGGACAAGCTCGGCGGACATGATCCCTATTCCAATTCCAAGGCCTGTGCGGAACTTGTCACCAGCGCTTACCGCGACTCATTCTTTTCTCCAGGCGCGCATGAAAGTCACGGCGTGGCCTTGGGATCGGCGCGTGCCGGAAATGTTATCGGTGGAGGAGACTGGACCGCCAACCAATTAATTCCCGATCTGATGCGAGCCTTCCTGGCAAAGGAGAGCTGCCTCATCCGGAACCCCTACGCGACACGCCCTTGGCAGTTCGTCTTGGAGCCGCTGCGCGGATACTTGCTTTTGGCCGAGCATTTGCAAAAGGACCCCAAGATATTTGCTTCCGGATGGAACTTCGGCCCAGCGGAAGACGATGCGCGGCCGGTCTCCTGGATCGCGGATAGGCTTGTTCACCTGTGGGAAAACGAGGCAAGCTGGACGCGCGATAGCGCTGCTCATCCGCATGAGGCAAACCTACTCAAGCTCGACGCTTCAAAGGCAAAGTGGCTTTTGAATTGGCGTCCGTTGTTGCCCCTCGATGCGGCCCTCGATTGGATTGTGGCCTGGTATCGGTCCTTCCAGCAGCAAACCGACTTGGGTGAACTCACTCGAACACAGATCACGCAGTATGCGGTGCTCGATACGAAATAGCCTCCAATCAGGAGACTAACCGAACACTTCGTCAACGAGAACTCCTGGGAAATTCGATACCCTGCACCACAAGAGTTGGCTTAATGCTCCATCGGGTGAACTGCAATTCACGTTTTAATCACTGCCGGAGGAAGCGATGATGAACAATAACGATCAGGATCAGCGGAATAAATCCCGCATTCTATTATTTTCACACAAGAATATCTACGACCAGGACGTCTGGCGGTGCCCTTTTAGAGAATTCGAGAGGATCATTCAGGAGGTCGACTCAGTTGATGTAATCGCCCCCAAGGCTAAGCCGTCCTATCCCCGACGCAAGAGTCTGGCGATGCGATTGGGTGAAATTGCGCCCATCCCCATCAATCCCGGCATTCCTGAAATCCGTATAGAAAACGACTACGACCTCTTCATCACTGTGTGCGAGAAGGTTTCGGAACTTCTCCACGTGAAGGCGATAAAGAACCTGCGCGAAAAGTGCAAGAAGACGGTCTGCTGGATCCCCGAATTCTACTTCAAAGATATTCCTGTCTTTAAGAGCTGTATCGAAGTCCTCAAAGAATTCGATTATGTCATCTTTATGTTTGTGGCAAATGAGCCGTTCAAAGCGATCCTCAAGAATAAGAACCAATATCTACCTGCTGGAATCGACACGCTGAATTTCTGCCCGTATCCAAATCCCCCGGAAAGATCCATCGATGTGCTCAGCATTGGCCGTCGTGCGCAACCCACGCATCAGGCGCTGCTCCGTATGGCGCGCGAAGACGGAAAGTTCTACGTTTACGACACGATCAATGCCCTCAATGCTCATAACCTCGAAGAGCATCGCTTAATGATGGCAAACCTCGCGAAAAGAAGCCGGTATTTCATCGTGAGCCCTGGCAAATTCGACCGGCCAGAAGAAACCGGCGGTGTGAGTGAATTCGGCTACCGTTATTTTGAGGCAGGTGCATCCGGCACACTCATGATCGGAATGCGTCCCTTTAACAACCCCGAGTTCGACAAGATATTCACCTGGCCAGACGTGGTCACCGAGGTTCCATTCACTTCCGATGCGATCGTCTCAGCGATTCATGAATTCGATAAAGAGCCCGAACGGCAACAGATCGCCAGACAGAGAAACATTACCGAGTGCCTTCTGAAGCATGATTGGGCATATCGTTGGGAATCAATCCTCAATCTCGTTGAGATGCAACCATTGCCCATGCTTGAGACGAGGAAGAGAGCCTTGAGGGAGCTTGCTTCAACCGTCGAGCGGGATTTTGCCAGGTGATCCTCTTCTGCAAAGAGCCAGGTTCGACCATTTCGAAAGCACAATTCGAAAATGCACAACTCCCTTTCATCGGCAGTAGACTGAACACGACCGTCAGGCAAATTATCCCACCGCGAATGTTCAGGAGCGATAGTAACGCTAGACCAGGGGCGGCGGGTGCTGCTGGTTGAAGTTGGTGGAACGGCACAGTGCCCAGGGGCGGTTCGAAGCGCTGTTGTGACGATTGTCAATGCTGCCGCTCGACGCGAGTCAACGCAAGGCGCGCCGCTTTCCACTCGAAACGGTGGGAATGTAGTTGGCAGGAATCGTCCCGAAAAAATCAACGTCCAAACCCCTCGATTACGCAGTTGAATCCATGAAGGCGCGTTAACGGATCGATTCTCGAGTGGTGATTCGGGGCCGGCTTTGTAATCCAGTCCAAGAGAATATCGTCTAAGGAGCGAGTGGGCCGAAAGAGATAGCCATGACAAAGGAAGGTCGATGGATGACTGGGAGTACCTTGCCTTCCATGCGAATCCTCGGGAATTCCGATCTCCAATTGTCTCCGGTCGGATTTGGTACCTGGGCACTTGGAGGCGGCAACTGGCGGTACTCTCTGGGCCCCCAGGATGACAGACAATCGATCGCGGCGATCCACTGCGCACTCGATTTGGGCATCAACTGGATCGATACCGCAGGTGTCTACGGACTGGGGCACTCGGAAGAGGTGGTAGCGCACGCTTTAAAGTCTTCGCCCCACAAACCCTATATTTTCTCCAAGTGTTCCTCGCGCTGGGGCGAAGATGGCTCGTTGTATAACTCGCTTAAGGCCGATTCGCTCGTCGAAGAGGTGGAGGGCTCACTGCGCCGCCTAAGAGTGGAAACCATTGACCTCTACCAAGTTCACTGGCCGGATCCGGAGAACGACATCGAGGAAGGGTGGGAGACGCTGGCTCGCCTGCGCGAACAGGGTAAGATCCGATGGATCGGTGTGTCCAATTTTTCAGTGAAGCAGATGAAACGCGTGCAAAGGATCGCGCCTATTACAAGCCTGCAACCACCCTACTCGATGCTGCGCCGCCACATTGAGGCGGAGATTCTCCCTTTTACCCGGGAGATGGGCATCGGTGTTATCAACTACTCTCCCATGCTCTCTGGCCTACTATCCGGCTCGATGACCAAAGAAGCCATCGCAACGTTGCCGGCCGACGACTGTCGACGCGAGATGAAAGATTTCCACGAGCCGCGATTGAGCCGCTGTTTATCTCTGGTGGAGCTGCTGCGCGAGATCGGCAACAGACATGGAGTAGCCCCCGGCGTGGTGGCGGTGGCCTGGACTCTATATCACCCTGACATCACGGCTGCCATTGTAGGATGGCGCAGCGCAAAGGAAGTGGAACAGCTGGCGCCCGCGTTACACTTCAGGATCAGCCAGGTCGAATACGAATGCATCGGCAGATTTGTTAAGGGGATTGAGGGGTATCTGAGTTCATTCAGAGGGCGGTTTGCGCAAAAGTTCGGGTTTCAGAATCCGTGGCCTCGGTTGGGGCAGAAAACCTTAGCGCCCGACAAGAAACAGGATTGAATCTGCTGGACCTTCGTGAATTAGCTCTATATCCTGTGCAAATTATTCAATATTGAGGTCATCAGTCCGAGAACGCATAGACCCCTTTCATCATCCCCTGACTGGACACGCCGGACAGCCCGATCATGACCGCGCATCACGAACAGAAACGACATAACCGCAAATCACTCCGAAGTACTGATGCGCACTCGATGACCAATTCTCTTCAAAGAAATAGCTCACGTTATTACTGGCTAGCCGGAGCTGCTCTGTTGTTGACCATTCTAGCGGCAAGCGTACCGGCTTGCCGCACGTATATGCTGAGATCGGCAGGGTATCTGCTTGTTGCTGATCAGCCTTCCGTGAAATCCGCCGATGTCATTGTTGTGGCCATAGATGCTGATGGTGCAGGCACACTAGAAGCGGCCGACTTGATGCATCGTGGAGTCTCGAACCAGGTTGCGGTGTTTGATGACCCTCCAGGCGCAGTCGACCTTGAGTTTCTGCGCCGAGGTCTTCCATATGAAGATCGAGCAGCGGTGTCTACCCGCCAGCTTCAATCCTTGGGAGTCCGGAAGGTCATTCGGATCTCAAGAAGTACCTCTGGAAGCGAACAAGAGGGCGCGATTTTGCCAGGCTGGTGTGAAAGCCAAGGTTACCATTTTGTCGTGCTGGTCACATCATTCGACCACTCGCGACGGCTGAGCCGAATTCTTCGGCGCGGCTTGGGCAATCGTCAATTAACAATACTCGTAGTGAGCTCGCCATATTCCGAGTTCAACCCTAACTCGTGGTGGAAAACTCGCGGAGGGGTACGAAGCGGAATCTTCGAGCTTGAAAAGCTGCTGCTGGACGTCATCCACCATCCCTTTTCGTAAGCGTCTCAACGATACCCAAACTAGAGCTTGCTGAAAACCTCACGAAGATTTCCGTATACTGTGAGGGATACAACCTGCCATTGCCTGATTGATAAATGTGCAGCGGAACGCTTAAGCGTAGTTCGTCTTCTCGAAGCCAAGGAAGCGGAGGCCTGTGAATGATCAACGCCATCCTAAATGCAAGCAGCAGCAAGCCATTGCGTGTGCTGTGCTTGGGGTGTCATTCCGATGACATCGAGATTGGATGTGGAGGCACAATCCTTCGCCTGGTCAAGGAGCACCCCCAGTGCGAAGTTCACTGGGTGGTCTTTAGCGCCATCGGAGTCCGCAACGCGGAAGCACAGCGGGGTGCCGAGCTATTCGCTGGCGCAAGGCTCAAAGGGCCGGTGCTCAAGAGCTTCCAGGATGGTTTCATGCCCTTTGTGGGCCGCGATGTGAAGGAGGTATTTGAGGAAGAGCTTAAGCAGATATCGCCGGACCTGATTTTCGCCCACAACGGGAAAGACGCGCACCAGGATCACCGTCTCATCTCGGAATTGACCAGGAATACTTTTCGCGATCATCTGATTCTGGAGTACGAAATCCCAAAGTACGACGGTGACTTGGGACAGCCGAGCGTATTTGTGCCCCTTGAAGCTGAGGTGTCCCTGGCAAAAGTTCGGTATCTTCTGGATGTGTTTCAGTCCCAACGTAACAAGAAGTGGTTTGAAGAACGTACATTTCTTTCTCTTATGAGGCTGCGCGGCATGGAATGCAATGCCCCGAGCGGTTACGCCGAGGGTTTTTACTGCCGCAAGCTCGTGCTCTGAATCGGCAGCGATGCAGTGAGAACAACAAAGAGGCCGACATCGTCGCACTCCGCTCGATACAGAAATCCGGGGCGCCTCAAAGGCTGTGATTTCAGACACCGATCTGGACGGAATTTGGGGTCAGGTCAGTTTCCGTACGGTTGTTAATTCGCCCCATTGAGAAGCAAGGAGCCGGAGAGTCTCCGGCGCTGCCGGAAAATGGTTGATTCTTCATGGAAGGCAATATAAGTGCAGGCTGTGACCAAGACAAAACTTAATCTGCTGGAGAGTTCTGGATACTTTGCTGTCCCTGGCGTAGACCTTTTTACGGTGCTACACCAGGTGACCAAGCCGTTGGCTCGCGTCCTGCTTGTCGGCACTTTTGCTTCAGAACGGCAAGAATCATACAATATTTGGGTGCGGTGGGCTCGATATCTGGCCGCGAGGGGTATAGAAGTTCTTCGCTTTGATTATCGCGGCACAGGAGAAAGTACTGGCGTTTTCGAAGATATGAGTTTTGGGGACTGGAGCGAAGACGTGCGGCTTCTCGCCGATTGGACTGCAAGCCGGTCGCCCAGAGTTCCGTTCATACTCCATGGGCTCGAACTGGGCGCAATATTCGCAGCGAAGAGTTTCGACAAGGGCGTAGGTGACGCTCTTCTACTCTGGTCCGTACCTACCAACGCCAACCAAGTCCTTCGCTCGGCGCTCAAGCGCTGGACATGGTTGGATCAACTGGGCGAATCTCCCGAGAACCGGCGGTCCATATCAGATTCAATCCGGCAATTGGACGAGGGTGGTTTTGTTGAATTGCAGGGGTATTATTGGTCGAGCCGTCTCTGGCGCGAATCGTTTCTTTTCGATTTCCCCGCTAGCGTCGTGGGCACGGACTCATTGTCCAACGCAGATCGGAGGCCAGTTAAAATAATTAACTTCGGCAAAGGGACAACTTCTTTGGTGATGCCCTATCCAAAATTTCCTGAAGTCAAAGACCTTACCAATCTATACGCAGATACATTCAGGTGGGTCGCCGGTGCCCTGAATTTGCCACCTGGAGGGCCCTATGAAGGAGACAACTAAGGCGCGCGAGCTGATTACTTTGGATGGTCTTGAAGTTATTATCCGAGGTACTTATCACAAGCGTCGCGAAGGCATCTCCGACTCACGGTCAAATCGCATCAACCCAGGCCGCGTTGGCGTGGTATTTCTGAGCGGACTTGCCGCGACGAGAGCAGCACAGGGGGATGCGGCAGTCTATTGGGGCGACTCGCTCGGGGAGTGCGGTTATGAATGTTTCCGGCTGGATTTGCCAGGGTTTGGAGACTCTGAAGGAGATCCGCCAGAGGATTGGTTTCAATTCATAGACAACGGCGGGTATGCATCCATCGCATCAGCCAAGATCAAGGAACTCGCGGCGCGATTTAACTTATCGGACTTCGTCATTATGGGGCAGTGCGGAGGGGCGGTAACCGCGATCTTTACCGCAGCAATCAGCAGGGAGTGCAAAGGGCTGATTTTGATGGAGCCTTACTTTCACTTCCACAAGACCCCAGGACCGAAGCTTAGACAACGTGTGCATGAATGGGCCTTGGATAGCCTTCTTGGAAGCTGTTTGCGCAACATCTATCATTTCCTCAGAGAGTTTCTACTGAAGGCGGTGCGCTTTTTTTTACGCAGAAACGATCCACCGCAAAATGCGAATTTTCGACTCATCCACTGCTGGAAGAGGCTGACATCCAGTGGTTTGCCGGTCCTGATCCTACAGGCGTCTGCTTCGGCGGCGTCAGAAAGGAAGGCAGCGGCTGGCGAATTCGATTACCTGAAGCACGTTCTCGAGTTGGCGGGTCGTGAAAGCCGGGTGACTGCGAAAGTGGTAAGTGGCGCCAATCACCCGTTCTCAAACCGTCTGGGTCGCGCGGCAGTTCAGCAGCATTTTCAGCAGTGGCTTAGTGCGTGTTTCCCATTGACGGTCCAACCAGGGGATTCGGCGGATGGTCGTGATCATTCAGTCTGCTACGAACCCGACTGAAGGTTGGATCGAGCGAAATAAATCGATTCTCAGG
Organism: Occallatibacter sp.; assembly: GCA_036489415.1. GTDB lineage: Bacteria > Acidobacteriota > Terriglobia > Terriglobales > Acidobacteriaceae > Telmatobacter. The sequence continues at coordinate 11,009 of DASXFS010000052.1, read as the reverse complement.
GGATGCATCGGGAGAACAACAAGCAACTGGCATTGCTAGAGAAGTTTTGGAATACACGTAGACTTTGTGGGTACCGAGAAGGGGGACTGTTTCTTGAGGAAAAAGCCACCTGAGTCTGTGCTTTCGGTCTACACCAATTCCGAAAATTCTGTAGTACCTTGACCGCGCAAATGGGTAATTCATTTGTCACCGCGCCGGTTTTCTAGTGAACTTCCACCGGATCGTGATTGATCGCGATTGGCATGTCGATTCCAAGCTTTGGCGTGACGGCGCAGGTTCACGATGTAACCGGTTCCACTTTCTACGATTTCAAGTGTTCGAGTTCCTTCTTGATCTCGGCGGCGTCGCGGTACCTGGGGTTGATCTTCAGCACCTGCTCAAATTGCTGCCGAGCCAACGCCGGCTGAGCTGCCTTCTCGTAGGCCAATCCCAGATGATAGTGAATATCAGGGTTGTCGGGCAGTTTATTCTTTTCCTGCAGCTTGAGCGCTTCCTGAAGGTAGTTGATGGCCAGCGGATACATGCCTTTCTGATAATAGATCCATCCTAGAGTGTCGAGAACGCCAGGAGAATCGGGCAATGCTCTCCGCGCAGTCTGCGCCAGGGATAACGCGACGTCAAAGTTTCCGCCGGTATGCAACATCACACGGGCAAGGTTATTGGAGGCTACGGGATTCTGGGAATTGAGGGCCAGCGCGTTCTGATAGGCGTCTTCCGCTTTCTTCCAATCCGACTTCGACTCGTGTAAGCCCCCAAGAAGGACATCGAGGTTCGGCTGACGAGGGTTGTCCTTCAGCGATTGCTCAGCAGTATCAATGGCCTGATCGATTTCCCCTTTGGCGGCACGCACCTGGCACAGTTGAATCAAAGCATCGTAATTGTGCTTGTCGAGCGCGACGGATTTCTCCAACGCGGCCTCGGCTCCGTTGAGGTCACCCTTGCTATGAAACAGCACGGCTCCGAGCAAGTTGTAGAAGTTGCTATTGGTGGGCGATTTGCCGATTTGTAGATTCACGAGGGCAATGGCCTTATCGGCCTGATTCTCCGCGACGTATGCATTCAGCAGGCCGCGCAGAGCATCTATCGAATTGGCATTCCGGTCCAGGGCATCCTGGTAGGCCTTGGCTGCGTCGCTAAACTGCTTCTGGGCAAACCTCAGATTTCCCATCTGCACGTAACCGAACGCGCTCTGAGGGGCAGCGGCGATCGCCCTGCGGATATCCGGCTCAGCTTCGACATAGTGCTTACGATTGATATTGGCAAGAGCGCGCAGTGCGTAGCCATCCGGAGACCCAGGTTGCAGTCTTATGATTTGGTTCGCAGCATCTTCGAGAGTATTCATGTCGCCTTTAAGCATTGCGGCGTCGGCAATGGAGCGTTGAGCATCCAGGAAATCGGGATTCAGTCGCAAAGCCTCTCGCCACTCGCTCTCGGCGCGGTCTAGATTTCCCTGCCTTTGCAGGGCGACACCCAAAGCATAGTGGGCCTGGATGTTGTCGGGGGAATTCTTGACCACGGTCTGCAACGTTTGTGCAGCGTCGCTGACGTCTCCTCCGCTAATTTGCATCTGGCTTCGGTAAACCAGAGCGTCGTCGTCTTTGGGATTGGTCTTCAGGATTTCATCGTCAAGGCTGCGTGCCTCGTCGTCATGCTTTGCCTGGATAAGAAGCTGAATATATCTCTTCTTTACCTGCAAGTCATTCGGGCGCTGCTGATAGAGTGCCTGGTATTCAGAAACAGCTTTATCCAGGTTACCGATATTGAAATAGAAGTTACTGAGCGCGAGGAAGCTATCCGGATTGTGAGGAAGGTCGCGCTTGGCTTGCTGCAGAACCTGCTCTGCGTCGGATTTCCTGCCTTCGGCGAGATACAATCCGGCCAGCGCTTCACGGGGGCCGAGAGTGTTTGGATCGAGGACAATTGCGGCGTGGAATTGCTGCTCCGCTTCATCGAGGCGGCTATGCGATTGGTAGTAAGTGCCTAGCACTAACCGCGGCTGCATGGCCTTAGGGTCCAGTTCAATGACTTTCTTGAAAGTTGCCTCGGCTGCATCGGGTTGATTGTTTTTCAGTTGCAAGAGAGCAAGACTCAGGTACGGTTCCCAGCGGCCTGGAGCGAGCGCGATCGTTTGCTGAATTTCCCTGATTGCGTCTGGGATGTTGTCCTGCGCAGCCAGGAGGCTTGAGGCCAAGGCATGAACGGCCGGATCGGACGGCCGCTCTTTGAGCAGAATGTCCGTTTGTTCGCGCGCGTGAGGAAAGTCTCGGCCAAGGATCAGCAGGTTCGCCATTGCGATTCGAGCCCGGTAATCCTCTGGCCGTAAGTCGACGGTTCGGGAGAATTCCTGATAAGCGTGGCCCTGCTGCTGCAAGTTCAGATAGCTCTCCGCGAGTTGGAAGTGCGCATCAGCGTAAGCAGGATCGATCTTGATGGCATTGGTGAATTCGATTGATGCCTCGCGGTAGTCGCCCTTCTCAAAGTAGCGCTGCCCGCTTTGAAAGTAATTCTGCTTGCGCACGTTGGGATCCAGTGAGCATGCCGAAAGAAGAGCAGCGATCAGAGCAAGGGCCAGTATTGCCTGCCGGCCGGAGAAAGACCTCAACTGAAACCTCCCGTTTTAACGTCATACGTAGCCGCTGCGTCGGCACAACATACTACTGTATAGGATAGTAGAAAAACAATTTGAAGCGCCATAAAAAGCGTTGAGCCCCACCGTGGTATTTTTGTGGAGCTAACATGCTTGATGCATTTGTCTCCCGCAGCTTGCTTGATCTGGAGCGGCATTCTTGAAACCTCCATTCTCTCGATGGCTTGAAGATGCTGAGGAGTAGGTTGCAAATTCTTGCAACATGTCGCAAGAATTATCAATCTTGACAGTCTCGGAAACCGGAGTGAGAATAAACTGCTGTCAAAAAAAATGAGCGAAGCGGGGGACGTGTGCATGGAATCCCCGGAGGTAATTTTGCAATTGTTTGCAATAGGTTGCAGAAATTATCAGTCTTGACAATATTAGGCAGCGCGCTAGGATGGAACTAACCGAGCAGGGGCCTGTTCAAGTGCATCACAGGCATCGAAAATGACGAGAGTGAAAGGGAAAACGATGAGAATTAAAGCTGTAGGGTTGGCAGCAATCGCCGGTTCGGCTCTTTTTTGCTTTGGGTTACCTGCGTTCGGTCAGGACGTGGTTTCTGTCGAGTATACCGGGAGCTATTCCACGACCTGGGGCAATTCCGGTGGAGACTATGGTGCTGGTATCTACAGTGCGACGATCAATGGAGCGACCTCACCTGGGATCATATGCGACGACTTCAATGACGAAATTACTACGGGTGAAACCTGGAATGCCAACGCATACCAGGCCTCGAGCCTGGCTTCGGGCAACATAGGGAGCACGCTGTTTGGTAACACCATTGGGCTTAGTGGGTATGCCGAGGTAGCCACTCTGGTGAGCCTGATGTTCGGGAACGGCACTACCTATGGTGGCATAACCGGTATTACTCAAGCGGAGCTGTCTTCGGCGATCTGGGACATTACTACCCCGGGAGGCGTCTCGGGACTTGACGCAAAAGCGACAGCCTTGGTTGCGTCCGTAGAGTTGGCATTTACCGGCAATCTATCGAAAGCCACGAGCTACTTGGCAGGGTTGACTAACCTTTGGATATTGACGCCGGATCCTTTGACAGGGGTTGGGAGCGGTGAGCCCCAGGAAATGTGGACGGAAGCGCTGGGTGTGCCGGAGGGAGGAACAGCTTTCATGTTCCTGCTGTTAGCTGGAGTCTCATGTTTCGGAGCTATGTTCTTCAAGTATCGCAACCAACTTGGAAATCGCGAATCGGCCTGATCTCACCTCCGTCACCTCTCTGATGACTATCCGGACTTGGCGAGCCAACGGCGCCAAGCCCGGATGATCAGGCTAGTAATGGGTTGTTCCAGGTGTGCCGCTGCAATCCTTCCTGTATTGCCCACAGCTACTCCACCATAGATAACTTCAGATATCGAAATGATCTGCTCTTCGCTTTGCTGGCGCTTCTTCATCCCTCGTGCTCTCGTCTGCACTTGAAACAAAATAGAAACATTTTGGCAAATAATTGTGCAAGAGTTTGCAATATGTGCAGATTCAATATACGTAAGCCGTTGAATATTAAAGGAACATGTATGGCACTCGAGTTGCATTCACAGGAAGCACAACTTCGCAGAGATTGTGGCTCAAGAGACGATCAGCGTCAGTCTGCAAGCTGGGTATCACTATTGGACCCGTTGTCACCGATGCTTTCACCGCTCTTGCACCTGTGACCCCGGCACATGTCTCGTTGTCACGGCAGTTGTTGGTCGTTGCAGGTCCGAGTTCGGGTCTAGCGGCTCGTTTCTGAATCAGCAGACTTTGCTGGCAACGTTCATGATCGTGAAGGTCACTGCCAAATGTGGCCCAGAGGGCGAAGCTATAGTTGCCAGAGCTTTCTGAATCGGCTGCAATTGGTAGGAAAAGCTTCAAAATTGATATGCGGTAGACCATGCCTCGCGACTATGAGCGCCAGATGACGCTTCCGATAGACGTCGCGTTCGGAGCTGCCCTCCCTTATGGGTGGGAATCCCACTTCCCAAGAAACCGATCGAGTCGGTCAGAACCTTAGTGAAGTTGCAGTTCCGTTGTTGCTCTGTTCCATTTTTCCAGACCTGAATGTGCGTGCCGATCCGTGTCGGTGCCTTGGACGGCCCCGACGAGATTCATCTTTCTCCGCCAGGGGATCGCAGCCTAATTAAATCGGTGATTGCTATGCAGAGGAGCCGAGCCGTCCGGGTCGCATGAAGCGATCTCGAACTGGTGTGGAGCCCTTTTATTCCTTTGTACTTGCACGGGAGGTAGTCCATGACAAAAAACGCAATCGAAGTTACGAGACTACTCGTCGTTAGCCGCGATTCCGCGGTTCTTCGTCCACTTTGGTCGATGGGAGAGTCGAACGGCTGGCAGCTTGAAATAGTCGCCGACCCGTGGGAGGCGATCGACAGAACTCAATCCGGGGTAATGCCCGACCTGCTTTTGCTGGATCTGCCACAGGGGAATGCAGAGAGTTTGCACAGCTTGCGCTGGCTTCGCCGACTGCGTCCCGCGCTGCCAATTATCTTGATTGGCCACACCGACACTCATGACAGGAAGCAAGAGTCAATTCGCATGGGCGCACGCGACTATCTCATCAGGCCCATCGAGGATGGCCAACTCGAAATGGCGATCCGGCGAAATATTTCCATGGCGGATGAAGCTGCCGAGGCAGATATATCGAGTGATGATGTCGAACTTGTCAGCAACGAGAGCTTCTTTATCGGGGTTAGCCCGATCATGCGAAAGCTTCGCACTCAGGCAGCTTTGTTAGCCGAAGCTGACATGCCGATACTGATTCTAGGCGAGGATGGGAGTGGCAAAGAGACCACCGCCCGCTTGGTCCACAGTTTGTCCGTCCGTTCCGGATTTGAATTCGCAAAGGTGAATTGTGCGGCACTCCCCGGGGACCTTCTGGAAAGAGAGCTCTTCGGGTGCGCAACAAAGGGCACGACCGCACCCGCGCGAAACAAAACTGGCAAGCTGGAACTCTGCGCAAAGGGCATGATTTTCCTGGATGAGATCACAGAGATGCCGCCGGGCCTGCAGTCGAACCTGCTGCAGGTACTCAAGAACAAGGGATTCATCAGACCAGGGACCTCCGACTTCATCGAGGCCGACGTTCGCGTCGTTGCCGCGAGTTCCATCAATGTGGAACTCGCAATATCCGAGCACCTACTTTGCGAAGATCTCTATCACCAGTTGAGCGCCTATACGATTCATGTACCCTCCCTGCGAGACCGCAAAGAGGAGCTCTCCTTTCTGTCGCGCCACTTCATGCACCGGCTTGCCAAGCACTATGACCTCCCGCCGCGGGAGTTTTCGCCCGCAATTATCGAGGCCTGGCAGGCGTATAACTGGCCGGGCAATCTGCGAGAGTTGGAGTATTGCGTGAAACGCTACCTGATGGTGGGCGACAAAGAACTGGCATTCGGAAGGCCCCGGTCTGCCGCAGAGGGCGAGCCCGAGGTAGCTGCGTTGTCCAAGGTGCGGAGTGTGGGCAAGACCGCACCGTGGCCGAGTCAGTCCCTTGGTGGCGTGTCCGGCTCTAAATCGCTCCGATCTCTAGTACAGAGCGTCAAGGCGGAAGCCGAGAGAAACGCAATCGCCTTGGCACTGGAGAAAACGGGTTGGAATCGAAAGGCCGCCGCACGTCTTCTTAAGGTTAGTTATCGGACAGTCTTGTACAAGATCGAGCAGTACCAGATGACTGCGTCTCATTCCGCTGTATTTTCGAGAGTGGATGCGCTCGTAGGTAAAGAGGCTGGATTCCGCAGCAACGGCCACACAAAACCGCCAGAACGCGAAGCAAGCCTCATCAGCGTAGCCGACCGTAGCCGGCACGAACCATAGAGCCGTTCAACCGATTGGCTTGGGACCCGCTTTGGTTCTTCTTGTGGCTCCCTCTGGCTGAACCGCCGACTGCGAAGTAGGCGACTCCAGACACACGCGGGGAAGGCTTCGCTGGAAGAACCTGCGGCGCCGTCAGCCCGCAAGCCACTCGACGATAGCTTTGTGATTGGCGACGACGACTGAGCTATACTGTGTATCCCACTGGTCCAAAATCCTGGGCCGTCCACCCTTCAATGCCGCTCTACACCCTAGATCCGATGCTGGACAGCCGTTGGGATGATTTGGTTGCTTCTCATCCAAGGTCGTCGGTATTTCATCACAAGGGTTGGCTCAAGGCTTTGGCTGGAACCTACGGCTATCGCCCTCTTGTGCTGACAAGGACGCCGCCGGGGGAGCGATTATCGGATGGGATTGTCTTCTGCGAGGTCAAAAGTTGGATCACTGGAAGCCGGCTGGTTTCATTGCCTTTCGCAGACCATTCTGAACCCTTGCTGAATGAGAGCGACGCCTCTTTTGACCTGACAGAGTGGATGCGAACGGAGTGTCGTCAACACAAGTGGAAATATGTCGAACTTCGGCCAATTTACTGGGAGATGCATTCGGACTGTCCTCTGGTAGCGAGCCAATCCTTCTGGCTTCATACTCTCAATCTGGCACCTTCCCTTGATCAGATTTTCCGCAATTTGAACAAGAACTGCGTGCAGCGCCGCATCCGGCGAGCCGAGCGCGAGCAACTTTCGTACGAGAGAGGCTGCTCCGAGGGACTTCTCAACGATTTCTACCGGCTGCTGATGATCACAAGGAGGCGCCATCGGCTTCTCCCGCAACCCTGGGCCTGGTTTCGAAATCTTGTTGCATGCATGAGCCCCAGCGTGGAAATCCGGTTGGCACGCAAAGGCAGCAATCCCATCGCCGCGATCCTTACGCTGAATCATCGCGGCACCGTGGTTTACAAGTATGGATGTTCCGACGAAAAATTCCATCATCTCGCGGGTATGCCGTTTCTGTTTTGGAAGCTGATCGAGGAAGCCAAGACAGCAGGTTCGGGGCAGATCGATTTTGGTCGCACGGATCTGGAAAACGATGGCCTAATCAGGTTTAAAGACCAGTTCGGGACCACCCGCAAGCGGCTCACATATTTTCGATATTCACAGAAACCGACGGAGAAGTACAAAGCGGTGTCGGACATGCCTGCGGCGCGGCGTCTGTTCTCGGTGCTGCCCGACGCGCTCGCATCCAGCGCGGGTAGATTGCTTTACCGGCATATCGGTTAGTAGTTCCATAATTACGGATGTGTCAGAGCCGACGCGAATGTGGGATGGCGAAAGGTCAGGAGTGCAGATAGAATTTCAAGAAATGTCGCTACCCACCGCGCAAGAAGAAACTTCACTGATTCGAGCCGTGCACGATCGTTATCGTTGTCCGGAGGGATTCCTTGATTTTCGCCTCAGCGAAGGATTATCTCCGGATTCGGGATACTTCCAATTCGGTTCAGACACAATATGTTACGGCCGCACCTCCAAGGGTGCTCATCAAGCGCAACTGGGCTCTCACCTCTGCGATACGCTCCCCGATGTCTTATTTGATGGGATGCAGCTTGTGCTGCCATTTGATCCGAACGAAGTCATCGATAATCTTCGGCTAGAGCGCTACGCCGGCAATCAGTTGGGCAATTTCGAAAAGGCTCTGAAGAATATATACTACCGGCTCCGTCCCCTTACGAACCGCCCGCTGCGCAGGGGCATTCAAAGACTCCGAGCGGTCAATTGGCAGAACAGGCGATTCCCTAATTGGCCCGTTGACACAACCGTCGAGAATATTTGCGAGAAGCTCTTGTTGCTTTCATCGCGGTCCAACGATGTGGACTGTGTTCCATTCATTTGGTTCTGGCCTAACGGCGCACGCGGCTGTGTCTCGATGACCCACGATGTAGAAGCTATTGCAGGATACAACTTCTGCAAGCAACTACTTGACATTGATGACTCCTTTGGAATCAAGGCGTCTTATCAGATCGTCCCTGAAGGGCGATACTTGGTCACGCCGGAATTCCTGAACCGATTGCGGAATCGCGGATGTGAAGTGTGCGTGCAGGACCTGAACCACGATGGCCGGTTGTTTGATGAGCGAGAAGAGTTCCGACGCCGAGCTGCGTTGATCAATCGATATGGCCGAGAGTACGGGGCAAAGGGCTTTCGATCGGCAGTGCTTTATCGCAATCCGGAATGGTTGGAGGATCTTGATTTCTCTTTCGATATGTCGGCGCCGAATGTCGCCAATCTTGACCCGCAACGGGGTGGCTGCTGCACCGTTATGCCTTACTTTATCGGAGACGTCCTCGAACTGCCGCTCACTACCATCCAGGATTATTCGCTGTTCCATGTACTGAACGAGCATTCGATCGACTTGTGGAGAACCCAGCTTGAAATGATTCTCGCCAAGAACGGCTTGGCGAGTTTCATTGTTCATCCCGACTACATTATCGAAGCTGAGACGCAGGCGGTTTATAAAGACTTGCTCGCCATGTTGAGCGAATTGCGTGGGCGGGAAGAGGTCTGGTTCGCACTTCCTGGCGAGATCGACAGTTGGTGGCGAGCGCGAAGCCGCATGTCCATTGTCAAAGACGGCGGATCGTGGCGAGTTGTGGGCGACGGCGCGGAGCGTGCCGTCGTCGCATTCGCGAAGGTGGTGGATGGCCAACTTATCTGCGAACCGGCCGATACGCAGAAAAGTGAACTGCTGCTCTGTGAGGCGAAATGACAATCGATGTTTGTTGCGCACACGGAGCGATGTCGTGTAGAACCTATCTGACGCTGGTTTGCAAATGCGAGAATCCATGACCAGGCTGGCAAAGCACCAGGTAGGTCTAGCCCTGCTGTTGGCAGTTTCCTTGCTCGTCGGGTGGCGTCCCCTGATCGACACATTCGCGCTGTCGTTGCGTGACGATGAGTACACATACTTGCTCTTGATTCTTCCCGTCAGTGCAGCTCTGATCTTTCTGGAATGGCGACAGCTGCGGGCGACGATCACCCTGAGTGTTCGAGCGGGTTTTGCCTTTTTGGTGATTGCGGGTTTGATCGCTTGCTCCGGGCTTGGCTGGTCAGCATCGCTTTCTGCCGATATGCAGCTCTCGATCAGGATGTTTGCACTCGTGTTGTCGTGGATTGGGGCTTTTGTACTCTGCTTTGGCTCTCGAGCTTCGCGATTAGTTCTATTTCCACTGTGTTTCTTGTTGGGCTTAGTCCCGCTTCCACAACTCGTCGTACACATGATCGTAGCTCTGTTGCAGCAAGGGTCCGCCTGGGCAGCTCATGCGCTCTTCGCGGTATTCGGCGTGCCTGTGGCTCAAGATGGTGTTCTGCTAACCATCCCTGGCCTGACGCTGCAGGTTGCCCAAGAGTGCAGCAGTATCCGATCCAGCTCGATGTTGCTGGTCACGACGATGGTATTGGCTCAGCTTCTGCTGCGCTCGCCATGGCGAAAGGCCTTGGTGATTGGCCTCGCGATTCCCCTGTCAGTTGCCAAGAATGGCTTGCGCATTTTTACGATTGCGATGCTCGGAACTCGAGTTGATCCTGGATACCTGACAGGAAAGCTGCATCACCAGGGAGGGGTTGTTTTCTTCGGGATTACGCTGATCGCCGTCTTCGCTTTGCTCTGGATATTCCGGAAGGGAGAAGATTTGTCACTCAAATCTGGCCTGAAGCCGGTGAGAGCCAAGGCTATAGGAGATTGACGATCAGACCGATCTATCGTCGCACGAACCCGCCCGGACTGCTACAGGCTTTTGCCTCGAAACAACAAAGACGGCCCCGAGATTTGTAGTGGTTGACAGGATCATGGTCTATCACGGAATTGTTATCGCGAGGGGGCTGGTCGGAACACTTTCAATTCCTGAATCATCGACACTTTCTACGATGTAGTCGTAGGACTGGCCGTTCTGGACTGTGCTATCCACGTATGTCGTTTCGGCATCGACCGATGAGTTTAAAAGTTGATACGTGGAGCCGCCGCTCGGTGATCTGTAGACGTTATAGCCTGCTACCGGATCCGTAGAATTGGTGGGCGCATCCCAAGCCAGGTCGACGGAGTATGAGGCCGCCGTGCCTGTACCGGTCAGGGTGATCACCGCAGTACCGTTGCCCGACGACGTGCTCGTGATGGTTAGCGTGCCCGTTACCGCACCTACGGCGGTTGGATCGAACTGCAAATTCAGTGTTGCCGTCTGCCCCGTGGTCAACGTTACAGGGAACGTGGGTCCCGTCATCGTGAAGGTGGTGGACCCCGTCAGCACTGCCGAGTTGACCGTCACAGGCGCGGTACCGGTGGACGACAAGATCACAGTCTGGGTCGCTGTCGTGTTCAACGTCACAGGGCCAAATCCCACGCTGGTCGCATTGATGCTCAGAATTGACGTGCCGGGGTTCACGGTCAGCGTGACGGTTGCCGTCGCGGTCTTGTAGTCGGTGGTGTCGGTGGGGGTGAAGGTGGCCGACAAGGTCTGTGATCCTACAGCCGGGATGGCGCCTGCGGCGGGTGAGTAGACGAAGGTTCCAGGGACCGT